>NZ_JAILWZ010000001.1:0-742 GCF_019916045.1 Marinobacter sp. AL4B
GGCTGAAACCCCGATCACCGAAAGTGTGAACGAAAGCGGTCTGGCAGGCGGTTCGACGTCGGGTGATGACAGCCAGATTGCCACCGGCACGGTGACCTTGCCGGCTGGAGTGGAAGCGGTGCCGCAGACCAATGTCAGCACCGAGCACGGTGAGTTCAGCATTGATAAAGATGGCAACTACACCTACACGCTGACGGACACCACCTCGGGTGATGCCGTCGAAGACAGCTTCGAGTACACCACCCAGGATGCCGATGGCAACACGGTCACCAACACCGTGACCATTAACATTGCGGACGATGCGCCGGTGGCGGTCGCCGACACCGGTAACGTCACCGAAGGTGCAACCCTGACCGTAACGGCCACCGATGGTGTGCTGAGCAACGACACCGCCGGTGCCGATGGCTGGGCCGCCACGGGAGCTGTGGTCGGCGTGGCCGTCGGTAATACCGGCACCGCGTCCAGCGGTGGCGTGGCTGGCCGCATTGATGGCCAGTTCGGCTACCTGACCCTGAACGCCGATGGCAGCTACGAGTATGTCTCCACCGCCGATGCGATTACCGGCGACGAGCAAGACGTGTTCACCTACACCGTGCGCGACGCTGACGGTGACGAAACCACCGCCACGCTGACCATCAATGTGTCCGATGTCAGCCTGGCTGAAACCCCGATCACCGAAAGTGTGAACGAAAGCGGTCTGGCAGGCGGTTCGACGTCGGGTGATGACAGCCAGATTGCCACC
>NZ_JAILWZ010000013.1:0-1359848 GCF_019916045.1 Marinobacter sp. AL4B
GGTGGCAATCTGGCTGTCATCACCCGACGTCGAACCGCCTGCCAGACCGCTTTCGTTCACACTTTCGGTGATCGGGGTTTCAGCCAGGCTGACATCGGACACATTGATGGTCAGCGTGGCGGTGGTTTCGTCACCGTCAGCATCACGCACCGTGTAGGTGAACACATCCGTTGCGTCACTGGTCACCGCATCGGCCGTGGCTTCATAGGTATAGCTGCCATCAGCGTTAAGGGTCAGCTTGCCGTACTGGCCAACAATTGACTGACCAATATTTATGTTCACTGCGGCGCCGTTATTACCCGGCACAACCCCGACGACAGCATTACCATTTGCTGCCCAGCCGTCAGCGCCCGCCTGATCGTTTGCCAGCACGCCATTAATGGCACTGACGGTCAGGCTGCCGCCTTCATTCACATTACCGCTATCCGCAACAGCGCTAGGCCCATCATCCTGAAACACAAAACGGTCGCCAATATTGACCGTTGCGCTGGCTGTGTCGTTATCACCATCTGTTGCTTTTGCCTTTAGGCTCACCGCACCATTGGCGAGATTCACGGTATCATCCGGAGTGAATGGATCCTGATGCTCCAGAGCACGGTTTTGAGTGAGCGTGACTTCACCGGTTGCGGCATCAACCTGAAGGGTGAATACCACGTCGCCATTGCTGTTCCGGCCTTCAACAACGCCATTATTGTCAAACAGCACCACAGGATCCCCGCTGGCTGTATCGACAAGGCCTGACGCTGTATTGTCAATCACCAGCTCATAGGCGACATCGTTGCCACCGTCAGCACCGTGATTAATAGCGAAAGCGCCAGAGAAATCTGAAGTGGCAGGCGTGCCAATTTGAGCTTCATCGACTTGAGCTTCATCCAACTTCACACCGGTGAGGCCCACCTCGGGTACATCATCGATCACCAGCACCCCTAGGTTGCCGGTGCCGGTTGCACTATTGTTTGCATCCAGTGGGTCGGTCGCACTAACCCCCAGAGCAATATCCTTCAGTGCGTCATCGGCCCCCTGAGCCGTGTGTGTTTGAGCATTGGTCAATGCGTAGTCGAAATCCACTTCCCACACGGCGGGCTGGCCGTTCGACGTTTCAACCACGGTCGATTTGGTCAGACTGATTTCGCCGTGACCTGCGATCGTAATGGTTTGATTGGTGGTCGACAGGTCTTCAAGTTGTGCCAACGTGAGGGTTTGTCCGCCGATTTCGATGGTTTCCAATCCGGACGGAGCGGTAATGCGCAAAACGCCGCTGACGGTTTCAGAGCCATCATTGGTGTCCAGACCATTCTCGCTCACGGTAATCTGGCCATCGGCAGCGCCGTTGTCGTTCAGCACTTCAATGGTAGGAGCATCCAAGACCTGCGCCGTAACACTGTTGCCATCAGGGCTAACTTGTAACTGCTCAAAGCCAGGGTCGCCACCCGGGTTATCAACAACACTCTCAATGGTGGCGGTAACGGGCTCGCTCAACTCGTCTACTTGGTCCACCTTAGTAGTGACGGTGAAGGTTGTTTCTGAATCACCACCGGCGAGGATGACACTCACAGGCAAGGCATCCACGTCACCGGTATTGGCGGCGGCACCGTTCCAGCTCAGATTAACCGTTACATCCTTTCCAGCGACAGCAGGCGCAGGGTTTCCGTTTGCGTCTACCAGCTTCACGGTGTAGGTCAACTCACTACCTTCCAGCACCGCGCTGTTATCAACGTCAATGATGGCGTAAACCGGGTCGGTTGTGTCTGCCACCTGGGTTTCAACGGGGGTTGAATCAATCGCTAGTTTTTCAAACGCTCCAATTGTGCCAGCATTGCTCTCGGTAATGCCCGTAATTTCATTGGTCACGGTAGACGTATCGATGTAAACGTCATCGCTTTGAACGGATACGTTAATCGTACCTGTGGCGCTGCCTGCTGCAACGGTGATGTCACCCAAGCTTGTGTTAACAACTACGTCATTGTTCGCAACTATGGCATTGCCGTTACCGTCTTCCAGTGTCACGGTGTAAACAAGAGGGGCTGCACCTTCGTCTGTGGTGGTTTTATCTACAGACAACCGAGCGGTAACCGTGGAGTCAGCATCCACAATATCTACTTTGGTTGTTGCGCCAAAGCTACTATCGTTGATGGTTTCGCTGCCACCGGTCGCACTGATGACCTCAAAAGTCTTATCGGTGACTCCTTGCACGTACTCATCATCGGCGCGGCTATCAACCTCTATGCTGCCACTGGTCGCACCAACTGGAATGGTGATTGTTTCGCCGTTATCCAGAATCACATACAACGGGCTGCCTTGAACCGGCGTTTCTACCGACGCGGTAACGGTTATGGGCTCGCCTTCGTTAACCTGCGCTGGTGTGCTCAAGCTAATATCCAGCACCGGCTCGACGGAAAGAGCTAGCTCTGCGGTGCTGGTACCACCATCAGTGTCTGTTACCGTGTAGCCAACCGTGGGTACGGTGCCGTTATAGTCAGTAGCGGGAATGAATTCGTAACTGCCATCATCGTTCAGCGTCAGCTGCCCTACGCCCGCAATCGTCGCCGTGCTGCCAGCTGCAAATGTTTGGCCATTCACCGTGAAGTCAGTAACTTTAAGCGGGGTATCGCCATCAAGGTCGCTGTCGTTAGCCAGCACTCCATCTGCCGCATTGACGGTTAATGTCTGATCTTCAAGGGTTGTGGCCGTATCGTCTTCCGCCACCGGCACCGGGTTATTCACAGTCCAGTTAAAACTGGCTGAATCGCTGTTACCTGCCTTGTCAGTGACGGTAATCGTTACGGTGTGATCGCCGTTGCCATTAAACTGGCTGGCAGATTTGTCGATGGTGCCGCTGATCACCCCAGTGTCAGGGTCAATACTCAACCCCTCTGGCAAGCCACTGGCGGTGAAAACCAAGTCACGATTATCGGCAGGGTCGCTTGAGCCTTGAATAACGCTTAGGTTGATTGACTCCGCATCGTCGCTGGCCTGCTCTGAAACGGCCAGCACCGGTTTGGCGATGTCCACTTCGTAGGCGCGTTCAGCCTCTGCTTTATTGGGCTGACCATTAGGCTCTATGCTGACAATTTCCGCGGTAACAGTATTGTCTTTAGCCAATTCGCTCCCGGGAACATCCACTTGCCAGGTCTTTCCGTCTGGGTTTACCTGCGTGATGTACTCTTTGCCGTTAACCGTGACCGTGATTTGGTCACCGGGTTTGGCACCACCACCAACGGTGCCGGTAATCGTGATGGGCTGCGAAGCCTCTTCAGCGTTTACAATTCCGTCACCAGCAAAAACATTTATCACAATGGTAGGATCGGTAAGCGCGCTATCAGTATCCAGGCTGCCGATGTCATCACGATCGATTCCGCTGTGTTCTTTTCGTTCGTACCGGTCAAACTCAGGTGCGTCTAACGCCATATTCAACGGCCGCAAAATTTCCTGAATTCTGGCGACAGTTACTGGCGTAATGCCATCCGCTTCAATAATTTCGCCCACGCGCACGATCTGGACGAAGCCGTGCCCGGAGCCAGCAGATTGTTCATCCCTGCCTGAGGATGGTGGCGACTCAAACTCGCTAGGCTCGCGAACTTCTCTCGGCGGCATTGCTACCGTTTCTTCGAGCATCTCTTGGCCTTGCTCGGCCGGCAGCTGCTGTTCTCCCAGAAGGGTGATCACCTGGTTTTCACCAAAATCTAGATCAACCCGGGTGCCCGGTTCCGTGACCAGAACTTCATCGGCACTCAAACGATCACCCACGTCCAGAGGGCGACGCACCCCATTCGGAGCCTGAGCCCATGCTTGTCCAACCAGAGATACAACAATTGCCTGAGTCATCACAATTTCCTTATTAAAAGCCTTCCAAAAACATAAATTTCACGGCTAAAAATACGTTTTTAGCGTTCGCTCAAAGCATTCGCTTTGGCACGCAATAATGGTTTAAGCAGGTAAGACAAAATCGTTCTCTTACCCGTCATAATGTCGAGTTGCGCTGTCATTCCTGGAATAACAGACATATTGCCGGCTGCGTCTTTGCCGGTTGTAATGGCACGCACCAAATAAAAAGTGTTATCCCGGTCATCGGTAATCGTATCGGCACTGATGTGCTGTAGCGTTGCCGGAATACCGCCATACACCGAGAAATCGTATGCGTGGAGTTTGATCGTGGCCGGCAAGCCCGGTCGCAAAAACGCGATGTCTTTCGGGGCAATTTTAGCCTCAACCAACAGGCGATCATCGCTCGGCACGATTTCAATCACAGCGTTACCTGGCTGCACTACACCGCCCAATGTGTTGTGCAGAACCCGCTGCACGGTGCCATTAACAGGTGAACGAATTTCCGAAAGTTTGACCCTGTCGGCCAACCCGGCGACGTTTTTCTTTAGACTGTTCAGTTGCGATGACGCTTCGCTAAGTTCTGCGCGCCATTTATTGCGCATAGTAAATTCCACTTCGAGAATCCTTGCTTCGGCTTCTTCTATGCTGGCCTCTACCTGACGCGCCCTAGCCTCTGCTTGTAACTGTTCTCCTTTCGCCCCCGTTTGATCTCGCTGCAAGCGCAGAATCTCTATTTGCGAAACCGCACCCGATTCAAGAAGCGGGCGCGTTGCCTCAAGTTCCTGAGTTGACATTTGGTATGACTGAATCGCCGTCTCGATACGAGCTTGAACTTCACTCAACTCTTGCTGGCGCTGAGTAACTTGCTCTTTCGCAATCGCCACTCGTTCGGCAAGCTCATTCAAGCTCGCCTGGTAATAGCCCTGCTCTTGATTCAGAACCTGAACCTGCTCGGGCGAAACGGCTTCCCCAAATGCCAACTCAAGGGGCTGCCGATCAATCAATGCTTTCAGTCGAGCGACCTTTGCCTCCAGAGCAAACGCTCTGACATTGCTTTCTTCGTAGTTGGCGACAAATCGGGTAGGATCAATTCGGACTAACAGATCGCCCTTGTCAACCACATCGCCCTCTTTAACAAATAGTGCATCAATCACACCGCCATCCACAGATTGAACAATCTGAAGCTGGCGCGAAGGGATAACCTTACCTTCACCGCGGGTGACCTCATCGATTGGCGCGAACGCGGCCCAGACGATCAGAAGAGTGAACGTCAGCACAATGCCATAGAGCAGGCTGCGGGCACGTAGTGTTTTGTTAGCTTCTATGGCCTGGTCTGCGTCTTGGCTCCAATGACGAGAGCTATTGCTGAAGGCTGAGAAAAAGGGTCTAAACAGCCCACCGACAAAGCGCTGGCCCTTAGCACCAATCACTTCGGCCCGGCTCAAATGCTCAAACGCCTTCTGCTCAGACAGTTTCCGTTGAGCCTCCGGAGCCCCGCGCTCGGCCGCTGCCTTGCTGCCGGATTCAACGGTCATTGCGCCACCTTTTGGATCGAACCCTTCTCAAGCGCTTGCAAAATACTTTGTTTCGGGCCATCAGCGACAATCCGCCCGCCATCCATTACGATGAGCCGATCCACGAGCGCGAGCATACCCGTACGATGGGTAATCAATACTAAGGTTTTACCCTGACTAAAACGCCCTAACCCTCGTGTAACATGATTTTCCAGGGTGCTATCCATCGCGCTGGTAGGCTCATCCAGCAACAGCATGCTACTGTCGGCCATCACAGCACGCGCAACGGCAATGGTTTGGCGCTGGCCGCCAGAAAGCCGATTACCTGCCTCACCAACCTGCAAAGACAGACCATCGGCGTGTTCACCTACAAGGGTTTTAAGGCCCGAGATGTTAATGGCTTCCATCAGTTTTTCATTACTGGGGTGTGCTACACCCAGAGTTACATTGTCATAAACCGTGCCGCTAAGCATCTGCACATCCTGCGGGATGTAGCCAATACTCCGGCGCAGCTCTGCAGGATCTATTTGCTCGATGTGCACCCCATCAACCAGTATGGTTCCTGCCGTTGGCCTGTAAAGCCTCAGTATCAGTTTCTCGAGACTGCTCTTACCAGAGCCCACCCGTCCAAGAATGCCCACCCGTTCGCCTGCGCGAATATGCAAAGAAATATTCGACAACGCCTCACGCTCTTCGCCGGGGTACTGAAACGAAACATTTCGAAACTCGATTTCACCTCGCAGTTTGCCGCGACTAACATGCTGCTTATCACTTTGTCGTTCTTGTTCGGTATCCATCATTTGATCAACAGACGTTAACGCGATCGACGCTTGGTAATACTGGGTCAGCAATGAGGCCGTTTGTGAAACCGGCGCCATGGCTCGAGACGACAGCATGTATGCCGCAATCAACCCTCCCTGACTCATATCACCATTTATCACCAGGTACACACCCACGATAATCA
Source organism: Marinobacter sp. AL4B (assembly GCF_019916045.1). Taxonomy (NCBI): domain Bacteria; kingdom Pseudomonadati; phylum Pseudomonadota; class Gammaproteobacteria; order Pseudomonadales; family Marinobacteraceae; genus Marinobacter; species Marinobacter sp. AL4B. The sequence goes on from NZ_JAILWZ010000013.1 coordinate 6,304, forward strand.
TCGCCACGGCGACCGTTTGCTGAACCCACGAGGCTCCCGTCCCCACCGACACACCAAGCATGCGCTGTTTACCAGAGCACCCAGCCAGAAAGCGGGTTGACTGCTCCCAGTCACTTTGCACCTTGCTGGTGGCGTTAAAGCTTTTGAGAGTGGGTGCAGCAACCAGGCTCTCTACCAGTCCGGAATTTCTTTGGGCGCTGGCCTGGCTCATGGCCTCAGACAGCTGCCTCATGCTTGATTGTACGGAAAGGGCATACAGGATTATCAACAGGGCGCCGACCAGAACGGGTATCGCCATCGTCCAGGAGATAAGGCCGATGATGACCACAAAAAGAAGAAAGAATGGCAGGTCGATGAGTGCCGTAACCGTCATCGAACCAATAAATGAACGCACCGACTCAAATGACTGCACGTTCGCTGCGTAGGAACCCACCGATGGTGGCGCATGCTCTAGCCGAGCACCTAAGATACGCTCCATGATCTGAGCGGACAGCTTGATGTCAGCACGACTGGCAGCCAACTCTACAAACCAACTCCGGAGCATTCTGAGCGCCAAATCGGCACAGATAATAATAACCGCGCCAATGGCCAGCATCCAGAGCGTTTCCGTCGCATGATTGGGCACGACCCGGTCGTACACATTCATGACGAACAGCGGCATGGTGAGCGCAAAAACATTGATGAAGAAGGCGGCAATCAGGATGTCACGGTAAACAGGCCGGTTCTCCTTAATGACGTTCCAGAACCAATGACCTTGAAGCTTCGCAGCCGAGCCTGTCCCCGTTTTTTTGTCATCGAGCTGGAAGCTAGGCCGGCAATAGATCACCACACCACTGTAACGTCTTTCAAAACTGGCAAGCTCCAACTCCTGAGCCTGCATATCCATTTCAGGTAAGCGCACCTGCACTGTCCCGGCATCAAAATCGACAGCCTCAAGCAGGCAGGCACGATTCCCTTCGAGGAGAACAACGCAGGGGAATAATAGGCTATTAAGCTGCTTTAGCGGTTGGCGAGCAACGCTAGTACTCATGCCAACCCGCTCTGCCGCTCGGACAAACACGGTGGGCGTTAATCGGCCATCAACCAGCGGCAAACCATCGATCAGCGCATCGCGATGGATTGTGGTTCCGTTGGCTTTCGACAGCCAAACGAGACAGGCACTTAGTGGGTCATTGATATGATCCATCATACATTTACGGCTCTATTTGGCACGAGACCCGGCAGTCATGAGCATTCTGATTCGCTGTTTACAAACCAGAACGCCCATGTTTCATTGCTTAGCGTGCGCGAATCACACGGATCTCAACGCGCCGGTTCAATGAACGTCCTTCGGCAGTCTCGTTACTCGCCACAGGCTGATCCGATCCAACTCCGGACACAACCATTAATGTTTCATCGATACCGCTAACAATCAGAGCATCACGCACGGCTTTCGCTCGCGCCAGAGATAGCTCCCGGTTCATAGAATCCGAGCCGGTGCTATCGGTGTGGCCTACGATGCGGATGGAACGAGGTGCCCCCTGCTCCAGCACACGTTGAGCAAAGCGTCCCAAACGAGCCGCGGCTTGCGGCTTGAACTCAGAACTACCAACATCAAATAACGCATCGCCACTGAGGTCGAGCGTTTCCTCCGCAGTCACTGTCTGCAGGTAGCGCCCCATACCCAGAGCGTTGCCCGGGACAGCCGCACAGTATCGACTTGCGCCAGGACCTACCGAGCCGTTGGTCTCTGCCAAATCTGGCATATCGGTACGCGACAAAGAAAGCGCATCTATCAAACGCCCCATGCTATGCAGCGTACGTAGCTGCTGGATGTACAAGTCGTATTTACCATTTACGTAGGCGCGCTCCGCCTGGAAAAACTCGTTTTCTGAGTCAAGCACATCAAGCAGTGACCGACGGCCAATATCAAACTGCTGTCGGTAGGCAGCCAATACCCCTTCGGCATCGACGCGATGCGCTTCGAGGGAATCGAGCTTTATCTGCAGATTAAGAACATCGCTATGAGCGATGGAGGCTGTCTGGCGCAGATCCACGCAAACTTTGTCCCGCAGGCTCTCAGCTTGATTAATTCTGCGGTATGCAGCCCGCTCGGCAGCACGATCGCTGCCTCCGCGGTACAGGTTGTACCGGGCGCGCAACTCGATAATGCTTTCGTTGCCAAACGACCTTGGGTCGGTACGGGTATCAAAACTGTTGTTGTTTTTATACACCCCATGACTGGCACCCAATTCTATGACCGGGTAACGCCCCGCTTTTGCGCCTTCGAAAGAGGCATCCGCTGATTGAATACCCTCAAAGGCGGCAAACAACTCAGGATTATTGGCATAAACCGATTCCAGCACCGTTTCCAGACGCTCAGGCACTCGATCTTCGGGCACATCAAAATCGCGCAAATACTCTGCAGGGTAGCGCCCTACCAGACGCTGAAAGCGAGCCGTCACACTTTGCAGGTTCGCAATTTCGGTCATAAGATTAGAGCGTGCCAACGACAACCGGCCATTAATTTGTTTCAGGTCCGCCTGATTGCTAACGCCCCGTTGGGCACGATCACTCACATGCTGTTGTACTCGCAAATGATTCGCTACGTTTTTCTGGGCCAAGGTGACCAGTTCACGATGCAGCATCACACTCAGATAGACTTCACTAGTCTCAAGTGCCTTGGTTTCAACCTCACTCAGAAGCTCATAATATCGGGCCCGACTGGTGTGCTCAGCTTCATCCACAGCACTGCGAACACGAAAACCATCAAACAACATTTGGGTGATAGAGATTTCAGCATAGTTCCGCGAATAAGCGCCTCTGTTGTCGAATTCTCTATCCGCACCACCCACAGAGGCGTTGGTATCAATTAACGGCAGGTAACCGCCAAAGACTTCTCTTCGATCATAGATAGAAGCTTGAAACGCCTGGAGACGAGCCTCAATCTCAGGATTCGTTTCAAGAGTTTCCTGCACAACCGACAACAAGTCGTCGTTCTGGATATTAGAAGCGACAGCATTAGAAATTGGGAGCAAGCCCAAACAACACGCAGCAACAACTTTTGCAGCAGGGATTATTTTATTCATTTATTTCCTCAAATTCGTCCTGACGCAAAACTCAGCGCCAAAGCACCAATCCATTGTTAGGCTCTTAGAAAGCCAAATTATCGATCCGTCTCAGAGGACATTTTTTATACGAGCAGACCGGCGTCACAGTTCACTGTATTTTATCGTTTCCAATCAAACATCTCAAAATGAGAACCACAAAACAACATGACGCCATCCCATTAATAACCCGGCATTAACAGCCGCTTCAATAACTCACCCCATCAAATCAGACTTGTCGGCGTCTTGTTCAATGGCGCGGTCCAATGTGGCCAGGTACTCGGCCTTCACCTTCAGCTTGGTTTGCTTGTGCGCGCGCATATTCAGTTGCTTGTATTGAGTAGCGACGGCTTTTGCACGCTCCATCAGCTGCTCCGGTGCAACCAATTCATCCAGAATACCGGCCGAGACCGCGCTTTCTGGATTAAAGATTTCGGCATTCACCACGGAGCGGTAGAAATAAGGCGCAGGCATCCGGTGGCGAGCAATTTCGATACCGGCGTGATGCATGGTCATACCAATCGCCACTTCGTTCAGCCCCAGCTTGAAGCTGCCTTCCACACCAATACGGTAATCCACGGACAACAGCACAAACACGCCTTTAGCAATGGCGTGGCCATTACAGGCAGCAATCACTGGCGTTGGGAAGGCGGCCAGGCGACGAGTCAACGTTGAGCCCACTTTCACCAGAGCCATGGCGGCATCTATACCTTTCTGCATTTCTTTCAGGTCGTACCCGCCAGAGAACATGCCCGGCTGCCCCGTCAGGATGACAATTGCTTTGTCTTCTTCAGCACGGTCAAGTGCAGAGTTCAGCGCCGTAAACACATCATAGCTCAGGGCATTGGCCTTGCCGTTGCTCAGAGTAATGGTGGCAATGCCATTGTTCAGTTCGTAAGTTACGAGTTCAGTCACCGTGGTGTCCTCATCAATTTCACAAAAAATAAAGTGAGTGTTTGTTAACTCTATACATTAGGCCGAGCTTCGGCAATGCAATCAACCGTACTATAAAGCCATCAAGGTTGAACAACCCCAGATTGTCGAGCCAAGCAGTTCATTGTGGTAATGGAGACGTCTCTGAAAATCGCATCAGACCGCACTTTTTCCGGGAAGCGATCATACACCGCCCGGCGACAGGATGAGGTGCGGGACTCTGCAAGCGCAACACACTCGTCTTCCGCTTCGGAGCTATCTGCGTTCGCAGTGGCCTCCTCACACAGATCTTTTATCCGCGAAATGGCCAAGTCCACCACGGCACTGCGGTCTACCGGTTTGGCCTCAAGATTGGCAAAATCGGCCGCCCCAACCGGGGTCTCGTCAGGCTGGGTCTGGTTCCAAAACACGAATCCCAGTGCCGCAACCACCAGCGTCACGGTAACGATGGGAAATTTCATCAGTAAAGCTCGCTTTTCATGAGTGTTTGCCACGGCGGGTCAGGCGGAAAATCAACTCCGGTGAAAGTCGTTTCACCCAAAGTGCCGCCATTTCTTTACCCTTACCCACTGGAATTTCACGCTTGCGGGCTCTCAGACCTTTAAAAACCACCGCCGCGCATTCGTCCACATCCATCCCATTGGCAACGTCGCTATCCATTTCACCATGGGGGGTGCCATCGGCTGACAAAGAGTTTTTAGCGATATTGGTACGGATAAAGCCCGGAAGAATGGTAGACACATGCAAACCGCTGCTTTCCACTTCCGCCCGCAAGGCATCAAAGAAACCGACCATAGCGTGCTTGGCGGCGCAGTATCCGGTCATCTTCGGCACACCGACCTTGCCCGCAACACTGGCCGTTACAGCCAGATGACCTTGGCCGCGGCTCAGCATGTGTGGCAGTACGGCTTTGGTCAGGGCGATCTGCCCCATCACATCCACATCCATCAGTTTCTGATACACCGACATATCGGTTTCGGCGCACAACGAGCCTTGCGAGAGGCCCGCGTTATTCAACAACAGATCAATCGCCCCAAAGCGATCCACCACCATTTGGGCAGACGCTTCGTGGGAAGCCCAGTCTGTGACATCTAGAGGTAGCACCAGAATGTTATCTTCGGGAAGGCCCGCTTCGACACAACGGGCGGCCACGCGCTGCAATTCATCTTCGCGACGGGCCGATAACACCAACCCTGCGCCGTCTTTGGCGTACTGAAGCGCCAGTGCTTCACCAATACCCGACGAAGCGCCGGTAATCCATACAGTTTGAGCCGTCATAAACAAGCCTCCACAGGCAGAACATACTTATTATTAATGGCCTCGGATACTAGCAGAAAAGCGTCGAGGCTCCTTAAACGCGCAGCAGCAATACGACACTTTGTCCTCAACGGCTATACGGAGGGTAGTCTTTAAACGCTTCTGGCCGCCGGAAGCGGTCAAACGCCTCGATCTCCCATGGGCGCATGGCCATCAACAAGCTCACCCCGAAACGATGTTCCAGAGGCAAAGCCAGATCCTCTTCATGGCAATGCCGAAACTCCAGCGCCAAGCGATTGAGCTTCTGCTGAACCGCTTCGTTCGATTGGGTAGAGAGCATGCCGCTGACAAACAGCCTCAATTCGCCGGGGTGATTGAACCGGCACTTCAGAAAATCCTGCTGCACTTCGGCTTCAAAAAATTTCTGAATGGGCCCACCCGGCTGCCAGGCAAAATCATGACTGACCAACAGTTTGAATCGATTACCGGGCAATAACTCGAGCACGCCCATTCGATCAAGCTTGGCGAGATGACCAATCAAATCGGTTTCCGACAACTCGTAAACCTGGTGAATTTCTTGAAACTGCCAACGGTTCATGGCGCAGACGGCCACCAGCAACAAGCAGACATCCGATACCAATTCCTGTTCCTGCTCCAGGGTCAGCTGCTGAACTTTGGGCTCTGGCGCCAACTTGCGCACGAGATCGCTGATCTCCATACCCATCAGCGTGCACACTTGGTCCAGCCGCTTCAGCGAAAACTGCTTTTCCGAAAACAGCCGCTTAACACTCGCTTCCGACAAGCCCAAAGCATTCGCCACGTGCTGATACGTCAGCCCATGCGATCTTAGTTGCCGTTTGAGTTCACTGATAATGGCACTGGTTTGCGCCATGGATTTACCTCCCGCAGAGTTCCATCCGACAGAAAGTATCATTATTCGATACCCTATAGATATACCGCCAATACCTTTTGAGAAACGCTCGCGACACATTCGGCGATGGCGCACAGTTCGGTTGTCCCAACAACGCCAATGAGGAAGACATCATGGATAGCGAACTGAAGAGTAACTCGAACTCTTGGGTATTTTTTGTAAAGGTTTCATTCGCCATTGCACTGTTTGCCGCCGCCGCGGGTGTGGTGCTCGCGCCCGTTGATATCGTGATAAAAGGCTACATGGCGATCAGCGCACTGTTTCTCGTCAGCACCACCATCACGCTGTCGAAAACACTACGCGATGAACACGAGCAGAGCCGCATTGCGAATCGTATTTCCGAAGCTCGCACCCATCAGCTGCTGAAAGAATACGGGGAGTAACACCATGAGCATCTGGCGCAAACTGAACACTCTGTTTCGGGCCTCGGCCCATGAACCGGTCGCAAAGCTAGTGGAAGCAAACGACCTTCGGATTTTTGAACAGGAACTGCGGGACGCCGAGCAAGCCATTGCCCGATCAAAACGAGAGCTGGCGCACCTGATGGCCGAGAAAACCCGGCTGGAACGCGACAACAACGGCCTGCAAGCAGCCATTACCAAACGGGAGCAGCAAGCCACTCAGGCCCTGGAGCAAGACGACGAAGCCTTGGCACTGGAGCTGGCCAACCTGATTGCAGAGGATGAAACCGTACTGCAACGCCAGCAACAACAGCACGCAAAACTCCAGCAACAGGAAAACCAACTGAACCGCCAGTTGCGGGATTCTGGCCGGGCACTGAAACATTTCCACAGTGAAATGCGTCTGGCGAAAGCCAACCGGCATGCCGAGCAAGTCACCAGACAGCTTCGCGGCCATGCAAGCGGGCTGCACAGCCATATGGAAGAACTAAACGTGTCAGCCAATCGAATTCGTGCCCGTCAAACCGAGGCCGAAGATGTAGAAGCCGCCTTGACCGAGCTGGATGCGGAACAAAATAACAGCGACCTGGATGCCCGGCTGAAAGCGGCGGGTATCGACAACGGCGGCAGCAACGGCGAGAAGGTGCTAGCCCGCTTAAAGGCCCGCTAGCGCCACAATGTCTGAATACTCCCGCACAGACACATTCACACCAACGCTGCGGCCAGCTTCGATGCGAACAACCTCGTTCGTCATGGCCGCAGCAATCGTCTCCGCCTCAATCGCGCGGTACTTGCGCAACGGCCCTATCAAGGCTCGATTAGCCACCGGCATCACCGCCATCCCCAAGCCTTCCGCTGTGCGATGCTCTTGCCGCTGGCCCAGCAACAGGCTCGGTTGATAGATTGAGAGGTAAGAAAACTCCAGCGCCCGCATGGCGTCTTCCAACTCGCCTTTCACCCGGCTATAAAACACCGAAGACTTCGAAGACGCCCCAATGGCTGACATCAAAATACAGGCTTTGGCGCCCGCCTTTTTCGCCAAACTCGCGGCATTCAGTGCATAGCTGTAATCGACCTGACGGAACGCTTCTTGAGAACCCGCTTTTTTGATGGTGGTGCCCAGACAGCACACGAGCACATCTACATGGAATATTCCCGCGTGAGCGCCCATGTCATCAAAATCGATCACAGGCGCCTCAAGGTTCGGATGACTCCATTCCAAAGGCCGGCGCACCGGCGCCACCACGCTCGTAACATCGGGATTCCCCAGTAGCTTCTTGACTAACAGACCACCCGTTAACCCGGTCGAACCCAGAACCATAACCTTCATAAAGCGCTCCGTTGCTGTTTCACCACTTCTGATCGAGTGGCTGATTGCGTAGGATGATACTAACAGGAAGCGGAAGCTGTTCATCCCACCAACTATGTATGCCCTATGCTGAAAATCTCCAATGCCGTAGAAATTGCCGATTGGGAAATCGAAATCACGCAGATTCGAGCCCAAGGCCCCGGCGGCCAGAACGTCAACAAGGTAGCCTCTGCCGTACACCTTCGTTTCGACATTCAGCGCTCATCGTTGCCGCCCTTTTATAAAGAACGGCTGATGGCGCTTTCTGACCAACGCATCAGCAAAGAGGGCATTGTGATCATCAAGGCACAGTCGTCCCGCACCCTCGAGCTCAACAAAGAAGACGCCTTGGAGCGCCTGAAAGAACTGATTCTGGAAGCCGTGAAAATCCAGAAAACACGACGGCCAACGCGCCCCACCAAAGGTTCCCAACGCCGGCGCGTGGACAAGAAAACCCAGAAAGGCAAAACCAAAGCACTCAGAGGAAAGGTCAAACTCTAAATGCCTCTGCCCTACTACCTCGGTTGCCCTCAGTGGCAAGACCCAAACTGGGCCAAACAGCTGCCATCAGGAGCATCCGCCCTTGCCCGCTATGCCCGTGTGTTCAATACCGTTGAGGGCAACACCACGTTTTACGCAACTCCCAGCAAACAGCAATGCGAGCAATGGCGCAAACAGGTGCCGGATGATTTCCGTTTTCTGCTCAAGCTGCCCCGAGCACTGACACACGAGCACCTGCTCAGCAACGCAGGTTCTGAATTACAGACGTTTCTCGATGTAATAGCGCCCCTGTCAGATGTCCTAGGGCCAATGCTCCTGCAATTACCGGCAGGCTTTGGCCCAAACCGACTCCAGCAACTCTGGCGTTTTTTGGACACAGCACCCGATGCGCTGGACTGGACGGTGGAAGTACGAAATCCGGCGTTTTTTGCCAAGGGCGAGGAAGAGAAAGCTCTGAATCAGGGGCTGCGCCAGCGCAAGCTAGCGCGAGTATGCATGGATAGCCGAGCCTTGTTTTCAGCCATCCCAGACACCGATGTGATCGTAGATGCCCAACGCAAAAAGCCCCGCGTTCCGGTTCATTTGCTCCCCAGTGATGCGCCACCGGTTATTCGCTACATTGGTCACCCGAATCTGGAAACAAATCGGGATTTCCTTGCGCCTTGGGTCTCGCGTGTAAAGGGCTGGTTAGAATCCGGCGTCCGGCCTTACGTATTCATGCACATGCCCGATAACGCACACGCTATTGCGCTGGCCGAGCTTTGGACAGAGTTATTGCGTGAGCAGCTTCCAGTGCTGGAGTCTCTTCCTGTGGATGTTTCAAAACCCCAGCTTGGGCTGTTTTAAAACAGCAGACTTAACCCGCCCGTCACCACAGCAAACAGCACAGACAGCCAAATCAGCGTTTTCCAGGGGAATGGCGGAGAAGGCGGCTCTATCTCGAGCTGCTTCTCCAGATAGTTTCTTAGCAGCCGTGTATTGCGAGTATTCGCTTTATAGATTGCATCAAAGGCATCACCAAATACCGGCAACAAACCACCCACAAAGTCGATGCCCATATTCCGGAGCATGCGCAGTTTGACTCCCTTGCTAGCCCCAGCTCGCTGAGCTTCCACCAACACATAGCTCGCCAGCACCAGACCTGCAACATCACCCACTACCGGCACCACACCAATAATGGCCTCTGCACCGATTTTAAATTTGGTAAACGGGATGCCAATGCTGTTGTCGGTAAAGCGGCTGAATTTATCCAGCCGTTCAAGCGTTGCTCGTTGCCTCGCTTCAATAGGGGCTTTTGCCATTTGCGCTCCAAGCTTCTAGTGAAATCACCCGCCTATTTCGTCATCTGCCCAACGTAAGCTGCGGTGAACGCCGTTTCCTGAAACACTTTCAGGCCGGTCTCGGAGAACGGAATCGGCAGCGGCTTGGACGCGAGCGTAGATTTGATCAATGCCGGCGTCAGCAATCTTACGTCTAACTGAACATCGGCAATCAATTGAATAGCTGCTTCGAGCTTAAAGCTGATCGCGCCGCCGGCAAATTTACCTTTCGGCATTCGTTCTTTGATGGCAACGCCCGCTACCTTGTGTTCCGCCATTAACTCGGAAAACGCCTTCTGAAACTGTTGCAAGTCTTCGCGGGTGTGATTCTTCGGCAGCGACAATTTGCGCACCTTGCACTCCGGCAAACTGAACTGACCACGGTCCAGACTCAGCAAACAGATGACGGCATCGCTGCCACTCAGTTCAACACCACAAATCGTCATAGAAACTTTCCCGATCTCAAAACGGCCTTAACCACAGCACTTCTTGAACTTCAGCCCGCTACCACAACTGCAGGGATCATTGCGCGAAGGCGTTTTGGTTACCGTAACCGTCTCGCCCTTGTTCAACATGGCGGTTAATTCACCAATCGATTCCACCGCGCCTTCACGGGTATCAACGGTAATGTTGGCGTAGAGGTTGGCTTCAGTCACCTGGGCTTCTACCTCATTTTTACGAGCCTCACTGGTCACCACCAACGATAACGGGAACTTCTCGCTGCCACTCTTTTGGCTGGCGTTGGTTTTAAAGCCGCCGTAAGCCGTGTGATGCTGACGGGCGTCTTGCCGGCCTTTGTAGAAAAATTTGTCTGACATGCTGAAATCCTGATGAATGAACGTGCGCCCAGGTTCGCCAAAGAATGCCGCCCCTCGCAAGGCGACGTTTTAACACGCTTAGGGAATGGGATATATAGGCATCCGCTCAAATCTTTAAGAACCTCAGCTATCCGCGGCGTCGTTTGCCGCTTCGGAAACTGGGCTCTCTGCATCGCCGTTTTCCTGCTGCCGCCCGGCTTCTTTCGCGAGCGCCATGCCACCCTGCATCAACAGGGACTTCATACGCGGATCCTTCTGCTCAGCCAACCCTAATGCAAAAGCCGCCAACGCTGCTTCCAGCGGGTTTTTCTGAATGAGCCGTTTAACGGATGCGATGGGAGAAGCGCTGGATTGGCCACCGCCCGAACCGTCCGACTGCGTCGAAGGCAATGGCCGAGTCATGCGGTAAAAGAAAAACGACAGCAACAATAGACAGGACAAGCCCGTCACCGCCAAAGCGCCGGCCCCACCCAACAAAGGGGTCAGCGCGACGGTCGCGGCGTTGACGAGCAAGTAAAAACCGGTAAGCAACAAGGCAACCAGCAACACAAAGCCCAACATAAAGCCTAGAAAAGCGGCGATGGCTTTGCGTAGGGCACCTTGCAACCAATCCGAGTCAGGCATGATCAGCGATCCAAAAACCGACCAACCAACACACCGGCAAGGAACATAAGAACAATACTGAGGAAAGGACGCTCCTCAATCTTATGCTCCACACTCTCGACCGCTTGGCCACTTGCATCCCGGGCTCGGGTGAGCGCTTCGTCTCCGCGCTGCTTTACCTGATCAAATGCGGCAAGGCTTTCCCGTCGAATTTCATCCCGCAGATGGCTAATGTTGCCCTTCTGGCCATCAGCCACACTTTTGGCGAGCGTGGAAAGATCTTCCTGAAGTTTTCTCAGATCCTCACGAACCTGATCGTATTCGGTTTTATCCGATTTTGCTTCCATATCGTGCCTCCTTATCAGTATCGATAACGGCTATTTCGGCTTTGCCACCCCAAAGTGAATAGGGATGGCTAAACTCAATCTAGCACAAGGATCGCAATCTGAAATGAGGACTTGTTAATCTCCGGTTCAGAACGATCCGGACAGCACCTCCTGAAGATCGCTTTTCAGCGCTTCGGGTTCAGTAATCCAGAGTTCGCTGTCGGCACCGGGGAACACACCTACCTCGAGCTTGTCGCGGGTTAGGCCCGGCACCCACTTTTTGAAGAAGTCAGGGAGTGACAATGCTTTCGGAGACAGATCGCCGGAACCACTGGCGTAATCGGCCGCAAAATCCGCACTCGGCCATACGGGCAGATAACCAACACCGTCTTCCTCTGACACAATCTTCAAAAACTGATTGTCTGAATTGACCAATATCCACAGCTCGCGCTCTTCCACCACGGCGTCCAGAAAATAGTCGTATCGTTCCTCGCCATCCATCTCAAGAATCTGGGCTAACGGGTTATCGCTCATTACTGATTCCTTGTGGGAATGTGACCTTTTGGCCTGAATTTATGCCAGAGCAGCCCGAACTTTTTGGCTCAGCTGTCCCATGTCCACCCGGCCGGTTACCTGGGGGCGCAATTCGTTCATGACCTTGCCCATGTCCTGCATCCCCTGAGCGCCGGTTGAACTCACCGCGTCACGGATCAAAACTTCCAATTCTTCATCGGCCAAGGCTGCTGGCATGAACTCTTCGATGATTTTCATTTCCGCGCGTTCTTTATCCGCCAATTCAGCCCGCCCAGCGTCATCATACTGACTAGCAGCATCGCGGCGTTGCTTGAGCATCTTGTCGAGCACTTTCAGAACGTCATCGTCACCAAGCTCGCGGCGCTCATCAACTTCAATCTGTTTCACCGCCGCCTGCGCCATCCGCAAGGTAACCAGCCGCTCCCGTTCTTTGTTGCGCATGGCATTTTTGACCGCCGTGCCAAGTTGTTCCTTGAGTGATGTTTCTGCCATCGTCGGGCTCCTGTTCTATAAATGAGGGGTAAGCGTTGTAGGAAGACCGGAATAATAACCGCATCGGGGGATCCGTCCTACCCTGATAGCATCATCGATCCAATCAAACCCAATAGGAAGCCGGCCACCGCACCCAAAGGTGGGCCCCAGTGTTTCTCCAACCGCGACTGCGGTGCAATGTCCTGAAAGATAATGTAGAGAATACCACCTGCCGCAAACAGCATAATCCCGGACACCAGGTGGTGGGAATCCGACAAAAGAAAATAACCCGCGGCCCCGGCTGCGGGGCCTAGTAATGCCATCAGGGCAAAAATGCCCACGATCTTAAGCCCGCCATAATGGGTTGACTGGGCTAGCTCCCGATAAGAGTTGAAACCTTCCGGCAAATTCTGAAGTGCGATAATGCCGGCCAGCAGCACGCCGCCCTCACTGGAAACGGAAAAGGTCGCTCCCAGCGCCAAAGCCTCCGGTACAAAGTCTGTCAGCATCGCTACCAATTGGCTGGCCGACGATCCCTTCGCCGCCAACCAACGGTCGATCAGCATGAAAATGATCCCACCCGCAGCAAAACACGCAACTACCTCGGGTATTTGCAGATTGGAGATGCCCTCTGGTACCAGAACCAACGCGACGGCTGCCAAGAGCGCGCCACCACCAAAAGCGATCACGCTGTGATGCAGCTCGGATTCCAGCCAGCCTGGGTGAATTCGATCCACCGACGCCAACGCTGCCCCCAATGGCATGGCAGCCCCAGCCATCAATGTGAGTAGTAAAATCTGCAGCAAACCGTTAGCCTGAATCGCCTCAACCATTCTCAATACCGTCCTAGCAGTTCATCCTGACCAACAGCATAAGCGCCCTGATTCCAAAACCAAAATTCCGACTTTTATTACGATCTTTATAATGTTTCGGTTTTCTGCACTGTAAAAAGGTACAGATTGCCCCAATATAAAAAGCATTCGCTCTTACACCCAAAATCAGGACGCCCGCATGAATGCAATCCTCAAGCAATTTCTCTTAGTCTCGAGTATCTACCTACTCGCCCCCAGCGCCAACGCCTTTGGCTTGAATGAAGCTCTTTCTACCGGTGCGATGGCACTTTCGCAGACCACCGAAGTCAACGGAGAGGCCCAGCAGCTGGTTGGCCAGCTAACCGACGAACTGGACGTAACCCAAGCACAAGCGGTAGGCGGCACCGGAGCATTGCTACAACTGGCTCAGAATCAGCTTGGACAAGACGCCATCAACAATTTAAGCGGCGAGGCCTCCGGCCTGTCCAGCCTTATGGGCGGCGGTGGCGGCCTGACCGAAGGCCTGCTCTCCAACATTTCATCGATGGATGGAGTACAGTCAGCTTTCTCGGCATTGGGAATGGATGCGGCCATGGTGCAGCAGTTTGTACCGGTGGTTCTCGACTTCCTAGGCAACCAAGGAATCGGTTCTTCACTGATGGGCCAATTGCAGGGATTGTGGGCACCAGCCGAATAATCCGGCACCCGATCATTTAGCCTGGACGTCTTATCCGAACGCTCTCTCCAGCGTTCGGATACAGGCAATGGGCTGGTCTATCAATGGCACATGCCCGCTGTTTTCAAGAGTGACCAATCTCGCGTTAGGCAACGCAGCCGCCATACGCGCTTGCCCCTCCCAAGGGTACATTTCCGAACGGCGGCCCGCGATCACTGTAGTCGGCACATTCAGCGTTGGCAGAAGCTTTCGGAAATCATACTCCCGCTCAGTGTAAGCACGCATGTGTTGATACAAGGTGTACCAGTTGTCCAAGGGCACAAGCTGACGAGAAATTTGCGGTACCCGCATGAGCTGCCCCGCGCTCCATTTCATCCAGTTGCGACTCAGCGCCGCTCCCATGAAACCGGCCAGATTCTCATGTAACTGTTTTCGCAGGGATGGGGGTAGCGCTTCATACGGTGTTTGAGGATCAATCTTCGACGCTTTATCCAGCAGCGGCTGCCAGCCACGGATTCGCTCAGGCCCCTGTCCTCCGAAAATGCCCCACGGCCAATCCGGGGCATGAGATATGCGAGGAGCCTGATCAATATGGGCGTAATGCCGAATCCCGTCGGTGCCGAACATTTCCATATAACGCAGTGACGTGCTGGCCCCCATGGAGATACCGCCCAAACCAACCGGCTGACCGTGACTGTAGGCACGGATCACGGCATCCAGATCCCTGGCGTGACTGGTCAGTACACAAGATTCACTGCAGCTCAGCCGAGAAGACCCGCCGAATCCTCTAAAGTCAGGAAGAACAAACCGAAACTTATGGGCCAACGGCAACACGATCGGCAGCCAATGACGGCTTTCCATACCAAAACCATGAAGCAGGATAACCACCGGTCCCCGGCCAATTTCCCTTACCTTCAACTTGGCCCCATCATGTGCCGTTACTCGTGCCATCGTTGTCTTTACTCCTGTGCGTTCGATGGCGGTCATTGTCTATGGCGCGATAAGACCGGCACAATGGGCTTATAAGGCCAACCGAGCATCCATACTGTTTTGCGCCAACTTGCGGGCCTGCTCTTCGGTCATTCCCAAACCATCGCGCAGTGCCAGAAAGTTCTCCAACACATAGCCACCGAAATAAGATGGGTCATCCGAGTTCACGGTGACCTTCAAGCCGCGCTCCAACAACTCCAGAATGTTGTGTTCGCTCATGTCCGAAAACACTTGTAGCTTGGTGTTCGATAGAGGGCACACGGTTAGCGGAATTTGCTCATCCGCCAGCCTATCGAGCAATCTCGGATCTTCTGCGGCACGCACGCCGTGGTCTATGCGGTTCACTTTCAGCAAATCCAGCGCATCAACATCGCTCCACGGCAACTCAAGGCTGTTCCGCCGGGCCAGGGTAAACATCAGTTCGGGCTCAAGGGCATCCTCAAGGTGCAGGTGCAGTTCCGCTTTCGGTAACGCTTTCAGCCAGTCTTCGTTCATCGCCGCCTCCGTGGTACAGCTTCTCCAGTGGATGGTATTCACAGCGACATAGGGATCAGCCAAACCGCCTTTATACCCAGTGCCTGCCGCGCGCTTTCCGCTTCCGGCCAGGTCAGCAACCAGCCAAGGACGGCAAGGTTTAGAAGCACCTGCAACCAGAAGGTTGCCTGAAACGAGGTTTTTCGGGTTTTGTGGCGAAAGAATTGCTGGCCTACCAAAGCTCCCGGCCAGCCACAGAGAAGTTCAAACAAGTGCAACCGCCCCTCCGGCACCCGCTGATTACCCCGTTCCGCCGCGCCTTTATCAACAGCGTACATCAGAAACGTAATCAGACTCATCACGCCGTAAGCCGCGGGTAGCAGCATCGGCACATAGCCCAACCAACTCAGCAACCCGAGTGCGCCTAACACCCCGGCAGCAACCAACAACCCCAACCAAACACCCGGCGCGACGGAGGCACTCAAGCGAGCCGCTCCGGAATACTGAAACTGCGATGCCCGCAACCGCCCCTGCTTGTCTTTCGTGAGCGCGAAATTCACTTGGCGCCCGGAGGAAGGCCGGCCCTGCCCCTGATACGCACTAATGTGTGCGAAGATGCGATCGCCACCGTTTTCCGGAGTGATGAAACCAAAGCCTTTGGCGTCGTTCCATGACGTGAGTGATCCTTTCTGATTCAATGTATGCTCCTTCATAATGGTAGCGACGTCGGTTTTCTTCATCGGTATCATCGCATTATAGGCGCGCGCAGCCCCAGAGGGATTCGTTTTCATAGGCACTCAGCACGCAAAACCTGAAAACTGTGCTCAGCAACAGGAGATGTAACCCAATGTCCACAAGCCTCCCTTTTTCTCAAGCTTGTGAGAACAACAAAGCACCGATTCTCGAAAAGCTTCAAGAAATTTTTGTTGCATCAGGTAAGGTGCTGGAAGTGGGCACGGGCACCGGCCAACACGCCGTGCATTTCGCCAAGGCAATGCCTCACCTGCAGTGGCAGCCGACCGACCGTCCACAGGCGGTCGATACCTGTCGCCCTCGATTGGCACAAGCTGCGTTACCCAATACCTTACCGGCGCTAGAACTGGACGTAGCCACTCCCCCTTGGCCCGTCGAAGCCTTCACGTGGGCGTTCTCGGCAAACACCGCCCACATTATGGCTTGGGAAGAAGTCGAGCACATGTTCCGCAACATTGGCGAACGCCTGCCCCAAGAAGGCGCCTTTTGTCTGTATGGCCCATTCAACCGTCAGGGCCGCTATACCAGTGAAAGCAACGCGCACTTCGACCAACACCTGAAGGCCAATGCGGTCCATATGGGCATCCGGGATTTGGAAGAGATCAGTAAACTGGCGGACAATGTAGGGTTAACTCTGTCAGAAAACCATTTAATGCCTGCCAATAACCAACTGCTGGTTTTCAGGACAAAAAGGAGCAAGTTATGAGCAATCAAGTTGACATCAATTATCTGGACCGATGCGTTGAACTGGCCGCAGAAGCGCTAGAGTCCGGCAACCCGCCATTCGGTTCGGTGCTGGTAGATGCAAACGACAATGTAAGGTACGAAGGCCACAATCTCACGGCCGGAGGCGATAGCACGCAGCATCCCGAGTTTGCCATTGCGCGCTGGGCTGCGACCAACATGACGCCTGAAGAGCGTGCTGAATCCACCGTGTACACCTCGGGTGAGCATTGCCCTATGTGCGCCGCAGCTCACGGCTGGGTAGGCCTCGGCCGCATCGTTTATGCCAGCTCTTCAGAGCAGCTCAGCGCCTGGCTGAACGAGATGGACTTGCCACAACCACGGGTCGCAACGCTGCCCATTAATAGCGTCGTACCAAACGTACCGGTTGAAGGCCCATTCCCGGAACAGGCTGAAGCGATTCAACTGCTGCAGAAACAGTATCATGCAGGCCGTTGACCAAAACGTCGTCAAGGTGAGGTGATCCAAAAAAGCAGTTTCGGACTACTTTATCAGTCTTATTCTAATTCCAATGCAAATGGAGTTCTGCATGATTACCGTCCATCACCTGAACAACTCTCGCTCACAGCGCATTCTCTGGATGCTGGAAGAATTGGGCGTGCCGTACGAGATCAAACGTTACGAGCGCGATGCCGAAACCATGCTCGCGCCGGAAAGCCTCAAGAAGGTACACCCGCTAGGCAAATCGCCAGTCATCACCGACGGTGATCTGGTGGTGGCGGAATCCGGCGCAATTATTGAATACCTCGCCAACACCTACGGCAAAGACACCATGCTGCCAGACTCCGGTGGCCAGGCCTGGCTGGATTACACCTACTGGCTGCATTACGCCGAAGGCTCCCTGATGCCGCCGCTGGTGATGCGCTTGGTGTTCGAGAAAGTAAAAACCAGCCCGATGCCCTTCTTTATCAAGCCCGTGGCCAAAGCTATTTCAGACAAAACTAATGAAATCTTTATTGGCCCGATGATCAAAACCCACTTGGATTTTGTCGAAGCCCATCTGGCAAAGAACACATGGTTCCTGGGGGATAACCTCAGCGCGGCGGATATTCAGATGAGCTTCCCGCTGGAAGCCTCAGCAGCACGAGGCATTGTTGGCAAGAACCGACCCAACATCACAGCATGGGTAGAACGCGTACACGCCCGGCCTGCTTACAAATCCGCTCTGGAGAAAGGCGGCGAGTACGATTATGCCTGAATGAATAGCAGGGGCCTTGGTTGTCTGCAAGCATTGTTAACGATGACCACCGACTGTTGCTTAAAGCGACAGTCGCATGACGTTTTCTATTGTTTCTGTAGGCAGCACAACAGGATTAGCTTTCATGGAGGAAGCATTAGCGGCTGCCTGAGCAGCTGACTTAATGTGATCTTCCTTCACACCGATCGAAGCCAATCCCGGCAAGCCATTCTGGACAATCCATTCGTGAAAATTCTGTAGTGCCTTACCTTCAGGCACTTCAAATGCCTCAGCAATCCAACCAATTACATGATCGATTCGGGCCTTGTGCTCTACCTCAACCACGCTATCACGGTTCGCGGCAATGCCCGCAGGCAACAAGGCACCACATATGGCTCCGTGGGGCGCACCACACAAACTGCCTAGCGGCCCGGCAATACCGTGAACAACCCCAAGCCCCGAGTTCGCCAAAGCCAATCCGCCAAATAGACTCACCTGCGCCATAGCATCTCGCGCCTCCCAAGATTCGCCCTTCATCAGCTGCTTTAACGCAAGAAGCCCTTTGGGAATCGCCTCTTTACACAACATATCCGTGAACAGGTTTGAACGCGAAGAGAAATAAGGCTCGACCACCTGAGTGATCGCATCCAATCCTGAATGCAGGGTCACCTGCCTAGGACAGTTATCGGTCAGCGCCGGATCAACCAAGGCAAGATCAGGCAACAATTGATTATCCCTGAGGCTAACCTTGCGCTGGGCATCGGCGACATCAATAACGGCGTTTCGAGTGACCTCCGCGCCGGTACCTGAAGTGGTTGGCACCAGAATCAGCGGCAGGCGCTGAGCAGACAATGGCAACCCGCTACCGACAACTTCCAGATGACTCAACAAATTTGTTTGGCTTGGCAACATCGCAGCCATCACCTTTGCTGAGTCCATAACAGAACCGCCGCCAATTCCCAGCACTAGATCTATACCTAGCGATTTGCATTGATCAATGGCGGCTACAAGCGTTGCCAGCTCCGGCTCTTTTTCGATTTCCAGCGTCTGGACAACGTCCACATCCTTAAGCGATTCAAGTGTCTCGGCGAGCCTGCCGGGATTTTTACCGTGGACAATCAGTGCCCGCTTGCCCAGGTTCGCGGCTCGCTGGTTCAGTTGAGCGACGAGCCCGCGCCCAAACACAATCTCGGTGGGAGTGACTAAACTAAAAGCACTTAACATAACAAACGCCCTGAGAATGAGAGGAACCCTTTTGCGCCAGCGTACCTTGTACTTGGCTTTTCGGGAACGCACGTTTCGCTATTTCAAACATGAACTATCTTGCCTAATAGACGTTTGCTGTTACCATAAATGTTCAATTGAACATCTAGAAATAAAAACCAATGGAGCCGGCCCTCCCAGATGTTCAATAAAAACGCATGGACCGCTCCCGACGGAGAATCACAATGAATTCCCATAAGAAAAAGCTTCCCGGGGTACTGCCCACTGCCGCCTTGGCGGCATCCGTTTTGATGACAGGTTTTAGCGGTCAGGCATTGGCAGACTGCGAAAGGGGCGCACTGGATACGCTGTATTGCGATGAAAACGGCGACATGGTTGCCGACTTGCCTAAAGACAAATCGCAGTGGAACGATCCTGACACTCTGATTTTTGCTTACACCCCAGTTGAAGACCCCGCTATTTACTCCGACATCTGGCAGCCGTTTATCGATCACCTTTCGGAAGTGACCGGCCGTGATGTTCGCTTCTTTGCCGTTCAGTCCAACTCCGCTCAGGTAGAAGCCATGCGCAGTGGCCGTCTGCACATTGCTGGTTTCTCCACAGGCCCGACGCCTTTTGCGGTAAACCTGGCCGGCGCCGTTCCTTTTGCGCTGATGGGCTCTGATTCAGGCCAGTTCGGTTATTCACTGCAGGTTTACACCCACAGCGATTCCGACATTCATGAAATCACCGACCTGAAGGGCAAGCGTGTCGCCCATACTTCCCCGACATCTAACTCCGGCAACCAGGCACCACGCGCTCTGTTCCCGGAATTGGGCGTGGTGCCTGGTGAAGACTATGAAATCACCTTCTCTGGCAGCCATGACCAATCCATGCTGGGCGTTGTTGCCAAAGACTACGACGCAGCTCCGGTCGCGTCTGAAGTGGTAGAGCGCATGGCTGCTCGTGGCCTGTACGACACCGAAGACGTACGCCTGGTGTGGGAATCCGACCGTTTCCCGACCACGTCTTATAACCATGCGCACAATCTGCACCCCGATTTGGTTGAGAAGATCCGTGAAGCCTTTTACACCTTCAAGTTCTCCGGCACCGAGCTGGGTGAAGAGTTCGAAGGCGTAGAGACCTTCATCCCCATCAACTACAAAGACAACTGGAAGGTCATTCGTACCATTCAGGCTTCTAACGGCGTCCAGTACACCCGCGAAAACCTCAAATAAGCAGACCAGGAGCCTCTGACCAAACGTCAGAGGCCCTCCCCGGAGTTAACCACATGCTAGAGATCACCAACCTCGTAAAACGTTACGGGCAAAACGAACCTGTGCTTAAAGGCCTGAATCTGACGGTCGAGGGGAGCAGTGTTGTTTCCATTGTCGGCGCATCCGGCGCCGGTAAAAGCACCCTGCTGCGTTGCATCAACCGGTTGGTTGAGCCGACCTCGGGATCGATCAAGCTGAACGACCACGAGTTGGTCAATCTGCGTGGCAGCGAGCTGCGCCACTCACGTCGGCGCATCGGCATGGTGTTTCAGGGGTTTAACCTGATCGACCGATTGACCGTTATGGAAAACGTGCTGTCCGGGCGTTTGGGCTATGTGTCCTTCTTCCAAGCGTTAACCCGACGCTTTCCGCAATCGGATATCGACCGCGCGTTCAGCCTGATGGAACGTGTGGGCATCGCCCATTACGCCGATAAGCGTGCTGACCAGTTATCCGGTGGTGAGCGCCAGCGTGTGGCGGTGGTACGCGCTCTGATGCAAGAACCTGAAATTCTTCTGGCCGACGAACCTACCGCCTCCCTGGACCCGAAAACCTCGCAACAAATCATGAGCCTGCTGCAAAGCCTCGCCAATGAAATGTCGCTTCCGGTACTGATCAACATTCACAACGTGACTCAGGCGCGCATGTACACCGACCGGATCGTCGGCATGCGTCACGGGCAAATGATTTTTGACGGCGAACCCAAAGACTTCAATCAGGATGCGCTGGATGCCATTTACGGCGGCATTGAATCGCCGGAAGAAGATGCCGGTGAACCCGCATCCCCAACCGAGGAGGCTTCCGCATGACATCCGGCAGAACTGCATCCGATGCAACATCGGGCAGAGTCTGGAAAAAGCCCCCTTTTATAGCCAATCCCTGGATTCGCTATGGCTTGGGCGTGATCATCCTGGCCTACCTGTACTGGGCGTTTTCCACTCTGCCTTTTGACTGGCAGCGCATCGCCGAAGGCTTGCCTCGTGCCGGCAAAATTTTTGGCGGCGCCGTCCCTCCCAGCTTTGAACGGGGCGAACTGCTATGGACCGGTTTCAAAGAGAGCTTCCAGATCGCCTTTCTAGCGACCTTACTGGGCGTTCTGCTATCGGTACCCATTGCGGTGATGGCGGCTCGCAACGTCGCTCCGCTGCCTGTGTATCTGGTAGGCCGCACCCTGATTATTGTCTCCCGCAGCTTTCACCCCGTGATTGTCGCCATTCTATTTGTTGCGGCTGTGGGCTTTGGGCCCGTGGCCGGCATTCTCACCCTGACTCTGTATTCCATCGGTTTTGTCGCCAAGCTGCTGGCGGAAGAGATTGAAGAAATCGACTGGGGCCAAGTGGAAGCCATGCGCTCTGTGGGTGCGGGTTACATGAAGATTCTGGTGTATGGGGTATTTCCTCAGATCATGCCTCGCCAGATTGGCCTGTCGATGTACCAGCTCGACAGCAACCTGCGCGCTTCGGCCGTGGTTGGCATCGTCGGTGCCGGTGGTATCGGTGGCACCTTGATGAACGCATTCGGACGTTACGATTACGACTTCGCCTTTGCCATTTTGCTGATGATCATTGCAATCATTCTGGTCAGTGAAGGCTTGAGCGGATGGGTGAGGAAAAAAATATGGTAGATCACGCAGCAAAACTGACCGACCGAGTCTGGTCACGTTACGACCGTAAGGAACAGTTTACGCGCTATGCGGTTTACCTGATCACCGTCATCGCGGTGGTATGGGCGGTTAGCGACATCGACATCTTTTGGCCCTGGGTATGGGACGCCCCCAACCAGATCCAAAGCCTCGCCGGGCGTATGTGGCCACCGGAGTTCAGCAAATGGGATGCGATTTTCTCCGCTATGCTGGAAACCGTCCACATCGCCACGCTGTCTACCATGCTGACAATCTTCATCGCCTTGCCGGTGTCTTACATTGCCGCGCAAAACACCACGCCGAACAAGGTTACGCTGTGGATTGGCCGGCTTATTCTGGTCTCCAGCCGCTCCGTAAACACCATCATCTGGGCCTTGCTGTTCGTGGCCATTTTTGGTCCCGGTGTACTGGCCGGCATTCTGGCGGTGATGTTCCGCTCGGTGGGATTCATTGGCAAGCTGATGGGCGAGGCCATTGAAGAAATCGACCGCCGCCCCGTTGAAGCCATGGAAGCGACCGGCGCCAGCAAACTGAAAGTGGTGTTGTACGCGATTGTGCCACAGGTGATGCCTGCCTTTTTTGCCATCATCATTCTGCGATGGGACATCAACATCCGCGAATCCACGGTGTTGGGCCTGGTGGGTGCCGGTGGTATCGGGGTGCTGCTGCAAGGCTCCATTGATATGTTCGCTTGGCAAACCGTGGCAACCATTCTGCTCGCCATCGTTGTATTGGTCATTCTGGGCGAGGCGCTGACCAGCGTCCTGCGTAAGAAAGTGATCTGACCTTGCAGTGCTTGTCGCCTGAAACATTTTGGGCGACAAGCACTCACGCTGTGAACTGGACACCCCCTGCTATGAAAGACCTTATCGATTTTGGCACTGCCGATATTCTGTTCACCGATGTGGACGACACACTCACCACCGGTGGCCGGCTGTTGCCAGAAACTTATCTTGCCCTCTGCCGCCTGGCCGAAGCTGGCATTAGCATTATCCCGGTAACCGGTGGCTGTGCAGGCTGGTGCGATCAGATCATTCGCACCTGGCCCGTTAAAGCGGTGATTGGCGAAGGCGGAGCCTTCTATGCCGAGCGCACAGCCCCGCAAACGATCGCTTGGCACTATTGGGAAAATGAAGCCAAACATCAGCACGACCAACAAGCGATTTTAGAGGCCGTCGCCGCCCTGGAACTGGACTTCGAACCCAAGCTGGCAACCGACCAACGCTTCCGGTTTGTGGATGTGGCCGTAGATTACAACCAGCAGGAAACGCTCACACCAGAACAGGTGAAGGCCATTCACGATCCGCTGGTGGCTCAGGGCTTCAGCGTTCGGCAGAGTTCTATCCACCTCAATATTTGGCTGGGTGAGTTCGACAAATCCACCATGTCTCTTCGAGTCGGACAAGAACTGCTGGGGCTTGATCCCGAAGCCTTGCGAAAGCGCACTGTCTTCATTGGGGATGCGCCGAACGATGAAAGCATGTTCCGCAACTTTCCAATGAGCGTCGGGGTCGCTAACATTCGCAAGCATTTACCTGTGATGACGCACCAACCTGCCGCGATTGCCAGCCAGCCGTCGGGCTTGGGCTTTGCGGAAATGGCTGAGGTCTGGCTGCAACATCGCACTTGATTGAGTACGGAGTCTGATGAGCGCCAAAGAACGCCAACGCTGCATCCTGGAATGGGTGCATGAACAAGAGCATGTCGAAGTTGAAGACATTGCCCAGCGTTTTGGCGTGACCACGCAAACCATTCGCCGCGACATCAACAAAATGTGCGAACAGGGCTTACTGCGGCGCCGCTACGGCGGCGTCAGCTTGCCCGCTAAGCCAGTGCAGCCCCCAGTCTCCCTGCCCGAAGAGCCTGTCCCCAATCTGCTTGCCAAACAGCAAATAGCCCATCGCGTTGCCGCCGACATTCCGGAAGGTGCCACGGTAAGCCTGGGCGTTGGCAGCACGATCGAGCTTGTCGCCCAAGCACTGATTGGGCACACCTCACTGCGCATATTGACCAACAACTTTCGTGTCGCGGCGGCACTTTCAGGCAACTCTGGGATTGAAGTGATTGTTTCCGGTGGCACCTACCGCCACGCTCATCACGACGTAGTGGGGCCAGAAGTCACCAACTTCTTCAGTTCGTTCACAACCGATTTCGGCATTGTCAGCACCGGCAGCCTGGACTTGGTTAACGGCTTGATGGATCACGAGATCCGCGAAGCGGAAGTCAGCAGAGCCATCATTGCCAACACCTGCGCCCGCCTTCTGGTTGCGGATCACAGCAAATGGACGCACGATTCACACTGCAAAGTCGCCTCGTTCAACTACGTTGACCGTTTCTATACCGACAGAATTCTGAACAAGGAGCGAATAGGCCTGCCAGGGTCTGTCGAGATCATCGAATGCAAATTTGAAAATAATTGTGAAAAAACTTTGCAACGCCCCTGAATTCGCGTACCTTGTCTCTCGTTGGAAAGATTTAGCAAAGCATTTCACGAATAAGACATTTCAAGTAGTCATACTTCTAGTCCTGTTTTTGACCCTGCACGTTTTTATGTTTCCGCATTCGCTGATCAAAGATCACAACGATCTCTTGGCGGCAAATTATTGATTAAAATCAGGTTATATATTATGTCTACAGTTACCGGCACCGTTAAGTTCTTCAACGAAGCAAAAGGTTTTGGCTTTATCACTCGTGAAAGCGGCCCAGACGTTTTTGTTCACTACAGCGCTATTCAAGGCGGCGGATTCAAGACTCTGGCTGAAGGCCAGCAAGTAGAGTTCACCGTAACTGACGGCCAGAAAGGCCCTCAGGCAGAGAACGTTGTTGGCCTGTAATTAACAGGAACAACGTAATCTAAAAAAGGCAGCCTAGGCTGCCTTTTTTATTGCGATCAGAAAAATACTCGATTACTTCTTCAGACTGATCTGCCTTGAACCGGTGGGGAACGTTTGCCCACTCTTGCCCTTACCTACTTGCTCAACCGTACCGCCCGCTTTTAGAAATGCAGCGGTCTGCTCTTCAATCGTGGCTGAAGTTAAAGTCGCTTTTTCGTTCTTCTTACTCATTTGAATTACCTCTTCCACTTCGGTTTCGGTTTATTTACCAACCTAAGCTTCCATACTATAGGAATTAGAAATAAATTGTTTGAAATGTAAGCAAAAGCACTTTTGTAAACCAGACGAAGAAACGCCCCACCGGCAATTTCTCCGCCTGTCTTGCCGCTTTGGACAGCGACTAATTAACCTTGCCGACTCTATTGCCCGTAGCTTTCAACATCCACTTTAGAGTACACCTCATCCCAATAAATCTGCGTCAGCTCTTCGCTGCTATCCACATCCTTCACAAGTGTCACCCATTTGGTTAACAACGAGCGGAAGGACTCCACTAATTGAGTGGACGATGTCAGACCGTGGTTATCTGCGTACTTGGAAGCGATAGCCTTCAAATCCTGCTCGATAAATTCGCGCGTGACTTTCACCAGACTCGCACCCGCCTCGTGAACGTTAATGCCTTGCTCTTCGGCAGTTTTCATATTTTCGACGGCTGCCTGGGCATACCCCCAGCTAAGGGCACTGGCATGCGCGGCCGAAGCGTGGAGCATCGTTCTACGTTCGCTAGGCTTCAGACTTTTCCATACGTCAGCATTGATATTGTTGGCAACACCGGAAAAGACACCGCCTGGCATATTCGGTGTCATGTCAGACGTCACTTCCATCAACTTTACAATGGTTAGCTCAGGCGCTGAGTGCACGGAGCAATCCACAACACCCTGGCTCAAGGCTTCATAGGTTTCATGCTGAGGAATAGACACCGCAGTTGCACCCACTTCGTCGGCCCAGCGTGCCCATTGAGCACCGCCTATGCGCAGGCGCTTACCTTTTATATCTTCCAGAGTGCTTACCGGCTTGTTGCAAATCAGGAAATATGACGAGGTGCCGCCGCCGCCCAGAAACAGTTGGTTTTGTTGTTTGTATTCAGTGACGCAACTTGGGCAATTAAAGAAAACATACTCAGCCATCGCACCGGCAAAGGCCAGACCTACATTCTCGGTGGGTGCATCAACCATTTCAATGAGCATTGTGAGCTCAGTGGCAAGATTGGTACTCGGAAAATCAGATGGAAAATACGGTGTTAAAACCAGCCCGCTGTCCGCCATCCCGTCCCGAATACCGGGAGGAATTTCGCTAAACCCCAGTAACGACTGCGCATACACTTTTGCTGTCAGCTCACCGCCGGAATGAGTTTCAACATCTTTCGCAAAAACCTCAGCAGCCTTTGCCCCGATGGAGCCTGGTGAATATCCCGTGGCGTAGCTCAATTGTTTTGCTTCCACCACTCCGGTTATCGCTACTCCCGCGAGAATGGCCGAAAGTACCCCACGTTTAAGTCTGTTTGGACGGTTCATTATTATTCACCTGTATATGCTCAATATTGTTGTAGTCAGTTGCCGACGTTCGCCAGGCAGGATTATTGGGAGCTCGCACCGGCCATATCATGTTGGGAGTAAATCAAACGCTTCGAAATCGTCGAAAGCGACGAATCTTTCATTGGCATCCATATTCCATCTCAACGGAAGCGTTCCAAACACTCAGCCACCGAATGTACTTTTCGTCGTTTCAGACGATGTCTGTTACAGGATCATCGACTCATTATAAACAGGGTTCCCGAGGAGCGAGCTGTGCGCACCTCCCCGTCAACAACAATATGCTAGAGGTTCTAACATGACAGCAGTCACTCCCAAACCGCTGTGGCAGCCAAGCCAAGCGCGCATCGAGCAGAGTCAGATCAAAGGCTTCATGGACTGGCTTGGCGAGACAAAATCGCTGTACTTCACTGATTACAATTCGCTTTGGGAATGGTCGGTAGAAGCTCTGGAAGATTTTTGGGCTGCGTTTTGGGAATTCTATGACATTCAGTCAACTACCCCTTATCGACGGGTTCTGAGCAGTCACGAAATGCCCGGCGCTAAATGGTTCGAAGGTGCCCGGCTAAATTTTGCAGAGCAGGCTTTTCGTTTTCACCACGAAAACCCGGATCGTGCAGCCATTATATCTCGTTCAGAATTACGCCCGACCGAATCCATCTCCTGGGCGGAAATGCGCAGCCAGATAGCATCAGTCGCCTTTGCTTTAAGGCAAATGGGCGTTGAACCAGGCGACCGGGTTGTTGCCTACCTCCCAAACATTCCGGAAGCTGTCATCGCGTTTTATGCTTGCGCAAGCATCGGCGCAATCTGGTCCAGCTGCTCACCGGATATGGGTGTTCGAAGCGTGACCGATCGTTTCCGACAGATTGATCCAAAAGTCATGCTGGCGGTAGATGGCTACAGGTACGGAGGCAAGGATTTCGATCGTCTTGAGGTTCTGAAAAATCTCAAAATCGAACTTCCGACACTGGAAAACGTGATTCTTCTGCCCTATTTAAAGCCCGATGCCCGGCTTGAAAATGCAACCTTATGGGACGATTTACTAGGGCACGACGTTCCCATGAAGTTTGAGCACCTTCCGTTTGACCACCCTCTCTGGATCGTCTATTCGTCGGGCACTACAGGCATGCCGAAGCCAATTGTCCACGGCCATGGCGGTGCATTGCTTGAAGGCATGCTCGGCCACGGCCTTCATATGGACCTTGGCCCCCAGGATCACTATATGTGGTTCTCGACCACGGGCTGGATCATGTGGAATTGCCAGATTAGTGGCCTTTTGCTTGGGTCAACTATCTGCCTGTTCGACGGAAATCCGGGCTACCCCGATCTGGGAACACTTTGGCGTTTTGCAGAAGAAGCCGAGGCAACCTTTTTCGGGGCTGGCGCGGCGTATTATCTAAGCTGTCTGAAAGCTGGTGTTGAGATCGACCAGATTGCAGACCTCACAAAAATTCGCTCCATTGGATCAACCGGTTCCCCCTTGCCCGAACAAGGATACAAGTGGATTAAAGATCAGTTTGGTGACGTGCTGATTGCACCGATTAGCGGAGGCACAGACGTCGCTGCGTTTTATGTCGGCTCCTGCCCAATCATGCCTCTTTATGAAGGTGAAATGCAGTGTCGTACTTTGGGCACGGCCGTTTACGCGATGGATGATAGCGGCAACGTCATTGAAGACGAGGTAGGCGAACTGGTCGTCACCAAACCCATGCCATCGATGCCCCTGTATTTTTGGGGAGATGACAATGGCAAGCGCTATCACGAAAGCTATTTCGACGTCTTCCCGAAACTGTGGAGGCATGGTGATTGGGTGCGTATAACGCCTCGGGGCGGCGCAGTCATTTACGGCCGTTCAGACACCACGATCAACCGCCAAGGAATCCGAATGGGCACAAGCGAAATATATCGCGTTGTTGAAGAGGCTCAGGAGATTGTGGACAGTCTGGTGGTCGACTTGGAATACTTGGGGCGCGATCCCTACATGCCATTGTTTGTAGTATTACGCGAAGGCTCGTCGCTCACAACCGAACTGGACCAACGCCTTCGTAGCGCCATACGCACCCACCTCTCAGCCCGGCACGTGCCGAACGAGATCGTTGAAGTCACTGAGATTCCCCGGACGTTAACAGGCAAAAAAATGGAATTACCGGTCAAAAAACTGTTGCAGGGAGCCCCCCAACAGAGCGTCGCCAACCCCGACGCCATGGCCAACCCAAACAGCCTTAACTATTTCGTAGAGTTTGCAAAACAGCACAAAACCGCCATTACCTGAAAAAGAGGCCTCCGGGCGCCGCAAGCTTCCCATTTAGAAGCTGCGGCTCCCTACGAGGGGCCGCCTCACACAAGCCCATGCCGCCGCGCAATGGCAACAGCTTGAGTTCGGCTGGAGGCATTCAGCTTGGAATTTATGTTGCGTAGGTGGGTGCGGACAGTGCTGTCCGAAACAAACAATTTCTCGGCCATAGCGCCGTTTGAGTACCCTTCTGACAATAGCTGTAACACCCTGGCCTCTTTGCGCGTCAGAGCATTCAGGATCATGTCGTCAGCTTCAGGCAATACCGTTGTCGACAACAAGGCAGGCCCAAACGCTTCAATCAAACTTTCAAGATAACTGACGAAAACCGGATCACTCTGATAGCCGGCCTCCCGAAAGGCTTGATGGTAGAGTTTGATCACAGTGCCTGCAGCTGCGCCTTCATCTACGAACAAGCGTACGTACCCCTCCGCGCAGCAGGTTGGCAGAATATCGGCCAACACTGCAATTGAATCTTCCGGACGGTTACAGCGATACAACGCAATAGCTTTGAACAACTTTAACTTCAAGACCCGCCGGTATAAGGAGCAGTCTTGGGCGTCTGCTATCTCCACCTCAAGTGGCGCAAGCGCGCCTTCAGCGTCACCTGCAATCACCTCCCACCGTATGCGGGCCATCTCTATGTACTGTAGGTCGTTTGCAGGCATTCGGTGTTTACGAACCCGCCGCCAAAGCTCTTCGTTTCCCGCCCGGTCAAGTTCCTGCTTTGCCGCATCAGGCCGATCTTGCGCCAAAAACAGCCGGGAACGCTCCAGCCTGGCCGTTGCCACTACCCTTGGCAGTCTTCTGGTCCTCCCCATGTGCTCCAGCTCAGTCAAAGCTTGAAATGCCCGGTCAACATCCCCGCAGTTAAACGCTAACCTCGACAACATAATGTCGCTGATCAGCATGTGGTCAGGCAACCCGGCCTCGCGGACCAGCGGGCCATAGACGTGCAACAAGCGGGCTGCCAATTCCAGGTTGTTCGCTTCGTAAACGGTATTGGCATGCAATACGCCAGCCCAAGCATTTCCGCTGGTATGGCTAAAATCGTAAGTCGGCCCGGTAGCACCGACAGCCAGACGAAAACGTGCGGCCGCTTGTTTTTGTCGCCCTTCCTGAAGATCAATCAACCCTTCCAATGACTCTGAGTACATCGAGTTGAAAGAACTCGAATGACTAAACTGAGCGTCTCTTGCTCCATCAATAAGTTGGCGGGCCTGGTCGTAGTTACCCATGACAGAAAAAACGTTCGCGCGGGAATTAATTGAGACGATATCGGCAAAAGGCGCTAAACCCGAGAGCTCGTGATCCTCCGTGCGGCCAAGCTCACTTGCCTCCTCGTAACGATCCATCATGCCCATCATCAAAGGCTTGAACGCAAGAATGTGCGATTTAATGATCGGGCTTCCTGAAGCCTCCAGACACGTGCTCGAGAGCATCTCAAACGCTTCATCCGGGCCACGGGTAAACCCAATCGCCCAGATATAAATCATTTCAAGCAGCTCATTTTTCTTAAGCTGATCCGCCGGGAGTTCGCCCAACCAGCGCGCGAGAAGCTTCATCCGACCCTGAGACAACAACTGCTCAGCATGCGCACTCAACAGGCTCATGGCACGATCAAACGCGCACCCCTCGATCGCATGACCAATCGCCGGAACAAAGCGCCCAGCATTCTCGTACCATTTTGAGGCCGCCAGGTGAAGGCCTGCCACCTTGTATGGGTACCGCGCGTAAAGCACGGAGCGTAAAAACTCGGCAAATAAACTGTGATAACGGTAGGTAAGCTGTTCGTGCTCAATAGGCGCCAGAAAAGCACTTCGCGTATCCAGGTAACGCAACATTGCTTCGCTATCACTGCCCGGCACCAATGCGCTGCAAAGAGACGGCGTCAGGTGGCGAAGAATGCTTGTACGTAGCAGAAAAGTTTTTATTTCCTCGGGCTGCTGCTCAAGTACGTCGTGAGCGAGGTATTCTGCAACGGCATCGTTTTCACCGGAAAAGCGCTGAATGAAAGACTGCGGGTTCGTATTTCCCTCTAGCGCTAAAGACGTCAGCCAAAGCGCAGTAACCCAACCTTCAGAACGATCATGAATACGAATGAGGTCGTCTTGCGTCAATTCCAACTGCCGTCGGTTCACCAAAAAGTCGGCCGTCTCATCAACTGAAAAGCGCAACTCCGAAACCTCAATTTCCAGCAACTGGCCACGCGCTCTCAGACGCCCGAGCCCCAATTCTGGCAAGTGCCGGGACCCTATAACGATTTGTCCGTTTGCGGGCAAATGCTCGATAATTTCCCGAATGAGTCCGAGAACCGATTGCTCATGAATTTTTTCAAAATCATCAATAAACAGAGCAAATGCAGATCGGTTTTCAGATAGCCGAGCGACTATATTAAAGGCCGCCTCGCTGGCAGTTTGGCTCTCAATCGCCTCTTCATCGCCGGCGTGGGTGCTATTTTCGGTCAATTTTGCCACTGACGCGTTTAAGCAAAACAAAAATCGTGAGACATCATTGTCTGCATCATCGATCGTAAGCCAGGCCGTAGCAATTCCGTCGCTGCTCATCCTGGACATACTCTGGGCCATGGCAGTGGTCTTGCCAAATCCTGCTGACGCGCGAACGACGATCAACTTAGCCGCAGTAGCCGACACTATTTTCTGGCACAGCTCCGCACGCTCAACTTGAGCGGCTCTGGATGCCGGTGGATTGAGTTTACTCACCATCAGAACACGCTTGAGCGTGTGAGAAACAGGCATAGCGCTTAACTGCTCCAGTGCTAATTCGATTACCATCCACCCATTCAGTGGACATTTCGAGCGTGGTTATTCACTTCTTATCGCTCACATAGCGGAGCAAAAGCCTACCATAGAAAATGGAAGCCTCAGCAATACTCCCTGAAACACCGCCTTCGTACCCGAATTCGTCGATTACGACGATGTTGCACAAACCCCGCACGCTTATTCTTGAATTCACCTATTGTCGGCAAGGCCATGACCGCCTTGCCGCAGTCGATGCTTACGCACACAGACTCAATAAAAACAAACCGGCTCCCTGCGGGCCGTAGTGGGGATTAGCATGTACGGTATTGGTCGATTTTTATCGATGGTCACGAATTTGATGACCATCCTCGGTGGACTCGCAATCGCGTTAATGATGCTGCACATCACTCTGGATGTTGCTAGCCGTTACCTTCTTAATTCGCCCATCCCGGGTACCATTTCAATAGTTTCCTATTACTACATGGTCATTGCAGTATTCATCCCCCTGGCATTCGCGGAACAAAAAAACGCTCATATTTCAGTCGAAGTCATTACGGCCCGACTCCCGCTGTGGATGCAGCGAAATCTGGAACGTCTTTCATTCCTTCTATCGACCATCGTCTTTTCTTTGCTGACGGTTCGCACGTGGGACGAAGCAGAGAAAAAACGAAGCTTTGGCGCTTCGGTTATACAAGGCAGCGACGCCATTCCTATTTGGATTACCTATTACGTGCTGCCCCTTGGCTGTGGGCTTATGACACTGGTGGTTATATACAAACTGGCAAGTTCCTGCCTCGGAACGACATCCGGATTAAATACGGCGACAGCAGAAGCCGATGATCTGGACGCAAATGACGGGATGGGGAAATAACAATGTCAGACGTACAAATTGGGCTATCCGGACTCGGAATATTGGTTGCACTTCTTGCTCTAAGAGTGCCGATTGGAGTGTCTTTAATCGGGGTTTCATTCGGCGGGCTCTGGTACATGATGGGCTGGAACATTGCATGGGGTTCACTCGGCATCATTCCTTACCAGTTCGCCTCGAACTGGGTCTTGAGCTCAGTGCCTATGTTTTTGCTGCTGGGGTTTGTTTGTTATCACACACAGCTAACACAAGGGATGTTTCGTGCAGCCCGAATGTGGCTATCAGGCATACCTGGGGGACTGGCCATTGCAGCAGTATTCGGATCAGCGGGGTTTGCGGCGGTTTCCGGATCATCCGTCGCTTGCTCTGCAGCTATGGGCAGGATCGCCGTCCCGGAAATGATACGTCATCGCTACCATCCTGAACTGGCCACGGGCACCGTTGCTGTCGCAGGAACCATTGGAGCGCTGATACCTCCGTCAATCATCATGATCCTTTACGGCATCATTGCGCAGCAGTCTATAACCGGGCTTTTCCTGGGTGGCATCAGCGCAGGCATTTTGACCGCGATCGGCTATATCACGGTGATTCTGGTCCGCGTGAAGCTGAACCCCTCGCTCGCGCCTGATACGAATGAAGTTATCCCTACCGCCGAGAAAATCCGCGCACTGAAGGATACCTGGCCCGTACTGCTGATTATGGTTGGCATCTTTAGCGGTTTGTTTGGCGGTATATTCACCGCTACCGAGGCTGGCGCTGTTGGTGCTTTTCTTTCACTCGTCGTCGCAGCGCTGAAGCGCAGCCTCAACTGGACACGTTTCCGCAACGCAATCCTTGAGACTCTGATGACAACTGGCGCTCTTATCATTATCGCGGTTGGCGCCAGCCTGCTTACTCGATTTCTGGCTCTATCCGGGGCGGGAGACTACCTGTCTGAACTGATTATTGGCCTCAATTCCGGCTATTTCATGCTGTTTTTTGCCATCGTTCTCATCTACGTGTTTCTGGGCATGTTCCTCGAACCCATCGGTGCGATGTTACTGACGCTTCCCATTGTACTGCCTATCGTAGATAACGCCGGGCTCAACCTACTCTGGTTCGGAGTCGTACTGACCAAGTTGCTGGAAATAGGCATGATCACTCCCCCCATCGGCATGAATGTTTTTGTAATCAAGAGTGTTGTAGGGAACCTGGTTACTACCTCGGCTATTTTTCGAGGCATATTCTGGTTCTTGGTCATGGATTTTCTGATCCTGATCTTCTTGATTGCTGTTCCCGACTTCATTCTATTCCTGCCGTCTTTAGAGTGAGCTCGAACAAAGGCATAAGCTGTCGTGCTTCGACAGCTTAAAATCTGAAAAATCGATTACTGAAATGCAAAACAACTGTTTCCCGGATAGTTAGCCTGCAAATAGAATATCGATATTCCAATTAGTTAGGAGTATCGAAAATGTTCAGGGGATTGGGAGTGTGCGTAGTACTCACACTGGCTGGTTACAGCATTGCAGCACTGCCTCCCGTGCAGAAAACCGGTTTGGGGCCATTGGTGTTTACGTTGATATTGGGTCTTGTGGCCGGCAACCTTCTAATCGGGAAGCAGTTGGAAGGCCTCGCTTCCGGGCTTGGCTTTGCTTCCCGCTGGCTATTAAGGACAGGCATCGTACTGTTCGGGTTTTCTCTCACCGTGCAGCAGCTGGTGGGCCTGGGGCCGATGATTCTGGTGCTGGACACGCTGGTCGTCCTGACCATCACAACCGTAGGTTATTGGTTAGGCACCCGGTGGCTGAAACTGGATCGCGACACTGCCATTCTTACTAGCGCCGGTAGCGCTATCTGTGGCGCCGCTGCCGTACTGGCCACCGAAGGAGCCATTCGAGCAAGACCCGCAGCAACTTCTATGGCGGTCGCCACAGTCGTGTTATTCGGCACCCTCGCTATGTTCATCTATCCAATCATGTTTCCGCTGCTGGGCTGGGATGAAGGGCTCTACGGCATATACATTGGTTCCACGGTTCACGAAGTGGCACAAGTGGTAGCAGCAGGCAATGCGGTGGGCGAGGAGGCGATGGCCAATGCGGTCATCGTAAAACTGGTTCGGGTTATGCTTTTGGTTCCGTTTCTACTGATCATCGGTCAGATCTGGACCCGCAACCGGAATAAAACCGATGACGCTGCCGGGACAACCAACAAGATCACGATTCCCTGGTTCGCCTTTGGCTTCATGGCCGTCGTCGGCTTAAACAGCCTGCTGCACCTGCCACAAACGGCCCAAAGCACGCTGGTGCTTGCCGGACAAATCGCTATGACCATGGCGATGGCCGCTCTCGGGTTTCAGACTCGAATCGAAGCTCTTCGGCACTTGGGGTTGAAGCCGTTTGTTCTCGCGTCCTTACTCTTTGTCGCCCTGCTTGTGGGTGGCGCAGTCGTAACGCCTGCGCTTATCAGTTAAAGCTCAAGCCGGTTATCTGGATGGTGCTAAAGCGCATCCAGATAACCCCACCGTGACAACTGTCCCATCTGCATCTGTATCCAAGTTACGCGCTCCTGCACATAAGGCGAAGGAGCCCTCACGCTTAACACCTTGGGATTGGGCAATACCGCCGCCAGGTGCGCAGCCTGCCCTGCTGACAACACCCCAGCCGGAATGCGGTAATAGGCTCGGCTGGCAGCCTGAACACCGTAAATGCCCGTGCCAAATTCGGCGATATTCAGGTACACCTCAAGAATACGCCGCTTGGGCCAAAGGGCATCAATCGTCAGCGCCAATCCGGCCTCAATGGTCTTTCGCACAAAACTCCGCCCATTCCAGAGAAATAGGTTTTTCGCCGTTTGCTGAGTAATAGTGCTAGCGCCCCGAAGCCCTTCGCCGGCCCGATATTCCGACACGGCTTTATGAACGGCCTGAAAATCGACGCCATGATGCTCCGGGAATCGCTGGTCTTCGCTGGCCACCACTGCCAACGCCATCCATTCAGAAATCTCCGACAAAGGCACCCATTCGTGCTGCAATGACGACCGCGCATCGCTCATCTGATAGCCCAACATAAATGCGGACGTTGGCGGATTCACAAACCGAAACACCAGGACAACCAGGAGCACCAGCGCTACCAAGGTTCCGACACACCGAAGAATCAGCCGCAGCAGTTTACGCCCAAAAGAGATCTTGACCTTCTTTTTCATCCGTTTCACCTACACCGTTATTGTACCCGGCTGCCGGGCTATAGCACGCAGCTACCAAGGCGAGGACGTGTCCAAAGCGCCAGAGTACCGCGCTGCCGCTCTAAATCCCAGCGGAAACAAACCTGTTCTGGTTCTCATCGATGTGCTCTAATCCCCCGCAAAACCATACAGAGCAAATTGAAACTTAACGCCGTCTGATAAGGAAACTGTGCATGGGGTGGTTCTCGAGTGTCTGGGATACAGTGAAATCTGTCGGCAGTGCGGTCACAAAAGTGGTCCGGAAGGCCTACGAGGTATGCAACTCAGACAGTGCCGTAGAGGCGTATGATCGCTTGGAAAAAGTGGTAGAAAAATACAATCGGAAACCGGCTAAAACCGCTCCCCCACCCAGCAACAATGCCCCCGACTTCTTCGGAAGTACCACCTCCACAAAAGTGGAAAGCAAGCTCATAGAGCAAAATCGCCGGCTTATTCAGCACGACTCTGAGATCAAAGAATCGAAACAGGTGATGGCGCTACAAGTGGAACTTTCTCGCTTGAGAGGTTCTGCGGATGTGATCGACCGATCCATGAAAAACGTCAAGATTCATGCATCTAGCCTGTCTGTTCACTACCAAAACATGCGTAACATCAACGGACTTATTGATGATGTGAACGGCTTGAGACATGGATTGAAAGCCGTTATCAGCACGCTTAATTACAACGCAAATCTGATGTCTTCCGAGGGCGCCAAGCCCCGGAAAATCGAAGGCATAGACATTGAAAAACAATCGGGTTCCATTTCCCAAGTGGCCGCCTATGATGCATTTGATCGCACCCGAGAGCTGCTCCGAAACGAAGTAGTGGAGCTATCAGAGCTTTCAACTAACCACTTGAACGATATTGAAAAGCTTAAAGTAAACGCCTCCACTCTAGGCGGTGAGCTTGGTGGTCAAATTATAGAATTCGTTGACCAGCAAATTGTCCCTATCGTGAAGCAAGCAGAGTCGGCGGGGCTTATTCTTAAGTCTGAGGTAGCAAGCCTCCCTGCGGCTGTGCGGGAACCAAATGGCTCACTGGTCTTTGAAGACGGAAGCATCAAACTGGAGCGACTGAGCGATAGCACTGGGATTTAAGGTTAATTGTAGAAGCCACTGACCCGGTTTCGCCCTGCAGCTTTTGCTTCATATAACAGCTGGTCCGTACGGTTAACCGCGTCCTCTAGCGTTTCAAGCGTTGGGTTAACCTGTACAACCCCCAAACTGACAGTGACACGAACGACCACGTTCTCGCTGGCTGCTATTGCCAGCGACTCTACCGCAGCCCTAATTCGCTCGGCACAGCCGAATGCCTCATCGAGATCTGCGCCGGGCAATAGGATCAGAAATTCCTCACCGCCAAACCGAGCAACCAAATCCCTGTCTCGGCTTAACTTACGAAACGTCGAAGCAACCTCCACCAAAACGAGATCGCCCACGTTGTGACCATGGGTATCGTTAACTAACTTGAAATGGTCAATATCAAGAGCAATCACTGACAGAGACTCGCCGCTTTCCTTCGCCTTCGCCAGCAAATACTCGCCTTCCGCCATAAAATGACGTCGGTTATAAAGCCGGGTCAGCGGGTCGGTGGAAGCTTGTCGCTTGAGCTCATCCTGCTTAGAACGAATATCCTCCAGCAATTTGATCCGATAAGAGATGATAAACGCGAGCGTAAGTGCCTCGAGTATGATGCCGATGCCAACCCCATGACTGTTGATGTAGTTCGGCGTAACCATCCCCTTGTAATACATGACCGCGATCCCGTTGAATATCAGGAAGAAGGTGTGCCCAACAAGGAAGAACTTCACCAGCGGATGCCCCTTTCGGAGCAAAGAAAGGCTAACCGAGAAGGTCACCAGCATCACCAATGCGGCAAGATTGTCAGAAAACTTTAAGACGGCCGTAATATCAAACAAGCCGTAAACGAACGCCACAATCAGAGGCACCAACATAGCCTGTAAAACACGGTTTTCTGTTCGGTAATACTCGCGAGTTTCGAAAATTGCCATCATAAACAGCAATAGAAAAATCGGCATGGAGATGATCGACAGATTCAGCATGAAAATGGCATCGCCGTAGGCGCTAAAGGCCTTGGCCACAAGGCCGTATGACAACGCTATCCACACCAGGCCTGAAATAAGATAAAGGGAGTAAAAGATGTTCTCTTTCTTGCTGGTGGCGAAGTACAACAAGCTGTTATAGAACACGAGCGCCAACATCATCCCCACCATGAGAGCAATATCGAGATGACTGCCGACAAGTTCATGCCGGGAATGCTCCTCATCGTATATCCCTAGCGAAAACCACTGATGGGAGTATGCATGGCTACGCACGTATAAAACCGTTGACTGGCCCCCAGGCAGAACGAATGGATACACCAACGTTCCTTTGTAAATCGTAGGATGGGCCTCGGCATTATTGAGGTCGATGGATAGGTTGTTCACCAAACTGGCAGAGCGTTCCTCGATGATATCAATTGAGCGAACGTGATAAGCCTTGGGGAGATGCAGGAAAAGCGACTGATCAGAGGCACTCGTGTTCTGCAAGGAAATACGGTACCAAGCCACCGGCGCGCGGTTACCCAGGGTTGCCGTACTGGTCGTGGTTTCGAACGGCTCAAGGCGAACCGACTCATAATCCAACGATTGCGAACCATCCACAAAATACTCAACGGGAAAGTGCTTTAGCTTTACCGCACCCTGGCCTATCTCCAATGATTGCGAAGCCCCTGCAGGAATAGCCACCAGCAACAGCGTGACAACGTACAAAAACAAACGGCAAAGCGCCATGTTGGGTATCCTTACTCAAGCAACGGCAGTCAGTTTAGCACTTGCCAGAGGTCACGACTGTAGTACGAAGGAAGAAATCTAATAACCTATTGATTAGTGTGACAGCAAAAAGCTTCGGGGGAAGTTATGCCCCATTCGCTTTTCTATATTGCCCCTGATAATCAAAAATTCGTTCCTGCACCTGCCAATAATGCTTTTGCTTGCGCGCAATCACAAAATCCGGTGCTGGTACCAAGGCCTGCAGCTCGAGCACTTCATCAACCTTACTGAACTCTTTCGGTGCCTGGCTGTTCGCGAAACGTCGCCCGAACCGTTTATTAAATACATTACGTTGGCTCGATTTACTGAAATCGAATGACTCCTTGAGCTCTTCCCCATCTTCACCATGATAGGTGATCCTCAACGTGTCGCCATGATCGCTCAACGTCATTCCGGCGCAACGGATGACCATCGCATTTTTGAGTTTCAGGGCATCTCTAAGCTGATCGTCCGGGTCAATAATGGCCTTCTTACACTGGTGGCAGCTTCGGGCTGCGATGTCATTCTCGGCACCGCAATGCGGGCACTCTTTGAACCGAAAACGGTAATCGCACTGCTCGGGGCGCTCGCTCTGCTCCAAAGGCTCCAGCAGCCCCTGACAACGGCGACCATAGTGTTCAATAACGCGGCCTTCGCTGTCGGTTTTACCCCAGAAGATATTGGCAAACCCACAGCCTGGGCAAAACACCTGCACCGGCTCGCTGTCGGGGTCCGGCTTTTTCTCGCCCACTTCCGGGTGATGCAAATTGACGCTGTTGCCCGCGTAATCAATTACCAGACAATCCTGCTTGCCTTCATCCAAACGCAGACCGCGGCCCACAATCTGCTGATACAAGCTAACCGACTGGGTAGGTCGAAGAATGGCTATGAAATCTACATGAGGCGCATCGAAGCCCGTGGTGAGCACAGACACATTTACCAGATACTTCAACAGCCGCTGTTTGAAGCGCCGGATGAGCGAATCCCGCTCAGCCAGATCGGTAGCCCCCGTTATTAGCGCGGTTTCGTGCTCCGGCAAGTAGCCCGTAATTTCCTTCGCATGATCCACCGTAGCCGCAAAGATCATCACTGCCTTGCGCTCAGCCGCGAGCTCCATTACCTGCTCAATAATGGCTCGGGTAACGCGCTGATGTTTGCTCAGCAGCTCGTTCACATCCTTATCGGCGTATTCGCCAAAACGGTCCTGCGCCAGCGCAGAGAAATCGTATTGCGCTACCGCTGCATTGACCAACTCGGGCTTGGTGAGATACCCGCGATTGATCATATAACTGAGCGGCAGCTCGTAAATGCAATGTACAAAAGGCTTGTCTTGCTCACTACGCACAAAACCCCGGTAGTGATAGCGGTAAATCCAGCCCATGGCGAGCCGATAGGGAGTGGCAGTTAGGCCAAGCACTTTGAGGGAATCATTCTGCTGTTTCAGCAACTCGATGATGCGTTGATACTGGCTGGTATCCTCGCCGCTGACGCGGTGGCATTCGTCGATAATCACCAACGAATATTCATCTTTGAACTGATCGAGATTCGCCGACACCGACTGCACACTGGCAAAGGTCACCTGATGCCGATTCTCCTTGCGCTTCAGCCCGGCGGAGAAGATCCCGCCGGTTAACCCATAGCTCTCGTACTTAGCGTGGTTTTGCTCCACCAGCTCTTTCACATGCGTCAGCACCAGAATCTTGCGCTTGGCTAAGCGAGCCAATTCTGCAATTACCAGGCTTTTACCCGCGCCGGTTGGCAGCACAATCACGGCAGACTCATCCGATTTTCGGAAGTGCTTCAAGGTGGCCTCGACGGCTTCTTGCTGGTAGGGGCGCAGCTTGAAAGGAGCGTTCATCTGGAAGGGCTTATTCGTTGAATGGGCAGAGCCCCCTCTGCAACGGTTCAAAGTGAGGCATTACAGATCGGCGCTCGGCTTAACAAACATCTTGATGTACACCAAATACCCCGAAAACAAGAACAACGGAGTCGTGTACCAAAGGTACGCTAACTTACCCGCGCCCATACGATAAAGCACAATCACAACAACCGCACTGACAATACAACTTGCGGGCACGGAATACATAGCCGAGTCCAGCACCGAGGAATCAAACTGGGAGAGCCGTTGAGTGTTGCCAACAGCACTGAACCCGAACACCACCAGCATAAACATCATGTATGCCAGAAAAAACTGGCCAATCGTGCCTGCTACTACCCACCCTAAAGCCATTAGCCATTCCTTCTATTATTTGATCATCCGGCAACTGCCCAACGCCTGCGCTTCCAGATACTCGCAAAATGCCTTCACGTCAGGATTAGTGAACTCACTGGAAATAAACTCGCCCGGAATCAGGCCTTCATCCCACCGGCTAGTCACCAGGGTATGGGGGTAAGTTTCATCCCGGGGATAGATCTGCACCACCGCTTGGGTCTGATGGATATAAAGATCGCGAAGTTCTTTCGTGCAACGAAGAGCACTCGGGTCATGGCGGCTGTCACACTGATAGCCCTTCCCAGATAAGAACTCACTGGTGACGGAGAACAATGTGTCTGTCGTCAAAGACGAAGACGATGCCGGATGAATTGTTCTGGCCGCATCTTTGGCGATGTTGGTGCAGCCGGCCATAAGCAACAGGGATAGAACTACCAGAACGTTAAGCTTATACACAACAGAGTTTAACCTTTTAGTGGTGTCCACTAGGGCCACATAACGAGCAACGTAATTATCCCGAGTTGATAAGCACCGTTTCCTGAGCTTAACTCAAGAGATCACCCCGGACTCCATATGACGAAACGCGCATAGAGGACACTTCGTCCGCGCGGAACATCTTATACGAAGGAGGGTTCTATGAAAAAGCTCCATGCACTCGCATTTTATGCCCTGATCACACCGTTCATAGCCTTGGGCTCAACCGCCTTGCTCGCTGCCCATCACGGCCATGAGAACAAGGACTTGGGTGAGCAGGATATGGATAACCACGCGAAACAGGGAAAGCAGAACTCTGAGCGACACGAGGAGTCCAAAAAGTCGAAATACAATACCGGCGACCCAACCGGCAAAGCTGACGAAATGGACCCGAAAAAAGACCACCATTCCGACATGAAAAAGAAAGATAAAATGAAAATGCGGTCAGCGGATGATAAGGCACAGAAAAAATAGCGTTTTCCCAGTCTATTTTAATCCGTCGATTACCGTAGCACGAAAGCAAGAAGGACAAGGCACAATGTGATATTCAGCGCCCAAATGATCACAGACACCCGGCCTCGCGGGCTCAAGCGCTGAAAGGGATTAGTCATAGTTAAAGCGCTCCGACAGGATACAGCGTGAGGGTGTGCCTCTGCTGATCAGGTAATCTTCAACGCCATCCATCATGCCCCTCGGGCCGCACATTACGAACAGCCACTCGCTGAACTCCTTCTCTGAAAACACCCGATCCATCAGCGCGGCATCGATAAGGCCTGTCTCTCCGGCCCAGGCTTCTGGTGGCTCTGACAGCACACAGACGACATCGCCCTCAACCAGTTCATCGCGATAGGCGATCTGATCAACCACCCGATTCCCGTAGACCACCCTCACCTTGCGCGAATCGCCGCTCAGCCGTAGTTGCCTGAGTATACTCAGCAGCGGAGCCAAGCCAACGCCACCGGCAATAAGCGCGATCCCGGGCTCATCGCGCCCCTCCACAGAAAGATTGCCATAGGGACCATCGAGATACGCAACGGTTCCGGGTTTTATCTGGCCGATGGTACGTGTGAAATCGCCCAGTTCTCGGATCATAAAGGTGATCTCCGGGCCGCTTGCAGGCGCTGAGCAAATGGAGAACGGATTCTCTTTCATTGAGAACGGGCTATGACCCACATTCAGCCAGACGAACTGCCCTGCCTTGTAGCCAAGGCCACAATGACCATCCGGTTTTACAGTCAATTCCCACTGCTCTGGTGTCAACTGATTCACGGAAGCCACACGCCAAGGCCGTGCTTTTTTCAGAAGCGGAACCAGAAGGTAAACAGCGAGTAGTGACGCGACAGCCACGCCTGTCATGGCTAACCACACCCAGGTCATCACAGGCTGTGAACCGTACCGCCCGGCCGAAACGGTGTGGTGCAACAACAGAACCGCAATCAAGAGAGCGCCTAAGCCGTGCAAAAACCGCCAGGTCTCGTATTTGTAGTCCAGCTGAGTACGCCCGATGGCCAATAGCGCGAGGGCGGGAAGCAGCAGGAAGGCAGCAATGCCGGAGGCCAGAGCAGAAAAATCGGTGGTGAGTGTCAATTCACGGGTTGGATCCCAAGGGCGTGGCCCGCCCGACGGGGTTCCTTGATAAAGAAGCGGATGCACCAACGCGAACACCAATGCGGTGCGCGCCATCATCTGGTGAAGCCGCATAGTGACGTCCATCCCGACGCCGTTTGAAATGGCCTTGAAACGACCCGACAGGATGAACTCCATGAGGACCATGGAGAACGCCAGAATACCAAGGCCAGACGCCAGCTCCTGATGGAAATGGCGAGGCTGCCCGCCGACCAGCGCAGACAAGATCAACGGAAAGGTGACCGCAACAAGGTAAACAATGATCAAAAAGAACGCTTTCATCTACCTTGCCTCGTTCACTTCCCCCTACTATTTAATCTAGTCTGCCTATCAGGGCTTGGCAACGAGGTTGCAGCTTGCGCACGCCTCAGTGATGCCCACCCGGCCCATGGGCATGCCCGTGAGCAAGCTCGTCCGCATCGGCATCGCGTACTTCGATGATCTCGATATCGAAGGTGAGCGTTCTACCCGCCATCGGGTGATTGGTGTCCACATCCGCAAACTTGAGGCCGACCTTGGCAACCACCACATGGCGCGGGCCCTGCTCGGTTTGAACTTGAGCGACCATGCCTTTCTTCCAGCGTTTGGCCCCCATCAAGTGCTTCACCGGCACTCGTTGAATGGCATCCGGCTTGCGCGGCCCATAGGCTTTCTCCGGCGTGATGGTTACGCTGAAGACTTCACCCGTCTCACGACCTTCAAGGGCTTCTTCCAAGCCCTGAATAACACCTCCATGACCATGCAGATAGGCATTCGGTTGGCCACCAC
Organism: Marinobacter sp. AL4B; assembly: GCF_019916045.1. Taxonomy (NCBI): domain Bacteria; kingdom Pseudomonadati; phylum Pseudomonadota; class Gammaproteobacteria; order Pseudomonadales; family Marinobacteraceae; genus Marinobacter; species Marinobacter sp. AL4B. The sequence continues at coordinate 50,016 of NZ_JAILWZ010000013.1, forward strand.
GGGAAGTTTCAACAACCGTTCCTTCCTCATCACGGACACTGTAGTGAAACAAAACCACCTGATTCTTTTCGATTGGCATAGCGCCCTCTAAGACGATTAAAAGTACGCCATTATAGCCGGCTGAGGCGCTGATTCTAGAACCGTAAAACCAAAACAGGTCTACTTTCACGGCCTGTCGCAGCCTCTCGCCTTATGCAATAATGATATAACAGTAAATCAAACAGACACTATCGTAAGGCAGCACAATCATGACAAGGATTGCATTGTTCACGCTTGTTTCGGCACTAATGACGGGTTGCGGAGGCGGGGGGAGCGGAGACGACCCGGGCAAAATCGAGGAGGGTACCCCTCCGGATTCGGGCTCCTCTGACGGCAGCGATGATAACGATAACGCCACTCCAAGTGATGAAATCACCTTACTTGAAGGCACTTGGAACAAGCAATGCGGACCCGTTAAAGGCGAAGTGCACCACGATATCGTGACGATAACCTTCACCCGCGGCACCTTCAGCACCAGTATCGAGAACTACATCGATAGCGGCTGCATGGTGCCATTACCGGAGGCTCCGAACCCTACCTCATCAGGCTACTTCACTTTGGGTGCGGATGTTGTATTGGGTTCTGGCATCACCGCTACCGAGCTGGATTCGCATGTTACACGATACAATGGCGCCGACTGGGAGATCGACGAATACACGATCGTCTACATCGAGAATAACATTCTCTACACCGGCGAAGGTGATGGCGAATCGCCAGCGCAGCGGCCAACCAGCCTCGACTATGACCGTCCATTCGATCGAGTGAACTAGATTACTTGCTCAAAACCGCGAAGGGAATCATCCCTTCCGGCAGAGAGCTAAAGCACGTTTCGGGGCTGCCCCCGGCTGTGGTCGTAGGATAGTTGATTCTCCGATTCCACCGGGTTTTCCGGCGCCGACTCATACTTCTCCTCAGAACGGCCAATCACCGAGGTAACCACCAGATCTCCGGTGACATTCATGGCGGTGGCGCCCATTCCCACGAGTGCATCAATCGATACCAGTAAGGCCACAGTTTCAATCGGCAGCCCCACCTGTGCGAACACCGTTGCAATCATGACGATACCGGCACCCGGCACACCGGCAGTACCTATCGAAGCCAGAGTGCCGATCAGCACAATTTCCAGCATGGTGACAAAGTCCAGCGGCACGCCCACCACATTGGCCGCGAAAACAGCGGAAATGGCAATGCGGATAGCCGCGCCATCCATATTGATGGTGGCCCCCAGCGGCAAGCTGAAACCGTAGATGCGCTGGGGAATCCCCATACGGCTAGCGGCGTTCAGAGTCAGAGGCAGCGTCCCGGAACTGCTCTGGGTGGCAAAGGCCGTGGCCACCGGTGCCCTAGCCTCACGAATGAAGCCCGCCAGATTCACGCCATTCAGGCGCATCAAAACCCCATAGAGCAGGAGCTGCACCGCCAGAGCGATGTACAGCACCATGACCATATCGCCAAGCGCCAATATCGTGGCCACACCCTGCTCACCGGCGGTACTGGCAACAATCGCAAACACGCCAATCGGCACGTATTGAAGAACCCCAGACATCACTTTCATGGTGACATCGTTCAGGCCAGATACCACGTCGTACACTTTATCTGCAGCTTCACTGTGAGCGTCAGACTCGCGCAGCTTCAGCAGCGCCACACCAAACACAATTGCGGTAAAAATAATCCCCAGCAGGTTCGGCTTGGCAAAGGCCTCTACAATATTGGCGGGCACAATGTTCAACAGTACCTGAACAAAGCCCGGGTTCTCCGGCACCTCGACGGTGGCCGACGACGATAATTCCAGACCAATACCGGGTTCGAAGAAGGACGCCACCGTCAGCCCCACCGCAATGGCCAGCGCCGAAGTCAGCACATAGAAACCCAGCAGCTTCCGGCCGACACGCCCCATACTGGAAAGGTTGGCTTGGTTGATGCCCACCATCAGGGTAAACAGCACAATCGGCACGATCAGAAACTTCAAGAGCTTCAGCAGCAGCTCCCCGAACGGGTTCAACCATTCGGCCACCACCGGCCCGCCGACAAGGCCAACCACCAAACCTAGAACCAGCGCGATACCAATGCGCAGCACCAGCGAAGAATTCAGATAAACATCCAATACAGCTTTCATAGGGGCTCCCGTTAAACCCTGGCCCGTTAATGAGCAAGCGATTAAATACGTAAGGCGGAGGATTCTCGTCAGCAACTGACTATGGGTAAACCGGTATTCCCACGTACGTTACTCACAGATGCTGTGGATAACATTGTTGGGAACCTAGGGTTAAACCGCCATCAGCCTTGTGGCCCAAGGGCTCGAGGAATCTGATGCAAAAATAGCCTATACATGGAGGCTATATGGATATAGAGAATCCGTCTCAGCAGGAACAGCATGGCATAGATCCTGGAACGACAACACGCTACACCTCTAGGCTTCAAGGCGGGAGATCCTCAAGATAGTATGAAACGTATACTGATTGGGTTTTGACCACCCATCAATGCATCCAGTTCGAGGTACCAAAGGAATGATCAAGCCCCTCCGATGGCTCATCAGAACCACCGTCTTCTTGTTGGTTCTGCTGGCAGGCCCCGCATTGATTGCGGCCTGCAGTAGTCAGTCTAGCCAGAGCTGGCGTGACACCGATCGCTCCAGCGCAGGCATTGCGCCACTGCCCGGCGCGACCGAAGAAGCCATTGTTCAGGTTTATGGTGCCCGGGCGTATAACTGGCGCGGCCATTTTGCGGTCCATACCTGGATTGCGACCAAAGAGCGCGGAGCATTCACCTACGAGGTTCACGATGTCACTGGCTGGGGTTATAAAGCGGTGCGGTCCCGCCCCGGTGAGCCGGATACCGCCTGGTATGGCAACCCGCCGAAGTTGCTGGCCGATATCCGTGGTGAGAAAGCGGTGGCCGCCATCACCAATATCCGGGCAGCTATCGACGCCTACCCCTACGCGAATGAATACAAAGCCTGGCCCGGGCCCAACAGCAACACCTTTGTAGCCTGGGTAATCCGGCAGGTACCCGAACTCGATGTTGCGCTGCCCAACATTGCTATCGGAAAAGACTATCTCGCTGACGGAGTATTTGCGAAAGCGCCCAGCGGTTCGGGCTACCAGCTCTCCCTCAATGGTTACTTCGGCCTTATGGCGAGTATCCGGGAAGGGGTTGAACTGAACATCCTCGGCCTCAACGTTGGCATCGACCCCCTGGCTTTGGCCGTCAAATTGCCCGGAATCGGGCACATTGGCCTGCGCGATCCGTGGATGGATCGCTCAACGTGGCACAAAGCCCCGATGATGGAACAGGTTTCAGCTCCCTCTACGTTAATTTATGATTGAAAAACTCAATGGTACGTTGCCACGCAAGCTCTGCATTTGCTTCATCATATCGAGCTGTCGAGTCATTATGAAAACCATGGTGAGCGCCTTCATACATGTGCATCGTATATTCCACATTATTCGCGTCTAGGCCCCGCTCGTACTCAGGCCATGTATCGTTAACCCGCTTATCGAGCTCACCCAGTTGGATCAAGAGCGGCGCTTTAATGTTTTTGCGTAAGTTTTCAGCTGCGGGCGTACCATAAAAAGGCACGCCCGCGTTAAGAAGGTTTGGATCAACCGCGGCCAAGTAATTGACAACATAGCCACCAAAACAAAAACCAACGGCACCTAACTTACCGTTGCTGTTAGGGTGCGACTTTAAAAAGTGTGCGGCGGCCACAAAATCGTTTTGGATTTTCGCCTGATCCATCGTTTTTTGCATCGCACGGCCTTCATCATCGTTACCCGGGTAGCCCCCTAAAGGGAATAACGCATCCGGTGCAAAGGCAATAAAACCCACTTTAGCCAGTCGCCTCGCCACATCTTTGATATAAGGGTTCAAACCCCGATTTTCGTGTACCACCAAGACAACAGGAAGCTTACCGCTCACATTGCTCGGAACAACGAGATAGCCCCTGCCCTTGCCATGCCCATCAGGCGAATCAAATTCCTCGTACGTTGCTTTTATATCTTCGTCATTAAACGATACCTGCTCGGCGCGGGCATAATCAGGCAATAAAACAGAGGTTAATACGCTAATAGAAAAACCAAGAACAGCTAAGCCACTGAGCTTGCGCATAAAAGTGCGTCGATCGATTAACCCATGCGCATATTCATCGTACCAATCGAATGCTTCTTGAGGGATATGATCTGATCTTGGCGTATTCATAACTGATCCTCGATTTTGAAACGATCACTGTTTCTGCACCAAAACGTAACAACACTCATGTTGACTCGATAGCCAACTCATTAACGACTACCTTTCAAACGCACGATAGCTCCGCCTTATTCACGTGCCCTCGCTGAGTATAGACGACCAAGCCTCGTCGGGCGGCTGAACTCAACGCTGTCACGAATTTTACCCACAAAACCTGTGGATAACTGTGTTGGGAACCTAGGGTTAACCGCACATAAGCCCCGTGTCACAGGGGCTCGGGGGATTTGGTGCAAAAACGGGCGATATGGACATAGTGAATTCGTCTCAGCAAGGGCAGTCTGGCCGGGATCGGGAACATGCCAAGCCGCTGCCGGTCAAACCGAACAACCGGGAAGATAAACGTGCCGCTGGAGTAAAGCCTCCCGCCCTTCGAGGAAACCGACATGACCAAACTACTGGCACTCTTCACCTTCGCTCTCTGTATGGCCACCGGCGCATTGGCGGCCGAACCCGCCGTTTACACGGGCTTGCTGAGCAATACGGGAGCAGGTGGCTACGACACGGTGAGCTACTTCGCAGCGGGACGAGCCACAAAAGGTTCGAGCGACTACACCACTGTGTTTCAGGGTGCGACCTGGCGCTTCGCGAACGCAGAAAACCTGGCACTTTTTGAGGCCAACCCGGAACGCTTTGCACCCGTTTATGGAGGTTATTGTGCCTGGGCGGTCGCCCAGGGCTACCTTGCTAAAGGTGATCCACAACACTGGACCATCCGGAACGACCGCCTGTACCTAAACTACAGCCAGTCTATTCAGGACCGATGGCTGAAGAACCCCGATGGGTTCATTCAGCAAGCGAACGCCAATTGGCCAAGCGTTCTGGAAAAGTGAACTCGTAGCGTCTAGCTATTCGAACGCTTCGAGGTACCAGCCCAAAAAGAAAAACAAAAACATCAGAACCGCATAAACAGTGAAAGGCACGATGACCCACAACTTCAAGGAGAGAGGTAAAGGTTCGCTTTCGTCACCCATTCTGGATTCGATGCGAGGCCCTATTCGTGGAATGTGTCGAAAAACTACGAAAGCGTATACGTGCATCACTCTCATCCATCGACCAATGGGACCATTGCCCCAAATACTGCGAATTTCATCCAACTGTTTGCCTGGTGTCGCTATCCGACGCTCCACTTCCTTTGTTTTTCCAAAGAACAGAGTAACCATCAATAGAAGCAGAACAAAACCAACGCCCAGAGAAGCCACAAATACGACTTCCGCCAATAATCTTAACGTTTCGTCACTCATGAATAGACCTTCTCAGGATTTCGGCTGCAGCCTCACCGCGCGCCGCGCCAACCTGTCCCCCAAATGCAGCACCAGCACCGCCCACAATCACCGCGCACGCTATTGCTCCGATACCTGCAGAAGTAACACCAAAGGCTAAACAGCCATATGAAGCACCCGCTCCAATAGCACCGCCCACCATCGAGCCCACAAGCTTTCCACCTTCCGAATAAGAAACAACTTGGCACGCCTGATCATCTCCCGCAGTACATGCCTCACGAATTTTCAGCGCGGACATGGAGACATCCAGAGTAATCCCGAGATACCCCACATTACGAACATACTTCGCCCCCTTAGCCACCCTGTCATAATGCGTGGCGTACCCGGGTATGTCGCCAATCCCAGCCGACTTCCAGCTATTCACAATACTTTTCGCCGACAACCCCAGCGCTCGCTTCAACTTGGCATCGTCATCCAGCGACATACCCTTTCGGGCCACGCTTCCCAAAGCAAAATCCAACTCTTTGAAGAGTGCCCGCCGTTTTTCGAAGAACTCGGGATGGTTGAGGTGGCCGTGTTTGCGGTAACTATCTTGGTGGAGCCCTTCAATGTTCTTCAACGTCTTCTCAATACTGCCAATCTGCTTAGAAACCATCACCGCGCCCGCACCCATCCCCGCCGAACCGGTTGAGGTAATCGCCTCCAACAAGTCGTAATACTTAACGAGAAACTCCGCCTCGCCCTGCTCCAGCGACCTTACCTGAGCGTTTACCCGCGCAGCCACCTCCATCAACTCCGCTTCTTTTTGAGTGCATTCCGTGCCGTCAGGGTCACCCAAAACAATCATCTCACCGGGCAGCACCTGCGCGCCAAGATCCGGATTCAGCCAGTCAAAACTGTTCGGTTTTGCTGAGGCATCGCCGTACAAGGCACTTAACAATTCTGTTTTGCTTACGGGTGTCTGCACGACATGAAAGCCTGGCTCTATCTCGGGCTTGGTCTGAACATTAGCGGGAGCGGCAGTCTGGGTTGACCCGTCCACACTGGATGCCGCCGGCCCACCTGCGACAGGTTTACCCACGCTACTCCCCGTACCATTGGCCTTTGGTGATTGAGAGATAGCACTGCCAGAGTTACTAGCAGGAGATGCAGCCAGCGAAACAGCCTTTGACGGCGTTGGGGAAACCCCTGAAAACGACGCAGGTGAATGGGTATCACCAATAACAACACTGCCACTGCCGATGGTGACACCACCACAAGAGATTGCACCACCAGTCACCGCAGCAGGCATGCCATTAACCAGTACCGTTGCTGAACCTGCAGCAACAGCACGTGGATGAGGAGGGTGTTTTGGTTTGGAATGCGGTGCGAGAGGGTCACCAACACGGGCGACAGGTTTGCCATCAATTAAGACATCTGGAGAGCCAGCAATCACCGGCGTGGGTGGAAACCCTTGGTGGTCTGATCCCAGATCACCCAATAATACAACTTGCTTGCTCATTCTCGGTTCCTTCTGTCCTTGAAGAATCATTCAGCTTTGTTTGCGTCGCCGTCACTGGCAATCGAGCAAGACATGGTAAACAAAGCCCTATGAATCCCCAATACGAACCGGACACTTAATAACAATAATGTGACCTCAATTCACCGACGCTGCGATGCACTTTACCCACAAAAGCTGTGGATAACTGTGTTGGGAAGCTAGGGTTAACCGTGCATAAGCCCCGTGTCACAGGAGCTCTGGGAAATTGATGCTAAAACAGGCAAGTCTACTTGCAATGGATTTTCGGCTATCTCACGGAGAGGGCTGAAGAATTAGCTGACCTGTCGCATTTCAGCAGTTGCCCTTCTTCGCCTGGCCTGGTGGGCAGAAATGGCCACGAGACTTCCGGTGAGACCCGCGATCGTCGTAGTCATAACGACGGCGATCATAATCACGATCGTGTTCACTGTGGTCTTTGGTGGTAATGGCTGCTCCCGTTGCCGCACCTACAGCGCCGCCGAGAATAGCGCCATCTCTGCCACTTACCTCGTTGCCGATGGCAGCCCCAATTGCTCCTCCAATACCGCCACCCAGCGCGGCATCGGCGGTGTCATCGGCAACGGCTCCCAATGAGGCCGCGCTCAGAGACAAAAAAACGAGCAGTGATTTCATGTTCATGATGTAAACCCCATGGTTCAGGTGGTCTGACACGCCCGATACGACAGGCTGGAGAACCGTTTCTCCAGCGCCTCATCAGGCACTTGTCAGTTTTTGAACCATTCGAGATTATCAAACATACACGAGAGGTCGAACTTACCTTTTGTTTATATTTCAATGGGTTACGAATATTTAACAGATGCCTTTCGATTGCAGCCACTGATTAATCTGCGCCTGATTCATGGCACCACTTTGGCGGGCGACTTCCCGGCCGTTCTGAAACAGAATCAGAGTGGGTATGCTGCGAATCGCAAACTGACCGGCCGGCCCAGGCGCTTGTTCGGTGTTCAGCTTGGCAAAGCGCACTTTGCCGTTCCAGTCTTTCGCGGCCTGCTCGAACTGGGGAGCCATCGCTTTACACGGGCCACACCAGCTGGCCCAGAAGTCCACCAGCACGGGCACATCGCTGCGTTTTGTATGGGCAGCAAAGCTCTGTTCCGCCAACTCCAGAACTTGGTCCGGCCACAGCGGTTGTTTGCAGGCTCCACAATTGCCGCCGGATGACAACTTCTCGGCCGGTACACGGTTCACTTTGTGGCAATGGGGGCATACCAAGTGTCGAACGTTCGTCATGATGCATCTGCCTCTGATGGGTTAGTTAAAGGAATAATCAGGGCATAAGAAGAGAAATCAAGCAACGCGATAAGCGGCGAACGCGAACTGGACGAACGCACTGGAATAGTTACATCGCAGCGTCCAGCTCATCGATTGCTTTACTAAGCACCTTTACAGACTCACCGTGCTTACCCTGGTTGTGCAGCGACTGCCCCCTATCCCGGAGTTCCTTGATTCGGGTTTCCGTTGCACTGTCCAGTTGAACCATCTTAAGTTGTTCATCAATCCTGTGCATCAGCGTAGGACAATGGCTGGCGAAAACGCTGCTTGCAAAAAACACCGTGAATAACAGAATCGCAAGATAACGCATCATAGCTCCCCCTTTATTCACACGCCCTTGTTGAGTATAGACGACCAAACCTAGCCGGGTGGCTTGGTAACGTCATCAATAGTTGGCCGCAGTTCGACACGATAAATTGGCCGCTCCGGTCGCAAAGCGGACATTCTAATTAGGGCATAACGAATTTTAAGCGGCGCCTGCGGAGCGCAGCTTAGTAGGGGTACGGCCACCTCTTTGATTCCACGCATACGCCGATCAGCAAGGCGGAAGCCGAGGTCTGGGCTACCGCAGCAATGGAGCTGTGGCGCTGGGTCTATGGCGGCGGAAAAGTGCTGCCGGGGCTGGTTTTCAAACGTGTTGCAGAGGCAAAACTGCTCGATCAATGAACTGCTAAATTTCTCCCGAGTCACGCAACATCTTACTGGCTCAGGCACCATAGCGCGTGTACAAATTAAATCATTTGCAGGAAATCAAGGCTGCTGTCCCTGGCAATCAATGTCGCCCGTATTTTCATCAGATCGGCTCGGAGTGAGCGCATCCCCTCGCTCCGCGTAGCGCTTGGCCATCACCGCGCACACGAACAGCTGAAGCTGGTGATAGAACATGATGGGCAGTACCAGCACGCCCATGGCGGGGTTGCCTGCAAATAGCAGCTTGGCCATGGGCACACCCGAGGCTAGCGTCTTCTTGGAGCCGCAGAACACGGCCACGATCTCGTCCTCGACCGGAAAGTTCAGGGTCTTGGCAATGCGCTTGGTCAGCCACAGGAATGGGAACAAGAACAGGCATACGCCCACGGTCGTCATCACTATCAGGCTAAGGCCATGCTGGCTCCAAAAGCCATCGGCCACCGAGTCGCTGAACGCGCTCAGCACCAGCAGCAGGATCACGGTGCGGTCGACCTTGGTCGTCCACGCTTTGATCTTCTGGAACCACGCGCCCACCACCGGGCGCAACAACTGACCCAGCACGAAGGGCAGCAGCAGCATCTGTGCCACCCTGAGCATGGTATCGCCCACGTCCATGGCTTGGCCGTCGGCCGCACCACTGAACACCAGACTGGCCAGCAGCGGGGTCAGCACCACGCCCAGCAAGGTCGACAAACTGGCGTTGAGCACGGCCGCCGCCACGTTGCCGCGCGCCAGCGCTGTCATCGCCACAGACGATGACACCGTGGATGGCAGCACCGCCAGGTAGAAGAAGCCCAGCAGCAAGTCATGCGGTATGAAGCGGCCCACCAGCGCATTGAGCAACAGCCACCACAGCGGAAAGAGCGCAAAGGTGCTGAGCTGCACCATCAGGTGCAGCTTCCAGCGCGATGCCCCATGCTTGAGGCTGTCGGTGCTCAGGCCCATGCCGTGCAGGAAGAAGATCAGGAAGATGCCGATGTTGCCCACCACGTCCAGGCGCAGCAGACCACCTGTGCGGCCTAGGTCCGGGGCGATGGAGGCCAGCGCCACCGCTCCCACCATGCCGATCAAGAACCAGTCGGCTGCGCCGCCCTGGTGCTTGCGGCTCGCCATGCGCGCGCCTGCCATTTGTTTCAACGATTTCAACACCTTCACCATCTCGATCTCATCAAATCATCCAATCAAATGGAACGGTCGCACCCGCAGTGCAGGCGCGACCGTTCACATTCACATGATGGCCCTCGGACGGGGCCCGCGCTCACCTCGATGCCAAGCGCTCCTTGGCCAGCTTCGTGCCTTCGGCCAGGGCTTGCAGCTTGCGCTCCGCCACCTCACGCGGCATGGGCGCCATGCCACAGTTCGTGCAGGGAAACAGTCGCTCTTTGGGCACGAACTGCAATGCCTGGGCGATGGCGTCAGCCACTTCCGCGGGCGTCTCGACCACATCGCTGGCCACATCGATCACGCCGACCAGGACGTCCTTGCCCTTCAGCAACTTGAGTAGCTCAAGCGGCACATGCGAATGCATGCACTCCAGGCTTACCTGGTCGATGCGGCTCTTGGCCAGCGCGGGAAACACCAGTTCGTACTGACGCCATTCTTCGCCTAAGGTGCTCTTCCAGTCAGTGTTGGCCCGGATCCCGTAGCCATAGCAGATGTGCACCGCACTCCTGCAGGTCAGGCCCTGCGCCGCACGCTCGAGCGCCTTCACACCCCAGTCGTCGGCATCCTTCATGTAGACATTGAAGGCGGGCTCGTCGAACTGGATGACGTCCACGCCATCAGCCTGCAGCGCCAGCGCCTCCTGGTTGAGCAACTCGGCAAAAGCAAATGCCAGCTTGACCTTATCCCCGTAGAAGCGGTCAGCCACCGTGTCGACGATGGTCATCGGGCCAGGCAGGGTGAACTTGAGTTTCTTCTTCGTGTGTGCGCGCGCCAGTTGCGCCTCGAAGGCGTGCACGCGGCCCTTCATGCGCAGCTTTGATACCACCTGCGGCACCATCGCGTCGTAGCGGTTGTCGCGGATGCCCATCTTCACTTTATTGTCGAAGTCGATGCCCTCGACCTGCTCCAGAAAACCGTGCACGAAGTGCTGCCGAGATTGTTCGCCGTCGCAAACGATGTCCAGACCGGCGTCTTCCTGGGCCTTGATCCACAACAGGGTCGCGTCGGCCTTGGCCTGGATGAGTGCGTCGCCTTCAGCCGCCCATTTTGGCCAGAGCTTGTTGGTTTCAGCCAGCCAGGCGGGCTTGGGCAGGCTGCCGACGATGGAAGTCTCAAACATGGAGGATTCCTTATAAGGTAAATAGTGGTCAGATCAATGCGCGGCTTCGGCGGCCCATTGCTCAAGTATGTGCTGGTGCGGCTTGATGAACTGCTCTTGCGTAAATTTGCCCTGCTTGACGGCCAACTGGCTGCGCTCCGCCCGGTCATAGACGATCTGCGTCAACGAGCAATCGTCACGATTCAGGCTTGGGTGATAAACCTGCCCTGCCACGGAGTTGGCGTTGTAGATCTCGGGACGGTAGATGCGCTGGAAAGCTTCCATCGTGCTGATGGTACCGATCAGCTCGAGATCCGTGTAATCGCTCAGCAAGTCGCCAAAGAAATAAAAGGCCAAGGGGGCCACGCTCTTGGGCGGCATGAAAAAGCGAACCTGCATCCCCATTTTCGCGAAGTATTGATCGGTCAAGGACAGCTCGTTTTGCTGGTACTCCACGCCCAGGATGGGGTGATGATTGACCGTGCGCCGGTAGGTTTTGCTGGTCGACACGCTCAGACAAACGACTGGAAGCTTGCTGAAGCGTTCTTGGTAGGCACTGGAGTTAACGAAGTGCTTGAAAAGCGTGCCATGCAGGACGCCAAAGTTGTCGGGGAGGCTGAACTCGGCCCGGTCGGCGTTGTGCTCGGGCAGCACGACGCTGAAGTCGTAATCACGCACATACGACGAGAAGTTATTGCCCACGATGCCGTCGATACGCCGGTTCAACTTCTTATCGACGATGTGGGTCTTCAAGATCTCGAAAGAGGGAAATGCCGCGTCGGTCTGCACACCAATATCCAGCTCGACGGAGATGATCTCCAGCTCAACGGCGTAGCGATCACCGGCGGGGTTGTCCCAATGCGCCAGGTCGTTGAAACGGTTGTCGATCATCTTCAGCGTTCTGCGCAGGTTTTGCTGCCGACTCTCTCCACGGGCTAGGTTGGCAAAATTAGTCGTCAGGCGAGTATTGTCCGACGGGACATAGTGCTCATCGAAACGGATGCTCTTGAGGCTATAAGTAAAATCTGTATTCATGACTATTCTCAAAACGGATTAACTGAATAAATGACGATGGATGTTTCAGACAGCCAGTGGGCGTTCAGCGTTGGAGGAAATGCTGTGTTGCGTCAGTTCTAACAGGGGCAATGCCCGTTGAACCGCCAACCTGGCTCGCGCGATCACGGACTCGTCGCTCAGGCGGCGACCCACGAAATCCTTGTCGGTGGCGTAGACGCCCAGGGGCAACGTGCGTGCTTGGAAAAAGCTGAACAGCGGCCGCAGTTGGTGGTCGATTACCAGGGCGTGGCGCTCGCTACCGCCATTGGAGGCCAGCAACACCGGCGTGTCGAACAGGGCCTCTTGCTCAATGAGGTCGAAGAAGTGTTTGAACAGGCCCGTGTACGAACCACGGAAAACCGGGCTGACGACGACCAGTACATCGGCCTGCTCGGCCGATGCCAACGCCTGTTCCACAGAGGCAGGTACCTGAGTGCGCCAGACCGAGCCGGTGAGTTGTGGCGCTATCAACCCCAAATCGACCAAGTGCGGTAGGCACGACACCTGGTCAGCAATTAAGTCAAGCAGGTGCTGGGCCAGGCCTGCCGATTTGGAGGGGCTTTGAAGTCCGCCGGAAACCGCCACGACGCGAAGTGGACGTGTCATTTTGGCGTCCAGGTCAGCCGGCCAGGTCGACGCAGCTTGGTGAGCCAGCCCCTCAGCCTCCGGTAAATTCGAGTTTTTAGACAGTGTCATAGCCGCTCCGATGCATTCAAAAAAACAATGGAGGCCATTCTTCCGACCTGAATCAATGAAGTAAAATGGTATTAATTCAGCAATCCATGAATAGGATTCATCGAATGCTTGAGCGCTTTGGGCACCATCTACGCGTTGTCTACCGTCGGCAACGACACGGCAGGTGCGTTCACGCGATTGATCGCCCAGAGCTTGAACAGTTAGTCCATCTGATCGAGTAGCCAAACTGGCCAACTTATATTTCCCATAACACGGCTGAACTCAAAGCTGCCACGAACTTTACTCACAAAAGCTGTGGATAACTGTGTTGGGAACCTAGGGTTAACCATTCATAAGCCACGTACCCCAAGGGCTCGGGAAAGTTGATGCAAAAATGGACGATGCACAGCCAAATAGAAATAAAGGCCTACCTACAGCGGCGAATTACGGCCCTATCCACAAAGCAGCACTGGACACGTAAACTGACCCATCAACTGCAGTAAAAGCCGAGGGTCACATGACAACACCAAAACGCATCTACCTCGCCGGCCCCGAAGTGTTCTTCCCCGCCGAAGAACACAAGGCCATCGTGGCCGAGAAAAAACGTATTCTTCAGGGAGCCGGGTATGAAGGCGTAGACCCGCTGGACACCGCCCTGGCGTTTTCAGAAAACGACGCCAAACCCGAACGCGGCCAACGAATCTACCAGGCCAACCGCGAACTGATGAACAGCTGCGATGCCATCATTGCCAACCTCACCCCCTTTCGGGGCATCAGCGCAGACCCGGGCACCGTGTTTGAAGTCGGCTACATGATTGGCCAGGGCAAACCCGCTTTCGGGTTTACTCTAGACAGCCGGAACTATCGCGACCGCACCGGCGCGACCGACCAAGACGAACATGGCCACGCCATTGAGGACTTCGAAATGGGCGATAACCTGATGATCGAGGGCGGCATCCGCGAATCCGGTGGCCAACTGTTCGTGGCGCAGCAGCCAAGCGAACACCGGTATTTCTCGGCGGAGCTGTTTCGCAACTGCGTGCGAGCACTGGCCCATGCCTGAACCAACTCCCCTTCAAACCCTGCTAGACACCCTCCCCCAACGCGGCCGCGTGGAGTGGATTGGCATCCGCCCCGCACGTGGAGAGCCCATGCAGGCAATCGAGCGCGTGTCGATCACCCCGGGCACGGGCCTGGAAGGTGACCGATTCGCTGGGCGCGAAACCAGCAAACGCCAAGTCACCCTGATACAGCAAGAACACCTCCACACCATTGGCTCCTTCCTACAGCGAGAAGCCATCGAACCCGGGGTGTTCCGGCGCAACATCGTAGTCTCTGGCCTGAACCTGCTGGCGCTGAAGGGCAAAACGTTCCGGATAGGCGGCGTGGTGCTGGAATACACCGGCCAATGCCACCCCTGCAGCAAGATGGAGACAACGTTTGGACCCGGTGGCTATAACGCCATGCGCGGGCACGGCGGCATTACCGCGAGAGTGGTTAAAGGGGGCAAGGTATCACTGGGCGACGAGGTGAAGGCATTGCTCTCTGCTTAACTAGCCTCAACAACGACCTAGCGAACGAGAGGGTAAGCCGCCCTCACCTGCCCCATCACAATCCTAGCATCTTCCGGTTTTAAGCCATTTTTGCGTAACTGCGGCATGACCATAGCGCCCACGTTCTGGCAGCGCGACGGATCAATTCCGTGTTTCGTGAAGATATCGGCAAGAGCCTGCGGCTTAGCATCTGGATTGGCTTTGATCAGGTTGCCGATTTCGATGGCACAGGCTTGCTCGGTGGGGTCGGTGTTTTGTTTGCTGCGCCAGATTAGGAAGGCGGTGATGGCGACGAAAATGGCGAGGATTAGGAATTTCATAGAAAATTCATTATTGGGCTTTTTTATTGGGGGGGCTCGGTCCGTAAAGGTCCTATGTCCGCTTCTCGACCTTGCGCGCTCCTAGTCGCACTTCCCCTTAATATTGCCAACGAACAAGTTGGCGCCATTGAAAGGCCCCAAACCATTCATTGACTTGGTATAAATAACCTTCCCTTTTTCTGGGTAGACAGCCCAAGTTTCAATCGTCGATGCCCCCTTATCTTCCGCGTCCACACAGAGTACTGTATATTTTCCAGTTTGAGTACAGCTCATGTTGTTCGGCGTAATACTACTTCCCCGACCGTCAATTTCTACAACAAACTTTCTCGAACTAACCCCATCATCTGAGAACTCGTACTCATAGGCTTCCCGAGTAGAAAACCCTTTTAAATCACCAACCACATAACAGTCGGAAAATGCGATGGTGGGCACGAAAAAAAAGAACAAAATGGCCAGCCCCACGTGATCTCCTCTCAGTTAACGCCGCGCTCTGCGGCAAAATTGGAGCGAAGCGGAAATTTGTCCGACAGCAGCACCTTGTTATAAGCAGCACCATCCCATTCATAGCCTCTATCTATTCTTGAATAGGATGAATCAAGCCGCGCGCTCGCCACCTATTACCATTTACCAAAGACTCGAACAACACTCCATTGGACAGCTCCAAATTATCCGCATGGTCTGTCACGACAATTTGTGGGCTAAAGCCGTTATCCAACTCAAGTTCATTACAGTAGATCGAAAGCCTGCTAAATAGGTTTTCAACAGCTTTTATATCTTCATCGATGGGTCTTTCTATCTTTGTTCGCTGTTTTTCTTCCTGACTCTTTTGCTCATCAAAGCTCTCAGCAGTATCACGGTTAAAGTTGGGAAAATACACTTGCGTCGGCTGATCTAAAAACAATATCGATGGGATGGAACATTCATCAGCGAGCTCAGCAAAATACTTATGCAATGCTAAAAACAACGTAATATGGCAGTATAGCCAATTTGCGCCGCTGCCCATTGACCTCAAATAGACTTTCTCTTCTTCCTGTAAGTGATATAAATCGAATGTTTCAAAAGAGAAACGTAGGTTAATGGGCAGGTAGCTTTTTTCAAACTCAAAGTGTTTTCCGATCTCAGCCATATATCTATTTACTTTAGCCGATGCTTCTTCTAACCCTTTTTGTACATTGTATGCTTTAAGGGATTCACTAATACCATAGAGTTGTTTGCTTGTCTCTTTGATGCTCTTCTCAAGCTCCGCATCGTCAGCCATATCGAGGGTATCAAGAAGCGCAAAAAGTTTTGCCTTCTGCATAACAATACTTTCATATAGGCTCTTTTGTTCTGTTAGGTTCTTCTCTGTTTTCTCAATCTCTGATATTTGCTGATTTAGCTCTGCAAGTGTTTTACTTAAAACCTCAGTAGAACGCTGTACATCGACTAAAGACGACTCAAACTTTGCTTTCATCGGGCGAGCTTGAGCAAGATTTCCAGATACTTTAGTGATAGCTTGGTGAAGGTTTTCAGCGCTTTGGCGCAAGCTATCTTTTTCAGTATGACAAAAAGGACAAACAGCAGCAGCGATATGCACATCCTTTGGTGATTTAAACTGCTTTACGTTAACAACGAACCGTTCTTCTTCTTGAATATGCTTTTTAATCGACGAAGCTTGCCGCTGCAGCTTCCTTAATTCTGCCGCTTGTTGATTACGCGCAAGTTTCAGCTGATCGTAGCGACGTGTCATAGCATCAGAATTATAGTCAATTTTCTCAGAAACTATGATGCCATCAAGTTGCTCTTTAGCATCTTGAGGGTGGCGAAGCACCTTATCCAATGATAAAGGGTCATCTTTAAACCCCATCAAAGCGTAGAGTTGTCTTAAAACTGGTCCGACTTTTTGTTTGTAACTTTCGGACGCACGTTTATTAGTTTCCTTTTGGCGCTCTAAGCGTCGAATTTCTGCATTAAGTCGTTCTTGATCTTGTTTTAGATGAAAAAACTTTTGATCCACAAGCCCTAAAAAAATCTTAGTATGCTCAATAGCTTGGTCTCGCTTCTCTTTCTCGTCAAACCGATAAAATAACGCATGCTTATTGGCTACAAGGTTCTGATGTTGAAGCATAAACGATGAAAAGCTACGGACAGAGGGTGTAGGTGCTTTCTGGTTAAATCTACGATTGGCTCTCGCTGCCAAAGATTCATCAACATCATCTATATCTAAGAAAAAGCCCCGTAAGTGCTTTTTAAATTCGTCCAATGGGCGAAAATAGCTGGAACTGAAGTAGTCTCGGTCAATTTCTGTCGTATTGAATGCCTCAACACGACGAAAAAAAGCTTTTGTCGCAATATCAGGATCACGAGCAATCACCATATCTTGTTCATTAACAGCGAGCGCTACATAGTAAATGGCGGCGCTGGTGGTAATAACGCCTTTAGGGATGGTGTTTTCACCACTGCCAAAGCAGTAATCAAAAATTTCAATTAAGGCACTTTTACCTGTTGATGACTTACCAGTAACAACATTAAGTCCAGCTTTAAAATTAACAGGGTGTTTGTTCCCTTTTTTATCAATCACACCAATTTCATGTATAAGTGTTTTCATCGTGGCTTCACTCCTAAAAACGCATATATTTCAACCACTGTGTGACCACCAAATAATCGACCTAATTTTTCTGCGCTTTTTTTATGGACAAAGACAGCATCAGCCCCGTCACCTTTACCAAGGGACAGCTGTTGCTCATTAATCGATACCCAGTCATTGATTAAGCAATATTGAATGCATTGCTCTGTCAAGGCTTGAAACCCGTCAATTCGCTCTTGAAGATCATAAAGTTTTGCACGGTCGTCAAAAACTGTCCATATTGAGCTTCGCTTGTTTGAGTTCAAGAGCTTTTGACTGTAAATAGGGTGACTACACAGCGGGATTACCAACTGAGCTAGCAACAAACTATTTTCAGAGTCATCCAAATGTGTGTAAAACGAGGCCAGATATGGCCCATACTCAAACGGGTTGTACTTTAATTCGTATAGGGCGTCGACAATACTGCTCATGGCTCTACCTTCCACTTCAAATCTTGCTCGTCATCGTCCATAGCGTCGTGAATCAAGCCATTTCTAAAAACAGGGTCTGGGTTTGGGTAACCTTCAATGCCGAATGGTGTTTCGCTGGTTACTTGGTCATATAAATCTTGCGCTAGCTCCACTGGGCTACCTTTTTTTCGGCAAGCGCTACGATATTTTGCGGAAAATGTTCTAATCCACCTTTCTCGATATTGCCCAACCGCTTCCCTGAATTGCGGGTAGCCATTCAATTCTTCAATTAACGCATTTCTTAACTCTAACCAGCTACCTGTTGCCTCGGGCAGCACATCTTCATACTCTATTTCAATAATTTTTTTAGCGAATAATTCAGTAATATAGGCATCAACTTCGTCTTCAGTTGCATCTCTTGCGTCAAAATCTGGAATAGTAAATAACGTAGGCCCCCATTTTGCTGTTAGGGCTTCTCGCTTTTGGTCAAATGCTGTCTTATCGATAACCCATCTTGCGTAACTTGCTTGCTCGTAGATAAAGCCTATTAAACCTTCAGCAAATGCCTGTCTATTTGTATGCGGAATATAACCACTGAGCTTATTGAGGTAGGATTTTCTCAATGCATCTAAATCTGCCGATTCAACGTGCAGTACAGTTTTCTCTAGTACAGCTATCAAATTTTCATCATCAGCATTTAACATCAAAGCTTTCTGAAGTTTTATGATTTCCGATGGTTGTTCTGCGTCAAGCTGCTTATCACTACGATCGGAAAAAATATCCTTAAGCACTGACAAACGTTGCTCGGCTGTTTGTGTATTCCAATCCTTTAGCCGGGTGGTTGCCCCAAAAGGCTGAGTTGTATGCAGCACTAAAACGCCATATTGAGTATGGTCAAACTCTTGCGCCAACCAGTTCTTGAGTGTTTTCCAAAGATTCTCATGGTGGTCGGTAAGCGGTGCGGCATAATCTTTCACTTCAGTTTGAGTCGACGCCAAAGCATCTGGCGAAATCAGACTAACGTCACCGTCTTTTTCAAACCAAACCGACTGGCCTTCGTCAAGCGAGAAGCATTTATCCAAGCCGATTAGCACCTGGTAATGAAAGGCTAAGGCAGTTGTTAGCGCGGCATTTTTGCTTTGTCCTCCGCTCATACCTTTCAGCTCCTTATATCTTTTTATGAAAACTCATGGGTGACAAAACCAACAAAATTCGCTTCGATACATATTCGTACAATAGGCTCATCGACTTATAACGCTTGGCTTTGCTGCGTGCCGGAGCGCAGCGTAGGTGCGTCCGACAACAGCCACTTGTTATATTTCGCCTAAATCGAAGGGCAGTTCAAATTTTGCATGCTCTTCTATATCGGCGATGAATTGATCCCAGTCAGCTCTGACAACACGCTTTGCCACGTAGTGCGCTGCCATTAGCGAGAATGCGCCTGCTACGGTGGCTAGGTCGGAGACAAATTGCCGTAACCTCTCCGGGTCATCCCGCCCATAAGACAAATAGATTGCGTCGCGGTAATTGGCTTTTCCCCGGTAGCGGAACGCTTGGACCAAGTAATTTACATTAGCTGGATTAAGCTTCGCATCACGTAACGCTTTAGCAGCGTTAGAACGGAAACTATTGAATCCGCCTTGTCTGTATTCGCGACTACTCTTAACCATTTCTTCAAGGCGCCACTGCTCGTACTCGGCAGTTCCTTTCAAGTAGGAGAAAAGCGCACCGCGAGCCATATCTTCATCCGTTGGTTCTGTATTTAAGTCGTGAGTATTACCAGCCCGAAGGGTGCCCATGACTTGACGAACATTATTTGGCGTAATGCCGGTGATGCTCAGATCGAAGGGTGACTTAACTAAACCTGCACTTACAATTTCGGCTTGCCACACTTTTCCGGCTGAGGCGTGAGTTTGAGGATCGGTGCCAGACGATGCCGCCAGCATGGCTTTTGCTGCGTAGTAGGTTGCGTAATACCACGCAACAATCGCTGACCTGACAATTGGGTACGGGTCTTCAATCGCCTCCATCGAATCAATGGCACTGACATTATGCATCGACATCGTGAGGCACTCGTACGCTAATGAATCTGCTTGCTCATTGGCTTGGCGCCGCTGAGTGCGCTGATAGAACTGCTGGAGTTGCTGATGGGAGAACTGACCATCTACAAGGATGGCCAAACCCCTCATCCAATTCACTGTACCCTGAAAAGCAAACCGAGGCTTCGGCTGATCAGCATGCGTGAAAAGTTTGCTCAGAAGCCACATTGTAAGCACCTGGAAATATAACAGTGATTAGATAGAGCGCTTCGTTATTGAATAAAAGTGACTTCCACTATCCGCGCCTACCCTTAGATTATTCTGTATCATTTATGCATCAGAATCAGAAGCTTGCAAGCATTTCCACTTCACCCCTGATGTAATCGCGTGACCTCCGCATTATTGCAATAACGAAGCACTGGCAATGATCTTGTCGCAGAGCATCTGCAAGGCCGCCAAAATACAAAGGCGTGCGAAAACCACCTTCAGCCAAAAGATCTGATCAAGGCACTAGGAAAAACCAGCGGTAAAAGGGGCGAGAGAGATTCAAAAAAAGCTAAAGCAGTAAACTGAAATCCATCTGTCGTCCCTAACAGCGGCAAGTTCCTTTGTGTGTAAACATACACTACCTAATTTTCAGGAAACTTCCTATATAGTCAATCTGAAATTCAGCAAATTCGCGACGAACGCACGAATTTGCTGTTGAGGTTTCGGGAGGGATTTGTGGTGCAGTTAGGTATGACGGGCCTTTTTCTGAGTTAGCAGTGGGCTCAAGCCGCCGCCAAATAAGCCCCCGCAACCGCCAGCACACCGCCAACTCCCCGGCTAAAGCGGCTGTCCGCTTTCAGCATCAGGCTACCCAGCCCACGCCCAACCAGGGTGATAGCAAGGGTGGCGATAGAGAAGCCAGCTAGGTACGCAGCCAATGTTGCGCCTTCGGGCATTTCTGCGCCATGGGCAAAGCCGTGGAACAGCATGAAGGCACCAACCAGGGTGCCACCCACAGCGGTGGGCAGTTTCGCCAGTGTGGCAATGAGGATGCCGGCTACCAGTACCGAGAAGGTGATGCCGGTTTCAACGCCGGGCACGGTTAGGCCAGCCCAGGCCAAGGCTGCGCCACCAACCATGCCGCCGATCACGAAGGCCGGGGTGGCGTTTTTCATGAGTTTGCTCTGGCGCACGCTCCAGAAGCCAATGGCGGCCATCGCCAGCAGGTGGTCTAGGCCCAGCATGGGGTGCAGAAAGCCGCTGGTGAAGCCGCCTTCGGTGTGGCCGGGGTGGGCCATCGCGGATGCAGAGGCGGTTAGCAACGCGGCGGCCGTGAGTAGTTTTGAAGTCAGTTTCATGATGTTGCTCCTGGGGGTTCTAAAATCGTTTTGGTTCGGTTGCTCAGGCCGGTTCAGCCAGTTTTTCGGGGCGCCTTTCCGGCAGCATGCCGCGCTCAAGGATGAAGCTGATGATGGTTTCCAGCCCTACCCCGTCGTACAGGTTGGTGAACACGAAGGGCCGTTCGCCGCGCATTTTTTTGCTGTCCCGTTCCATTACGTCTAGGGAGGCGTGTACCTGTTCGGCGATGTCGATTTTGTTGATGATCAGCAGGTCGGATTTGGTGATGCCGGGGCCGCCTTTACGGGGAATCTTGTCGCCAGCGGACACGTCGATCACGTACAGGGTGAGGTCGCTCAGTTCGGGGCTGAAGGTGGCGGAGAGGTTATCGCCGCCGGATTCCACCAACACCAGTTCCAGATCCGGGTGACGGCTTTGCAGATCGTCAATCGCCGCCAGGTTCATGGAGGCATCTTCGCGGATGGCGGTGTGCGGGCAACCGCCGGTTTCCACGCCGAGGATGCGGTCTGCGTCCAGCGCTTCGTGGCGCAGCAGGAAGTCGGCGTCTTCCCGGGTGTAAATGTCGTTGGTGACCACAGCGATGTTGTAGTGGTTGCGCAGGGCTTTGCACAACTGGCGCAGCAAGGCGGTTTTACCAGAGCCTACCGGGCCGCCGACTCCAATTCTCAAACAATGTGTCATGGCAATGTCTCCTCAATGGGTCTTCAGCTTCTGAAAAGCCGTGAATACTGTGTTTCGTGTAAGGCACTTCCGAGCGCCAATCCCGGCAGGATGGGCCCGAGTTCGTGATCGTTTCGTTCCAGCGCGTTGTCCACTGCGATTGCCAGTTGCGGCCGCAGCTGTTCGATGATTCGCTGGGCAGCGGTGTGGCCGAGTGGCAGCGCTTTACAGGCTACGGCGAGCTGGTTTTCCAGCCAGGCCCAGGCGAAGCCGAGCAGCGCTTGGCGCACCGGTACACACCGTTTACGGGCAACCCAGGCGAACATGGTGATGTAGCCGGGGTCTTCCGGAATCAGGTGTGGCTCGGGCAGCAGCTCTAGGTTGCGCAACAGCGTCACGAGGGCCGCGCCAAGGCGGGTGTCCTCGTCGCTCAGTTCGGCGGTTTCACGGGTGGCGTGCAACCAGTCGTTCCACTGCGCCAGTGCTTCGGCATCACTGCTGGCCCAGGCGTTTTGCAAACGCACCAGCAAAGGCAATTCGCAGCGGCTGAGGCCGTCTTCCAGTACGCCTTCAATCCACTGGGCCAGTTCGGCTTCATTGTTCACCCAGCCCAACTCAAAAGCGCTTTCCAAACCTTGAGACCACGCAAAGGCACCGATGGGCAAGGCCGGGCTGACCAGTTGCATCAGGCCCAGCAATGCCAGATCGCTCCCCTGCGGGGTGGCGGCCTCAGTGGGCATGTTCGTGGCTGTGACCATGCCCGTGGGAATACCCAGCTTGGGTGTAGGCACCGGGTTCCGGGTCGAACGGGGCGGTGTGGTGGGTCAGGGTTGCGCCCAAACGTTCCGCCAGTTCTTCCAGTACGTGGTCTGGGGTGATGCGCACGTATGCACCCTGCTCGTCCACGCCAATGGCCAGCGTAACGTGGCGGTTGCCTAGGTGGTAGCACAGGCGCGCCAATGGCTGGCCGTTTTCGATACGAGCGGTAACTACCTGTTCTTCGGCCGCGCGGATGCGGACGATCTCGCCGGTTTTGGCTTGCAATAGGTCGCCGTCCCGCAGCACCGGGCCGCGGTCCAGAAACAGGCCCACGTCCACGTTGGTTTCGGTGGTGGCCCGCAAACGGCCGCGAATGCGCAGCTCGTAGGGCAAAATCAGGTTGTCCAGAATCTCACTCTTGTCGATTCCGGCGTGGTTCACATCGCCAAAGCGTTTTGTTAGTTCCAACATAATCGGTTCTCCAATTCCCGGCTTAAAACAAGTGGTAGCGCTGGGCCAGGGGCAGTTCGGTGGCGGGCTCACAGGTGAGCAGTTCGCCGTCTGCGTGTACTTCGTAGGTTTGCGGGTCCACGGTGATGTGCGGGCACGCGTCGTTCAGTTTCATGTCTTTCTTGCGCACGCCCCGCACGCCTTTGCAGGCAGACAACGGGCTGTCCAGCCCCAACTCTTCGCCTATGTTGGCGTCCAGCGCGGCCTGGCTGACGAAGGTCAGGCGGGTGGCACTGGCGGCTTTGCCGAAGGCGCCGAACATGGGGCGGTAATGCACCGGTTGGGGCGTGGGAATAGAGGCGTTCGGGTCGCCCATGGGGGCGGCCGCAATCATGCCGCCCTTGAGGATGCAGGCGGGTTTTACGCCAAAGAAGGCCGGGCTCCAGAGCACCAAGTCCGCCAGCTTGCCCACTTCCACCGAGCCGACTTCGTGGGCGATGCCGTGGGTGATGGCAGAGTTGATGGTGTATTTGGCGATGTAGCGTTTGGCGCGGAAGTTGTCGGCACCCCGCTCTTGGTCTTCCGGCAGCAGGCCGCGCTGCACTTTCATTTTGTGGGCGGTTTGCCAGGTGCGGCACACCACTTCGCCTACCCGGCCCATGGCCTGGGAGTCGGAGGAGATCATGGAGATCACACCGATATCGTGCAGGATGTCTTCGGCGGCGATGGTTTCCCGGCGAATGCGGGAGTCGGCGAAGGCCACGTCTTCGGGGATGTTCGGGTCCAGGTGGTGGCACACCATCAGCATGTCGAGGTGTTCGTCCACGGTGTTCACAGTGTAGGGCCGGGTCGGGTTGGTGGACGACGGCAGTACGTAATCCTTGGAGCAAGCGGTGATGATGTCCGGCGCGTGGCCGCCGCCCGCGCCTTCGGTATGGAAGGTGTGGATGCAGCGGCCTTTGAATGCTGCGAGGGTATCTTCCACAAAACCGGATTCGTTCAGGGTGTCGGTGTGGATGGCCACCTGGATGTCGTATTGGTCTGCCACGGTCAGGCAGTTGTCGATGCTGGCCGGGCTGGTGCCCCAGTCTTCGTGCAGTTTGAGGCCGATGGCCCCGGCTTTGATTTGCACTTCGAGCCCTTCGGGCAGGCTGGCGTTGCCTTTGCCCAAAAAGCCGATGTTCATGGGCAGGCTATCAACGGCTTGCAGCATTTTACCCATGTGCCAGGCACCAGGTGTGCAGGTGGTGGCGTTGGTGCCGGTGGCCGGGCCGGTGCCGCCGCCAAGCATGGTCGTGATGCCGCTCATCAGGGCTTCTTCTACCTGCTGGGGGCAGATGAAGTGGATGTGGGGGTCGATGCCACCGGCAGTGAGGATTTTGCCTTCGCCGGCGATGATTTCGGTGCCGGGGCCAATGACGATGGTGACGTCTGGCTGGGTGTCCGGGTTGCCTGCTTTGCCGATGGCGGCAATGCGGCCTTTTTGAATGCCTACATCGGCTTTGACGATGCCCCACCAGTCCAGTATCAGGGCGTTGGTGATGACGGTATCCATCACGGCATCATCGACCCGCTGGCTTTGGCCCATGCCGTCTCGGATGACTTTGCCGCCACCGAATTTTACTTCGTCGCCGTAGTGGGTGTGGTCTTGTTCGACTTCGATCCACAGTTCTGTATCACCGAGGCGCACGCGGTCCCCTACGGTGGGGCCGTACATGTCGGCGTAGGCTTGTCTGCTTATTTTCATTTCGTATCCTCCAGCGGGCCCATCACTTCACCTCGGAACCCGTAGATTTCCCGCTTGCCGACGAAGGGGATCAGGGTGACGGAGCGGGTTTGGCCGGGTTCGAAGCGGATGGCGGTGCCGGCGGCGACGTCGAGCCGAAATCCGCGGGCTTTGGCTCGGTCGAAGTTGAGTGCAGGATTGGCTTCGGCGAAGTGATAGTGGGAGCCGATTTGTACCGGGCGGTCGCCGGTGTTGGCGACGTCTAGCGTAATGCGTTCGCGGCCGGCGCAGAGTTCGATGTCGCCGTCTCGGATTTGGTATTCACCGGGGGTCATATCGAGCTCCTTACACGATCGGATTGTGAACGGTGACCAGCTTGGTGCCGTCCGGGAAGGTGGCCTCTACCTGCACTTCGTGGATCATGTCGGCGATGCCGTCCATGACGTCTTCACGGGTGAGGATTTCGGTGCCGGCGCTCATGAGTTCGGCCACGGTGCGGCCTTCGCGGGCGCCTTCCATAATTTCGGCGCTGATCAAAGCGATGGCTTCGGGGTAGTTCAGTTTCAGGCCTTTGGCTTTGCGCCGTTCGGCCAGTAAAGCGGCGGTGAACAGCAGCAGTTTGTCTTTGTCTCTGGGGGTCAGTTCCATAACGTGTTCCGTTGTTATTTATTGGGCTTCAAGTGAGCCAGATTCTGGGTGTATGAGCAGGCAAGCCGGTGAGCATTGGCCGCAGCAGGTGCCAGGCTTGTTCGCACAGGGCCCAGGCTTCGTTACGCTCGGTGCCGAGGTAGCGCAGCAACAGCACGCCCCGGCGGCGGGTAACGGCCCAGCGGTGGTTGTCTGGGAGTTGTTCTCTGAGGGCTTCGATGGCGGCCGCTTCGTCGCTCAGGCCCACGGCCCAGAGTGTTGCTTGCACGGTGGCACCGCCCTGACCCCAGTGGCCGGTAAACCGGCGATGGGTGGGGTCCAGTAGCTGGCGTTCCAGCCATAGAGGTTTGCCATCAAGGCTGAGGTGAAAGCGTTGCTCCAGCGCGCCGGTGGCGAAGGGCAGTTCGCTGGCCGGGCGACCTAGGGCGAGCACCTCCCAGCCGAGGGTTTTGGCCCCGCTTTCCAGTTCAATGGTGGTGGTTTGTTCGCCCCGGGAGCCGTCAAAGGCGATGGTTTCTTGGGGCAGGTATTCCAGCGTTGCGTCTTTGGCCACTTGCAATCGGGTGTGCTGCGCCCAGGCCACGCCGTGACTGTCGGCTTTGTAGAGTTTGGCGGCGGCCGGGGTGGTCAGCAGGGTGTGACCGCCTTCAGCCACGGTGGCTTCGATGCGCAGTTCGTCGCCGCTCACCAAGCCACCAGGCGGGTGCAGCAGGTACACGTGGCAGCAGCCGTGTTTGCCTTCCGGATAGAACGGGCGCTGAACCCGCAATGGGCCCGTGTGACTACGGCGCACCATGCGGGTGATCGGTTCTGCTCCGCCCTCGCTTCGGGATTCGAAGCCGAGGGACAGTGAGGCCGCCCAGCGCCGTTCGGTGTCAAATCGATGGCCGGAGCTATGGGTCGCGATCGGTTGGTACGCGGTCATACGCTCAGGTGCTTTCCGCCAGCACGCTGCCTTGGTGCAGCACGGTGACTTTGCGAGCTCATGGTGCACGTCCTTTTCGTTGGGTATTGGGTCGTTTAGCGGCCCCAACCTTTGCACCGAACGTTCCAACTCACACAAAAACCCCTAAAAAACATAATGTTAAACAAAAAATGGCTCGCACACTCGGCATTTAAGCCCTGCTATTTCGGATTCGAAGCCTGATTTTGGTGCTCGTACCGGTAGCGCGCGCCACTCTGGTGCGCGCCAAACAATGAATATTGATTCACCGCGAAACGCACGCGCTTGTGAGAGATATCGCACACGACAGAGGGATTCTGTCTGATTCTTAATATACCGACCCTGCGTAGACTGATTTTTGTCAGGGATGACAAGCCAGCACGGATGTTGGCTCAGGGACGGAAACTCAAGGATTTGAGAGTTGCCCGAAGGAATAGGGCGTACAGGGATGAACCAAGGATGATGTGCTCAGGATGGTGCACAGCCTGATGGATCAGGCAGGGGTCAGCCACGGAATCTCAGGGGGCACACGGATTGTGTCCTCTTCCGTGCATTAGCCCGTCTGCTTTTCTCGCTTTCTGATTCCACGAAATGCCAGCCGCTTTGCAGTTCCAGCAACCTGTGGGTTGTCTCACCTGATTGATCGATAAAAATAACCTCTATAATCAGGAATCACCCATGAAACACACCTCTTTTTTTGCTGCCCTTGTTCTGCTGTTCAGCCTGGCAACCGGCTTTGTTCACGCCAATGAGCCAAGCGAGATCAACATCAATGCGGCGGATGTGGCTACGCTATCTGCCTTAAGCGGGATTGGCCAAAGCAAAGCCGAAGCCATTGTGGCGTACCGTGAAGCCAACGGCCCGTTTGCGTCCGTTGAGGATCTGGCCAATGTAAAAGGTATTGGTGCCCGCACCGTTGAGAAGAACGTTCCGCGTCTTGCTGTAAAATAGCCTTCCTGGGGGGCGTTCTGCCCCCTTCTATCCGCCTATGGCGAAGTCCTTCTGCCACTGTTAGTCTGCTCGGTTAACTCTCCGTGGCTTGGCAAGCTTTATGATTCAAGGCGTTCTGTTAATTGCACTGGCAGCCCTGCTTTGGGCGACTACCAGCATTGTTGCGAAGTTTCTGTTCGGCGGCTCTGATCTCGCGCCCATTACCCTTGCCTTCTTGCGCTTGGCTGTAGCGCTGCCGTTCTTCTGGATTTTAATGTACCGGGAGCAGCGCCAGCTTCGCCGAGACAATCCTGACGGGAATGCGGTGGGCAGTTCGTTACGCTCGCTCAACTGGAAAGCGCTTTTGCCGTTAACGGCGCTTGGGTTGTTTCAAGCCCTTTATCAAGGCAGCTATCTGGTTGCCGTCGATTTGTCCGGAGCGGGCATTGCCACGTTAATTTCACTCTGTCTGCCACCCGTCTTTGTCGCCATTCTGGCCGCCCCCATGTTGGGTGAACGGCCAACCCTCACGACCTGGATTGCGGCATTGGGCGCGGTTATCGGCACCGGCATGCTGGTGCTGGGCGACATCGATACAACCGGCACTCTTCGGCTTGCCGGCATTTTAATGTCGCTGTTGGCGGCTGCGGTGTACACCGGGTTCACGCTGACCAGCCGTTATAACTCGGTGGGCACGCCCGCTTTCACTACAGCCTTTATCTGTTTTTTCACCGCCGCTCTTTTGCTGTTGCCCGTTGTGTTTCTTTCCGGTGGATTCGCTGCTCTGGAATCCATGGCTCTGAAGCATTGGTTGATGGTGTGTTACATCGGGGTGGTGCCCACGGGCATCGGCTACCTGATGTTTTTTACCGGCATAAAAAGCACTCCGGCAACCCTGTCTAGCATTGTCGTTACGCTGGAACCTTTGTTTGTGGCACTGTTGGCGTGGCTTATTCTGGGGGAAATGCTAGGGACAGTGGGCGTGGCAGGAGCCATTGTGTTGGTGGTGGCGGTGATTGTTGCGTCGCGCAGCAACACCGCGGCCGGAGCCAACCAGAACGGTTGATTCCGGCACTGGACGCGAGGTGAGGCTTAGCTGTCCTTACGCTGCTTTTCCAGCATGTTTGGCTGCAGGATCTCAATCCAGTAGCCATCCGGGTCTTTGACAAACGCCAAGCCCTTCATTTTGCCGTCGTCCGGGCGCTTCACAAACTCGACACCGAGTTGCTCGAAGCGTTCACAAGCACTGTAAACATCCGGTACGGCAACGCCGATGTGGCCAAAGCCCTGCGGCTGGTCGTTACCGTTGTGGTAGCTGAAGTCGGGGTCGTCTTCGGTGCCCCAGTTGTGGGTCAGTTCCAACATGGCTTCGCGACCAAAGGTGTATGTCGTCCGGTGACCATTGTCCGCCGGCACTCGCTCGGCTTCGGCATCGTCCAGATACGCCAGAAAATACAGCGTGAACTTCATTTCGGGAAAGTCCAGTTTACGCACCAAGCGCATGCCCATCACTCGGGAATAAAAATCCAGAGAACGCTCTGGGTCTTTAATCCGCAGCATGGTTTGGTTGAACACGTAACCTTCGGTTTCAGGAACCGGCGCGTCATGCAGGCCAACGGCCTGTTCGAAATGCTTTGGCATAATAGGTCATCCCAATCTGGTTCAGACTTGAACCATGGTATATGCGTGCAACCGGCACTCTTTTCAAGCCCCGCGTACAGTTACGCAGCCTATGTTAGACTGTAGGGTCGTTAGCCACAGCAGGCTTAGCTACCCGATTCAAAGAGTTATCAACCATGGATTTTCAAGCGCCAAACACTCTGGCCGAACAAATTGCCAGCTATCTGGCCGAGCGCATCATGACGGGGCAGATTCAGCCGGGCCAGCGTATTCAGGAAGCCAACCTGGCAACCGAACTCAAGGTAAGCCGTGCCTCGGTGAAGGAAGCGTTGTATACCCTCGAACGCTGGCACCTGGTAGAAATTACGCCTCGAAAGGGCGCGTCTGCCACTCAGATCAACGCGGAATATGCAGCCGAGCTTTACGATGTCTACATGCACTTGCTGATCATGCTTGCCACCCGTTTGTGCGAACGCTGGCAAGAAGAAGACAAGCCCGTTGTGATGGAGGCTGTGAGTAAGGTTGTTGCCCAGATCCAAAACAATCGAGCCGACCTCACGGCGATTGTTGAGACCAGTTTTGGCGTCATGGAAGCCTGCTGCGAGGTGGTCGGCAACCCCTACCTCACCGAATCTCTGTCCAACTTCAAACCGGCGGTCAGCCGAGCTTATTACCTCAGCGCCAAACGGTATCAGCAGGGGCTCGCCGAAACTCGCCGCTTCTTCAGTGAATTGCAGCCCGCCGTGTTGGCCCGTGACACCGTTAAGGTTCGCAAGCTGATCGAAATGTTCGTAGAGCACCAGAAACAGCTGATCCAACAGGCGTTGGCTTAACGCCTTCTGCCACATTGGGACAAGCGTCACGGTTTGATGGCGCTACTCGCCCTACAGTATGACTGTTCAAATAACGTTCACCGCAGCTTTGGTCTCGTTGTCCCTGCGGGCAATCAGTTGGCGTTTTCGCCGCTGTTATAACAAAAACAATCTGTCTGAGTCGGGGCCAACATGTTCACTCGTATCCGTCTTTGTAAATCGTTTGCCAGCTTATGCTTTGCGGGGGGAGCCGCGCTCGCGCTTCCTGCCTTCGCTGATTTCACACCATTAACGGACTCCACCTTGTCCTCCGTTACCGGGCAAGCGGGCGTGACCATTGAGCTGGAAACCAAACTCAACATCGATAGCATCACCTGGACCGACGAAGGCTCGCTCAGCGTTAACGGGTTTCGTTTATCGGGTCACAACGATACCACCCTGGACAACTTAAAGCTGACGGTTGATATCGCTGGCGACGGCGAAGTGCTGGAACATGGCTTTTCGGAGATAGCCCGTCGTGCCGCCGCTGGCCAGCTGGATACATCTAACCCCGATGTTGCCGACGCTCTTGCCAAATACTCGGTGGGTGGCCGTTACGGAAAAGCCTTCAACAGCGGAGACATGGTGATTCATCTGGGTGCCACCGACTACGGTGACCCAACCAACCTGAACGATTATCTGAGAGCGGTCGATTTTGAATTGGGTATAGACAGCCTGACCACATCCGGCTCGGAAGGCAGCGCCAACCTGTTTTCAAACATTTTGCTTCAAGGCTACGTTGGCCCTACCGATCTGATCATTCGAAATGGCGGCACCTCTACCCGAACGCTGGGCAATGGCAATACGGTATCGGGCTCTGAGTTGCAATTGGATACGCACTTTGAAATCACCAACGGAAGCCTGGATTGGGATGCCGCTGACCTGATCTTCATTTTCAACTTTGCCGCGGTGGGCATAGAAGGTTTGCAGATTCATAACCGCCGGGGTAACGACACCCTCGGCCACTTCGGCATGGCCAGCGCCACCGCGAAGCTGTCGCAGGGAACCAGTGCCGGCTCCGGCAAAAGCGGCTTATCCATCCACGATGTTGAGTTCCGTGCCGACATTGATATGCCCGTTTTCAAAGTCGGTGGAACCAGCATCGGCTCTGTTCAGTTCACGGACTTTGCTATAAAAAACACAACGATGATGGTTTACGGCCACTAACCGCTGGCAGTTCTTATTGATCGGTTTACACTGTAATGACGTACTTTCTACGCCCGTTTCTTCGGCGCAGCATAAGGAGCATTCAGTGACTCATATTCCCGTTGGCATAAGCACTTGCCTGCTCGGCAAGGAAGTTCGCTACGATGGCGGCCATAAACATTCCCGTTATTGCACCCAGGTACTCGCGCAGCACTTTGATTTCCGCTCGATCTGCCCTGAGCTGGAAGCCGGTCTGGGCGTGCCCCGCCCCGCTATTCATTTACGCGAACAAGACGGCGAATTGCGCCTGACAGACAACAAGGGTACCGCAGACCATACCGACGCTATGGCGGACTTCATTCAACAGGTTATGCCATCACTGAGAGATCTACGTGGCTACATTCTGATGGCTAAGTCGCCCAGTTGCGGTATGGAGCGCATTAAAATTCACGACGCCGATGGCAACGTCATGAATCGGGATGGCCGGGGCCTGTTCGCCGAGGCGCTGATGAAGGCTTACCCGTTGATGCCGGTTGAAGAAGAGGGCCGTTTAAACGACAACGTGCTGCGGGAAAACTTCATCGAGCGGGTGTTTGCTTACGATGATTGGATGCTGAACGTCGCCGGTGACAATCTCACCAAACAATCCTTGCAGGATTTCCACAGGCGCTACAAGTTTGCGCTGCTGGCCCATTCCGAGAAAATCTACCGCCAGCTTGGCCCCATGCTGGCCGATATGAAATCCGAACCGTTGGAAGACATCGCCGACCGCTATATCCGCGGCTTTATGGAAGCCATGACTCAGCGCGTCAGTAGGGGCGCTCATGTAAACGCCATGAACCATCTACTGGGTTACCTGAAAAATGATATGAGTGCGGCAGACAAAACCGTACTGTTAGAGCAGATTGACGCGTATCACCGCGGCGAAGTGCCGTTGGTGGTGCCGATGACGCTGTTGCGGCTGGCGCAACGCCGGGAGCCTGTGGATTATTTGAGCACCCAGAAGTACCTCACACCCTACCCGGACGAGCTGGGTTTGAGAAACAACGTATAACAGCAGCGCTGAAAGCAAAAAGGGGCAGATGGTTAAAACCACCTGCCCCTTTTTTATGCTCGAATCGGATTACTTAGAACCCATAAAGCAATGACACGGCCAGTTCGGTGTCTGTTTTTTCAGAATCTTCCGGTGCATCCGATACGTGTTTGACCCGGTAAGCAACCTTCATCGACAAGTTGTTCATGATGGAGCTTTGCAACGAGGTTTCTGATTTGGAGATTGTATTGTTGTCATCCAGACCAATCTCAGTGCTCAGCTTCTGACGGAACAGGGAGTTTTCAGACAACCCGTAGTCGAACTGCGCGGCGAGGCGGGCAATCGCGTCTTCTTCCACATCTCGCCCGGTATCCGGGTCAACGTCCATACGCTTGTTGTAGCGATAACCAGTACCCGCCGAAAGATCCAGGAACGAACGCTCACCGGCTCGCCATACACGGTTTCCATAACCCGTGGTGACAGACGATTCGAACTCGTAACCCGAGAAGCGATCGTCTTCCCAGTTTCCGCGCAAGAACCAGTACTGCTGTTCGTCGAACTTGTAGTTGGTTTCCAGCGCAGCTCTGTACTCTTCGGCGGTGGTTTCGTCTTCAGCCTCGGTGTACTTCGTGCTGAACTCGCCGCTGTTGCGCCAAGCTTCCCGGTCGTTGATCAGGCCCAGGCGGCCGTTCACTTTTGTTTCGTCGGTGTTGCCTGACGTCATCAACACGCCCAGCTCTGCCTCGCCTTCCCAGTTTTCACTTTCTTGAGCGTGCACAATGGGTGCTACAGCCAAGCAAGCGATAACGAGTGGCTTCCTGATCAACATAACGTCTCCTTAGTTCGGTTTGGTCTTACGATGACGCCGGCTTACGGGCGCGCTCGCCTTCCAGACTTTTCTGCGCCTGACGTTCACGCTCAGCCTGTTTGCGTGCTTTCCGTTCGGCAATCATTCGGGCTGCTTCGCCACCTACGTGAGCTTCACCACGCTGCTCGGCCAAGCGCATTTGGTGTTCCCGCTCTTTGAAGCGGGCTTTCTGTTCTTCCGTCAATGACTCGATGCACTGATGGCAGCTCACCCCTTGTTCATACTCCGGGCGCAGCTTGTCGTCTTCGGTAATCGGACGACGGCACGCGTGGCACTGGTCATAATCTCCGCGCTCAAGATTGTGATTAACTGTGACCCGATCATCAAATACAAAACATTCACCTTTCCACAAGCTTTGCTCTTGGGGCACTTCTTCCAGGTACTTCAGGATGCCGCCTTTGAGGTGGTAAACCTCGTCGAAGCCTTGCTCTTTGAGGTAGGCGGTGGACTTTTCACAGCGGATGCCACCGGTGCAGAACATGGCGACTTTTTTGTGTTTGGCTGGGTCCAGGTTTTGTTTCACGTAGTCCGGAAACTCCCGGAAGGTGTCTGTGGCGGGGTTCAGCGCGTTTTGGAAGGTGCCGATCTCGACTTCGTATTGGTTGCGAGTATCAACCAACAGGACTTCAGGATCGGAAATCAGGTCGTTCCATTCTTTGGGATCAACGTAGGTGCCCACCACTCGTTTGGGGTCGATGCCTTCTACACCCATGGTGACAATTTCTTTCTTAAGTTTAACCTTGGTGCGTTTGAAGGGCTGAAATTCTACGAAGGATTCTTTGTAATCGATGCCGTCGAATCGGTCGTCGCTGCCAATCCAGGCTTTGACGGCGTCGATGCCTTCACGGCTGCCGGCGATGGTGCCGTTGATACCTTCACGGGCCAACAGCAGTGTGCCGTGCACGTCTTTTTCCAGCATCAGGTTTAGCAGTGGGTCGCGTAGGTCTTTGTAATCATTTACGACTGCGAACTTATAGAGTGCGCAGACAACTACGTTGTTGCTCATATTTTTCTCCTGCGGGCCGGATCGTAAATCCGGAGCATGATTGATGGTTATCGCGGGCTTTGTGCCAGCTTGGGCGCGATTTTAACGCACTCCGGGGTGGGTGCAAGTTGGGGGTTACCGTGAACGCTCGGCTCCGCCATCCATGGCTGCGCACGATTTTGGAAAGGATTCCCTCGCACAGGGCTATTTAGGTGCGGGGTTCAAGAAGCCTTTAATCTTCGGCTTTATTTATTTAGTTCGCGCTCGACGACTGCGGATAACTGGCCCCAGCCGGGACGGGTCAGCTGGATGTTATCGACTAGAACCGTTGGCGTGCTGGCTACGCGCAGTTGCATGGCAATTTGCAGACTTTGCTCGACGGCTTCTTTGTGCAGCTCGGTGGTCATGCAGCGGCGGAAGCGGCGTTCTTCAAGGCCAAGATCGTTTGCGTAGCGGGTAAAGGTCGAGACCGGATCGTTTGAGCCGCTCCAAGAGGATTGCGAGCCGTAAAGTTTGTCGTGCATGGCCCAATATTCTCCCTGGTCACCGGCACAACGTGCCGCTTGGGCGGCAGGCATAGCGTTGGCGTGTTGACGCAGCGGCAGGTCAAAGTAAACGAAACGCACTTTGCCGGATTCAACGTATTCTTTTTTCAGACGCTGGCTGGCTTCTGAGAAGCGGGCGCAGGCCGGGCACTGGTAGTCAGCGAACTCGCGCACCACCACCGGGGCATCTTCTGCGCCGACTGAAGTGCCGTATTGATCGAAAATAGCCGGAAACTCATCTGCGTTCTCAGCGGCCACCGGCAGATTGCTGGAGGTAGGCGCCGGAGGCGTTGTCATGAAGTAGACTGCAGCAATCACGGCGACTACGACCACCGCGGCTATTGCGATATAGGCCGGTTTTTTGTTGCCTTGGTTACGCGGCGCAGGGGCGCCTGTTTGTTTGCGTCGCTTTGCTTCACCCATCTTGGGCTCCTTGTCAGGTGTCCGGATACTGGCGGGCGAAGGTTTGGAGTTCCGGAAAGAACTTCAAGAAATTCGCCTCTAACTCGCCTTCATTCTCCCGAATTTCATCAATTATTCCAGTAAATTGATTAGGGAAACGGATGCGCTCGGCTACCCGATCCAGGGCGAATCCGATGTTGTCCAGTTCCAGATAGGCACTGAACCAGTCGTGTTCCACCATACGTCGGGTAACCTTGATCATTGCGGGTGGCATGACCGGCTCATGGGCGCTAAGTTCCCGATATACGGTGTGAATGAACGCGGTTTGTTCGAAATCGCTATAACGATGCCAATGCCGCAGTAGGAAATGGTCGTAGAGGATGTCCAGTGCGACACCGGCGAACCGACGGCGTTGTTTGGAAAAGAGCTGTTTACTGGCCAGAACCTGTGGGTGCTGATCGGTGAAGGTATCTACCGCCAAATGGTGCCGCACTCCCTCCAATACCGGTGCAGGCAACGCAGACCAATCAACACCCCGGGAGAAGTCCCCGAGGATGCTGCCCACCCGTGCCTCGGCGGAATCCGGTGCGAGGAAGGTATGGGCAAGATGGTTCATACGTTAACCTGCGTTGAGACTTGGATGCGACAACTTTACCCTAATCATCGCACTCAATTTCCAATACCTGAAATACGCCTCCAACCTGCCGGTATTCAACACTCACACTATCGCAATCGCGCCATTCATCATCACTGGCGGTCTCGTCATACAACATAGATACGCCTAGTACCGTCAACTCACCCACAAGAGGGTAGGTTTTAGCCGGTAGCCGGCCGGTCAACTCGTACTCACCGGTATCATCGGATTCAATTTCGATGTTGAGCGCTTCCAGATAGATTTTTCCATTCTCATCTTCGAGTTCGTTTCCTTCCACTTCAAGAAACTCTGCATCGTAAACGGATGTTTGGGCGTCATCGTCCTGGTCAATCAGAGTTTTGTTGCTAATTAAAACCCGAACGCCACCCACGTTTAGTTCGTTCTCTGAGGCACCTTCAAAAGGAGTTAAGACCTCTGCCTCCACTTCAGCGTTGCCCTCAAACAACTCAATTTCTTCCGCATAGAGCCGACCCGACCTTATTTCACCCTCGACCTGAACCAGCAGGCCGTCGGCAATGCGGGAGCGCGCAACGTCATCGAACTCGGTTTCGTCGTCATAAACCACCGGAACTCCGTTCAGTGCAAACGACGAATCGGCAACATTCAAAAACTGCACCGGGCCCGTCAGCTCTATATCGCCGCCCTCCTCACCGAGGAATCGACGATCGTCTGAAAAACGAATTTCAGCGGCGGTGACATCGCCTCCCGGAGAGAGGAAGCGCCCTTCCACTTCAACCAAAGCACCTTCCACGATGTCATTAATCGTGAGTTCGCCGGGATAACTTACATTCTGGCCACCACGAACCCACTGGTCACCCATTCGGAACGCGTCCAACTTAACTTCGTCGATACGGCCTTCCAGCTCCAATGGAAAATCAGTTTCTGTCGTGACACTTCCAATATAGCTGGCGCGGTATCCGTCACCAGTCCGCCATGCGCTGACTCGAACCTCCATGCCCTCAGTAAGCTGGTCATTATCAACACGCAACACCGTGCGGCGGTCGTAGCTGATCGTTTGCCCCAAAACCCGGAAGCTACCAGGTTCACCAGTGCTTTCGTCAAGCAACACAAGATCAGTCACCGGCCCGCGGAATGTGTCGTCATAGCTCAGCGCATTGGCGGTGCCGGAGCCGTCCGAACTCCACTCCCCCTCTACCCGGAGAATCATGCCCTTTTCGAGGTCACCTTCGGTCGTAATGTCATCATTGCTCTGAACACGCTGATTAACGATACCGCGCGTCTCAAACTTCACCCCGTTCACAAACACACTGCCAAATCCGGACACCGGCCCAACACTTGACCCCGTGCCGCGAATTCCGCCGTCGGCAATGCTCGTGCCGCCACCGCTACCGCCACAGGCGGCCAGAATGCCGAGAGCGATCGGAGTGAGTACTAGCGTCAGGCGTTTCTTAATGGATTCCGGGGGCATTATGGTCTCCTGTCAGCGGTTCAAGCTGGTCATGATCGTCAGATGAGGTGGGAACGACAGCGCTGGCCGTCTGAATCGGATCTTCAAAATAAAAAACACTCACGCCGGTGCGTACCCGCTCCCCTGTATTCTTGATGGGGTTTTGAGACAGGTCTTGATCGTAGGGCGCCAGCCATTGGTCCAGCTCTTCCAGCAATCGCTGTGACTGCTCTGCGGCGTACTGCCGCCAACGCTCGATCACTTCCGGGGGAATGTTGTCGTAGGTCAGGGTTCTCTGAAACAGCGGTGATCGGCCGGGTTTACGGTCGGTCAGGTTATGGTCAATCGTTGCCAACAGATCCGACACATCTTCACCGAAGATCTGAAGCATTTCTTCGTTGTCACCTGCGGGCACATAAGCGCGTTTCTGAAGGTACAGCTTGCCGGTTTGCTCATCCGCTGAAACCACACCCACGCGAAACAATTCATCCAAGACGGCTCGTGGCGGCATATCGCCACTGTGCTTGCGCACCAGTTCGGTGAAGCTGCCAGCCCCCTCAAAAGGCAGCATGGCGGGCTGGCCATCGGCCGCCTGAAACGCGACATCCCGGACCCAACCAGAGACCACACGGGAAGCGCGGTTAGCGTGAGAACGGCCTTCACGGCCCGAGTGCTCACCGGCCAAAAGATCTCGCTGGCGCTTCACCTCTTTGCGCGTGAGCCCTGTCATGACAGCGGCTCTGGAATCGGTCGGTTTGCGTCGTCCATCGGCAAAATCTTCGAAGGCGGCCTCCACATAGGCACGCTTCACCAGATCAGAAAATTCACTGAACGGGATACCGTTGCGCAACAGCAATCGGGCCAGAGGCCGGAGTATGCGGTACAGCGCTTTATGCAGAGGGTTCGTCTTGGTTGTCGTCATGTTTGGGATTGTATTCCCATAGCCATCCTGAAAGCCAGAAGGGCTGCACTGAGGCAGCCCTTCCGATGACCGTGCTTAGTCACTTACATTACTGGTAAGCACAAACTCACCACCGGCGTTCTGCGTGTATTCCACTTCCACTTCATCACCGGTACGCACTCCAGCCGCGCTGTAGCCGTTGAACAGGATTTCCAGGTTCATAATGGTCAGAGAGCCTGACCCTATCGCATCCACTCGCCCTTCAATCTCGGCAATACCGTTGTCGTCATCATCTTCACGTTCGATGACGAAGGCTTCCAGATAACCGCCATCGGTGTTGCGCTGACGACCTTCCACCTCCAGATAATCACCAACCTGTAGAGCGTTCAGATCGTCTTCCCGACTTCGGCGCTGGTCTGAATCCGTCTCAATAAGTGTGTTGTCGGTCAACCAGACCTTCACACCACCGACAGTCAGAATTTCGTTAGCACGATCAAAATCCTGAATCTCACCGCTCAGCTCGGCATCGCCTTCCTGGCCTTCAATCTCCTCGGCGATAAGGACGCCGTTACGAAACTCGCCTTCTACCTTCACGTAAGTGCCGTCCTGAAGGTTACCGCTGTCCATGTCGTCGAATTCGGTGCCGCCAGAATACTGTACCTGCACGCCGTTGATCGTAAAGGTGCGGGCAGATTCATCGAACGCGAAGATATCACCCGAGATTTCGACTTCGTCATCGTCTTCGAACAGATCGTCTTCTTGGTCGATCTCTTTGGCCATCAAAACGTCACCCTGCAGGTAACCTTCGACTTCTACCGCCATGCCGTTTTCAAGATCGGCCAGATCAAAATCGTCATCGCCGATGGCCAGCTCGTAGTTCACGCTGTAACCAGCGATGGTGAAGGTGCGAGCTGTCGCATCCAGATCCGCCACGATGCCTTCAAGTTCTGCTTCATTACCATCGTCGTCAAATTGAACCCCGATTTTCTTCGCGCCTACGTAACTGGCACGGAACTCACCTTGAGCTGTGCGCCAGCCACTGATTCGTACCCGGTAACCCATCGGATTCGCGACTAGATCATCTGCCGAAGCTCCCCGAAACACGGTTTTACCATCGAGCGTCACTTTTTGGCCCAGCAAGGTCAGCTCGCCCGTGTTGGCAGCGTTGTCCCAGCTTGCGGCGGTCAACGGGCCGCGGAGCGTATCATCGTAGGCAACTTCACTGGCCTGCCCTTCGCCTTGACCATTCCAGCTGCCACTAACCTTGAGAACCATGCCTTTGTGCAACTGATTTTCCCGCTCGAGGCCATCGTTGCTGGCGACACTGCCATCTGTTTTGAATCGCGTACCGTTGACATAAACACTGCCAAAGCCAGTGACAGCGCCCACGCTGCGCCCATCCTGGCCAGTGCTCGCAGTAGAGCTGTCGCCGTCGCTGGAGCCAGAGCCACCACACGCGATCAACGAGCCGGCCAAGGCACCCATCACGACCATCTTCACTGCTACGGAAAGTCCATTACGCTTCATCTCGATTCCCCTGATTGCTCAGTTTTTGTCCAACCCCACTTAATTGGGATTATTTTCCCAAACTCATGAATGGGAATTTAATCCCAAATTGAAAATTTATCAAGTTCCTTCAGCTTACGTTTTGTAAATGTATTGAGCGCACGCTATTGATGCAGCAATGACTATGCGGAAAAACCGTGGTAACACGCATAACTAAAAGCAATTATCATTAGCAATCAAACTATTGCTCACGCTCATCCGGGCTCCTTTGAATCGGCCCATAAGCTGGCTCGCTAAGGCCACCGATTTGCCCTTGATTGTAAAAATTGCATATTTGCTAAACACCAACCTTTCCAGGAGGTCAGATTGCGTTCCCCAGCCCATACCCCACCATCCGGTTTTTCTACCTTCTTGATCGTTTTTGCGCTG
Source organism: Marinobacter sp. AL4B (assembly GCF_019916045.1). Classification (NCBI taxonomy): domain Bacteria; kingdom Pseudomonadati; phylum Pseudomonadota; class Gammaproteobacteria; order Pseudomonadales; family Marinobacteraceae; genus Marinobacter; species Marinobacter sp. AL4B. The sequence goes on from NZ_JAILWZ010000013.1 coordinate 89,755, forward strand.
GCAATGGGTGGGTTTGGTATTGGTACCGGAGAATTCGCCATCATGGGCCTGATGCCCAACGTAGCGGCAGATCTTGGCATCTCAGAACCGCAGGTGGGGCACCTGATCTCCATCTATGCGTTAGGGGTTGTCGTGGGTGCACCCATACTGGCGATCCTTGGAGCCCGACTATTCCGGCGCCAACTGTTGATTCTTCTGATGATCTTCTACGCCTTGGGCAATGTTGCCAGTGCACTGGCCAGCAATTACCAGTCGCTCCTGTTCTTCCGTTTCATCGCCGGACTTCCTCATGGTGCCTATTTTGGGGTTGCCGCCCTGGTGGCTGCGTCATTGGTATCACCAGACCAGCGGGCAAAAGCCGTCAGCCAAGTGATGATGGGCCTCACCCTGGCGTTGCTGATAGGTAACCCCCTGGCAACGGTTCTGGGACAATCCATGGACTGGCGCTATGCGTTCGGGTTCGTTGGTGCCGTTTCACTGTTGACGGTCGCTCTGATCGCCTTACTACTACCTAAAGACCCAAGCGAGCAACGGCACAGCGCTTTGAGCGAACTTCGTGCCTTCAACAAGCCAGACATCTGGCTGGCGCTTGCCATTGGCGCAATCGGATTCGCAGGCATGTTCGCCGTATTCAGTTACCTGGCGCCCACGTTGTTGGAGGTAACCCGGGTTGATCAAGGCTGGATACCGGTTGCCCTGGTGGTGTTCGGGCTGGGCGGTTTTGTTGGCAATCTGCTCGGAGGCTGGTTATTCGATCGCCTGCAATTCCGCGCCGTGGGCGTGATACTGATTTTCAGCGCCTCTATCCTGGGTCTGTTTCCATCAACCACAAGTTATCTGCCGGCATTATTGATTGCCTGTTTTCTGACGGCGTTGATGGTTGCGCTGGGGCCTGCGTTACAGACTCACCTAATGGATGTCGCCACCGGCGCTCAGACACTGGCCGCGGCTTCTCATCATGCAGCTTTCAATCTGGCCAATGCCTTGGGCCCCTGGCTGGCAGGGCTGGCCATCACAGCAGGATTCGGCTGGCAATCCACCGGATACGTCGGCGTTGCCACCGCGCTGACCGGGTTGTGTATCTTTCTCGTAGCCTGGCGCCGATCGACGCCGGAGTCCGTAGCTGAACCACAAGCCGATGCGGCTCGTTAGATCACCAAAAGCATCAGTTTGCGCGCCGAAACTGGAATCCAGCTCAAGCAGGTGGTCAAAAAACCACTGTTTTCTCTCGTTTCAGTCATTATGATTCCGTCAGGTTAGGCAGTAGAATGTCGAGCGTTAATCAATATTCGTTCGTTATCTATCCGATACCCTGACCCGGTGCGCCACCCATGAACCCAATGGCCTCTGTACAATCCGGCAGTACTCAGGCCCAGCTGCTGCAGCTTCTGGCCACCGGCGATGCACCTCAAAAACCTGGCAACCTCCCCTGCTTCGCCGAGCGTCTGAGCCGTTTATTCGGGCTTGGGGACACCCTGTCGCTGGATGCGGCGACCGCGTTTCGAAGCCGCCAGCCCGGCATGGACCAAGGGCCAGTTTTCGAGCAACTGACCAAAGAGTTGAGCAATACCCGCCGGGCATTGCGGCGGAAGGTCAGCCGCTACGGTGAAGAAGTGGAGCCCGGCGGCGACCCCACAGCCGAGCCCTATCTAAATGCATGGCTGGTGCTTCAGCGCAAAGTCGCCGCCTCCAGCCGTCAGCTCCGGGACAAAGTGCGCAAGGCAATGAAAGAGCACAACCAAAACCTTGCTCGTCTGTCTGAATTGGATGCCGTTTTCGACCACACCATGGCCAGCTTCACCAGCCAGTGTTTCTCTCATACTTCAAAGGTTCTGGAACAACGATTCCACAGCCTGCAAACACCCTCTGATTCATCCCCGGACACCGGCCCTACGCCGGACGACTGGCTCCACCGTTACTGCGAAGACGCGCAGAATCTTTTACTCGCTGAACTGGATGTTCGGCTGGAGCCGGTGCTGGGGTTGCTGGAGGCCTGCCACAACGAGGTAAATGACTCTCCATGAGCAGACTTTTCTTTTTTCTCACATTTGTTTTAGGTTTGGCGGTAACGGGCTGGATTGGCCAGCGTTTCATCGATTCAGACCTGCTGGCACTCTCCGTCACGGTCATCATTGCCGTGGTGTATTCCCTGGGTTTTGTGGAATTGATGGGGTTTCGCAGCACAACCCGAGAGCTGTCCGACAAGCTCAACACCACTCCGGAAACCCGCGAGCAACTGTCAGGCTGGCTAGCAGGCCTACCGGAGCAAGTGCAGTTTGCCGTGCAACGGCGCATTGACGGTCATTTTGCCGCCCTGCCCAGCCCACAATTCACACCTTATCTGGTTGGTCTTTTGGTTATGCTCGGCCTGCTGGGCACATTTGCTGGCATGATTGTGACCCTGAGCGGTGCAGCCTCTGCACTGGATGGCAGCACCGAACTCAGCGCCATTCGCAGCGCATTGGCTGCGCCCATCGCCGGGCTGAGTCTGGCCTTTGGCACGTCCATTGCCGGTGTTGCGGCTTCCGCCATGCTGGGACTGGCCTCTACGCTGAGCCGACGCGAACGGTTACAGGTTTCCCGCCAACTGGACAAAATACTGCGCCAGCGGTTGTACCACCTGTCCGCAGATCACCAACGGCAACAAGCATTCAACGCGCTGGAATCGCAAGCGGAAGCCTTACCGCAAATGGCCTCTGCCATGGAGAGCATGACCGCCCGTATGGAGCAGTTGGGCCAGCAATTGGAGCAATCTCTGACCCAGAATCAGCAGGAATTCCACAGTACGGTGGGCAACCACTATCAAACTTTGGCCGACTCCGTGGCTGAATCGCTGGAAAAAGCCCTGGAATCCAGCACTCGCCTCACAGCGGAACGGATTGAACCGATTGTCAGCAATGCAATGACCAACCTGCAGTCCAGCGCTGGCAAGCTCCATGAAAACTGGGCGAGCACCACGCAGCAGCAACTGGCCGATCTGACCGACGCTTTCCAGAAAACCACCAGAGAGGCAAGCGAGTACTGGCAGCAGAATCTTCAGGCGCAACAGCAAGCCTCCGCTGAACATCAGCAAGCCTTGCAACAGAGCTCGGAGCAAGCGCAGAAGCAGCTGTTGGATCAAGTTCAAAATGCTACAGAACAAACTGCCCAGCACTGGCAAACCGGTGTTGCACAACAACAGCGAACCGCCGAAAAGTTGGTAACCGATCTGCAGAACACCCTGCAGGAATACCAAACCCAGTTCCGAAACGAGACTGCCGGGATTGCAAGCCAACAGCAGCAAGGTTTGGATGCACTGATTACCCGCATCAGCGAGCAGCTTACAACGCTGCATGAACAAGAAGTGGCCCGCGGCGAAGCCGCTAACAAACAGTTGGCGCAGCTGGAAGCAACCGTGACCAATCACCTGACAGAGCTCGGCGCTGGGCTGGAAGTGCCCATGACCCGCCTGATCGAAACTGCCTCGGAAACACCGAAAGCAGCGGCGCAGGTGATTTCACAGCTGCAATCCGAGATGGCCCGCAACAGCGAGCGTGAAAACCAGTTACTGGAAGAACGCCAGCGCTTGGTTCAGGAGTTGGACAGCCTTCTAGAATCTCAGCGCAACAACGCCGATAGCCAACGCCAAGCGGTGGATTCTCTGATCAGCGGCGCCGGCGAGACCCTGACCGGCATCAGCGAACGCTTCAACGTACTCATACAAGAGCAGAGCCAGCAGCTTGGTAAATTGGGGGCAGATCTCACCGGCAGCAGCCAGGAAGTGGGTGCGCTCAGCGAAGCTTTCCTCAAGGCGGTCGAACTGTTCAGCGCATCCAATGCGCAACTTCAGGACAGCCTTTCTAACATCCAGAAAGCTCTGGACACCGCCGGCAACCGCCACGACGAGCAGTTGGCCTACTATGTTGCGCAAGCCCGTGAAGTGATCGACCTGTCTGTCAGCTCCCAGAAGGATGTTATTGATGCTGCGGCGGCACTGCGCTGCGGCGAGCTTGAGGCCAGCGGAGCGAATTGATGGAATATTTGGAGGACAGCGAACAGCAGTCCACGCCGATCTGGGCGATTTTCTCTGACTTGATGGCCGCTTTGGTGGGCATTCTGGTGTTGATACTGGTGTGGGTGATCGGTGTTCAGCTGGAACTCAGCCAGTCTCTGGCCGATGAAAAAGCCAAACGGGAAGCCGAACAAGAACGACGTATTGCGCTGGAACAAGCACTGGAAGACCCGCTGACCAAAGGCTTGGTGACCTTCAGCAATGGTCGCATTGGCATCAGCGGCAACGTGCTGTTCCAGTTGAATTCGGATCAACTACAAGCGGATGGCGTCGAGGTGTTGGAATCGCTGGTGACCCCGTTGAGAACCTATCTGACCCAGCACGATGAATTGTTGATGGTCAGCGGCTTCACCGATGATCTGCCGATGCACCGGGGCAACCGGTATCAGGACAACTGGGGACTGTCTGCGCAGCGAGCGCTCACCGTCACGCGCACTTTGATGGAACTAGGCTTGCCAAACGATCGGGTTTTCGCAGCCGCGTTTGGCCCGCATCACCCTGCTGTTCCCAATGTGGATGCGGAATCTCGCGCCCAGAACCGGCGTGTGGAGATCAGCACCGTGCCGCGTGCACCCAGCGATACCGCTGCCGACACTCACGCGGACGCCGGAAGCTGATGTCTGATCTGGCGGAATCGTCTATGCTTGCTTCGCTGCAAGCGGTCGGCGCGGACCAAAGGGATCCAGTGCGCTTTCACTATTTGGCGACGCTGGAGCGTCGCCTGCGTACGAAGGGGCTCAAGGGCACTACTCATTGGCACAAACTGGAGCGGGCCGTCGCCGAGTTACAGGCCAGAGAGCCTGAAAATGCCAAGCAGCCTTCGACGACTGAGCCCTGTCGTCGTTCCCCTCTGATCGAGTTGATCGAAACACTCAATCAGGCTCCAGGCAGCGCTCCGGCACAAGCACCCCGCTCTGAAATCGAGCAATTGATTTTCGGGGTAACGGACGATGAAGAGATTGGGCGCTCACAAACCACATCAAACAGCCCACAGCCTTTGAAAGCCATGGCTCGTGCAACGGCGGACCACGGTGTTCAAGCCCTTCAAGACCGCATTCGGCACGCCATCGTCGATATCCCCGAAGATGCCGGCCCGATGAATGCCCATCGGCTGGTCAGCCGGGCCATTGCCGAGATGCAGCGGCTGTCACCGGAGTATCTCAACCGGATGGCGAATTACACCGACACGCTGATGGCGCTCGAGAAGCTGGGTCGAAAAATCGAAATTACCAAGCCGAAATAAAATCCGTTCAAATGTGTTCTACACTATCTCGGTGTTCAAGCCGATAAGGAGAGCCATAGTGAACGTGTTCGAAGCCTTGAGACAAGATCACGACGTACAACGGGAACTGCTGGAGCAACTGGCCGATACTTCTGGCGATGAGCAAGTTCGCCGACAAGGATTTTCGAAGCTGAAAACCGAATTGACCGAACACGCAGCAGCGGAAGAAAAGCATTTCTACGCCCACCTGATGCAACATGAGCAAACCCAGGACAAAGCCCGCCACAGCGTTGCTGAACATCACGACATTGATGAATGCATAGAGCAGCTTGAGAAAACCGACTATTCCAGCCCCCAATGGCTTCAAGTGTTCAAAGAGCTCCAGCACCTCGTCAGCCATCATCTGGAAGAAGAAGAGCAGGAAGTTTTCCAGATGGGCGGCAAAGTACTGACCGATAAGCAAAAAGAAGATCTGGGCAGTCAGTACCACAACGAGATGGAAAAGCGCAGAAGTGCTTGAGCGTTACCAAGCACTTCAAAGCACACAGCCAGACACCACCCCTGAGCGTCAGCGATCGCCTTGCCCGTGAGGGTCTGAAAGCTACGCTCAGCTCTCGTTCATTGCTCGCTCAATGCGCTTATCCGGCACCAACCACAACAATGCCAGCCTGAAGATGAAAATCATGGTCAGTGCGAACATCGAAAAGGCCGGGTACAAAATTGCTTTCGACTTCATGCACTCACCGGCTCGCGCTTCGCGTGCTGAATCAGCTCTTCCAGTGACCACTGGTCATCCGCATGGACGCCGTATTTCAGGGCGATAATTTTCCCGTTTTCGTCAATCAGGAAATCCGCCGGTAGCCCCAGTTCCGCTTCCAGGCTTTCCGGTTTTTTCATACCGAACTTCCTTACACCTTTCAGAGCACCTCTCATCATCTTAAAGTTGAGAATGGCTTTCCAGGAACTCTCTACCCCAAAATCCCTATAGAGCTTCCTTGTTGGATCAGCGATCAGATCAAACGGCACATCAACCACGTTTTCCAGCATTCGCTCTTTGCTGGCATGGAACACCACGACCTCGTGGATGCCGTTTTCCTGCAGGGCGCTCGAATTCTTGAAGAAGGACTGCAAATGGAGGTTACAGATCGGACAACCGGCAAAGCGTCTGAACTGCAGATGAACCAGTTTTCCTGGTTGGGGAACCTGTACCGGCAGACCTTTAATGTTGCTTAAGTCTGCCAATGCGACCGTATCGCCTATGGTTTTGCGTTTCACTCGTTCTCTCCGGTGATTGTTGGATTGTTTTGGCACCTTTCACAACCGCGGCCGTGCGATGGCCCAATCCAACACCTGCTTGCTGATGTCTTCATGACCGGAGTCTAACCCACTTTTCTCGACTCCCGCCGTTCAATGCCGCTTATAGCCACCGTTTGGCCTCATCAACCACCGTTTTCATTCTCCTCTGGAGCGGACGGTAAAGACTGGCGTTTGTTTTGGGGGATCAGTCTTGGCATCGGGATGGTTGGTTCGCTCATAGCCAACAGGTTCTGGAAATGAGGGCTTACGCCTGAAAAGCTCAGTATTCCTGATGCGCTTCGTTTTTTCCTAATCACTACCCCATCCAAAGACTGGTTTCCTAACCGACGCGACGATGTGAAGCTGATCCGCAACTACCTATTACCAATGAGCTACAAGACTATGCCCACTCATACACGTATCCGCATGTTCAACACCAAAGACACCTACCCCAACCAGTCTCTGGATAATGATCTTTGCCAAGCTGTCCGTGCCGGCAATACCGTTTATGTTCGCGGTCAGGTCGGCACCGACTTTGAGGGCAATCTGGTGGGCCTCGGCGACCCTCGCGCGCAGACCGAGCAGGCAATGAAGAACCTCAAGCAACTGCTGGAAGAGGCCGGCTCCGATCTATCCCACATTGTCAAAACTACCACCTATCTCACCGACGCCCGCTTTCGCGAACCGGTTTACAAAGAGGTCGGTAAATGGCTCAAGGGCGTGTTCCCGATCTCGACCGGGCTCGTGGTATCAGCCCTGGGCCAGCCGCATTGGTTGATGGAAATCGACGTGATCGCCGTAATCCCTGATGACGAATCCACCGTTTAACAATACCGGAGCTACCATGTCCACTGCACAGGCACACGACTTCGCGACTGCGGCTACGCCATTGTCCGAACCACGCCCCGAAATTGCCGTCCGACTGGATGGCGTACTGAAACGTTTTGGTGATTCCATTGCTCTGCAAAAGGTCTCTCTGAAAATTCATGAGGGCGAATTCATCACATTACTGGGGCCATCCGGCTGCGGCAAAACCACGCTGCTTAACCTGATTGCAGGCTTTGCTGAAGCTGATACCGGCGAAATTTTTATCGACAACCAGCTGGTCACTGATACACCGCCCTATCAGCGCGAGATCGGCATAGTGTTTCAGAATTATGCGTTGTTCCCACATATGAGCGTCACCAAGAACGTGGGATATGGACTGCGCATGCGCGGCGTGCCTAAAGCCGAGATCAACGAGCGGGTAGCCCAGGCCCTGGAACTGGTCAAACTCCATGGATATGGCGAACGCAAACCCAGCGAGCTATCCGGTGGCCAGCAGCAACGGGTGGCTCTGGCCCGAGCTCTGGTGATCCGGCCCAAGGTGCTGCTGCTTGACGAGCCCTTCTCAGCTCTGGACAAAAATCTGCGGCTATCGATGCAGATCGAGCTGAAGGAGATACAACGAAAGCTCGGCGTAACCACCGTATTCGTGACCCACGACCAGAGTGAAGCCCTGAGCATGAGCGACCGGGTTGTGGTCATGTCTGCCGGGCATATTCGCCAGATCGGCGACCCCGATACCATCTACCGTCGCCCAGAGGATCCGTTCGTGGCCAGCTTCGTTGGCGACGTCAATATCTTGCCCGGGCGTTACATGAGCCATGACGATCAGGCCACTCTGGAAATCAGCGGCAACTCTCTGCGTCTTCCGAAGGAAAGGGTACAGGCCAAGGTGGGTGACCGTCTCGACATCCATGTACGTCCGGAAAACATCCAGCTAGACAACCTCGGCCCTCACTCTCTCTTGAGCGCAACGGTAGTGGCCCATGCTTTTCAGGGTGACCATGTGGATATCCATCTGCATGTGCCCTCGCTGGGGGACTCTCGTCTGTTTGTACGTCAGTCTGGCCTTAACTCGCTACGCCGCTGGCCGGTCGGAGCTGTCGCCGGATTAACTTTTGATGACGAAGGCGTCTGCGCCTTCACCGCCGCCGATCAAACCTGAAACGGAACCGTCCCATGCGACCTAGCTTAAAAATGCAAACCGGATCCAACACGGAGCCTTATCAGCCATGAGCCAACGCCCCGCAACCATGAATGCTGTCATTGCCCGTGAGCCCGGCGGGCCAGAGGTTCTGCATTCGGTTGAACGCCCTCTACCAAAACCGCTGGCTGATGAAGTGCTGATTCAGGTCGCCAGTGCCGGAGTCAATCGTCCGGACCTGATGCAACGCGCAGGCATGCCGACGCCCCCCGGCGTGACCGATATTCTTGGTCTGGAAGCAGCCGGTATCGTCGCCGCAGTCGGTGCGGATGTCACTGACTTCGAACCGGGCGATGCGGTAATGGCACTTCTCAGCGGTGGCGGCTACGCCGACTTTTGCATCGCCAAAGCGGCACATTGCCTGCCAGTACCGAAAAATCTTCCACTAGAGGTCGCAGCTGGCGTACCGGAAGCCGCGTTCACCGTCTGGCACAACCTGTTTGAGCTTGGCCGTCTTAACGCCGGCGAGACGCTGCTGATCCACGGCGCCGCGAGCGGTGTTGGCAGCTTCGCAATTCAGTGTGCGCACGCCGCCGGCGCCAGGGTGATTGCCAGCGCTGGTGGTGATCAGAAGATCGCCGCGCTTAAGGAGCTGGGCGTCTGGCGAACGGTTGACCGCTATCAGGAAGACTTCGTCGCAGCGGTGGCTGAATGTACCGAAGGCCGCGGTGTCAATGTGGTGCTGGATAACGTTGGCGGCAGCTACGTAGCCCGTAACCTCGCCTCGATGGCAGCAGGCGGTCGCCACGTCAGCCTGTCCTTTCTGCTGGGCGCTAATGTCGAGGTAGACCTGTTGCAGGTAATGCAAAAGGGGCTGACGCTCACGTCCTCAACATTGCGCCCCAAAAGCGATCAGGAAAAAGCCCGGCTGGCCGCCGCTATTCGTGAGCAGCTTCTGCCTTGGCTGGCATCGGGTCAGGTCAGCCCGCTGATTCATGCTCAACTGCCACTGAATCAGGCCGCCGAAGCCCACCAGATACTGGAAGACAACGCCAATATCGGCAAAGTGCTACTGACAATGTAACCTCACTAGCACACCCACAGACCGCCCGTAATGGAGTTTTCATGTTTCAATTGTATTACGCATCGACATCCCCGTATGTTCGCAAAGTGATGGCTACAGCCCATTATCTGGGACTTACCGATCAGATCGAAAAACTCGAATCTGCGGCCCATCCGGTCAATCGTGATGACCGTATCGCCCGTTTCAATCCGCTGGCCAAAGTGCCCGCCATGCGCACGGACGATGGCATCCTACTCTACGACAGCCGCGTAATCTGTGAATATCTCGATGCTCAGGGTGGTCACAAACTGATCCCGGCCGATGGAAATGCTCGCTGGATTTGTCTGGCCCAACAGGCGCTGGGCGATGGCCTTCTGGATGCAGCAATTCTGGCCCGCTATGAGCTGATCGTGCGCCCGGAGGAAAAGCAGTGGGAAGTCTGGCGTCAGGCTCAGTTCTCCAAGATCGATGCAGCGCTGACCGAGATCAACACCCAGGCACCGCAACTCAGCCGTACACCCGATGATCTAGGACTGGTCACGCTCGGCTGTGCTTTGGGCTACCTGGACTTCCGCTTTCCCGAATTGGACTGGCGCGCCCTCCATCCGCAAGCGGCTGACTGGTTCGCCGAATTTGATGAGCATCCTGCCATGCTCGAAACCCGTCCATTTACCTGATTGATGGAGCCTCAATGAGCCCTACCGTATTCTTTCTCAATGGCCCCAATGCCAACCTCTATGGTCTGGACAAGAATGGTACTTATGGCAGCGAAAGCTTTGCCAGCATCGAAACCGGATGCCAGCACCATGCCGAGAATCTTGGTCTGGAGCTGAAGTTTCGCCAGAGCAATCACGAGGGCGTGCTGGTGGACTGGATTCAGGAAGCGCGACAGTCGGCAGATGCCATCATCATCAATGCGGCCGGCCTGACCTACAGCTCGGTCCCCATACTGGATGCCCTGCTTGCGTTTGAAGGCCCCATTATCGAGGTCCACATGAGTAATATCTGGAAACGCGAGAGCTTTCGCCACCACTCCTATATATCCAAAGCGGCCACCGGCGTGATCGCCGGGCTGGGAGCACGCGGTTACCGTATGGCTTTGAGTGCTGTCGCCGAGCTACTGGACGAGGCTTCGTCATGACTCCGACACTGGTATTCTACAGTCAGGTTGATAGTTTCGATGACTGGAAAGCGCTGCTGGAACCGCGGTTACCGCAGTTGCGCATCTGCCGCCCGGAGCAAGTAGAAGATCCAGACAGCGTGCATTATGTCTTGGCCTGGAAGCCGCCACACGGCTTCTTTGTCCAGTACCCGAACCTGAAACTGCTAATCAATCTCGGCGCCGGTGTTGACTCCCTGGTCAACCGCGACGACTTGCCAGCCGTACCAATCACACGCATATCCGATCCCGACATGAGTCGAATGATGGCCAGCTATGTGCTGTTTGCCGTGCTGCGCCATGCTCGCGACATACCCGCCTTCGAGCGCGCGCAGCGCGAATGCCGCTGGCACTACCTGCATCCACGCCTTCCGGAAAGCGTGCGTGTTGGCGTACTGGGGCTTGGCGAGCTCGGCACCTTCGCAGCGAAAGAACTGTGCCGTCAGGGGTTTGATGTACGCGGGTGGTCACGCTCACCCAAACAACTGGAGAATGTCACCTGCGTAAACGGAATGGAGCGTCTGGACGAGTTTCTCGCCAACAGCGACATTCTGGTGGTGATGCTACCGCTGACCGCACAAACCCGAGGGCTACTCAACGCAGACCGGCTGGCGCTCCTTCCAAGGGGTTGCTGCTTTATCAACGTCGCGCGCGGCGCACTGGTCGATCAACAGGCGTTGACCTCGGCACTCGCCAGCGGTCAGATCGGCGAAGCCACACTGGACGTCTTCGATCGTGAGCCGCTTCCACCGAAAGATCCGCTTTGGGCCATGGAGAATGTGCTGATCACGCCGCACCTCGCATCCGTTGCCATTCCGGCTTCAGCGGCACAACAGATCGCTGACAATATTCAGCGACTGGATCGTGGTGAATCCGTGTTGCACCAGATCGATCCAGCCCGCGGTTATTAATCGAATCAGGCCACGCCCTTCAGCGATCGCACCGTATGTGGATCAAAGAAACTGGACGCGGCCATTCCGGGAATATACTGCTCAGAAACAAACATACGGCAGCGTTCGGCAAAGGCATTCACCACCCGTGAGTGCTGCACATTTTTCAACGTTACATAGCCCAATCGCAGTGACTGATAATCACCAGCCAGACGCAGGCGGATCAGCCGTTTGCCATCCAGGGACAGGTTGGCCTTGGGGCGAACATTGGCAATGCTGTAGCCCACACCGTTGGCTACCATCGAGCGAATCACCTCCAGGTTGCTCGATCTCATGACGATATTCGGCGTCACGCCAGCCGGGCGAAACAGACTGAGGAAATAGTCCCGGCTGCTGGGAATATCCAGCAGTACCATCGGGTGCGTCTCAAGATCGTTTATCGTCACCGCCGACAGGTTTGCCAGTGGATGATTCTCTCCGACCATGACATACGGCGGTAGTCGGGCCAATGGATGGAACTCAGTATCGTCACTGGAGACAAGGTCATAGGTCAGAACGATGTCCACCTCTGCATTACGCAATTTTGATAACAGCTCCTCGTGATCACCTTCAGCCTGGCTGATACGAACGCCAGGGAACGCACGTCCGAAACCGACTACCAACTCCGGCGTCAACATGGGTGCCAGTGATGCCATACAGCCAACTCGTAGCGGACCGCGCACCGTGTTCAGCGACTCCGACGCAATGGTGTAGAGACTGCTCATCTGATCAAGAATCGTCTTGGCTTCTTTCACGATCTCCCTTCCGATCGGCGTCAGTGAAATGCCTTGGGCATGGTGACGGACGAACAACTGCACACCCAGCTCTGATTCGATATGGGTGATGGCTGCCGAAATAGACGGCGAAGAAACATGGATGCGTTCAGACGCACCCTGAATACTTCCCGCTTCACCTGAAGCGACAAAGTATTCGAGCTGTCTCTGAGTTATTCGACTGAGCATAGCGGAACTCCAGAAATAGGCGATGTAATACATACACACGAGCATATATTTTCAAAAGTCTTAAGCAAGGATCGAGCCATTACTTAAGCCTTCTGACCACCACCCGCTCGTTGCCTATAAGGATTAACAGAAACACCGTCAAACAGCAGTAAATGGCTACATCAGGAATTCTGACGCAGAAGAACGGCAAAGCCTGTTTTACCCATCGCCCCCGCCATTACATTATTGATCCGCATCAAGACACTTTGAACCATGCCCCATAACAGGGCAACGAACATCAGTAGAGAGCATGAACTGCCCAGACAAACAGTCTTCTCTTTGCAGCAGACCTAAACGCTAAACGTTGTACCACCCATTAGGAGTAACAACATGCTACGTAAAACCATTGCACTGTCACTGTTGAGCGCCAGCCTGATAGCAACAAACGCCAATGCAGCCGACAAGCTCGTCGTCAGCACATGGGGAGGAAGCTTCAAGGAGCTGATCGACAAAGCCATTGGTCAGGAATTCACAAAGCAGACCGGTGTTGAAGTCGAATATGTGACCGGCGGCACCATCGACCGATTGAACAAAGCTAAGCTGGCAGGCACCGCCGAGAGCGATGTTACATTCACCACCTCCCATGTGGGCTGGCTCTACACCAATGACGGCCTGTTTGAAGAACTCGATATGAGCAAGATCCCCAACGCCAGCCACCTGGTGGATCAGGCTAAGCTCAGCCCGAGCCACGTCGGTGTCTGGGGTTACGTCTACACCATCGGCTACCGCCCGGACATGATGCCTGAAGGCATCACCTTCGACAGCTGGAACGACCTGTGGAGCCCGGAACTGGAAGGTATGATCGCCTTCCCGGACTGGGATCCAAGCCACATCATTGCCGTATCCGCCAAGCTGTCAGGTACAGATGCCGAGCATTGGGAACAGGGGCAGGACAAGCTCAAGGCACTGGTTCCCAATATCAAAGCTTTCTACACCAATGATGCCAACAGCCAGCAATTGATCGCCACCGGCGAAACTTCTGTCCAGCTACTGCTGACGATGAACGCCTACCACATGATGGACGAAGGAGTGAACATCAAGCTGGCAATACCCAAGGAAGGCGCGGTACTTGGTGTCGATGCCATGGGCATCAACAAGGGCACAGAACAGGCCGACCTCGCCTATCAGTTCATGAACATCGCACTGTCCCCGGAAGTTCAGGCCAACATTGCCAGAATTAACCGCGGCAGCCCGGTTGTTGACAATGCACAAGTGGATCCTGAGATCGCCAAACTACCGGGCATGCTGACCACCCCAGACCAGTGGGCAGCCACCCTGGACACCGATGCCAGACTGCGAGCCGAAAAAACCGCCGAATGGCGCAAGTGGTTTTCAGAAAACATTATGGCGCACTAAGCACCGGACTCGGCGCGGGGCCTGGCCTCGCGCTCTTTCCACAGTATACCCATACACCAGCAGCCATACCTGATGGCCTTTGTTCTTACGGAAGCCCCCATGACTCAAAGACCCGCTTTTGTCCCCTGGTTCGTGCTACCTTCGGTTCTGACAGCACTCGGCCTGATGGTCGCGATGCTGACCGTGTTTCAGTTCAGCATACGCGCACATATCCCCGGTTCACTCGACGTTGGTGGCTACACCCTCGACAATTTTCAGGATCTGCACAAAAGCATCTATATCAACGCCTTTGTCACTACGGTCTGGCTCAGTATCAAAACCGCATTTTTCGGGCTTCTGCTCAGTTACCCACTGGCCTATGCCCTGGTACGGACACGCTCCGGCTGGATGAAATCCGCTATCCTGATTATCGCCATCACCCCGCTATTTCTGGGTGAGGTAGTACGCACATACTCCTGGATCATCGTGCTGGGCAATAGCGGATTCATCAATAGCGCTTTGCTTGCCATTGGCCTGATCGATAAACCTCTACAACTTATGTTTACCCAGACCGGCGTGGTATTGGCCCTGGTTCACGTCACCATGCCCATAATGGTGCTGATGCTGGCGACCGGACTTTCCCACATAGATCCAGCCTACCGGCGGGCTGCCACCAGTCTGGGAGCCGGCCCCGTTCGCGCCTTTCTGACCATCACCCTGCCGCTGTCACTCCCCGGCATTGTCGCCAGTCTTACCACTGCCTTCGCCTGGACCTTCAGCGCCTTTGCCACACCACAGCTGATCGGTGGCGGAAAAGTCAGCACCGTTGCCACACTGGTGTACCAGCTCGGCTTTTCATCTCTGAATTTCCCGTTTGCCGCTGCACTGAGCATCGTCGGCCTGATACTAACGGTTCTGTTGCTGGCCGTATTCAAATGGATGACCCACTCACTGCAACGTGTAGGAGCCCAATGATATGACCGGTTCACAATACGAAAAATGGCTGGGAGTTTCTGGCCGCGTGCTCGTGGCACTGATTCTGGTGTTCGTGTTACTTCCCACGGTGGTCGTAACACTCTCCTCGTTCAGCAGCACATCCGTACTCTTCTTCCCGCCCAAGGGTTGGTCTCTGCGCTGGTTCGAGCGGGCAGTGAATTACAACGACTTCAAACAGGGATTTTACGCGGGACTGATCGTCACCGCCTGGGCATCGACTCTTGCGGTGGTGATAGGCACCACCCTGGCCATTGCCATTACCCGCTATGAATTCCGATTCAAACGCACGCTCGAAGCAGTACTGCTGTCACCGCTGTTCATACCTCATTTCACTATTGGTCTGGGACTACTGATGCTGGTCGCTCAGCTCGATCTGGGACGCGGATACCCACTAGTGATCTTCTGTCATATCGTGCTGGTACTGCCGTTTGTACTGCGCAGCCTGTTTGTGTCGCTACACAATCTGGAGCTACGCCTTGAGCATGCCGCAGCCAGCCTGGGCGCATCGCCGTTGCGAGTGGTATGGACGGTGACCCTACCACTAATGATTCCCGGACTCTTCGGTGGCTGGCTCTTTGCTGCAATCCTGTCATTCAACGAATTCACCGCGTCGATGTTCGTAACGACACAGGCAACACAGACCCTGCCGGTAGCCATGTACAACTACGTGCGCGAATTTGCCGACCCGACCCTGGCCGCGATTTCAGTTATCTACATTGCCGTTACTGCCACCCTGTTAATCCTGGCCAATCGCTTTTTGGGCCTGGGACGGGTGCTGAATGTGGAGGCATCACGCTGAGGCAGAGGAGCAGCTGCACTTAGGTCAATTGTTTTAATCCACCCCGCGCCATAGCCATACCCGTGGCGCTCAAACGAAATAGAAAAGGATAGACAGATATGACTTTTTCAATCGTCGGGCGATGCGCACAGACAGGTCAAATCGGCATTGCTATCAGCTCATCCAGCATTGCCGTGGGTGCTCGGTGCCCCTGGCTCAGCTCCGGAGTCGGTGCCGTTTCCACACAGAATATCACTCTGCCGTCGCTGGGTACGGATGTGCTCAAGCTGCTGGAACAAGGTCTGTCGCCCGAACAAGCTCTGAGTAAAGCAATTTCCGGCGATGCATACAGCGCCTATCGGCAGGTGACGGTACTTGATCATCAAGGTAATACCGCTCACTTCAGCGGCAGCGAAACACTGGGATGCCACGCTGCGCTTGAAGGGACTCAATGCGTTGGTGCCGGCAACATACTGGCGAACGAAAACGTCATCCCTACGCTGGTAGAAACCTTTGAGAACAGCGAAGGTGACCTGGCCGACCGACTGATCGCGGCCATGCAGGCAGCGGCTTCAGCCGGGGGCGAAGCCGGTCCCGTGCACTCCGCCGCAATGATGATCGTCGACAAGGTCGAATGGCCTGTGGTCAATCTGCGTGTGGATTGGGCAGACGAGAACCCAATTGATGTGCTGGCCCAGCTCTGGGACAACTACAAACCGCAGATGCAAGACTATATCACTCGTGCTCTGGATCCCACCGAGGCCCCCGGCTACGGTGTTCCAGGAGCGGTATAAATGAACAGCAAAGATATTTTGTCGAAGCTTATCGCATTCGATACCACCAGCCGCGAGTCCAATCTGAAACTGATCGAGTTTGTCCAGGACTACCTTGATCAGCTCGGCGTATCCTGCGAGCTGATCTTCAACGAAGAGCGAAGCAAGGCAAACCTGTTTGCGACGCTGGGGCCGGACGACCGACCGGGAATCGTGCTATCCGGTCACACCGATGTGGTGCCGGTAGATGGGCAAAACTGGTCTTTCGAACCCTTCAGGCTCAGAGAACACGAAGGCAGGCTTTACGGCCGTGGCACAGCCGACATGAAAAGCTATATTGCATGCGTGCTCGCCGCCGTCCCCAGAATGCTTGATGAAGGCCCGCTCAAAGTGCCCGTACATATCGCTTTATCCTACGACGAAGAAGTGGGATGTCTGGGGGTCCGAAGTTTGCTGGAGACACTTGAGCAGCGCACCCATCGACCGAAACTGTGCATTATCGGCGAACCCACCGAACTAAAACCGGTACTCGGCCATAAGGGCAAGTTGGCAATGCGTTGTGACGTCCATGGTGCGGCCTGTCACTCGGCCTACGCACCCGAAGGCGTCAATGCGATTGAGAATGCTGCCGACCTCATCGGCGAGCTAAAACGCATTGGCACTGAACTTCGTAATCCAGAGCTGTGCGATTCCCGCTTTGATCCGCCATTCACGACAGTACAGACCGGAGTCATCAACGGTGGTAAAGCACTGAACATCGTCCCCGACAATTGTCGTTTCGACTTCGAGATACGCGCTCTGCCTGCGCAAAACCCCAAAGAGGTTGCGCAAAAGTTAGAGCAATACGCCCTTGAACAGGTGTTGCCGAAAATGCAGGCCGTGGATGCCAGCACCGATATTCAGTTTTCGGAACTGTCATCCTATCCAGGACTGGTCACCAGTGCCGAAAGCGATGCGGCCAGCCTGGTTGCCGAACTCTGTGAATCCGAAGAGTTTTCCACCGTTGCCTTCGGTACCGAGGGTGGACTCTATGATGCGATCGGCATCCCCACGGTAATTTGCGGCCCGGGTAGTATGGATCAAGGGCATAAACCAAACGAATTCATCACCATTGAACAACTTGAAGCCTGTGACGCGATGCTGGCACGCCTGACCAAACTGCTGCGTGCCTGATCTGTCCCAATCAAATATTCACCCTCCGCTGAACGGACAAAATGAACGGCGCCTTTAAGGCTGTCGACCTTTCGGACCGCCACAGAAACCGGGAAAACACGGTTTGTTTTTTCCTAAGCTCTGGCTTCGAATTGCATGATGTTCAACAGCGGCGGCTTTGCTCAAACTTTACCTGTCGATGCGAGATGTACTCTGACTGTCCAGGCCTTTCCGAACGGCTGGCGATACAGAGCACATCGGCCAAATAGTCAGGAGCAACCACCTTTAGGATATTCACATGTCAGTGGAAAAAATTAATACCTTAGTGATCGGTGCGGGACAAGCGGGAATTGCCATGAGCGAACACCTGTCCCAGATGGACGTTCCCCACGTGGTACTTGAGCGCAGCCGGATCGCGGAACGCTGGCGCTCAGAGCGTTGGGATTCACTGGTAGCTAATGGCCCCGCCTGGCATGACCGTTTTCCCGGCCTGAAATTTGAAGGAGTGGATCCGGAGGCATTTCCCCCGAAAGAGCGTGTAGCGGATTACTTTGAAGACTATGCGAAAATGCTGAACGCTCCTGTTCGCACCGGCGTAAATGTCACAAAGGTTGTGCACAACGAGGGTCGCCCCGGCTTCACCGTAACCACCTCAGAGGGCATCTTCGAAGCCGACAATGTCGTGGCCGCTACCGGCCCGTTCCAGCGCCCCAGATATCCGAACATCATTCCCGAGAGCAGCGGCATCCATCAGCTGCACTCCTCCAGCTACAAAAACCCGGGACAACTGCCCGAAGGTGCTGTGCTGGTTGTGGGAGCGGGTGCCTCCGGCACTCAGATCGCTGAAGAGTTGCGGCAGTCCGGCAAGAAAGTTTACCTCTCGGTCGGTGAGCATTACCGCCCGCCCCGCTCTTACCGCGGCCGTGACTATGTCTGGTGGCTCGGAGCTCTGGGCCTGTGGGATGAAGTCAAGATCACACCGAAAAAACAGCATGTGGCGTTTGCAGTCAGTGGCTACGAAGGTGGTCGTACCGTGGACTTCCGCCGACTGGCTCATATGGGTGTCAATCTTGTAGGAATCACCAAATCCTGGAACGAGGGCGTGCTCGAATTCCGAGAGGGTCTGACTAAAAATATCGCCGACGGTGACGAGGCTTATTTTGATGTTCTGCGTGAGGCCGACGCCTACATCGAACAGAACGGGCTGTCCTTCCCGACAGAACCTGAAGCCTGGGAACTGCTGCCAGACCCAGACTGTCTCAAACAGCCGATCCTTAGCCTGAACGCCGAAGAAGCTGGTATCACCACCGTTTTGTGGGCAACAGGCTTCGAGCTTGATTACAGCTGGCTGCAGGTGAATGCGTTCGATGAAAACGGTCAGCCATTCCACAAACGAGGCATCAGCGCCGAAAGTGGCATCTACTTTCTCGGCCTGCCGAACCTGGTCAACCGTGCTTCCTCATTTATTTACGGGGTCTGGCATGACGCAAAATACATCGCCGACCACATCGTCATTCAAAACGGTTACATGAATTACAAGAAGCCTTGAACTCCCACTAAAGGCGATTGCACCAGCCCGTCAAACACAAGCCGCTGTATCCGCATGATTTAGCGGCTTGTTTTTATCCACGCTTCAAAAGGTAGCGCCAATCTATGGCTGAGATCACCTGCATTGAAGACCTGCGAGTGCTGGCGAAAAAGCGCGTGCCACGCATGTTCTACGACTATGTCGATGGTGGCTCCTGGACCGAATCCACTTACCGTGCCAACGAGACGGATTTTCAACACATCAGATTTCGGCAACGCGTAGCCTGCGACATCACCCGGCGCACGACCGAAACCACTATGCTTGGCCAGCCAGTCTCCATGCCGGTTGCCATTGCACCAACCGGCCTGACCGGAATGCAGCATGCCGACGGCGAAATCCTCGCTGCACGGGCAGCAAAGTCATTCGGTATCCCCTTCACCCTCTCGACCATGAGCATCTGCTCCATCGAAGCAGTGGCAGCAGCAACGGGGCAACACCCCTTCTGGTTTCAGGTATACGTCACCCGGGATCGCAGCTTTACCGCCGACCTGATTGAACGCGCACGCCGCGCCAAGTGCTCGGCACTGGTTATCACCATGGACTTGCAGGTGTTCGGGCAACGGCACAAGGATACAAAAAACGGGCTGTCCATCCCGCCAAAACCGACCCTGAGCAACATCCTGAACATTGCCTCCAAACCCAGTTGGTGCATGGGCATGCTCACGACCAAAAACCGGCAGTTCGGCAACATCGTTGGTCATGCCAAGGGGGTCGACAATATCGCATCACTGGTGGAGTGGACTGAAGAGCAATTTGATCCAACCTTGTCCTGGAAAGATGTCGAATGGATCAAAAAACGTTGGGGCGGCAAGCTGATCGTCAAAGGCATTCTCGACCCAGAAGATGCCCGGCGTGCAGTTGAAGCCGGTGCGGATGCCATCGTTGTCTCTAACCATGGCGGCCGACAACTGGACGGCGCCCCCTCTTCCATCTCCGCGCTACCCGCCATTGTCGACGCCGTTGGTCAGCAAGTTGAGATCCACCTCGACGGTGGCATTCGCTCCGGCCAAGATATTCTCAAAGCAACGGCACTAGGCGCAAAAGGAACCTACATCGGCCGCGCCATGCTCTATGGATTGGGAGCCCTTGGCGAAAAAGGAGTGACGACAGCACTGCAGATCATCAGAAACGAACTCGACCTTTCGATGGCGTTTTGCGGTAAAACCGATATACAAAACGTCGATCAAACAATTCTTTTCAAGGATAATCGGATATCCAATTGTTAAGCGTACCGCTGCAACTTGTCGCGGGCACTGGAATTGAAAATGCGTTTCGGAGAGGGTATTCAAGGCGGGAAATCACAGCCCCGGACAAAACACCCGGGGCTGTTGTACAGCAGGCTTACTTAACCTTAGGGTCCAGTTCGCCAGCCTCATAACGCTCGAACATTTGTTCAAGGTTAAACGGCTTGATTTTGCTGGCCTGGCCGGCACAGCCGAAAGCTTCGTAGCGAGCAACGCAGATGTCGGTCATCGCTACCATAGTGGCCTTCAGGAATTTACGCGGGTCAAACTCGGCCGGGTTCTGCGCCATGAAGCGACGAACCGCACCGGTGCTTGCCAAGCGCAAGTCAGTGTCGATGTTTACTTTCCGTACGCCGTGCTTGATGCCTTCAACGATTTCTTCAACCGGTACACCGTAGGTTTCCGGAATCTCACCACCGAACTCGTTGATCACTTTCAGCCATTCCTGGGGTACGGAGCTGGAGCCGTGCATGACCAGGTGGGTGTCCGGGATGCGCTTGTGGATCGCTTTGATCTGCTCGATCGCCAGAATGTCGCCCGTCGGCGGACGGGTGAACTTGTAAGCACCGTGGCTGGTACCGATGGCGATGGCCAGCGCGTCTACGTGGGTTTTCGCCACGAAGTCTGCGGCTTCTTCCGGGTCGGTCAGCATCTGCTCCATGTCCAGAGTGCCTTCGGCGCCAATGCCGTCTTCTTCACCGGCCTGGCCGGTTTCGAGAGAACCCAGGCAACCCAGTTCGCCTTCTACAGAAACACCACAAGCGTGCGCCATTTCTACAGTACGGCGAGTCACGTCTACGTTGTATTCGTAACTGGTCGGGGTCTTGCCATCTTCACCCAGTGAGCCGTCCATCATGACGGAGCTGAAGCCTAGCTGGATGGAGCGCTGGCATACGGCCGGGCTGGTGCCGTGGTCCTGGTGCATAACGACCGGGATGTGCGGCCATTCTTCGATGGCGGCCAGGATCAGGTGACGCAGGAAAGGCGCACCGGCGTATTTACGAGCACCAGCGGAAGCCTGAACAATAACCGGGGAATCGGTTTTGTCGGCGGCTTCCATGATGGCGCGCATTTGCTCGAGGTTGTTTACGTTAAAGGCTGGCACACCGTAACCATGCTCGGCGGCGTGGTCCAGAAGTTGCCGCAGCGATATCAGGGCCATGGGTTGTCTCCTTCGTTAACTTTTGATGTTGGGATTCTGCTTTCGCCGCCATTAACTGGCGGCTTAATAAAACTTACTGTCCGCGCTCTTCCAATACAGCTACTGCCGGCAGGGTTTTGCCTTCTACGAATTCCAGGAAGGCACCGCCGCCAGTTGAGATGTAGGAGATCTTGTCAGCTATATCGTATTTGTCAACGGCTGCCACGGTGTCTCCGCCGCCGGCCAGTGAGAAGGCATCGCTTTGTGCGATGGCTTCGGCGAGGGCTTTGGTGCCATTGCCGAACTGGTCAAATTCGAATACACCAACCGGGCCATTCCAGAGAATGGTTTTGGCATTCTTCAGCAACTCGGCGAACTGGCCAGCAGTTTCCGGGCCTACGTCCAAGATCATGTCGTCGGCGGTTACGTCGGAGATGTTTCGAACCGTTGCGGTGGCGGTCTCGGCAAATTCGCTGGCAACCACTACGTCAACCGGCAGCGGGATTTGCACACGGCTGGCGATGTCTTTGGCGGTATCGATCAGATCGTGCTCGCACAGAGACTTTCCAACCGGGTGGCCGGCAGCCGCCAGGAAGGTGTTGGCGATGCCGCCGCCTACGATGATCTGATCGCAGACTGTTTCCAGGGCGTTCAGCACGTCCAGCTTCGTGGAGACTTTGGAGCCGCCCACAATGGCCACAACCGGTTTGGCTGGGTTATCCAGCGCTTTACCGAGTGCATCCAGCTCAGCCGCCAGCAGCGGGCCGGCGCAGGCTTCGGGAGCAAACTTGGCCACGCCGTGGGTGGACGCCTGGGCGCGATGTGCGGTGCCGAAGGCGTCCATCACGTAGATGTCGCACAGAGCGGCATATTGCTTAGCCAGATCTTCGTTGTCTTTCTTTTCGCCTTTGTTGAAGCGAACGTTTTCAAACAGAACCACTTCGCCATCGGCCACTTCAACGCCATCGAGGTAGTCTTTAATCAAACGCACTTCCTGCCCCAGCATAGTGGACAGGTGATCGGCGACCGGCTTCATGGAAGACGCTTCGTCGTAAACGCCTTCTTCCGGGCGGCCAAGGTGGGACATCAGCATGACTTTCGCGCCGGCGTCTTTCGCTGCTTTGATAGTAGGCAACGAGGCACGGATGCGGGCATCGCTGGATACTTTGCCGTCTTTTACCGGTACGTTCAGGTCTTCACGAATCAGAACCCGCTTGCCGGCGAGGTTCAGGTCAGTCATTTTTTTGATGGCCATAATCAAGGTCCGTAGTTATGGATTCAGTCATTAATATTTGGGGTTGGGGAGAGAGGGGCGTTAATTCACTCTCTGCAACCAACTCTGGCTTACATCCAGCATTCGGTTGGCGAAGCCCCATTCGTTATCGAACCAGCACAGCACCTTTACCATCGTGCCGCCGGTTACTCGTGTTTGTCCGCCATCGACCACGCCTGAATGGGAGTCGTGGTTGAAGTCGGAACTGGCCAGCAGCTCGTCCGTGTAGTCGAGAATACCTTCCAGCGGCCCTTGAGCTGAACGCTTCAAGAGCTGGTTTACCGTAGCCACATCGGTGGTTTCGCGCACGTTGACCACCATATCGATGGCCGACACGTTGAGCGTGGGCACTCGAATGGCAACGGAGCTGAAGCGGCCTTCCATGTGCGGCAATAACCGTTCAATGCCACGAGCCAACCCGGTGTCGACAGGCACGATGTTGTGCAACGCACTTCGAGTACGGCGTAGATCCTGATGGTGGTATGCGTCGATCACGGGCTGGTCGTTCATCGCAGCGTGAATGGTGGTGGTGCTGCCCTGCTCCACACCGAAGGCCTCGTCCAGCACTTTGATCACTGGCACCAGGCAGTTGGTGGTACAGGAACCGGCCGCCACAATCACATCATGCGGGGTCAAAGCCTGGTCGTTGATACCAAACACAACGGTTCGATCCACATCGGTTTCACCCGGCTGGGAGAACAGTAGGCGTTTGGCGCCCGAGGCGATGTGTTTTTCCGCAGTCGCGCGATCCGAATAGGCTCCGGAGCATTCCAGTACCAAATCCACGTCCAGCAATCGCCAAGGCAGATCTTCCGGGTCTGGATGACGCAGCACGCGAATGCGGTCGCCGTTCACCACCAAATCATCACCTTCTACTGCCACCTTTCCATTGAGCCGCCCGTGGGTGGAATCGTATTTGGTCAGGTGGGCAATAGTGTCGATGTCCGACAACTCGTTAATCGCGACCACCTGCAGGTGGTCGCGAAAGCCGTTCTCATATAATGCCCGCAACACGCACTGGCCAATACGGCCATACCCGTTGATAGCAATCCGAAAAGGCTTTGAGTGGTTCATTAAGCGTCCAGTAGTTCAGCAGCTACTTCCAGGATGTTTTCGACGGTGAAGCCAAATTCCTTGAACAGCTCACCGGCCGGTGCCGACTCCCCGAAAGTGGTCATGCCCACAATCCGGCCGTCCAGACCAACGTACTTGTACCAGTAATCAGCGATGCTGGCTTCGATAGCAATGCGGTTAGTCACTTCCAGCGGCAGTACTTGCTGCTTGTATTCCGCGCTCTGGGCATCGAATACGTCCGTCGACGGCATGGAAACCACACGCACGGCTTTGCCCTGCTCACGCAGCTGACCGGCCACGTCTTGCGCCAGCCCCACTTCGGAACCGGTGGCAATCAGGATCAGCTCAGGTGTACCTTCGCTGTCAGACAGGACGTAGCCACCTTTGGCAACGTTCGCCAGCTGCTCTGCATCACGGTCCTGATGCGGCAGACCCTGGCGAGAGAACACCATGGCCGTGGGGCCATCGTTACGCTCCAGGGCAGATTTCCAGGCTACGGCAGATTCAACAGCATCCCCCGGGCGCCAGGTGCTCATGTTCGGTGTGGTGCGCAGGCTGGCCAGCTGTTCAATCGGCTGGTGGGTCGGGCCGTCTTCGCCCAGACCGATGGAGTCGTGGGTAAATACGAAGATAGTACGCTGCTTCATCAGTGCGGCCATGCGCACAGCGTTACGGCAGTACTCCATGAAGATCAGGAAGGTGGCGCCGTATGGAACAAAGCCGCCGTGCAGGGCCATACCGTTCATGATGGCGGCCATGCCGAACTCGCGCACACCGTAATAGATGTAGTTGCCAGAAGCGTCGTCTTTGGTCACACCTTTACAGCCAGACCAAATGGTCAGGTTGGAACCAGCCAAGTCGGCAGAGCCGCCCATCAGTTCCGGCAGCATTGGGCCGTAGGCATTCAGAGCATTCTGGGAAGCCTTACGGGAAGCGATGGTATCGCCCTTGTCCTGGCATTCCTGAACGTAGGCTTGTGCCTTTTCAGCGAAGTCTGCTGGTAGCTCACCCGCCATACGGCGCTTGAATTCAGCAGCCAATTCCGGCTCAGCTTTTTCGTAGGCCGCCAACTTCTGATTCCAGTCACTCTCAGCTGCTGCACCTTTCTCTTTGCCGTTCCATGCTGCGTAAATGTCGTCAGGAACTTCAAACGCACCGTGCTTCCATCCCAACGCTTCACGGGTCAGAGCGATTTCATCGTCACCCAGCGGGGCGCCGTGACAATCTTCTTTGCCCTGTTTGTTCGGGGAACCGAAGCCGATGATGGTCTTGCAGCAAATCAGCGTTGGCTGCTCGGCGTTCGCACGAGCCGCTTCAACGGCGGCACGAATCGCGTCGGCGTCGTGGCCGTCCACGTTCGGGATAACCTGCCAGCCGTAGGATTCAAAACGCTGCGGAGTATTGTCGGTAAACCAGCCTTCCACTTCGCCGTCGATGGAAATGCCGTTGTCGTCGTAGAAAAACACCAGTTTGCCCAAGCCCAACGTACCGGCCAGAGACGCTACTTCGTGAGAAATACCTTCCATCAGGCAGCCGTCGCCCAGGAACGCATAGGTGTAGTGATCAACAATGTCGTGACCGGGACGGTTGAACTGAGCCGCCATCGCTTTCTCGGCCAACGCGAAGCCAACGGCGTTTGCAATACCCTGACCCAGCGGGCCAGTGGTAGTTTCTACACCTGGGGTGTAGCCGTACTCCGGATGCCCCGGTGTTTTCGAGTGCAGCTGACGGAAGTTCTTGATGTCATCAATCGATACGTCGTACCCGCTCAGGTGCAGCAAGGAATACTGCAGCATGGAGCCATGGCCGTTAGACAAGATAAAGCGGTCACGGTTAGCCCATTGCGGGTTAGCCGGGTTATGGCTCAGGTAATCGTTCCACAGTACCTCGGCGATATCTGCCATTCCCATGGGCGCACCCGGGTGGCCGGATTTGGCTTTCTGAACCGCATCCATGCTCAGCGCGCGTATGGCGTTGGCGAGATCTTTACGAGACGGCATTGACAATTCTCCAGTGTTTTTCAGGACAAGACTTCAAGCTGCAAAAACTGCTTAAAAAGAAGGCGCGTATTTTCGCCGATTACGGTATCCGGGGGCAAATTTCAGACGAGAATAAATCTATATCAAAAAAAATTGATATGGCTATTGATCGATCAACCGAACCCCCCTACACTTCTCCCCCATGACATCACTCAACACCCACGCACTCGAAGCTTCCTCCGCAGAGACTCTGGCACCGATTTTCAAAGCCAGCGGTGATCCTCTGCGCCTTGAAATTCTGCGAGTGCTGCGCCGGGACACCTTCGGCGTACTTGAGTTGAGCCAACTGTTTGATATGCGCCAATCCGGCATGAGCCACCACCTGAAGGTGATGCACAAAGCCGGTTTGCTTGAGTCCCAGCGGGAAGGCAACGCCATTTTTTACCGTCGGCCGCTGCACCTGGACAGCGTAAAACTGGCAGATCAGGCGATTAGGCAGATTTTTGAAACGGTCGACCGTATTCCGTTACCCACAGAGCTGGCCGAAAAAATCGAGGCCATTCGGGCACAGCGCGCGGAACAGTCGCAGGCGTTTTTCTCACGCCACTCAGCCCAGTTCCGGGAGCAGCAAGAACTGATTGCCGCCTTTGATTTGTATGCCGATCCAACCGCCGAACTCATCCGTAAAAGGGTAAGTCAACAAAACTGGCAGAGCGTACTGGAAATCGGACCGGGCGAAGGTGGATTCTTGCCCGTTTTGTCGGAACTTTTCGAGCACACGGTGGGCCTGGACAACAGTAAAGACATGCTCGCCAAGGCCACCCGCACCTGCATTGAGAGCCGGCTGAACAACGTGGATTTGATTGAAGGCGTGACCGACACAATCCTGGCAAGCGGCGATGCTTTTGATCTGATTGTTGCCAACATGGTGCTGCACCACGTCCCCAGCCCGGCAGACATCTTTTTGGATGCCGCAGCTCTGATGAACAACAGCGGCTGCTTCATCATCAGCGATCTGTGCAGCCACGATCAGGATTGGGCAAAAGAAAACTGCGGTGATCTTTGGCTGGGTTTCGAGCCGGAAGAGCTCACCGCCTGGGCAGCCGACGCTGGCCTGAACGCCGGAGAACAGTTGTTTATCGGGCTGCGGAACGGCTTCCAGATTCAGGTTCGGGAGTTTTGGAAAACCACCAAAAGAGCCTAAAACGCACACACATCACGGAATATCTAAATAAATTGATATAGAAGTAAGTACTACTACTTACCTTCCAAAAACACAAAAAGAGCTGGCCGGTCGCCAGCACGAATTTGACAACGCTCACAGAGGACACACGTATGTCTGACTACAACATCTTTACCTCCGAATCGGTCTCTGAAGGCCACCCGGACAAACTTGCGGATCAAATCTCCGATGCCGTCCTGGACACCATCCTGACGGACGACCCGCACGCCCGCGTTGCCTGTGAAACCATGGTAAAAACCGGCGTAGCCATTGTCGGCGGTGAGATCACCACCAGCGCCTGGGTTGATCTGGAAGATCTGGTTCGCGGTGTGATCAAAGACATCGGTTACACCTCTTCAGATGTTGGCTTCGACGGCGATACCTGTGGCGTGATCAACATAATCGGCAAACAGTCGGTCGAAATCGCTCAAGGCGTTGATCGCCAGAAGCCGGAAGATCAGGGTGCCGGCGACCAAGGCCTGATGTTCGGCTACGCCAGCAACGAAACTGACGTATTGATGCCGGCACCGATCACCTTCTCGCACCGATTGGTTCAGCGCCAGGCTGAAGCGCGCAAGAGCGGCTTGTTGCCCTGGTTGCGCCCGGATGCAAAGAGCCAGGTAACCTGCCGCTACGAAAACGGCCAAGTGGTCGGCATTGATGCCATCGTACTGTCTACTCAGCACGATCCGGACGTCAGCCAGGCAGACCTGAAAGAAGCGGTAATGGAATTGATCGTCAAGCAAACTCTGCCTTCAGAGCTGCTGCACAAAGATACCCAGTTCCACATCAACCCGACTGGTAAATTCGTTATCGGCGGCCCGGTAGGCGATTGTGGTCTGACCGGCCGTAAAATCATCGTAGATACCTACGGCGGCATGGCTCGCCACGGTGGTGGCGCCTTCTCCGGCAAAGACCCCTCGAA
Organism: Marinobacter sp. AL4B; assembly: GCF_019916045.1. Classification (NCBI taxonomy): domain Bacteria; kingdom Pseudomonadati; phylum Pseudomonadota; class Gammaproteobacteria; order Pseudomonadales; family Marinobacteraceae; genus Marinobacter; species Marinobacter sp. AL4B. Next base: position 117,925 of record NZ_JAILWZ010000013.1, read on the forward strand.
GGTTGACCGCTCTGCCGCTTACGCGGGCCGCTACGTTGCCAAAAACATCGTTGCTGCCGGTCTGGCCGACAAATGTGAGATTCAGGTGTCCTACGCCATCGGTGTGGCCCAGCCAACATCTATCTCTTTGAACACCTTCGGCACCGGCAAGCTCAGCGATGACAAGATCGTTGATCTAGTACGCGCACACTTTGATCTGCGCCCCTATGCCATTACTAACATGCTCGATTTGCTGCACCCGATGTACCGGGAAACCGCAGCCTACGGCCACTTTGGCCGTGACCCATACGAAATGACCGTTGGCGGCAAAACCTTCACCGCCTTCCCATGGGAAAAGACCGACCGAGCAGCTGCGCTGAAAGACGCCGCCGGCATCTAAACCAATTTCAGGCGCATGAGCGATCTCATGCGCCGACACAGAACTAACCGGAGAATATTTATGAGCAACTTCGACGACTACAAAGTACGCGATATCGCCCTCGCCGATTGGGGCCGCAAGGAAGTACACATCGCAGAAGGCGAGATGCCCGCACTGATGAAGCTGCGCGAAAAATACAAAGCCGAGCAGCCGCTGAAAGGCGCCAATATCTTGGGCTGCATTCACATGACCATCCAGACCGCCGTGTTGATCGAAACACTGGTCGAGCTGGGCGCGAACGTTCGCTGGTCTTCGTGCAACATTTTTTCTACTCAAGATCAAGCCGCTGCCGCTATCGCCGCTCAGGGCATTCCTGTCTTCGCTTGGAAAGGTGAAACCGACGAAGAATACGAGTGGTGCCTGCACAAGACCGTTGGTGCAGACGTAGACGGCTGGGAACCCAACATGATCCTGGACGACGGCGGCGACCTGACTGAACTGCTGCACAAAGAATACCCCCAGATCATTGCCAATTGTCACGGCGTCACCGAAGAAACCACCACCGGCGTTCACCGCCTGCAGGAAATGCTGCGCGACGGCACCCTGAAGATCCCAGCGATCAACGTCAACGATTCCGTGACCAAATCCAAGAATGACAACAAGTACGGCTGCCGCCACAGCCTGAACGATGCCATCAAGCGTGCCACCGACCACCTGCTGTCTGGCAAGAAAGCGCTGGTTATCGGCTACGGCGATGTGGGCAAAGGTTCTGCTCTGTCCTTGCGCCAGGAAGGCATGATCGTAAAGGTCACAGAAGCAGACCCAATCTGTGCGATGCAGGCTTGCATGGACGGTTTTGAAGTCGTTTCTCCGTACATCGATGGCATCAACACCGGCACTGAGCAAGGCATCAACACTGACTTGCTGGGCACCACCGACCTGTTGGTAACAACCACCGGTAACGTTAACGTGTGCGATGCCAACATGCTGAAAGCCCTGAAGAGCGGCGCCGTGGTGTGCAACATCGGCCACTTCGACAACGAAATCGACACCGCTTACATGCGCAAGAACTGGGAATGGGACGAGGTTAAGCCGCAGGTACACCTGATCTACCGCGACAAGGCCACTAACGACCACCTGATTCTGCTGTCGGAAGGCCGTCTGGTGAACCTGGGCAACGCAACTGGTCACCCGTCGCGGATCATGGACGGCTCTTTCGCCAACCAGGTACTGGCACAAATGTACTTGTTCGAACGCAAGTTTGCCGACCTGCCGGAAGACGCCCGCGCCAAAGGCATCTACGTTCAGGTACTGCCTAAGCAGTTGGACGAAGAAGTCGCTCGCGCCATGGTTGAAGGCTTCGGTGGCGTGATCACCAAAATGACTCCGGACCAAGCCAAGTACATCGGCGTGCCGGTCGAAGGCCCATACAAGCCGGAAACATACAGGTACTAAGCGGACAGAACCATGCAATCCCAAAAACAATTTAAACGTCGCTTCAGCTTCGAGTTTTTCCCGCCTAAAACAGATGCGGGCAAAGAAAAACTTCAGGTTGTTCGCGATCAGCTCGCCGAGGTGAACCCGGATTTTTTCTCGGTCACCTTCGGTGCCGGCGGCTCAACCCGGGACCGCACCATAGAAACTGTGCTGAATTTGCATCAACAGGGCATTTCCACAGCACCACACTTGTCCTGCGTGGGTGGTAGCCGCGCAGAGATCAGCGAGCTGCTGGACGAGTATAAAAAGAACGGCATAAACCGGATTGTTGCCCTGCGCGGCGACCTGCCTTCTGGCATGGGAGCTTCCGGTGAACTGCGTTACGCCAACGAGCTGGTGGAGTTTATTCGGGAACACAGCGGGGATCACTTCAACCTCGAAGTAGCTGCCTACCCGGAATTCCACCCGCAGGCTCGCAGCGCGGAGGATGATTTAAAGAACTTTGCCCGTAAGGTACAGGCTGGCGCCAACAGTGCGATCACCCAGTACTTCTTTAACGCGGACAGCTACTTCTATTTCATCGACCGCCTGGAGAAAATGAACATCACTATCCCGGTGGTGCCGGGCATCATGCCCATCGTCAATTTCTCCAGCTTGGTGCGCTTCTCCGACATGTGCGGCGCTGAAATTCCGCGTTGGATCCGCAAGCAGCTGGAAGCTTACGGCGACGACACGGTCAGCATCCGGAAGTTTGGTGAAGAAGTCGTGACTCGAATGTGCGAAGACCTGCTTAAGGCCGGCGCCCCGGGATTGCACTTTTATACCTTGAACCAGACCGAACCTAGTCTTTCGATCTGGAAGAATTTGGGCATTACCGACCGGGAAAAAATCTCCTTCTGATCTTTTCTCAATCCGCTCTCTCCCACCCCGGGAGAGAGTTAATCTATTTTACTCTCCCGATTAATCCCTCCTGATCACCTGAAACTCCTCGTTTTTTAGTCTAAAGTGTATTCGATGCAATCCCATTAACGTTCCCCGTGATGCGTAGACACAACCCTGCGTCATCGTGGTCTGTCTTATCGGGCAGAAGGAACCAAAACAAGACTTAGGAGAAAGCATGAGCAGCAAATGGCTAAAAACACTGGGCGCAGGTTTGGCACTATCCGTGGCCGCAACGTCGGTGAGTGCAGAGACACTTCGAGTGGTTACAGACCCCAGTTTCGTTCCATTTGAAATGATGGACCAGGAGACCGGCGAGATGGTCGGTTTTGACATGGAAATCATCGCAGAGGTAGCTGAGCGGGCTGGCTTTGACTACGACCTGAACACCATGGACTTCAACGGCATTATTCCTGCCCTCCAAACGGGCAACGTAGACATCGCCATCGCGGGTATCACCATTACCGAAGAGCGTGGCGAGATCGTTGATTTCTCCGACCCGTATTACGACTCCGGTCTCCGAATTCTGGTTCGTTCGGGCGCCGACATGGATGACATGTCCGATCTTGAAGGTAAGAAAATCGGCACCAAAATCGGTAGCACCAGCTACGACTATCTGATGAAATCCCTCGACGATGATGACGGCGTAACCCCTTATCCGGGTAGCTCCGACATGTACATGGCGCTGATGTCCCGCGCCATTGATGCGGTGTTCTACGATGCACCGAACGTCGGCTACTTCGCCAGCACCAAAGGCAAAGGCAAAGTCGAAGCCGTTGGCCCACTTTACGAAGGCCAGCAGTACGGCATTGCTCTGAAGAAAGGCAGCCAATGGGTTGGCCCGGTCAACGAAGCGTTGGCTGAAATCAAAGAAGACGGCACCTACAAAACCATTTATGAAAAATGGTTCGGGCCGATGCCTGAAGACAAATAAACCTCCACTCGTTCTGGTCAGGGTGCACAACGCCCTGACCGGTTCCTCCCAACCCAACGGAGACACACACTGTGGAATTCCAGTTTCAATTTGACTGGCAGGCAGCAATAAATGCCATACCCTATCTCGCCAAGGGCATTCCTTACACCCTAATGATTTCCTTCGGTGGCCTTGCCATCGGTTTTATTCTGGGCATTATTTTCGGTTTGCTCAGCATTAACAAAAAATGGTTTCTGCGCTGGCCGGCCACCGCTTACATCGAAATATTTCGCGGCACGCCCATTCTCGTGCAGGTGCTTTTCATCTTCTACGGTTTGCCCGATCTAGTCGGCGGCCCCATCGACCCGCTCACAGCCGGTATTGCCGCCATTGCTCTAAACTCGGGCGCTTATATTTCGGAAGTGGTTCGGGGCGGTGTACAGTCCATTGCCAAAGGCCAAAGTGAAGCGGGCCTGTCATTGGGGTTATCACGCACACAAACATTCTGGTCGATTATCTGGCCGCAAGCATTCCGGCGCATGATCCCACCTCTCGGCAACCAAGCCATCGTAAGCATCAAGGACACCTCACTGTTCTCGGTCATCGGTGTCGGCGAACTGGTTCGTCAGGGTCAAGTTTATATAGCCAACACCTTTACCGCCTTTGAAGTCTATTTTGTGGTGGCGCTGATGTATTTGGCGATTACCTTGTCCTTGTCTCTGGTTCTGCGGTTGATGGAACGCCGCGGCCTTGCATCCGTCTGAAGGAATTCGAACCATGACTCAGATAGTCACGATGAAGGGCATGAACAAGTATTTCGGCAAATTGCATGTCCTTAAAGATATAGATCTAACCGTTGAACAAGGCGAAGTGGTGGTTATCATCGGTGCCAGTGGCTCCGGTAAATCTACCCTGATCCGCTGCGTAAACGGCTTGGAAGAGTACGAATCTGGCACCTTGAGCGTTGATAACCAAGCACTGGCCCCAAAGGGCGGCAACCAGAAAACACTGGCAGAGATCCGCAAAGAAGTAGGCATGGTGTTTCAGCAGTTCAATCTGTTCCCTCACCTAACCGTGAGAAAAAACATCATGCTCGCCCCCATGAAGGTAAAAAGCACCTCGCAGGTTGTGGCCAACGCCACGGCTGAGCGGCTCCTGGAGCGCGTCGGCATTGGCAACCAAGCCGACAAATACCCAAATCAGCTTTCAGGTGGGCAGCAACAACGAGTCGCCATTGCCCGGGCACTGGCCATGGAACCCAGGCTGATGCTGTTCGATGAGCCGACATCCGCGCTTGACCCGGAAATGATCGGTGAAGTGCTGGATGTTATGCGGGAGCTGGCCAAAGAAGGCATGACCATGATGGTGGTCACCCACGAGATGGGCTTCGCACGTGAAGTGGCTGACCGGGTTATTTACATTCATGAAGGGCAGATTGTCGAAGAAGGCAAACCGTCAGATGTGTTCGACAACCCGCAAAACGAAAGGACGCAAGCGTTCTTATCCCGGGTATTGGCGCATTAGAACCCAGCGGCCAAAGAAAGCCCGTCAACATTGATCCACCGGTCTCAAAAGCTCGTAAATCAATGAGGCCGGGGGGTTTCTCCTGTGAATTCAAGAATTGAATAAATGGCATCAACAAACAGGACGTGTCCTAAATGAGCAAGCCCCCACACGAAGATCTTTCAGCAGCAGGCTCCCCTGAATCGGAAAAAACTTCCTTATCGCTGCTCCGAACACCCAAACTCGATGGACACGATGTCGAGCAAAAACGACTGGAAATTGCACAGTACTTTACCAATACCTTTGATATTTACACCCGACTGTTCAACTGCTTGGCGGACGATTCTGCTTTCTACCAAAAACCCATTCCGCTGCGGCATCCGCTCATTTTTTACCTGGGCCACACCGCCACGTTTTTTGTGAACAAACTGGTTTTGGCAAAGCTCTTACCTGAGCGGATTGATCCCTACATGGAGTCTGTTTTTGCTGTAGGTGTCGATGAAATGAGCTGGGATGACTTAGACGAAGATCACTACGATTGGCCTAGCGCCTCAGCCGTTTTTGAGTATCGTGCCAAGGTACGTAGCACCGTACTCAACCTGATCGAGACCCTGCCCCTGAACATCCCTGTTACCTGGGACAACCCTTGGTGGCCCATCGTAATGGGCATCGAACACGAACGAATTCACCTTGAAACAAGTTCGGTTCTAATCCGCCAGCATGAACTGGACAATGTTCGGCCTCAAGCAGAATGGTTACCGATTCGCGAAACCGGAGAAGCGCCGGAAAACAGCTTGATGACGGTTCCCGCCGGCACAGTAGATATCGGTAAATCCCATGACGACGTCTACTATGGATGGGACAACGAATACGGGGAACATCATGCTGCCGTGAATGAGTTCAAAGCGAGTCAGTATCTGGTCAGTAACCAAGAGTATCTGGCATTCGTAGAAGACGGTGGTTACGAGGAAAGTCAATACTGGACGGAAGAAGGCCAAGCCTGGCGTCAGTTTAGCCAAGCCAAGCACCCGACTTTCTGGCGCTGGCGGAATCGTTGGCACCTGCGCTTGATGACTGAAGAAATTGAAATGCCTTGGGATTGGCCCGTCGAAGTGAACTATCACGAAGCCAAAGCCTTTTGTAACTGGAAGAAAGAGCAGACTGGCCAGCCCATTCGCCTGCCCACCGAAGATGAGTGGTACCGGCTATGTTCAGAAGCTGGCGTTAACGAAATATCAGAACGGCCAGCCAACGCCAATCTGCATCTTGACCACGGCGCGTCTTCATGCCCCGTCACACGGTTTCGCCATGGCGAATGGTTCGATGTAGTGGGCAATGTCTGGCAGTGGACTGAAACGCCGACTTATCCGTTCGACGGCTTCAAAGTGCATCCCCTTTACGATGACTTCACCACCCCCACGTTTGACGGCCAACACAACCTGATGAAGGGGGGCTCTTGGGCTTCGTGCGGTAATGAAGCACGCTTGTCCGCCCGTTACGCTTTTAGAAAGCACTTCTTTCAGCACGCGGGCTTTCGTTATGTCTCGTCCGACACTGAAGTCGCGCAACCCGATGCCTACTATGAAAGCGACCGTTTGCTAACCGAATACGCTGAATTCCACTTCGGTGACTCCTGGCACGGAGTTCGCAATTTCCCCTTGGCTCTGTCTGAGCGTGCGCTCGAAGCCATGGCGGGAAAGCCTGCCCGAAAAGCCTTGGACCTGGGCTGTGCCTGCGGTCGCGCCAGCTTCGAGTTAGCCAAACATTTTGATGCCGTGGATGGTGTCGATTTTTCGGCCAACTTTATTCGGCTAGGCACTGAGATGGCCGAACAGGGCTCCGTGCGCTATGCACGAACGGAAGAAGGCGATCTGGTCAGTTACCATACCCGCTCCCTTAAAGACCTGGGGCTGGACAAGACCGCAAACAGAGTATCCTTTCAGCAAGGCGATGCCTGTAATCTCAAGCCCCACCACACGGGGTATGATCTCGTATTGGCAGCAAATCTCATCGACCGGCTCTACAAGCCGAAACAATTCCTATGCAGTATCCACGAACGCATCAATGACGGTGGTGTTCTGCTAATCGCCTCACCCTATACTTGGATGGAAGAACACACTCCGAAAGAAGAGTGGATCGGGGGATTCAAAAAAGACGGTGAAGATTACACCACCTTAGACGGTCTGAAAGAGTTATTGACCCCGAATTTTCGACTCATACAGGCGCCAGAGAAGGTGCCCTTTGTGATCCGCGAGACCCAGCACAAGTTCCAACATACCTTATCGGAAGTGACCCTTTGGGAACGACGGCCGCGGTAAGCGAGATTGGCGGGCCAGGCCTTCCGGCTCGTCAATACATGATGAGCCTGCCCCTATAACGGAGGCAGGCTCAATATCGCCTTCAAAGCAAAGACACTATGGCCTCGTGCTCCTCATTGATCTTGGTACGGGTGTCATCCGCCAGGAAGCGCGCAATCTTTTTACCTAAAAAAGGTACATCAGACTTCACGTTGATGTTGATGTAGTTAATGCAGCGATCCCCATTGCCCTGAACACGCATAACGCCTTTGATCTTGGCAGGGACACCTTCAACCTTCACACGAAATTCGCAGTGCCATTCGCCGTCGTCCTTCTTGACCCAATGCTCTTCCTGACGGATTTCGTTCCACTCTCGGTGAAAACTCGCGAGCACTCCCGGCACCTCAGTGGATGCGGTCATTTCGCGCTCGACAACCAGCTTTCCAGAAGCATCGTCTTTTTTAACATCGACAACTTTTACGTTGCGAGCACCCACTTTCTCATTCTTTGCAAGAATGAGTTCTTCTGAAAAAAACTGGCTGATCACGTGATCCAAGCCAGCATCGTATGAATGCTCAAGAGTAAGTTCCATAAATCCTCCATCGTATGATGACGCTATTGTTGCGACACGCAGGATCTACAGCATTGGCCCAGAGGGCGGCGCGCTTTGGCAAGGAGGCCAGAACGATCAGATCACATTCGGGCACTTTTTGGCTGGTTTTTCAGAAAATACCCTGCAAAGTTTGGCGGTGGTCAGTCGCCGCTGTTAACTGTATTATCAACCTTGGTTAACAGCTAACAACTTTGATCTTACGACGACTGCCCTACTGGAGCTCCGCCCTATGCGTAATGCTGATCTTGTCGCCCGCGGCCTCAAATCTGTGTGGCACCCCTGCACCCAGATGAAAGACCACGAAACCCTGCCGCTTGTCCCTATCAAACGTGGCGAAGGTGTTTGGTTGGAAGATTTCGAGAACAACCGGTTTATCGACGCGGTCAGCTCTTGGTGGGTCAACCTTTTCGGCCATTCAAACCCCAGAATCAACGCGGCGATTCAACAGCAGGTGAGTGAGCTGGAACACGTCATTCTTGCTGGATTCACTCACGAACCGGTCGTGAACCTGTCAGAACGACTCATTGAGGTAACGCCGGAAGGCCTCAACAAATGCTTCTATGCCGATAACGGATCATCGGCCATCGAGGCTGCGCTTAAGATGAGTTTTCATTATTGGAAGAATCTGGGCCAGCCGGGCAAAAAGAACTTCGTTAACCTGGGCAACAGTTATCACGGTGAAACACTGGGCGCTTTGGCGCTCGGAGATGTCGGGCTCTATAAAGATACATACCAGCCGTTGCTGATGGAAGTGATCACGGCCCCTTCCCCGGATGCCTACAACGCAGAGCCCGGCGAAACCGACGAAGAGTACGCGTTGCGTCAGTTCGAGGCGATGGAAAAGCTGTTGGCTGAAAAACACGATGAAATCTGCGCCGTTGTGGTGGAGCCGCTGATCCAGTGCGCCGGAGGCATGCGCATGCATCACCCGATTTACCATACAAAGCTGCGTGAGGCCTGTGATCGCTACGGCGTGCATTTAATTGCCGATGAAATCGCCGTCGGCTTTGGCCGCACAGGCACGATGTTTGCCTGCGAACAATCCGGCATCACGCCGGACTTCATGTGCCTGTCTAAAGGTCTGACAGCGGGTTATCTTCCCCTCTCCGTGGTCCTGACCACCGATACTGTCTACAACGCATTCTACGACGACTACGAAACACTGAAAGCCTTCCTGCACAGCCACAGTTACACTGGCAACCCTATAGGCTGTGCCGTTGCTCTGGCCACGTTGGACATCTTCCGGGACGACAATGTCATTGAGAAGAATCGTCAGCTGTCCCGCTGCATGGCCGACTCAGTGGCGCATTTGGCCGACCACCCCAATGTAGGGGACATCCGCCAACACGGCATGACGCTGGCCATTGAAATGGTCAAAGACAAGGCATCCAAGACACCTTTCCCATGGCAAGAACGCCGTGGCCTGAAAGTGTACCAACACTCATTGACGCGCGAGGCCCTGCTACGTCCATTAGGTAACGTGGTATATTTCATGCCCCCTTATGTCATCACTGAAGACCAGATTCGTCATCTGGCTCAGGTGGCTACTGAAGGCATCGACATCGCCGTAAAAGGCTAAGGAGCACCGAGCCCCATGCGTATACCCAGAATTTTCACCGACAGCCTCCTGAGCGTCGGCAGCCAATGTGAACTCGACGAAAACGCAGCGAATCACGTAGGCCGGGTACTACGCATGCAACCAGGGCACGAACTTCAGCTTTTCAATAACGACGGTTGCGATTACCGCGCCACCATCACTCAGGCCAGCAAAAAGAACGTCACCGTTGAAGTTCTGAGCCATCAGAACAATTCAACGGAGTCGCCGCTTGATATCACCCTTGGGCAAACATTGTCGAAAGGTGATCGTATGGATTACGCCGTCCAGAAGGCCGTGGAAATGGGCGTCACGACCATTGTGCCGCTGAGTACCCAACGCAGCGACGTGAAACTGAAAGGCGACCGTGAAGAAAAACGCTTGCGCCACTGGCAGCAGGTTGCGATCAGCGCTGCCGAACAATGTGGCCGGGCGAAGGTACCAGAGATATTGCCAGTGATGTCAGTTCAGGAGTGGCTGGCCTACAGCCAGGCCTGCGATCTGCGACTGGTACTGCATCATCGAACGGAGCAATCTTTGAACACGCTCGCCAAACCCGCCAACATTGCGCTGATGATTGGGCCTGAAGGCGGATTAACCGCCGACGAGATTGCCCAAGCCGAGCAAAGCGGCTTTCTGCCGGTGGCCCTTGGCCCCAGGGTTCTGCGCACAGAAACCGCGCCGGTTGCCGCCATGGCGCTTTGCCAGTGGCTGTGGGGAGACATCGGCGGTTAACCGTTTCATGACCACGAAACGCAATTTTATCGGCAACTCAGTCATTGACAGAACCTGCTGCGCTCCACATCATTCATAGCTGATCTAAAGCCAGCCGAATCCCTTCTGGCAACAACAACTGACGATGCGAGTTCAGGATGACAGATTTATTTTCTAACCCGGAATTCTGGCAATACCTCAGCATTCCTGTAATCGCTGCATTTATAGGATGGGGCACCAACTGGCTTGCCATCAAAATGACTTTCTACCCGCTGGAATTCATCGGCAAGCCTCCCCTACTAGGCTGGCAAGGCATCATTCCCTCGAAAGCCCGAAAAATGGCCGCCATCAGCGTCGATGCCACCATTTCCAAAATCGGCACTGTTCAAGAGATCTTCGAACAAATCGATCCGAACGTACTCGCTGCGCACATCATCTACACCGTCGATCCGCGCGTTGAAGAATACGTCGACGAGCTCATGCTCAGAGAACACCCCACTTTCTGGGAAAATCTGCCCTCCTCGGCACGAAAACTCGTCTACGAGCGAGTCAGAAAAGCTACCCCGCAGTTGGTCGACAACTTGGTGCAAGACATCGCCACCAACATCGAAGACCTGCTCGATATCAAAGGCATGGTGATTGACCGTCTGGCCAAAGACAAACGGCTACTAAACCGCATCTTTCTGGAATGTGGCGACGTGGAGTTTCGATTCATCATCAACTCTGGCATGTACTTTGGATTTCTCTTCGGCCTTATCCAGATGGCTGTTTGGTATCTCTATCCAGCTATCTGGGTACTTCCGGTCTTTGGTCTCCTGGTCGGCTGGGCCACCAACTGGATCGCCCTGAACGTTATCTTCCGCCCCTTGAAACAACACAAAATCGGACCACTCAAGATCCAGGGCCTCTTTCTCAAACGCCAGCCTGAAGTGGCCCATTCCTTCTGTCACATCGTCACTCACGAGATCCTCACCGTTGGCAACATTATTCAAGGAATCCTTGAAGGCCCCAAAGGTGACCGAGCCCGCAACATGGTGAAAAAACACATTAAACCGCTGGTCGACGAAACCGCCGGCATGGGAAAAGCATTTACTCAAGTGGCGTTTGGTCCCACCGGATTTGCTGCCATGAAAAATCATGTCGGTGAGAAAGCCATCACTATTTCACAAAGCTCCTTCGACAACCCCGCGTTTGAACAAGATCGGGCTCGCGCGGTTGAATCCATTATGGTGGAAAGAATGATCGCCCTCTCCTCCGAAGAGTTTCAGGATCTGTTACGCCCCTGTTTCCAGGAAGATGAAATCAAATTGATCCTGGTTGGCGCTTTCCTCGGGATGGCGGCCGGTATCGGCCAGCTGATCTTTATTTTCGGTGATACCTTGCTGTAAAACGAAGGAATACTGTGCAGAGAAGCTGCACATATCTATACTCACAAGAACAATCACTCAAGACATACCTGTCCGGAGGCAATGAATGCCAGGATTTTTCTCCTGGGTTTCAGGCTTGTTCTCGAAAAAACAGCCCGCGCACGCTGCGCAAGAAACTCGCCTGTTCAACAACACGGCAAAGAACTTGAGCGCCAGCGACGATACCGAAGCCAAGCCTCCCCCGCGGCTGGAAGAGCACTTATTTTGTTGGCTTCTGGACACACAACCAGCCCTGCTTAACAAAAACTCATCCAGCTCTGACAAAGTGCTGGCCGAGTTAGAACGACGTTTGCAAACCAACGCCATGGAAGAGTTGCCTCGCAAACCTGGCACCTTACCCATGCTCATGCGGGCGCTGTCTGCAGAAACCACAGATCGGAAACATCTGACCGACATCATCTTGAGTGACCCGTCACTGACCGATCAGCTGCTTCAGGTAGCCAACAGCCCGCAGTTCAAGCCGGGAGACTATCTTATCGAATCGGTTGACCAAGCGGTTTTTGTACTCGGCTTGAACGGCATCCGAAACGTGATTGCAGCGGCGGTAATGCGCCCAATGATGGCAGCCAGAAACAGCTCGGAAGCGCTCTTCGCACAAAGGGCATGGCGTTGGGGCCTGACCTGCGCTCGCTCCGCAGAGATGATCGCAAGAATTCATAACGACGACACCAGCGCCCATTTCATGGTGGGTTTGCTACCGTCTTTGGCCTACATCACGATTCGTCGTGAGATTGCCGCCATCTGCAGAGCCGAGAATTTGGATAGCGAACCGGAACCTGCGTTACTCAGGCTGGCTCTGGCCAGGCATCAATGGGCCACATGCCAGTTGCTGGCTAATGTTTGGGCGTTGCCACCGAAGTACCACGCATGGCTGTTATCGGCCGAACGGCCAGCCCCTAAACAGGAAAACTGGCCGCTGCTGGATGGGCTGTTAGTGGGTACTCGGGAAGTTTTGCGTCATGCCCGGCAGCGTAACCTGGCGGAGGAAGATCTGCTGAAGCTTGTGCACATTTCCCCACAACAACTCGACCAAGTTCGAGCGGCTGTTCTCTCCATGCTCAAAGAAAGCGGCAACGAACCCTAGCGGCCGGTGCCAAACGGCGACTTAGTCCGTTTCGCTATCACCCCCTTTGCCGAGCAGCTCAGCAAAACTGACATCGTCATGCCCGAACGACAGATCCATCAACTGAGCGGGCAAGGCGTTAGCCGGCAGGCGATCAACCACCCTGTCTTCGTCACGGCGCACCACCTTCAAAACCATCTCGACCGTGATCAGATCCAGTGCGCGACCGGGCACCAACTGATCGCCATTACGCCCGGCCAGACTTAACACACCAGCCCTGATCAACTTATCACTGATGCGGCGCGTGACCTCGCCAGGTACCCGCAACTCATGCTCCAGGGCTTCTTGCTGCGGCGCGGGCTCGCCCTGACTGAAGGGCTTCGCGACCATCCACATCAACACAAGGGCGACTCGCTCTTGCAGCTCCGGAGCCATTTGAACGTTTCGTTTTTTCGCCACAGAGCCGGGATTCTGCATGTAGAACGCCAAGCTGGCACCCAGCAACAAAATCATCCAATTCAGGTAGATCCAGATCAACAAAATGATCCCGACCGCAAAACCGGAGTAGATGGCCGCGTACTTGGCCGAACCGGCCACAAAGGAGGCAAAGAGCATGCCCCCTGCTTGCCACGAAATACCCGCCAGCAAACCCGCTATAAAGGCATACCGGAACTTAACCCGGGTATTAGGAATGAAGATATAGACAAACGTGAAGGCGGCCACCACCAGGAAGAAGGGCGTGAAACGGGTGGCAATAACGATGAGCGAGCCGAAGGGCTCAATGGCCATCAATGTTTGAGCCACGTCTGACGACAGCAAGGTCGCAGTTGCACCAACAGCGGAAACCATCAGGAGCGGGCCAATCATGATCACGCTCAGATAGTTACTGAAGCGCTGCGCCATAGAGCGCATATCCGGCACGCGCCAGATCATATTAAAGGACCGCTCGATCTTCTGGACCAGTGAAATCACGGTATAGACCAGCATGGCCAGACCCACTGACCCCAGAACCCCAACCTTGATGTTATCTACGAACCCCAGAATCTGCTCTGCAATCTCAATCCCTTGCGGCCCCATCGGCTGAAAGAACTGATACAGAAACGGCTCCATCTTCTGGTGAACGCCCAGCGCCTTCAGCACAGAAAAACTCAACGCCAGCAACGGCACAATGCTCAAAAGCGAGGTATACACCAAACTCATGGAGTGCAACGTGAGCTGGCCACTGACCACATCCCGAACTAACGCGTACAATGAACGACCGGACTTATACAGCCATGTCCAAGGCCAAGATTGCGGTGGGTTAGGGTTAGAAAGAATCCAGTCTTCTGCGGCCTGAAGCCGCTCCTTAAATTGTGTAGACGCCACGTAGAATCCTACTTTGTTGGTCTTTTCTACAGCTTATCAGGCAGATGGCAGTAAACAACCCGCTGTTCCGCATTTTGAATGCCACCCCTCTGCACGCCCCGGGGCGTAATGCGAATATTCTTATCAAGATTCGTTCTTTCCACTTATAACCAAAATAGCGTAAAAACGATCGCTTTAATATCCGTCTGATGTATCGACAAAGGATTACTGCTATGCGCACTTCCCGCTTGTGGGCAACTATTGCCCTCACCTCTTTGCTGCCCGGCACGGCAGCAGCAACCAACGGTTACTTGAGCCATGGATACGGCACCATCAATGCCGGCATGGCTGGAGCGGGAACGGCGCTTTCGCAAGACAGCATTGCAGCAGCAACCAACCCCGCCGGCATGGCGTTTGTGGGCAGCCGGATTGACGGTGGCCTAGAAGTTTTCTCGCCTCGACGGAAGTATACCGTGGAAGGTGGAGCGCCCAGTACGCCGCAGACCTTTTATCTCGCGCCTGGCACGGTTTCCAGTGAAAACGAGGCCTTCTTTATCCCTCATTTTGGCTACAATCGCGCTTTGGGCAACGGCCATAGCTTGGGCCTGTCCATTTTTGCCAACGGTGGCATGAACACCGAATACAGCGGCGACAATGGCGGCACCTATGGTGGAGGGAAAACCGGGGTTAATCTGGAACAAGTTTTCATTGCTCCGACCTGGTCGTGGGAGTTTTCGGACGGCCAGGCTCTCGGCATTTCTCCGCTGATTGCCTACCAGCGTTTCAAAGCCGAAGGCTTACGCAATTTCTCGGGCTTTTCGTCCAACCCTAATGCCCTAACCGACAACGGTACAGACGACGCCTGGGGCTATGGCATTCAAATTGGCTGGCAGGGCCAAGTAACCGAAACCCTTCGTGCAGGTGCAAGCTGGCGCACCATTCTGGAAATGGAAGAGTTCGACCAGTACGAGGGTTTGTTTGCGGAACAAGGCGATTTTGATATCCCTCAGATGTTCAATGCCGGCATTGCCTGGTCGGGCATTCAAGATCACTGGCTTCTGCTAGATGTGCAGCACATCCGCTATAGCGACATTAACAGTGTTGGCAACCCCATGATGCCGAACCTGATGCAAGCCCGCTTGGGCGATGATGAAGGAGCCGGCTTCGGCTGGGACGACATGACCATCGTCAAACTCGGCTGGCAGTGGCAGCAAGACCAGGCACAAACCTGGCGTGCCGGTGTCAGCTACGGTGAACAGCCAATCCCCGACGAGGAAGTGCTGTTTAACATTCTGGCCCCGGGCGTTCAGGAGTGGCACTTCACCGGCGGCTTCACGCATCGCTTTAGCGAAAGTTTGGAAATGTCCGGCATGGCGTTCTACTCACCTCGTAAAACCGTCCGGGGAGATAACCCGATGGGCCCTGGTCAGGAGATTGAACTGAGCATGACCCAAGTAGGTGCTTCTTTCAGCGTTGGTTACCAGTTCTAAACCGTTTCGAGGTTTTTCGCGGTAATCCCCACAATCCGCTGCCGGGCCTCTCGACTGGCCCAAGCGGAGTGGGGGGTCACGATCAGATTCGGAATATCCTCCGCCAGCAACGGATTACCGTTGCGCGGAGGCTCTTCAGTCAATACATCGAACCCTGCCCCGGCAATCTGTCCCTGCCTCAACGCATTTGCCAACGCACTTTCATCAACCAAACCACCCCGACTGGTGTTGATCAGCAGCGCGGTAGGCTTCATCAGCCCTAACTCTCTCTCACCAATCAAATTGCGAGTTTCTTCGGTTAGCAAACAATGCAGCGATAACACGTCGGCCTGCGCCAACAACTCGTCCAACGGAATGCGTGGATAGCCATCCACACTGCCGGCTTCCTGCCCGGGACGGCACCCCAGAACGATCTCCATTCCAAACGCTTTCGCCCGCTCAGCGACGCCCTGCCCCAAATCTCCGTAACCCAAAATACCCAGCGTTTTGCCCTCCAGCTCCATGATCGGATGATCCATCAGGCAGAACATTTCGCTGCGCGCCCAAGTGCCGTTTCGGGCATCCCGGTTGTAATCCAGCAAACGAGTTGCCAACGCCAGAATCAACGCCATGGTGTGCTGGGCTACAGTGGAGCGGCCGTAGCTGGTCACGTTGAGAACGGTAATGCCGTGCTCCTTTGCAGCCTGCAAATCAATATTGTTCAGCCCCGTCGCCACCACTGCGATGGTTTTCAAATCCGGGCAGGCTTCAAAGTGCTCGCGCCCCAACACCACTTTATTCACCAGCACGGTATCGAACCCGCGGATGCGGCCCAGAATCTGTTCCGGTGCGGTGCGTTCGTGGCGGGTCAATCCGCCCGTCACCGTCTCAATGGGCGATAAATCCACATCATCCCCAAGGGTTCTGGCGTCCAGAAAAACGGCTTTCATACTTTTCTCCTGTCTCAAGTGATGAACAGATTAAGCTAGACTGAAACAAATTGATCAATCCCGGAGGCGCACTATGGAGCACGAATTCTGGCACGAACGCTGGGCCAAAGAGCAAATTGGCTTTCACGAAGGCACCGTCAACCAGTACCTGCACGACCACTGGCCAGAACTGGCCGGTTCAGGAACCGAGGCGGTGTTTGTTCCGCTGTGCGGTAAAGCCCACGATATGTGGTGGCTGCACGACCGTGGCCATCCTATCATTGGTGTCGAGCTCAGCGACGTAGCATGCAAAGACTTCTTCGAAGAAGTTGGCGAAAAAGCCATGGTGAGCCCCGGCGAACCATTCACCACATTCACCCACGGTAACCTGCAACTTTGGTGCGGTGACTTTTTCCAGTTGGTGCCGCAAGATCTCAAGCACATCCGCCTTGTTTACGACAGGGCCGCCTTGATCGCGCTACCCCCGGAAATGCGCAAAGACTACGTAAACCATCTAACCGCGGTCACGCCGGATAACACGACCATTTTGCTGATTACCCTCGACTACGACAACAACGAAATGAAAGGGCCTCCCTTCAGCGTCAGTGATGATGAAGTGCATCAGCTCTTTTCTGACGACTATTCGATAACCCAAATACACAAGCAAGATATGGCACACGACAGCCCGTTCGCCAAGCGAAAAGGACTGAGTAAGGGGGCGACGGAAAGCGTGTTCAAACTCATCAAAAAATAATTTAATGAACCCATTCAGCACTCGGCCTGTCCAACCTCACGAGTCTGAACTAAGCTCAAATTAAACACACCATCCAATCATTCACACGGCCCCGGGTCACAACTGCCGGGGCACTGCGGAGACACTGCGTGAGTTAGAACTGTCCATAACAAGCGAATGTAAGCGAGGGTATCTATGAGCATTCTGCAGCATTTCAAAGACCGGTATGCACAAACTCAGGAAGAAGAATTCTCTCTTGAGGAATACCTGGAGATCTGCAAAAACGATCCAACATCCTACGCCACCGCCGCGGAGCGAATGTTGATTGCGATCGGCGAGCCAGAACTGATTGACACCTCCCGAGACCCTCGCCTCTCACGTATTTTTTCCAACAAAGTCATCAAACGTTACCCGGAATTCGACGAGTTCTATGGCATGGAAGAAGCCGTGGAAAACATCGTGTCGTTTTTCCGCCATGCAGCCCAAGGGCTGGAAGAAAAGAAACAGATTCTCTACCTGTTGGGCCCGGTCGGTGGCGGCAAATCTTCCCTCGCCGAAAAACTAAAAGCACTCATGCAAAAAGTGCCTTTCTACGCCATCAAAGATTCACCGGTAAACGAAAGCCCGCTGGCTCTTTTCAACCCCGACGAGGACGCTCCGATTCTGGAAGAAGAATACGGTATTCCGAGTCGATACCTGAAAAGCATCATGTCGCCATGGGCTGTTAAACGGTTGCACGAGTACGGTGGCGATATCAGTCAGTTCCGGGTCGTGAAACGCTACCCCTCGATTCTCGACCAGATCGCGGTTTCGAAAACCGAACCGGGCGATGACAACAACCAGGACATTTCCGCACTGGTCGGCAAAGTCAACATCCGCATGCTGGAAGACTTCTCGCAAGATGATCCGGATGCCTACAGCTTCAGCGGCGGCCTCTGTAAAGCCAACCAGGGTCTGCTGGAATTTGTGGAGATGTTTAAAGCCCCGATCAAAGTGCTCCACCCTTTGCTGACAGCCACTCAGGAAGGCAACTACAACACCACCGAAGGCATGGGATCAGTCCCGTTTGATGGCGTGATATTGGCTCACTCCAACGAATCCGAGTGGCAAACCTTCCGCAATAACAAGCACAACGAAGCCTTCCTCGACCGGGTATATATCGTCAAAGTGCCCTACTGCGTGCGGGTCACGGAAGAGATCGAGATCTACCGTAAGTTGTTGAAAAACAGCTCTCTGTCTGGTGCACCCTGCGCCCCGGACACCTTAGACATGCTGGCTCAGTTCTCGGTGCTGTCGCGCATCAAAGATCCTGAGAATTCGAGTGTTTTTTCCAAGATGAAGGTGTACGACGGCCAGAACATCAAAGACACCGACCCAAAAGCCAAATCCATTCAGGAATATCGAGATGCGGCCGGCGTGATGGAAGGTATGGATGGATTGTCCACCCGCTTTGCCTTCAAAATTCTGTCGAAAGTCTTCAACTTCGACACCACGGAAATCGCGGCCAACCCGGTTCACCTACTCTATGTGCTTGAAAAACAGATCGAGCAGGAGCAGTACGCGGCGGAAACGCAGGAAAAATACCTGCGCTTCATCAAAGAATATCTGGCACCGCATTATGTCCAATTCATTGGCAAGGAAATCCAGACAGCCTATTTGGAGAGCTACAGCGAGTACGGTCAGAACCTGTTCGACCGCTACGTCACCTACGCAGATCTCTGGATTCAGGATCAGGAATTCCGCGACCCGGAGACCGGCGACATTCTGGACCGCTCTTCCATCAATGACGAGCTGGAGAAAATCGAGAAACCCGCGGGTATCAGCAACCCGAAAGATTTCCGCAACGAAGTAGTCAATTTCGTGCTGCGGGCTCGCGCCAACAATCATGGCGAAAACCCGTCCTGGCTCAGTTATGAAAAGCTGCGCAGCGTGATCGAGAAGAAAATGTTTTCGAACACGGAAGACTTACTACCGGTTATTTCATTCAACCCAAAAGCCAGTCAAGAGGATCAGAACAAGCACAAACAATTTGTCGAACGCATGGTCGATCGGGGGTACACCGAGAAACAGGTCCGCTTGCTTGCCGAGTGGTATCTGCGTGTACGTAAGTCCCATTAACGGCCAGCGGGAGCAGTAATATGGGCATGACCCACATAGTCGACCGTCGACTTAACGGTAAAAACAAGAGCGCGGTGAACCGGGAACGGTTCCTGCGCCGCTACCGACACCACATCAAGAAAGCGGTTTCAGAAGCTGTGCAGCGCCGCTCCATCACCGATGTAGAACGAGGAGAGAAGGTCAGCATTCCCTCGAAAGACATTCAGGAGCCCACCTTCCGACATGGCGCAGGTGGGCGACGTGACGCGGTGCATCCCGGCAACCAGGAATGGGTAGCCGGTGACACCATTGCCAAACCCGAAGGCGGTGCCGGCCAAAGTCAGGGCCCTGGGCAATCCAGCCCCGATGGGGAGGGCATGGACGAGTTCGTATTCCAAATTACTCAGGAGGAGTTTCTGGAATTCCTGTTCGATGACCTGGAATTGCCAAACCTCGCCCGCAAGAAACTCAAAGATACGGAAGCTTTCAGTTTCGTTCGGGCCGGGTTTACGAGCCAGGGCGTTCCGGCAAAACTGGACGTTGTGCGCTCGTTGCGGGGTGCCCACGCCCGGCGTCTGGGTTTAAGTGGTGCTCGCAAGCGGAAAATTCGTGCCTTGGAGGCACAACTGCAGGAGCTGAAAACGGCACCCGACGATCTGGATCCAGCGTTCAGCCACGAAGACCATATCAAAGCGTTGATTGAAGAAATTGCCGAGTTGAAAGCCAACGTCAAGCGCATCCCGTTCATCGATGAAATCGACCTGCGCTACCGACAGCACCAAAAACAACCGAAACCAGCGACCAGTGCGGTGATGTTCTGTCTGATGGATGTGTCTGGCTCAATGACCCAGATGCACAAAGACATCGCTAAGCGCTTTTTCATCCTTCTCTACATGTTCTTGAAAAAGAACTACAAGAAAATCGACGTAGTGTTTATTCGCCACCACACCAGCGCGAAAGAGGTCACGGAGGAAGAGTTTTTCTACTCTCGCGAGACAGGCGGCACCATTGTTTCAAGCGCCCTGAAGTTGATGCGTAAAATCATCGACGACAGATACTCCCCTGCGGAATGGAACATCTACGCGGCGCAGGCCTCCGATGGCGACAACTGGAACGATGACTCACCCACCTGCGGCAAGCTGTTGGCAGAGGGCATTTTGCCCCAAGTGCAATACTACTCTTACATCGAGATCACACCGCTGGACCATCAAACGCTCTGGTATGAATACGAAAAGCTCATGGCCGAGCACCCGCAAAGCTTTGCCATGCAACAGATTGCTGACCCAGCGGACATATACCCGGTTTTCCGGAAGCTGTTCGAGAGGAAAGCTGCATGAATGAATCAATTGACCGCCCCAATGATACGGGAGGCCTTGAGCCCAAAGTCGGCACACTCATTTCGACCACTTCGGAATGGACGTTTGAGCTGATCCAAAAATACGATGAAGCCATCGCCGAATGTGCCGCCGAATTTGGTCTGGATACTTACCCCAACCAAATCGAGGTGATCACCGCCGAACAAATGATGGATGCCTACAGTTCAGTGGGCATGCCGGTCGGTTATAACCACTGGTCCTTCGGCAAGCAATTTCTGCAAACGTCCAAGGGCTACCAGCGCGGCCAGATGGGATTGGCCTATGAGATTGTGATCAACTCCAACCCCTGCATCGCCTACCTGATGGAGGAGAACACCTTACCGATGCAGGCGTTGGTTGTCGCCCATGCAAGCTACGGGCATAACTCGTTTTTCAAAGGCAATTATCTGTTCCGTACCTGGACAGACGCAAACGCCATCATCGATTATCTGGTGTTCGCCCGAAACTATGTGTCTGAATGCGAAGAGCGCCATGGCATTGATGCAGTCGAAGAGATTCTCGACTCCTGTCATGCTCTGATGAACTATGGCGTAGACCGCTACAAGCGCCCGTCTCCTATTTCTGCAGAGGAAGAAATTCTCAGGCAAACCGAAAGAGAGGAATACCAACAACGGCGGATTAACGACCTATGGCGCACGATTCCGAAAGCGGAAGAAGACGACCCGGTCAAACGCAAGCCACGGTTCCCCTCTGAGCCACAAGAAAACCTGCTTTACTTCATCGAAAAGAACGCGCCTTTACTGGAAACCTGGCAACGGGAACTGGTACGAATCGTACGAAAGCTGGCGCAATACTTTTACCCACAGCGCCAAACTCAGGTCATGAACGAGGGCTGGGCCAGCTTTTGGCACTACACCCTGCTGCACCGCTTGTACGCAAAAGGTCTGGTGAATGATGGCTTCATGCTGGAATTCCTGCAAAGCCACACATCGGTTGTTTACCAACCTCCGTTCAACAGCCCTTGGTATTCAGGCATCAACCCTTACACGCTTGGCTTCTCAATCTACACAGATTTGCGACGGATGTGCGAAAACCCCACCGACGAGGACCGCGAGTGGTTCCCGGACATCGCCGGTAGCGACTGGCTGGAAACCCTTCATTTCGCCATGCGGAATTTCAAAGACGAGAGTTTCATTCTGCAATACCTTTCACCTAAGGTCATGCGGGATCTCAAATTGTTCGCCATCGAAGACGACGATAACGAAAACCACTACACAGTCACCGCCATTCACGATGAAACCGGCTACCGGGCACTGCGCGAAAAACTGGCCGGACAATACAACTTGAGCTATCGGGAACCGAACATTCAGGTTTGGAATGTGGATGTACGAGGCGACCGCTCACTAACACTGCGGCACATCCCGGTGGATCATATCCCTTTAGACAAACACACCGATGAGGTGCTCCGTCACGTTCACCGGCTTTGGGGTTTCGACGTTTTCCTCGAAACCGTGGACAACGGCAAGGTACAAAACACGCACCGTTGTCCACCTCAGCCTGCCGATAGCGACTGATTGAGGTTTACCCCCTTAACTTATAGCTTAAAACACAAAAAAAGAGTGTTCTTTACGGAACGCTTTTCATCGAGGTGCCGTCTACTAGTCGGTATACTAACGCTCATAATTAGAAATAACATATTGACGGAGAGTACAAAGGAATGGCACGCCTCAACACCCTGGATGCGTCTTGGTTAGCCGTAGAATCTGAAGACACCCCCATGCATGTGGGCAACCTACAGATCTTTTCATTGCCCGAAGGGGCACCGGACACCTATCTACGAGACATGGTGCTTCGCATGAAGGGATCGCATACTGTGGCTGCGCCCTGGGGCGACAAACTGGCCTGGTCCGGTTTTCTCGGCAGAGTGATTGCTCCCGCATGGAAAAAAGATAAAGACATCGACCTTGATTATCACGTCAGGCATTCTGCGCTCCCCCGCCCTGGCGGTGAACGGGAACTCGGCATTCTGGTATCGCGCCTTCACTCCAATCCTCTGGATTTTGCCCGACCACTCTGGGAATGCCATGTTATTGAAGGGCTGGAGAACAATCGGTTTGCGCTGTACACCAAAATGCATCACTCGATGATTGATGGCATCAGCGGCGTGCGCCTGATGCAGCGCGTCCTGACAACCGATCCGGATCTTCGGAACATGCCACCACCTTGGGCGGTCCAGCCAAAAAAACGCAGAGCCCACAAAGGTGACCGGGAGGCCAGCGTACCCGGCGCTTTATCTCAAGCCATGGATGCCTTGAAGCTTCAAGTCGATATGGCGCCTCAGTTGTGGCAAGCAGGCAATCGCCTGGCCAAGTCTGCATTGCACCCGGAAGATGGTTTAACGGCTCCGTTTACCGGGCCGGTATCCATTCTGAACCACCGGGTAAAGGGCCAGCGTCGGCTCGCTACCCAACACTATGCAGTAGACCGCATTAAAGCATTGGCGCACGCCTCCGGCGGCTCGCTGAACGACATCGTTTTGTATTTGTGTGGAACCGCTTTGCGCCGCTTCCTACTCGAACAGAACAGTCTTCCGGATACGCCGCTGACTGCCGGCATACCGGTTAACATCCGTCCGGCCGACGATCAGGGAACGGGCACTCAGATCAGCTTTATGATTGCTTCATTGGCGACCCACGAAGCCGATCCTTTAAATCGTCTCCAGCAAATCAAAGAGTCTTGCCGCCGCGCAAAGGAACACTTGCAGAAACTTCCCAAGACGGCATTGACGCAATACACCATGCTGCTCATGTCGCCTTATATTCTGCAGCTGATGTCAGGATTGGGAGGGCGTATGCGCCCAGTATTCAACGTGACTATTTCCAACGTACCGGGGCCCGCAGAAACCTTGTATTTTGAGGGAGCAAAACTGGAAGCGACCTACCCTGTTTCGCTGATTGCTCACGGTGGTGCGCTGAACATCACCTGTTTAAGCTATGCAGGTACGCTCAATTTCGGCTATACCGGCTGCCGGGATACGCTCCCAAGTATGCAGAAAATTGCTGTATTCACCGGCGAAGCTCTGGATGAACTGGAAGCACTGATTCTGCCGCCAAAGCCCCAAAAAGGTCGAGCTGGCAACAAGAAGCAGTAAGGCCTAAGCACTTTGCCAGTGGTCAGCCCCGATCAAAACAAGCTGTAAAAAACGGGTGGTGCGCTTGCGCACCTGCTCGATCTGGTAGTCGTCTTCTGGCGAAATACTGAGAATGTCAGTCAAGCTGAAGGCGACTGTCCGAACCACTAAATCACACGTCATATCCAAATCGGAATCACTCAGCTGACCCAGTAATTTGAGCCGGCGTAAATCGTTGGCCAATTCACTGGCAAAAAAACGCATTTCACTGCGAATCCCTTCCTGCACTGCACGGCTCTCACCAGCCAATCCTTGCGCCATAAACATGAAATAATTGCGGTTGGCTAACGCATGGGCCACAAATATACCCACCGATTCTTCAATCAACTTATCGGCCTGCAACACGTTTTCCCGCGCTTCGCGCATCATCCGGCGTAACACCACGCCCAACTCATCGACCAGCTGCAAACCCAAGTCATCAACACTGCGAAAGTGTCTATAAAAGGATGTGGGCACCACACCTGCCTGACGGGTCACCTCCCGAATACCGATGCTGGCGAAATGCCGGCCTTTGCCCACCAGCGTCAATGCCGCCGTCATCAGCTTTTCGCGAGTTTCTCCCGGTCGCCGCCTTTGTACATCTGCCATAGCTCTATCCGTACAACAAAATCAGGTTCACAAGTGTACACACTCGATCAATTAAAAACCTTCCCGGCTTGTCATTATGCGCCAGCTTTTAACTAAAACCATTGCTCAGGCTCATTCTCATGTGTACATTCGTACACATCATGTGAACAACTGTACACACGCATTTAAAATCGACAGCTCTATGCACCTGGAGACACACCATGCTGGCAAAAATCACCCAGTCCAAAACGTTACATTGGCTAGGCCGGCAATTATCGAATAGCGAAGATCCCCGCGCATTTTTTGATCCTTTGACCGCAGCCATGAACCCTATGTGGGTACAACAGTACACACCGGCGCGGGTAGAACGCATCACCGCAGAGACAGCCGACACCAAGACCTTTGAGTTGAGGCCGGCTAATCGTTGGGGCGGTTTCAAGGCTGGCCAGCACCTGAACATACGCATCGACATTCAGGGTGTTCGCCGGACTCGGACTTTCAGCCTGTCCAGTTCACCGGCGCTCTGGGAAAGTCGTGGGTTGATCACCCTAACAATAAAACGCTTACCGGGAGGGCTGGTCACGAACTGGCTTCACGACGACTTGAAAGTTGGCGACGTCATCGGGCTGACGGAAGCCTTTGGTGACTTTCTGATTCCGGTAGAGAAGAAGCCGGTGCTATTCATTGCCGGCGGCAGTGGAATCACACCCATTCTGAGCCAGCTTGAAACCATGGCCTTGGGTAATTATCCGGAGCCCGTAACCCTGCTCTATTACGTTCGTACTCCAAACGACGTAATCGGTAAGGAAAAGCTGGCGGCCCTAGCCGCTCGCCACCCGGATTTCTCGCTAGATGTTATCACCACTCACGAAAGCTCTACGCCTCGCTACTTGAACGATCACGATTTGGACTCGATCCCAAATTTGGCTGCCCGGGAAATCTATCTGTGCGGTCCCAAAGGTTTGATGGATTTAGCAACAGAGAAACTTCGCCAACGGGACATTAAAGCCGAGCAACTGCACAGCACTTTCTTCGCCCCACCAGCTCCGGCTCAAATTTCATCTTCTGACATTGGTGGCGAAGTGACGTTTAGCGCTAGCAACCTGTCCGTGGATTCAATAGGCGACGCCAATCTGCTGGAGATGGCAGAAGCCGCCGGCCTAACGCCTCAGCATGGCTGCCGAATGGGCATCTGTCATCAGTGCACCTGCACGAAGACCAGCGGAACAGTAGTCAACCGGCTGACTGGGCAAGTATCCGGACCCGGTTCGGAAAGCGTGCAGCTATGTATTTCTATCCCCCAAGGCCCGGTAGCTTTGGACATATAACCCTTCTTGTTTTGCACTGCGGCCAAAGCGGCCGCCAGGAGTACACGAATGAATACGCTAAATGAACAACAGCTGAACGAGCTACAAAAAGACCTGGATACTATCCGCGACGAGGTGCTGGCCGATCTAGGGGAGCGAGACGCCAACCACATTCGCAGCATGGTACGCCTGCATCGTAAATTGGAGATCGGCGGGCGGGTATTGATGCCATTTGGCTTCATTCCACCCGTCTTTCTGGCGGCCACCGCATCATTGGGTCTGGCGAAGATACTCGAGAACATGGAGATCGGCCACAACGTGATGCACGGCCAATACGACTGGATGAACGACCCCAGCCTGAACTCCCAGACCTACGAGTGGGATACCGCCTGTTCTAGCGAATCCTGGCGTCGCACTCACAACTTCGAGCACCACACGTATACCAACGTGATTGGCAAAGACCGGGATTACGGTTATGCCGTGCTCAGGTTGAGCAACGACGAGCCTTGGAAGCCCCGTCACATCTTTCAAATCCTGAACTATGCAGCGTTGAGCATCTTGTTCCAGTGGGGTGTGGCCTTGCACGAACTAGAGGCGGAAAAGTTGAGCTATGGAAAAAGTCACCTGAAAGAAAAGCGCCCATTTCTGAGAGTCGCCGCCAAGAAAGCGGGTCGCCAGGCGTTTAAAGACTATGTATTTTTCCCAGTTCTTACCCTACCCGTTGCCCCGATTGTGCTCGCCGGCAATGCCGTAGCCAATCTAATTCGCAACCTGTGGTCGTCCACGGTAATTTTTTGCGGGCACTTCACACAGGATGCGGAAACCTTTACCGAAGAACAGGCAGAGGGAGAAAGCAAAGGCCATTGGTATCTTCGGCAGCTGACAGGTTCGTCCAATTTTACCGGCGGAAAATGGCTGCACATCATGAGTGGGCACCTAAGTTTTCAGATTGAGCACCACGTATTCCCGGACCTGCCCGCCCATCGCTATCCGGAAATTTCAGAAAAAGTTCAAAAGGTGTGCCAAAAGCATGGTATTCACTACAACACTGGCAGTTTCGGCAAACAGTACGGCACGGTGTTGAAGCGT
Organism: Marinobacter sp. AL4B; assembly: GCF_019916045.1. Lineage (NCBI taxonomy): Bacteria > Pseudomonadati > Pseudomonadota > Gammaproteobacteria > Pseudomonadales > Marinobacteraceae > Marinobacter > Marinobacter sp. AL4B. The sequence goes on from NZ_JAILWZ010000013.1 coordinate 144,824, forward strand.
ATCCTCCGACACTCCTTGCCGGAGCGGATTACTCGCCGACCAGCTGTGGCTTAACGCCCACTGCGCTAACCGAGTGGCCGCCTACTTCCAGAGCAGTCACTCGGTTTCGCCCTTCCTTCTTGGAGGTGTAAAGCGCGTCGTCGGCTATCGCCACTACGTCACCGGACTCAACCGTAATGCCCGAGCCGACCACGGCCACACCAATACTCACGGTTACTGACCGTGGCTCACCTTCCCATTCAAACCAAAGATCCGATTCAATTCCGGCCCGAATCTTTTCCGCTACCTGCTTCGCACCCGCTAAATCGGTGTAGGGCAATACCATTGCGAACTCTTCGCCGCCATATCGGTAAATAATGTCGGTTTCGCGCTGCACAAGGTTGATTAATTTATCCGCCAGCTTGCGCAGGCATTTGTCACCGGCCGGATGCCCCAGGTTGTCGTTTACCGCTTTGAAATGATCAACGTCCAACAAGATGAGCGCCAACGCCCCTCTGCGCCGGCACCGAAACACTTCCTTTCGCATATGCGTATCAAAATAGCGCCGATTGAACAGCCCCGTTAGGCCGTCGGTTGAACTCAGCATTTCCAACTGCCGGTTGGCAGATTCCAGTTCGGCTGTACGCTCTGCAACGCGGGACTCAAGCGCTGTATTCATTTCACTCTGGATTCGTTGAGTTTCCTGCGTCATATGCCGCAAACGGTCTGCCAGCGCTATCGACAGCAAAATAACCTCAAACGCCGATCCGATCTGAATGGCATATTCGGTTACGGTATTTGCTGGCAGCACTCCAAACGTTTTAAACAAATAGATCAACATACCCGCCAGCAATGCGGTCCACGCCAACATGAAAAAGCGCGCTGGTCTGAAATTCCGATACAGGCACAAGCCTCCGGCAAACATCACCAGTATTGCCGCCATAACCGCGACAAAACTATTAAAGCGTATAACCGGTGCATAATCCGGAGAAACAATGGGCGCCACAGCCGCCAGCACGAAGATCCCGATCATGAAAAGAAAAACTCGATTCAAGATCGGCGCATTGTTTTTCAGAGCCAGAAACGACCGGGAGAAGCTCAGCACAAAAACCATGCCCGATGCGATCAAAACGGCGACAGCGCGGTTGTTCCACCACGGAAAATCCGGCCACAGATGCTCGAAAGAAAGCCCATTCAAGCTGAATTGAAGAGCACCATAGTTAAGAATATAACCCGAATACCAAAGGTAGTTGGTGTCTCGAATTGAAAGGAATATCAGAAGACTGAAGATCAGCATGGCTGCCAACAAGCCGTAAAACAAACCCAGAACAAATCGTTCTTGATGGTCGGCGTAACTAAAGCCGTCCAAGCTCCAGAGCTTGGTGCGCATCTGCACCGCGCCACTGGTTTTCACTCGAAAGTACAAATCGACACGTTCACCTCGGCTCAAATTCAGGTCGAAGTTGATGTTGTGATGGTCCTTGGCGCGCCCGTGAAACGGTACGGAATCACCCGCAATCTGGCGTTCCACCGGGCCCGTCGCGCGAACAATAAACAATTCCATTTCATCGATAATGGGGTACAAGGCTTCGATCACCCACCGATCGTTCGGACTGGAGACGTTTTCCACGCGAGTGTGAAACCAATAGGTCGAGCGGGTAAAACCGAAGTTATAGGCGCTTTGCGGAGCCTCTTGGGAGCCAAGTTCAGCCCAGCGCCGCTTGATCTGATAAACATTCAGATTGGAGGTGGGGTCTTCGTAGTAGGCGAGCTTTCGGGAAATATCAATCTCGTTACTTTCCCGATCCAGCGTGACAGACAGGCGATCGGAAGCCGCTACAGTCATGGCCTGCAACGAGCTGAAAGCCAGCATTACAACTAACAGCAGACGAATCAAGGGAACCCCGAGTCAATGAATGGTTCAATGTGCGAACCTAGATAATAGCTGACTCGGCGTGTCTCACGCGTAAGGAATGGCGTTTGTTCGTTACGGTATGTATCGTATCACTACACAACCTGCAGCAAGCGAAGCAATTTCGACCGGTCCTTACTTTGAACAATCTCTGCAAGAGTATACTTATCAAGTACATGCAGAAATGCCTGCAGCGCTTCATCAAAGATATTTTTCAAACCACACACCGGCGTGATCGTACAGGCACCCTCCTCGGAGAAGCACTCGACAATGTCGAGGTGTTGCTCGGTTTCACGTACCAGAGCACCAATGCTGATATCGCTAGGCGCCCGGTATAAACGCATTCCGCCGTTTTTACCGCGTACTGTTTCTATGTACTGTTTTTTATTGAGCTGGTGCACAACCTTCATCAGGTGGTTTTTGGAAATCCCATAGCTATCCGCAATTTCCTGGATCGTCGCTAACCGATCGTCTTCCAGAGCCGCTAGATAGATCAGTACCCTCAGCGAGTAGTCCGTGTAGCGGGTAATGTGCATGCAAGGCTCCAGAACATTAGTAAGAAGGACGGGTAACCATGTAGGTGGCAACACCCAGAAGGCACAACCCTGAAATCATCAGAACCATCAAAGGAAACCCCATCAGCAACAAAAGTATCCAGCTTACTGCCATCATACTGCAGGCCAGTATTTTCGCCCGGGTGGGTATCGCACGCCGGAGCCTCCATTGTTCGATGGCTGGACCAAAATGAGGATGTCCTTCAAGCCATCGGGCAAAAGCCGGTGACCCCTTGCTGGCAAAATAGGCGGCCAACAAAACAAACGGCGTTGTTGGCAGTAGCGGCAACACTACTCCAACAACCGCGACTGCAGCCGAGAGATACGCAAGAACACGAAACCCGACGCTGCCTCGTTGCACCGCTATTGCTCCACAATAGTTTCCACTTACACCTATTATACCGCGGTTCAGTGAACAGGTCTTCCCAGCTTGCTAAGGAATGTTAATCTTGCCACGTATGAGACTTTCACGCCCACTGCAAAAAACAAGGTTCCTATATGGGCCATAACCTGGATCCCCAGCGAGAATGCATTTGCCAATGGGTAGGCAACAAGAATAGTTAAAACCAACCCTCCGATAGAGGCCAGTATGCTGTTATTCGCCACGGCCAGCCATTTCTCATATTGCTTCATCATCGCGACCTCACTTATAACATTTATTTCACATCTATGTTATAGGGCGACACGAGTTCTGTTACAAGAAGGGTAGATAACATAGATCAACTGGCGCTTGGCTCAATTGATGGTTCAGTTGTGTATCGGACGGCATGTATGCTTTGCCATAATGGTACCAAGAAAAACAACTCATCCACGCGGTTAGAGGTGTAGGCAATGTCGCAATCCGTGCTGACAGACCGTTTTGGTCGTACAGTGAATTATGTCCGCCTGTCGGTGACGGACCGCTGTGATTTTCGGTGTGTGTACTGCATGGCCGAAGAGATGACGTTTCTTCCGCGAGAGAAGATCATGTCACTTGAGGAGATCGCTCAAGTGGCTCGCAATTTTGTGTCGCTAGGAACTCAGAAAATTCGGCTGACCGGTGGCGAGCCTTTGATCCGCAAGGGCGTTGTGGATCTGGTTCGGGAAATAGGTAGTTACGGCTTGCGTGATTTTGCGATGACCACCAATGGTAGCCAATTACCCGCTTTGGCGGAGGGGTTGCGCAGAGGCGGTTTGGACCGACTCAATATCAGCCTGGATTCTCTGGACGCGGAGAAGTTCAGGACAATCACTCGCACCGGAAAGCTTAGCCAGGTTTTGGACGGTATTGATGCGGCCAAAGAGGCGGGATTTGAGCGGATTAAGCTCAATACGGTGGTGATGAAGGGCCGGAATGAAGAGGAGATTCCGGATCTGGTTGAGTTTGCTCGCGCGAAAGGGCTCGATATTACGTTCATTGAGGAGATGCCTCTCGGGGAGATTTCTGAGCATGACCGTGGGTTAGCGTTGTGTACGAGTGAGGAGGTTCGGGCGATTATTGCCCGGCATCATGAACTTGAGCTGACGGATGATGATTCTGGGGGGCCTTCGCGTTATTACCGGATGCCGGATAGCGCTTCGCGCGTTGGGTTCATTTCTCCGCATTCTCATAATTTTTGCTCGACGTGTAATCGGGTGCGAGTGACGGTGGAGGGGCGGCTTTTATTGTGCCTCGGGAATGAGCATTCTATGGATTTATTGCCGTTGTTGCGGGAGCATCCGGGGAATGATGAACGGCTTCGGGAGGCGATTATTGCGGCGATGGATTTGAAGCCGGAGCGGCATCATTTTTCCAGTGATGGGGAGGTGGAGATTCTTCGGTTTATGAACATGACTGGGGGGTGACTTATCCTAGCCTGCTCGTTTGGGGTAGGATCAGGGGTGCTAAAACCACCCCTGCTCTATCTATCTTTCGAGCTGTAGCCTCAATGCTCCATTCCGTGACCATCATGGCTTTGATCCATGATCTCGCTCTCCGTCACACCTCCCATTTCATGCTCTTCATGCATTCCTTCCATGGATTCCATACCACCCATGTGATGCGCACCGCCCATCGGCATGCCGGTGTTCAAGTGGTCTAGCGTGATGTCTGCGAACGCGATTACTTGGCCGCCGTATTTCGCCGCAAAGTCGTTGGCGCTGCTTTGGCTGGCGAAGGAGGCCAGGGTTGGGCCCATGGCGCCGGTGCGCGTGGAGCCGGCTACGTAAAAGGCTTCTCGGGCGTCGATAAGGTGAGTGTCTTCAGGGTGTTCCCATTCGGTTTGGGCCATGTCGTGTACGTAGAGGGTGTGGTCGCGATTTTCGTTTTCAGGTTGTAGGAACCATGCGAGCATATCTTTGGTTGAGCAGAATTTGCGGACGTTCTGTTCCCGTTCGGTGAAGGCTTGGCCTTTGGGGCCCGGGAAGTTGGAGATGGCCATGCCGCAGACGTGGCATTCGTCGCCGGATTCAAAGTGGACCGGGTCGGGTTTTGCGAGTACTTGCTGTTCGGCATCGGAGCAGCCGGTGATTGCAATGGCCGCTAACGCTGCAAATAGCCAGGCTTTGGTTTTATTTACCATGTTTGATGTGTCTCCGGTCTGGGTTAAATTTTTCGGTTTTTAAACAGTAACAGCGCGCCGGTCAACGGGATGGCGCACCAGAGAGCAAGACCTAGCCATAAACCGCCTGTACCAATCGGCAGGTCGGAGCCAAGGCTGAGCACACCGCTGAGTTGGGTGCTGTCGCCAAAAGCAACGATGTTGAGCAAGCGGTAGATGTCGGTGGGGTTAAGCATCAATAGCCAAGGCAACAGTTCGGGATTGAGTTTGCCTTCACTAGCCACCAATGCACCCAGTAACACCAAATCAAAGATCAGTACAAAGAAGAACCAGATGGCGAGGGCCATGCCGGCAGCAATGGGTTTTTCGTTGACTCGCACACTGATCAGATAAGCTAACGCAATAAATCCCCAGCCCAGCAAGATTGTTGATCCGATGAAACGGCCCATTGCTGCCGCCAGTGCACCGACGGCAACGCCGTCCACCAGTACGGCAATGGCTACCCCAGCCACGCCAAAGCCTATCAAGGTCGCCAGAGCTAGCGTCAGGCCATGGCCAAGGAACTTGCCTAAAAGCAATTGGCTTTTGCTAAGCGGATAAGTCATCAGCAGCAGCAAAGTGCCGCCCTCGTCCTCTCCAACGATGGCGTCGTAAGCCAGCAAGAGGGCAATCAAGGGAATCAGGAAGATGCCTAAACTCGCAAGACTGGCGATGGTGGCCGGGGTGGAACCGTAGCCCACCTGTCCGGATGCGGCCGCACCAAACCAAGCGATGCCGAGCGCCAATGTGGCAAATACCAGTGAAATCGCTACCAACCAGCGATTACGGAAGCTGTCACTCAGTTCTTTTCGAGCGATGGTCCAGATCGAGTTCATTGGCTGCCTCCCCGATGTGCCAATCCACCCGAGCCGATAAAGTGGACGTAAATATCCTCGAGGCTGGGCTGATGAATGCCGAGATCGGCCACTTCGCCCGATTGAATCAAGGTTTCAATTAACGCCATTTTATCGCTGGGGCGTACGTCCACTTGCAGGGTTCCGTGGGCGTTTTTCATCATCAAACCGGTACTTTGTTTGGCTTGGTCAATCACTTTTTCCAACCCCAGTAAATTGCCGGCTGGCTTAACGGTGAGCGTCACGGGCATGTTGGCCTGACGCCGCAGGGAAGGCAGGTCGCCCGCCGCTTTCAGGGCGCCGCCAGTGAGAATCGCCGCACGATCAATGTAAGGCTCTACACCGGGAAGCACGTGGGAACACAGCACAATGCCGGTCCCCTCATCCCGCAGATCTCGCAGCAAACGATACAGGTCTGCTGTGGCAACCGGATCCAGCCCTACAGTGGGCTCGTCCAACATCAACAGCTTGGGCTTACCCAATAACGCCTGGGCGAGTCCCAAACGCTGGCGCATGCCTTTGGAGTAAGTTTTGGTACGGGCGTTCATGGCATCGCCTAAACCCACCTGCTCCAGTAACTTCGGCACCTGATTCAATGGTGCACCTTTCAGGCGGGCGAAGTGACTGAGAATCTCGCGCCCGGTCAACTGGGGATAAAACATCACGTTTTCGGGCAGATAACCAATATGCTGACTCACATGAGGATCGCCAGCTTCGCCGTCAAGCACAGTCACCCGGCCTTCACTCGGGCTCATTAGCCCCAGAATCAATTTGATCGACGTCGTTTTACCCGCCCCGTTGTGGCCGAACAACCCTAGGATTTCTCCCGGATTCAAGCGCAGATCAATACCACGCAGTACCGTTGTCTCGTCATAACGATGGCTGACATTTTCAAGCTGAAAACAGTTCATCGGATCTCCGATTGCAGATACTCGGGAATTCGCATCAAGGGATGGGGGTCGCTTACGCCGGCGGATTTCACTACCGGAAAGGCATCTTGCACCCAGCGCAACACATCCACCGAAGGGCTGAACATCAGCACTTTTGCCTCTGGGTATTTCCAAAGCAGCCGGTCTACGTTGTCATTAGGTTCATAGGGCACATCGCCCAGCCCATCCTGATCCCGATCCCAGCCAAGATAATCACTCCAGAAATTTCCTCCACCATCCTTGGCCCAGGATTGGGTACGAGTTGCCACATACTTCACCTGGCGCTCATTATTTACAAAGGCATTATTAAATACCTCGTTGTCCTCCGAGCCTGCAGTCAAATGAATGCCAATATTGCTGTCCGCAAACAAATTACCCTCGAACACGTTGTACAAGGAGTTGTAGATAAACACCGCCTTGCCTTCACCGCCCGAAATCATCACCCGACCGGCCTGCCCTTCCGACACCCCAATTACCACATTGCCCCGCAGCGTCGAATTTGTGATGAAATTCATCAAAATGCCGTAGTTCTCATCATTCTCGGAGCGGTTATTAATCACCCTCAGGTACTTGCTTTGCATCAGCGCATACCCTGTACGAGTACCGCGGGTAACATTCCCCTCCAGCAGATTATGCATCGAGTACATGTAATGAATGCCGTAACGCAGATCCGTCATCAAATTGTTACGAATCTCGTTCTTGTTCGACGTCTCGATATAAATCGCATCCCGGGTCTGGGAAATATCATTTCCCTCAATCAAAGCCCCAGTGGTATTAAACAAGTGAATACCATTGCCGCGATCCTGCGACCGAATACTCACCTCGCCCCGAATGTGATTATTCCGCACCGTCACATCCGGCGTCGCATCCAACCAAACCCCAAATGCCGGCCCTTTCAGACGGTTATCCTCAACCACTGAACCACGAGCCTCCCGGGCCACAAAAATCCCGGCATCCAACCGGTTCAAATCCCGCCCCCAGTTCTTCACCGTGCAGCCTGAAAAAGTCACCTTCTCAGCCAAAATATCAACCGCATTCCCCTGCCCGCCACCATCAATCACCGTTTCCTGCGCACAAGACACAGTTACCCCAGGCACCCGGATAGCCAGAGGCGACAGTGTTTCTGGTGGAAGTTCGATGGACGAACCCGGCTGCAGGTTATCAAGCCGTTCTTGCAGGTCCGCGTTGGCGGCGAGCGATAAAAGAGCGACTGACAGGGCCACCCCATAACGCAATATTTGGTACATCTATGATTCTCTAAAAGGTGGAAACCGAAGGCACGCAACACTGTGCGGCTTTCCGTTTGGGTTGCTACTCCCAAGCACAGATACAGGGGCCTCGAAAACGAGGCCCCAATTCAAAGAGACGCTAATTAAGCCTTCTCTACCAACATGCGACCACCCATTTCCATGTGCAGCGCATGGCAGAACCAGTTGCAGTAGTACCAGTACACACCGGGTTTACCAGCGGTAAAGGTCACAGACGAAGTCTGCTGCGGACTGATCTCCATACTCACACCATGGTTCACCATACAGAAACCGTGAGTCACATCCTCGATGGTATCAAGGTTGGTCACACACACAGTAACCTCATCCCCTTCCTTCACCTTGAACTCAGTTGTACCAAACTGAGGCGCAACAGAGGTCATGTAAACACGAACCTTATTGCCATCACGGATTACCTTGTTGTCTGCTTCCAAAGTCACACCGTCTTTCTTGGCCTGCTCAACCGTTGGAGCAAAGTACGGGTCCTGACGATCGTAGATCTTCTTGGTCTTGATCTGGTCACGACGAACCAAAATACAGTCGTGCGGCTCAGCGAACGTCGGGCCATCGTGAACCAGCTTCATTTCGTCACCGGAAATATCGATCAGCTGATCGTTCTCCGGGTGCAAAGGGCCGACCGGCAAGAAACGGTCTTTTGAAAACTTGGACAGAACCACCAGCCACTTACCATCGGCATCACGGGACTCGGTCAACGACGCATGGTTGTGGCCTGGCTGGTAATGCACATCCAGCTTTTGGCGAATGTAGTTCACCTCCTCGCCGTTATAGTGCTTGATCGCGTCCGCAATGTTCCACTTACACACCTGACTGTCGATGAACAACGTGGTGTACGCGTTCCCACGACCGTCGAAGGTTGTGTGCAGAGGCCCAAGACCCAGCTCAGGTTCCGCTACGATGGTGTCTCTCAGCTCAATCTTGTCATCAAACAGATCGTCCAGTTTGTCGATCTGAATGACTGAAGCTGTTGGAGACAGCTTACCGTTAGCAATGAAGTACTTACCATCAGGAGACGTGTTCAAACCGTGCGGGTTCTTAGGCACCGGGATGTAACGAGTAAATTCAGACTTACCACGCCCATCCACAACGGGTACTTTGGAATCACCGATCGTTTTGAACTTACCGGCCTTAACCGCCGCTGCGATGCGCTCAATGTTGAACACAACCACCCAGTCGCGATCGTTACGCATGGTGCCAGCCAAATCCAGCGCACGCTCGGAGTTGTAGCAGGTCGATGCAGCATACTTGCCAGTGTAGTCAGCGTCGGTGTTATCCAGGTTGCCGTCTACCACTACCTGCCAGGCAACCTCCATGGTTTCCGCGTCAATCGCGCTGAACATGGTGTAACTGTTTTCCAGGCTGTATTCACTGCCGTCGTTCGGCTGTGGAATCACAAACTCGGCGTTGCAGAACACATAATTCGTGCGGGGCACTTTCTGCAAACGCAAACCGTGGATCGCCTGCACGTTTGGTACGAAAGTAATCTTATCCGTCTTCATGATATCCAAACGAATACGCGCTACACGTGTGTTAGCCTTGTCGTTGATGAACAGATACTTACCATCGTAACGACCGTCTTCCATGGAAATGTGCGGGTGGTGACAGTCGCCATTCAGATACTGCTGTTCGCCGCCAAGAATCGCCTTACTTTCGTTGGTAATACCCCAGCCGGTCGCGGGATCTACGTTAAATACGGGAATACGCATCAGCTCACGCATGGACGGCACGCCTAAAACACGCACTTCACCCTGGTGACCACCGCTCCAGAAACCGTAGTATTCATCCAGCTCACCCGGCTCGATGTGGATCTTGTTCTTAGCTTCCTGGGCCGCGGCCGCAAACGCTTCCCGGCTCATGATCGATGTGCCAAGGCCGGTTGCACCCGCAACCCCCGCCAAAGCGGCAGCGCCCATAAAACGACGACGGCTCAGACCGCTTTCAGGAACCTCGGCGGTATCTTTGCTCAGTTCATCTCTTTTCTTCATAGCGTCCAACTCCATTATTGGTATGGCGGTTTTGCTTCTCATTCCGTCCGGAACATCTTGACGGCTCCGGTACTTACTCGTGCACCTGAACGACTGGAATTTCTTCCGGGCGTCCGGGTGCGTTTCGGCCTCGACGTTTACCACGGCGCTTTACGATCAATGGTGGGCACTTGTGGTCGTCGAAATAAGTCATCTGGCAATCCAGGCAGTAATGGCATTCCATGTAATTAATGTGTCCATCAGGATGAATCGCCTGAACCTCACATTCGTGGTCGCATAAGCGGCATGGGTTGCCACATTCTTTGCGGCGCTTGAGCCAATCGAATACTCGCAACTTGGTGGGCAGTGCCAGTGCAGCGCCTAGTGGGCATAGGTAGCGGCAGTACACTTTGCGAGTGAAGATATTCACGATCAGCAGCAATACGGCATAGGTCACGAACGGCCAGCTACGGTCAAAACGCAAAGTGATGGCGGTTTTGAACGGCTCAACCTCGGCCATTTGCTCGGCGGTTCCCAACGACTCGAGCGACACACCAAACAGCACTAACAAAATGATGTACTTGATCGCCCACATCCGCTCATGCCAGGCAAACGGCACTGTGTACTGGGGCACTTTCAACTTGCGGGCAATTTCATTGATCAGTTCCTGCAGAGCGCCGAACGGGCACAGCCAGCCGCAATACACGGCTCGGCCCCAGAGCAAGACGATGCCCGCCACCACCGACCAGAGCACAAACAACATCGGGTCGATCAAGAAAGTTTCCCAAGTGAATCCGGAGATCAGACTGTTCACGAAGGTCAGCACGTTCACGATAGACAGCTGGCCCAGCGCGTACCAACCGATAAAAAACAGGGTGTAAGTGAGGAACGCGTGACGAATCCAGCGCATGGCTCTCGGCTTTTTCACCAACCAATCCTGGAAGAACAGAATGAACATCAGCACTCCGATGCCCAGAGCCAGGAAAATGATCTGAAACTCTTTCTGGTACCACACCTGCACCCATAGCGGCTGCTCTTCCAACCACTCTTCTTCGGACAGCTCCACTTCGGCCCGGGTGTAATACTGCTCAGGCAACTGATATTCCAAAGGCACCACAGCAAATTCACTGTCGAGAGGGCCGGTTTGGCGCTTAATGGTCAGTTCGAGCGACCAAGGCGTACCGGGGTCGAAGTTGTACTGTTGGCGAATGATGTAGATGGCCATTTCAGGCAAGCGCGGCATGCCTTCAAGGTACACATCACTCAAGCGGTGATAGTCGAGATCGCGGAAATTAAAAGTGTCGCCAAACTGACGGATCTGAACCCGATCAAAAATGCCGCCACGCACATAGCCCGAACCCCGGAAGGAATAGGTGCCCTTGGCCATCACGGCAATGGCATGCTCGCCGTCTTGCAACTCGGACATCAGCCACTTGTACTGACGTTCACCCAATAAATTTCGGCCAATGGTGGGCGCATCCAGATAAGCGGCATACAGATCAATGAAGGTGTCATCACGCTGCTCCGGAGCCGCTGCTTCAACACCCTCGGCCGGCCCACCTTTGAATGCATCGTCTACCATGCCCCGAGTCAGGTGCATCCGGCGTATCGAGCCATCTCCGGTGAGTTCTTCCCAAGTTTTTTCGTCAAAAGTACGCTGATCAACCTCGGCCAACGGCGGTCGTTTGCTGCCGCTAGTGACTTCGACAAGCCCCAACTCACCACCTACCCGGTGAGCAGTTTTCATGATGACTTCGTTGATGACCATCACCGTTACGGTTGCGCCCGACAAGCCATCCACCGCCACCCGGCGCTCCGATGTTTTTCCGCCCACGGTGACACGCTGGTCTGCTTTTAAACCGGCGTACTGATCGGTAAAGACATGCATTTTGGCTTCGGGAATACCGATCAGAAGGATCGGTTCGTGGTGCTGGATAACGCGAGTTGCAGTGATCTCGCCTTCGGTATCAAGCAACACAATGACGTTGATCGGTTTTCCGGAATAGGCGGGGGTTTGCACAAAATCCAGTGTCTGGTAGGCATATCCAACCAACTCTTCGCCAGCATAGAGTTCCTGGATGGCACGATTCGATTCACGGGGCTGAATATCCGTGACATCAGACATCGCGTTCTGGATAACCTGACGGCCAGAAACGGGCTCATAGTCTTTCAGAGGCATAGCCATTACCGCTGATGACGCCATCACCAGCAGAGCCAAACAAACACGTAATGCGGTAATCACTCAAACCCCCAAAATTCTCAACGAATACAGCAAAGGGTGGATCAAAAATGAGATAAATCAAATACCTCTATTTGAATAGCTCTAGAGGGTCTAGCCGCCTGAAATCACTTAAATTTCATCACGTTAATGGCTAATTTCGATCAACCGTTGCGGGTCAGCGATAAACAGCCGACTCCGGTTTACCCGTACCAGACCACTGGCTTTCAGCTCCGCTAAAATGCGCGAGAAGGTTTCAGGCTGCATGGCAAGGCGAGATGCCACCAAACACTTCGGCAAAGGCAATTCAACCTCCCCGCCCGTTGAAACATCCTCCGGAAGCAGATCAAGGAGGTAACGAATCAACCGCTCTTTGGCACTCTGTACGGTCATAATTTCCAAGTCGTGGAAACGAGTCACAGCCCTCATAGCAAAGTGACGCAATGCTGCTTGGGCATAGATGGGTTTTGCATCCAACAGTGCTTTGTAGGCCGCGACGGGAATCATCAAAACTTCGCTGGACTTCAGGGCTTCGGCAAAACAAGCGTATTCCGCCGGGTCTGCGTAAATCATGGTTTCCGCAAAACAGTCTCCCGGTGCAATGCTATCCAAAGTGCGGTCCACCCCTGATGAATCCAGTCGATATAAGCGAAGGCGGCCGGAGATCACAAAAAAGAAGTGGTGGGCGGGCATACCCTGACGGTATAAAAGCTGGTGATGGCCCAAGCGGATACGGCGTGACTGCTGAATCAACGCATCCACATCGTCCGGTTGCATACACCGGAACAACGTATGGGCGCGCAAAGCTTGCATGCGCTGTTCCGAATTTATGGAATTGTTTACAGCAACCAATACCGGCTTTTTTGTTCGACTTACGGCGGCTTGCGTCATCACCATGGACTCGTCCTCTGGGCGCATTCATGCATTCAAAATCTTGTTTTAGATGTTAGGAGCATGCCGACCGAAAATCGCTCCCTCTATGGGGGTAGTTCTGGGCATCCTTGCGGGTATTTGACTTAACTCAATAGTTTGCAAAGCGATGTAGTTTTTTGACGAGCAGAATCAAGCTGGCACTTAACAGCAACAGGAGAATCACAAATACAGCTCCCGGTGTGCCCAACCACTGGTAAATTGCAGCAAAAACAACCAGTAAAATGAAAGCAACTGAACAGGCCGCTACCAGAAGGAACCCAGCGAACAAGGCTGCCTGGTCCCGATTTGCAAGGATTACCTTTCTCTGAAGCCCTCCCATGGCACATCCCATAGCAACGCCCAGTGTGACCACCATTAGGCTTTCCATCACAAGCGGCAGCGCAAATTCCATTGCCACCACGCCATCGGCCCCCGAAACAAACAAGGTGGCGGAAGGCAGGGCAAGACCTGCAAGCGCCAATAAACAAAGGGTCAACGATCGCGTGACGACTTTCACACTGCCGAAAACATCCGACAAACCGCCTCCGGCGATTTGAGCCAACGCCCCCGGAATCACGAACCACTGAGCCAAGCCGGCGCCGGTTCCCAGATCCAAACGAAACTGCGCCGATAGAAAGTCCGGCAACCACAGAGCTAAAGAGAAAAAACTACCGGCCACCACGCCAAAATAAAGGCAGAACCACAACGCCTGTCCTTGGCGAATTATCAGCAACAAGTGCTGCATCGGAGGGATTTGAACAGATTCCTGGCTATCCATTTCGTTATCGGTGACCAGCACCAGCAAGGTGGTCACCAACAGCAAAACAACAAGATAAACCAACGGAACGCCTTGCCAGGTGTACGCAGAATGAAACAAAGGAACGAGATAATAGCTGAGCCCTGCGCCAGTCACTCCAGCCCCGAAAAGCCCCAACACAAACCCCATATACCTAGTCTGGCAATGACTGGTCACAAACTGCAGGCCCGCACTGTAGAAGCCCCCAGCTAAGCCGAGTCCGCTGGCGACAACCAAGTAACTGATAAAATTACTGGCGACCAGAAATAACACCATGCACAACGCTAGACCTGTGAGGCACCAAAGCATTACAACCCGGGCACCGTAACGCTGGGCCGCCAAACCTGCAGGTATCGCCAACAAGGCTCCCGAGGCCATAGGTGCCGCCAATAAAATACCGAATTGCACGCTGTTTAAAGCCAGTTCCGCTCTTAAATGGACACCCACCACTGCAAACAGGGTCCAGCACCCCGCTGCGACGATAAAACCGGTCACCGCCAATGGCAGAATGATGGCGAGCGAGGCGCACTTTTCTTCATCCCTTTCTTGTTGTTCAAGCATGTGGCGACCCTTTTCTATGCCATTCGCTAGTTTCAGCTTTTTGCAGTTTTTGGGTCAAAGGTTATGATGGGATACAGCCTGTCGAGGTAATTGACTATCCTCAAAGAGGTATCGGGTATCCAATTTTAGAGTCATACTCTAAGACGTTCGCGCATTTCAAAAGACAACACGGCCCCAATTTCTAACCATGGCAAAAAGTCCCTTAGTAAACCGGATTATTCTGGCTGTCAGTGCGATTGTATTGACCTCTATCGTCAGCATGACCGCAACGCTCACCATCTCTAAAAGCATTGAAGGCAGCGCGACGGCCATCAACGCTGCTGGTGCACTGCGTATGAGGGCCAATCAACTGCTGACCCGGAAGGGTGCTTTGCCGGCACAGCCCGAAACGTCACAAGATTTCGCCCCCTTTAGCGCCTATGAAAGCCAACTCTCAACTACGGCCATCACTTCATTAATACCCGACAGCAGCGAGCACCCTCTAACACGACAACATCGCCTTATTATCAATCTTTGGAAAACCAGCCTGCGGCCAATGATGGAAGCTCATCCACAAGGCACACAGATAACCGCGCAGATGATTGCCGAAGTGGACCGCTTTACCGAAGAAGTCAATAAACTGGTGTTTATGCTTGAGGAGCGAACCGAGGCTCGAATAGACCTTTTGCATCTGATACAGATCATCAGCCTGATATTTTCAGTGCTCATCGTGGTCGCGTTGTTTCTCGATCTCAAAAACCGGATATTACGCCCGCTTAGCAAGCTGGTCAGTATTGCCAGCGCCGTTGGCGAACAAGATTTTACCCAGCGAGCCAATCTGAAGGGCTCAGATGAGCTGGCGCAACTTGGCCACGCCTTTGACCAAATGACCAGCGAACTCGCGCTGACCTATCAGGAGCTGGAAGACCGAGCTCGGGAAAAGACCGAAGAGCTGGAAGTCAGCCATACGGCGCTTCAGGTGATGCACGCAACAAGTCGCAATTTGTTTGCCAACCACGATCTGTGCAGCGGCGCTATTCCGATGCTGCAAGAGCTCGAAAAAATCTTGCGCATCGGCCCGATCAAGCTGTACCTCCATGACAAAGAAACCGACAAACCCGTGGAAGCGGTGACAACCGCTAGTCAGAAGCGCCCGTTCTATTGCCGCGACCACCACTGCAATGCTTGCCTGGTCACACCAGAAGCTTTTGACGAACTGCCCGCCCAGGAAAACGACGGACGGAGACTGCTGCTACCCATTCGCATACCCGGGCAAATTCTTGGTACCTTGGAAGTGTGGTACCCCGCCGACACGGATTTACCAGCTACGTCACGTCGATTACTGGAAACATTGACGGACCAGTTGGCCACCGCCATTTTCTTGGAAAAACAAATCACCGAAGAACAACAACAAACCCTGGTTGAAGAGCGCACTATAATTGCCAGAGAGTTACACGATTCGTTGGCCCAGTCTCTGTCCTATCTAAAAATGCAGGTCACCCGGCTCCGCAGGCTTAACATTACCGGCGAGCACCAAGCCGCCCATGACGATATCTTGCACGAGTTCAGTACCGGCCTGAACAGCGCCTACCGTCAATTGCGCGAATTACTAGCCACATTCCGGTTAAAACTGGACACGCCAGATCTGGCCAGCGCTCTTAACAAAACCATCGACGAATTTTCCGAGCGATTGACCAAGCGCGTGGAGTTTGAATACACACTCCCACCACAAACGCTTTCTCCAAACGAAGAAATCCATACCCTACAGATTGTCCGCGAAGCCTTGGCGAACGCAGTCAAACACGCAAACGCTACAGACATTTCAGTTCACGTAATGTTCGAATCCCCAGAAGTCAAAGCCTTGATTCGAGACAACGGCAAGGGGCTGCCCGACGGCAGTCAGCCGATTAATCACTATGGCCTTATTATCATGACCGACCGGGCCCGAACCCTCGGCGGCGAACTGAAGGTAGAGAACCTCGCTACCGGTGGCGTAGAAGTTTCCTTAACATTTATTCCGAAAAGTCGTAGCCTCATCCCGAGCCAAACAAGCTACGCCTGAACCCAGATAGATTTTCAACGAGACCCAACATGGCTGAAACACCTGCAAGCATTCTTTTGATTGATGATCACCCGCTGTTGCGCCGGGGCATTAAACAGTTAATCGAGCTGGAACCGGAAATGACCGTGGCCGGTGAAGCCAACAGTGGTGCTGAAGGCATTGAGCTGGCCCTGAAAATAGAGCCGGACCTGATTCTTATGGATCTGAACATGCCGGAAATGGATGGCATTGAAGCCCTGAGAAAGCTGCGGGAACACAACATCAGCTCCCGCATCATCATGTTTACGGTTTCTGATCAGGAAGACGACGTGGTGGCCGCTTTACGCGCCGGTGCCGACGGCTACTTGCTGAAAGACATGGAGCCCGAAGATATGATCGCCCAACTGCACCAAGCTGCGGTTGGAAAACTGGTGATCAGTGACCGTCTGACTACCCTGCTCGCAGAAGCTTTGCGCTCCAACAAGCCCCAGAAGTCATCTCGCCCGGACTACGACAGCCTGACACCTCGCGAAAAAGACATCCTCAAACTGATCGCTGAAGGCCTGTCCAACAAAATGATTGGTCGCAAGTTGGACATCAGCGACGGCACCGTAAAAGTTCACGTTAAACACCTGCTGAAGAAACTGAACCTGCGCTCTCGCGTAGAAGTTGCAGTGTGGGCCGTTGAAGAAGGTTTACACCGGGGCTGAGCTATATCAAATCGCTTAGGTACGCATTCGGATATCCTGCTTCGGTCAAATCTACCGATGGAGTTCGACATGCGCCTGAGCCTGCCCCGGTTCCCTAGCCCTTCAAGCTTACCCCCCCTCCCCGCACGTGACTTCATGGCGTTGCTGCAGGAATACCTGCCATCTCCCAGCCCCCTGCTCGGGGTAGTCGATAACGCCATCCCTGTACCGATGAAGCAACTGCTCGCTGAAGCTCCTCTCAACCGGCTGTTTGCTGATGCAATAAAAGAAGGGGAATTTGATGATTTTGAAGGCCGAAGAATTCGCCTTGAGGTAAATGGGGGGCAGCCGGGCATCACCCTTGGTTTCTGGGCAGGTCGTCTGCGTGTCATTAATGGTGCTGGTGAAGCCACTATTCGCGGTTCTCTTTCAGCGTTTAGAACCTTGGCCGAACGCAAACAGGACCCAGACCAGCTTTTCTTCCAACGTCGCTTGGTGATTGAGGGTGACACCGAGCTGGGCCTGGCGCTGAAAAACCTGCTCGACAGTTTGGAGTGGAACCTGCAGCTCCGGAAGCTTCTGTTGCGAAAAAGCTAAACGCCACTCATTGATTGCACTTCGGCCTGCGACAGCATGTCTGAACGACTGAGCTGACTGATCGACGTTTTGCCCATCAGTGACAGGGTAAGCTCGGTTTCCAGCCGGATGTTGTGCAGCAGGTTTTCGACGGCGCGTTGCCCGCCGGCCGCCAGCGCATATCCCCACGGCCGCCCCATCAAACACCCATCCGCTCCCAGACACAAAGCTCGCACTAAATCCTGCCCCGTCTGAACGCCACCATCGACCAAAATCTGGCATTTCCCATCGACCGTTTCGGCAATCGCCGGTAACACATTCAAACTGGCCGGAGCGCCTTCCAATTGGCGCCCTCCGTGATTAGAAACCACAATAGCGTCTGCGCCCACGTCGATGGCTGAGCGCGCATCGTTACTTTCCATAATGCCTTTTATAACCAACTTACCGGGCCAGTTTTCGCGTATCCAATCCAGATCGCGCCAGGTCACCGAAGGATCAAACTGGCTTTCAACCCACGCTTTGAAATCTTCCGGTTTGCGCCCGGATGGCACCACACTGGCCAGATTGCCAAAGGTCAGCGGCTTTCCACCGATGGCGACATCGGCTAACCAACGAGGATGACTCACCAGATCCAACGCCTTGCGGAGTTTTGCAGGCACCGACAGATTGCCATTCATACCGTTGCGGACATCGCGATAACGCAGCCCAAGGCGCGCAAGATCTACCGTAAAAACCAATGTTTTGAAACCGGATTGCCAGGCACGCGCCAACAAATCTCCTGAGAAGCCGCGGTCTTTCAGCACATAGAGCTGAAACCACAGATTGGCACTCGGAGCTTCCCGGGCCACCTCTTCGACCGAACAAATACCCACGGTGCTTAAACAAAAGGGAATGCCTGCACTCGCACCTGCCTTGGCCGCCTGTGCCTCACCGCGCTTGGCCAACATGCCCGACAACCCCATCGGAGCCATTACCAACGGCAAGCTGGCTGCTGCACCCAGCAGCTCCGTAGCGGTATCAACCTGAGAAACATCGGCCATTACTCGCTGGCGAAAACACCACTGGCCAAAGGCCTGACGGTTGTCCGCCAAGGTCTGTTCAGAGAAGGCTCCGCCGTCAAGATAATCAAACAGCATGCGCGGTAGCTTTCGCTTAGCCAACAAGCGATAGTCAGAAACAGATGCGGGAGCAAGCATGGCTGGCACTCTTGTTATTGGGATTACAGCCCGTTGTTTTTAGTAGAGATAGCGTTCAAAGCTTATCTTCTTCCACAAACGTTTTCAGGGCAACCGCATTATTGTGCTCGGTATCTTTTGCGGCAAACACCAGGGTTATGCGCTTTTGCTCTGCCAGCAGGTTTTTAAAGGCCTCAAGATCATCAGAGACCTGATCTGACTTCAACTCGTTGAGATATCGCTTTTGAAATTCGTCCCATTTATCGGGATCGTGATCGAACCATTTTCGTAATTCGGTGGACGGTGATAGCCCTTTTATCCAATGGGCAATATCCGCATCCTCTTTCGAGACGCCTCGCGGCCAAATACGGTCAACCAGTATGCGTGGGCCGTCTGAGCGGGCTGCGGCTTCATAAGCTCGTTTCAGGCGAATATCCATAACAGGCTCCAAACTGAAAACACGCACCAGAGACTACTCCGGTCGTTTGGCCGTTTCAAAATCCGCCTCTTGCCCAGCGTCAAGACTGGCCCAAGCTGACTATTATCAGCCTACCCGTTCTGATAGATTCCCAAGATTAAAAAACTCACAACAATCTACCTCGCCACGACACCCTCATGGCCTCCATGCAAGGACTGAATTCAATGAGTCTAGCCGAAAAGCTTTGTCTCACCGCCGCGTTTATCTTCTTTATGACAGGGTTATTGACCGGCATCTGGAAATACTCGTGCATGGCCACCAGTCCGAAAGCCGCCGCGCCAAGATACGTGGATATCGCGCACCGTAGCTCACTGATGTACAGCTTTGCCGCCCTGGTTCTGGGATGGTTCGCCAGTTACAGCGTGTATACAGATTGGGTGAATACGCTGGCAGCGCTTGGTGCCTTGGGATTTTTCGCGTTGGCCATTGGCACTTACATCATCCACGGTGTTCTGAGAGACACCAGCAACCAACTGCGCAAACCCCACAAACTGGGCCGATCAAACCTGCCGGGGTGGCTGGTTCATGGTTTCATGATCGCATTGATTGTTGCCGAAGTCGGTGGGTCTTTTGTGCTGGGCTCGGGAGCCTTGATCGGGGTCTGGCAATAACGCCCAGACCCTAGAACCCCACGACGTCGTTAGTTTCTGACCTGATCCATGCCAGGACGACCATACCAATAGCCATCGCAAGGTGGCGCTTCCACCAGCTGCAACGGATTTGTGTCTGGCGTTTCGCCTCTCCGAACCTGATCGAAACGCTTCACCACATCATCCATACCTTGATGCTCCGGGCTCAAGCGAACGGTTGAAACCCCCATCCGCTCCATCTCGGGCAGCTCCCTCATCAGGTCGTAGCGTGATCCGGACAACGTGGAAATACCGTTCAAACGAAACAGCTCTTGATTCTCGCGGGAACGCAGTTCCATGCCATCCGGGTGCTCCAGGCACCGAAATTCGCAGTTGTCTTTCGGCAAGTTGTAATGCCGCGCCGTGAAGCATCGGGATGACCAAGCTAACGGCAGGAAACCCCACGAGAAGACTTCCGCCGGTAACTCCAATCCTTCCTGTTCCAGTTCACGAATCAGCTGGCCGAGCGTGTCCCGGCCTAATTCAACCGGCAGATTCCACCCTTGCAGCCCTTGATTTGCCAGAATTTTCAAAGTGGCCACGTTATAGATATTCATGGACGGCCCGGTGACAAACGGAATGCGATTACGAGCCGCTACCTGCAGAGCACTCTGGTCGTTGGCTTCCACCATAAAGTCGCCCTGCTCGCAAAACCGGCGTAGCCGCCTCAGGTCGGCTTCAGACTCGATCAACGTTAGGGTTGATAGCACTACGTTTTTGCCGCAGGCTTTCAAATCCCTGGCAAGATCAATCCAGTCATCAGGCTTCAGTTCCCGCCGCCGGGAGCACACCACTTCCCCTAAATAAAGGGTATCAACCGGCCATTCCGCGGCCTTAGCATAAAAATCAAAAACACTTTGTTTGGACCAGAACCAAAGTATCGGGCCCAGAGACAATTTCATCATGATCACAGCCCCTCATTTCCATTTTCGATGGTAAGCACCAATGGTGGTCAAGCCACCCTCGGAAAGGCCAGATAAGGTATTGCGCCATGCGGGCTCAACCGCAAACATCCCGGGATGGGCATCCAGTCCATCCAAAGCCTGGCGCCAGGTACGGGCAACATCAGCAATATAAGCCGGGCTGCGTTGCCGCCCTTCGATTTTGACCGCACTGATACCCAATGACTTCAAGTCAGGCAGTAAATCCATGGTATTGAGGCTGACGGGCTCTTCGATGGCGTGATAGACACTGCCTTCAACGTCGAACCGGCCCTTACATAACGTGGGATATCCTGCAGATTCGCCCGGCCCGTAGCGGTCAATCAAAACGTCGTTCAGCCGTGATTCCAGCCCATCCGGGGTTTCTTGCCAACGTACCGCCTTTGCAGGCGAACAAGCACCGCGTGTATTCGGAGATTCGTCGGTCAGATAGGACGACAGATAACAACGACCTTCGGCCATGATGCACAGACTGCCAAAGGCAAAAACTTCCAATTCCACGGGGCTATGCTTGGCCACTCCCCGAACCTGATCCAGAGAGAGAACACGGGGCAAAACCGCCCGACGGATATCGAAATTATCTTTATAGAACGACAAGGCTTCGTAACTGGTGGCGGAGCCCTGAACCGAAAGATGCCGTGGTATGTGCGGGTACTTATTCGCGGCGTAATCCAGCAGGCCCATATCCGCAAGGATTATGGCATCCACCCCCAAACTGGCAGCACGATCCACAGCCGTTTTCCATTGTTCCCACCCATCAGGCTGGGGGTACGTGTTGATCGCACAGAAAACCCTGCTTCCTTTCGAGTGTGCGTATTCGATTCCCTCACCAGCACGCTTGTCGTTAAAGTTGAGACCTGCGAATTGTCGGGCATTGGTGCTGTCTCGAAACCCGAGATATACCGCATCTGCACCATGATCCACTGCGGTTTTCAGAGCGGGCAGACTTCCGGCGGGGCAGACAAGTTCCATGGCATTCTCCACTGAAAAACGTTTCAGCACAGTACCGTTGCACCCGCACGATCACCTTGACCGATATCAGCGAGCCTCAATGCATAAGGAAAGGTACTTATAAGAGGCCTGTTGCTACCAAAGATACGCAATAAACCGGTGACCCGAATCGACAAGACCCGTACCATTAACCACATTTTATAAATGGTTATTTCAAACAACCGGCGTGAAATCCACGCTGGGCTCAGGATATCCGGATACATGTTCTTCAGACATTGCATTGAAAAAGCGATCCGGCGGTTCGACAAACTTTCTCTGGCGACTCGTGCTTTTCTGACGTTTACACCGTTGTTTATCGCTGTGGTGTGGATGTCTCTAGCCAATGGCCTACAGCTGTTTCAAAGCGCCCAGCAGCTTTCCGCGCTTGAGAAAGATACCCAGCACGCGGTTGATGCCGGCTTTTTGGTGAGCGCACTGCAAAACGAACGGGCATCAAGCAGCATTTATGTTGCAAGTCAGGGACGACTTCACTCCGAGAAACTTTTAGAAGCACGCACGATTACCGATCAAAGACTGGTGACACTGAAATCAGCTCTGACGGAGCCTAGCCGCACCATAGCTACATCGAATTTTGAAGAGAGCCTCAAACGCCGGACGAAAGCGCTGGCACGCTTGCCAACGTTCAGGCAACGCATCGATTCAATGAGTATTTCCAGTAGCGAGGCTCGCAATTACCTAACTCATCACATTGACGCGCTCAACGAACTGATCAGTCACCTTTCAGAGCAAACCAGCTTAAACCACGTTGGCCGAAAACTACGGGCTTACTTCCTAACCAGCCGATTAAAAGAGCTTGTCGGGCGGGAGCGTGTACTTATCTCCGGAGCGCTTATCCGTCAAACGCTCACCGAAAGCCAACACCAAGAGCTCATATATAACGTGGGACGCCAGTTCAGCGCCCGCATCATGCTGGATACTCAAACCGATTCACGTATGGGCCTCCAAGCACTTCCCATTGTTCCGAAAAGTGTTCAATTCCGTGATCAACTGATTAAAGCACCCGACAAAGCCATATTATTAAAAGGTATGTCGCTGCAGGATTGGGTCGGTCACCAAAACGAGCGTATCGCCAAACTCAGTAAGACCGAATCCGTGCTTGCACAGGACATACTTCAGGAAACCTCCTTGATGCGCGCCAACGCTCAGCAGCACTTATGGCGCTACATTATCTTCTCGCCGTTAATCCTATTCGGCAGTTTAGGCTTCGCGTATCTGGTGTTACGACACATCAAAACCCAACTACAACTCGCCGAAGCGGTCTTCGACCATAGCCACGACCGAGTGACGATCACCGACCGTAACGCCAATATCATTGAAGTAAACAAAGCCTTCACCGACATTACCGGTTACACGCGGCGCGAGGTTCTAGGCCAAAACTCCCGGATGCTCCAGTCCGGCCGGCAAGACAAAGCCTTTTATAAGCGACTGTGGCAACAACTAACGCACACCGGCAGCTGGCAAGGCGAAATTTGGAATCGCCGGAAAAACGGCGAGTTTTACGCAGAGTGGACCACCATCAGTGCAGTCAAGAACCGAAAAGGCGTCAATAACTATTTTGTGTCGGTGTCTTCAGACATCACTGAACGAGCCAGGCAACACGAGGCGCAGCTGAAGTTCAACGCCTATCACGACCCCCTGACAAAGTTACCCAACGAGGCTCTGATCCGAGACCGGCTGAGGCACGCACTCAATCTATCGGATCACAGAGGAAAAGGAGTGGTTGTCGCGGCCTTGGACATTGATCATTTCAGACAGATCAACGAACGTCATGGCCACGATGTGGGCGATCGGCTGCTCGAAATCGTCGGCCAACGCTTGTTTGCCAATTTACGTGAAGTCGATTCGCTCGCACGCACCGGCGGCGATGAATTCCTCCTCGTTTTGGAATCCGTTAGCAACTTAACGCTGGTCAGTCAGATACTTGAGCGTGTCCAGAAAGATCTTGCTAACCCCATCAACCTCGACGGGCTGTCCGTTTCGGTGGCGACCAGCATCGGCGCCACCTACTTCCCGGAAGACAGCTCTGACGGAGACACCCTCATCCGTCACGCCACCCAAGCTCTACATGACGCAAAACGAAACGGACGCGGCCGTTTAATCTGGTTTGATTCTGAAAAAGACCGCAGCGAAACCGCGTTATCACAGCTGTTAAAACAGGTAGAGAACGCGCTGGAATACGATGAACTCGTTTTGCATTTTCAACCCAAGGTCAATATGCAAACGGGTGACGTGCTCGGTTTCGAGGCTCTGCTTCGGTGGCAAGCCCCCAACCGGGGGATGGTGCTGCCCGGAGAATTTCTCCCTCACATTGAACAACATCCGATATCCATGACCGTGGGCAATTGGGTCATTCAAACGGCCATTGCTCAGATCGAGCGCTGGAAGGCTGAGGGCATTTACACCTCCGTTAGCATCAACATTAACTCTTTACAGTTGCTGGCCCCCAATTTCGTACCGGAACTCGAAGAGCAGCTTCAACGCCATCCGGGCTTCAACCCTTCTGATCTGGAGCTCGAGATTCTGGAAAGTACAGCAATCAACGACATACAGCTTGCGAGCAATGTACTTGAGCAGTGTCGGGCTCTGGGTATTCGCGCATCATTGGATGATTTCGGTACAGGCTATGCATCGTTGAATTATTTAAAACAGCTTCCGGCTGAAACCCTGAAAATTGATCAATGCTTTGTGCGCGACATGCAGAACGAAGCGGGCAGCAAAGCAATCGTAAAAGGCATTATCGGGCTAGCAGATGCGTTTGGTTTTAAGGTCATTGCGGAAGGGGTGGAAACCGAGGAACAGGCGAAAGAACTTATCGCGCTCGGGTGCATTTCCGGACAAGGATTCGGTATTGGCCGACCAATGCCTGCTGAGCAAGTTCGCGAATGGCTTGCAGGCTGGCGCAATGCCCAAAGCTGGCTCGATAAATAGTGGACGTAAAAACAAAGAGCAGCCCCGAAGGGCTGCTGTGTCAAAAAAGACTGCCTAGTATTAATCAGATCAAATCTTCATCCGATTTTCGGCAATTACGGGCATCCCGTGCTACTGCGCCACAGATAACCACCAGTACGCCCAATGTAAGAGCGGGCCACACCAGAATATACGCGCCATAAACCAATTCGTTTGTCATTTTGCACCCTCCGGTATCATATCAACAGTCTCGTCAACTTCTACGTCGTCGTAGCAGCCGACCCGTTTTTTGATCAAATCAAAGTCAAAACGCTCTTCTTTACTAAGCAGTGTCATTGCTGTGCAAACCAGAGCGCTGGCACCGTATGCCGTCAGTGATGCCACCAGAACCATGTAGTCACGCAGGAATCCGGTCGCAAAAATCAGCATCAGCACCAAGGTAATCGCACCAGCAATCAGTCCGGCCGCGCGGCCAAAGAAACCGAATACCATCATGCCGATCACCACAGCACCACCTGCTGAGGCCAGGATTTCAAACAGCAGTACGGTTAGCCCTGCCATCTCTACCAACTCGAAACGAGCGATGCAGAAGAAGGCCATTGCCACCACAACCGACCAAGTAAAGGCGGCGTTGGTAACCCTGTCCCAAAAACAGCTAACGATGACAGGGAACACAATCGCGCCCCACAAGGCACCGACAAACACCAGCATCACCAAGATATCCAACGAGAAGCTGGCGAAAATAAGGCCGGCAACCGTGGCCACAATCATGGTGATTCGGCCAACCATCATCATGACCTTCGGATTCGGATCATTCTTAGCGATATTTTTACCGTACACGTCGGCCATCATGATGGTGGACAACGCCGATAGATCAGAGTCTGCGGTTGACGATAGAGAACCGATCACCAACACGAAGAACAGCGCTACGAAGAACGGCGATAAATAAGTAGAAACCATCTGCGGAATCAAGTTGTTCATTTCGCCGTTAATCGGCTCGACTCCGACAGACAGTGCCATCAAGCCGATCATGCCCAATCCGATCACGATCGCACCGTATCCGAGTGTGGCCGTAACGAAGGTGGACTTAATGTTCTTTTCACGAACCGCAAACAAGCGCTGTGAAATGGTCTGATTACCGATGGCGTAAGCCAGCACCGCAACGAAGAACGGAGCGCCCTGATTCATGATCGCATCCACCGAGAATAGACTGGCCTGCTCATCTGTCATACGGCTAAGGCCTTCAACCATCACACTCGGGCCGCCGGCAGAAAACAGCACAGCCGGGATGATCACCACGGCGATCGCCATCAGTGCCACCAACTGGGCGAAATCGGTAAACACGGAGGCACGGAAGCCAGAGGTCAAGGTGTAAGACAGGACGCCCACACCAGCCACGAGGACACCGGTTTCAAACGATAGGGGTGACAATACAGAAACCAGGGCACCCGCCGCAGTGAAATTCACCATCAAGCTGATAACGCTGCCCAACACGTTGGAGCCGGCCAAAATCAGCTGACTGGACGAGCCGTGACGCGCATGGATAAGCTCACCCAGCGTGTGCCCGTTAGGCGCTAGCTCGCGGAAGCGGCGACCAAACGGATAGATGAACAGAATCATCAACGCGCCCCAGAAACCGTAGTGAATCGGCCCCGACACGCCGTAGGTGTAACCCGACGTAGCCGCCGCGTAGAACGATGCAGCCCATATCCAGGTGGCGGTCATACTGGCCGCCCCCATTCCGAAACCAACCTGGTGGCCTGCCACCATAAAGCCAGAAGTATCTTCCTTGTCTTTGCGGATGAGCAAAGTCAGCAAATAGGTACCACCGTAGAAGGCAGCAAGCAGTAACAGCACGGTTACTGTAGAAAACTGGGTAAATCCGTTCTCGTTCAAGGCTCAACCTCTTTTCGAAGAAACAAAAAACCGCTGTCTGCCCGAATGATCATCTTCGGTCACCAAGGATCGAGCAGGGAGCTGTCGTTTCCGCTCAAGCGGGGATGTTGCTTGGAGCAACAGGACGGGGGGCTAAGATGCCCCGTAGCTATAAGTAGCTAAGGAATACTGAGGCGAGGCAAAAGCTCTGAAAATTCTTTAGATGTCATGGTATTTTCGATCCTTTTAACCAGAAGCAAAACAAATTGACGACCATTTCAGGAACCAGAGGCCTCTCTGGCTCTCGGAATAGATGCCTTCTATGCATTGATTTTCGGGTTAATCACATAGATGCCCAGACGTGAGGCCGAAAAACCATACGCATTTTACGGCACACTGTCTAGTCTATAGAGGGCAGAACATTAGTGTGCGACACAAATACCAACTCACATTCTTTCCAGGACTGACCGATGACCCAACGCAAACAGGGCTACCCGAAGGCAGCCCTGTTTATTGATTGACATCAGGTTTGTTGTTTTCAGATGATCCGGGAAAATCGCTGGCTGGCGCCCTCTTTCCGATACAGATCGAAAATCTGACAAATGGCACGAATTAACAATCTTCCTGCTGGTTGTACCTGCAATACTGAACCGGCATCGGCGATCAGTTCGTCCTGAATCATGGGTTTCAGGCGCACTATTTCATCGGCAAAGTAGCGTTCGAAGTCTTCATTCCATTGGTCGGAAAATTGCTTGCGATCCAGGCGGAACTGGCAAATCAATTGGCCAATAACCCATCGACGAATGCGGTCATCCCGACTCAGCCCCACGCCGCGTACAATGGCCAGTTGCCCGGCATCAATCGATGCTTCCCAAGACGGCAAATCGTGATTGTTCTGGAAGTACGCATCATCAGTTTGGCCAATGGCCGACACGCCCAACGACACCAAATCACAGTCCGCATGAGTGGTATAACCTTGGAAGTTCCGGTGCAGGCGCCCCTCACGTTGGGCAACGGCCAAACTGTCATCAGGTTTGGCGAAGTGGTCCATGCCAATATATTCGTAACCTGCTTCGAGCAACCGATTGATGGTGTTATGAAGGATCGTCAACTTCTGCTGCGGGGTTGGCAAGGTATCGGCCAGTATTCGGGTTTGCGGATAGAAACGGTCTGGCAGGTGTGCGTAGCTGAATACTGACAACCTATCTGGCGACATTTCGATTACCGTTTCCAGAGTTTCCGCGAAACTCTCCGGAGTCTGGTGTGGCAATCCATAGATCAGGTCCAGGTTGATTGAACGAAAACCAAGGCGGCGCGCCTCGTTCAATACACCTTCTGTCATTTCCCGGGGCTGTATGCGGTTAACCGCTTTTTGCACTTCCGGGTTAACGTCTTGTACGCCCAGGCTAATACGATTGAACCCCAGCTTCCAAAGGGTGGGCAGGGTATCTTCGTCTACTTCACGAGGGTCAATTTCAACGCTGTAGTCCCGATCGTCTCCAGACTGCAGATTGAACAGTTCACCATAGCCCTCCATCAGATGCTGCATCACATCTTTCGGCAAGAAGGTGGGTGTGCCACCGCCCCAATGCAGCTGTTGCACGGGCCGATCTGCACCAAACAACTTCGATTGGATAGCCGCCTCTTTCAGAACACGCTCGACATAAGGCATCGCTTTGTCGCGCTTTTTGGTGATCACCTTATTACAGGCACAGTAGTAACAAAGGTGTGCACAAAACGGCAGGTGGGTATAAAGCGAAATCGGCCCACCCGCGGCTTTACTCCGACCGGCAGCCTTCACCATGTCTTCGATAGAGTATTCCTGAGTAAACTCCACCGCCGTTGGATAGGAGGTGTATCGTGGGCCACTGAGATCGTAGCGACGAATCAGCGCCTCGTCCCAAATAAAGGCGGGCAGGTTGCTGTCTGCAGACATCGATGAAGCCATAGTGGTAACTCTAACGTCAGGTAAAGCGGTAAACCGAAAGACAAGAATTATGCCTCAGCGGCCCGTTGTATCTATTGATACGGATCAGTAAAGCTTATCACTCGGCGCTTTAAACCAAACTTGTGCTCATGGCGTAGTTCATCTACCCCTTAAGGATAAACTTTACCGGAGAACGCTATGGCCAACCTCATTTTGATTCTTGGTGATCAGCTCAGCACAACCCTGTCTGCCCTTGAAGAAGCTGATAAGGACAACGATCTGATCGTGATGGCCGAGGTTCATGATGAAGCCAGCTATACCAATCATCACAAGAAAAAGCTGGTGCTCGTTTTCAGTGCCATGAGGCACTTCGCCCAAGAATTGGAGCAGCACGGCTGGCGAGTTCAATACCAGCGCTACACTCTGGATACCCCTGCGCTATCTCTGGAGCAGTACATAACCACTGTGGTGCAACAGCACCAACCGGAACGCCTTGTCACCACCGAGTGCGGTGAATGGCGTTTGCACACCCAAATCAGTCAGTGGCACAAAAGCCTGGGTATTCCCGTCGAAATTCGTCCGGACACTCGGTTTATCTGCAGTCACAAAGAATTTGCCGAATGGGCAGATGGCAAGAAGCAATTACGCATGGAATTCTTTTACCGGGAGATGCGCAAGAAAACCGGCCTATTGATGACTCCGGACGGGCAACCAGAAGGCGGGCACTGGAATTACGATGCTGACAACCGCAAAAAGTGGACGGGCAAGCCCCCTGCTCCCAGACCGTTTCGAGCCGAGCCAGACGACATCACACGAGAAGTCATCAAACAAGTGGACGAGCAGTTTTCGGAACACTTTGGCACAACCGACGATTTTCACTTTGCCGTCACCGCTGACCAAGCCCTGCAGGCACTGGAATACTTTATCGACTTCGCCCTGCCCTGCTTCGGAGACTATCAGGACGCGATATCTGACCATGAAGAATGGCTGTTTCACGCCATCTTATCGCCTTATATTAATATCGGCTTGCTAGCCCCAATGGATGTCTGTGAAGCCGCAGTCCGCGCCTGGCACTCGGGCCAAGCACCGCTCAATGCTGTTGAAGGATTTGTGCGTCAGATTCTTGGCTGGCGTGAGTTTGTCCGCGGAATTTACTGGCGATTAATGCCCGATTACGCCCGTGAAAACCGTTTGGGCAATACGCGCTCGTTGCCGTGGTTTTACTGGACCGGCGACACCAAAATGCGGTGCATGCACAAAGCGATCGATGCCACCTACCGGAATGCCTATGCCCACCACATTCAGCGTTTAATGGTGACCGGCAACTTCGCGCTTCTGGCCGGGATCAAACCCGAAGAAATCTGTGATTGGTATCTGGCCGTGTACGCCGATGCCTACGACTGGGTTGAGCTGCCCAATGTACTCGGCATGGTGATGCACGCGGATGGCGGATACTTAGGCTCCAAGCCCTACGCAGCCAGCGGCAAATACATCCAACGGATGTCCGACCACTGCCAGAACTGCCATTACCGCGTTCAGGATGCCACAAGCGAAGATGCCTGCCCGTTTAACAGCCTTTACTGGCATTTCATCGACCGACACCGAGACGATTTCGCCAACAATCATCGCATGGGCATGATGTATCGGAACTGGGACAAACAGAAACCGGAGCGGCGCGAGGCGCTGATAAAGCGCGCTGAGTGGATTCTCGAACACATCGAAGAACTTTAACAATGGTTTACCTGACGCATAAAGTGAGTAACAGTAAAGTCCTTATGCTGAACGAGGTATAACATGAAAATCGGCGCACTCTCCCAACAGGCCAACGTGCCCGTCGAAACCATTCGCTACTACGAAAAGATCGGCCTGATGCCAGCCCCGGAGCGCGGGGAAAACGGGTACCGAAGCTACGTCAAAGCACACCTGGACCGCCTGTTGTTTATCCGGCGGTGTCGCAATTTGGATATGGCGCAAGACGAAATTCGAGAATTGCTTCGGCTGGAAGAAAAACCCACCGCCGACTGTTCGGAAGTCGATGCGCTGCTCGCGAGCCACCTCTCTCATGTTCGAGCCCGTTTGCTGGAGTTAGCCAGCCTCGAACAAACCTTGGTGAGCCTTCAACGCGCCTGCGGCTCCCCCGGTGCCATCAGCGATTGCGGCATTCTTGACGGGCTCAACACCGAACTTGGGAAACTCTCTGCAGTCAAGCCGCACAATCATGTTCCTGGCACCCATGGTGCCGGAAGCGGCGAATAAATAGGTAGGTGTTCAAAGGGCTTGACCCTGTAGCAACTACAGGGTTTTTAATAGCGGCATGGATTCATTGGAGGTTACTATGGCTTGCTCCTGTTCTGCCCCTACACCAAAAACACCCGCCCCCGGCTTCCGTCGCGCTTTGTGGTTTGCTCTATGGGTGAACCTTGCCATGTTTCTGGTGGAAGGCGTTGCCAGTCTTTCGTCCGGTTCGGTTTCACTCATGGCCGACGCTATCGACTTCTTTGGCGACAGTGCCAACTACATTCTGTCACTTACGGTTCTTTCCATGGGCATGCTATGGCGTGGCCGTGCGGCCATGGTCAAAGGCATCACCATGGCCGTGTTTGGCTTAGTTGTCTGGGCCCGGGCGCTGTGGGTACTGGAGGCTGGCACTACACCCGAACCTTTCACCATGGGCAGTATCGGTTTTCTCGCACTGCTGGCCAACGTTTGCGTGGCAGTTGTATTGTTCAAATTTCGGGAAGGCGATTCTGATATGCGCTCGGTATGGCTCTGCAGCCGCAACGATGCCATCAGTAACATCGCCGTTATGGGCGCCGCACTGGGCGTGTTCGGCACCGGCACCGCATGGCCGGACTTGGTCGTGGCCGCGATTATGGGCACATTAGCCATCACCGCAGGGTTTAGTGTGGTACGCCATGCTAAAAAGGATATTACCGAGGCCCGCGCGGAGAATCTGGCACACGAGGCGGCAACATCGCCCTCACACAGCCACTAAAACACCCATGACACCATCACTGGAATAAAGCCAAGCGCAAACAACGTACTGAGCAGTGTGGTACCAGCCGCCTGCTGGGGGGATGCATCCAGCAGCGTGGCGATGACCACCGTATTGGCGGCTATCGGAGTGATGGAAATCAGAAAAATCGCCTGATGTACGGCTTGGTCGTAGATGCCCAGCACACTGGCATCCAGCCACCAGAACGCCAAGGCCAGCACCGGCCAAGACACAAACTTTCCGAAAAACGCCAGCCCGGTAAAAACCGGGTTTCCGGCCAGCCCTCTGAAGCTCAGAATACTCATTCCGATAATCATCATGCCCAAGATGCTGTATGCGCCTCGCAAGTTATCAAACAGCGGCATGAAAGGATCAGGAATCCCCACCCCCGAAAGGTTCAGTGATACTGCCAGCAGGAAGGCATAGACCGAGGGCAGTTTTGCCACCCGAACCAACGCATCCCGAACGCTGTATCTCCCCCGTGCGGCCAGATAAAACCCGACGGAGTTTTCAAACAAGGTCGTACCAAGCATGCAAACGATATAAATCGCCAGTCCTTGCTCCCCGAACAGCAACAGGGCAACCGGGATACCAAAGTAACCGGTATTCCCTGTTCCCACGGTCAAAGGTATGACCACTTCACTGCCATCGTTCAGAAGTTTGCGAGCGAAAACCATATGCAGCAATGCGATCAGTGTGCAAAACCCCATCACCAGAAACGGTAGCAAAATCACCTCTGCCGACAGGGGGGCTGCCATCACACCCGAGAACACCACAGAAGGCGTCACGATGTACAACATCATGCCTGCAATGTGCTTTCCGCTGACCTCCAAATAGCGCCCCGCTACCCAACCAAGGGCAACCGTAACGTATAGAGGTAGAAGTTTTATAAACAGGGCCAGCGCAGCTGCCATGGTGCCTCCAAGCCAATTACCAACGAATACTGCAAGCGGGGCAGTCTACCACCTACCCATGTAGAGGTAACTCCCCGGCGCAATAGAGAAACGTCTAGGCATCTTTGATAATGATCAACAGCATCACAAATACATCTTTATATCCTAGTGCCGCAGTCAGTTATTTCTAACAACCAAGGAGAGAAACCCATGGCCGAGCGCTTTACCAAAAGCATGGCCAGGAACATATACCTGGGAGGAAGTGCATTCTTCATCCTGTTGTTCTTGGCCCTGACTTTTGACACACAGCTTCGGGCTATGCCCGAGCGGGACAACCGCGACCAAATCACCGAACAAGTCGTTCACGGAAAACATATTTGGGAGACCAATAACTGCGTAGGCTGTCATTCGCTGATGGGTGAAGGTGCCTATTTTGCGCCCGAACTTGCGAACGTGTTTGACCGCCGCGGCGCTAGCGATACTGAAGTATTCAAGTCTTATATGCGCGCGTGGATGAACGCGATGCCTACGAACATCCCTGGCCGCCGCCAAATGCCGAACTTCAATCTAAGCGACGAAGACATCGATGCACTGGCCGCGTTCCTGGAATGGACGTCCAAGATCGACGACAACAACTGGCCGCCAAACATCGAAGGCTAAGGAAGCAGACATGAAATACGAATCTCAACGGGTAGCAATGCCCTACTTCATTTTTGCCCTGATTCTGTTTGCCGGCCAGATTCTGTTCGGTCTGATTCTTGGGCTCCAATACGTTGTTGGCGACTTCCTTTTCCCGGAAATCCCGTTCAACGTTGCGCGGATGGTACACACCAACCTGCTGATTGTCTGGCTGTTATTCGGCTTTATGGGCGCGACCTACTACATGGTTCCGGAAGAATCTCAAACTGAACTGCACAGCCCCCTGCTGGCGTGGATTCTGTTCTGGGTTTTCGCCGCTGCGGGCACCTTGACCATTCTGGGCTATCTGTTTGTAGACTACGCCACTCTGGCGGACATCACTCTCAACAGACTATTACCCACCATGGGCCGGGAATTCCTCGAGCAGCCCACCATTACCAAAATCGGTATAGCGGTTGTGGTTGTGGCATTCCTGTACAACATTGCGATGACAGCGCTCAAAGGTCGCAAAACGGTGGTCAACATCGTACTGATCACTGGACTGGTTGGCTTGGCCGTACTGTGGCTGTTCTCTTTCTACAACCCCTCCAACCTGACCACCGACAAGTACTTCTGGTGGTTCGTTGTTCACCTGTGGGTTGAAGGTGTATGGGAACTGATCATGGGCGCTATTCTGGCCTATGTTCTGATCAAGCTCACCGGTGTGGACCGTGAGGTCATCGAGAAGT
This sequence comes from Marinobacter sp. AL4B, assembly GCF_019916045.1. NCBI lineage: Bacteria > Pseudomonadati > Pseudomonadota > Gammaproteobacteria > Pseudomonadales > Marinobacteraceae > Marinobacter > Marinobacter sp. AL4B. Next base: position 178,827 of record NZ_JAILWZ010000013.1, read on the forward strand.
GGCTGTACCTGATCATCGCGATGGCTTTGATCTCCGGCATCATCGGTACCGGTCACCACTTCTTCTTCATTGGGCCGCCTGAGTATTGGCTGTGGCTGGGTTCTGTGTTCTCTGCGATCGAGCCGTTACCGTTCTTCATGATGGTGGTGTTCGCCTTCAACATGATCAACCGCCGTCGTCGGAACCACCCGAACAAGGCCGCCACTCTGTGGGCAATGGGTACGACTGTTATGGCGTTCCTGGGTGCTGGTGTTTGGGGCTTCCTGCACACTCTTGCTCCTGTGAACTATTACACTCACGGTAGCCAGATCACCGCAGCACACGGCCACATGGCGTTCTACGGCGCTTATGTCATGATCGTGCTGACCATCATTTCCTACGCTGTGCCCATCATGCGCGGCCGTCCATACGGCAACAGCAACACGGCACAGATCGTTGAAATGTGGGGCTTCTGGCTGATGACCATCTCTATGGTGTTCATCACCTTGTTCCTGACCGGCGCGGGCGTACTGCAAGTTTGGCTGCAGCGTATACCGGAAAGTGGCAGCGCTATGTCCTTCATGGCAGGCCAAGACCAGATCACCATTTTCTACTGGATGCGTCTTGTCGCTGGCTGCTTCTTTATGGCTGGCCTGGTGGTGTACTTCTGCAGCTTCTTCATCAAGGGTCAGGCTGACCCCGCTGAAGAAGTCCGTGGCGTCGCCAACGCTGAGTCCTGAGAAAGCGTAACCGCCGGGGCCTTCGGGGCCCCGGCACTCACATCAACTTTGGACCAACTCCGTGCATGCGCAAACCGTCAATCCTGAAGATACTCTCCAGCAGAAGCGCCTGATTACCCGCGGTGCCTTTTTCCTGCTCTTTTTGCTTGCGCCTGTACTCAATATTTTTCGCTACGACCTGACCGAAACCCATTTTGTTCTGTTGGGTTTTCCGCTTTCGTTTAATCTGCACCTCGATTGGGTGGCGCAAAGCTCGCCAGCCGAAGTCGCCGGACAGATTCTTTTTTGGTTCATCCTGCCTATTCTTGTTTTGGTGCCCTTGGCGCTCGGGATCGCATTCAAATGGGGACGTTTGTACTGCGGCTGGCTGTGTCCCCACTTTTCGGTTGTTGAAACCATCAATGGCCTAATGACTCGCATCACCGGCCGCCCTACTCTTTGGGAGGCCCTAAACAAAGGCAGCACAGGCAAAGCCATTCACTGGGCTGGCCTGACGCTGGTTTGTGCGCTCATCGGTTTTTCCTGGGCCTTGGCGTTGCTGTCTTATCTATTACCTCCTATTCCACTATATACCGATCTGGTTACCGGCCAAATTGGCTTGTACCCGGCTATTTTTCTTGGCGTAGCCACCGCCGCATTCACCTTTGATTTTCTGTTCGCCCGTCATTTGTTCTGTAAATACGGCTGCGCTGTTGGGCTGGTGCAGAGCATTGCATGGATGGCCAACGGCAAAGGCAACGTCGTGACCTTCGATACCAAGCGTGCGGCCGCTTGCCGCGACTGCACCAAGGCCTGCGACGAAGCCTGTCCGATGCGATTACCTACTCGCAGTCATAAACGCGCAAAGTTCTCATGCACTCAATGCCTGCAATGTGTAAGTGCTTGCCGCGACGTACAAAAAGACAATCCGGAAGGCTCACTGCTGACCTGGGAGCCCGGAATACCCGGTAAACAAACGGTGCTAATCCCGGTGCGAGAAATTGATACCAAGTCGCGTCAACCGCGCGCCTGAGTTAAGGAGTCGATATGGAAGAGTGGGTCGGATTAAAGTGGCACGATTATGTGACTCGACAGGCCATGGGCGAATTCCCGGAATACGCCGTGCACCTGAAAGACGAGGCCCGCACGCTGGGCGTGCTGTTCCGCGCCCTGGGCGGTGACCCGGCTTTGAGCCTGGTAACGGCGGAGCCCCGTCAGTTTCAGATTCGCCGGAAATTCCTGCAAAAACTCGCGGGCACTCACCGTAAATTCGAGTTGGCGTGGAGAGATGACGAGAGTTTACGTTTGCCGGACCAACTGGCGCTGTTCCCTTCGAAAAAACTGAACAGAGACCTTTATCTTTGGCTGGCTGCTTTGGCTTCGTTGGGCGAGGTCAGCAACTACAGCTGGCTGAAAGGCAATCAGGCAATGGTGCTGGAATTACTTGCCCGCTGGCCCGGCCTTGAGCCCATTTATCAGCGGTTGGTGAAGCACGCCCTGCGATGGCGCCCCACTCCAGAAAGCCTTTCTGGCAACGAAGCCAAGCGTGAAGCGGCTATTCGCCAAGCTCTGATTCATCCGGGCAGCGTAGATGACCTGCCCGACGCCCTCACCGACCCGTGGCCCGTGGTGCTTTGGCTTTACCCTGTGTTAGGGCGAGGCAAAGTGACAGGGCAGATTCTGGGTGACGACAACACACAGTCCAAATCCAGCGGTTTGGCGAAGAAGCGTAAACGCCGTCGCGCTGAGCGAGTGGATGCCTTCGACAAAGACCAAGGCATTATGCTGTTCCGACTGGAAAACCTGTTTACCTGGTCTGAATTCATTCCGGTTGATCGGGCGGGCGATGACAGCGACGAAGACGATGCCGATGCAGTGGCCGAAGACATGGACATGATCTCTGTGTCGAAAGACCGCCGCGAAGCTTCGTCCGCGATCAAGTTCGACCTGGATTTACCTTCGGAAGAGAATGACGACCTTTACCTTGGCCCGGGCATTCATCTGCCAGAGTGGGATTGGCGCCGCCAGGCATTTCGGGAAAAGTTCTGCTGCCTGCAACCCATGCTCAGTAAAGAGGCAATCCCGTCTCCGTTGCCAGAACACTTAATGCGTTCGGCGCAAACGCTGCGCCGCCAGTTCAGCGCGCTGAAGCCTTTGCGCCAGTGGGAGCGCAGGCAATTAGACGGAGAGGAACTGGATCTGGATGCCTGCCTGGATCGCACCGTTCAGATCCGCCGCGGGAGCGGTGAAGTAGACCAGAAGCTGTTCCGCCAGTGCAAACACAACCAACGTGATCTGGCGTGTTTGGTGCTGACCGATGTTTCGTTGTCTACCGATACCTACATCAACAATAACCTGCGTGTCATCGATGTGGCTCGCGATGGCTTGCAGTTGCTTAGCGAGGCGTTAACCGCCAGCCGCGACCCGTTTGCCATCTTTGCGTTTTCATCGCGCCGCCGGGACCATATTCGGTTCCATCACATCAAGTCGTTTGACGAGCCCTACAACGACACGACACGAGGCCGAATTCAGGCATTGGAGCCAGGCTACTACACACGAATGGGTGCTGCCATTCGCCAGTCTATCAAGCTGCTTCAGGGGCGGCCCGAGCACCAGAGAATTCTGCTTCTGCTAACCGATGGCAAGCCGAACGATTTGGATTTATATGAAGGTAGGTACGGTGTTGAAGACACTCGCATGGCGGTTCAAGAGGCCCAGAAAGCAGGGATTACACCCTTCTGTGTGACCATTGACGAAGAGGCCAATGAGTACCTGCCATACGTGTTCGGCAGTTCTAATTTCGTGGTGATCAAAGACCCCACGCAACTGCCCGCTCAGCTACCCAAGCTTTATCTGAACCTGACTCGATAACGGAGTATTTAGCGATGTCTGACAATGTGGCCGTTCGTAATCGGCATTTACCAGGCGATATTGCCGTCTGGTTCTTTATTTTCGCGGAACTGGCGGTGTTCGGCATTATGTTTATCGGCTTCGGCGTTGCCCGAAGCATGGACCCAACCACTTTTTCAGCAGGCCGAGAGGCGCTTCACCCATGGACAGGCTTGGTGAATACCATTGGCCTGATCACTGCCAGTTATTTCGTGGCCTTGGCAGTGCATCGTTTCCGGGACCACCGGGCTGGCACGGCTGGGCTGTTGTGGTGGGCGGTGGCGGCGTCGTCTATTTACACATTCGGCAAGGTTTGGGAGTACGCGCAGCTGTACTCCAATGGCTATAACTTAGGAACTGATGCGTTTTTCATGTTTTATTTCTTCCTGACGTTTTTTCACTTTATGCACGTGGTCTTAGGCCAGATTATTCTGGCGGTGTTAGCGGTCAAGGTGAAGAAAGGTGAGTACACCGGAGATGACATGCACGGCCTGGAATCCGGTGCTTCTTACTGGCATATGGTTGATTTGGTGTGGCTGGTGTTGTTTCCAATGCTTTATGTTCTGGCTTAAGGAGTCTGACAGATGTTGGCGGTTTATATCATTCTGATGCTGTGCACCATGGGGCCGGTAGTTGCTATGCAGGCGGGCGTTGATCCCGGGATTTTGATCTGGATGGTGTTTGGGTTGGTGTTGGTGAAGGCGGTGCTGTTGGTGGATCACTTTATGGAGATGAAGCATTCTCCTCTGGGATGGAGGCTAGCTTCTCAGGGATGGGCGATTGTTGTGGTTGTTGTGCTGGCGGGGATTCATCTGGCTAGCTAAGCTCTAACGCGACTGCCACCTCTTACCGAAGCAGCCTGCCAGGTTGGTGCAGGCCCCGAGGTGACGACGGCTTTCCAAAAACCGCTCCTGCGGCACATCCCTGTGGCGCTTCTGCTCCGCCATCCATGGCTGCGCACATTTTTGGAAAGCCGCCCCCACCTCGGGGCTCTAAACTTTGTTCGTTACATCAACTTCTTCGGAAAATACGGCGGCTTATTGCCGATAGCCTGCGCCAGAGCAATCATGCCCCACAGCACGAACGATGTGTGTAGAACGATGGCCCACACGATGGCGAAGGTCCAAAAGTTGCCGGTGTTGCCGAACATCATCCAGGAAATACCCACACCTGAGCCGATCAAAACCGCGCCGAGGATAGACATGTAAACGGCGGCTTTGCTGTGGGCTCGCCTTAGTGGGCTGGCGTCCGCTGATTTCAGCATGATGCTCAGCAGAACCACAAAGCCGATGACCGGCAGGGCCAACAAGTTCAGTAAGTACCACGCGACCGGAGCAATAGCTCCGGGGGATTCACTCTTCCGACTGCCCGAATAAGGCATACACCACCTCCATGAGTGCATTTACAGTAACCGCGTCATCCGACAACGGTTCGATCATCGCAGCTCGACACGCTTCGACCGGGGGCATTCCTGAGTGCATCAGGTAGGCCGTGTGGATGAGTAGCCGGGTCGATGCTGCTTCTTCCAAATCGTGATCTTTGAGCCTTCGCAATGAGGTTGCCAAATCCACCAGCTGTTTGGCCAGTGCTTGGTCGCAACCGGATTCTTTTTGAACGATCACTTGTTCTAGTTCCGGTTCCGGATAGTCGAAGCTCATGGACACAAAGCGTTGCCGGGTACTTGGTTTCATCCCTTTCAACAGGCTTTGGTAACCCGGGTTGTATGACACCACAAGCATAAATCCGGGTGCGGCTTGCAGGAGTTCGCCGGTGCGTTCGATCGGCAATTCTCTACGGTCATCTGCCAATGGATGCAGTACAACGGTCGTGTCTTTTCTTGCCTCCACCACCTCATCAAGGTAGCAGATGGCACCTTCTCTAACGGCTCGTGTAAGGGGCCCATCTTGCCAATAGGTGCCTTCCGGTCCGATCAGGTGGCGGCCAACGAGGTCCGATGCGGTGAGGTCGTCGTGGCAGGCGACGGTGTAAACCGGGCGCCCCAACTGTTCGGCCATGTAACGCACGAAACGCGTTTTACCGCACCCTGTGGGGCCTTTGATCAATACGGGTAAACTGTTGTCTGCCGCAGCACGGAACAGTTCTATTTCGTTGCCTGCTGGCTGGTAAAACGTCATGGATAAGATTCCTTATGTCTCTTGGCTTGGGTAGCAGCAAAACAGTGCGCCATGGCGCACGATGCCAATTAACTTCGATTACAACCCCAGCGCATGAGCCCGGTTGGTAAAAAAGATGCCACTGGGTTTCTGTGCAGACAGTGTCTTCACCTCTTCTAGAGTTCGAGTGTTGTAAACGGTAATGCGGTTGCTATCCCGTGAGGACACCCAGACTTCTTCGCCTCGCGGGGTAAATTCCATATGCAAAACAGATTTACCAGGCTCCAAGGTTCGGATGATTTCGCGTGTCTGGGAATCAATGACCTGTACTACATTGTTCTTCGGATGGGCGAAGCTGACCCAGATCTGGCGGTTATCCGGGCTGGACATCACGAATACCGGCTGACCCTGAACGGGGATACGCTGCACCATGCTCCAGTCGTTCATATCGGCCACCAGCACTTCATGGCGGCCTACTGCCGGCACAAAGGCATTCCCCTCCGCAATCGCCCATCCTTCCAGATGCGGCATTTTGTAGACCGGCAGGCGCTGTTCACCTTTGCCATAGCCGGGAAGAATAGTCGTGGCCCCTTGCTCCGGGTGCCACAAGTCCATCATCGACAAACCGTCTTCCCCGAAGAGGCCGGCAATGTAGTAACGGCCGTCCGGAGTGATCAGAGAATCATAGGGCTCTTTACCGGCATCGAAACGAGTGACCCTCGGAGGCGTTGCCATCATGTCCACGGTCCAGATTTCACCCGCTTCGAACAGGCTGAAGACAAATTGATTGCCCGGTGCATCCACCAAACCAACGGTTTTGGATTGGTCTTTCTCGCCCTGCTCATTGACGTAATACGCGGGTATTTCCAGCACGGGTTCGAGGGTTTCGCTGTCGAAGATATTCACGCCGCCGGGCTCGTAGTTAGACACAGCAACATAACGGCCATCCTGAGAGATTGCGCCACCAATGCTGTTGCCCGACTGGATCACCCGGTTCGCGATCGTCATGGTCAGCAGATCCACTTTCGTCAGCCCGCCATCGCGACCAAACACATAGCCATATCGGGCATCCCGAGAATACACCACGGAGGCGTGGGACAAATCACCCAGGCCCTCAACTCGCCCCAGCACGTCGTGTTCGGAGTGATCGATCACCAGCACGGAACCGGTAGCCCGCTCGATGATCAGCCCCAGATCTCCGGTGCCTCGCAGCGGCATGGCTTGCTCAGACTGCAGCGCCTGACAGCCGACCAACACAATCGCGGCAATCATGGTCACCATCCGCAACATCAACTTTGTCATGGTTAATCCTTGCTCCTTAAATTTGTGGGCATGTTCAAAGCAACGCGCCAGATTTCAGCTGCTTGCTAATCCACGCAATTTCGTCATCGGTCAGCAACGCTTTCCACGGAGGCATTGCTGTGCCAGGTACACCTTCACGAATAATCGCTTCGATCGCTTCCACTGACAGCGGTTCGATGTCGGCAGGTCGCAATGGCGGCCCCAGGCCTCCTTTGAACGTTAATCCATGGCAGGAACCACAATCCTGAACAACAAAGTTGCGAAGTTCGGCCTCCGTTTTGGGTTCTGCAGAATGGGCAAATGCTGGCCATAGTGTCAGCACAGCCAAAAGTGGCAAATACCTGAACGTGTCCCCCACCCTACGAGCCATTCAAAACCTCCCGGAACCTGCAATGGCATGCTGGAACGCCTACCAAATCACAGCCTTGATATTGCTTAAATTCCGCAGAGGTAGCTAGTGATCTTTGGGCATACCCACGGGGAGGTACTCTCTTGCATAACATGAATTTTCTGACATAAATCAATGCCCGAAAGTCCTAATGAGAGAACCCTAGCAGTACTCGCAAAGCCCAAGGAGAGAACCCAATGAGAGTGACCAAAATGATTATGAAACCACTGGCTCTGGCCGTGGCTGTTACGTCGCTCGGCGTAATGTCTGCCCACGCTGCAGACAAGCATGCGGAAGGCAGCTCCCTCGCTTATGAGGGTACTGCTAGCGCCGTGGATGCTAATTCTGCGAAGGTTGTTCGCAGCCCCGGTGCGCCTGACCTGACCGATGCCGAGTTTGAAAAAGCAAAGGAAATTTACTTCCAGCGCTGCGCAGGTTGTCACGGTGTTTTGCGTAAAGGCGCCACCGGCAAGCCGCTGACTCCCGACATTACTCAGGAACGCGGCATCGATTACCTGAAAGCCTTTATCAGCTATGGCTCACCGGCCGGTATGCCGAACTGGCTGACCTCTGGCGATTTCGATGAAGAAACCGTTGAGCTGATGGCCAAGTACATCATGCATGAGCCACCCCAGCCTCCCGAGTTCAGTCTGGCTGACATGAAGAATACCTGGGAAGTGATCGTGGCACCGGAAGATCGCCCTACCAAGCAGATGAACGATCTGGATCTGGAAAATATCTTCAGTGTCACCCTGCGTGACGCCGGTAAGATTGCCCTGATCGATGGCGATTCCAAGGAAGTGGTGAAAATCATCGAAACCGGCTATGCGGTACACATCTCGCGGATGTCTGCGTCTGGTCGTTACGTGATGGTGATCGGCCGTGACGCTCTGATCAACATGGTCGACCTGTGGATGGAAGAGCCACAAACCGTCGCCAAGATTAAAGTAGGCATGGAAGCGCGTTCGGTTGAAACCTCCAAGTACAAAGGCTGGGAAGACAAGTACGCCATTGCCGGCACCTACTGGCCGCCCCAGTTCGTGATCATGGATGGCGACACTCTCGAGCCCAAGAAAATTGTCAGTACCCGCGGCATGACTGTAACCAACCAGGAATACCATCCAGAGCCTCGCGTGGCTGCGATTGTTTCTTCCCACGAGCATCCTGAGTTCATCATCAACGTAAAAGAAACCGGCAAAATCCTGCTGGCGAACTACGAAGATCTAAGCAACATGAACATCGCTTCAATCGATGCAGCCGAATTTCTGCACGATGGCGGCTGGGATGGCAGCATGCGTTACTTCATGTCTGCGGCCAACAACTCCAACAAGATTGCAGTAGTTGACTCTAGAGACCGAAACCTCGAAGCCTTGGTCGAAGTGGGCAAGACCCCTCACCCAGGCCGTGGTGCCAACTTCGAAGACCCTGAGCACGGGCCTGTCTGGGCCACCTCTCACTTGGGTGATCAAACCATACAGATGATCGGTACCGACCCAGAAGGCCACCCGGACAAGGCTTGGAAAGTGGTACGCACCGTTGATGGACAAGGCGGTGGCTCACTGTTCGTGAAGACCCATCCGAAGTCCACCAACCTGTGGGTAGACACTTCCCTGAACCCGTCCGAAGCGGTCAGTCAAAGCGTTGCGGTATTCGATATCAATAACTTCGATGCTGGCTATGAAGTGCTGCCAATTGCCGAATGGGCCGAACTGGGTGAAGGTCCCAAGCGTGTGGTCCAGCCGGAATATAACAAAGCCGGCGACGAAGTCTGGTTCTCTGTTTGGAACACTTCCGACAAGAACTCCGCCATTGTTGTGGTTGACGACAAAACTCGCGAGCTGAAGAAGGTCATCAAGGGCGACTACATGGTCACTCCGACCGGTAAGTTCAACACTTACAACACTCAGCACGACGTGTACTGATCCGGCCCCGGCCCGGAGGAGATAATCTGATGAGACTGGACACAGTAGACAAACAGTTGATCGATCACTACCAGCGCAACTTGCCTGTGTGTGAACGCCCTTACCTGGAAATGGCCGACCGATTGGGCATTTCCGAGAACGAGGTCATCAGCCGCTTATCTGCTCTTCAGGGATATCAGGTTCTCAGCCGGGTTGGACCGGTGTTTGAACACAGTCGGGCAGGCGCAAGTCTGCTCGCTGCCGTGGCTGCCGCCCCCACTGAGATGGATGCGATTGCAGCCCGGATCAACGAAACTCCCGGCGTAAATCACAATTACGCACGGGAGCACCAATTTAATCTCTGGTTCGTGATGACTGCCCCGGATGAACGCACTCTGGACGAGCGGCTGGATGAACTGGAACAACGTTTGAAGTTGCCCATACTCAGACTTCCCATGGTTGAGGGATATCACATCGACCTGGGCTTCGACATCGACTGGGACGCATTATCATGAACACCCCAGCTCCACAGCCGAATCGCCAACCCGGCAACTTTCTGTTTAATACCGAAGCCTACAGTGCTTGGGGGTTATTGCGGCTGCGCCAACATCTTGAAGAAGGCCTTCCGCTGACATCTCGCCCCTATCTGGAACTGGCTAAACGAACCGGCCTGACGGAGCAACAGGTGTTGGATGCCGTCGAGTACTGGCAACAACAAGGCCTGATCAAACGTAACGGCCTGGTAGTGAAACACCGCACCCTTGGCTACACCGCCAACGCCATGGTGGTGTGGGATGTTCCCGACGAAAACGTGAGCCCGATAGGCAAGGCACTGGCCGCGGTCCCCTTCGTGACTTTGTGCTACCAACGCCCCAGACGATTGCCAGACTGGCCCTACAATCTGTTCTGCATGATTCACGGCGTCAACCGGGAGCGTGTATTAGGACAGCTAGCGCACATGACCGAAACTTACAATCTGAGCCACATTCGCCATACAGTCCTGTTCAGCAACAAAGCTTATCTTCAACGGGGAGGGCGCTATGTCAGCAATCGCTGAGCCATCCAGCCGCGGGGACACCTCAACCGACATTCCCGAATTCACCAATACCGAACGCGCCGTTATCAATCGTTTGCAATACGGTTTGCCACTCACACCGACACCCTACCGGGACGTTGCGGAAGAGCTCGGCATCAGCGAACAAATGCTGCTAGACACCCTGAAAGCCCTATTGGCCAACGGCACGCTGACTCGATTTGGCCCGATGTTTCATGCCGGCGAAATGGGCGGCGGACTGACCCTCGCCGCCATGCGTATTCCGGCGGAAGCGTTCGAGCAAGTCACTGAGCAAGTGAACAGCTTTCCGGAAGTTGCCCATAACTACCGCCGGGAACACGAGCTGAATATGTGGTTCGTGCTGGCAACGGAAACACCCGAAGGTATTACCGACACCATTCGGCATATCGAGGCGCTTACGGGCCACCCCGTTTACAACATGCCTAAGGAGCAAGAGTTTCATGTCAACCTCCACTTTGAAGTCTGAGCAGACATCCCTCACTCAGCAAGACCGCGAACTGATCATGGCTACACAAGAGGGTTTACCGCTGGTTTCTGACCCTTGGGCCGAACTCGGCCGGAAGCTCAACATGCCTCCCGAAGACGTATTGGCTCGTTTTCAGGAAATGCAAAACAGCGGTGTGATCAGACGCGTAGCCGCGGTGCCAGACCATTACAAACTGGGTTACCGCTACAACGGTATGACGGTTTGGGACGTGAACGATGAGGCGATCGAAGAAATGGGTCAGCAAGTCGGTAACCTTCCTTTCGTCAGCCACTGCTATCGCCGTCCCCGCCACCTGCCCTACTGGAGCTTTAACCTGTTTGCCATGGTACACGGCACCAGCCGGGAAGAAGTTGAAGAAAAGGCGCAACGCATAAAGGCGCTACTGGGCAGCACCTGTTCGGGCAACACCATTCTCTACAGCTCCGCGATCCTGAAAAAAACCGGTTTACGGTTAAGAAAACAGCAACCTACCCCTTGAAGTACTCCATCAAAGGTATAGATACCACGGGCACCAGAGGGGATAGTGAACAGTATAGAGAGCCGCTAGCGGCCAGCCCGGAGGGCCCGCAACGCCCCGCCTGATGAGAGAGAGAATTGTATGTTCCGCATGACCCGTTACATCAAAAGCCTGATGAACCCGACTCCGGTCCGCGCGATCCCAAAGTCCAGCGGTCCGGTGGTAATCTGGAACCTGATCCGACGCTGCAACCTGACCTGCAAGCACTGCTACTCAATCTCCGCCGACATCGACTTCAAAGGCGAGTTAAGCACTCAGGAAGTCTACACCGTGATGGATGACCTCAAAGCCTACGGTGTGCCGGTTCTGATTCTGTCAGGCGGTGAACCTCTAATGCGTCCCGACATTTTCGACATCTCCCACCGGGCCAAGAAAATGGGCTTTTACGTGGGGTTGTCTACCAACGGCACTCTAATCACCGAAGATAATATCGAAAAGATCAAAGCCGTCGGTTACGACTACGTGGGCATCAGCATCGACGGCCTGGAAAAAACCCACGACGAATTCCGTCAGAAGAAAGGCGCCTTCCGCGAATCCATGCACGCTGTTGCTCTTTGCAAACAAGCTGGCATTAAAGTTGGCTTACGCTTCACGCTGACTCAAGACAATTACCCAGAACTGCCGGCAATGCTGGAGATGCTGGACGACCACGACATTGACAAGTTCTACCTGTCACACCTGAATTACTCCGGTCGCGGCGGCCGAAACCGCAAGCGCGATGCCTGGTACGACATGACTCGAGAAGCCATGACGTTACTGTTCAACCATTGCCACGACGAACTTCAACGCGGCATTGAACGGGAATACGTCACCGGCAACAACGATGCCGACGGTCCTTTCCTGATTGAGTGGGCCAAAGAACACTACCCGGATCAAGTCGAAGCGCTGACCGAACGCCTGACCAACTGGGGCGGCAACTCCTCTGGCGTGAACATCTCCAACATTGACAATCTGGGTGTCGTTCACCCCGATACCTTCTGGTGGGACTACAACCTCGGAAACGTTAGGGAAACTCCGTTCTCGAAAATCTGGTCCGAAACGAAAGATCCGCTGATGCAGGGCTTCCGCCAATACCCTCGCCCGGTCGCAGGTCGCTGCGCGGCGTGCAAGTTCCTGAGCATTTGTAACGGCAACACCCGAGTACGGGCATACAACATTTCTCGTGATTTCTGGGAAGAAGATCCCGGCTGCTATCTCACCAACGAGGAAATTGGTGTCGTGGAAAGTATGCCAAGGCGGGTGGCTGCAGCGGCTATCGAGATTCCGGTCAACAATCTGTAAGGAAAAACACCATGAACACAGCTCCACGACAAAAGTGCCTGGTGGAATTCCAACTGGCGGAGCAACCGTTGCGCCCGGGAGAAGTCGCCATTGTTGGCGCCGGCCCCGGCGACCCCGGCCTGCTCACACTTAGAGCCTTGATGCTGATTCAGCAGGCCGATGCCATCGTTTACGACCGACTGGTGTCGCCCCAGATTATGGAGCTGGTGAAGCCCGGAGCAGAACGAATCCACGTTGGGAAAGCCAGCGGCTGCCACTTTGTTCCCCAAGACGAAACCAACGATTTGCTCGTAAAACTGGCCATCCAGCAACGCCGCGTGGTTCGCCTGAAAGGAGGCGACCCTTACATCTTCGGAAGGGGCGGCGAAGAAGCTGAATTTTTGGTAGAAAACGACATCGATTTCCTCGTAGTTCCGGGCATTACCTCCGCTGCCGGATGCTCCTCTTACTGTGGCATACCCCTGACCCACCGGGACTACGCTCAAAGCGTCACCTTCGTTACAGGCCACCGCAAAGCCGACCACTCGCTGGAACTGAACTGGCAGGTTCTGGCCGCACCGGGACAAACACGGGTGTTTTATATGGGGTTGCACAACGCCCCCACCATCGTGCGGGAACTAACCGCTCATGGTCTTGATGGTAACTGCCCGGTGGCTTTGGTTGAGCGTGGCACCACCCCACTTCAACACATGACAGTGACAACGCTGAACGGCTTGGTAGACACCATTAATCGCGAAGATTTCCAACCGCCAACGCTGATTATTGTCGGTGAAGTGGTGCAGCTGGCAGAGAAACTGGCCCGCCCGGCTCAATCGGGCTGGCACAGTGCTCTGACCAACCGCACGGCAATAACAGGCGGCCGCCTACCTGCTTGAAACCAACATACATAGACCGACCGGGAGCCCTTGCTGGTGAAGTGTTATACAACCCGAGCAAACCTGATGACGAGTCTGCTACTGGCAGGCGCATTCCTCTCCTTGCCGTTGCAAGCGGCTAATGTCGATGAAGCCGGCATCGAGACGCTATACCTGCAACAATGCGCTGCGTGTCATGGCCCGGATCGCTTGGGCGGAATGGGCCCGGCCTTGTTGCCAGAGAATCTGGGACGTTTGAAAAAAGCGGAAGCTGAACGAGTGATTCGCGAGGGCCGGCCAGCCACCCAGATGGGCGGATACAAGGACATTCTAAACGACCAGCAAATCGCTGATCTGACCAAGTACATCTATCAGCCTCCGAGCCACAAACTCAAGTGGGGCAAAGCTGAAATCCGTAACAGCCAAGTTGTGAATCATGCCTCCGGCACCCTGCCGGATGACCCGGTCTTCGAAGCCGACATGATGAACTTGTTTCTGGTAGTCGAAATTGGCGATCACCACGTCACCCTGCTGGACGGTGACAAAATGGAACCAATCCACCGCTTCCCTAGCCGGTTCGCATTGCACGGCGGGCCTAAATACAGCCCGGATGGACGTTTTGTCTATTTCGGGTCCCGGGACGGCTGGATCACCAAATACGACATTTATAATCTGGAAGTGGTCGCCGAGGTTCGTGCCGGCATAAACATGCGTAACATCGCCGTTTCCGCGGATGGCAAGTATGTCATGGCAGCCAACTACCTTCCCCATACCCTCGTGCTGTTTGATGCTGACAATCTGGACCTTCTGGATTTCATTCCGGTAGAAAACGCCCAGGGCGACAGTTCCCGAGTCAGCGCGGTTTATACCGCGCCGCCCAGAGGTAGCTTTATCGCGGCGCTCAAAGACATTCCTGAAGCCTGGGAAGTCACCGTACACGACAATAAAGCCCAGCTCCGCCGGATGACCACCGACACCTTGCTAGACGACTTTTTCTTTGACCCCGGCTACCAGCATCTTATCGGCGCAGCACGAGACGGAAAGCACGGTGTGGTAATCGATCTGGATACCGGGAAAACAACCGCCGAATTGCCATTGCCGGGCATGCCACATCTGGGTTCAGGCATTACTTGGGAATACCAGGGCCGACGCGTCATGGCCACCCCGCACTTCCGTGCCGGCGCGATTTCCATCATCGACATGGATACCTGGGAGGTTATCAAAACCCTGAAAACCGAAGGCCCCGGGTTCTTCATGCGCAGCCATGAAAACTCTCGCTATGCGTGGGCCGATGTGTTCTTTGGGCCCAATGCGGACAAGGTACATATTATCGACAAACAGACGCTGGAAATCGTAAAAACCCTACAACCGGAGCCCGGCAAAGTAGCGGCACACGTGGAGTTCGATCGATACGGGGAGAAGCTACTCCTGAGTGTCTGGGACAACGACGGTGCCATCATCGTGTATGACGCGGACACACTGGAAGAAGAAAAGCGTATTCCGATGAAAAAGCCCTCTGGCAAGTACAACGTCTGGAATAAGATCAATTACGAAGAGGGCACCAGTCACTGATCAGTGAAGGCTCGGGGCATCATCGGCTAAATGAAATTCCATTAACTATTAAAATCATTTGGAATATTTGTTTTATGGTAGAATAATTGACCTAAGTCACTTCAAAGGGGTTAGAAAATGAACAGCAGAATTAAGCCGCCTCTGACGTCTGCCCCCTGCTTGCTGGGCGATGATGACCCGGAGATTATTCATCAGGATGCGGCACCTGCGGAAGTCGCTCTGCTGAACGGACTTAGTCGTGCCTTTGGCATTTGTCTTAACGAAAAACAGAACACCAACGAAGCGTTGTTTCTGGGCGATATAGCCCGATTGTTTCATCAACGCCGTGTTGATGCCGAGACAGGGCTGGAAAAGCACGACCGCCCCTGGTCAAACGTTTATCTTATCCAATACGGAATTCTACGGTTATTTCGCGAGTCTTCATCCGGCAAAGTGGCGGTCCATCACTTTTTCACAGAAGGCGACTTGGTATGGCCCGTGTTTGGTCGCGCCAGAACCGTTCGTAACACCCTGTGCCTGACCAGTGTTGTCCCGGCTACGCTCTGGGTAGCAGACTTCGCAGCCTTTCGCTCAGCCATACAGCGCCATGGCGATGGCCTGTGGGCAAAATTTGCGTTAATGCTCACGGAAGAGATTGCAGAGCTGACCAGCATGCGCGAATTTCGGAAACAAACCATGCCCGCCCAGGAACGTTACGCGCTTTTGCTTGAGGAATACCCCGAACTCATAAAGCGAGTGCCCGATAACCAGCTGGCAGCATGGCTTGGCGTGGTACCCGCCACTTTCTCCCGGCTAAAAACCGCCAGCAAAAGCAGCTGAAAACAGCAACGATTATTCGTGGAAAATTTGTGCGTACACCTGTACGCTGAACCGAACCCATTCTTGAGCGGATTCAGGCAGCGCAGATGACACACGAAACTCACTACCCGGACGTAACCACAAGTACCACCCACACCCACACCCACACCCACACCCACACCCACATCGAAGAGTGGATCAACAGTGCCACGCACGGGCTAGGTGCCGCGCTGAGTGTAATCGGCACAATTGCCTTGATTGTGGGCGCAAGCCAGTTGGGTGATATCTGGAAAATTATAAGCTTCAGCGTGTTTGGCGCATCGCTGATTCTGCTTTACATGGCATCTGCTCTGTATCACGGCGCTCGCAGTCCTCAATTGAAATCCCTTTATAAGACCATGGACCACTGCGCCATATTCCTTCTAATTGCAGGCACCTATACCCCCTTTTTACTGGTCAACATGCGTGGCACAACCGGCTGGACGTTATTCGCGGTGATCTGGTCGTTAGCCTTGACCGGAGTGGCCTTGAAAATCATATTCAAGAATCGCTTCAAGCTCGTCCGGGTAGGTATATATGTGGCCATGGGTTGGTTGATCACGTTTGCCTCTGGAGATCTGGCCGCCAGTCTGAGTGAAACGGCTCTGTACTTAACCGTGGCAGGCGGTATCGTTTATACCGCTGGCGTGGTGTTTTATCTGGCAGATCGCGTCCCTTATATGCATGCGGTTTGGCATCTTTTTGTGCTCGGCGGAAGCGCCTGCCATTTTGGCGCCATCTACGTTGGCGTGCTTCCTTATACCGTGTAAGCTCGTTCACTTAAGCCAGAAGCGGAGGTTTTTCGTTGCCCGGCAAACCCTTTCATGCGTTCTGGCTGTTCTTTCCCGCTGCCTCGTTGTGGGCCGCACTCTCCGTACCTTTATCAATTTTTTCAGCCACGTCTGGGTGGCCCGTCGGGCTTATCGGTGCGGGACACGGCCACGAACTTCTGTTCGGTTTCGCTCTTGCGCTGGTTGCGGGATACACCCTAGGCCCTCAGCCTTGGCGAGTCCTTATCCCTATTTTTCTGGTTTGGCTCTTGGCTAGGGCATCCTGGCTCATCGCGCCTGAACTGCTGATAAGCCGGGCTCTTAGTATTGCTTTTGCTCTTATGGTCGCTCGCCAAGTCGTACCCCGCTTTCAAGCCGCAAAAAAATGGCGCAATAAAGTAGCCGGGCCACTGATTCTTGCCCTCTGTCTGGCCACGTTGGCCTACTCCCTGTCCCAGTATGGGCTCCCGCTACCCAGTGTGCGTCGCATCATGCTGGCAACCATTATCGGTTTGCTGCTGCTAATGACCTTCATCGGTGGTCGAGCCATTGCGCCTGCCATCGCAGGCATATTGGAAAAGAGAGGCATTTCGTTAAACGCCCGAGTGCAACCCAGAATAGAGGGCGCACTTTTGATATTGCTGTCTCTTGCGATGCTTCTCATACTCACACCGATAGCAGACCCGATTACAGGACTACTACTGATAATCAGCGGCGGGTTGATCGGGCTGCGTGCAACACGCTGGAAACTCTGGCTTTTCGGGCACCGCCCTGACCTACTGGTATTCGGGCTCGGTTACTTGTGGTTAGCAGCAGGATCAACAATCATCGGAATAGCCTTGTTGAGCGGGCGGGCGCCTCTTCCTGCAATGCACCTTATTACGATAGGCGCGTTGGGCACGCTTTCCTGCAGCGTCATGTTGCGGCAAGCATGGCAACGCGCTCAAAGACGCTTCCCCCCACGCTGGCAAGTGCTCGCTGTTGCGGTAACCACCAGTGTTGCAGCCATCAGCCGCTTCAGTGCCGGTTCGAACCCCCACTCACAACCTGATCTATTGTGGATATCGGCCACCGCTTGGAGCGTCACCTACGTTGGCGTTTTCATCCAGTTACTGCTTCTTTTCTGGCACAGTCAAAGCAAACGAATACAGCGCTAAACAGTCACAATCAGGTAACCTATGCACAACAGCCATTCTGGTTACGAGTTCACTTCCGGAGACTGCAATGCTACTGAACTGCGACTTAGGTGAAAGCTTTGGAGCCTGGACCATGGGCATGGACGAGCACGTCATGCCGTTCATCGACCAGGCCAACATTGCCTGCGGTTTCCATGCCGGTGATCCTGTCACTATGCACCGCACGGTTCAGTTAGCACTCAGCCACGGGGTGGCCCTTGGTGCGCATCCGTCGTATCCAGACCTGCAAGGCTTTGGCCGCCGTTCGATGGCGCTTCAACCGGGAGAAATCACCGCCATGGCCAGCTATCAGATCGGCGCACTTAGCCACATTGCCGCATCTCAGGGCGGCCTTGTGAGTTACGTAAAACCCCACGGCGCGCTGTATAACGACATGATGCGCGACGAGGCCATTCTCGAAAGCATTCTGGAAGCACTCAGGTGCTCGCCCCATGACCTTGCGCTGATGGCCATGTCCACCGCGGACAACAGCCAGCTGAAAACCCTGTGCGAAAAACATGGCGTGCCACTTATCCTCGAAGCCTTTGCCGACCGTGCCTATGACGAGCAGGGGTTTCTTGTTCCCCGAACTCAAACCGGCGCTGTTCATAAAGATTCCGCTACCATTGTGGCGCAGGCTCGGCATCTTGCCACTGGCATGCAACTGCAAAGTATCAGCGGCAAACCATTGCTCCTTGAAGCAGATTCTTTGTGTGTCCACGGCGACAACCCCGATTCAATCACCGCCGTTGAAGCCATACGCAAGGCCCTGAAGGATCTGCATTGATGCACTGGCAGTGTCAGGTGACCGGCATCGATACTCTTACTCTGTATTTTGGCGACCGTATCGATATCGCTCTCACTGAAAAGATTCGTATCGCGGCCGAGGAATTATCAAACAAACTTGGGCTGCGCCTTGTTGATCTGGTGCCTTCCTATACATCGCTCTTGCTTCGCTATGACTTGCTGATCGACGACTATTCGAGCTTACTCATTGATATAGCCGCCGTTCTGAATAACTTACCGGACCACCCAGCAGAGGGAGAAAACGCAGGTGCCATCGACATTCCTGTGTTTTATCACCCCAGTGTCGGCCCAGACCTTGAAGCCATAGCCGCACGAGCAGGCTTATCCATCGAACAAGTCGTTCAACGCCACAGCCGTCAGATTTACCACGTGTTTGCGATAGGTTTCGCGCCAGGGTTCGCCTATCTGGGCGAAGTTCCACAAGATCTGGAAACACCTCGGCTTGCCACTCCGCGTGCCAAGGTCCCCGCTGGCAGCCTTGGCATTGCCGACCGGCAAACGGCGATTTACCCTCTGGCATCACCGGGCGGATGGAATTTGATCGGCCGCACACCGCTAACCCTATTTGATGTCCACCGTGAGCAACCATCGCTGTTACGCGCCGGGCAACAGGTAAGGTTTCGAGCCATCACACGAGACGAATTTCTCGCACTGGGCGGGCAGATCGAATGAACGCTCAGGCCGGTTTCTATGTCACCAAACCGGGTTTCTTCACCTTGCTGCAAGATGCTGGCCGCCGCGGAGTGACGCATATGGGGCTTACTTCGGGCGGTGCCATGGATCGACATGCATGGGCCTGGGCTAATCACCTGCTCGGCAATCGTTACGGAGCAGCCGCACTGGAAATCACCTTTGGCGGGGCAGAGTTCACCATCGGCCTCAATACACAGATTGTAGTGACCGGTGCCGAAGTGCAGCTGACGGTGAATGGTGCACCCAAACCACTGTGGACCACCCTTCAGCTGAACTCAGGAGACGTTGTAGCGATGAGTGCGCCCCGAGCCGGAGTCCGCGCCTATCTCGCCGTACGAGGTGGTTTTTTAGTGGATTCTGAGTTGGGCGGCAGCTGCGCCACCGTTGTACGTGAAGGCACAGGAGGCTTGCAGGGTAAGGGCCAACCGCTTAAAGAGGGCGATTTTTTACCTTGCATCCCCGCCTCGCCGCTGGCGGTACATCGAAAAATCCCCCACCAATGGATTCCAGATTACCGCGCGGCGTTGACACTGGATGTATTGCCCTGCGCTCAGGTTGAGCGATTTCCCAAACGGACACTAACAACCTTCTTCTCGAACGCTTATACCCTAAGCCCTCAGTCTGACCGAATGGGCGCTCGCCTGACCGGCCCCACGCTAGAGGTTTCCGTCCGCCAGCTTACCTCTGAAGGTACGAGTCTCGGCGCTATCCAGGTGCCTGCAGACGGCCAGCCAATTATTTTACTGCAAGACCGACAAACCATCGGCGGCTATCCGAAACTGGGTGCCGTTACGCCGCGAAGCCTCGATGCACTGGCCCAAAGGCCTCCAGGTTCAAGCCTGCGTTTCGGGGAAATATCCCTGGAGGGTGCTCAGCAGAAGGAGCGTCAATTTCTCGCATTTTTCAGCACCGCTCGTTAACGGTTTGTCAGATCTGGCCACAAACCTACCACCAACCTCGCCGGACCATTAGAATTGCCTCGATTCTTTTATCCGGAGCCTTAAAGATGTCTGCTGACCTGTCTTCTGCCAACAGTTTTGAACAACTCAAACGCATTGAATCCAGCAAAATTTTTCAAGGCGCGGTCATCACCATCATCATTCTGTCTGCCTTGACCATTGGCGCGAAAACCTATGACTTGCCACCAATCGTCGAGCAATCCCTGACGGTATTGGACAACGCCATCACACTGTTTTTCTTAATTGAAATACTCTTTCGGTTTGCCGCCTGCCCCGCCAAACGACGATTTCTGATGGATGGCTGGAACCTGTTCGATACCTTGGTGGTGATCGGCAGCTTAGTCCCACTCGACAATTCCGAGGCCGTATTGCTGGGCCGACTGCTTCGGGTATTTCGAGTCTTGCGACTGGTTTCGGTCGTACCTGAGCTACGTTTCTTGATCAACTCGCTGCTCAAAGCCATCCCCCGTATGGGCTACATCGCACTGTTGATGTTCATCATCTTTTACATCTACGCCGCGATTGGTTCGATGTTCTTTGCCAGCGTGGATGAAGAACTCTGGGGTGATGTGGCCGTAGCAATGCTCACACTGTTCCGTGTGGCCACGTTCGAAGACTGGACCGATGTGATGTACGCCACCATGGCGGATTATCCGTTCAGCTGGATTTTCTACCTCACCTTTATCTTCCTTACAGCATTCGTGTTTCTGAACATGATGATCGGGGCGATTCTGGAAGTGATGAGCGAGGAGCAAAACGCCGAGGCCGCTCAGAAAGCACATGATGAGCGGGACCAGATCGTGCAACAACTCCAATCGGTTCAGCGCAAACTCGATGAGTTGAGCGAGAAACTGGAGCGTTGATGTGACAGCGCTGCGTTAGTTAGTAACATAAAAAACGCCCATGCCTCGAACAGAAGCATGGGCGTTTTTTTCAGTTCGGTTTTTAGCGCCAGCCTCAGCCCAGCAACGGCTTAGCCATGGCCAGATGGAAAATGGCGCTCACCTGCACCAAGGCAATAATGGCAGCAATTACACGAACCGGCGTGGAAAACTTGGGCTTAATAGCAAATACGCCCGCCACAATATAACCCACCAACAAGACAATCTTAGCAATCAGCCAACCCGGCACGCTTGATGCGTAACCCGCCACAAACAACAGTGCAACGGCCGCTACCAACAGAACCGTGTCGTTAGCATGAGGTATCCACCGCAGTGGCGTTTCCCGCCAACCCGGCCGACCAACAACATCCAGCAGCAATCTCAGCGCGAACAACGTAATGGTCAGATACGCGGCTGTCATGTGCAGGTGCTTTAAAATCATATAGGCGGTCATTCAAACTTCCCTTTTTCCTTCAGAATGTTGCCGCCATTGTACGCAAAATACCCCCAAGCAGGTATGGTGATTAAATAACCGCAGCATTAACATATACGGTAAATACATGTATGCGGGAGATATCTATGCAGGCGCACCCAACCTCTGCAGAACAAAGCGGCGCGAGCCTTCGACAGCTGTTCGCCTATCCGTTCCGGATCTTCTTCCTATCGATGACAGTGCTAACGCTCGTCGGCATCCCACTCTGGGTGCTGGAGGTGTCAGGTGTCATTCAACTGCCCTTAGCCATGCCCGCACTGTTCTGGCATCAACACGAAATGCTGTTCGGCTTTTTATCCGCCGCCATTGCCGGATTCTTGTTGACCGCTGTTTGTGTCTGGACCCAGACGGAACGCCTGCACGGGGTTCCTCTTTTACTTCTGTGGGTCGTCTGGCTGGCCGGGCGTTTGCTGCTGGCTTTGGGCGGCAGCCTGCCAGAGCTTTTGGTACACGCAGTCAATCTGGCCTTTCTCCCCCTGGTGATGATCGATGCTGGCTGGCGCATTTGGCATGCGCGACAAAAGCGACAGTTCATGATTTTGGCCGTATTAGGCTTACTCTGGCTCATGCAGATTGGCTTCGTTACCCGACTCGACATGTCGTTCAGCTACGGCGCACTGATTATGGCTATGGCTTTGATCAGCATCGTCGGTGGCCGGATTACGCCTGCGTTTACCGCAGGCTGGCTACGTCAGCGTGGTTACGATGCCTCTCGCGTTAAAATGATTGCGCCGCTCGATCTGGTCAATTTACTCGCCATGGTTGTGTTGATGGCCTCATTGGTGACCGGCTGGCAGACCCTCACAGCGATTCTCGCTCTGGTCGCCGCCGGGCTGATGCTTAAACGCCTGTATAACTGGAAGGGTTGGCTCGCGCGCTCCGAACCCTTGCTATGGATTCTGCATCTGTCCTTACTCTGGGTGCCGGTGGCCCTGATTCTGCTGGCGGGCTCGCTGATGGCCGGATGGCCCTCCAGCGCCTGGAGCCATGCGGCAGGTACCGGCGCAGTAGGCTGTCTGATACTGGGTGTGATCGCCCGCGTATCACTTGGCCACACCGGCCGCCCGCTCCAATTGCCAAGAGGCATGGTGGCGGCTTTCGTTGCCATTCAATTAGCGGCGCTTATCAGGGTGCTTACCGCCCTAGAGATCATTCCCTGGCACCCGGGCATTGGCTCAAGTGCCGTACTTTGGGTGTTTGCGTACGGCGTCTTCCTCATTCGCTACACCGGCGTTCTGGCCAGCCCGAGAGCGGATGGCAAAGAGGGCTGAATAAGCACCCGGCAACCGTGACAGACATCAAAGATGCAGGTCATTTTTGCAATCATCCACTAAAGGTCAATAGCTGTTTTCATATCAGGCGCTAAAGTAGGTGTATCAAATATTGAAACAGAGACACCTGCAATATGTACCCTGATCACTTTGACAAAGAAGACCTGATCCGTTGCGGTCATGGCGAGTTGTTCCCCGGCGATATGCGCTTGCCCATCGACGAAATGCTGATGGTCGATCGCATCACCCACGTTGGTGCTGATGACGGCTTGTACGGCAAAGGCAGCCTGATAGCTGAGTTGGACATCAATCCGGATCTCTGGTTTTTCAAAGTTCACTTTCAGGGCGACCCGGTCATGCCGGGATGCCTGGGGCTGGATGCAATGTGGCAGCTGGTTGGCTTCTACTTGGCCTGGGGTGGTGGCGAAGGCAAAGGTCGCGCGCTGGGCGCCGGCGAAGTGAAATTCTTTGGTCAGGTGCTGCCGAGTAACAAAAAGGTCACCTATTATCTGGATATTAAACGTTTGATTCGCCGTAAGCTGACCATGGCGATTGCAGATGCCCGAATGGAAGTGGATGGTCGTGAAATCTACACCGCCAAAGATCTGCGGGTTGGCCTGTTCACCTCCACTGACGACTTTTAGGAGTTAGCAAGATGCGTCGTGTTGTAATCACTGGTATGGGGATTGTCTCCAGCCTTGGAACCAATCAAAAAGAAGTCGCCGAATCTCTGCGTGAGTCCCGCTCTGGCATTGCGCTCAGCGAAGAAGCCCGCGACAACGGTTTACGTAGCCACATTACCGGCAAGATTGACTTAAACCTGTCCGAGCTGATTGATCGCAAAATCTTGCGTTTCATGTGCCCGGCCGCCGGTTACAGTTATCTGGCCACCAAAGAAGCCATCGAGCAAGCGGGCCTGACCGACGAGCAAATTCGCGCAAACACCACAGGCGCAGTATTTGGCACCGGCGGCGCATCAACGGTTGAGTTGCTGGATGCCATCGACACCCATCGCGATAAAGGTATTCGTCGGGTTGGTCCGTACCGTGTACCGCGCACCATGGGCAGCGCCATCAACGCCTCTATCACTACCGCGTTCGGCATTACTGGCATCAACTATGGCATTACCTCTGCCTGTGCAACCAGCGCACACTGCATCGGCCACGCCGCTGATCAGATTGCACTGGGCCGTCAGGACGTCATGCTCGCGGGTGGCGGTGAAGATATTCACTGGACACTCAGCCTCATGTTCGATGCCATGGGCGCGCTGTCTACCAAGTACAACGACACTCCCGAGCAGGCCTCACGCACCTACGATGCCGACCGCGACGGTTTCGTCATTTCTGGCGGTGGCGGTGCTGTCGTGTTGGAAGCATTGGAACACGCAGAAGCACGTGGCGCGACCATCCTGGCAGAATTGGTGGGCTTTGGCGCAACCTCGGACGGCGCTGACATGGTTGCACCAAGTGGCGAAGGCGCTATTCGCTGCATGCAGCAGGCAATGGCCAATATCGATGGTGAGATCAGCTACATCAATACTCACGGCACCAGTACGCCTGCCGGTGATATCACCGAGCTTCAAGCTCTCAAGAAAACCTTTGGCGACAACATCCCGCCTCTGAGTTCAACCAAGCCACTTTGCGGCCACGCATTGGGTGCGGCGGGTGTACACGAAGCCATTTACTCGTTGATCATGCAACGTGAAGGCTTTATCGCACCGTCGGCCAACATCCAGAATCTGGACGAAGGTGCAGAAGGCTTCCCGATTGTCCGCGAACGCATGGACAACCAGAATCTGGACTTGGTGATGAGTAACAGTTTCGGTTTTGGCGGAACCAACGCCACCCTGATTTTCAAGAAAGTCTGATCAGGACATCCGAAGCGAGCGGTATTCAGCCGGTGGCGTTCCCATCCAGCGTTTAAACGCCCGGCTGAATGCACTCAGTTCCGAAAATCCAAGTTGTTCGGCAATCTCTACCAGCGGCTTGGATTTATCTTTCATGTAAGTAATCGCCTGCTCTCGGCGGACTTGCTCTAACAACGCTGCAAACGTCACCCCTTCTTGTCGCAATTTCTTGTGCAACGTATACCGGCTCATATTCAATTGGCCCGCAACGGTTTCAACTCCGACTTTGCCTCGCGCCAGATGAACCTTGATTAACGAGCTGACCCGGCCACCCAAGGGTTTCTTGGCCGCGTCCGACGATACATTCTCCGTTCCCATATTATTCCCTCCTGCTACCCATTTAGCTTTGAGCATAGTACATACGTGTCAGCGTACACATGTTAGCTGAAAAGGATCAATAAGACCTTTGAGCAAGATCAATAGAAAAGGCATCGCCTTCCGGCAAAATGCGACCCGGTTAAAAATCATCACCACCCCACCCGAATCCTGACCCTCGGAGAAACCATGAAAACCCCGGAACTACTCGCGCCCGCCGGCACTCCCGAACACCTGGAAACCGCCTTCGCCTACGGGGCGGATGCAGTATATGCTGGCCAACCCCGGTATTCCCTTCGGGTAAGAAATAACAGTTTTAAAAACGTTGAAGCTTTGGGTGCAGGCATCGCCAGGGCGCATGAGCTGGGGAAGCAGTTCTATCTAGTATCTAACATTGCCCCTCACAATGACAAAGTGCGCAGCTTTGTTAGAGACCTCGCCCCCATTCTTGAACAAAAGCCGGACGCCCTCATCATGTCGGACCCGGGGTTGATCATGCTGGTAAAAGAAACCTGGCCAGACCAAGCCATCCATCTTTCGGTTCAAGCCAATGCGGTCAACTGGGCCACCGTGGAATTTTGGCGTCGACAAGGCATCAACCGCGTTATCCTATCCCGGGAATTAGCACTCCATGAGATCCGTGAGATTCGAGAAAAAGTACCAGAGATGGAGCTGGAAGTGTTCGTTCACGGCGCTTTATGCATGGCTTACTCCGGCCGCTGTCTGCTTTCCGGGTACATGAATCACCGCGATGCCAATCAAGGCGCCTGCACTAATGCTTGCCGCTGGAATTACCAGCCCGTAGCCCACACCACCGATCAAACGGGTGATCTGATTGCCACCTCGTCTCAACAAACCGCTCAAACATTCGAACCTAAAGAAATTCTACTGGAAGAGCCGAACCGCCCGGGCGGTTATATTCCGGCCTATGAAGATGAGCACGGCACCTACATCATGAACTCAAAAGATTTAAGAGCCGTCCAGCACGTAGCCGAACTGGTCAATATGGGCGTGCATTCGCTGAAAATCGAAGGCCGCACCAAAAGCACCTACTATGTTGCCCGCACCACCCAGACCTATCGCCGCGCAATCGACGACGCTGTCGCTGGCAAACCCTTCGACATGCAAAGGATGGATGAATTGGAAGCACTCTCGAGCCGCGGCTACACAGAAGGCTTCCTGCGTCGCCATGTGCCACAGGAATACCAGAGTTACGAGCAAGGATCATCGTTTCTTGGCACTCAGCAAGTCGTTGGCACCATTACCGATACCGACGATCAATGGCTAACCATTGATGTGAAAAACAAATTTGCACCGGGCGATCAATTGGAACTGATCAATCCTGCCGGAAACCTGCGCTTTACCGCCGGCACCATGCAAAACCGTAACGGAGAAACCATGAACTGCGCCCCGGGTAGCGGGCACATTGTACGCATCCCCAAACCCCAAGGATTGCCAAACTCTCTTCGTTTTAGTTATTTGACACGCATTCTGCCCACCATCTAACCCCACCCGAACGCTCCCGGCGTGCAGCTCATAGGTAGGGCTGCACGTATGATTAAGGTATAATCCCTACACGACCGATTTAATACCTGACTAAATTACTCTGGTATTGTATAATCATTCGCCAGAAGCAACGGGGGGAGCCCTTTTTACATTCGGTCCCCCGGCGAAACACAGGGCACCATGCCCCAGATGAGAGAATTACGGAGCGACGATCATGGCGACCACCGACAATGAGGTGAAAGAGCTGATCAAACGGGATTACGAACACGGATTCGTGACCGAAATTGAATCAGACACCTTCGAACCCGGCCTCAATGAAGATGTAATCCGCCGCCTGTCAGAAATCAAGCAGGAACCTGAGTTCATGCTTGAGTGGCGCTTAAAAGCATATCGTCGTTGGCTGGACATGGAAGAACCCGAGTGGGCCCACGTTGATTTTCCGAAAGTGGATTACAACGATATTTCGTACTACTCGGCTCCCAAGAAAAAAGAAGACATGCCACAGAGCTTGGACGAAGTCGATCCAGAGCTGCTGCGCACCTATGAAAAATTGGGCATTCCGCTGCATGAACGTGCCAAGTTGGCGGGGGTTGCGGTTGATGCGGTTTTCGATTCGGTTTCTGTAGCGACCACTTTCAAAGAACCGCTGGAAAAAGCCGGTGTGATTTTCTGCCCGATTTCCGAAGCAGTGCACAAGCACCCGGAACTGGTGAAAAAGTACTTGGGGAGCGTGGTTCCGGCGGGCGATAACTACTTCGCCGCTTTGAACTCGGCCGTTTTCTCCGACGGTTCCTTCGTGTACATCCCAAAAGGCGTTCGCTGCCCGATGGAGCTGTCCACTTACTTCCGAATCAACGCTGCCAACACTGGCCAGTTCGAGCGCACCCTGATCATTGCCGAAGAAGGCAGCTACGTGAGCTATCTGGAAGGCTGTACGGCTCCGATGCGCGACGAAAACCAGCTGCACGCTGCGGTGGTTGAGCTGGTCATCCTTGATGACGCCCAGATCAAATACTCTACCGTACAAAACTGGTACCCAGGCGATGAGAACGGCAAAGGCGGCATCTATAACTTTGTCACCAAACGCGCGGCCTGTATCGGCAAAAACTCCAAAGTGTCCTGGACTCAGGTCGAAACCGGCTCTGCCATTACCTGGAAATACCCCAGCTGTGTACTGCGTGGTGATAACAGCGTCGGCGAGTTCTACTCCGTTGCCCTGACCCACAACTACCAGCAAGCGGACACCGGCACCAAGATGATCCACTTGGGCAAAAACACCCGGAGCACTGTCATCTCCAAAGGCATTTCGGCTGGCCGCAGCTCAAACGCATACCGCGGCCTGGTGAAATTCGGCCCGGCAGCCGATGGCGCACGTAACTTTACCCAGTGTGACTCGCTGCTGATCGGCGATCGTTGCGGTGCCCACACCTTCCCGTACATCGAAAGCAAGAACAAGTCAGCCATCGTGGAACACGAAGCCACCACCTCCAAGGTCAGTGACGAGCAGATGTTCCTCTGCCGCCAGCGTGGTATCGAGCCAGAGCAGGCCGTGTCCATGATCGTGAACGGCTTTTGTAAAGAGGTGTTTAAAGAACTGCCGATGGAGTTTGCGGTGGAAGCCGGCAAACTACTGGAAGTTAGCCTCGAAGGCTCTGTTGGTTAATTAAGTACCACGGCAAACACAAAGAATTCAGACGGTTAAAAGAGAGAAGCAACAAATGCTGAGCATCAAAAACCTGCACGCATCCGTTGAGGACAAAGAGATCCTCAAAGGCATCAACCTGGACATCAAGGCCGGGGAAGTTCATGCCATCATGGGCCCCAACGGATCCGGTAAGAGCACCCTGTCACAGGTTCTGGCAGGCAACGAGGCATTTGAAGTCACCAGCGGCGAAGTCACCCTGAACGGTGAAAACCTGCTGGAACGCTCTATCGAAGAGCGTGCCCGCGACGGCGTGTTTCTCGCCTTCCAATACCCGGTAGAAATTCCCGGCGTGAGCAACCTTCAGTTCCTTCGGACCGCCGTTAACGCCATGCGCAAGCACCGCGGCGAAGAAGAAATGAACGCTGCTGAGTTCATGAAGCTGGCCAAGGAAGTGTCCAAGCAAGTAGATTTGGACCCTTCGTTTCTGAAGCGTGGCGTTAACGAAGACTTCTCCGGTGGTGAGAAAAAGCGTAACGAAATCATGCAGGCATTGCTGCTTCAGCCGAAGCTGGCAATTCTGGACGAAACTGACTCCGGCCTCGACATCGACGCACTGCAAGTCGTTTCCAACGGCGTTAACGCACTGCGTGCCGAAGATCGCGCCATCCTGATGGTGACCCACTACCAACGCCTGCTTAACCACATCGTGCCAGATTACGTGCATGTACTGGCGGGCGGCCGGATCGTTAAATCCGGCGGCCGTGAACTGGCACTTGAACTGGAAGAACGCGGTTACGGCTGGTTGGGAATCAACGACGAAGACACCAGTAACTGATCAGGAGGCCGCGGAATGAAACAAGCACCTATGCTTTCCAGCGCCTTCCTGCATCCGGCCGGGCAAACTCTGCCTGAGCCACTGCTGGCGCTGCGCAAACAACGGGCGAGTCTGTTGGTTGATATGCCACTACCTACCCGCAAAACCGAAAACTGGAAGTACTCCAGCAAGTATTTGAAGCTGTCCGACGAGATGGCCATTTCCTTGCCTGCCGAAGGCAAAACCGGCAACAGCTTGGCGGTGTCCGGCTACAAGGTCGTATTCCGCAACGGGATTTTGATCCCCGAAGCCAGCGACTTTCCGGATATGGACGGCATCACCATTCGGAGCTTCAGCGATCTTGATAACGAAGAAGCGGACGTACTCGCCCTTCAACTTGGCAGTACACTGGATCACGATCAGGCCCAATTTGCTCGTCTGAACGGAGCCCGTTTTGACGACGGACTGCTCGTGCGCCTGCACGCCGGTGCTGCCTTGGATCAGCCACTGTTCATCATTCATGAAACCGCCGCGGATGCCAGTGGCTCAGCCTTCCCGCGCATTTTCGTTGAAGCCGGAGCAAACAGCCAAATCACACTGGTCGAAGAGTATACCTCCAGTGGTGATGCACCGGCGTTCGTTAACACAGTGACTGAATTTACTCTGGCCGACGGCGCAAACGTAACCAGCATTCGTCTGAACATGGAAGGCGAATCGGTTCAGCACATTGGTGCCACCGGTGTGGTCCAGAACCACAGCTCACGTTTCGAAAGCCACTGCGTTGGTTTTGGCGGCCCATTGCGCCGGCACGACCTGCAGGTGCGCTTGGTAGGCGAAGAAGCCGAAACCAAGCTCAACGGCGTTGTGGTGACTCAAGGCAAACAGCACTACGACAACCACACCTCCATTGATCACGTGGCGGCGAACTGCAACAGCGAAGAAACGTATCGCAACATCGCAGCCGACCAATCCCACGCGATTTTCAACGGGCGTATTCATATCCATCAGGACGCACAAAAGTCCTTTGCGGATATGAATAACAAAAACCTGTTGCTGAACAACGGTGCCGAGATCGACACCAAGCCGGAACTGGAAATCTACGCCGACGATGTGA
This sequence comes from Marinobacter sp. AL4B, assembly GCF_019916045.1. NCBI lineage: Bacteria > Pseudomonadati > Pseudomonadota > Gammaproteobacteria > Pseudomonadales > Marinobacteraceae > Marinobacter > Marinobacter sp. AL4B. The sequence continues at coordinate 209,091 of NZ_JAILWZ010000013.1, forward strand.
AGTGTGCCCACGGTGCCACCATCGGCCAGCTGGACGAAGAATCCATTTTCTACCTGCTGTCACGGGGTATTGGTCGCCGCGATGCAAACGTACTGCTCACCATGGCGTTCATCAACGAACTGGTCAGCCAGATACCGCTGGAAGTTGTGCGGGACACGGCCCAAGTGCGTCTGAACGAATTCTTCGAGCAAACCTTTCAGGAGATCTGAAGGCATGAGCGATCTGTCCATGGCAACCAACACCAGCACCAAAGCGTTTGATGTAGAACGCATCCGGCGCGACTTTCCCATTCTGGCCCAAGAGGTTAACGGAAAGCCGCTGGTGTATCTGGACAACGGCGCCTCGGCCCAAAAGCCAACCGCCGTCCTGGATGCGATGGACCGTTACTACCGGGAAATGCACTCTAATGTGCACCGGGGTGCTCACACCCTTGGCGATCGCGCCACAGCGGCCTTCGAAGGTGCCCGGGAAACCGTTCGCAGCTTTTTAAACGCGTCCAGCACGCGCGAAATCATCTGGACACGCGGCACCACCGAAGCCATAAACCTGGTCGCGAACGGCTTGGCTTCTCGTCTGAAAGAAGGCGACGAAATTCTGGTCAGCCATATGGAGCACCACGCCAACATCGTGCCTTGGCAGATGGTGGCCGAACGTACGGGCGCCAAAGTGGTGCCTGTGCAGGTGAACTCCGCCGGCGAATTGGATCTGGACTCCTTCAACAATTTGCTGAACGAACGTACTCGCATTCTGGCCATCACTCACGTATCCAACGTACTGGGTACCGTGAACCCTATTGCCTCCCTGATTAAGCAAGCCAAGAATCAGGGCGTACTGACCTTGATTGACGGCGCCCAGGCGGTACCCCACTTCAAGCCTGACGTACAGGCTTTGGATTGTGATTTCTACGTGTTCTCGTCCCACAAACTGTTCGGCCCCACTGGCATCGGTGTACTGTACGGCCGCGCGGAATTGCTGGAACAGATGCCCCCTTACCAGGGCGGCGGCGAGATGATTGAACGGGTTTCGTTCGAGCGCACCACCTGGAACGTTCTGCCCTACAAGTTTGAGGCAGGCACACCGGCTATCGCCGAAGCGGTGGGGCTGGCTGCGGCCATCCGTTACCTGGACAGTCTTGACCGGAAGGCCATGGAAGCGACTGAGAACGCCCTTCTGACTCGCGCCAACAAATTGGTGGAGACGGTTCCGGGTATGGAAATTATCGGCACAGCGACAAACAAAGTGCCGGTGATGTCGTTCAAGATCGCCGGGCTACACCCCAGCGACATCGGCACTCTGCTGGACCAGCAAGGCATTGCGATTCGCACGGGCCACCACTGCGCCATGCCGCTAATGGATTTCTACGGAGTACCCGGTACAGCCCGGGCTTCATTTGCGTTCTACAATACACTGAAAGAGGTCGAGCAATTGTTCGCCGGCCTGCAAAAAATTCAGCGCCTGTTTACCTGAGGAGGTGGAAACATGTCGGCCGAAGTCTTCACCCCGAACGATGTCAACGTGACCATGACACCCACCGCGGTCAAACACGTTCGCAAACAACTGGACAAAAAACCGGATGCGAAAGGCATTCGCCTCGCCATCAAAAAGAGTGGCTGCTCCGGCTTTAAGTATGAAACCGAATGGGTTGAACAACCCAGCAACGACGACCGCATTTTCTCCATCGACGGCGTGGACGTATTCGTTAAACAGGAACACCTGTCTTTGGTTAACGGTATTGAAATCGATTTTGTCACCGAGGGAGTCAACTCCCTGTTTCGTTTCCGCAACCCCAACGCTACCGCAGAATGTGGGTGTGGCGAGAGCTTTACGGTGTCTTAAACAGAGGCTTTATTGAGCATGCAAGAACGGGAAGTTGTCCTGACGAAGCGCGAAGTGGAGGCACGTTTGGTGCCCGCCGGAACTGAAATCATGATTCCGTCGGATACCTTTGTGACCATCACCCAATCACTGGGCGGCACATTCACCGTTGCGGTCAACGGCAACCTGGCTCGTATCGAAGGCCACGACGCCGACGCTCTGGGCAAAAAACCGCTGGAAAGCAGCTTCGAAACCCCGGCAGATGGCACGGTGAACGAGAACCAGGTCTGGGAAGCCATGCGCAGCGCCTATGACCCGGAAATCCCGGTCAATGTGGTCGATCTGGGGCTGATTTACGAGTGCAAGATTGAAAACGGCACTGAAGACGGAAACCACATCTACATCAAAATGACCCTGACCGCAGCTGGCTGCGGCATGGGCCCGGTGATTACCGAAGACGTCAAGCGCAAAGTAGAGCACGTGCCCAACGTCGATAAGGTAACGATGGAGCTCACGTTCGATCCGCCTTGGAACAACGACATGCTGACTGATGAAGCCAAACTTGAACTGGGTATGCTATGACCGCTAGCAAACAGCAATTTCTGGACAACCCGCTCGGCCAAAAAACCTCACTGGAAGACGTTCTGGACGCCTTTGAGTTCCTGGATGACTGGGAAGATCGTTACGCTTTCATCATCGATCTGGGCAAGCAATTACCCGAGTTCCCGGATGAGGCGCGTACCGAAGAGAACTACGTGCATGGCTGCCAAAGCCAGGTATGGGTTATTCATCAGTACGACGAAGACAGCGGCAAACTGTTCCTGCTGATAGATTCTGACGCCATGATCGTTCGCGGTCTGGCTGCGATCATTCTGGTAGCTCTGAACGCGAAATCGCCTCGGGAACTGCTGGCGACCGACATAGACGAACTGTTCGAGCAGCTCGACCTGATGCGTCACATTTCCCCCACTCGCGGCAACGGCTTACGGGCCATGGTCGGCAAAATCCGGGATATTGCAGCGACCGAAGCCGCTGCCTGAGATCACCAGATAATCGCTAAGTCGTCTCGCTGGACGTTGATCTGCGGCCCGGTTGTACCAATGCGACCGATACTGAAATCGGGGTGAACGCTGTCCAGCGTAATCAACACCCCGGCATCGTCCAGCTCTGGCGTGCCACCCAGTGAATCAAAGTAGCGTTGACTACGATAGACATTCAGCTGGTCACCGGGGCGTAAGCCAGCGGTAGCGCCAGATGCCAAGGTAACTTTATCGTCAGTCACACGAGTGATACGAGCCATAAAAGGTTGGCAATTCAGAGCATTAGCAACAGCAGCCGTCATCTCGTCAATCACTCCTGAAACAGCCTCCCCCCATTCACTGCTCTCAAACCCCGCGGAAGCAAAGCCAGCAGTTCCACTGCCGGTTGGCGTCCAGTTGGCAGCGGTTTCAAACCGCTTACGGAATATCGGAGAGCCACTGAAGCCGTCAAACACCATAACTTCAGCTTCGAAACGCCGGGTTTTATCGCCAAAGCCTAGCCCTCTCTGCATTTTTTCGAAGACCGACGTACCCCAAGCATCCGGATCTACCAACCCCATATCGCGAATCACACCGGTGACAACAAACTGCGCACCCAGTTCACGTGCCAGTTGCACCACGTTGGTTAGCCGGTTACTGGCCATATTCGACTGGGTTGTCGGGGCATCCGGTAAATTGCTGAATAGACGAAGCGATGTAGCTCCGAGCACCTGAAGCTTATTCTGATTCTGCATCCGCGCGATCAAGGCTTGCGGCAACTGTTCACCCGCATCATCCAACCCCGGGTCGCCGCCTTGAGACGGATGCACAATTGGAAATCCCGTTACCGCCACCCGTTTCCGGAGCGCCGATGCCTCGCCCGCCCTGCAGGCCGCCGCATCCCCTGTCGATTTGTCAGAAAGCTCAGCCCGAACAACCACACGCAACAAATTTCCGCGCCGATACTCATCAACTATCGCTGCGTTACGAAGCTCCACGTTCGACGACAGCTCCGTTTTGGACTCAGTAAGCTGCCCGTTTTCAACAGTATCCTGAGTGCTGACTTGCGTTTGATACTGCAAAGCCAGGTCACGCATGGCCGCTTGCCGGGCTTCGGCACGGGCTTGGTCCAGGTTATCCTCGGCAATGTTGGCATGGCCCACACCCTCAAGAACCGTTGCACCCGCCCAACCTGAGCACATCACCATCACACATAAAAAAACGATGCGAGTCATAACGCTCCCAAAACCTGCCGACACACGGCCGGCTTAATCCAGATAATAAAGTGAATCAACTTTTTGGCCTTCCGCCTTCTTGATTGCCACGTCGTTTTTAGGCTCATAATGGCTGGGCATCGGGATTGGGCAGACATCTCTTACTTGATCATCTGCCACCTCAGATGCGCACTTGCGGAAACGGGGTTCAAGCTTCAACTCCATGACCGTCTCGACCACGCCTCCAGGATGTTCCTTCACAGATAAGGTGCGGGCCCCACGTATATAGCTGTCCACGTATGCGCGAAAGCTGTCGTCCTTCAGCACGAACTCATCCACCGTAGAACGGCCGTAGATCACGGTTCCGTAAACCCGCTCAGCCAGATTGCGATAGGCATCCAGCTTCGATGCCCTTAGCGCCATCAATCGCTGCTTGGGGTTTGAACGGCCCTGCTGAGATTGTCCATAGACACCAAAACCACTGACCTGAACCACAATCGGCTCAAGCTCATCCGAGGTATCTTGCTTACCTCCGGTTGCACAGCCAGCCAACAGCATGGCTAGCAACACGGGCAGAAAGCGGCATCTCAGTGTCATTATCTCGTCTCCGGAAAACAGGTTTCCCATGACCATGAAAAAATCACGCCAGCATAGATAACCAAATGATTAGAATGGATTTTAAAATAAACAAAAAAGGGTCGACCAACAAACCGGCAGTTTCTTGCCCCTGTTTACGAACCCAGAACAAACCATTACGCCTCGACTGCTGTTTATCTTACCCCTCCGATTTGCGTCACCTCCGTAACCCACCGATAATTCTGCCTACGATTTCAGCCAAATACGGCACTCAATACTAATCAGGGCGAACATCATGGATATCTACCTTGTGGGCGGCGCAGTGCGCGACGGGCGACTGGGCATACCGGTCAAAGATCGCGACTGGGTTGTTGTCGGCGCCACACCAGAAGCCATGAAACACAGAGGTTTCCGACAGGTAGGCGCCGACTTCCCGGTGTTTCTGCACCCGAAAACCGGCGAAGAATACGCCCTCGCCCGCACCGAGAGAAAACAAGGCCGAGGCTATCACGGTTTTACGGTGTACAGCGCTCCGGACGTCACCCTTGAAGAAGACCTGAAGCGCCGCGACCTCACCATCAATGCCATGGCCGAGCACGAAGACGGCACCTTGGTGGACCCGTTCAACGGCTTGACCGATCTAGCACAGAAAACCCTACGGCACGTTTCCGAAGCGTTCGCCGAAGACCCGCTGCGCATTCTCAGAACCGCCCGGTTTGCGGCTCGTTTCCATCCACTCGGTTTCACCATTTGTGCAGATACGATGGCGCTTATGCGGGAAATGATCGGTAGCGGTGAGTTACAGCATCTGGTGCCGGAACGCGTATGGCAGGAAGTTCAGCGCGCGCTGCACGAACAGTCTCCCACCGTGTTTTTTAAAGTACTGCACGAATTGGGCGCGTTGGACATTCTGATGCCCGAGCTTGCCGATACCGAACGTTTTGAGGCTGGCCTTCAAGCTTTGGAATGCATAAGCACCCAAAACAGCACAACCGCCCAGCGATTTTCGGCATTACTAAGCGCGCTGCCTGAGCCTGAGGCCAGGGCCCGAGCCATAGCCATGAAGAGCCCGAACGACTGCCGAGATCTCACCCGTTTGGTTTGCCTGTTCACCGATTGGCTTTCACAATACACCGACAGCACGCTCCCCCCTGAAGCCATGCTCGAGATGTTCGACCATGCTGATCTGTGGCGTCGGCCTGAGCGTTTTGAGCAGCTGGTAACCGCCCTCGCCTGCACTCCCTATAAACAGCATGTGGGGCCTCTAAACAGCGCGGCTGAATCCGCGAGGGACGTCAGTCCGCAAGAGTTACTGAAGCAAGGATTCAAAGGCAAAGAGCTGGGCAACGCCATTCGTAACGAACGGCTAGGCCGTATCACGCTGGCTTTGGCACCATAACTCGACTTTGGTGGTTTTGGCGCACTCGTGCTTTCCCGCTACAATAGCTGCCAACAAATTACATTCCCGGGCAGCCGACCGGCTGAACCTGCATTTATACAACGGAGAATTTCCATGCGTGATGTTGTGATTGTTGCCGCAAAACGTACCGCCATTGGCAGTTTTGGCGGTGGCCTGTCGAGCGTTCGTGCTGACCAACTCGGCGCTGCGGTTATCAAGGCTTTGATGGAAGACACCGGCGTTGCCGGCGAGCAAATTAACGAAGTCATCCTCGGCCAGGTACTGACAGCCGCCAGCGGCCAGAACCCGGCTCGTCAAGCCAGTATCCACGCCGGACTTCCTGTCTCCGTTCCCGCCATAACCATTAACAAGGTTTGCGGCTCTGGCCTCAAGGCCGTTCACATGGCAGTTCAGTCCATCCGCTGTGGCGATGCCGACATGATCATTGCCGGTGGCCAGGAAAACATGAGCCAGTCGCCCCACGTGCTGCCCAACAGCCGTGACGGCCAGCGCATGGGCAACTGGAACATGGTCGATACCATGATCACCGACGGTCTGTGGGATGCCTTTAACGATTACCACATGGGCATTACCGCTGAGAACATCGTCGAGAAGTACGACATCAGCCGCGAAGAGCAGGATGAATTCGCTGCCGCATCTCAGCAAAAAGCCGTTGCTGCCCAGAACGACGGCCGCTTTGACGGCCAGATCGTTCCCGTCAGTATTCCGCAGCGCAAAGGCGACCCGATCGTGTTTGATAGAGATGAAGGTCCACGAGACGGAGTATCCGCAGATGGCCTTGCTAAGCTCCGCCCCGCGTTCAAAAAAGACGGTTCGGTCACGGCCGGAAACGCATCCTCTTTAAACGACGGTGCCGCCGCTGTGATGGTCTGCAGTGCCGAGAAAGCTAAAGAGCTCGGCTTAACCCCGTTAGCCACCATCAAAGCGCACGCTAATGCAGGTGTTGATCCCAAGATCATGGGTACGGGTCCAATCCCTGCTAGTCAGCGTTGCCTGGAACGTGCCGGCTGGACCGCCGCTGACTTGGATCTGGTCGAAGCCAACGAAGCCTTTGCGGCACAAGCGATTTCCGTAAACCGGGATATGGGCTGGGACACCAGCAAGGTGAACGTAAACGGTGGCGCCATTGCTCTGGGACACCCCATCGGTGCGTCCGGCTGCCGGATTCTGGTTACCTTGCTGCACGAGATGCAGCGTCGTGATGCCAAGAAAGGCCTGGCCACGCTGTGCATAGGCGGCGGCTTGGGTGTTGCCTTGGCTGTGGAGCGCTAGGTCCGGTGTTACACGTTGTTTTGTATGAGCCGGAAATACCGCCGAACACTGGCAATATTATCCGGCTTTGCGCCAACACGGGCTGCCAGCTGCATCTGATCGAGCCTTTGGGCTTTTCTCTCGAAGATAAGCAGATGCGCCGGGCCGGGTTGGACTACAGCGAATACGCCACGGTAAAAATCCACAAGGATTACCCGAGCTTTCTGGAAACAGAGCGCCCTGAGCGGCTATTCGGGCTCACAACCAAAGGCACTCGCCATTACCATGAGGTAGCCTATCAGGATGGCGACTATCTGATGTTTGGTCCTGAAACCCGCGGCTTACCGGGAGATGTCAGGGAGGGACTGCCCGAAGAGCATAGGCTCAGGGTACCCATGCGTCCGGAAAGCCGCAGCCTGAATCTATCGAATACCGCGGCACTGCTGGTTTACGAAGCTTGGCGGCAACTCGGGTTCCCTGACGCCATCTGAGCACTGCCGCTTCCGAGCGGCACCACCAGCGGGTAACCTTCCGGCAGCGATATTATCCTCGCCCGATACCCATAAACCGCCTTTAGCACGGAATGGGTCAGGACATCATGGGCGCCACCTTCGCAAAAACACCGTCCACCCTGCATGACGACCAAACGGTCGGCAAACTGCGCAGCCAGGTTCAAATCATGAACAATCGCCAACACGGATATACCCTGCTCTTGCGCTAATCGCTGTACAACTTCCATAACGAGTTGCTGGTGGGAAGGGTCAAGGGCCGACGTACATTCATCGAGCAATAACAGCCGAGGCCCTGAAGCATCGAGAATTTGCCCTAGAACACGGGCTAACTGAACACGCTGCTGCTCTCCCCCTGACAATCCTGGCACCATGCGATACCGTAGGTGGGCAATGTCCAGCTCTTCCATCAGCCGATTCATGATCAAATCCGGCTTACCCTTGGCGGTTCTTGGCCGCCCCATGGCGACAATTTCTTTCACCGTCAACGGAAAGTTTACATCCACCTTCTGAGGCATCACGGCTCGATGGCGAGCCAATTGCGACGGAGCCCAATCCGCAAGCTTTCGACCAGCCATGGCGACTTGCCCCTGAAAGGGCAACTCTCCCGACAAGGCCTTCAGCAGGGTCGACTTTCCGGCACCATTTGGCCCCAACAACATCACCATTTCGCCTGCTTCCAGCACCAGATTGATCTCTCGAACAATCGTCACGCCGCCCAGTGACACACTGAGATTGTTAACTCGCAAAGTCATTAAACTATCTTCCGCCGCATCAACAACCCAAGAAAGAAGGGGCCTCCAATCAGTGCCATCATCAGTCCGATAGGCAATTCCGCCGGTGCTACCAAAATCCGTGCCAGTGAATCCGCAGCCACCAGAAGCGTGCCGCCAATCAAAGCGCTAAACGGCAGGACCACGCGATGACTGGCGCCCAACACCAGTCGAACCAGATGCGGCACAACTAATCCGACAAAACCAATCAAACCACTGACCGCAACCGCTGCACCCACTCCCAGCCCAACGACCAAAATCGCCGCTTTCTTTACGGTGTTAGCGGGGTAACCAAGATGCCCAACGACTGACTCCCCCAAAAGAAACGCATCCAGAGGTCGCGCTAAGAACGGAGACACTATCAGCGCCAGAATCATAAACGGTGCGCCGATCACCAGCTCATCCCAACCGGCATGCCCCAAACTACCCATGGTCCAGAAGGTCAACGATCTCAGCTCGTCATCAGTGGCGTAAAACGTCAGCAAGCCTGTGGCCGCCCCTGCGATTGCATTAATCGCAATTCCCGAAAGCAACAATGTTGCTACCTGCGTTTGCCCGCCGCGATTAGCAATTCGCCATGCCAGAAACACTGTCGCACTGCCCCCGAAAAATGCCGCAATAGGCAAGGCCCACTCGCCCGCACATTCCAGCCATCCCCCCAGCCAGGTACTGCCCAACACTATGACCATGATGGCGGCCAAGGAAGCGCCTGCGGAGACCCCTATCAGGCCTGGATCAGCCAACGGGTTGCGGAACAATCCTTGGAGCAGAGCCCCCGAGACAGCCAGTACGGCCCCTACCAGAAACCCTAGCAGGAATCTGGGCATACGAACCTCTAGCAGCACCAGAGAGGCCACTGGATCACTGGCTTCCCGGCCACCGAGCACCTTCAAAATATCAGGTATCGCCAGCGGGTATGCCCCGCTGGCGACCGACAACAAAGCGACCGATACGGCCGCACACACCACAATGATCAAAGCCGGGGTGTGGCCGAAGCGGCCAGCTGCGTCACGAATCATCGCTCACCACAGCTGCATTGGAAGGCAAAACCCGGTTCAGAGCATCCAGTGCTTCAGGCAATCGAGGGCCAAATCCCAGAAGAAACATACTGTCGGCCACCATTCGGTGCCCTGACTTCCAGGCATCCAGATGCGCAAGCTCCTGCCAGTTACTGATATCAAACTGACCCGGCGTCGATTCTGCAATGACAATGGCATCCGGCTGCGAAGCCAGAATAGCCTCCCTGCTCGCTGGCTTATAACCCTGAATCGTTGTCACAGCATTCTCTGCATTCACGGCATCCAGCAATGCGGAAGCGGCTGTGTCTTGCCCTGCCAACAATACTGAATGATTACCCGCTGCCAGAATAAACAACACTCTGGGACGGCTCCCGCGATTGGCTGCAGACTGCTGCACCCGACTGATCTCGGATGAAAGCTCGGCAACCAGATCTTTAGCCTCGGTACGTGCGTGCAGTATCTCGCCAACGGTTAAAATCCGCTCCAGCGAAGCCTCCGGTGTCCACGCCATCGGCAGCGTTTCTATTTGAACGCCAGCCTTGGCCAACCGATCCAGATTTTCTTGGGGGGCCGCTTGTTCCGTCGTAATAAGCACGTCCGGCCTCATTGCCAACACGCCTTCGAAAGGCAGTGCCCGGAGATAACCGATCTTGGGCAACGCTTGCGTCTCTTCCGGGTATCCGCTCGTGGTGTCGACCGCCACCAGCATCGACTCTAATCCGAGCCGATAAACGGTTTCCGTAATTGCACCATCGGCCGTCACCACTCGCGTCGGTTCAGCCTGAACTAACGCCGGGGTCAGCCAGCATAATGCGATCAGAAGCATCCGACCTCTCATGCAACAACCTCCAAAGTGGCCGCCTGCTCTCTCCAGAGTTCGGATTCCGGAATCCCTGGTTTACGCTCGCCAAATACCGTAAGCACCAACTCACCCTGTGCATTGAAAGCCTCGACAGAAGTGATGATGCCGTCCGAAGATGGCCGGCGAACCAGCCACCAGGACTCGATTTGCGCCGTGTTAACGTGCAGATTGAAATTTGGATCCAACACGTTCATCCAAGGCCCCGAACGTTTCACATTGACAACTTGTCCGGTAAAAATCTGAACAATGCCCGGGTTCCCCACGAAAAACATGCTGGGGCAACCGTTATCCCGCAACAGCTCAAGCAGATGATCCAGCACCTCAGCACCGGCGGTCTTTAACTCAGTCGCCCACTCGCCCCTGAGCAGCTCCAAAGCCGTCAGTCGATCTGCTCCAGTGCGTTTCAACAAGGCATGAAAATGGTGAACATCTTTCAGGTTTTGCCATCCGTCACGCAGCGTATCCACATCAACACTCTCAACCGACACACGCTCAGGCACCGGGCGCTTGCCGCAAGGCTCGAAGCTTTCCAGGCGCTCAGCGGCAAACGTCTCAATCAGTTCTGACCAGGCAGCCCCATCGGTTTCTGCGACCCGATAAATCTTGAATACCGCAGCACCATATCGGTCAAAGAACTGAAGGCTCTCTCGACAACCAGAGCGTACCTGCTCCTGAACCCGGTAACCCCACACCCAATGGGTGAAAAACACCCGAATGTCGATCTCGCCGACAGCCAGCCCCATGACACCGGATTTACCTGTGGTAAAACCTTTGAAGGAGCCTGTCACTTCGTGGACCACCTCGTCATTACGCGTCAGGATCATGACAGGGCCCACGTTTTCCATTGCTGCAAGAAGCTCTGGAAAGCGAGTCTGAAGCGGGGTCAAAGCGTCCTTTCCGCGCAACCGCACCAATTCCATTTCGCTGACACCCAATGCCTCGGCCGCCGACCGAATCCTCAAATTCGGCTGTTTCGATACCAACGTTTCCCACCGCTCCACCAGCGTTTTTTCGATCACAGCGTTTTCTAATATGGCCGTTTCCATGCCTTACTCCTCGATTTGTTCAGGATTTACTTCTAACCAGCGCACAATAGGCTGACCACTGGCTCCGTTCTCGTCGTAATAACCAACGACCTGAAGCGCCCAGACACTCGAGGCATCGTTCTCGATATCAGACTTGATGAGGAAAGTACGAAAATTCGGCCAGATTTTGTGTTGATCAGTCAGGTTGTAGGCGTACCAGGGATACTCTGACAAGACGCCTCCTGTCGAGTCGCTGGTGTACAGCTGAGGAACACCGGGGTCCGCGTTATAGGACGCTAACTCGGTCCAAGACATCGGGCCAGCAGCCCCGCCCTGTCCCGACGCACTACTACTTGACTTCAGGTACCAATCTCGCCCGGAGAAGCCTACCTGGACATCCCAGGCTGAACTGGCAGCGCAATCGACGATCTCTGCGGCATCAAAATCGAAACAGGCGTCTGCTCCGTCAAAATCTGAGGGCGTTTCGAAGACAACAGGCGCAGAGTTGAACTGACTCGCCCCGGCAGCTTGGACATCAAACTCGAACCTAAAACTCTCTATGCCATTGCCCGCCCGGGTAGAAAAATTGAATTCCGCTACCCGCATGCGAGCATAACTATCCCCTTCCGCAGACCGCACCAGATAACCAACATCACTTTTCTCGGAAATCACCCCGGTAGCGAAATCGTAAATCGACCAACCGTCAGAATCGCCAAAAGCACTGTTAAAACCATCTTGCTGCCAGTCGTCAGGCGATTGAAAAACACCTAGAAGGTGCTCTTCCTCCGAATTGGCCGTGGCATTAGTAAACACGCTGACATCAGGTTCGCCTTCAGCGTCGTAAAAATCATTCTGTTCAACAGCGATTGCACCGCCGACGGCACCATCGCCTGAAGCTCCACCGTTGAGCTGAAAACTCAGGCGGTTCGCCGCGATGTGCCAGTCGCCGCTTTGTTCCACAAGCGCACCAGTTTCCAAATTGAGGTAAACCGTCCCAGTTCCAGCCGGCAGTTGCTTTGACGATATTCCGTTCTGCTCAATCTCTTCATCAGCATCGACACTGGCTATGTCTTTGTCACTATCGCTGCCTCCACAGGCTCCCAGCATGAGCGCAGTCAGTAAAACCACTGGTGGTCGAGCATCAAAAAGTGTCATCGGTAATCTCCTTTTAGTCTTTTATCGTTAAGGGTGGTGGGACTATTTGCTGAACGAAACCGTCAACCCTGCGTAGGCAAAGCGCCCTGCGACGGGCCTCAAGTCTTCATCTGCATTGGAAAAGTCCCGTTGCTCATTGGTGATGTTGTCAGCCCCGGCGAACAGCCGTACTTGTTCAGAGAACTGATAATTCAGCTTGAGATCAGCGGTGGTATAGGCGGGGGATTTGCGGTTCTCGGAGGCGTTGGTGAACTCATCACTCTGGTAACGAACACGTGCACTCCACGTTAGACCCGGTAACGCCAAAGGACCATCGATGCCCAAGTTGGCCTGATGGCGGGGTCGCTTATTGAGTTCATCGCCGCTTTGCTTGTCTTCGGTTCGGGTATAGGTGTAGCCCGCGGTGAAACGCCAAGGCGCTGCCGGCTCCCAGCCAGCTGTTGTTTCGAAGCCCCAGGTCCGGGCCTGAGCAATGTTTTCGTACCGGTATTCGACCACACCATTGTTGACCACACCGGTCTCGGAGGTTTGGATCAACTGCTCTATGTCGTTGTAGAACGCATTGACTTCTAACCAAGCGGAGCGCCCACGGGACACGCCGGCCCCAAGCTGGTAGCTCACGGATTCCTCCGGTTTAAGGCTTTCCGAGCCCGTCACGATGTAACCCAAGGAACTGTGATCAAATACGAAGTACCGCTCTTTCAGGTTCGGGACCCGATAGCCGGCGCCGGCCCCCGCTCGGATAAACGCGCTTAAGCTGCTGGTCTGAAAAAGATCGTAGCGAGCATTGAGCTTGGGTGCGGTATGGATTCCGAAACTGGAATCGTTTTGGATTCGAACGCCGGGAACGAGCTCCAGTTTCTCCGTGGGCATCCAGGTATCCTGAAACCAAATCTCTTGGCCTTCACGCTCTTGTCGTCCGTTTAACTCGGATGCGGAGTCAATAGTCTGATCAAGAGTCTCTTTGCTGAAATCCACTCCGCCCTGCAAATAATGACGTTCCCCCAGTGAACGTCCGACATCTGCCGACAGCTTGGATAAAGTTGACTCAGCCCGCCGGTCATCAAAGCGGCTGACCGCGGAATACTTCAAAGTATCGTCGTTGAGCGCTTCGTGGATGGCAGACCAACCTGCATTTACACCGCTAGTGAAGCCGTGGTCCCCAGAGAGGGAATACCGGGTTCTCTGGACCGTCTCCAGCTTGCCTTGGTCCGTGTTCACCGGAGGAGCTAGGCGATATCGAGATTCGGACTCTTCCTCAAAACGAGCGATCGCCGCACTGAGTCGATGCTCGTCCGTCAGCTCCCAATCAGCCCGCAGGCTTAGATCTGTCCGATCATACTCGTCGCCAGGTTGCGACCAGGTTTCCGGATCGGGATCAACGCCGTCCGAATGCTGATGCGATGCCGATAGCCTTAGCGCCAGCCGTTCCCCACCACCCTGGACGGTCGCACGAGCACTGTAACGACCGGGATCGGCTGCGTCGCCGGAGGGGTTTTGATCGCCGTAGGTGCCCGCATCAACAGTAAGCTCCCCCGACAAGCCAGATTCGGGCTGGCTCGTAATTACATTGACAACGCCCCCGATGGCCGAACTGCCGTATTGGGCTGAGACGGCGCCTTTTACGACCTCAATTTTTTCAATATCCAGAACCGATAGCTGGCTCACATCCGTCGCTGAGCCCGTAGTGGCGGTCATGGGCATACCGTCAATCAAAACCAATACACGATCAGCTTCGACACCTTGCAGCCAAACTTCATAACCAGGCTTGCCGTGGATTTGCCGCAGTTGAAGCCCCGGCACATACTGCAAAGCTTCCTTCAAGCTACGAGCGTGGGTGCGCTTCAGCTCCCGGCCCGTGACTACTTCAGTCCGCACTGGCGTATCAAGCAGCGAGCGTTCGCTGCGAGTTCCGGTCACCACCAGCTCGTCCAGATACAAGGCCTCGGCCTCCGCTGTCCCGACACTTCCCAGCAGCGCCAGCGCAAACGGTAAGCAGAAAACCACCTGTTTTTTGTCAAACATAGACCAACACCAATAATCGTAATGCGAACGATTATTGTTTAGTTTGCGTGTTGCGTCAACTGATTATTGACAAAAATCAAACAGGCACAAAAAAACCGGCCTTAGCCGGTTTTTTTGTCAACTGAAAGCACTTGAACGTTAGTGCGTTTGCTCTGCTCCGGCCTCTCCAGCCGCTTCTTCCTGCTTTTTCTTCAATGCCTGAGCGTAAATGGCATCAAAGTTTACCGGTGCCAACATCAGGGCCGGGAAGCTGCCTTTACCAACAGCGCCATCAATGGCTTCACGGGCATATGGGAACAGGATCGTCGGGCAGTACGCACCCAGCATCTGACCAAGCTGAGGCCCTTCGATGCCGTCTACCATGAAAACACCCGCCTGCTGAATTTCAACGATGTAGGCAACCTTCTCGTCCAGTTTGGCAGTCACAGTCATCGACAGCACCACTTCGTACTGATTGTCGCTGACTTTGGTGTGCGAGGTGTTCAGGTCCAGATTTACCTGCGGTTTCCACTGCTCCTGGAACACCATCGGTGCATTCGGTGATTCAAAAGAGAGGTCCTTCACGTAAATACGCTGAAGGGCAAACTGGGGTTGGTTCTGGTTTTCGTTGCCTGCGGCTTGCTGATTCTCAGCCATGATCCGTCCTTTCGTTTTTATTTCGTCGCATGGGCTCGGCCCATTGTCCTAGTCACGCTTTGTCGGGACAGTCTACCGCCTGCCCCGTACAAGTAATGTGAAACAGTGCGATAGATCGCCGATCAGATCAAGCCCTATTACTTCTTAACCACGGGCAAGTTACTGGCTTTCCAGTCAGCAATGCCGCCGTTCAGGCGAACAACGTCTGAAAACCCAGCTTCTTTAAGCTGTTTAACGGCCATTGCGGAGTGTTGGCCCATTTTATCGACCACCACAATCTGCTTTTCTTTGTGTTTATTCAGCTCGTTCAGTCGATCTTTCAAGCCGCTAAGTGGAATGTTGATCGAACCGGTAATACGCCCTTCTCCGAAGTCTTTGCGGTCGCGGATGTCCAGAACCACGGCTTCTTCCCGGTTAATCAAAGTGACCGCGCCCTGGGCGGATATTTTTGCGCCACCGCGGCGAGACTCAAGGGCCAAAATCGCCAGAATCAGCGCGACAAAAATTGATACCAGAATGTAGTGATTAACAACGAACTCAAACAAACGATCCATGGAGCGCTACCCTGAAAATTAGTTTGGCCGGATTATACACACCCACACCCGCTCAAAGAAGGCGAGCAGCGCTATGCGTTACTGCGTGGCCTGCACAATTGAAAACGGTTACAATCTACGCCACTTTTTATTCGTTCAATCTACAACCAATCGGACAATACGATGACCGCGACGCGCAAGCCCACTGCACTGATTATCCTCGACGGCTGGGGCCACCGTGACCCGGCTGATGACAATGCCATTTCGAACGCCAACACTCCATTTTGGGACAAGCTCTGGCAGAACCAGCCGAAAACCCTGATCAACACCTCAGGTATGTTTGTCGGTCTGCCACAAGGCCAGATGGGTAATTCGGAAGTTGGCCACATGAACCTGGGTGCTGGCCGGGTGGTGTATCAGAGTCTGACGCGCATCGACAAAGATTTGGAAGACGGCGAATTCCAAAACAACCCAGCTCTGTGCAGCGCCATCGACAAAGCAGCCAACAACGGCAAAGCGGTGCATCTAATGGGCCTGCTATCTCCAGGCGGTGTACACAGCCACGAAGATCATATTTTGGCTGCCGCTGAACTCGCGGCCGCGCGTGGCGCAAAAGAGGTATACATCCACGCATTCTTGGACGGTCGCGACATGCCTCCCCGCAGTGCACGCCCCTCACTGGAAAAAGCCACGGCTAAAATGGAAAGTCTCGGCGTTGGCCGCGTTGCCAGCATCGTTGGGCGCTACTTCGCCATGGACCGCGACAACCGCTGGGACCGGGTCGAAACCGCCTATAACGTCATGACTCTGGGCGAAGCCGAGTTCACTTGTGCAGACCCAGTCATTGCACTGGAGCAAGCCTACGAGCGCGGCGAGAATGACGAATTCGTGAAAGCGACTCGTATTCATAAAGATGGCCAAGCGGAAGGCACCATTAACGATGGTGACACCGTTCTGTTCATGAATTTCCGCGCTGACCGCGCCCGCGAAATGACACGCACGTTTGTAGAATCGGATTTCGACGGCTTCGATCGCCGCAAGCACCCCGAACTGGCCGATTTCGTCATGCTGACGGAATACGCCGCCGACATTAAAACCTCTTGCGCCTATCCGCCCGAGCAGCTAAGCAACGGCCTGGGCGAGTACATGGCGAAACTGGGTAAAACCCAGCTGCGCATCTCCGAAACCGAAAAATACGCCCACGTTACCTTCTTCTTCAATGGCGGTATGGAGACTCCATTTGAAGGCGAAGACCGTATTCTGGTGCCATCGCCGAAAGTCGCCACTTATGACCTGCAACCGGAAATGAGTGCTCCGGAAGTCACCGATAAATTGGTAGAAGCCATCAAGAGCGGCAAGTTCGATCTGATCGTGTGCAACTACGCCAACGGCGACATGGTTGGTCATACCGGAAAACTGGACGCGGCCATCAAAGCAGCCGAATGTCTCGACCAGTGCGTTCAGCGCGTGGTTGAAGCACTGGACGAGGTGGGTGGTGAAGCCCTGATCACAGCAGACCACGGTAACTGTGAGCAGATGACGGATCCCAACTCAGGCCAGGTTCACACTTCCCACACCATTGGTCCGGTGCCGTTGGTCTACACCGGCCCGCGCGCCATCACCCTGAAAGACAACGGCAGTCTGAGCGACATTGCCCCTACGCTGCTGACCCTCATGGGTGATAAAGCGCCGGAAGAGATGACCGGCCAAAATCTGGCTGAAATAGGCTGATTAGTATAACGGCAAGTATTTTGAAACGTCTTTTTGTCTTGGCGCTGGCCCTCACGTTGGGGGCTGCGCCGTTGCACGCTGAGCAAGACGTCACGCCCGAACAGGTCGAAGCGCTTAAAAATCGCATCGCCAACATCGATGAGTGGCTGGCCGATGCAGAAGAAGACCGTTCTAAACTGGAACAGCAACTCGCCACCACCGAACGAAACATCGGCAAACTTACCCGGGAGCGCCGGGAACTTCGCAAACAGGCCGAAGAGCAGAAATCCCGCCTGCAATCGCTGAAAAAGCAAGAAACCGAACTCGCTAACACCCTGAACGTTCAGCGCCAAAGCCTGATGAAACAAATCAGGGCGGCCTGGATGGAAGGCGAAGCCCCTGCTTTAAAGGTTCTGTTGAACGAAACAGAGCCGGGCAACCTCGCTCGCACCATGACCTATTACGAGTATCTGAGTAAAGATACCGTCGAGCGACTGGAAGCCTTTCAGAAAAGTCTTCGTGAACTTAAAGCGGCCCGCGCTGAAGTCCAAGCTACAAGGGTTGAGTTGGCCAACACCGAAGCCGGCTTGGAACAGCGGCAAAACCGCCTCGCCGAGAGCCGTAAAGAGCGAAGCAAAACACTGGTGGCCCTTAAGAGCGACATCAAAGACCGTCGCAGCGAAAAGAAGACCCTTGAAGCCGATCAGGAACGGCTCGAAAAACTGCTTGAGGAAGTTCAGCAGGCGATCGCCAACATTCCTTCTCCCAACGAATCGCGACCCTTCAAATCACAACGCAGCAAACTGGGCTGGCCCGTGCAGGGGAAAGTGGTCAGCCAATACGGCGCCCTTTACGCCGATGGCAAACTTCGCCGTAACGGCATGATCATCAACACCCAGGAAGAGGCTGAAATAACCGCAGTGCACCATGGCCGAGTTGTTTTTGCCAATTGGCTGCGAGGCTTTGGCCTGATGACGATCATCGATCACGGTGATGGTTACATGACGCTGTATGGGCACAGCAGCAGCCTGTTTGCGTCTCCGGGTGACTGGGTTACCCCTGGTCAAACCATCGCTTTGGCAGGTCGTACCGGAGGCACCCAAGATCCAGCGCTTTATTTTGAGGTGCGTAAAAATGGTAAACCGGTCAATCCGCGCACGTGGCTAAACAAACTTTAAGCTGAGAACTGAAAGGCTGACAAACGTTCTTGTGAACGCCATACTGTGGGAAACAACTTTCCCGTCCAACTATTGGAAACAAAACAGGATATGTGAATGAAACGGGTCCCAAGCTTTCTCCAGAATTCACCATTGCGTTCTCTATCTCTCGTGGCCACCTGTTTCTTCACCCTTCCCGGACTGGCGGGTGCTCAAGACAATGACACCCAACCTCACCAGGTGATCCAAGGTCTTCAAGACGGGCAGCGAGTTGAGCTGAAATTACCGGACCCAGAAAAACAACTTCCACTGGAAGATCTGCGCAAGTTCACCGAAGTGTTCGCCCGCATCAAAGGCGCTTACGTTGAAGAAGTCTCCGACAGCGAGCTTCTTGAAAGCGCGATTAAAGGCATGCTCTCCGACTTAGACCCTCATTCAACCTACCTCGCCCCAAAAGACTACGAAGAGCTTGAAGAAAGCACCTCCGGTGAGTTTGGCGGTTTGGGCATAGAAGTGGGCATGGAGAACGGCTTCGTCAAAGTGATCTCCCCCATCGATGACACGCCGGCACAGAAAGCCGGAGTACAAGCCGGCGATTTGATCATCAAACTCGATGAAAAACCGGTAAAAGGGATGTCGCTGGAAGAAGCGGTTAACCTCATGCGAGGCAAGCCCGGAACTGTACTCACCTTGACGATCATGCGTGAGGGACAGAACGCGCCGATCGAGATTGATGTCACCCGCAATATCATCAAAGTCACCAGCGTGAAATCCCGCATGCTGGAGACCGGCTACGGCTACGTTCGCATTACCCAATTCCAGGCTGAGACGGGCCGTCAGTTCCGGCAAGCCCTGAGCAAACTGGAAGCTGATTATGGCCAGGACCTAGAAGGCCTTGTCATCGACCTGCGCAATAACCCCGGCGGAGTTCTTCAAGCCGCCGTTGAGGTCTCGGATGCGTTGCTCGACAGCGGTCTGATTGTCTACACCGAAGGCCGAATTCAAAGCTCCCGTCTGAGATTCAGCGCCAAGAAAGGCGACCTGATGGAAGGCACTCCGATTGTGGTTCTGATTAACGGCGGTTCCGCTTCGGCCTCGGAAATCCTGGCCGGCGCCCTGCAAGATCACAAACGAGCCGTGGTGATGGGCACCCAGTCATTTGGCAAAGGCAGTGTTCAAACCATCATTCCGTTGGACGAAACCCACGCCATCAAAATGACGACTGCGCGCTACTTCACGCCAGATGGCCGCTCTATCCAGGCTAAAGGCATCACGCCAGACATTGAAGTTCGACCTGCCGAACTGACTGAACTGGACAGCCGCCCACTCTTTACCGAGGCAGATCTGAGTGGTCACTTGGAAGGCGAGGATGAAGAGAAAGCCCGCCAGGAACGCGCGAAGAAAGAGCAAACACGAGAGTCTGCGGAAAACCGGGACTACCAGCTGCGCTCTGCCCTGAACCTTCTGAAGGGCATGAGCATTTTGTCTGGCAGCAAGGACAGCGCGCAGTGAACAAATGCCTTGGTAGTTTATGGCTTGCGGCAGCACTGGTTTTCGGCTCGAGTGCTGCCCACAGCGCGGCACCCGGAGAAGCCATGCCTCCGACCATCGCCATCATCATTGATGACGTCGGCCACAACCTGCATGAAGGTCAGCGATTGGTGCAACTGGACCAGCCGCTGACCTTGGCGTTCCTACCTTATCGTCGCCACACCGTACGCCTTGCTAAAGAGGCTTATACGAACGACAAGGAGGTTATGCTGCATGCTCCTATGGCGAATACCCGCAATTTCGACCTGGGTCCGGGCGGGCTGACACCCGACATGGATGAAGCCGCCGTAACCACCACACTCCGGCGCGCACTTCAGTCCATTCCTCACGTAACGGGCGTAAACAACCACATGGGCAGTTTACTAACCCAACAGATGCAGCCGATGGACTGGGTGATGAAAGAGCTGAGTCGTTACCCGGTGTACTTTGTGGATAGCCGCACCATCGCCAGTTCCGTCGCCGGAAGCATGGCCAGTTCCTATCAAATTCCTAGCTTGACCCGTGACGTGTTCCTGGACCACGAACAAACCGAAGAGTTTGTTGACCAGCAGTTTCAGCGGTTAATCGAAACCGCCAAAAAGAAAGGCACCGCTATCGGCATTGGCCATCCGCACACAGTAACGGTGGACTACTTAGAAAAGCATTTGCCAGAACTGGATGAGCAAGGCATTGCCATTGCAACCGTCCGAGGGGTTTGGGCAATTCGCAATGACAATCAAGAGATGTTTGCCGAAGGCGAAAAACAGGCCATTCGACCTGCTTACGCCAAGGGCAATTAATCGCGGACTTCGATGCCCTGAGCCTTCATAAAGGCTTTGGCTTCGGGAATGGTGTGCTGAGCGAAGTGAAAGATAGAGGCCGCCAATACAGCATCGGCACCACCTTGGGTAACACCATCGGCCAAGTGCTGAAGCTCACCCACTCCGCCGGAGGCAATCACCGGCACGGATACCGCATTGCTGATCGCACGAGTTAAGCCAAGGTCGAAACCAATCTTGGTGCCGTCACGATCCATGCTGGTCAGCAGCAGCTCACCTGCCCCCATTTCGACCATCTTTACCGCCCATTCAACGGCATCCAAACCGGTCGGTTTACGGCCACCGTGGGTGAAGATTTCCCAGCGAGGCTCCTCACCTTCGGCACTGACCTGCTTGGCATCAATGGCCACCACAATGCACTGGCGGCCAAATCGATCTGCAGCTTCGCGCACGAACTCCGGATTGAACACCGCAGCGGTGTTGATCGAAACCTTGTCAGCACCGGCGTTTAGCAGGTTCCGAATGTCGTCTACAGTGCGCACACCGCCGCCAACGGTGAGCGGGATAAACACTTCGGCCGCCATCCGCTCTACGGTCTCGTAGGTGGTGTCGCGGCTTTCGTGACTGGCCGTAATATCCAGAAACGTAATTTCGTCTGCACCCTGCTCGTTGTAGCGCCGAGCCACTTCCACCGGATCGCCGGCATCACGGATATCCACAAAATTCACGCCTTTAACCACGCGGCCTTTGTCGACATCGAGGCAGGGAATGATGCGTTTTGCCAATGCCATGGTGCTTCCTCAGTTGTTCAAGCTGTCACAGTAGGCTTGGGCCTCTGCAACATCCAGCGTACCTTCGTATATGGCACGACCAGTGATTGCGCCCAAGATACCCTTGTCGGCCACAGTGGCCAGACGCTTGAGGTCGTCCATGTTGGTGACACCGCCGGATGCAATCACCGGAATACCGCCCTGCTCCGCCAAAGCTGCGGTAGCTTCAACATTCACACCCTGCATCATGCCGTCGCGGGCAATGTCGGTGTATACGATGGAGTCTACGCCGTCGTTAGCGAAGCGTTTAGCCAGATCAACCGCCATCACTTCGGAAACCTCGGCCCAACCATCCGTTGCAACGCGGCCGTCTTTGGCATCCAAGCCCACAATGATGTGGCCGGGGAAACGCTTGCACATATCGGTAACAAATTCGGGTTCTTTAACCGCTTTCGTACCGATGATCACCCACTGCACGCCAGCCTTCAGGTAGGCTTCGATGGTTTCGGCAGAACGGATGCCGCCACCAATCTGGATGGGCAGGTCCGGGTATTTTTTGGCGATGGCTTTAACGATTTCGCCGTTTATAGGCTCACCAGCAAAGGCGCCGTTAAGGTCGACCAAATGCAAGCGACGAGCGCCGGCTTCAACCCACTTGGTGGCCATATCTACCGGATCGTCTCCGAACACGGTGGAGTCGTCCATGCGGCCCTGGCGCAGTCTTACGCATTTGCCGTCTTTCAGATCGATTGCGGGGATAATCAGCATGTCTTGTTCCCTGCCCGCGTTCAGCGGTTTCCAGTCCAGTTTGTGAAGTTTTCCAGTAACTGCAGGCCTGCCCGTGCGCTTTTCTCCGGGTGGAACTGCACTGCAAAAATATTGTCTTTCGCCACGGCAGCAGCCAGATCGACACCGTAATGAGTGCGGCCCGCCATGTGGACGTTGCCGCTGGCTTCGGCGTAATAGCTGTGTACGAAGTAAAAGCGGTCACCGTCCGGAATGTTGTGCCAAAGGGGGTGATCCATCGCTTGGTGGACCCGGTTCCAACCCATATGAGGCACTTTCAGGCGCTCACCGTTTTCGGTCAGATTGTCACCAAAGTAACGCACTTCCGAGGGAAACAGGTCGATGCCTTCAACACCGCCGTTCTCTTCACTTCGGGCCATCAGCGCCTGCATACCAACGCAAATACCTAGAAAAGGGCGGTCCTGAGAGACTTCTTTCACCAGCTTATCTACTTCCAGGCGGCGAATTTCAGCCATGCAGTCACGGATGGCACCAACGCCGGGCAAAATCACCCGGTCGGCTTCACGTATCCGGGCAGCGTTATCGGTAACCAATACGGTGCAATCCGGGGCAACATGTTCCACGGCTTTGCGCGCGGAGTGCAAGTTGCCCATGCCGTAGTCAATGATGGCGACGGTCTTCATGGTGGTTCAGATTCCTGTTGGCAACCGGTTTACAGAGCGCCTTTGGTAGACGGCATGATACCGGCCATGCGCTCGTCCATCTCAACGGTCATGCGCAGAGCACGGCCGAAGGCTTTGTACACGGTTTCAATCTGGTGATGGGTATTCTTACCCTTCAGATTGTCGATATGGACGGTTGTCATCGAGTGGTTCACGAACCCGCGGAAGAACTCTTCAAACAAATCCACGTCGAAGCCACCAACCACCGCACGGGTGTAGGGTATGTTCATGCACAGGCCAGGACGGCCGGAAAGATCGATCACTACCCGGGACAAAGCTTCATCCAGCGGCACGTAAGCGTGACCGTATCGGCGAATCCCCTTCTTATCACCAACAGCCTGTTTGAAGGCCTGCCCCAAGGTGATACCAATGTCTTCCACCGTGTGGTGGTCATCAATGTAGGTATCGCCTTTGCAGGTGATATCCAGGTCGATCAAACCATGGCGGGCGATCTGATCCATCATGTGGTCAAGAAAGGGCACGCCCGTATCAAAACAAGCTTTGCCGGTACCGTCGAGATTGATCTCAACTGTGATCTGGGTTTCAAGGGTATTTCGCTCTACCCGAGCCTTGCGTTCAGCCATGGAGACTCCGTTGTAAAAACTGGCTTGCTACCGAAATTTAATATCTACGGATTATACCGATTTACACAGCAGGAGTCCCGCAATGGGCAGGATCGCTTAGATTAGGCTCAGAACGCGTTTTTCAGGTTGTTCATATAGGTGTCAACCATGCTATTAAACTCGTGTTTGATGACAGGACTAATAGCCAGCTTAAGCAGGCTTGGCAGGGGCAAAGTCAGGGCGGCGCTGGTTTGAAAGCGCAGGCCGGTGGTGTTCGCGTCTTTGGCGACAATAACCCAGGAACCGCTCACGACACCGTTACCTTCGCCCTTAACCGGCTCCCAAGTAATTTTGCCGGCTTCTTTGTCTGCATAGTACTTGCAGGCGTATACAGATTGGATGGCATGCTTATCAACACCCACCTTTTCCATTTCCCAACGATAGGTGTTGTCGCCCAAGTCGACCAGCTTCTCTACTTTGGGGAAATGACTGACGGATTTGGGTACATCTGCCAGCAAATCGAATACTTCGTCATAGCTTGCCTGAATTTCCAGTTCACGGTTCAGTTCAATTGAAACAGTGATAGCCACATCCGACTCCTTTTTATGGTTATTTACGTCACAGAGCGTTTTTCCCTGCACGTTTGCGATGCATTTTGAACCAAGACTACCGCTTTGTCATATCCCTGCACTGTTATTTTGCTAACCCTGCGTTATCCTTTGGGTACTTCATTCGTCATACATCAGGCAACTCCCTTCGCCCGGGAAGAAAAGGAAATTTTGCAATGAAAGTCATCCGCTACGCGCTATATGCCATCATCGGCCTTGTCGTACTAGCTGTCGCAGCCGTTGCTATCGCTGTCGCAGTTATTAATCCAAATGACTACAAGCCCCAAATCGAAGCTGTGGTCGAGAAGCAAACCAATCTGGACCTTATTCTTGAAGGCGATATTGGTTGGTCCTTCATACCCCTCGGTCTGGAACTGAATAAAGTAGAAGCAACGCTGGAAGGTGAGCAGTTTGTGGCTTTGGAGCAACTGATTGCCCAGATCGATTTTTGGTCACTGATTGCCATGTCACCGCAAGTGAACACTTTCGTACTTAACGGCTTGGATGCGCACTTTGAAGTGAACAAACAAGGCGAAGGCAACTGGGCTCGGATCATGGCAGAGAAACCCGCCAACGCCGAAGAGCCTGTAGAAGCGGACGCTACAGAAACACCTGCGGCCTCCGAACAAACTGCAGAGACAAGCGAAGGTGGCGAAGCCCTTAATTTCAACGTAGAGAACGTTGAAATCAGCAACGCCCGGGTTCACTACAACGATCTGAGCACCGGGCAATCGGTTGTACTGGAAGACTTCTCGGTGATGGCCAGCAACATCACATTAGGTTCCGAGTTCCCGCTAGACATTCAATTCAAGGTAGCAACGGCACAACCGAAACTAGCGGTAGACGGCAGCATCAGTGCCAAACTGAAAGCTAACCAAGCGCTCAACGAATTCACCATGTCTAGCCTGAAAGCCGTATTCGACATGAACGGCGAACCGTTTGGCGGCAAGTCTGTCACGGCGGAATTGAGCGGCTCTCTGGCTGCCAATCTTGAAGATGAAACTGCGTCACTGAGCGATTTCACCGCCAGCCTGGCCAACCTAAAGCTAAATACCAACCTCACCGTAAAAGGCTTTGGCGACAAGCCCGCACTGAATGGCAGCTTGGCCATCTCCGAGCTTTCTTTGAAAGAACTCCTGAGCAATCTTGGCCAGCCAGCCATTGAAACCACCGATCCGGATGTACTGAAAGCCATCACGTTTTCCACCAATCTTGGCGGCAAGCCCGGTACAGTGGCGTTAAGCGAACTGAAGATCACGTTGGACGACACCAATTTCAATGGTAACGGCAGCTATACCCTGAGCAACGGAGGCCTGGTATTCAATCTACAAGGTGACAAGCTAAACGCAGACCGCTATTTGCCGCCAGCAGCTGAAGAAAGCGCATCCACCGAAGAGGAAGGTGAAACCGACGCCCCAGCACCAGAAACCGCCTCAGCCAACCAGCCGGAAACCGATCTTCTGCCGCTGGAAACACTGCGTTCGTTATTGCTGGACATCAACTTTGATTTGGGCGAGTTGATCGTCAGCAACCTCACCATCAACGAAATCAAAGCCAGCACCACCGCTAAAGACGGCCTGCTGAAGGTCGACGAATTCAGCGGCAAACTGTATTACGGCACCTTCGGCGCCAACGTCACGATTGATGCTCGTACCAACAACCCCAAGTGGAATATCAGCTCTGACGTCAGCAATGTGCAAACCTTGCCGTTGCTCACCCAACTTGCTGAAGTCGATATGCTGTCTGGTGGCGCAAATCTGGAGCTGGCCGTGGACACCACCGGCAACCGCATTTCAAAACTGCGCGAAAACGCGAAGGGCGAAATCAACTTCAATCTGGCGGAGGGTGAATTCCGCAAGATGAACCTGACCCGCATGGCCTGCCAAGGCATCGCACTGGTTAATCAGGATCAGCTGTCTACTTCAGACTGGGGAGCAACCACGCCGTTCAACGACATGCACGGCACCTTGAAAATCGACGGCAACACCCTGAACAACACAGACCTCGTGGCGGAACTGGCCGGCATGCGCCTGGAAGGCGATGGCACCGTTAATCTCGAGCAAAGCGAGCTCGATTACGAAGTCGGACTGCGCATTGTGGGTGACATCCACCGCGATCAGGCTTGCCGCACCACCGAGTACGTTAAAAACGTGGTCATACCGGTTGAATGCCGCGGCAATTTCGCCGACGACCCAGCAGGCCTGTGCTCCTTTGATGGGTCCCGTTTCCGTGACACCCTGAAAGACATCGCCGCCAACGCTGCACGCGCGAAAGCGAAAGAAGAAATCGACCGCGCCAAGGAGAAGGCAAAAGAAAAGGTGGACGAAGCCAAGCAGAAAGCAAAGGACAAAGTTGACGAAAAACTGAAGGAAAAGTTAGGAGAAGAAGGCGGCAAAGTAAAAGATGCGCTCAAAGGCCTATTCAACTAATGCCAGACCTTTTCGCCGACCAACTGCTTAATTGGTACGACAACCACGGCAGGCACAACCTGCCGTGGCACCACAACCGCAACGCTTACCGTGTCTGGGTGTCTGAAATTATGCTTCAGCAAACCCAGGTCGCTACCGTTATCCCCTACTTTGAAGCCTTCATGGCAAGCTTCCCGGACGTTCAGGCACTTGCCTCTGCGCCTGAAGATGCCGTGCTCAGCCACTGGTCTGGCCTTGGCTACTACGCCCGCGCCCGGAACCTGCACAAAGCAGCCAAGCAAATCGTCGAGGCTTATGACGGTGAATTTCCGCAAGATCAGGAAACACTGGAGTCGCTCACGGGCATTGGCCGCTCAACGGCAGCCGCCATTCTGGCCCAAGCCTTTGGCAAGCGCGCCGCGATTCTGGACGGCAACGTAAAACGGGTGCTGGCCCGCTACCACGCTGTACCCGGCTGGCCGGGGCAAAGCGCTGTACTCAAGCAGCTGTGGGAGCACGCTGAAACCCACACACCAGACCAACGTGTGCGCGATTACACTCAGGGCATAATGGATCTGGGCGCCATGGTCTGCACCCGCAGCAAACCGACATGCGATAGCTGCCCGCTCAGCATCGGGTGTGCTGCCTATGCGGAAAACCAAACCCACTTATACCCCGGTTCCAAGCCGAAAAAGCAAAAGCCGGAAAAAACGACTTGGATGCTGATCTTTGAAGATAGCGATGGCCGAATCTTGCTGGAACGCCGCCCGCCCAGCGGCATCTGGGGCGGACTCTGGAGCCTTCCCGAGCTGGACCCGGCATACGGCATGGAAGAGCTGCAAGAGGCCTGCGAGAAAGAGCTGGGGCTTGTGTGCCGCGACCCTGAGTTGATCAGCGGCTTTCGCCACACCTTCAGCCATTACCACTTGCACATTCAGCCGGCCCGCTTGCCAGTATCCGCCAGCACCAAGGTTTCAGATTCGGAAAGCCAGCGTTGGCTTCACCGCGACGAAGCACTCGCACTAGGCCTGCCAGCCCCTATTCGCAGCTTGCTGACGGAGCCGGAGCAAAGCACCCTGCTCTGATCCGATCTGTTATCATGCTCGCTGCAACACATTCGACACAGGAGTCATCATGAGCCGCACTGTATTCTGCCGAAAGTACCAGAAAGAAATGGAAGGCTTGGCTATGCCTCCAATGCCGGGCCCGAAGGGACAGGATATCTTTGAAAACGTATCCAAAGCCGCCTGGGACGAATGGCAGAATCAGCAGACCATGCTGATCAACGAAAAACACCTGAATCTGATGGACGTGAACAACCGCAAGTACCTGCAAGCCCAGATGGACCATTTCTTCAATAACGAGCCATTCGACAAGGCTGAAGGGTACGTTCCACCAGAAAAGTAACAAATCTGGTCAAGGCCTGATCAACAGCGGAAATTTTAAGAAATTTTTAACTGCCGGCCTTGACTCCCAAACCCTAAACCGGTTTAATAGCGCCCCGTTGGAGCACATAGCTCAACACGCCCGGATAGCTCAGTCGGTAGAGCAGAGGATTGAAAATCCTCGTGTCGGTGGTTCGATTCCGCCTCCGGGCACCACTAATTTCTCGATCTAGCCCGCTTATTAGCGGGCTTTTTCGTGTCTGACTGATGCAAAATCGGCCCTAATCTCTCGCCGCCTGAGCTGCCGCTCAACAAACCTTAGCTTCAGCACTAGCGCGCTTTAGCAGCCTCTTCCAAAAGCCAGCTTCGAAATATTTCAGCATGAGGATGAAGGTACTTATTAGCGGGCCGAACCAGATAAAATGCTTCCGCCGTCGGTACTTTTTGTTCAAAGGGGGCGACTAACGTTCCCGCATTCATCGCCTCTTCCACCAAGCAGGTTCGCCCCAAAGCAATACCATCGCCGTGCTCAGCCACTTTCATTGCTGTAATTAACGTATCAAATTGAATTTCCCCGGCAAACTGGACATTCGACAAACCAGATTCATCAAGCCAGTGTCCCCAACCTTCCTCATAACCAATAACGTGAAGCAATGTTTGCTTGCTCAGGCTTTCAAAAGCGCCTAGCTCACCTGAATTGATATCACCCAGCGTACTGGCCACTTGTGGGCTGCAAACTGGAAACAACTCGTCCCAACTCAGCCGGTCAGCATCGAAGCCCGGCCAATCACCTTTTCCGTAGCGGACTTCCATATCGGAATCGTGCGTGCTGTTGTCCAGCCAGATATTACTGGTGAAGCGCACGCCAACGTCGGGATGCATCTCTCGAAAGCGAGCAAACCGAGGGGCAATCCAAGCAGTGAAAAACACAAGATTTGTTCTAACTGTCAGCAGGCGGGTTTTGCCCTGACCAAAGATCTCATTTGTTGCGGTGGCAAGTCGCCTGATGCACTCGTGCACTACAGGTAAGTACGCTTTACCTGCGTCCGTCAATTCCAACCCTCGAGGTAATCGTCGAAACAATTCGGTGCCTAGCTGAGACTCTAACCCCTTCACATGCTGGCTGATCGCAGCCTGAGTCAAGTTCAGCTCTAGCGCTGCCTGAGTCAGGTTCAGGTGACGTGCTGCAGCTTCAAAAGTCCGCAACCAGTTTAGCGGCGGGAGTCTCTTTTTCATGGAGCAAACTCTTTTTATAGTTAGGAGTCCTATTTTGTTTCATCCCTCACGGTAATGCTAGGCACGAAAAAGGCGGCGGCTCCTAAAACAAGCACACCGCCGCAACCAACTTGCTAATTTTAATAGTTCGCCCTGAACACTTACTTCATAGTTGGCATCGAGAACTCGGCACCTTCCCGCACTCCGGCGGAAGGCCAGCGTTGGGTTATGGCCTTACGACGCGTATAGAAGCGCACGCCATCCGGGCCATAGGCATGCAAGTCACCAAACAGGGACCGCTTCCAGCCTCCAAAACTGTGATACGCCACCGGCACCGGCAAAGGCACGTTAACACCAACCATGCCCACCATGATGTTGTCGGTGAAGTAGCGAGCAGCTTCGCCATCACGGGTGAATATACAGGTGCCGTTGCCGTACTCATGAGCGTTGATCAGGTCCATGGCTTCTTGCATCGTATTCACTCGCATGACCTGCAACACCGGCCCAAAGATTTCTTCCTGGTAGCTGGTCATCTCAGGGGTAACCTGATCAATCAACGTACCACCAACGAAGAAACCATTTTCGTGGCCAGCCACAACCTGGTTACGGCCATCCACAACAATGCGCGCGCCCTGCTGCTCCGCGCTATTGATATAACCCACGACCTTATCGCGGTGCTGGCCTGTAATCACCGGGCCAAAATCATTACTGGCTTCACTGTAGGCCCCCACTTTCAGGGTTTTCATGGCCTCGGCCATCTTGGCAACCAACGCATCACCAGCCGCATCACCCACGGCAACCGCAACCGACAACGCCATGCAGCGTTCGCCAGAAGAGCCAAACGCAGCCCCTAACAATTGGTTCACCGCATTGTCCATATCAGCATCGGGCATAACGATGGCGTGATTTTTCGCGCCGCCCAATGCCTGACAACGCTTACCATGGGCACTGGCGGTACTGTAGATGTATTCCGCGATTGGTGTTGAACCGACAAAACTGACTGCCTGGATACGAGCATCTGTGAGCAAGGTATCTACCGCTTCCTTATCGCCGTTGACCACGTTCATCACGCCGTCGGGCAGACCAGCTTCCTGCAATAACTGGGCAATAAACAATGTTGAGCTAGGATCTCGCTCCGATGGCTTCAAAATGAAACAGTTTCCGCAAACAATCGCCATGGGGTACATCCACAACGGCACCATGGCCGGGAAATTGAACGGCGTTATACCCGCAACAACGCCCAGCGGCTGAAACTCACTCCAGGTATCAATGCCGGGGCCAACCTTCGGGCTATGTTCACCTTTAAGAAACTCAGGAGCGCCACAGGCGTATTCCACGTTCTCAATGCCACGCTGCAGCTCTCCCAGCGCATCGTGCTGGATTTTGCCGTGCTCTTCCCCGATAAGCCGCGCAATGTGATCCGCGTTTTGCTCCAGCAACTCCTTGAAACGGAACATGATACGAGCACGCTTGATCGCCGGGGTATCGCGCCATGCAGGGTAGGCAGCTTCTGCTGCAGCAATAGCCTGCTCTACAGTGGCCTTAGAGGCCAAGGCGACCTGCCGCGTCGCCTCGCCGGTCGAAGGGTTAAAAACCAGCTGGGTGCGGCTTTCGTCGGCAACCATCTGCCCGCCAATCAAATGACCTATAGTATTCATTTTATCTCCTCAAAGAGTATTCTCGCAGCCAGTGCGAGGTTTGTTGTTGTACAAAAAGTGAACCGACCACCGTTCGTTACCAAAGTTTTTTGTATAGCTCGATAATTTCTTCGGCATTGGGGACCCGAGGATTGTTTCCAGGGGACCCGGATTGCAGTGCCTGCTCGGCCATCGTTGGCAACAGGTGGAAAAACTCGCCGCGATCGATGCCGAACATTTCCGGGGTTGGCACCTCTAACTCATCATTCAAGGCATACAGCTCCGCCATCAGCTTACTGTTCGCGACGTCAGTGCTGTCTTGTTCCGACGCAACCCCCATGGCGCGAGCACAGTCCGCATAACGCTCGGCGGCAGCGGGAATCGAGTACTCGGTGACCGCTGGAAGCAACATGGCATTAGACAGCCCGTGAGGCACATGGAAAGCGGCGCCAATAGGTCGGCTCATCCCATGCACTAGAGCAACAGATGCATTGGAAAACGCAATTCCAGCCAAAGTAGACCCCAGCATGACTTGCTCGCGAGCTTTTTTGTCAGAACCATCATGGAACACCCGCCGGAGGTTCGGGCCGATGAGCCGCATTGCCGCGATAGCTTGAGCGTCGGTGTATAGGCTCGCCTTACGACTGACGTATGCTTCCATTGCGTGCGTTAACGCATCAATGCCGGTATCGGCAGTCGTTCGCTTGGGCAAACTGAGGGTTAAATTAAAGTCGACCAGCGCCGCCACAGGCATAAAGCCCACGCCCATACACAACATCTTTTCATCGTTAGACTCGTCTGTGATGATCGTCACGCGGGTCACTTCTGAACCGGTACCTGCGGTGGTGGGAATAGCGATGATCGGCAAACCCAGCTCGTTGACAATGCGCGGGAATTTATAATCTCGCATCGTGCCGCCAAATTTGCCTAGAATACTGATGGCCTTTGCACTATCGATCGGGCTGCCACCACCAAGGGCGATGATACTGTCGTAATCACCGTCGCGAACTTTGGCAACGCCTGCTTGTATTGAGCTGACCGTGGGTTCCGGCACCGTGTCATCGAACACATCAGCTGATAAATCACTAGCGGCCAGACACCCCTGAATGGTCTCGGTATAGCCCAGTTGGACCATCATTTTATCAGTGATAATTAATGGGCGGCTGCAGCCCAGGCTAGCCAAAACCTCCGGCAGTTGCTGCGAGGCCCCTTCACCGGTTTGCAGGATGCGAGGGAGAATGACTTGAGTAACCATAATTGCTCCATCTGTTTCTGAATTAGGGGCCCCACTAACGGAAACGAGGCCCTTATTGTTTTTGTTAAGCCTCAGAGAGAGCCCGAGACAGTTGCCACGCCCGGCTTTTTGCCAGGTGACGTAGCGGGACCTACCATTTGCGCGGCGTTAAACAACTTCCCCGGAATAGCCTCCTCACGCAATGACTTCAGCAGCCCGTATATCGCCATGATCAAAATGATTGAGAACGGCAAAGCGGCAACCACCGTGGCTGTTTGCAACGCCCCCAAACCGCCAGCCACCAACAAAACTGCAGCAACCGAACCAATCCCGGCGCTCCAGAAAACTCGATAACGGGCCAACGGGTTCGTATCCCCCATCGAGATCAACGTACACACAACCAGGGTGGCCGAATCCGCAGAAGTCACAAAGTAAGTCACCAACATGATGGTGCAGATACTGGCCATCAGCGTCACGACCAAATCGCTGCTGCCCATCAACTCGATAGTCTTGAACAGCGCCATGGTGGTATCCGCATTAACGGCCTCAACAACCCCGCCGTTGCCAAATAACTCAATAAACATGGCAGTATTGCCAAAGATGGTGATCCAGATAACCGCCAACAAAGTCGGAGCGATTAGCACACCAAGAATAAACTCACGAACAGTACGGCCTTTAGAGATACGTGCTATGAAAATACCGACGAAAGGGGCCCAAGAGATCCACCAACCCCAGTAGAAAATAGTCCACCACCCCTGCCACTGACTTTCTGGATCCGGGTCTACCCAAAAGCCCAACTCCACGGCATGAACAACGTAGTCGCCAAAGTTAGTCACCAGCGATCCCAGCAAGTAGGCGGTAGGGCCAAACACCAAAAACAACCCGAGAATAACCATCGTCAAACGCATATTGAGCTCACTCAACAGGCGTATGCCACGGTTCAGCCCGGTAACGACCGAAATTGTTGCAATGATTGAAATGACCGCGATCAAAAGGATGGTATTGGTCGTTGAAACCTCAACGCCCAACAAATAATTCATTCCGGTATTCATTTGCTGAGCGCCCATCCCCAGAGAGGTCGCAATACCGAAAACTGTTCCAAACACCGCCAGCAAATCAGCAATGTGTCCAATCGGCCCGTAGATCCGATCTCCAAAGATCGGGTAAAGGCTCGAGCGTATGGAGAGAGGCAAACCTTTGCGGTAGCTGAAGTAGGAAAGGATCAGGCCACTCAAGGCAAACACTGCCCAACCGTGCAATCCCCAATGAAATATCGACACGCGCATGGCTACTTGCGCCGCCTCTGCCGTTAACTCCTGACTCTCTGCGATGAAAGGATTGCCTTGAAAATACGAAATAGGCTCGGCAATGCTCCAAAACAGGATGCCAATGCCGATACCGGCTCCAAACAACATGGAAAACCAGGAAAAGTTACTAAACTCTGGCCGATCAGAATCTTGACCCAACCGTACATTGCCGTATCGGGTAAACACTATGCCAACGACCATAAACAAAATAATGCTGACTAAGCCTATGTAATACCACGCTAACTCTTTAGCGATAAAATTCTTGGCGGCGCTGTACAGCTCATTGGCATACACCGGGTCCGCAACAGTAAACAGAACAAAAATAAGCACGACTAGACCTGCGCCGACTGACATGACTGGATTTGTGCCAGTCAGCCACCCAGTCGAGCTTATTAACTCTTTTTTGTTATTCATTTTGTTACCTCTTTTGGCGTTCTCTAATTGTTATTGCCCACTTTGATCAGCAAGCTCTTGAGATGACCTATCGCCCTGGATCTGGCGTGAAGCATTTTCGTCAGATATCGCTGACGATTGAAACCAAAAAAAACCGCCCCTAAGACCTAATTATTTTTATATCTAGCACTCTCAACCCTCAAAGCACACGGCCCCACCTATAAATAAAATATGACCTCAGGGGTCTTTTTTATTGCTGGTTCAGTCGCTCTTTGTTCGCCCATTATTGCTAGCACCGAAACCTAGTCGGTTTCATGTCAGCACAACACAAGCAGTTACATAGCGAATAAGGATGCAATCCAATGACAAAAAAGCTCCCCCTACCATTAGAAGGCGTACGCGTTGTTGATTTTGGCCAGCAGATCGCAGGCCCCGCTGTAGCCATGGTGCTGGCAGATTTTGGCGCCACTGTAGTGCACATCGACCCGCCAGAAGGCCCCCAGTGGGATCACCCAGCAAATGCGGTGCTTAACCGGAACAAGAACTGTCTGAGCTTGGACCTGAAAACTGAGTCCGGACTAACAAACGCACAAGCCCTGATCGAACAGGCTGATATCGTTATCGAAAGTTTCCGGCCGGGCGTCATGAAAGAGCTGGGGGTGGACTTCACACAGCTTCGTGCTGAACGCCCCGAATTGATCACTCTGTCAGTGCCAGGCTTTGCGAGCAACGATGCACTACGCCGTGAATGGAAAGCGACAGAAGCTGTCGTTGCAGCAACCTGCGGTGCGTTTACCGACATGGGCTTTAACCGGGTACTGATGGGCATTAACCCAAGCTTCTCGCCCTTGCCACTGGGTTCGGCCTATGCGGTATCACTGGCCTCAAGTTCCGCCGTACTCGCGCTACTCGAGCGCGAAAAAACAGGCCGTGGGGACCACATCGAAGTGCCTGTCGCCGCTGCCTTGATGGAAGGTTTGTCCTATAACTCGTACGTTATCGAAGGCTTGCCTGACCGCTACAAAACCATGCGTGAAGATGAGATCGAGTATCGCAAAGCCAATAACATCGAGTTTGATCTGAGCTATGAAGACCTCCAGGAATACCTGGATCCTTTTTACCGTACATACGAGTGTGCAGATGGCCGCATGTTCTACTGCGTGTGTCCATCTCACCGAAACCACGCAAAACGTGCATTGAAGCTTCTCGGTATTTATGACGAGCTCAAAGCCGAAGGGTTGCCCGAAGTAAAAGACCTGCATGCCCCCGTTTCCGAGTGGGATGGCGAAACCTCTATTGGCGTTTACCCGCTGCCTAAGAAATGGGCTGACATCATTTCAGAAAAAATGAAGAAGGCATTCCTGAGCAAAACCTCGACAGAATGGGGCGTGTTGTTTGGTGAAGGCCAGATTCCCGGAGCGCCGCACCGCACCACTCAAGAGTGGGTAAACGACGAACACACCAACGCTGCGGGCCTTATTGTTGAGGTAAACGACCCCGAATATGGTTTGATGAAGCAGCCAGGGCCAATTGCCTGGCTGGAGGAAATGGCGGCAGACATGCTGCAGCCCCGTCCCCGCAAGCAGGTTTCCTTTGATGAGGCACTGGCAGAACTATCCGCTGTTGCAGCAAGTGAAACCGTGACTCGTCCCACCGGACAATCCATTCAGCCCGCTAGCGGCAAAGGCTGGCTCGACGGCCTACGGGTTCTGGACCTGACCAACGTTATTGCCGGCCCTCACTCTGCGGCGTTCCTTAGCCGGTTCGGTGCAGAAGTCATCAAGCTGGACACAGTCACACCGATGTACGATCCCTTGATTGGCGTTTTGTTCACATTCCAGACCAATGTAAACAAGCAAAGTGCTTTGATTGACATCACGACCACAGAAGGCCGCGAAGCGTTTAACCGTCTGGTGCGCTCCGTTGACATGGTCGTCATCAACGCTCCCGAGCGACAGATGAAACCTTTGGGGCTAGACAATGAAAGCCTCCAAGCCATCAACCCAGGCGTACTGTTCTGTCGCCTTGACTGCCTGGGCGGCCCCTTGCGTGGCCCAAAGACCGACTACATCGGTTACGACGACATCATTCAAGCAAACAGCGGCATCATGAGTCGCTTCGGCGGCCCAGCCACGCCAGAAGAGCACGCGCACCTAGGCACTCTGGACGTAAACTGTGGCTTTGCGGCAGGCTTGGGAATGGCAATATCGCTCTACCATAAAGCAAAAACCGGCCAGCCCACGCGTTCGCGCACGTCGCTGTCGGCGGTGACCAACATCGCTCAAATCTCCTTTGCTTTCGACTATGAGGGGCGCGCACCGTTCAATGAGCCATCAGGTCGAGAGGCTTTGGGCCACCATGAACTATCACACTTCTATAAAACCAGCGAGGGCTGGCTGTATTTGGATTCGAACCACTCTGAACTGGATAAACTCGAAGGGGTCGAAGGACTGCAAGGCATAAGTTCAGCCGCCAACATCCGCGATTTTCTGACCGATGCGCTAAGCCAGGCCCCCGCCAGCTACTGGGCAGAAGTACTTCAGGAAGCCGACATTGCTGCAGCCCAACCGAATGCCATTGAAGATCTTCGAGCACAATACAGCCGTGAGGCCGATGGCACTCCGGGTACTGGCTCCGGTAGCTTTTCGTTCTCAACTTACCCGAACCACCCTAGCGGTCACTGCATCACGCAAATTGACCACTACTCGGTGCGCCCCGCTGAAGCGTCTACTCGAGCAATTAAACCGGCAGAGCAATATGGCCATTCCACGCGCAACGTTCTTGCGAGCGTTGGCTACAGAGAAGAGGAAATCGAGTCGATGATTGAACGCGGAATTGCGGGACTGAGCTGGAG
Organism: Marinobacter sp. AL4B; assembly: GCF_019916045.1. Lineage (NCBI taxonomy): Bacteria > Pseudomonadati > Pseudomonadota > Gammaproteobacteria > Pseudomonadales > Marinobacteraceae > Marinobacter > Marinobacter sp. AL4B. The sequence goes on from NZ_JAILWZ010000013.1 coordinate 245,942, forward strand.
CATGGAATATCTTCCCAGCTAAAACTATCTAGGAAGACCTCCTAAAAAAACACCAGCCTCCCTATGAGGCTGGTGTTTCCAGATACATTACTTATGAGCTCTTCGCCTAGCCATACCAAGCCCTAACAACCCTAGGCCGATCAAAGCCAGCGTGCTTGGCTCCGGCACTTTAGTGGTCGGCTGCCCATTGTAATAGATTGAAGCATGGGACAAGCCCTTGCCTGATGCCCATCTTCCTGAAAGAGGATCAGCAACAGTCAAGTCGAGTAGAAACGCCCCGAACCCATTCCCTGCCTTAAGCGTAATCACGATATTGCTTAGACCAGCGAGCGTATCGATCGCCCAATTTCCGGACTTGTCACCGTTCATCGGTGCAGTTAAAAACTCAATCAAGCCATCGCCATCGGGACCATCGTTCTTGTCCGAGAGAACCCATCCGGTCATTCCAAAAAGCGAAAAGTTCGTATCAATTTCGTTGGTGTCATTACCACTAAAACACGCACTGTTCGTTGCATCAGACAAGGAATAGTTAGTCGCAGAACTACACGACATCTGCGCAGCCTGTGCTGAACTACCTGCCATCAAAAGCAATGCTAGAGAACTTGCTGCCATTAGTCGAATTGTAGCTGTCATTACCGTTCCCCCTTTATGAATCTAATAAAGATTCCTCTATTAAAATCTGAGGCAACAATTGCTCCACAGCAGGTAATATCAATTTAATACAAGTGCTTAAAAAATCAGCTCATTGGCTCGCTGATCAAAAGTGTAAAGTTTACTGACAGGTTAGAGACGAGGCGCGAAGCTCTTTAAATAGGCTCACCCAACTCAATCTCCCCCAGTAGTTACTGGAACAAACAGAGAGGTAGAGAGAACCTCTTTATCAGCATGTGCTCCTGAAAAATCCGGTGCCAGGCAACTGACGCACACTGGCAAAACCTGCGGAATATTCCGTTACTGTCCCATCAAAAAATCAGGCTCCGGTAACCACCCCACCAGTCCCATAACATGGAACACGATGGTCAGTGCACCAAAGGCTAGCACCAGCACGACCGCCAACTGACCACCCGGGGCCATGAAGCCAATGCGACCACCGTCGAGGGTTCTTGATTTTCGGGCCAGCAAGGCCGGAACGATACAAGCCCAGACCGCCGCAGCCGCGCCGGCATAACCGATGGCCAACACAAACCCGAACGGGAAAAACAAAGACAGCAACAGCGGCGGGATGAAGGTGATGACCCAGGTTTTGGTTCGGCCCTGTCGGTCATTGCTGAAGCCCAGCAGGTCGGCCATATAGTCAAACGTGCCCAGACCTACCCCGACAAATGAAGACAAAATGGCTGCCGTCGAGAAGGCACTGATGGTGGTGGCCACCCGTTCAGAATCAATGGCAAAGCCGAGAGCCGCCAGCAAGACATCCACATCGCCACCCTGAGCGACAACCGGACCAAAGCTCGCCCTCGGCAGGTTTCCGAAAATGCTAAGCAGCCACACCAGATAAAAGGTCAAGGCCACCAGGGTTCCACCTAAAATGGCTTTCTGTGCTTTACGCTCCTCCCCGTAATAGGCCCGCATGGAGGCCACCGAATGGTGGTAACCAAAGGAAGTCAGGGCGACTGGCAGCATGGCCATGGCATAGGGTGCGTAAAGGCCATCAGGGTTCGCGGCGTCAAACAGAACACCGAGATCGATTCGTACGGCCAAGCCCGACACCCCTAGCACAAAGCTCACCAGCATGAAGGTAACCAACACCACCGACAACCGATCCACCGCGCGGGTTGAATGCCAGACCACTAACGAAAAAAGCAGCACAAAGAGGACCGACGCCAGCTTGCTATCGACGCCGGTCATGCTTTGCAGGATCAAACCGGACGAGGTGATGTACGCATACAGCAAGATCCCGCCCACGAAATAAACGGTCAGATTACTGAAGGCGTTCACCCGGGAACCCAGCAAGGATTTGGTCACCGTATTAAACGAAGCTCGCAGATCGAAGTGTTTGAATGCTTCCAGCAGCATCCAGCCGGAGAGAGTCATCACTACCATAGTCAACACCAGAGCCAGACTGGACCAGACAGTCCAGGCTCCGGCACCGGAACTGGGCAAACCAAGCATGCCAGCACCCACGCACACACTGGCGATGATACTTGCGCCACCAATAAGGGACGGTAATGGTTGTGATTTCACTCGCTTTGCCTCTTAGCCCCTGTTATCGGGTAAAGGTTGCAAAAAGATTACTCGTGCGCCGGTTTCGGTGCTACAAGCGGCTTCAGGAAACGGTCCAGATCTTTCACCTCTTCCAGGCACAAACTGTGCTCCATGCCATAGCTTTGGTACTCAGGCTCGAAGCCTAAATTTTGCAAGGTCTGATGGGCCGTTTGTCCCAGTCGCTCCATCACGATCTGATCAAACCGGCCATGGCCAATAAAAATTGGCAAGTTGCGGTTCGCGTCGCTCAATTCAATAGAATCCGCCGTGGCGAAGTAGGTAGACAATGCGAACAACCCGCCCAAACGCTCCGGGTAGCTGAGAGCCAATTCATAGGCCACCGCACCGCCCTGAGAGAAGCCACCAAGAATGATGTTCTCACTGGCAACACCGCGCTCACGCTCGGCTTTGATCAGCTCCGCCACCATGCCCGCAGACGCACGAAGCTGCTCCGCGTCTACTTTACGGTCAACGTCCATGGCAAGAATGTCGTACCAGGCGGGCATCACCATGCCACCGTTAATGGTCACCGGCAGTTCGGGTGCATGAGGGAAGATAAAACGCACAGGGGTTTCGCGAGAAAAGGCAAACTCGGGCACCACCGGTTCGAAATCATGGCCATTGGCACCAAGGCCATGCAGCCAGATAATGGTGTGTTGGGGCTCGGGACCGGTATCGATTTGCAATGCGTTCAACTTTGCCATGGGGTCTCCCGTCAATGAGGTAAATAAACCCCGCATCATACAGCTTCGATAATTTTCTACACCAGCAATCGGCTCGATTAAGTCTTCGAACCACACCGGAGCCGCAACTATCCAGAACGCTCGGCAAGCCTGCGAGCAACCCAACGATGATATAGCGCAGCCAAGCAGGGACGAATTACTGGCAATCCAATCAGCCAGGCCAGCGGTTTCAACACCGGCACCCGGGACATCAGTAGAATGTAGGCATCCATCTCTTGATGGATATCCCCCTCACTGTCTTTCACATGCAGTTCTCGCAAGGCTTTGTCCGGGTCGACACCTTGGGCTTTCAATTCCTCATCACGGCCGGTGATGTCCATCCAGCCCACGGAGTCGCCGCCACGGCCGGCCAGTTTCTCATACCAGCGGCGGTCCCGAATGCAGGTCGGGCAAGCGCCGTCGTAAAAAACCAACAATGTCTCTTTATCCTGAGCCATAGAACTCTCCTTTCGAGCGCACCTACTCAGCTGGATGAAACGGCCAGCTCCCGTGCCACCGCTTTGGGCCCGCCCCAAGCTAACACCACCGCCCCTATCGAACATACCAACATACTCGCTACGATTGGCAGTAGAGCATCGCCGCTGACCGAGGCAGACACCGCACTGACGATACCCGCAATAGTGAACTGCGACGCCCCCAGCATAGCGGAAGCCGTGCCACCGAGGTGCGGGAAAAACTCCAGCGCGTTAGCCATATTGTTAGGAACGATACCGCCCTGGCAACCAATGGCAGCGATAAAGCAGGCGGCAACCGCCCAGAACGGGCCATCGAACAAAACCACCGTCACCAGCAGCAACAACGCTGCGCACTGCAACAGCACCTGAGCTCTGAGCAGAACCACAGAGGTGAACCGGCGAAGCAACGGCCGGTTCGACAAATTCATCACCGCCATCAGCACGATGTTGGCCGCGAACAACATGGCAAAAGAACTGTTCGATACGCCAAACCATTCTTGGTAGATAAAAGAAGAGTGAGTGATAAAAAGCATCATCGAACTGAAGCACAGCACCTGAATACCCACAAAACGCATAGTGGTTTTGTGACGCAGCACCAGCATGTAATTGGTCACCAAGGTTTTCACAGGAGTGAAAGTTCTCGGCCGTGGCTTAAGCCTCGGGAACAACGCCAGCTTCAACACCACAGCCAGGAACACACTGTATGCAGCCAGCACGAGGAAGATCCAGTTCCAATGGCCTAGAGCCAACATGGCCGCGCCGAGAGCTGGTGCCGCGGCTGGCGCAATAAACATAATCAAACCAATCAAACCGAACAATCGGGCGGCCTCTTGCCCACCGACTTGGTCCCGCACAATCGCCGGAACAGATACGGCACAGAAAGCACCGCCAAAACCCTGCACCACGCGCCAGAACGCCATCTCGCTCAAACCATCCGCCAGCGCCACCATCACCGAAGCCACCGCGAACACCGCCAAGCCGAACAGTAATATGTGCCGGCGACCGTAGCGGTCTGACAGCGGACCACCCACCAACTGCGCCAGCCCCATGGTAGCGACATAGGCGCTCAAGGTAAGCCCCACTTCTGCATGGGGGACCGCAAAATCTCGGGCAATGCTTGGGAAAGCCGGCAAATACGCATCCAAAGCTAAGGGCCCTAGGGCGACGGTCATGCCAAGCAGTAAAGCGAGCTGAAAATGGGACAAGATCTATCTCCTTTTGTTAGGTAGATAGCTAACGGCAATCGGCGACAAATCTCAATGCGCGCTAACCGAGGGGCGGCTTAGTCCAGTACGCAGTGGTTGCTGTATAGCTGGCTGACTTTTCTGCGTTTTTCCCTCAGGCTGTTGCCCCGGTCATTACTGTATCCAGCTCTCAACTGCACCTGTATGCGGTCGAGTTGGGCACGGTATTTCCCGCACTTGGACGCTTTCACCTGCCCTGTGTTCGTTGCCTTGGCATATCTTTGTTTGGACTTTGGACGCAACATACGCTCAACCGATTGCCGGCTCTGACGAACCTTTTCGGATTGGCGAACATTTTCGCTTAACGGCACGGTGACGGGCTTACGCACTGTAATAGCGGAGTGCTCTTCAAGGTTCGGCGGTGTATCAGAGAAATGGATCGATCCGCGGGCATCAGTCCAGCGATATATTTCAGCGTGGGCGGGCACCGCCACCCATATACACAGTAACGTTACTGCAATCCTTCGCATGGTTTCACATCCTGTGAAGTCTCGTTATCGAATACTCGGCCGACCTACACCCCCGAGCAGAACCAGAAACCATACCGCAAAACACTGCGTAACTCCGGCACTGAGTTATCGATCCAGCAATTCAATCCAATGATTCACCGGCACCTGGGCTTTGGTTTCGAGATGTAACTGGCAGCCGATATTAGCGGTTACGATACGCTCCGGATTGCTCACCGTTAGTGCCTTCAGCTTGTTGTCTAGCAGCTTCTGACTCATCTCCGGCTGGGTGATCGAGTAAGTGCCCGCCGAGCCACAACATAGGTGTGGATCCTGCGTGGCCGCCAAATCGACGCCCGCCTTACTCAGGACGTTTTCAACCACTCCACTTTGTTTCATCGCATGCTGCAAGGTACAGGGGCAATGGAACGCCACTTTTCCCTGCCCCGCTGGAACCTTTAAAGGCTCCAGATCTTCGTTCAGCAAAAATGCTCCAAGGTCCATACAAAGCTCACTCACTCGCTTGGCTTTGCTGGCATAAACCGGGTCTTCCCGGAGCAGATGACCATAATCCTGAACCATGGCCCCACAACCAGACGCGGTCATCACGATCGCCTCTGCACCGGCATCGATCGCCGGCCACCAGGCATCGATGTTGCGGCGCATTTGCTCTAACCCGCGCTCGTGTTCAGACAAGTGATAATTCACCGCTCCGCAGCAGCCCGCTTCTGAGGCCTCCACTAACGACACACCCAGCTTATCCAGTACCCGCGCAGCGGCTGCGTTGGTGTTTGGTGCCGCAGCCGGTTGTGCACAGCCCGCCAAAGCCAGCACCAAGCGCGGATGGTTCGAAACCGGCCGAGAGCTCGGCGTTCGGCGTGGCGGAATCTTGGATCGTAAATGCCCCGGAACCAAGGGCCGAACGGCTTGCCCCACTCGCAGCAGTGGCCCAAATAGCCGGCGTTCGGGCAGCACCCGAGTCAACACCCAACGCAACCATCGCTGCTGGGGCGGACGAGGCAGTTCTTTCTCCAATAACCCACGGCTAATATCCACCAACCGGCCGTATTGAACGCCCGAGGGGCAGGTTGTTTCGCAGCTTCGGCAGGTCAGACAACGGTCCAGATGCTCGCGGGTTTTTTCGGTAACTTCGGCCCCTTCCAGAAACATCTTCATTAAATAGATCCGGCCTCGCGGGCCGTCTCGCTCGTCATTCAATTCCTGGTAGGTGGGGCAAGTAGCGGTGCAGAAACCACAATGAACGCAAGCTCGAAGAATGTCTTCGGCTTCTTGCCCTTCGGACGTGTTGGCAAAATGTTGAACCAGATTCGTTTGCATAATTACAACCAGCTGTAGAGACGACCCGGGTTAAATAACCCGTCGGGATCAAAGGACTGTTTCACGCGGCGCTGAATTACTTTTAATGCCTCCGGCTGGCTATGTATCACCTCACCGGTGCGATCCCCGCCGCTAAACAAACTGACTTGGCCTCCAGCTGCTTGTGCCATGGGCTCAAGATCACTCAACGCGGCTTGTCCCCGATACCATCGTTGAGCCCCAGCCCAATCCATCATCCATTGGCCGTCCAAAACCGGCAGGTTGGCGGCAGAACCCACAGAGAATCGCCACAAAGGTGCATTCTTATCGCCAAAGAAGTTGTGTTTCATGTCCTGTATCTGCTGCCAACACTGCTCACCGTCGCCCATGACCGAGCCCTGCCATTTTTCGGCTGTTGCTTCCACCGCGGAGCGGGCACCCGACAACCTTAGATACACTTTGCCATCCACCCAGCACGCGCCCGTGACAGGCTTGGGCTCGCCTGCTCGGCGGTTCATATACCTCACCGCCTCTTCCATAGCCATGTCCTGCACCAATGTGAGAGTGGCGGCCGGTTTTGGCATCACCTTCATACTGATTTCGGTGATTACGCCCAGCGTACCCATGGCCCCGGCTTGCAAACGCGAAACATCGTAACCCGCAACATTTTTCATGACCTGACCGCCGAAGCGTAAATGCTCGCCTTTGCCATTCAGCAAACGGATCCCCAATACCTGATCCCGGACGGAACCGGCCCAAGGTCTCGCAGGCCCAGACAGGTTGCACGCCAAGGTGCCGCCAATGGTAGATGCCTCCCCGAAACGGGGCGGTTCAAAGTGCAGGCACTGTCCTTGTTCGGCCAAAACCGCTTCAATCTCTTTGAGAGTAGTGCCTGCTCGTACCGTCAGCACTAACTCCACCGGGTGATATTCAACAATGCCGGTGTGCCCGGCCAAACTCAATTTGTCTGCGTCGGGATCAGCCGTGCGGCCCATGAAGGCTTTAGTACCACCACCGACTATATTGAGCCTTCGGCTATTGCTGCGAGCGTGCTGCACCTGCTCTTGGAGAAGGTTGATTTGTTCAGCCATGGTGCGCTCCCTGCTGTTCGTGCCTGTGTTGCTTATGTTCAAGGGAACGGTACTCCTGACAAAACTTAAGCGTAGGCACCCCCTTGCCGGGATTCAGAATACCCTGTGGGTCAAAAGCGGCTTTTACATCGTGGAACTGCTGCAACTCCTGGTCGTTGAACTGCACCGCCATCTGCCGGATTTTCTCCACACCCACCCCATGTTCACCGGTAATGCAACCGCCTACGGCTACGCACAGCTCCAGAATCTTGCTGCCGAAGGCTTCCGCCTTCTCGAACTCACCCGGCACATTGGCATCGAACAAAATCAGTGGGTGTAGGTTGCCGTCTCCAGCATGAAATACATTGGCGACCAAAAGCCCAAATTCTTCTGACACTTGCTCCATCTCCACCAGGACCTTAGCCAGATATCTGCGAGGAATGGTGCCGTCCATGCAGTAATAGTCGGGAGATATCCGGCCCACGGCGGGAAACGCGGATTTACGACCTTTCCATAATAACGCGCGCTCTTGTTCGTTTTTCGACGTACGTATAGAGGTCGCACCCAACTCACGGAATAACGCTTCTGCCTCGGCAATGTGCTCACTGACTTCTTCTTCCGTGCCATCGATTTCACACAACAGCAGCGCCTTGGCCTCTCGCGGATACCCCGCGCCACAGAAATCATCGGCGGCGATAATGGCGGGGCTGTCCATCATTTCCAGGCCGCCAGGGATAATGCCGTGCTTAATGACACCACCAACAGCGTCGCCGGCTTTTTCAATGCTAGCGAAGCCAGCCATAATCACCCGAGCGACCTCGGGAATGGGCAAAAGCTTCACCGTCACCTCGGTGACCACGCCCAACAACCCTTCCGAGCCCGTCAGCAAAGCCAGCAAATCCATGCCGCAACTGTCCAGCCCATCACTACCCAGAGTTACACGCTCGCCTTCGGCAGTAATCACTTCAGCACTGAGCAGATTGTTCACCGTCAGCCCGTACTTAAGGCAATGCACGCCCCCTGCATTCTCAGCGACGTTGCCGCCTATAGTGCACGCAATCTGGGAAGACGGGTCTGGCCCGTAATAAAGGCCATATGGCGCAGCCTGTTCACTGATCGCCAGATTCCGCACGCCGGGTTGCAAACGCGCCGTGCGGCTGAGCGGATCAATATCCAGAATTCGGTCAAACTTAGCCAGCGACAAAACCACACCTTCTTTATGTGGCATTGCTCCCGCGCTCAACCCAGTACCCGCCCCACGAGCAACCACCGGCACCTCATGCTCATGGCAGATGCGCATCACCCGCTGAACCTGTTCGACGGTTTCAGGCAACACTACTATTAAAGGAAGCTGCCGATACATCGCCAAACCATCGCATTCGTATGGTTTTAGGGTTTCTTCGTCAGTAATGACGAATTCCGGGTCTATAAAAGAACGGAAAAGCTCCGCTAACTGCGCTTTGCTTGCTTTCGACTTGGCCATCATCTGCTCTTTATTTGTTATTCACGCTAGCCTAAACAGTAGCCGAATCCTGTTCGGGCACAAGCCGACCAAAGCCCAAGACCGGGATACATACGCCACCCCAAGTCAAAACACTTGCATTGATGAATGAAACCGCCAAAATGTACGACACGTTATTGCCCCCACTTTCACCAAAATCCAACAAAATGGTGTTGATTTCCGCGGCGACAGTCCGTAAAACATGCGCCTTTGAACGACAGCCCCCAGGAGTCACCCCATGGCGGATGCAGCGCCTCTGATTTGCAGGGACATTCACAAAACCTTTAACGACCTCGAAGTTCTCAAGGGCATTTCTCTTGAAACCCGTAAAGGCGATGTCGTGTCTCTGATTGGCAGCTCCGGCTCTGGCAAGAGCACCTTCTTGCGCTGCATCAACTTGCTGGAAACGCCGACCTCCGGCGACATTATCGTTCACGGCGACCCTGTTCAGTTCAAACACAACCGCAAAGGCGAACGAATACCCGCCAGTAATCGTCAGGTGGAACTTATTCGTGCGCGTCTGTCGATGGTTTTCCAAGGCTTCAACTTGTGGTCACACATGACGGTGCTGGAGAACATCATCGAAGCCCCCGTTCATGTTCTAAAAGTACCCAGAAAAGAAGCCATCGAACGCGCCGAAGCGTATCTGAACAAAGTCGGCATTTACGAGCGCAAAGATTACTACCCTGCGCAGATGTCGGGCGGCCAGCAGCAACGAGCTGCCATCGCCCGGGCGCTGGCGATGGAGCCAGAGGTGATGCTATTTGACGAGCCTACTTCTGCGCTGGACCCAGAGTTGGTGGGTGAAGTTTTAAAAGTAATGCAGAGCTTGGCCGAGGAAGGCCGAACCATGATCGTGGTGACTCACGAAATGGCGTTTGCAAGGGATGTGTCGAGTCAGGTCCTGTTTTTGCATCAAGGCGTGATTGAAGAGCAAGGTTCACCGGAAAAGGTGTTTGATCATCCGGAATCTGAACGTATGCAACAATTTCTTGCTCCCAAGTTCTGAACACCGGTGCTATCTTGAAATCGGAACTGGATTGAAAAACTTCCATAAAAAATAAAGCCTGAATGGCAAACGAGTGGAGAAGTGACACATGAAAAAATTATTGATTGCAGCAAGTTGCGCCATGGCCATGTTTGCGAGCGGCGCACAGGCCCAGGATCTACGGATTGCGTTTGACGTGCCTTATGAGCCGTTTGAATACAAAGACGACAACGGCGAGCTGACCGGTTTTGAAGTAGAACTCGCCAGCGCCATGTGCAAAGAGCTGGAAGCCAATTGCGAATTCGTGATTCAAGCATGGGACGGCATGATTCCTGGCCTGATCGCCCGCAAGTTTGATCTGATCATGTCTTCCATGTCGATTACAGAAGAGCGCGCCAAGCGCATACTGTTCTCAGACCCGTACTACATCACTCCGGGCGGCTGGTTCGGTCCTGAGTCATTCAACACTGACGTTACCGACCTGGAAGCCATGGACGGTAAAACCGTTGGCGTTCAGCGCGGCACCACCATGGACACATACGTAACAGAGAACATGCACAGCGCCGTAACCATCAAACGTTACACCACCGCTGAGGACATGGTTCTGGACCTGGAAGGTCAGCGTATTGATGTGGCCTTTGTGGACTACCCGGTTGGCGAACAAACCATTCTGAACCGCGACGGCTACAAAGAAGTCGGTGAGCCTGTGAAGCTGGGTGAAGGTGTTGGTGTTGCCATGCGTAAGCGTGACGCCGAGCTGGCAAAAGAGATCAACGCCGCTCTTAAGACTCTGAAAGAGAACGGCACCTACGACGCCATCATGGCCAAGTACTTCAACTACGACATCAAGATTTAAACCACTCCGGGAGCAGCCTGCTGGCTGCTCCCTGCATCCCGGACTCTCTCATGCTTGACCTGAAAGGTTATGGCCCCGCCCTCGCAGAAGGTGCCGTGGTTACCATTGAGCTGGCATTTATGTCGTTGGCACTGGCGGTTACTCTTGGCCTGCTAGGCGCCTCAGCCAAACTTTCTGGCAACCGCGTACTGACTGGCATTGCCACCGCTTACACCACTCTGATTCGGGGCGTGCCCGATTTGGTAATGATGCTGCTGTTTTACTATGGCGGTCAGGTCGCGGTAAATGCGCTTTCAGATTATTTATGGGAAACCCGGGAAATCGATTTCTTTTTTCAGTTTGATCCGTTCATCTCTGGCGTGGTGACCATCGGTCTTATTTTCGGCGCTTACATGACGGAGACCTTCCGCGGTGCGTTTCTGGCGGTGAACGTTGGTCAGATCGAAGCCGCTAAGGCTTATGGTTTTACCCGCTGGCATACGTTTCGCCGGGTGATGGTCCCGCAAATGATGCGTCATGCCTTGCCAGGCATCGGGAACAACTGGCAAGTACTGCTGAAAACCACAGCGCTGGTTTCCATCATTGGCCTTACCGATATGGTGCGTGTGGCTGAGGAAGCAGCAAAAGCAGAGCGGATGCCGTTCCATTTCTTTATTCCAGTGGCAGCGGTGTACTTGACCTTGACGGCAATCACAGAATTATTCATCCGCTGGCTTGATAAACGAGCCAACGTCGGCGTGGTTCAGGGGAATTAAGCGATGCCTGATTTTATTGCCGATTGGCTGAACTCCAACGAAATTTTCACCGCCATGACTCTGATGGAATACTGGGATGGGCTGGTTACTACCGTGCACTTGGTGTTTTTATCTTTGGTCATCGGGCTGATTGTGGCGGTGCCTTTGGCGATTCTTCGTACGGTTAAGAATCCGTTTGTTTCCGGCCCTATTTGGCTGTACACCTATTTGTTTCGCGGTACGCCACTGCTGATTCAGTTGTATATTATTTACTACGGTGTGGCGCAGATTCCGGGGATTCAGGAAACCTTCTGGTGGGAGATTTTCAAAGAGCCGCTCTACCCTGCTCTGCTGGCGTTTACGCTGAATACGGCGGCCTATACCACTGAGATTATTCGCGGTGCCATTATGTCGACGCCGAATGGCGAGATTGAAGCGGCGAAGGCTTACGGTATGGACTGGTTCTTGCGGATGCGTCGGATTATTCTTCCGAGTGCGGCGCGCCGGGCGGTGCAGGCGTATTCGAATGAGGTTATTTTTATGCTTCATGCGAGTGCCATCGCAAGTATCGTTACGATTGTGGATCTTACCGGGGCGGCGCGGAATATTTACTCGCGGTTTTATGCGCCGTTTGATGCGTTTATTTTTGTGGCGCTGATTTATTTGGTTTTGACGTTCATTCTGGTTTTTGTATTTCGTAAACTGGAAAATCATTTGTTGCGGCATCAAAAGCCTGCGAATTCCTAATTCTTTTACTATTGGTGCAAGGCTAGGTGTCGGGGTGGTCTTGCCGAGAACCGCTACGAGCACATCCATGTGCGCTTCTCTCAGGCCATCCTTGGCCTTCGAAATTCTCGGCAAGACCACCCCGACACCCAGCCCCGAACCTGTTTCTGGGCCTCAAGTTTGGCCCGCTCCGGTAATCACAAAAACTATACGGGAGAGGGTTTCATGAACACGCTCACGCACCTTTTCGGCACTTCTCCCGACTGGCTTTCGCACACCCTTTCATTCGCTTCCTCTAACCTTCCTGAAACCACCTCGCAACTTGCGGACGGCACCCACGTTGCCCGAATCGCCAACGGCGTACTGTGGCTCACACCACCCGTTGAACGGGATAACCCGAACCACGAGGCCTTGATTGTTTCAGCGGGAGTTCATGGTAACGAGACGGCACCGATTGAGGTATTGAATGGGCTGGTCTCCGGGTTGCTCGCACGCGAGTGGCGATTGGCTTGCCCGCTGCTGCTGATTCTCGGTAATCCGCCAGCCATGGCAGCCGGTAAACGGTTTTTGGATGTAAACATGAACCGGTTATTTAACGGCGCTCATGAGAAGGCGGAATATGCAGACTTGCCAGAAGCTAGGCGGGCCCGGTTTATCGAGGAAATCTGTCGGGCGTTTGCCGCAGAGCATGCGTCTCTGGCTTTGAGCCATTACGATTTGCATACGGCGATTCGGACGTCGAAACAGGAGCGTTTTGCGTTGTATCCGTTTGTCGCGGGGCGATCGGTTCCGGCGGGGCAGTGTGCGTTTTTGTTGGAGGCGGAGGTGAGATCGCTGTTGCTTCAGCATAAAAAATCTACGGTGCTTTCTTCTTTTTCCTCCAGCCAGCTGAACGCCGAGAGCTTTACGATTGAGTTAGGGAAGGCACGGCCGTTTGGTCAGAATGATTTGCAGCGCTTTCATGGCATTAAACGCGCGTTGCTGCGGCGGCTTTGTGGTGCACTCGAGCAAAGCTCTCAAAACCCGGAACAACTGACAGTGTTTGAGGTGGTGCATGAGGTTTTGAATACCGGGCCGGGGTTTCGGTTTCATGTGCCCGATGATGCGTCTAATTTTACCCTGTACCCGCCGGGTACGGTAATTTGGGAAGATGGTGAGAGTTGTTACCGTGTGGGCGCAGAGGCCGAAGCGATTGTATTCCCGAATCGAGAGGTTCCGGTGGGGCAACGGGTTGGTTTAATGGTTAGAGCAAGGAATAAGCGTCAGGCAGGGTAATGGATCGCCACCCTGCCTGACGTCATCATGCCGGGGCGTTCTCGGGTTCTGCCACCGGTAATTTGATGAGTTTGGTGCACACGGCCGGGATCACCAGCAAAGTCAGCACCGTAGAGGCCAGCAAGCCGGAGATAATCGCCCATGCCATGGGTGGCCATAATGTGGAACTGGAGAGCGCCAGCGGCAGCAATCCGGCCACTGTGGTGGCGGTAGTGAGCAGTATTGGCCGGGTGCGGCGCTCTACTGCGGTTCTGACCGCATCTTTGATTGCCCTGCCCTTTTCCAACTCCCGATCCATCACGTCCAGCAGAACGATGGCGTTGTTGACCACAATGCCTACTAACGCAATCACTCCCAAAAGCGACTGAAAACCAAAGGGCGAGCCCGAAAACACCAGGCCGGGGAATATTCCCACCGTCGCCAAGGGCACGGTCAGCAAGATAATGCCCACACGGCGGAATGAGTTGAACTGCAGCAGCAAAAAGAACAGCAACAACAGCATGCCAATGGGTGCTGCGGTGAGCAGCGCGCTGTTGGCGTCATTTGAGCCCTCGGCATCGCCGCCCATTTCCAGGCGCGTTCCGGATGGCAGCGGACTGTCTTCCAGTGCTGCGTTCAGTCCGTCGAGCGCCTGGCTAAAGCTGTAGCCCTTTTCCAGATTGGCGGCTACCGCGTTCACCCGTACCCCGTTGCGCAGGTATCGGGCTGCAGGCTCCCACGTGGTTTCAGCTGTAGCCACGGCAGACAGCGGGATAGCATCACCACGGTTGTTGTAGATGTTTACCGACAACAAGCGCGACAACGACAACGAGGTACCCTCACGCGAGCGAAGCACGATGGGGATCGGGTCTTCTTCCTGTCGATAGCGTTCTGCCATGGCACCGAAACTCTGTCCATAAAGGCTTTGTGCGACATCAGCACGGGTCAGGCCATAACGGGCCGCGGTCGCATCGTCCACATTGATGGCGATGCTCGGCACACCGATGTCCAGATCGTGGCGGACGTCTACAGTGCCTTCCACATCACGAAGGATCGAATAGATCTGTTCGGTTGCCAACACTCGGACATCGTCATCCGCATGGTAAACACGCACGTCAACAGGCGCAGTGCGTGGTGGGCCCTGCCCCAGAATCCCCACAGAGATTTCCAGTTCCGGCAGGTTTTGGGCTACCTCTTTACGGATCTTTCGAACCAAGTCGGTGGTGTCTGCCAAAGTAGGCGTTTGCACCACCAGGCGAGCCCGGTTCGGTGATTGCGGTGCACGCTGCAAGTTGTAGTAGAAACTTGGGCCGGTAAAGCCAACAAAGCGGTGCACTTCCAACGCTTCGGGCTGGGTGCGAATGGCACGTTCCAGGTTCTCGGCAACTTCCGCGGTCCGGGCCTGATCGGTGCCTTCCGGCATGTACATTTCGACAATCACCCGCGGTCGGTCTGCGTTCGGGAAGAATTGCTGAGCCATAAACGGTGTCAAACCCACGCTGATGGCAACGAGCACTGTACCCAAAAGGATCAGCTTGGACGGATGTCGGTAGACCAAACCGCCGAGAACACGAGCAAAGCCAACCAGCCGGTCTTCACTCACGTTCTTGCGGGCTTTTAGAAAACGAGTCGCCAATAGAGGAACAGCCGAGATCGCCAGCAGGTAGCTGACGGACAGCGTCAGCATGATCATAACGGGAACGCCGCGGGTGAAGTCGGCAGCCCCCCCTTTAGCCATGAGCAACGGTGCGAAGGCCGCCAGCGTGGTACCGGTTGAGGCGCCAAGGGGCCCCGCCAATTCACTAACCGCTTTCTTAAGCGCATCCAAGCGGCGCATGCCGACATCCAGATAACCTTGAATGCTTTCCACGATCACGATGGCGTTATCGATGAGAATACCAAGCGAAATCACCATGCCAATCACGGCAATCTGGTGCAGTACGCCGCCACCGAGGTCGTATAGCCCCACACTGATCATCGCCACCATCGGCAGGATAGAGGCCACCAGCAGGCCCATTCGTATGCCCATTCCAGTAAACACCACCGCTACGATTATCAGTACCGAGAGCACCAGGCTCCACGCCAGATTATCCAGTCGGTCTGACACCTTGTCGGGCTGGAAAAACATTTCCCTCAGCTCGAAGGGCTCGAAGTCCGAGCGAACCTCATCTAGCCTGTTGCGGATTCGCTCCCCAAAGCGAATGGCATCGGTGTTGCCTTCTTCCATGATGAGGGATACCAAAACGACCCGTTCGCCATCAAACCAGGTTTCCGGCTGACGCGGCTCAACCGGGCCACGCCAGACTTCGGCGGCAGCTGCGAGAGGAACCTGCGAGCCATCCGGCAATTCGATGGGCGTCGCGCGAATGGCTTCGATGTCGCTGAATTCGGAGTTGGGCAAAACAGATAAGCGCTTTCCATCCACCACCACAAACCCCCCGGGCGTGGTTTGGTTACGCTGAGACAGTGTTTGCAACACTCTCTGTGGGGAAATGCCTAACCGGAACAATGCTGCGTCGTCTAACGCCAGCGTGATTTGTTCATCCACATCGCCTTCAAGCTCGATACGGGAGACACCCGGAATATCTGAGAGGTTCTGCTTAAGGCGTTCCGCAGCTTTCGACAGTTCGGTCACGGAAGGCGAACCGCCCACCGCCAGCACCACCGCGGGGATATCAATAAGCCGGTCGTCAAGGCTCATCTGACCCACGCCATCGGGGAAATCCTGTTTGGCGCGCTCCATCGCCTGACGCACCCGGTCCCACGCTGCATCGGTGTCGTAGATGCGATCCAGCAGCTTAATTCGGGCCAAGGCCACACCGGTACGGGCCGTGCCTTGACTGAAATCAACCTCTTCAACCTGCCGCAGTTCATCGGTTAAAGGCCGTAACACCAGCCGCTCAACCGCTTCGGCACTCGCACCCGGGTAATTCACTGAAATTATACCAGCGCGATAAGGAAAAGACGGGTCTTCCTGTCGGGGCATAGTGCTGTACGCAGCGAGCCCCAACAAGCAAAGCATGGTCACCACCATACCCAACAATCGCTGATAATTAAGAAGACTACGCGTCATTAGCGCACCTCCACGGTGTCGCCATCCACCAATCGTGTCATGCCGGCATACACCACCTGATCACCGGGCTGAAGTTCGCCGGGGTGCACCATCACTCGCTCACCAATCACCCGATCAACTTTTACGGGTACCCGAAGTGCCACACCGTCGCTAACACGATAAACGCTGGTGCCGGCAGCATCGCGCACCACCGCCAGCATCGGCACGGTTACAGCCGATTCCCGTACCGGCGTAATGCCTACTTCAACGGGTTCTCCGGATGACAGTGAGTTCGCGGGCAAACTAACTAGCACAGGATGCAGCTCGCCCCGAATAGAACTGCCTTGAGCAATTTCAATCACGGTTCCAGTCTCAGGAACCCGGTTGCGGTCCTGAACTTGCCAGACCGGCAATTCCATACCCACACGCACATGGCTCAGTAGATGCGCCGGCACTCGAACTTCAACTTCGCGTCCCAGCGGTGATGACAAACGCATAACCGGCTGCCCCGCCGAAACAAATTCATCGCGCTCAACCAACAAGGCTTCCAACTGACCCGCAAACGGCGCCTTCAATACACTTTCTTCTAACAGGTGGGTTGCTTCCGACAACGCTGCCTCAGCAGTAGCCATGCTCGCTCGCAACGAATCCCGGCGTGCAGCAATCTGTTCCAGGCTCTGTTCAGACACCACGCCGCGCTTATGCAGGCGAACGGAACGTTCCCACTCCCGCTGTGCCTGGTTGAACTGGGTTTTCAGCTCTTGGAGTTTGGCTTTGGCAGAGTCCTGAGCCGGTTGCAAAGCGGGGTTATACAGCCTGGCTAAGGTATCACCGGGGTTCACCATCTGGCCCAACTCTACCGGCCGCTCTTTCAGCGTTCCACTAACCTGAAAGGTCAAAGTCGCGCGTTGGGCAGCACGAACAATGCCGGAGAAACGCAGCGGAATCTCCTCCACTTGGCCCCCGGTGACCTCCGCAACACGAACCGATACCGTTGCTGATTTTTCTGCGGTTTCACTGCTCCCGCCACGACACCCCGTTAAAGACAGCATTACGAGCACGAGGGTAACAACGGTAAATGGGAGAGAACGTTTTATGGGAGACATGAACAGACAGCCCCTTTCCCTGAATGGTTAGTGGTGGGCTTGCCAACCCATGAATTACAAGCAGCCCTATTATGACGACATAATGTCACTCTTTGACAATTTGTCAATAATAGGTTTTCATCGATACTTAGTCATCGCACAGCCAGCCCTGAGGAAACCGTAAGCCATGAATGAGCCGTTGAAATCACGCCGAGAAAAGGAAAAACAGGCACGATACGACGCCATACTGGATGCGGCCGAAACCGTTTTCTCCGACAAAGGCTACGACCGCACGTCCATGGACGACATTGCCCGGACCGCCAACCTGAGTCGGGCACTCTTGTATGTGTACTTTAAAGATAAAGCGGCCATTCAGATGGGGATCATGCAGCGGGCGGGGCAAAATTTGGTGGAGCGATTTAAAGCCTCCCATTGCCCCAACGACACCGGCATCGCACAGATTCGCGCTATGGGTGAGGCCTATTACCAATTCTACCAAGAGGAACCGGAGTACTTTGCTGCGCTTACTAAAGCATCCACCGTGATTGCCGACGTGGATGAAACCCAGGCAGCAGAAATGCTTTGTTCGCGGGATGAACTGATCGGACTCATGGTGGCCGCCCTCCAGAAAGGCCTGGAAGACAACACCATGAATAAAGAACGTATTACCGACCCTACCCAGACAGCTCTCTATTTGAGAGGCGCCTTGCACGGCGTGATCATGTTGTGCGAAGGAGAAAGCATGCCTTCCGACACGCTGATCCAGCACACCATGGAAATGCTGTCACACTCGATAGCAACCCAGTAAACCGGTGCTACCGCTGAAAATCGTAGATAGAGCCAAGCTGCAGAATGCCGGTGAGTTCGTCCAAAGCCTGTCGGACTTCATTCAATAGCTTTGGGTCTGCGAGGTCTTGCTGAACGAGCCGGTCGCGGTAATGAGTTTCCACCCAGGTTGTCAGCCGCGCGTAGAGTTCGTCGGTTAGCACCGCTCCCTGATTGATTGCGTGGCGTTCTTCATCATTCAGAACCACCCGTAAACGCAAACACGCAGGCCCCCCGCCATTACGCATGGACTGTTTCACATCCATCACTTCGACCGAAGTAATCGGGCCATCGGACACCACCAACTCATCCAGATACCGGCTAACCGAAACAACCTCCCGACACTCGCCCGGCACCACCAGTAACATGCCGTCAGAACTGTTCAACAACTGGCTATTAAACAGATACGAAGACACGGCATCTTCCAGTGGCACCTGCGCTGCGGTCACGTTGATCGCTTCCAGTTCGCCCCCCCGCAAGCGTTCACGGATCTCAGCCAGCACCCTGGCCTCGTCCAAAAAAGCCAACTCGTGGTAAAACAGGCAATTGCCATTGCCTACCGCAATCACATCGTTATGAAACACGCCGGCATCAATAGCGGCTGGATTTTGCT
Organism: Marinobacter sp. AL4B; assembly: GCF_019916045.1. Lineage (NCBI taxonomy): Bacteria > Pseudomonadati > Pseudomonadota > Gammaproteobacteria > Pseudomonadales > Marinobacteraceae > Marinobacter > Marinobacter sp. AL4B. The sequence goes on from NZ_JAILWZ010000013.1 coordinate 265,056, forward strand.
GGGCGAACACCGTGTTCCGGCTCGACAAACCGTGCAACCGGGCGATCGATTGGGAGGCTTCCAGCGTTTGGCGCGCCGGGTACTTTAACGGGGCCGGTGCTTGCTGATTAAACGCGTGCTGCCCGTATACGAACAGCTCAACGCCCGGCTCTCCGTAGTGGCTGCAGAGGCGGGTATGATTGGCTGCGCCCTCGTCGCCGAAGTGACTAACCGAAGGCAACGCGGAATGATGAACAAAGTACTGCTCGTCGCGGAAGATAGCCTTCAAAGCCCGACCAGTAACCTCGTGCTCAATAGAGCGGTGGAATTTGGCGCTGAGATTGGCTGGCGTGAAGTGAACCCGGTGATCGGCAGTATCGGCACTGGGCGAAACCGTCGCCGCGTTTGCTGTCCACATGGTGGAAGCCGACGACACAGCGGCCAAAATGGCCGGAGTTTGTTTTGCCGCAGCCTGCAGAATCTGCTCGTCACTGCCATCGAACCCCAGGGCGCGCAAAGTAGGCAAGTGAGGCCGCTCATGAGGCGGCAACACGCCCTGCATATAGCCACGATCGGCCAGCGCTTTCATTTTTGCCAGGCCCTGTAAGGCGGCTTGTTTCGGATTGGATTCCGCATTCACATTCGATTTGGACGCGACATTCCCCCAAGACAGCCCGGCGTAATTGTGAGTTGGGCCTACAAGCCCGTCAAAGTTAGCCTCAACTGCGTGTTTTGCCATCATTAACCCCTATCGAGTCTTCCAGATGAATGGGTGAAAGGCCACCGTCTTTCAGGGGCGCCAAACGAACGGTATCTCCGTTTTTTAGATGCAAAGCTTCAGCCATCGCCTGCGGAATGGTTACGGTATCTTGCCCAATGCAGCTCATTGGCAGAGTGGTCAGCCGGAAGTTATCGAACGAACGATTGAACACCATCACCCGGTGCTCCGCCGGTACATCGAGGTCTATGGGTGAATCCCCCACAACCACTTCCCGGTTCAAAGAGTCGCGCACGGTTCGAATGGTGTGCAAAAAAGCTTCAACTACCGGGCCGCCGTCGAAGATATCGACCAATCCATTGAAATTGAACCCTTCGGCTTCGAGCATTTTGAGTGCAGGGCGGGTGTTATCGTGCACTTGGCTGATGACTTCTCTGGCGGAATCGGGCAACAAAGACAGGTAAATCGGGTACTGGGGCATCAGTTCGGCAATGAAGGACTTATTACCCAACCCCGATAGCCGGTCAGCTTCTACAAATTCCATATCAAAAAATTTGCTACCCAAGGCGTTCCAAAGGGGGCTTTGCCCATCTTTATCCGACACCCCGCGCATTTCAGCAAACACTTTGTCCGAAAAGAACTCCCGAAAATCATCCAGAAACATAAAGCGACTGCGGGACAGCAACAAGCCATTGCCGCCCCCTTTATAGTCATCCGCCAGCAACAGCGAACAGATTTCAGTGGCGTCGGTCATGTCGCTGGAAAGGTGAAGGGTGGGCGTACGCACGTGCACACCCAATTCTCGGGAGGCGTTAACTGTAAGGCTCAGACGGTAGTTGTAGAATACTTCATCCTGGCCTACACGAGCCTCAATGCCACTGACGCCAACCATTCGGCCGGTTTCGGTATCCTCAAGCGCAAACAGATACAGGGCCTCTTCCGGTTTGCATCGTTTGCTGAACGAATCTGTCGCCCAGTCGATTTTGCGTTGCAGTAATTCTCGGTCGGCCGGCAGGGTGGTTAGCCCCTTGCCAGCACTCTGGGCCATGGCGTAAAGGTCGTCGAGATCCGTGGATTGAAACGGCCGAACAATCAGCATACTGCACCCTCCCTCTGTCACTTCAGAGTGTGAGCGGCTCTGGCGTCAAGCCACCGGTTTCTTATTATTTCGCCAGCTTTTTCACAGCAGCTTCGAAACGCTGAAGCGCCTCATCAATGTCTGTCTCCGGAATGATGAGCGACGGAGCCAAACGCACAACGTTCGCCCCCGCCATCAGCACCATCACGCCCTCTTCCAGCCCGGCGGTTAAAAAGTCTTTTGCACGGCCTTGCCACTGTTCGGTCAGCACGCATCCCAGCAACAAGCCAGCCCCACGCACTTCGGAGAAAACGTCATAGCGCTCACCAATCGCCATCATGCCCCGACGCAGTTTTTCAGAACGTTCGTTCACGCCTTTCAAAATCTCTGGCTGACTCACAGTATCAATCACTTTCTGCGCCACCGCACAGGCCAATGCGTTACCGCCATATGTGCTGCCATGGGTCCCCACCGCCAAGCTGGCTCCCACCTTCTCGGTTGTCAGCATAGCCGCAATAGGGAATCCGCCACCCAAGCCTTTGGCGCTGGTCAGAATGTCTGGCACCACGCCGTACATTTCGTAAGCGTACAAATGCCCGGTACGACCAACACCTGTTTGCACTTCATCAAAGATCAGCAGTGCATTGTTATCGTCACACAGCTGACGCAGGCCCTTCAGAAACTCAGGGTCCGCCGGCATGACACCGCTTTCGCCCTGAATAGGCTCAATGACCACAGCACAGGTTTTTTCTTTAGAGATAAGGGCTTTTACCGAATCCAAATTATTGAAGTCTGCATGGTGGATACCGCCCGGAGCAGGTTCAAAACCTTCCAGATACTTGTGCTGACCACCAACGCTGACTGTAAACAAGGTACGGCCGTGGAAAGCATTCTTGAAGGAAATGATTTCGTGCTTTTCCGGGCTGAAGTGATCCCACGCATAGCGACGGGCCAGCTTGAAGGCTGCCTCGTTGGCTTCGGCGCCGGAGTTCGCAAAAAACACGCGCTCAGCGAAGGTGTGATCGCACAAGGTTTTCGCCAACCGCAGCGCGGGTTCGTTAGTCATGACGTTGGACAGATGCCAGATTTTCTCTGACTGTTCCTGTAGCGCACCCAACAGCCCCGGATGAGCATGCCCCAGACTGGTCACCGCAATACCGCCTTGGAGATCCAAAAACTCTCGCCCTTCCTGATCCCAAACGCGGGAGCCTTCACCTCGCACCGGAATGATATCTCCGGGGGCATAGTTGGGCACCATTACTTCGTCAAACAATTCGCGGGATACGGGTTCTTTGTTCATGGGTTTCTCTCAGTGACGCATTACTAAGTGACAGGTTTAATCCACCATAATACGCCTCTGATTGCATAAGAACAGCCTATTGCGAGACAGTGCGATCCCCGCATTCGCTCTTGCTTAGACGTTTGTCTACCTATTGCAAATTTTGTTTGAAATATGACTCACACATTACTAAGTTGGTGCTGGTCCAACAAAAACAAATATGTGGAGACAACAATGCAGAACAATAAATTGCGAATGGCGATTCGTGCAACGGCGGCTTTGACAGTGCTGGGATTGGCTTCTCAGGCGCAGGCTTTTGAGATCGAAGCGGGCGATGTGAAGGCCGATATATATGGCTACGCAAGGCTAACCGCTACCTACGACATTAATGAACAACTCGCGGCTGACAACAGCACACTGGCTGGTGATTTCGGCAGAGTTTCAGATTCCGATAACGAGGGGCACTTCGATGCCTCGGCTGCTCAAAGCCGTATCGGTGTACGCACCATGCTTCCGCAGGACGTTAAAGTCGTTATCGAAGGTGACTTCGCAAGCGGTGGTAACTTCCGTCTGCGTCATGCATTCGGCGAGTACAACGGCATCTTGGCGGGGCAAACCTGGTCTAACTTCAGTAGCTTTACCGGCAACACGCCAACTCTCGACTTTAACGGCGCTGCCGGCTGGGCCGGGTACCAGGCCCGTACTGCGCAATTGCGTTACACCACTGGCGGGCTTTCAGTTTCTGCAGAAGATCCAAAAGGCTCAATCGATGGCGGTACCAAGAAAGACGGTACTCCAGCCTTTACAGCACGCTACGAAGGCTCATCGGACGCGCTTTCATTCTCTGCTGCGGGTCTTGTAAAACAAACCGCTTACGAAGATTCAAATGGGGATGATGACTCAACTTTCGGCTACGGTGTTTTTGGCGCAGCCAAGCTACAAGCTACCGACACACTCTCCATCCAGGGTAACGTGGTCTACACTGACGGAGCCAATGGATACCTTTACCTATCCGGAGCAGATGATGCTTACGTTGACGCTAACAAGGATCTTGAAAACGTCTCAGGCATAGGCGGAACCCTCGGCGCAAGTCTTGCTCTAGGCAGCGGTCGAAGCGTGAACCTCGTTTACGGCATGACTCAGCTAGATGTAGATGCCTCGGCAGATGAAGAGACTCGCTCCAACATTCTGGCCAACTACATGTGGACGCCGGTTACCAACGTAATGATGGGTGTTGAATACCAGTACTGGAAAACCGAAACCAAAGGCGGCGACAGCGAAGACGCGAACCGCTTGATGTTCGCAGCCCAGTACAACTTCTAAATACTTCTTTAGACGTTAACTCTTCTTTAACCCCGGCATCCGCCGGGTTTTTTTCGTTCTAGATTGGTGCAACGCGCCCCAAACTAGCCCAATCTTTCACAATTTATTGCCGCGTTCTCTTTATCCCGCCATTCAAAATCAACCAGTTACCTTCAAATAAAAACTGGCACAGCTGATGCAAACACTCTTATGACGGCAGCCGACAACTGCCCTGCTCAATATGCTGAAACTTCACGAGGTGTCATTATGAAACTAGCCAAAGACCAAAGTCTGCTGTTCGAACTGACCCAGCCTGCCGAAGCCTCCGCCATGCAGGATCTTCACAATTACTTTGATTGGATGTTTTTCGCAAACTGATTGCCCACAAACACAAAAGCCGGGACACCTGTCAGGTAACCCGGCTTTTGAATACTCTCTCAACAACAATCAGAAGAAGGCTTGAATGCCCGTTTGCGCGCGCCCCAAAATCAGCGCGTGCACGTCATGGGTGCCTTCGTAGGTATTCACCACTTCTAAGTTCACCAGATGGCGGGCAATACCAAACTCGTCGCTAATACCGTTACCGCCGAGCATGTCTCGGGCCAGCCGGGCAACCTCAAGAGCTTTACCACAGGAGTTGCGCTTCATGATGGAGGTAATCTCCACCGCTGCAGAACCTTCATCCTTCATTCGGCCCAAGCGCAAAGCGCCTTGCAAACCCAGCGTAATCTCGGCTTGCATATCCGCCAGTTTTTTCTGAACCAGCTGATTGGCAGCCAATGGGCGGCCAAACTGCTTACGGTCCAGCACATACTGTCGCGCTGTGTGCCAGCAATCTTCTGCAGCCCCTAGGGCGCCCCAAGAAATGCCGTAACGAGCGGAATCCAGGCATGTGAACGGACCTTTCAAGCCTCTAACCTCGGGGAAAGCATTTTCTTCCGGCACAAACACCTCGTCCATAACGATCTCACCGGTAATCGAAGCGCGCAGGCCCACCTTACCGTGAATCTCCGGCGTACTCAGACCTTCCCAACCTTTTTCCAGTACGAAGCCGCGAATCTTGCCGTCGTCATCTTTGCCCCAGACCACAAACACATCGGCTATCGGGCTGTTGGTTATCCACATTTTACTGCCGGTCAGCTTGTAACCTCCGTCCACCTTACGGGCGCGAGTAGCCATGCTACCAGGATCGGAGCCATGATCCGGTTCGGTCAGGCCGAAGCAACCTATCCACTCACCGGAGGCCAGTTTGGGGAGGTATTTCTGACGGGTTTCTTCATTGCCGAATTCGTAGATGGGTACCATCACCAAGGATGATTGCACACTCATCATGGAACGGTAGCCGGAATCTACCCGTTCGATCTCCCGGGCAACCAAGCCGTAGCTGACATAGTTCAGGCCACTGCCACCGTACTGCTCGGGTATGGTGGCACCTAAAAGGCCATTGGCACCCATTTCCCGAAAAATCTCGGGATCGGTGTGTTCGTTACGGAATGCGTCTACTACACGAGGCCGAAGATGCTTCTCGGCGAATTGGCGGGCGCTGTCGCGCACCATTCGCTCTTCATCGGTCAGTTGTTGGTTGAGAAGAAGGGGGTCTTCCCAATGGAAACTTGCCTTGTTGGCCATGATTTTATTGTCCACCAAATACGAAATGTCTTGCCGAGATTTGCCGCTTCAACCTAGTCAGATTGAAGCGGCAAAAGGCTAAGACTACAGCAACAAGGTGCGGATATCCCCAAGCACCTGCGTGAGCAGACTGGTGAATCGTGCCGCATCCGCGCCGTTCACTGCCCGGTGGTCGTAAGACAACGACAAGGGCAGCATCAAGCGTGGCTGAAACTCGTTACCATCCCACACCGGCTTCATAGCTGCTTTAGACACACCCAGAATAGCCACTTCCGGGGTATTCACGATCGGCGTGAAAGCAGTGCCACCAATACCACCCAAGCTGGTGATAGTGAAGCAAGCGCCCTGCATTTCAGCCGGTTTCAGCTGCTTGTCCCGGGCCTTCTGTGCCAACTCGGCACTTTCAGCCGCCAGTTCCCACAGGCCTTTTTGGTCTACGTCCCGGATCACCGGCACCATCAAACCGTGCGGGGTGTCCACCGCAATGCCGATATGGATGTACTTCTTGCGCACTACTTCCTTGCGCTCCATATCCAATGACACGTTGAACTGGGGCAATTCTGCCAGTGCTGCGGCACATGCTTTTAGCAGGAACGGCAGGGGCGTCATTTTCACACCACGTTTTTCACCGGCCGCTTTTTGCGCTTTGCGGAAGGCTTCCATCTCCGTGATATCCGCATCATCAAACTGGGTTACGTGGGGCACGTTCAGCCAGCTGCGCTGCATGTTGTTCGCTGTAGTGAACATCATGCGAGACATGCCTTCCCGCTTAATTTCACCGAACTTGCTGAAATCTGGCAGTTTGACAGCCGGGATGCCGTTTCCGCCACCCACAGAAGAACCCTGCTGTACCTGCTGCAGCTGACCCTTCACGTAATCCTGAACATCGTCTTTCAGGATCCGGCTCTTAGGGCCTGAGCCCTTGATACGGGTAAGGTCTGCACCCAACTCCCGGGCCAATTTACGGACCGCCGGGCCAGCATGCACCTTGGCACCCGGCGAAGGCGGGGCGTAGGTGGCACTTTGAGCCGAGCTGTCTTCCTGTTTTTCAGGTTTGGAGTCAGATTTTGACTCAGACTGGTCAGCGCTTTCCTTCGACGGCGCTTTCTCTTCGGTGCTTTCAGCTTCGTCCGACTCATCACCTTCGTCTTCGATAACCAGATCCAGCAAATCGGCGCCTTCGGACAACTTGTCGCCCTCTTTCACCAGTATCTTGCTGACTTTGCCAGCGAAGGGAGACGGAATTTCCATGGTCGCTTTGTCCGATTCCACCGTCACCAGTGGATCGTCTACTGCAACCGTGTCGCCCTCGGAGACGTTAATCTCGATGACCGGAATGTCTTCCATACCATCAAGCGAGGGTACTTTCACCCGTTCAGTACGCGAGCCACCTGACTGTTTTTTCGGAGCCGGCTTGCTGTCTTCGGACTTAGCTTCCGCTTTCTCATCCGTATCGACTTTGCTCTCGGCCTCGGCACTCTCGGAACCCTCTTCCGAGTCGTCTGAATCGCCGGAATCATCGCTGGCAACGAGCATAGCCACCACATCGCCTTCTTTGATTTTGTCACCGACTTTAGCGGTTATTTTGCTGATCTTACCGGCGGCCGGGGACGGTAATTCGACCGTCGCCTTGTCGGTTTCAACCGTCAAAATCGGATCTTCTTCCTGTACTGTATCCCCTTCGCTGGCGATGATTTCGATCACTTCGACTTCATCAGCACCGCCGAGATCGGGAACTTTAATTTCCTGTTCACTCATAGCGGACTCCTTAGCTGTGCGCCGGGTTCGGTTTGTTGCGATCGATACCGTACTTGCGCATCGCTTCGAGAACCTGCTTCTGGTCGATTTCGCCGTCTTTAGCTAAAGCCGCCAAGGCATCAACCGCGACGTAATAACGGTCTACTTCGAAGAAATTGCGAAGCTTCTCGCGGGTGTCACTGCGGCCGAAGCCGTCGGTACCCAACGTCATGTAGGTAGCCGGGACATAGGCCCGTAGCTGTTCAGAATGCAGCTTGATGTAGTCGGTTGATGAAATCACCGGCCCTTTCTGCTTTTCCAGACACTGGGTTACATAGGCCTTACGGGGCTTGTCATCCGGGTGCAGGGCATTCCAACGTTCAACGTGTTGACCATCGCGGGCCAGCTCGTTGTAGCTGGTCACACTCCAGACATCCGATGCCACACCCCAATCTTCTTTCAACAACTGGGCTGCTTCGCGCACTTCGTTGAGAATGGCACCAGCGCCCATCAGCTGAACTCGCGGCGATTTTTTCTTGCCTTTGGCTTCAACGGATTCAAACAGGTACATGCCTTTGATGATGCCTTCCTCACAACCCTTCGGCATCGCAGGCTGCACGTAGTTCTCGTTTTCCATGGTCAAGTAGTAGAAAACGTTCTGGTCCTCTTCAAACATTTCCTTCATGCCGTGATGGATCACTACGGCCATTTCGTAACCATAGGCCGGGTCGTAGGCCTTACAGTTCGGGATGGTATTCGCCAACACATGGCTGTGGCCGTCCTGGTGCTGCAAACCTTCACCGTTCAGCGTGGTACGTCCTGCGGTGCCACCGATCAGGAAACCCCGAGCCTGCATGTCGCCAGACGCCCAAGCCAGATCGCCAATTCGCTGGAAACCAAACATGGAATAGAACGTGTAGAACGGAATCAGCGGGAAGCTGTTATTGCTGTAGGAAGTAGCCGCAGCCATCCAGGTCGCCATGGCACCGGCTTCGTTGATGCCTTCCTGCAAGATCTGGCCCTGCTTGGCCTCACGGTAATACATGATCTGGTCACGGTCTTGAGGCACATACATTTGCCCTTCAGACGTGTAGATACCCAGCTGACGGAACATGCCTTCCATACCAAAAGTACGGGCTTCGTCGGGAACGATCGGTACCACACGCTTGCCCACACGCTTGTCTTTAACCAAAGCACCCAGCAAACGCACAAACGCCATAGTGGTGGAGATTTCGCGATCACCAGAACCTTCCAGCACCGCTTTGAAGATATCCAGATCGGGTATCTGCAACGGCTGACAGTCTTTATTACGTTTCGGGTAGAAGCCGCCCAGTTCTTGGCGCTTCTTCTTCATGTACACCAGTTCGGGGCTGTCCGGTGCCGGGCGGTAATAGGGCACATCTTCCAGCTCCTCATCTTTGAGGGGCACACCGAACCGGTCCCGGAACGCTTTGAGGGTATCCAGATCCAGCTTCTTCAGCGAGTGTGCGGTGTTCTGCGCTTCACCCGCTGCGCCAAAGCCGTAACCTTTGATGGTGTGGGCCAAAATCACCGTCGGTTTGCCGTTATTCTGGTGCACCGCACGGTGATACGCCGCGTACACTTTATAAGGATCGTGGCCGCCACGGTTCAGTTTGGCGATGTCGTCATCTGACAGGCCTTCAACCAGCTTAGCCATTTCCGGATATTTCCCGAAGAACTCTTTGCGGGTGGCGGATGGGCCTTTGAACGCGTAGTTTTGCAGATCACCGTCGCAAACCTCATCCATAGCCCGCTGCATGACGCCGTCTTCGTCTTGATCAAACAGCGGATCCCACATTCGACCCCAAACGACTTTAATGACGTTCCAGCCGGCACCCCGGAAAGAACCTTCCAGCTCTTGCATGATCTTGCCGTTACCACGAACCGGACCATCCAGACGCTGCAAGTTGCAGTTCACCACGAAGATCAGGTTATCCAGCTTTTCTCGGCCAGCTTTGGAGATGCAGCCCAAGGTTTCGGGCTCGTCACACTCGCCGTCGCCCAGGAAGCTCCAAACCTTTCGATCGCCCATGTCGATCAGTTCGCGGCTGTGCAAATACTTCATCACATGCGCTTGATAGATGGATTGGATCGGCCCGAGCCCCATGGAGACAGTGGGGAACTGCCAATAGTCTGGCATCAACCATGGGTGCGGGTAGGAGGACAGACCTTCACCACCGGTTTCTTCACGGTATTTGTCCAACTGCTCTTCACTGAATCGACCTTCAAGGAACGAACGCGCATAGATACCCGGCGACGCATGCCCCTGAAAATACACCAAATCTGAATCCCGCTTGTCATCGCCACCGTGGAAGAAGTAGTTGAAGCCCACGTCATACAATGTGGCAGCAGAAGAGAACGTAGAAATATGCCCCCCCAAATCGCCCGGGCGCTTGTTAGCCCGCACCACCATAGCCATGGCGTTCCAGCGAATCAGTGAACGGATTCGGCGCTCCATGAACAGATCACCCGGCATTCTAGCTTCCTGCGTTACCGGAATAGTATTGCGGAATGGCGTTGTGATGGAGTACGGCAGCTGAGTGCCATCTCGACTGGCGCGCTCGGAAAGGCGCTCCAGTATGTACTTAACTCGATCTATACCTTCATTCTCGATCAGAGATTCCAGTGCATCTAACCATTCTCTGGTCTCAATGGGATCATCATCCTGGTACATCTAACCCTCCCCTGAACCTAACGAGTGCAACGTGCGCCACGATCAGCAGCCAAACACGATGCGAAATTGGAAACTGCGATAACAGGCAGCTTTATTATTGAAGTAACAGCTTGCGAGAAATGCTGAGTGGCCTGCATGACTTCCCTCAAGCATAGAACAGCTTTCATTTTTTTCCTGTGGCGGACTGCCACAGGCAATGCGGCTCACTGAAATTACGTACTTTTAGCAAAACAAACACGTTTTTTAGCCAGAAACCTGAAATAACGACATCAAGGCACGCATAATTTCTGTTTATTTACGTAATAATGACCAACTCACTTCATTAAAACAACACACCCCCGACCAAGGTCTGATACCCGAACCGCCCCAATAAACCTTCGCGTCGCTAAATATTTTTCCTGTTCCCGACGAACGACCACACCCCGTAATGACAGGCCTCCACCCCAAAACAGAACCATTCAGGGCAATGCGACCCCACGGGCAAATTAATTAGAACTGAAAATAATTTCAGAATTCTGTATAATTTTCGGCCCGTTTTTTAGGCAATTATGAAGGTGCTATAGCCTTCTTTTATTTTATTACCCAACAGAGGGCGATCTATGAACTCCATCGTCACCTTTCCTAACCGTATTCCGGTGCAGGAATTCGAAGAGCGCCGGTTTAAGGTGTTTACTGACCGCCAGCTCGACAAAATTGAAGCCATTCAGGGCCTGCCAGAGGAAACCCTGTTTGAGATGAAGGTTGTGGCCAGCGTGTTGCCCTTCCGCGTCAACGAATACGTCATCAACGAGTTGATCAACTGGGACAAAGTTCCAAACGACCCCATCTACCAGTTAGTGTTCCCGCAAAAGGGTATGCTGAAGGACGAGCATTACGAGCAGATGGCACAAATGCACCGGGACGGCGCAGACAAGAAAGAAATCCAGGCCGTTGCCAAGCAAATCCGCGATGACCTGAACCCGCACCCAGCCGGCCAAATGGAAATGAACATGCCGGAGCTGGACGGCGAAGTGCTGGACGGCGTACAGCACAAATACCGCGAAACAGTGCTGTTCTTCCCAGCCCAAGGCCAGACCTGTCACTCATACTGCACCTTCTGCTTCCGCTGGGCGCAATTCGTCGGCGACAAAGACCTGAAGATGTCCAGCACCGAAGCCGAGAAGCTTCACGGCTACCTGCAGGAACACACCGAAGTGACCGATCTGCTGGTAACCGGCGGCGACCCCATGGTTATGAAAACCAAAAGCCTGGCCCAGTACCTGGAACCACTGCTTCAGCCGGAATTCGACCACATCCAGACCATTCGAATCGGTACCAAGGCCCTCACCTTCTGGCCCTACCGCTTCGTAACCGACAAGGATGCAGACGAACTGATCGAGCTGTTCGCCAAATTGGTTGATGCCGGCAAGCACGTAGCCATCATGGCGCACTACAACCACTGGCAGGAAATCACTACCGACATCGCGGAAGAAGCCATTCGCCGCATCCGCGCCACCGGAGCAGAAATCCGTGCGCAGGGCCCGCTGATCAAGCACGTCAACGACGACGCCGACGCATGGGCCAAGCTGTGGAAGAAAGAAGTGAAGCTGGGCATCATCCCTTACTACATGTTTGTAGAGCGGGACACCGGCGCCAAGAACTACTTTGAAGTGCCGCTAGCGGAAGCCTACAACATCTACCGAGAAGCCATGAAGAAGGTCTCCGGGCTGGCCCGTACCGCACGAGGCCCCAGCATGAGTGCCGGTCCCGGCAAAGTAGAAATCCAAGGCATTGCCGAAATCAAAGGCGAAAAGGTTTTCGTGCTGCGCTTCCTGCAAGGCCGCAACCCGGACTGGGTACAGCGCCCGTTCTTCGCCAAGTTCAGCGAAACAGCCACCTGGCTGCATGAGCTGGAGCCTGCCTTCGGAGAGGAAAAGTTCTTTTTTGAAGATGAGTTTGAACAGATGCAGAAAGGGAATGGATAACACCCTTGCCTGACGCAGATACAAAAAGGCCAGATGAAGGAATTCATCTGGCCTTTTTACTGTGCGACCTCAATGCATCAACGTATACAACTTTCTCCGATACGTCCGCACATCCGCATTGTTATTGCCCAGCTTCTCAAACAACTCCACCAACGTCGACTTGGCCACACCGTCTTTATAAGTGCTGTCCGCCTGCATGAGCCGGATCAACAAGTCCATCGCCTCTGCGTTCTCCTCCTGCAGCACCTTATGCAGCGCTAACTGGTGCAGGGCTTCCGGATCCTTTGGATTGACATCCAATGCTTGCTCCAAACCTTCAAGAGCAGGCAGCTCACTGGACTGCTTTAGAAACTTGATCCGAGCCGCCAGCTGTTTGGCCTTGGTCTGCAGCTTCTCTTCCGGTGGCAAGCTGTCGAGCACTTGTTCGGCCGTTTCGAGATCGCCCTGTTCGGCTTTGAGCTGGGCCAGATCAATCAATACGTCGAGATTTTCCGGGTCCTTCTGGTTCATTTCCGTCAGAATCGCCAGCGCACCGTCCAGATCACCCGTTTCCCAAAGCGCATGAGCTTTTTCGTAAGGGTCTTCTGCCGGCAGTTCAACGTGCTTCTCCAGCACTTTGCGGATTTCACTTTCCGGCTGGGCGCCATTGAATCCGTCTACAGCCTGGCCATCTTTCACAAGAATAACGGTGGGCAGGCTGCGCACCCCTAGGGACGAGGTCAGCTCCTGCTGCTCGTCGGCATTCACTTTTGCCAGCAGAAAATTGCCCTGATATTCGTCCGCCAGTTTTTCCAGTATCGGCATCAGCTGCTTGCACGGCGCACACCAATCCGCCCAGACATCCACCAAGATGGGCGTTTTAGCGGAGGCTTCCATCACCTCCTGCGGAAAATTGTCCATGGTGGCATCAAAGATATAGGCTGAAGCAGTCATAAAGTAACCCGGTCAAAAGGATGTTTGATGGCTTTGGTAATGGGGGCCAAACAATAAAAAATCAAGCCAACTTGAAAATCGCACCATCGCCGTCACATAGGACAGTAAACACTCACGCCTTTAGAGCGAACGGTATGAACGACGAAAACCGCAAAGACTCCCTGGACGAATTTGAAGAAGACGTGACCGAATACATCGGTAAAGAAGAAAATAACAAGGCCCTCGCGTTGCCACAACAAGCCCGGCCAAACAGAATGTATGTGCTGCCTGTCACCAACCGGCCATTTTTTCCGGCACAGGTGCAGCCGGTGATGGTCAACGAAGATCCTTGGCAGGAAACCCTGAAACGGGTGGCGGAAACCGATCACAAAATGCTCGGCATTTGCTTTGTTGAGGACACCGAGAGTGACTCAGGCGTGCCTGCCAGCGACGAACTGGAATTAATGGGCTGCGCCGTTCGGGTTCATCAAGCCCAGCACGACAACGGCAAAGTCCAATTCATTGCTCAAGGCTTGCACCGTTTCAAGATCGTGCAATGGCTGCGCCGCCGCCCGCCCTATCTGGTGGAGGTCGAGTACCCGGAAGAGCCAGAAGAGCCGGCCGATGAGCTTAAGGCTTACACCCTCGCCATCATCGGTGCCATCAAGGAACTGCTGCGCACGAATCCGCTCTATGGCGAAGACGTAAAACAGTACCTCTCGCGCTTCGGCCCGGATGACAGCTCGCCACTGGCCGACTTCGGCGCTTCTATGACCAGCGCACCCGGGCAGGAGCTGCAGGAAGTTCTGGATACGGTTCCGCTGCTTCGCCGCATGGAGCGGGTGCTTCTGCTCATGCGCAAAGAGCTGGAAGTCGCTCGCCTGCAGTCCGAGATCAACGAGGAAGTGAACGAAAAGGTGCAAAAGCACCAGCGTGAATTCTTCCTGCGCGAGCAACTGAAGGTCATTCAGCGCGAGCTCGGCATCGCCAAAGACGACAAGACCGCCGATGCAGAGCGCTTCGAAGCGCGGATGGCCAAACTGAACCCGCCGGACGCGGTGCAAGAACGCTTCGACGAGGAAATTCAGAAATTGCAGATTCTGGAGCAAGGCTCGCCGGAATACGGCGTCACCCGCAATTACCTCGACTGGCTCACGCAAGTGCCATGGGGCGAATACTCCGAAGACCATTTCGATCTCGCTGCTGCGCGAAAGATATTGGACCGGGACCACGACGGCCTGAATGATGTCAAAGACCGCATCATCGAGTTCCTTGCTGAAGGCTCTTTCAAAGGCGAAATGAGTGGCTCCATCCTCTTGCTGGTTGGCCCGCCGGGCGTGGGCAAGACATCGATCGGCCACTCCGTGGCAGATGCTTTGGGCCGCGAATTCTACCGTTTCAGTGTTGGCGGCATGCGCGACGAAGCCGAGATCAAAGGCCACCGCCGCACCTACATCGGCGCGATGCCGGGCAAATTTGTGCAAGCACTCAAAGACACAAAAGTTGCCAACCCCGTCATCATGCTGGATGAGATCGACAAAATCGGCTCCTCCTTCCAGGGCGACCCGGCGTCCGCCCTGCTGGAAACTCTGGACCCGGAGCAAAACAAAGAGTTTTTGGATCACTACCTGGATGTCCGCATGGATCTGTCCAAGGTCCTGTTCATCTGCACCGCCAACCAGCTAGACACCATCCCCCGGCCACTACTAGACCGGATGGATGTGATTCGGTTGTCTGGCTACATCGGTGAAGAAAAGCTTGCCATTGCCAAGCATTACCTGATCCCTCGCCTGCTCAAACGTGCCGGCTTACTGAAAAAACAGCTAAACATTTCAGACGCTGCCGTGCGCCAAGTGATCGAAGGGTATGCCCGGGAAGCTGGCGTACGCAGCCTTGAAAAGCTGCTGCACAAAATTATTCGCAAAGGCATTGTGAAACTGCTGGAACATCCGGGTGAACCGGTCAGAGTCGGTGTGGGCGACTTAACCACCTATCTCGGCCAACCAGCATTCCGTAAAGAAAAATCCCTGAAAGGTACTGGTGTGGTCACTGGTTTAGCGTGGACCGCCATGGGCGGAGCTACTCTGAGCATCGAAGCCTCCCGCGTGCATACCCACCATCGGGGTTTCAAACTGACGGGGCAGTTGGGAGACGTCATGCGCGAGTCCGCAGAAATCGCCTACAGCTACGTGGCTTCCAATTTGAAACGCTTTAAAGGCGACCCGACCTTCTTCGAGAAGTCTTTCGTACACTTGCACGTGCCCGAAGGCGCAACACCGAAAGACGGCCCCAGCGCCGGTGTCACCATGGCAACCGCCCTGCTCTCGATCGCCCGCAGGGAAGCACCCCAGCAGAATCTGGCCATGACCGGCGAGCTAACGCTGACTGGACAGGTACTACCGGTCGGTGGAATTCGTGAAAAGGTGATTGCCGCCAGAAGGCAGAAAATCAGCAACCTGATTCTGCCCGAGGCAAACCGGGGGGATTACGATGAGTTGCCGGATTATCTCAAAGAAGGGCTAACCGTGAACTTTGCCAAGAACTACAACGACGTGTTTCAGGTGTGCTTTGGCAATAAGCCGAAGAGTGGGTCTAGCGTGCATTAACCCATACCGATAGCCCGATCGGTACTGGGTGGGGCGTGTGTTTTCTGCCAGAAGAAGATGTCTGAGCGAAGCGAGTTATTATTCCAAAGAAAACATACGCCCCACCCAGTGCCAGGCCCCAACCTCAGGCCTTCTCCTTCCAGCCGTCATCCTTCAACACAGACCCCACCGTCAGAACTGGCGAAGCATCAATGTCATCAGCGTCCATCATGTGAGCCACACGCTGCAACGACGACAAAATCATCGTCTGCTCCCACTCTGCCAGATTCTGAAACTTCTCAATGAAGTCTTCCTGCAAAGGGTTCGGCGCACGAGCCAAAAGATCCGCTCCGTCTTCAGTCAAATGCGCATGCACCTTTCGCTTATCCTTCGTGCTACGCACCCGATAAACCAGCTTACGGTGCTCAAGGCGGTCGAGAATGGTCGTTACCGTTGCCTGACTGAGACTGACATTCTCGGCAATCGTACCGATTGTCACCTCACCCAAATCACGAATGGTGCGCATAATCAGCAACTGAGGCCCCGTCAGCCCGGCATGCTTACTCAACCGTTTCGAATGCAAATCCGTTGCCCGGATAACCCGCCGAAGCGCTACCAACACCTGCTCGTAACTATCCAAAACTCGACTCCCAAGCGATTTGTTTATACCTCTAACTATTAGAGGTCTTCGCCCTCTTTGATGCAAGTGCGAATATTACCTAGCTCACCTGCAACGCCCCATGCCGCCAACTCGCGCTGCCCCTCGGCATTATTTCTAATAGCCACTGTGCTAAGGTCATTCACTGATACTGTTCTACTCACCGAAAAGCGGACATCTTTAATGATCAGGCACTACCTCGTTTTCATCCTCGCCCTTATTTTTGCCGGACACCTCCATGCACAAGGGCAGGAACTTGGCCCAGACAAAGAGCTGTCAGCCGAAGACTTGGAAGAAAGTATCAAAACACTGGAAAAACCGATGTATACGCCCTTCGTAGAGCTATACCTGCTCGACGAAACAAAAGCACTTAGACAAGACATGCAAAACACCCGTGCCGAGCTGATAGAGAAAGTCGTCGAGAAGGAGCTGTCGGTGGCCGACAAATCCATGTCTTATGCCGCCGATACGGTCACCTACTTCTTCTACTTGATTGCTGGCGCCACCTCCATTCTCGTCGTTATCGGCTGGAACTCGATTCGCGACATGCGCCACCAGCTCACAGGCCTTGCAGAAGAACGAGTTAACGAATTGGTGGTGGAATACGAAAAGCGCTTGAAGGCCATTGAAGTGCAGTTACAGCAAAAGTCGGAGATCATTCACCAGAACCAGGCGGAAATCGAGCTAACCAACGAAGTCCATGCGCTCTGGCTCAAAGCCAGCCAGGAAACGTCGCAACAGAACAAGATCAACACCTACGACCAGATTCTGGAACTCCGGCCAGACGATGTTGAAGCGCTGAGCTACAAAGCCGATGCCGTTCTCGAAATACAAGAACCGCTCTGGGCCATCAGCCTGTGTAACCGCGCGCTCAAACTGGCACCAGACAACGGCCATGCGCTTTACCAACTGGCCTGCGCCTTTGCCGAGATCGGCCGCTGGGAAGACGCGGTTGCCAACCTTGCAAAAGCCATCGAGATCTCCGAAGCCTACCGAGACGATGCATCGGTTGACCCAAGCTTCGAGCAATTGCACGATCACGAAAACTTCAAAAATTTGGTTTATATCGATCACGACGATTCGCAAGATGCCTAAACTGGCATATGTATCGCAGCCCTACACGCATTTGCTTGACAAGGCCTGAACTGTGGTGTTTCTTAACTCATTGTGAACATAAGAAGAACCCTGAGACACAGGAACAAAACACGATGAACATTTCCGCAAAGAAACTCGCTACCGCTGTAAGCGCATCTGTAGCTCTGATGGCCGCAAGCCATGCTACCGCAGATATCAAGATAGGCATTGCAGGCCCCATGACCGGCCCGGTCGCCCAGTATGGTGACATGCAGTTCTCTGGCGCCCGCATGGCCATCGAACGCATCAACGCCGCCGGCGGTGTGATGGGTGAAGATCTGGTTGCTGTTGAAGTCGATGACGTTTGCGACCCAAAGCAAGCCGTTACCGTTGCTAACCGCCTGGTGAATGAAGGCGTTCAGTACGTTATTGGCCATCTGTGTTCCAGCTCGACCCAGCCTGCCTCCGACATATACGAAGATGAAGGCATTCTGATGATTACCCCGGCGTCTACCAGCCCGGAAATCACCGAACGCGGCTATGAGCTGGTGTTCCGCACCATTGGCTTGGACAGCATGCAGGGCCCAGTCGCCGGTAACTACATCGCCAGCCAGAAGCCAGAGCGAGTTGCCGTTGTTCACGATAAGCAACAGTACGGTGAAGGCATTGCCACTGCGGTTCGTGACACGCTGAAAGATGCGGGCATCGAAGTTGCCATGTTCGAAGGCATCACCGCCGGCGACAAAGACTTCTCCTCGCTGGTCACGAAAATCAAGCAAGCCGACGTGGATTTCGTCTACTACGGTGGCTACCACCCTGAGTTGGGACTGATTCTGCGCCAAGCTCGCCAAACCGACGTTGAGGCCAAGTTCATGGGCCCGGAAGGGGTTGGTAACAAAGACATCAACACCATCGCCGGTGAAGCCGCAGAAGGCTTACTGGTCACCCTGCCACCAAGCTTTGATGAGAAAGCCGAGAACCAGGAACTGGTCACAGCCTTCAAAGACAAGGGCGAAGACCCATCCGGTCCGTTTGTTCTGCCTTCTTACACCGCTGTTCAGCTAGTCGTTGAAGGTATCAAGCAAGCCGATTCCAAAGACCCGTTTGACGTTGCCGCCGCTCTGCGCGCCAACAGTTTCGAAACGCCGATCGGAACCGTTCAATACGACAAAGCCGGGGACCTGAAGTCCTTCGAATTTGTGGTGTACGAATGGCATTCTGACGGCAGTAAGACTCCGGCACAGTAAGCCAAATCCTCTTACGAGGTATGAATAAGAGCACCTTCCAACCGCGATCCGGGGGAAGGTGCTTTTCTGGCCGTATGCACTCGGAGCTCCCCCAGCATGCAAGACCTCCTATATTTTTCTCAACAGCTCGTTAACGGGCTCACGATCGGGAGCGCTTACGCCCTGATCGCCATCGGCTATACGATGGTTTACGGCATTATCGGCATGATCAACTTCGCCCACGGCGAAATTTATATGATCGGCGCCTACACTGCGCTTATTGCCATTACCGGTTTAGCCACCCTCGGCGTTGCTTGGTTACCCGTCATTTTGTTGGTTGCGCTGATTTGCGCAGTGATTGTATCCAGCTCTATGGGCTGGGCGGTTGAACGAGTCGCCTATCGCCCGGTACGCGGACGTCACCGGTTAATACCGCTCATCTCCGCCATCGGTATGTCGATCTTTCTGCAAAACTACATCCATCTGGCCCAAGGTTCACGCAACATCGGCTTCCCGGCGCTGATCGACGGAAGTTTTCGCTTTGGCGCACCTGAAAGTTTCCAGCTTTCCCTGTCTTACATGCAAATCACCATTTTTATCACCACACTGATCTGCATGACCCTGCTCTCATTGTTCATTTCGCGCTCTCGCATCGGGCGAGCTTGCCGGGCGGTTTCTCAAGATCTGGGGATGGCGAACCTGCTGGGCATCGACACCAACCGGATCATTTCCGCGACCTTTATCATCGGCGCATCGCTGGCAGCAGTTGCCGGCTTGTTACTGGGCATGTACTACGGCTCGGTTGATCCACTGTTTGGTTTTATCGCCGGCCTGAAAGCGTTCACCGCAGCGGTACTCGGCGGCATTGGCAGCATTCCCGGCGCCATGCTGGGCGGCTTGATTCTCGGCGTTTCCGAGAGCATGACCTCCGGCTACTTAAGCGGAGAGTACAAAGACGTTGTTTCGTTCAGTTTGCTGATACTGATTTTGCTGTTCAAACCCACCGGCCTGCTTGGCAAACCGGAGGTTGAGAAGATCTGATGGCAACACACAACTTAAAGCACGCGCTGTTCTGTGCGATCGTTACTGTCGTTATCGCCTACCCTATCCTCGGTCTCGACTTGGTGGCCCAAGGCACCCAAATTGGGCTTGAAGGTGCCACCCCAACCACCATCATTTCGATCTTTCTGGCGGCCGGCATCGTCTTTTTCTTCCAGCTGTTCCGTGACAACATCATGGGCAATTTAGGCAAACTGCCTAAGCTGAACCCGTTAAGCGGCCGTGAACCCATGCCCGCCGAGAAACGGGCGAAAGTGGAAGCTTGGGTGCTAACCGCCATTATCGTCCTGGCCTTGTTCTGGCCGTTCGTGGTGTCACGGGGTTCCGTCGATTTGGCCACACTGGTGCTCATCTACATCATGCTGGCTTTGGGTTTGAACGTGGTGGTCGGCCTCGCCGGCCTTCTCGACCTTGGCTACGTTGCCTTCTATGCGGTGGGCGCTTACACCTTTGCGCTGCTCTACCAGTACTTCGGATTCACCTTCTGGATGGCCTTGCCGGTTGGCGCTCTGCTGGCCGCGACCTTTGGTTTGGTGCTCGGGTTCCCGGTGTTACGGCTGCGAGGCGACTATCTGGCCATCGTGACACTGGGTTTCGGTGAAATCATTCGTATTCTTTTGAATAACTGGACGGCGGTTACCGGCGGCCCTAACGGTATCGGTGGCATTCCAGACCCGACCTTGTTCGGCATGGAGTTCGGGCGCAGGGTTAAAGGTGAAGGCAACACATCCTTCCATGAAACCTTCGGCATTGCCTACAGCGGTGAACACAAGGTTATATTCCTGTACCTGATCGCTCTCGTACTGGCCGTCATTACTGCGCTGGTCATCCGCCGCTTAATGCGTATGCCGGTTGGCCGGGCCTGGGAAGCCCTTCGGGAAGACGAAATTGCAGCCCGTTCCCTCGGTTTGAGCCGCACCGCCGTTAAACTGTCTGCGTTCACCATTGGCGCGTTCTTCGCCGGCTTTGCTGGCACCGTCTTCGCGTCCAAACAGGGCTTCATCAGCCCAGAATCCTTTGTCTTCCTGGAATCCGCCATCATTCTGGCCATCGTTGTGTTGGGCGGCATGGGTTCTCAGATTGGCGTTATTCTCGCGGCGATCGCCGTCACCATCCTGCCGGAGCTCGCACGCGAGTTCTCAGACTTCCGAATGCTCGTCTTCGGGGCCGCCATGGTTCTGATGATGGTATGGAGGCCTCAAGGTCTGATGCCTATGCGTCGAATTCCCATTTCACTGAAACGGCAGGAGTGACAGGTATGCTGGAAGTACAAGATCTGTCCATGCGTTTCGGCGGCCTGCTAGCCGTGGATGGCGTAAACCTGGACGTTCAGAACCATGAAATCGTCTCGGTGATCGGTCCTAATGGTGCCGGCAAAACCACCGTGTTCAACTGCCTTAGCGGGTTCTACAAACCCACTGGCGGAAAGATTCTGTTTGAAGGCAAAGAAGTACAAGGCAAACCTGACTATAAGATCTCTCGACTTGGTATGGTGCGTACCTTCCAACACGTTCGATTATTTGGCCAAATGTCCGTGGTTGAAAATCTGCTGGTTGCACAACACCGCCACTTGAACACCAACTTGCTTGCCGGCTTGATCCAAACACCGAATTACCGTTCTCGCGAACAGCGGTCACTGGATAAAGCGGCCTATTGGCTGGAACGTGTCGGCCTACTGGAGCTCTCTAACCGGGAAGCAGGCAACCTTGCCTATGGCCAGCAGCGGCGTCTGGAAATCGCTCGCTGCATGGTTACGGAGCCCAAGCTATTAATGCTCGACGAGCCCGCAGCCGGCCTCAACCCGGCTGAAACGAACGATCTCAACCAACTGATCATGAGTTTGAAAGAGGATTATAACGTTTCAGTATTGCTGATAGAGCACGACATGAGCCTCGTAATGGATATCTCTGACCGGATTACCGTCATTAACCAGGGACGCCCTCTGGCCAGCGGCACTCCGGCCGAAGTACGCCAGAACGACGACGTGATCAAAGCTTATCTGGGCGAGGCCTGAGGAAGAAGTATGCTAGTACTGGAAAACGTTCATACACATTACGGCAAAATTGAGGCCTTACACGGTGTCTCTGTTGAAGTGAACAAGGGAGAAATCGTTTCGCTGATCGGCGCAAACGGGGCCGGTAAAACCACTCTTCTGATGACGGTATGCGGCCATCCGCAGGCCAGCTCGGGGCGCATTATTCTGGAAGGCAAGGACATCACTCACGATGCCACCTCCAACATCATGCGCTCAGGCATCGCCATTGTGCCGGAAGGCCGTCGGGTATTTTCCGGCCTGACCGTAGAGGAAAACCTGCATATGGGCGGATTCTTCAACACCAAGGCCGAGATTCAAAAAAGCCAGGATCACGTTTACGAGCTATTCCCCCGGCTCAAAGAACGTGAAAACCAACGCGCCGGCACCATGTCAGGCGGAGAGCAGCAGATGCTGGCCATCGGCCGGGCACTGATGAGCAAACCCAATATGATTATTCTGGATGAACCATCTCTGGGTTTGGCTCCAATCATCATTCAGCAGATTTTCGAGATCATCGGTCAGCTGCGAGACGAGGGGATTACGGTATTTCTCGTTGAGCAGAACGCGCATCAAGCGCTGAATTTAGCGGATAGGGGTTATGTGCTCGAAACTGGAAAGATCCGGCTGCACGATACAGGCAAGAACTTGCTAAACAATCCCGAAGTCCGGGAGGCATACCTGGGGGGGTAACATTTACCCATCAAAAAAAGCCGGAGAGGGGTCTCCCCCTCTCCGGCTTTTTTTGACAATCACAAAGCTTATTTAATGCTTCGGATTGTGCCTTTGTAACCTTCAACTGTTACGTCGATGGTGCCAAAGAAACCATAACCTTCCTGCTTAACGGTGTAGCGAGGAGCTACAATCACATCAGCGCCGGACTCGGTAATGGCGTTATAAGCTGCTGCAGACTTAACTTTTTCAGTCAAAGAAGCGCCGCCCAGAGAAAGCAGAGAACCGCCACCATTAGCACCGTAAGCAACGCCGTCAGCGTATTCGCTCTGAGCACCCAGAGTCAGCAGACCAAACAACTGAGTAACAGAAGATTGGCCAGTGATTTTTTCGCCAACTTCGATGTCAGCTTTAACGTCAGTGGCAACAGCACCGGTCAATGGCAGAGAAGGTGCACTGGTGTTCAGGGAGCTACAACCAGTCAACGCGCCGGCCATTACAAGGCTTGAGGCAATAAGTAATTTTTTCACAATCATGTCTCCATGTGTCTTTGAAGGTCGCCGTCTTGGCGGGCAAAACTATACGCAACTCACCCCTTTATGACAACATAATCTAACTCCGAAATTTATAAACCAATTAGCAATAACAACTAATTTTGAAAACAGTCTAATACTTTGTGCCACTTGCATTTTTACAGACTCGTCTATACTTACCGGAGCGGTTTGCATGCAGGGCATCATCCTCCGAGCCGTTCTTATCTAATAAATGACCAGCTTTACGTTTAAGCGTTTTGTGACGAGAGAAAAACCACACAAGGAGTGGATAATGAAAAAACTGATCGCAGGTGCAATTCTTCTCAGCGCTTCCTCTATGGCATTCGCTCAGCCTGGCTGTGGTGTTGGCGCAATGATATGGAAGGGACAGTCCGGCATTGCTCCACACGTGCTGGCAGCTACTACCAACGGAACATTCGGTAACCAGACATTTGGTATGACTACCGGCACTCTGGGTTGCTCCACCAACCAATCTGTACAATCCATGGCTATGTACATGGACAGCAACATCGACAAGGTTGCCCGTGACATGTCCCGCGGCTCCGGTGAAAACCTGGACACTCTCGCCGTGCTTCTTGGCGTAGAAGAAGCGGACCGCGCTGATTTCCGTCAGGTACTGCAGGACAACTTCGCAGCTATCTTCCCGAACTCCGAAACCACTTCTGGCGAAGCGGTAGACGCAATCGTAGCCCTGCTTGAACAGAACACATCTCTGAGCAAGTACGTGGCGGCCTAATCGCTTAGCCCCGAAGGATTGAACCTGCGCTATGGATGGCGCACTATCCTATTCTCCACTCAAACCGGATGCACCAAACACCCATGGGCTACCTCTTGCGCACTGGGCAGGCTGCTTTATGGCTTGCTGGCACCTTGGCAACCCACACTGCCTTCGCAATTAATACCGAGAACCTTCACGAACACCCGGTTTGGCTCACGCTTGGCCACTATCATGAAAACAGCTGGGGTTCGGGCCACACGAGCCAGGCCGATGATCCGGCGTTTTTCCTAAGCGAAGATGGTAAAACCAATCCGAAGGCAGAGCTTTCCGCCACCCTGGAAGCGATTCAACAACCGGGCGAAGGTAATGACCACGCGCGCTGCCGCTTCCCTGCCCGAGATGCCTGGTTACGACAACAGCTTGATCTGCCCAATGAACCGGTGAGCTGCCCGGCTTACGAAGACTGGGCCGGCACCCTGAATACCGAAAAAGTCACGTTGGTGTTTGCCGCGTCTTACCTAAATAGTCCCTCGTCGATGTTTGGCCACACCTTCCTGAGACTCGACCCACCGCAGGATGACAACGAAACCGACCTGCTGCTGGCCAATACCATTTCTTACGCCGCCGATGCCGCCGAGCACGACAGTGAACTGCTATTCGCCTATCGCGGTATCTTTGGTGGCTACCCGGGCATTACCGCGATCAAGCCTTATTACGAAATGATCCGCCTATACAACGACATCGAACACCGGGACTTATGGGAGTACACCCTGAACCTGAGCCAGCAAGAAGTCGACACTATGCTGGCCCACACCTGGGAGATCCAGGACAAAAATTTCGATTATTACTTCTTTGACGAAAACTGCGCCTACCGCCTGCTCGCGCTTATTGACGTGGCCCGCCCAGGAACTGACCTTTTAGAGGAAGTAAGTACTCACGCGATCCCTTCCGACACAGTACGTTGGGTGCGCGACAAAGACCTGGTTGAAAGCATTCATTACCGGCCGTCCGCCGCGACAGCCGTTAGTCACAACCTCGAATCACTGCCTGATGAGCACCAAACCATAGCCGCAGCAATTGCCAACGGCTACGTAAACGTAGACGATCCGGAGGTTCAAAACCTCCCCTCTGGCGAAAAGGCACGCTTGCTCGACGCAACCTATGATTACGTGCGCTACCAGAGCGAAGCCGCCAACTGGCCCCGCGAGATTGCCGCGCCACTATCTCACCAATTGCTGATGATCCGAAGTCAAATCGACAACGCCAAACCCATACCACCGGTCACAGAACCCACGGTGCGCGACGATCAAGGCCACGACACCTTCAGGCTCAGCCTGAGTTCAGGCCAGCTGGCCCACAGCGAATTCACCGAGCTGACCATTCGACCGGCCTACCACGACATCGTCGATCCCCCCGAAGGCTACCGAACCGGAGCGCAGCTGCAGTTCCTGCGATTGGATGCCCGCCTCTATCACGACAACGACGAACTTCAGGTCGAACAAATTACCGGCGTTGAAATTCGATCCTTGAGCCCCCGCAACCAGTTTTTCTCGCCCACCTCCTGGCAAGTCGGCTTCGGCGGCCGTCGCACTGACACAAGAACCCAGCGAGTGCTCGCGCCTTATCTGGAAGGTGGAGCTGGGGGTAGCTGGAGCCTTGGCGACAACAGGCAATTCTTCGCCATGGCCACGGCCGACCTTGAAATCGACGACGACATCCGCCGCGGCTACGACTTCGCCCCGGGCGCAGACCTAGGCGCACTACACCAAAGCCCACGCTTCAGCTTACTCGGCGGCGTCAAAACCAAAGCCTGGATCGTCAGCAGCCAACACCGGCAAGACCAGCTTTACTTAAAAGCCAACTACCACATCGGCCGCGAATTCAGCCTATTCACCGAATTCACTCGAGAAGACCACTTCGACAGGTACCAAAGCACATGGCAGGCAGGCATCCACGCGTACTTCTAAACTCGAAAGCGCTCACCACCCTGGTTTTCGCATTCCTGACACTGCTGCAAACCGGCTGCAGCAGTGTCTTCTTCTATCCAAACAACACCACCTACATCACCCCAGACCGGCTCGAACTGGATTACGAAGATGTGTTCCTGAACACCGCCGACGGAGAAACCCTCCACGGCTGGTGGCTACCGGCTAAAACCGACAAACCCGCCAAAGGTACCCTCTACTACCTCCACGGCAATGCCCAAAACGTAAGCGCTCACATACTCAACGTCGCTTGGCTACCACCGGAAGGCTACAACGTCTTCACCTTAGATTACCGGGGCTACGGCCAATCCACCGGCGCTCCCGACATCGAAGGTGCCCTACACGACGTCGAAACCGGCTTACGGTGGCTGGCCGAGCGCCAAACAGACCAACCACTCTTCCTCCTAGGTCAAAGCCTTGGCGGCGCACTCGGGATTGCCCTTGCCAGCGAATGGGTGCAACGCAACGAACAACCCGAACTCAACGGCGTGATCCTCGACGGCACTTTCTCAGGCTTCCGCTACATCGCCCGGGAAAAACTCAACAGCTTCTGGCTAACCTGGCCCTTCCAATACCCCCTGAGCTGGACCATCCCCGACGACTACGAAGGCGTAGACGGAATTTCGGGCATAGCGCCCGTACCGGTGATGATCATCCATAGTATCCGAGACGGCATCATCCCGTTCCACCACGGCACAAGGCTCTATGATGCCGCTGAGCATCCAAAAGAATTCCTCCAGACGGATACCCCACACGCAGCCACCTTCGTGATTCCTGCGTACCGTGAGGCGGTTTTGGAGTTTATGGATGAGAACTTCTAGCCGAGGAACAATAGCTTTTTCCCAAACCACGCTACCCCATAGTTGAGAACAGCCAGAAACGAAAAAACCCGCCAAAAGGCGGGTTTTCTCAAAACAAACTAAGAAATCTTAGTCAGCGAATTCAGTTGCCTGCTCGCCTTCCTTAACTTCCTTCATGGACAGCTTAACGCGGCCACGGTTGTCTACATCCAGAACCTTAACCAGAACTTCCTGACCTTCGCTCAGCTCATCAGTCACGTTCTCGATACGGCGCTCAGAGATCTGGGAAATGTGCACCAGACCATCCTTGCCAGGCAGAATGTTCACAAACGCACCGAAGTCCACAATCCGCTCAACACGGCCCTTGTAGATAGCGCCCACTTCGATCTCTGCAGTGATTTCCTTAACACGATTCATCGCCGCCTGAGCCGCTTCACCGTTCTCTGCGTAGATCTTCACGTTGCCATCGTCATCCAGATCGATAGACGCGCCGGTCTCATCACAAATAGAACGGATAGTCGCGCCACCCTTACCGATCACGTCACGGATCTTATCCGGATGAATCTTGATAGTGGTGATGCTCGGCGCACGATCAGACAGCTCGGTGCGCGACTCAGAGATAACCTTGTTCATCTCATCCAGGATGTGCAAACGCGCAGCCTGTGCCTGCTCAAGAGCAAGTTCCATGATCTCGTCAGTGATACCATTGATCTTAATATCCATCTGCAGCGCAGTGATACCTTCTTTGGTACCCGCAACCTTGAAGTCCATATCGCCCAAGTGATCTTCGTCACCCAGAATGTCGGTCAGAACCGCGAACTTCTCGCCTTCCTTGACCAGACCCATCGCGATACCGGCAACCGGCGCCTTGATCGGAACACCAGCGTCCATCAGCGCGAGGCTTGAACCACACACGGAAGCCATTGAGCTGGAACCGTTAGATTCCGTAATCTCGGAAACCGAACGGATAGCGTACGGGAATTCTTCGATAGTCGGCATAACCGCCAACACACCACGCTTGGCCAAACGACCGTGGCCCACTTCACGACGACCCGGAGTACCTACACGGCCGGCTTCACCGACAGAGTACGGAGGGAAGTTGTAGTGGAACATGAACGGATCTTTACGCTCACCTTCTAGTGCGTCGATGGTCTGAACGTCACGGGTCGTACCCAGAGTTGTGGTGACGATCGCCTGAGTTTCACCACGGGTGAACAGGGCAGAACCGTGAACAGAAGGCAGAATGCCTACTTCCACTTCGATCGGACGAACGGTCTTGTTGTCACGGCCATCGATACGCGGCTTGCCGTCGATAACTTGCTGACGAACAACTGTCTTCTCAACTTTGCCGAAGTACTTCTTCACCAAGTCGGCAGAAGGCTGACCTTCTTCTTCGCCGGCCAGTTTCTCAACGGCAGCGGCTTTGATTTCACCCAAACGCGCGTAACGAGCCATCTTGTCGCGAATGGCATAAGCATCTTCGATCTGACCCACAAAATCGGCTTTGATCGCGTCTAGCAGTCCGGTGTCTTCCGGCTCTGGCTGCCAATCCCAACGCGGCTTGCCGTTCTCGGCAGCGAATTCTTTAATCGCGTTGATTGCAGTTTGCATTTCCTGGTGAGCATACAGAACGCCACCCAGCATCTGATCTTCAGACAGGCCTTTGGCTTCAGATTCAACCATCAGAACGGCTTCATCAGTACCGGCAACAACCATATCCAGAAGAGAGGTTTGCAGGTCTTCAAAAGAAGGGTTCAGGAAGTAACCTTTATCGTTGGTGAAACCAACGCGAGCGGCACCGATAGGGCCGTCAAAAGGAATACCAGAGATTGCCAGGGCAGCAGAAGCGGCCAGCATGGCTGCGATATCCGGATCCTGCTTCTTGTCGGTCGACATGACCGTCAGAATCACCTGAACTTCGTTCATGTAACCCGTCGGGAACAGAGGACGGATAGGACGGTCGATCAAACGCGACGTCAGAGTTTCTTTCTCGGAAGGACGACCTTCACGCTTGAAGAAACCACCGGGGATTTTACCCGCAGCATAAGTCTTCTCGGAGTAGTTAACGGTCAGCGGGAAAAAAGGCTGGCCCGGCTTTGCTTCACGGACACCAACAACGGTACCCAGAACGGACGTATCACCACAGGTAACTACAACAGAACCGGTTGCCTGACGGGCAACGCGACCGGTTTCCAGTGTGAAGGTGTGTCCACCCATTTCAAATGTTTTCGTACGTGGTTGCAGATCCACAATTTACTCCTGCTTTTCAACTGTTTAATACGTGGCTAATGACTGAATGATTCAGCATAGCCCGTGTTTTCCATTTATGCCGCAGCAGTCTGAACGGTGAACCAAAAGGCAACCCGTCTGAAAGCTAACAGGCTGTCGCAAAAACCCGGCGATGCCCCGGCTTTTCGACAACCTGCTTTCAATATCGGCTTTCCATTACGACAGGGAAAATCCTTTGGTGTCACGGACAAATCAACTGCAGCAGATAGCCACCTGGTTGCCTTACAAGCAAGCGCAGACAGCGGAGGAGAAAACTCGGCTGGCCGCGGGAAACCCGGGCCAGCCTTCAGGTCACTAAATCCGATTAGCGACGCAGACCCAAACGCTTGATCAACTCAAGGTAACGGTCAGCATTCTTACGCTTCAGGTAGTCCAGCAGCTTACGACGCTGGTTTACCATACGGATAAGACCACGGCGGGAATGGTGATCCTGCTTGTTGGCCTTAAAGTGATCCTGCAGCTTGTTGATGTTAGCGGTCAGCAGAGCCACCTGAACTTCAGGGGAACCGGTATCGCTTTCACCTTGCTGAAAATCTGTAACGATTTGAGCTTTCTCACTGGCAGAAAGTGCCATATTACACCTCATTGTTTGCGATGCTGATAAATCCGGCCGAACCGCGCATCTCTACAGCCCGGCTATACAGCGGCAGCTTATCTGCCGTTGTTCTTGACCAGTCGACGAGGCACCAGCACGGTGTCTTCGCCTTCCGGTTGAGCTTCAGCCAACCCGACAAAAGAATGATTGCCGTAAACACGCACAAATCCTTCAAAGGGCTGACCGGGTATTCTAACTGGTTGCCCGTTCAATATCGACACCAACGCCGATCCCGAAAGCCGGTGTTCCGGGAACATAGTCAGCGCGCTTTCCGGCGGCAACAACAACCCGTCGAGGCTTTCGTCACGCTCGCGCATAGCTTCCAGAGTTTCGACATTCTGAACGTTTTCAAGCGTGTAACCCGCAGCCAAAGTACGACGTAAAGCCACCACATGAGCGCCACAACCTAACTCTTGGCCGATGTCCTCAACTAATGAGCGGATGTACGTACCCTTAGTGCAGGTTACCGCCAGATCGAGTTCGTTGTCCCGAACCGCAAGAAGCTTCATTTCATAGATGGTAACGGGCCTTGCCGGGCGTTCGATTTCAATGCCTTCCCGAGCGTATTCATACAGAGGCTTGCCCTGATGCTTTAGAGCGGAATACATCGACGGAACCTGCTGAATGTCGCCCCGGAAGTTTTCCAGAACGGCTTCTACCTCGGCTTCCGTTAAAGAGGGAACAGGTTTTTCTTCAACAACAGCGCCTTCGGAATCCCCAGTTTCAGTGCGAACACCTAAGCGAGCCGTGGTGACATAGGCTTTATCGCTGTCCAACATCGTCTGAGAAAACTTGGTAGCCTCGCCGAAGCACAAAGGCAATACACCAGTGGCTAACGGATCAAGAGCACCGGTATGGCCCGCTTTCGCGGCCCCATACAGGCGCTTCACCTGCTGAAGAATACCGTTGGAGGTGACACCCTGGGGTTTATCAATAACCAGGATGCCATTTACGTCACGACCTTTACGTCTTCGACTCAAGCGTCACGCTCCGAACTGTCCGCGTCAGATTCGCCACCATCATCTTGCCCAACGGCAGGCTGGTCACCCACAGCTTCCCGAATCAAACGATCCAGTTTACGGCTGTGACCAAGCAGACTGTCGAAGTGGAACCGCAGCATAGGCACAACGCGCAACTTCATCGCCCGCGCCACTTGGCCACGCAAAAATCCGGATGCTTTATTCAGCACCTTCAGGGATTCCTGAACTTCCGGAGATTGCTCGGTTAGCTCTTCGGTCGATAACAGCGAAACGTAGATATCGGCATAGCCCAAATCTCGGCTGACTTTGACGTCATTCACCGTGATCATGCCAACGCGAGGGTCTTTCACCTCACGTTGGATGATCTGGGCCAGCTCACGTTGCATTTGATCGCCAATACGATCGATGCGGCTGTAATCCCGTGCCATTAGGCCCCCGTAGACTCGAGCTGACGTTCAACGCGAACGCGATCGAAGACTTCGATCTGGTCGCCCACTTTCACATCGTAACCCTTAACGCCGATACCACACTCCATACCGTTACGAACTTCTGGTACGTCGTCCTTGAAACGACGCAGCGATTCGAGCTCGCCTTCGAAGATCACAACATTGTCACGCAGGACACGAATCGGCTTGTTGCGGTATACATTACCCTCGGTAACCATACAGCCGGCAACCTGACCGAACTTCGGTGAACGGAACACGTCACGCACATCCGCGATACCAACGATATCTTCACGGAATTCTGGCTTCAGCATGCCGGTCAGGGCCGCTTTAACGTCGTCCAGCATGTTATAGATGATGCTGTAGTAACGAAGGTCCAGACCTTCTTTTTCAACTAAACGCTTAGCTGCAGTATCGGCACGAACATTAAAGCCGAAGATAACTGCGTTGGTAGCCATAGCCAGACTGATATCGGTTTCAGCGATACCGCCAACACCGGAAGAGACAACTTTGACCTGGACTTCTTCGTTACCCATATCACGCAAGGCCTTGGTGATCGCCTCAAGGGTACCGCGCACGTCGGTCTTCAGAACAACGTTGAGAGTCTTAACCTCGTCCTTGCCCATGTTTTCAAACATGTTCTCAAGCTTGGCCGCCTGCTGACGCTGTAGACGGGTTTCACGCTCGCGAGTCTGACGTAGTTCGGCCAATTCTTTAGCCTTCTTCTCATCGGACACGGCGTAGAACTCGTCACCGGCATCGGGAGTACCGTTCAAACCCAAAATCTCAACCGGAATTGAAGGGCCAGCAGATTTAACCGGCTTGCCAGCTTCGTTAGTCATGGCACGAACTTTACCGAAGAAAGATCCTGCAACAACCATCTCACCCTGGCGCAGCGTGCCGTTCTGAACCAGAACCGTCGCAACCGAACCACGGCCACGTTCCAAGCTAGACTCAACCACCACACCTTTTGCTGATGCATCTGGAGAAGCTTCCAACTCAAGCACTTCGGCTTGCAGCAATACGGCTTCAAGCAGATTGTCGATACCCGCACCAGTATGCGCAGATACAGGCACGAACTGAACGTCGCCGCCCCAGTCTTCCGGAATAACGTCCAGAGCTGACAGTTCGGTTTTGATACGATCAGGATCCGCTTGCTCTTTGTCCATCTTGTTGATGGCAACAACCAACGGAACACCGGCCGACTTGGCGTGTTCTACCGCCTCTTTCGTCTGCGGCATCACGCCGTCATCAGCGGCTACAACCAGAATGACAATGTCAGTGCACTGGGCACCACGAGCACGCATCGCTGTAAAGGCTGCGTGGCCCGGGGTATCCAGGAAGGACACCATGCCGTGATCGGTTTCAACGTGGTAGGCACCAATGTGCTGTGTGATGCCACCGGATTCGCCAGCTGCTACTTTAGTGCGGCGAATGTAATCAAGCAGTGAGGTTTTACCGTGATCAACGTGACCCATCACGCTCACAACCGGAGCCCGCTTGATCTTCTCTTTGCCTTCGTCCTGTTCTGTGATGTTGCTCAGCACTTCTTCTTCGAGCGCATCATCACTGACACTTACAGGCTTGTGGCCCAACTCTTCAGTCACCAGGATCGCACTTTCCTGATCCAGAGGCTGGTTGATGGTGGCCATTACGCCCATTCCCATCAGAGTCTTGATGACATCAGCGGATTTAACAGCCATACGCTGGGCTAGATCACCAACAGTGATCGTTTCTGGAATCTGAACTTCTCTTACCATGGGCTTGGTTGGCCTCTCGAAAGCATGACGCTTTTCTTTCGTTTTCTTTTTGGCCCGTAGCTGTTTGCGAGGAGCAGAATCGTCATCCTCGGAAATCACCAGAGGTTCTTCTGGTCGGCTACGTGGACCGCGATGGCCAGCCTGCTTCTTCTTCGGCTTGCCGTCATCATCATCGCCGCGCTCACGCCCTTTTTCTTTCTTTTTCTTCGGCTTGCGATCCCGTCCATCGTCTTCTGGCGGAGGCATCGGAATGTCCTCTGGCGCAGTTTCAACGACTGGCTCGGGCTCTTTAGCTTTAGGTGCTTCTGCCACTTCAGCTTGCGCTTTCGGCGCCTCTGTTTCTGGCTCGGCTGGTGCTTGCTCGGCAGCCACTTGCGGTGCTTCTTGCGGTGCTGGCTCTTGAGCGACCGACTGCTCCACAGGTGCTTCCTGCTCTAACGCTTCGGCTTCCGGCTCAGGCTGCAATTCTGCACGCTTGACATACGTACGACGCTTGCGCACTTCCACGTTAACCGTTTTGGCTTTACCCGCTTTCAACGTGGTCGTTGTCTTGCGCTTGAGCGTGATCTTCCGCGGCTCTGCTTCGTCATCGCCGTGGCTCTTTCTCAGATAATCCAGCAACTGCTGTTTCTCATCGCCAGACACAGCATCGTTTTCGCTGCGAGCCTGTAGCCCGGCTTCCACGATCTGCTTCAGCAAACGATCCACGGGAGCGCCTACATCTGCGGCCAGTTGTTTTACCGTTACATCAGTCATACTGGTCCTCCTCTCCCGAATCAGGCCTGGTCTTCAAACCAGGGTGCACGTGCCGTCATAATCAACTGACCTGCACGCTCTTCATCAATACCTTCAATCTCTAGCAGATCATCAACTGACTGCTCTGCGAGATCCTCCATCGTGCGAACACCCATACCGGCCAACTTAAACGCCAGTGCTCGCTCCATGCCTTCCATTTCCAAGAGGTCTTCAGCAGGCTCTGATCCTTCAAGGGCTTCTTCACCGGCCAAGGCCTGATTTAACAGGGCATCTTTGGCACGCTTACGAAGTTCCGTCACGGTGTCTTCGTCCAAACCGTCAATCGCCAACATTTCTTCCATCGGCACATAGGCCACTTCTTCAATGGAAGAAAAGCCCTCGTCAATCAGGACGCTTGCAAATTCTTCATCAACATCGAGATGCTTGGTGAAGTGCTCGAGCAAACGGCCGAGCTCTTGCTCTTGACGCTCACCGGCTTCTTCTTCGGTCATCACGTTCAATGTCCAGCCAGTCAGCTCTGTGGCCAAGCGAACGTTCTGTCCGTTTCGACCAATAGCTTGCGCCAGATTATCTTCAGCAACCGCAACGTCCATGGTGTGGCGATCTTCGTCCATCACGATGGAGGCAACTTCCGCCGGAGCCATGGCATTGATAACCAGTTGTGCCGGATTATCGTCCCAAAGAACGATATCCACACGTTCACCGCCCAACTCGTTGGAAACGGCCTGAACACGCGAACCACGCATCCCCACGCAAGCACCGACTGGATCGATACGACGGTCGTTGGTTTTCACAGCAATTTTGGCGCGTGAACCGGGATCACGGGCAGCGCCACGAATTTCGATCAACTCTTCGGCGATCTCTGGCACTTCGATGCGGAATAATTCAATCAGCATCTGGCCATCAGTACGGCTCAAAATCAATTGCGGACCACGATGATCAACTCGGATTTCAAGCAGCAGGGCCCGCACTCGATCACCCATTCGGAAAGTCTCACGGGCAATCAGATGCTCTCGAGGCAACAACGCTTCAGCGTTACTACCCAAATCCACGATGACGTTATCCCGAGTTACCTTCTTGACGGTACCGGAAACCAGCTCACCGACACGGTCACGGTAGCTGTCTACTATCTTGGAACGTTCGGCTTCACGAACTTTCTGGAAAATGATCTGCTTCGCGGCCTGCGCACCGATACGACCAAAAGCAACGGACTCGGTCTGCTCTTCGTGCATGTCACCCGGCTGTAGCGAGGTATCAATTTCTTCCGCTTCCTGCATGGTCAGTTCGGTGCCCAATGCGGGAACCGCGTCATTATCTACCACTAACCAGCGGCGGAATGTTTCATATTCGCCAGTACGGCGATCGATGGAAACGCGGATATCCGCCTCTTCATCTTCATAACGCTTTTTGGCAGCAGTGGCGAGCGCAAGCTCGATGGCCTCAAAAATCACGTCCTTATCGACGCCTTTCTCGTTCGAGACGGTTTCCACTACCAGCAAGATCTCTTTACTCATGCGATTGCCCTGCCTTCAAAATAATCAATACATCTAAAAATTCTTGAATACGCTTATTCAAAAACCGGAACGATATTGGCTCTATCAATACTGTCGAAGGGCAACAAGTACTCGTGATCGTCTACCACGATTACCACCTCGTCACCTTCTACACCTTTGATCAGGCCCTGAAATTTTCTGCGCCCCTCGAATGCCATTCGGAGCTTGAGTTGAACTTTATGCCCAACAAACGTCTGATAATGCTCAAGACGAAACAACGGGCGATCCATCCCCGGTGATGAAACCTCCAGCGTATATTCGCTTTGGATGGGATCTTCCACATCCATAACGCCACTGACTTGCCGACTTACTTTCTCGCAGTCTTCAATGCCAATACCGTTTTCGGCGTCATCGATAAATACCCGAAGCATCGACTGATAACCACGAGAACGAAATTCGATACCCCAAAACTCATATCCGAGCCCTTCTATCACCGGGCGCAGTATGTCTTCGAGTTGTTTAAGCTTGGCTGACAAGTGTCGCCGCCTCCGTCTTGAGAATTTTCAATGTACAAAAACAAAAAAAGGGCTGTTGATCAGCCCTTTTATGCACTAGGGCCCTTGCGCCAGGCCCCTTAATCAAAAAGCCCCTGAAATCGGGGCTTTTTGTTGCAAGAATTCGCAGAAAGCCAAACCCAAAACGGCTATCTGCCGACAGACACCTGGCCTGCCTGGAAGTCAGGACGAATCACCGACTCCAATATCCGCCGAAGTATAGAGATACGAAGCGGAGCGGTCAAGGACTGACCAAACAAAGACGGCCTGGATAAACCAAGCCGTCTTTGTTGAAAATTGGTGCCCAGGGCCGGACTCGAACCGGCACAGCTCTCGCTACCACCCCCTCAAGATGGCGTGTCTACCAATTTCACCACCTGGGCAAAAACTCTTTACTCGAACTCAGGGAGCTCGTCTTCTTTCGTCTCGCTATTCTCGCCTTCACCCATAGCAGGAACGTGCTCTGCAGAAGACTCCTGAAGCATTGGAATGCCAGCTTCACCGGCCACTTCAGCACGCTGCTTGGCAAAAATAGCCAGCGAGAAGCTTGTGACAAAAAACACAACCGCCATCAAGGTAGTTACACGAGTCAGAAAACTGCCGCTACCCTGACTACCAAATACTGTCTGGGATGCACCGCCACCAAAGGCTGCACCGGCATCCGCGCCCTTGCCCTGCTGAATCAGGACGACACCCACCAGCGCCACGGCGATAACGACGTGAACAACAACTACCAGTGTTTCCATCCAATCCATACAGACTCTCGTATTCGTTTTAGCTTAGCTACCCGCCGGGAATGACCGACAGATACTAATAAATTCTTCAGCCTTAAGGGAAGCACCACCTATAAGACCACCATCGATATCGGGCTCTGAGAACAGAGCGGCAGCATTATCCGCTTTTACACTGCCGCCGTAAAGTACCGAAATCTCTTCTGCGGGTGCGCCCATCGTTTTCAGGACGTTTCGAATCTCCGCATGCATCGCTTGCGCATCTTCAGCCGTAGCCGTTTTGCCCGTACCTATGGCCCAAACTGGCTCATACGCAACAACAACCCCTTGCCACTGATCGCCGACAACACTAACCAGACCATTTCTGACCTGCTCAGCGACCACACGCTCAGCCTCACCGGCCTCACGCTGCGCCAGCGTTTCACCAACACAAAGCACTGCCGTCAAGCCACATTCGAGCACGCGTTCCACCTTGCGGGCCGCCACATCATCACGCTCACCAAACAGCTGACGACGTTCAGAATGACCTACCAGCACGTAGCTGCAACCTAAATCCTTGGCCATTTCGGCGGACACTTCGCCGGTATAGGCTCCAGATTGCCATTCACTGACGTTCTGCACACCCAAGGCAAGCTTTCCATCGGACTGCTGCTGAACAAGCGGAACATAAAGTGCTGGCGGAATCACAACCACTTCAGCGGCGTCATCCAGCCCAACTGCACGATCACAAATCACGCCAACCAGTTGTTGCACAAGGTCTTTCGACCCGTTCATCTTCCAGTTTCCGGCTACAATTTTACGGCGCATATGAACTCTCAAACGTCCTGAACGTAAGCGAGGGCGAACTATACAGCAGAGATTTCGTCTGCACAACCGCCCCGTTTTGACTCAGGGGGTTGACTGCTTAACCACCACTGACAGACGCTCCGCGACTCGGGCAATCTCAGCCGCATCTTTACCTTCTGCCATCACTCGAATCAACGGCTCGGTTCCTGAAGCACGCAGGAGAATCCTGCCCGAATCGCCAAGATCTGCTTCAGCCTGTCGCATGGCACTCACAATATCTTCCCGACTAAGCGGATCGAAACGCTGCGCAACTTTTACGTTGATCATGGTTTGCGGCAACTTATTCATACCACTGCGCAGCTCGGTCAGGGTTTTACCGGAATTACCTATAGCCAGCAACACCTGCAACGCCGACACCACACCATCGCCCGTGCCAATGCAGTCTCGAATAACCATGTGCCCTGAGCCTTCGCCACCCACCAACCAATCATTGGCCAGCAAACGCTCCATCACATACCGGTCGCCAACCTTTGCCCGCTCGAACGGAATATCAAGCTCGTTCAGCGCCAGCTCAACACCCAGATTGGTCATCAACGTTCCAACAACACCACCTTCCAAACGCCCTTCTGCACGACGCTGAGAAGCGAGAATGTACAATAACTCGTCACCATCAACTTCCGAGCCGTCCCGATCGACCATCAGCACCCGGTCGCCATCGCCGTCAAACGCGACACCCAAATCGGCACCCGTCTCGATAACGGTCTGCTTCAAGTTGTCCAAGTGCGTGGAACCAACGTTCAAATTGATATTCAAACCATCCGGCTCAGCACCGATCACGGTCAGCCTAGCACCCAGCTCGCGGAATACCTTTGGCGCCACGTGATAGGTTGCACCGTGAGCACAGTCCAACACGACATGCATATCGTCCAACGTAAACTCGTTCGGAACCGTACTTTTGCAGAATTCAACATAGCGACCTGGCGCATCATCGATCCGACTGACCTTGCCTAGCTCTTTGGGCTCACAGACTTCAATCGGCCTATCCAACCAACGTTCGATCTCAGACTCGAGGGCATCATCCAACTTGGTGCCCGCAGCAGAGAAGAACTTTATCCCGTTGTCGTGGTGGGGGTTATGGGAGGCACTGATCACTATGCCAGCCGAGGCCCGGAAAGTACGCGTGAGATAAGCAATGGCGGGCGTGGGCATGGGCCCCAGAAGCTTCACATCAACCCCTGCAGCAGAAAGCCCTGCTTCCAATGCAGACTCAAACATGTAACCCGACAGGCGAGTATCTTTACCGATCAAAACACTATTGCGTTGACCTGCTTTCTTGAACGCCTGACCGGCCGCCCACCCAAGATGGAGCATAAACTCGGGCGTGATGGGCTGCTCGCCTACCCGACCTCGAATACCGTCGGTACCAAAATATTTACGCTGGGACATTACCTTGCCTCCTTAACTGCCGTTACGACTTTCACGGCATCCACAGTTTCCCTGACGTCATGCACCCGCAGAATGCTCGCGCCTTTCATGGCCAATATTGTCGCGGCTGCAAGGCTGGCAGACAACCTTTCATTAACATCGCGGCCCGTGATAACTCCGAGCACCGATTTTCGGGAGACACCAACCAACAGCGGATGTCCCAGCATATGCATTTGCTCCATGCCGGCCAAGAGCTGCACATTGTGATCAACCGTTTTGCCAAAACCGAACCCCGGATCAAGGATAATATTCTCCGGTAGCACCCCCGCAGCCTCTGCTACCCGCACCCTCTCAGTTAAAAACGAACTGACTTCCCGGCGAACATTTCGATAAAACGGCGAATCCTGCATGGTGTCCGGCTCTCCCTGAATGTGCATCAAACAAACCGGAACTCCCGCCCGGGCCGCCGTCTCTGGGGCGCCGTCTCGCTGGAGCGCACGAACATCATTGATTAACCCAGCCCCGACTTTAACCGATTCAGCCATAACCAGCGGATTACTGGTATCTACAGACACCACCACATCCAGCTCTCGCGCAATTGCCTCAACCACCGGGCACACCCGATCTAACTCTTGCTGTGAAGATACCGGCGTGGCTCCCGGGCGAGTCGACTCACCCCCTACATCTACAAAAGCAGCTCCATCAGCAACCATCTGCTTCGCTCGAAGCACGGCTGCATCCACACTGTTGAATTGGCCGCCGTCCGAAAACGAATCGGGTGTAACATTGAGAATACCCATGACATGGCATTCGGACAGATTTAGTTGGCGGCCGGCAAAATTAACGTTCATAGGGCTCCGGTTAGATCTTTTGTAAAGACAAAAACAAACGCCGCCCAATATATGGGCGGCGTCGGATAACACTTAAAGCTTTAGCGCGAGTTAGTGCTCGCCAGCCGGACGCCCTACTCCGGGCTGCCCATCGTCTCCTGACTCCTTGGGCTCAGGTGCCGGCTCGGCGCCTTCGGGCGTTCCACCAGCAGACGGGCCGCTGTCGCCCCAGTTTTTCGGGGGACGAGGATCACGCCCTTCCATGATGTCGTCAATCTGGAAGCGATCGATCGTTTCATACTTCATCAAAGCATGAGCCATCATGTCTAGTTTTTCACGATTCTCGACCAGAATCTGCTTGGCAGTCTCGTAGCAGGTGTCAACGATGTTCCGCACTTCCTCATCGATGCGCTGCGCAGTCTCGGGCGAATACACCGTATGAGACTGACCAGCTGAGCGTCCCAAGAACGGCTCTTCGCTGTCGGTGTCGTACTGCAACGGCCCCAACTTATCGGACAAGCCCCAACGAGTGACCATGTTGCGCGCAAGGCTGGTAGCACGCTCAATGTCGTTCGATGCACCGGTTGTTACGCCATCAACACCCAACGTGAGCTCTTCAGCGATACGTCCACCAAACAAGCTGCAAATCGAACTGATCAAGTAACGCTTGGAGTGGCTGTACTTATCCTCTTCAGGGAGAAACATAGTCACACCCAGCGCGCGGCCACGAGGAATAATGCTCACTTTGTACACGGGATCGTGCTCGGGGACTACACGACCCACAATCGCATGACCCGCCTCGTGATAGGCAGTATTCAGCTTTTCTTTTTCATTCATCACCATGGACTTACGCTCAGCGCCCATCATGATCTTATCTTTTGCCAGCTCCAGCTCTTCCATGGAGACCAAGCGCAGGTTACGGCGCGCGGCAAACAATGCAGCCTCGTTCACAAGGTTCGCCAAGTCGGCACCAGAGAATCCTGGAGTACCGCGAGCGATCACCTCCGGATCGATACCGTCTGCCAATGGCACTTTCTTCATATGCACTTTCAGGATCTGCTCGCGACCCTTAATGTCTGGCAAGCTAACCACTACCTGACGATCGAAACGGCCCGGGCGCAACAACGCCGGGTCCAGCACGTCAGGTCGGTTGGTCGCGGCAATGACGATAACGCCCTCGTTACCCTCAAAGCCGTCCATTTCAACCAACAACTGGTTCAGCGTTTGCTCACGCTCATCGTGACCGCCGCCCATACCGGCGCCACGATGACGACCAACGGCATCGATCTCGTCGATGAAGATGATGCAGGGGCTCTGCTTTTTCGCTTGTTCGAACATGTCGCGAACACGTGACGCACCCACACCGACAAACATCTCAACGAAGTCTGAACCCGAGATAGAGAAGAACGGCACCTTGGCTTCGCCTGCGATGGCCTTGGCCAGCAGCGTTTTACCCGTACCCGGAGGGCCAACCATCAGAACGCCCTTCGGAATACGGCCGCCCAGACGCTGGAATTTACTTGGGTCACGCAGGAAGTCGACCAACTCTTTGACGTCTTCTTTGGCCTCTTCAACACCGGCCACGTCACCAAAGGTCGTTTTGATCTGATCTTCACTGAGCAGACGGGCTTTGCTTTTACCAAAGGACATAGGGCCTTTGCCGCCGCCACCGCCTTGCATCTGGCGCATGAAGAACATGAACAATGCGATGATGATCAGAATCGGGAATGCAGCCACCAATAGCTGGGTCCACAGGCTCTGGCGCTCTGGCTCTTTACCGATTACCTCAACTTGATTCGCAAGAAGGTCGTCCATCAGTTTGTTGTCGGGCACTTGAGGACGAACTGTCTGGAACTGAGAGCCGTCACCCCGAATGCCTTGAATTTCCAGCCCGTCTACCGTCACCTGACGAACCTGTCCTTGCTGGACCATTTCGACAAACTGGGAATAATTAACTTGTTGCCCGCTGGTGGTGGGCGTGAAATTCTGAAACACCATCAGCAGCACAGCGGCTATCACTAGCCATAGAACTAAATTTTTTGCCATATCGTTCAAGGATCATCACCTGTGAATTGCAGAGTCGCGGCCTGACCACCAACCCTTTTCGAACACCTTACACCAAATGTACGCTCGTAAACCAGAAGTGGCCTATCCGTAAAAGACACAGAGTTCGGAAAATCGTTCCCCGCCACTAAAACGACAAACAACACCTGTAAGTGATTACAGCCATTTGTAGCAGGCATCTATCTGTTACAATCACTCTATTATACGCCGTTGTCAGCTTTTAAGCCGCTGACCTTTTGTTAATAGCATTGATAAAGAGAATACATCATGAGTTTGTCATCGGAACAGCGCCGGGAATACCGGGCCATTGCCCACAACCTGAAGCCCGTAATCATTGTCGGCGACAAAGGCCTGTCCGAAGGACTCCAAGACGAGCTGGATCGCGCCCTGAACGATCACGAACTGATCAAGATCAAAGTCGCCACGCAGGACCGCGAAGCGCGCCAGGAGGCCATTGAGGCTCTGTGCAAAAGTGCGAAAGCCGAACTGGTACAAACCATTGGCAAAATCGCTGTCATTCTGCGCCGGTCCAAAAAGCCAAATCCAAAGCTCTCCAACCTGCTCAGAAACAAATAAGTATCTAGCCATAAAAAAGCCGGCCAGAGGTTCACTCTGACCGGCTTTTCTTTGCCTGCAATACCTTAAATGTACTGCACCTCGGCAATTTCGTACTCAACCGTACCGGACGGAATGCGAACTGCTACCACATCTCCCTCGCTTTTACCGATCAGAGCCCGCGCAATCGGCGAGGATACCGAAAGTTTCCCGGCTTTGATGTCGGCCTCATCTTCACCAACAATCTGGTAGGTCACTTCTTCATCGGTGTCCATGTTCACCAATTCGACTGTGGTACCGAAAATGACCTTGCCGGTGTTTTCCATCGTGGTCACGTCGATCACCTGAGCCCCCGAAAGCTTGCCTTCAATTTCCTGAATGCGGCCTTCGATAAAGCTCTGCTGCTCACGCGCAGCATGGTATTCGGCATTTTCTTTCAAGTCGCCGTGTTCGCGAGCATCAGAAATAGCCTGAATCACCCGCGGGCGATCTTCGGATTTCAGCTTTTTCAGCTCCTCACGCAAGCGGCTTTCGCCCAGCTTGGTCATAGGAACTCTATCATTAGACATATCGTTACTTCCCTGCGTGCAAGTCCTGGAGGCGGCGAACTGCGCGCTCCGGACCAAACTTAATGGCTCGACAGTAGGCTTCGCCACCTGCCAGAGTCGTTGTATAGGTCACCTTGCTCTGCAACGCCGACTGACGAATTTGCGACGAATCAGAGATAGCCTTGCGGCCTTCGGTGGTGTTGATAATTAACTGCACATCACCGTTCTTGATCG
The DNA here is from genome assembly GCF_019916045.1 of Marinobacter sp. AL4B. Taxonomy (NCBI): domain Bacteria; kingdom Pseudomonadati; phylum Pseudomonadota; class Gammaproteobacteria; order Pseudomonadales; family Marinobacteraceae; genus Marinobacter; species Marinobacter sp. AL4B. Next base: position 307,755 of record NZ_JAILWZ010000013.1, read on the forward strand.
CATCAACAATGTGCGGGCGACCCTCACGAACCTTGTTGACGTGCGCAACCGTAATACCCGCCTGCTCCAGCGCTTTCGCGGTACCGGTTGTTGCAATGACCTTGAAGCCAGCTTCAATCAGTTCACGAGCAACCTCGATAGCACCCGGTTTGTCGACGTTTCTCACTGACATGAAGGCAGTGCCTTCAGTCGGCAGAACGTCACCGATTGCCAACGACGCCTTAGCAAAGGCTTCATCGAAGCTGTCACCCAGTCCCATCACCTCACCAGTCGACTTCATTTCCGGCCCAAGAATCGGATCAACCGACGGGAACTTGTTGAACGGGAAGACAGACTCTTTCACCGCGTAGTAGGTCGGCACGATTTCCTGCGTGAACTCCAACTCTTTCAGAGTCTTGCCGGACATGACTCGGGCTGCAACCGCCGCCAGAGACAAGCCAATAGCCTTGGACACAAACGGCACGGTACGGGATGCCCGAGGATTCACCTCGATCACGTATATTTCGCCATCCTGCCAGGCCAACTGAACGTTCATCAGACCGATAACTTCCAGCTCAATGGCCATCTTCTTGACCGCTTCACGCATCGCGTCCTGGACATCTTTAGGCAAGCTGTAGGGCGGCAGTGAACACGCGGAGTCACCGGAGTGAATACCTGCCTGCTCAATGTGCTGCATGATGCCACCGATGACTACGTCGGTACCGTCCGAGATGGCGTCGATATCCACCTCGATAGCCGCGTTCAGGAAGTGATCCAGAAGCACCGGGCTGTCATTGGACACCAACACTGCGCTTTGCATATAGCGAACCAGCTCGGTCTCGTCGTAGACGATCTCCATAGCACGCCCACCCAACACATAGGACGGGCGAACGACCAGAGGATAGCCAATTTCACGAGCGGCAATAATGCCTTCTTCATGACTACGAACGGTGGCGTTTTCAGGCTGCTTCAGACCCAAACGCTGGATCATCTGCTGGAACCGCTCACGATCTTCCGCTCGGTCGATGGCGTCCGGGCTGGTGCCGATAATAGGCACGCCTGCAGCTTCAAGGCCGCGCGCCAGTTTCAACGGCGTTTGACCGCCGTACTGAACAATCACGCCCTTCGGCTTTTCAACGGCAATAATTTCAAGAACATCTTCCAGAGTGATCGGCTCGAAGTACAAACGATCCGAGGTGTCATAGTCAGTCGACACGGTCTCCGGGTTGCAGTTGATCATGATGGTTTCATAGCCGTCTTCGCGCATCGCAAGCGCGGCGTGAACACAGCAATAGTCGAATTCGATGCCCTGACCGATCCGGTTAGGCCCACCACCAATAACCACGATCTTATCGCGATCGGAAGGGTCTGCCTCGCACTCTTCTTCGTAAGTGGAGTACATGTAAGCGGTGTCTGACGCGAATTCGGCCGCACAGGTATCCACACGCTTATAAACCGGGCGCACGCCCAGATCATGACGCAACTTACGCATGCTGGCTTCGGAAATGCCGAGCAGCTTGGCCAGTCGTGCGTCGGAGAAGCCTTTGCGTTTCAGTCGGAACAAGGTCGCGTAATCAATATCGGCCTTGCCTGCCGTCTTCAGTGCACTTTCTTCTTTGACGAGATCTTCAATCTGCACCAAGTACCAAGGATCAACCTTGGTGTGCTTGAAGACTTCTTCGACCGTCATTCCGGCACGGAAGGCGTCGCCGATGTACCAGATGCGCTCTGCGCCCGGCACATTGAGTTCGGTGGTCAGTGTTTCGCGGGAGTTCTCTGAATCCAGATCTTCCAGCTTCTCGTCAAAGCCTTCAGAGCCCACTTCCAAGCCGCGCAAAGCTTTCTGCATAGACTCCTGGAAGGTCCGACCAATGGCCATGACTTCGCCAACCGACTTCATCTGCGTGGTCAGTCGAGCGTCCGCCTGCGGGAACTTTTCGAAGGTGAATCGAGGAATCTTGGTAACTACGTAATCGATGCTCGGCTCAAACGACGCCGGGGTAACACCACCGGTGATTTCGTTCTGCAGCTCATCAAGGGTGTAGCCAATGGCCAATTTCGCGGCAACCTTGGCAATCGGGAAACCGGTTGCTTTCGACGCCAGCGCCGAAGAGCGGGATACACGCGGGTTCATCTCGATCACGACCATGCGGCCGGTGTCGGGGTTAATGCCGAACTGAACGTTGGAGCCGCCGGTTTCAACGCCGATTTCACGCAGTACCGCCAAGGAGGCGTTACGCATGATTTGGTATTCTTTGTCGGTCAGAGTCTGGGCGGGAGCTACGGTGATGGAATCACCGGTGTGCACGCCCATTGCGTCAAAGTTTTCGATGGCGCAGACGATGATGCAGTTGTCGTTTTTGTCACGAACCACTTCCATCTCGTATTCTTTCCAGCCGATCAGAGATTCGTCGATCAGCAGCTCGTTGGTTGGAGAGAGATCCAGGCCACGAGTACAGATTTCTTCAAATTCATCTTTGTTGTACGCGATACCACCACCGGAACCACCCATGGTGAACGACGGACGAATAATGCACGGGAAGCCGATTTCTTTGGAGATTTTCCAAGCTTCTTCCATGGAATGGGCAATGGAAGCGCGCGGGCACTCCAGACCAATTTTCTTCATGGCCTGATCGAAGCGGTTACGGTCTTCGGCTTTGTCGATGGTGTCGGCATTTGCACCGATCATTTCGACGCCGTGTTTGTCGAGTACGCCGTATTTTTCCAGATCCAACGCACAGTTCAGTGCTGTCTGGCCACCCATGGTTGGCAACAGGGCGTCAGGCTTTTCTTTCTCGATGATTTTTTCAACGGTTTCCCAGTTGATAGGCTCGATGTAGGTCGCATCGGCCATCGCTGGGTCGGTCATGATGGTAGCCGGGTTGGAGTTCACCAGAATAACCCGGTAACCCTCTTCACGCAGGGCTTTACAAGCCTGAGCTCCAGAGTAGTCGAACTCGCACGCCTGCCCGATCACGATGGGGCCAGCGCCCAGGATCAGGATGCTTTTGATGTCGGTACGTTTTGGCATGTCTCGGTAAACCTGTCAGCAACTTTTGAATTCTTGCAGCGCAGAACACGCGGCGCCTGTCGTTATCCGTGGTGATCCGCCCTTAGGCGGATCGTGCTTCCATCAACTGGATAAACTCGTCGAACAGGGGTGCCACGTCATGAGGACCCGGGCTAGCTTCAGGGTGCCCCTGAAAGCTGTACGCCGATTTATCAGTCCGGCGAATACCCTGCAGGGTGCCGTCAAACAATGATTTGTGAGTCGCCTGAACCGTCGAAGGCAAGGTTGTCTCGTCCACCGCAAAACCGTGGTTCTGGCTAGTGATCATGACCGTGCCTTTTTCCAGGTCTTGTACCGGGTGGTTGGCACCGTGATGGCCGTGCCCCATTTTCATGGATTTGGCACCACTGGCCAGCGCCAACAATTGGTGACCCAAGCAGATGCCGAAAACCGGGATATCGGTTTCCAACACGTCTTTAATCGCGCTGATCGCGTAGTCGCATGGCTCTGGGTCTCCAGGGCCGTTCGACAGGAAAATGCCGTCCGGGTTCATGGCCAGCACTTCGGATGCCGGAGTTTGGGCGGGCACGACGGTAATGTCACAACCACGAGAAGCCAGCATGCGCAAGATGTTGTACTTCACGCCGTAGTCCCAGGCCACCACTTTGAATTTGGCGTCAGTTTGCTCACCGTAGCCGCTGGCCAAGTCCCATTCGGACTGTTCCCACTGGTAAGGCTTTTCGCAAGTTACTTCTTTTGCCAAATCCATGCCTTTGAGGCCGGGAAAGGCTTTTGCCAACTCAAGTGCACGCTCAGCCGTGGCGCTCTCGCCTGCCAAGATGGCTCCATTTTGGGAACCTTTGTCCCTGAGGATGCGGGTCAGGCGGCGGGTATCGATGTCAGCAATGCCCACGATGTTGTTGCTTCGCAGGTAGTCTTCGAGGCTACCCTGACTACGCCAGCTGCTGGCAACGAGCGGTAGGTCACGAATAATCAGGCCTGCGGCGTGTACGCGGTCAGATTCCACGTCTTCTTCGTTAACGCCGGTGTTGCCGATGTGGGGATACGTCAAGGTGACGATTTGGCGCGAATATGACGGGTCGGTCAGGATTTCCTGGTAGCCGGTCATTGCGGTATTGAATACCACTTCGCCGCTGGTTTCTCCGTCTGCGCCGATGGCGGTGCCGTAAAACAGGCTTCCGTCTGCGAGTGCAAGGATTGCTGGTGTACTCAAGGCTTGTATCCTCATCGAGTGGCGTAAGTTCGTCACGAACAGGAACGCAAGCGCAAAGTCAGGTTGCAAAAAAGCGAGACTGAGTGATGGCTCGGTCCCGCTTTTCTAGAAACTTTTCAAAGGTACGCTTGGTGCAAAAAAATCGACTTATTCTACGAATTTTTCCGCTTTTTGTCCATCGCGAATTACGATCTGACTTGATATAGACGGCCTCTGGCTTTTTAACCCTAGGCTCCGGCTACACTTCGCAAAATCACCCTTTCAGGTTCAGCACATCCTGCATATCGTACAAACCTGCCGACTTACCCTTTAACCACAATGCGGCGCGCATTGCTCCCTTGGCGAAAGTCATGCGGCTACTGGCCTTGTGGGTCACTTCGATGCGCTCGCCTTCGGTGGCGAACAGTACGGTGTGATCACCCACAACATCGCCAGCGCGTATGGTTTCGAAGCCAATTTCTTTGCGGGTGCGCTCACCGGTGAAGCCTTCACGACCGTAAACGGCACACTCTTTGAGATCACGCCCCAGCGCGTCGGCGACGACTTCGCCCATGCGCAGCGCGGTTCCAGAGGGTGCGTCTTTTTTGTGGCGATGGTGCGCTTCGATGATTTCTACGTCGTAGTCGTCACCCAGCGTTGCGGCCGCTGTCTTCAGCAGATTCAGCACCACGTTTACGCCAACGCTCATGTTCGGCGCGAAGACCACGGGAACAGACTCTGCCGCTTGGGCAAGCTGCTCTTTTTCCGCTTCGGTCATGCCGGTGGTGCCGATCACGAGCATTTTGCCGTTGGCTTTGCAGAACTCGGCATTTTCCAGCGTCAAGTCCGGGAAGGTGAAGTCGACCAGTACGTCGAAGTCGTCTTTCACGTCCGCCAGACTGGCTGCCAGCTTAACGCCAGTTTTACCAACCCCGGTCATGTCACCGGCATCTGCACCGATCAGGCTGCTATCCGGCTCGACAACCGCCGCGCCCAGCTCAAGCCCTTCGGTGCCGTCTACCGCTTCAATCAATACCTTACCCATGCGCCCGGCGGCGCCAATGATTGCTACCCGCATCAGCTCTGTCCTCAGAATTTCATTTCATCAAAGAAACTTTTCACACCCTCGAACCAAGAGGTTTTCTTCGGAGCATGCTCGGAACCATTGGAATCGTCCAGCGTCTTCTGGAACTCGCCCAACAACTCTTTCTGACGCTTGGTCAGATTCACCGGCGTCTCAACCATCACACGACACAGTAAATCACCCGCTGGGCCACCGCGAACGGGACTAACACCTTTGTTGCGCAAGCGGAACAGTTTGCCGGTCTGGGTTTCGGCCGGGATTTTCAGCTTCACACGGCCATCGAGTGTCGGCACTTCAAGCTCGCCACCCAAAGCGGCATCTACGATGCTGATGGGCACTTCACAGTATAGGTTGCGGCCATCGCGGGTGAAAATCGAGTGTTCGCGAACAGCGACCTGAACGTATAGATCTCCAGGAGGCCCGCCGTCGACGCCCATCTCACCTTCACCCGACAAACGAATGCGGTCACCAGTATCAACACCCGGCGGCACTTTCACTGACAGGGTTTTCTCCTGCCTTACGCGGCCTTGTCCGTGACAAGACTTACACGGGTTTTTGATAACCTGACCGGAACCACGGCAAGTCGGACACGCCTGCTGAACAGTGAAGAAGCCCTGCTGCATCCGCACCTGCCCCATACCCTGACAAGTTCCACAGGTTTCGGGGCGAGAGCCTTTTTCGGCACCGCTACCGTCACAGCTGTCGCACTCTTTATGGCCGGGAATGGTGATCTTGACGTCTTTGCCTTTGACCGCCTCTTCAAGATCCAACTCCAGCGTGTAACGCAGGTCGGAACCCCGGGTGTTGCGTGCACGACCACCGCCGCCACCGCCAAAGATGTCACCAAATACATCCCCGAAGATGTCTGAGAAGTTGCCACCACCACCGAAGCCACCGCCGCCACCGCCGGCCTGACCGTCAACGCCAGCGTGTCCGAACTGGTCATACGCTGCACGTTTGTTAGCATCCATCAACACTTCGTAGGCTTCGCTGGCCTCTTTAAACTTGTCGTCGGCGTCTGCATCATCCGGGTTACGGTCGGGATGGTATTTCATCGCAAGCTTGCGGTACGCCCGCTTGATTTCTTTATCTTCCGCGCCCCGGGAGACCCCAAGTACTTCGTAATAATCGCGTTTGGCCATGCTAAAAATCCTGTTGCTATAACGCGGAAAACGCGGACATCGGCCCGCGCTTTCCAACTACCTGATGTACTTAGGATTTACTTCTTGTCGTCTTTGACTTCTTCGAACTCGGCATCGACGGCATCGTCTGCTGCCTGAGCTTCTTCGCCTTCCTGGCCTGCGGCTTGCTCAGCCTGATCCGCGTACATCTTCTGCGCCAACTCTGAGGACACTTCAGTCAGCTTCTGAGTCTTGGCTTCGATATCATCTTTATCGCTGCCAGTCAGAGCTTCCTCGAGATCCTTGATCGCAGTTTCGATAGACTCTTTCTCGCTTTCGCTCACCTTGTCGCCAGCTTCACTCAAAGTCTTGCGTACAGCGTGAACCATGCCGTCGCCTTGGTTGCGAGCCTGAATCAGCTCTTCAAACTTGCGATCTTCCTCAGCATTCGCCTCGGCGTCTTGCACCATCTTTTCGATTTCGTCGTCGTTCAAGCCAGAAGATGCCTTGATGACGATGGACTGCTCTTTGCCAGTCGCTTTGTCTTTTGCAGACACATTCAGAATACCGTTGGCATCGATATCGAAAGTGACCTCGATCTGCGGGACACCGCGCTGTGCCGGCGGAATATCAGCCAAGTCGAAACGACCCAGAGATTTATTCTGCGCAGCCTGCTTACGCTCACCCTGAACTACGTGAATGGTCACCGCAGTCTGATTGTCATCCGCCGTGGAGAAAGTCTGGGACTTCTTGGTCGGAATCGTGGTGTTCTTGTCGATCAACGGAGTCGCTACGCCACCCATGGTTTCGATACCAAGGGTCAGCGGAGTTACGTCGAGCAGCAGAACGTCTTTAACGTCGCCAGACAGAACCGCACCCTGAATTGCAGCACCCATGGCTACCGCTTCGTCTGGGTTCACGTCTTTACGAGGCTCTTTGCCGAAGAACTCTTTCACTTTTTCCTGAACCAGTGGCATACGAGTCTGACCACCGACGAGAATCACTTCATCAATTTCAGAAGCACTCAGACCAGAGTCTTTCAGCGCCACTTTACATGGCTCAAGGCTGCGCTGAACCAGGTCTTCTACCAGAGATTCCAGCTTGGCACGGGTCAGCTTGACGTTCATGTGCTTAGGACCAGACGCATCTGCGGTAACGTATGGCAGGTTCACGTCGGTCTGCTGGCTGCTCGACAATTCGATCTTGGCTTTTTCCGCAGCTTCTTTCAGACGCTGCATCGCCAGTGAGTCACCGCGCAGGTCGATACCACTGTCTTTCTTGAACTGGTCTGCCAGGTATTCGATAACCTTCAGGTCGAAGTCTTCACCACCCAGGAAGGTGTCGCCGTTGGTGGCCAGAACTTCGAACTGATGCTCGCCATCCACGTCGGCAATTTCGATGATGGACAGGTCAAAGGTACCGCCACCCAAGTCATACACGGCTACTGTGCGGTCACCGCTTTGTTTGTCCATGCCATAGGCCAGAGCAGCTGCAGTCGGCTCGTTGATAATCCGCTTAACTTCCAGACCCGCGATCTTACCGGCGTCTTTGGTGGCTTGGCGTTGGCTGTCATTAAAGTAAGCCGGAACCGTAATAACTGCCGCACTTACTGTTTCGCCCAGGTAGTCTTCAGCAGTTTTCTTCATCTTCTTCAGCGTTTCCGCTGAAATCTGCGGCGGAGCCATTTTCTGGCCTTTCACATCTACCCACGCATCACCGTTGTCTGCTTTGGTGATTTTGTAAGGAACCATCTTGATGTCTTTTTGTACCACGTCGTCTTCAAAACGACGACCGATCAAACGCTTGATGGCATACAAAGTGTTGTGCGGGTTAGTAACCGCTTGGCGCTTAGCTGACTGACCAACCAGCGTTTCGCCATCATCGGTGTAAGCAATGATGGAAGGGGTGGTGCGATCACCCTCGGCGTTTTCAATAACCTTGACCTTGTCGCCGTCCATTACGGCTACACAGGAGTTGGTGGTTCCGAGGTCAATACCGATAATCTTGCTCATAAATTCACTCCAAATCTTGCTGAAATCTACCCGAAGTGATGACACCCCGGTTGCTTCTGTTTAATGGCTATATTGGCGCTTTATTCGGTTTTTCAAGCCTGCTCGTCGATTTTTGGTGCACTTTCTGCCTTCGCCACCACAACCATGGCCGGGCGAACGACACGACCGTTCAGCAGATAACCTTTCTGCACAACTGCCACAACACTGTTGGGCTCCGCGTCTGGCGCGGGAACCATCGACATGGCTTCATGCTGCTGCGGATCAAACGGCTCACCAACCGGGTTCAGCTGCTCGACGTTGAACTTTTGAAGGCTGCCGAGAAACAAGCCCAGAGTCATTTCCGCACCCTGGCGGATGGAAGCCACCAACTCGCCGGATTCTTCCTGACCTTCGGTGCTCTCAACCGCCTTTTCCAGGCTGTCAGCAACGGGCAGCAGCTCCTTCACGAACTTTTCCAAGGCGAACTTGTGCGCCTTTTCAACGTCCAACTCTGCCCGGCGACGAACATTCTGCATCTCTGCCTGAGCACGTAAAGCCTGATCCTGATGCTCCTGCAACTGGGCTTTCAGCGCATCCAGCTCAGAACCTTCACCAGCCTCAGCCTGAGCGTCCTGCTCAGCGTTGGCCGCGACTTCATCTACCTCAACCTGCTCTTCTACTTGCTCGTTGCGCTTATCGTCAGCACTCATGATCACTCCCAATACGTTTTCCAGCGCCCGAAGGCACGCGGCGAATAGAGCCTACCGCTCAAAACGGCAGGAAATATATGCTTTGCGAACCGATATGGGGTTCAGCCCATCAGATTCAACCTTTTCAACAAGGGATTCTTTCTATTTTTTACCCGCCGAAATTTGCAAACCCAAAAATCACTGTATATATTCACAGCAACTGTATAAGCGAACAGTATTATTTTTGAAGCCCTCTCGGGGCCCAAGCGGAGGTATCGGCATGCTTACACAACTTACCGTTTCCAACTACGCCATCGCCGAACGCGTTGAACTACAGTTCAACAAGGGCATGACAGCACTGACCGGAGAAACTGGCGCTGGCAAATCCATTGTTCTGGATGCCTTGGGCCTCGCCATGGGCGGCCGCGCAGACGCCGGCGCCGTGCGTCACGGTGCCAAGCGTGCTGATATCACCGCCAGCTTCGACATTTCGAGCATCCCGGAAGCTGGCGCGTGGCTTGAAAGCCATGACTTGGACGAGAAAAGCGAATGCATCCTGCGCCGAACCATCAGCAAAGACGGGCGCTCCAAAGCGTTTATCAACGGCCAACCCTCGCCGCTATCCCAATTGAAAGAACTGGGCGGCCTGCTGATGGATATCCACAGCCAGCATCAACATCAATCACTGCTTCGCAAAGACACCCATCGAAAATTACTCGATGATTTTTCCGGCGCTGAACAATTGGCCGAGCAAACTAAAGCTGCCTGGAAAAACTGGCACCAAACCCAGCAGAAACTGCTCCAGCGCCAGCAAAACGCCGATGAAACCGAAGCCAAGCTTCAGTTGCTGCGATATCAGGTAGAAGAACTCGACCGCTTGGCGCTCGACGACGGCGAACAAGAAGCTCTCGAGCAAGAACAAGCACAACTTAGCCAGGCCGACGCAATCTTACACTGCAGCCATCAGGCGGCGCAGTTTTGCACAGAGGATGAAACCAGCGCTGCGAGCAGCCTGCGCCAGGCACTCCAACTGCTAGAACAATTGCCTGTTGAAGTACCCGAGCTTATCGACACTTTACAAATGCTCAACGAAGCCCAGATTCAGATTTCCGAAGCGGGCGACAACCTGCGACGTTTTGTTGACGATTATGAAGCGGACCCAACACGACTCGCCGAAATTGAAGAGCGCTTGAGCGCCGTTTACCAAATGGCACGCAAACATCGAATTGGGCCAGAAGAACTGCCTGAACTGCACCAACGCTTACGGGCCGAGCTGGAGGAATTAGACGGCGGCGCAGGCAGTCTCGAGCAACTCGAAGCGGAAATGGAAAGCTTTAAAGCCAAGTTTGACGCGGTTGCAGCGCAATTGTCAGCCAAACGCGAGCAGGCAGCCGCAGAGCTGGACCAGCGCATTGCCCACGAATTGGCTCAACTGAGCATGCCATCTGTGCAGTTTGTCACCCATTTGAACAGGGACAAAGAAGGCGATCCAGCGCCGCACGGCTTGGAGGACATTGAATTTCTGGTCAGCGCCAACCCCGGCCAACCGGCCCGACCACTGGCAAAAGTCGCATCTGGTGGTGAATTGTCTCGGATCAGCCTCGCGATTCAAGTTGTTGTTGCGCAAACTTCAACAACGCCCACATTGGTATTCGACGAAGTGGACGTTGGCATTGGCGGTGGCACCGCCGAAGTGGTTGGTCGCTTGCTGCGATCTCTGGGAAGCAATGGACAAGTGCTTTGCGTAACTCACCTACCGCAAGTGGCAGCGCAAAGCCATCAACATCTGTTCGTGAGTAAATTTACAGAAAAAGAAGCCACTTTCTCGCGCATCGAAGCACTGAACGACCAAGGCAGAATTGATGAGGTGGCCCGAATGCTGGGCGGCGTAGACATGACAGAACAAACCATCGCGCACGCGAAAGAAATGGTCGTGAAAGGCCAGGCAACCCATCACTAGGTAAAGAATCCCCTCTCGATTTCGAGAGTTTTTGGGGCCCGCCTATGCCGGCCCCTTTTTTTATTGCTTTCGCTTACTTATCGTCAGATTTTATTGGCCTAACGTACAAAATCAGGCTGTGTTCGACGATTTCGTAGCCGTGCTCTGCGGCAATTTTCTTCTGACGCTCTTCGATCACTTCATCGACAAACTCGACAACTTCGCCGGTCTGAGTGCACACCATGTGGTCATGGTGGTCATCACCAGCCATCTCGAACACGGCATGTCCGCCTTCGAAATTGTGCCGGAGAATCAGCCCTGCAGTTTCGAATTGAGTCAGCACCCGATACACAGTTGCCAATCCCACGTCGTCGCCTTGGTCTAACAGTTTTTTATAGACATCCTCGGCACTCAAATGATGCTCTTTAGCATTCTCAAGGATATTGAAGATCTTAACTCTCGGAAGAGTTACCTTAAGACCGACTTTTCGTAATTCGGTGTTTTCAGATGACATGCTAGTATTCACTCTTTGGTGTGCCTTACGGCTTCCGGTATGATGAAGCCGCCGTTCAACGGTTAGCCCGTTTCACACCTGCTCCAGGCAGGCGAACTCAAGATAGAGGATTTCCCTAAGCGATGCAAAAGCTCACCGCTATCGTTCTTATTAGCATTATATCTCTGGCGGGATGTGTTTTCCCGGGCGTTTACAAAATCAACGTCCAACAGGGCAATATTGTCACTGACGAAGAACTGTCCAGCTTGTCCGAAGGCATGCAACGGAGCCAAGTCCACGCGCTGCTAGGAACGCCCTTGACGCTAAACCCAGTTGATCCGTCACAGGAATACTACATTTATACGTTCCAGCGCCGAGGCGGTGACATCGAAGAGCAGCGTATCGTTGTGCACTACGATGAAAACACCTACCTCCATCACGAGGCCAAGCTGCTGGAAGAAACTCCAGCGTATTAATAACTCAGGTCTTTTTCTTGGCTCGGTTTAGCCGGGCCTGCTTGGGATCTATGATTAATGGCCGGTAAAGCTCCACTCGATCACCTTCACTCAGAACCTGGCTAGCCGGCTTTTTCACAACCTTACCGAAAATTCCCATATCGATTTCGTCAGGATTGATTTCGGGGAACACATCGACGATGCCTGATACTTTTACGGCCTCTAGCGCCGTTGTACCCTCAGGCACAGCAACTTCCAAAATTTGCTGTTTATCTGGCCGCGCATAGGCCACTTCAACGCGCATCAGCAAAGCTCCCCTGCTCTATACACTTCATCGGCACGGCGACAGAAGGCATCCACCATAGTGTTCGCGGCTTGGTTAAAGACCGGTCCGAACGTCATTCGAGACAGCGACCCGGAGAATTCAAATTCCAAACTCAGAATCACCTTACAAGCATTAGAATCCAGCGACCGAAAATGCCAGCGGCCGGTCAGATTCTTAAGCGGACCTTCCACCAATTTCATTTCAATCGATTCGGGCATCAACAACTGATTACAAGTGGTGAGCGTGTGCCGCACGCCCCCCTTGGCGATTTCCAACGACGCCATAATCTCTTGGTCAGTTTGTTTATGTACCTCGGCCCCGGCGCACCAAGGTAAAAACTCAGGGTAGCGCGCTATATCATTGACCAAGTGGAACATACGTTCCGATGAATGCATGACCAGCGCTGTTTTGTCTATCTGATGAGCCATAAAACCGGAATTCCTACCTTTCAATGTCATCGCGCCAAGGTGAGCCTGGCCGATCCGCTAAACACTATGATAAAGGATATCTTCTTCGCCGGGAGCCGCCTGCTCTCGATTTACGTCTTCACTCGTGCTCGCTTTCGTCGAGGTTGTTACGCCCGAATCCTCACCAACCTCATCCTGAGATTCAGAGTCTGATTCAAGCTCGGGTTCGACCGGTTCTTCAGCAACCGGGCCTTGATTTGTCGAGCACCAAACCGCCGCATTGCCATTTTCGCACAAGTTCGCCAACGAGACCGCCGTGTATTGAACACCTATCCAAGCTACGACCAACGGCAGTACCAGCCGCATCGACCAAAGCCACACCTTGCGGAATAGTGCAGGCACAACGCCCAACATGCCCGCAGAATAACGTTTAGTCAGCCCCCATCCGGCAAAGGTCGCAACCAGAATAGCCACCGTGGGTATCAATACGCCACCCGCAATCAACTCTATCCAGCGATAGGTTGTAGCTCCCCCCAGCGAGTATTCAGACCATATGTTGAATGAAAACAAAGAGGCCAACCCGACGAGCCAAACCGCGGCTCCCACAATAATCACCGTCCAGGTTCTGGGCGCCCCCGTCCATTCCCGAAACCAAGCGACGACCGACTCCAACAACGCTATCGAAGTTGCCCAAACCACCAGCATGACCGCCAAAAACACCGCGGCAATAACAACTTGGCTGAACGGAGCCGGGGCGAGTGTAACCGGCAGTGAAACGAACAAGAGTCCAAAACCGTGTTGCCCATCGAGACTGCCACTGCCTGACGCCACGGAAAACATCATCACGCCGACAACAATGGCAATTAATGTATCCATCAAGACAACTGCCAGCAGTGAGCGCTTTAACCGGGTATGCGAGGTACTATAGGCTCCAAAAATGGCCCACACGCCCACGCCCAAGCCCAGCGTGAAAAAAGCGTGGAAGAACGCAGCTTGAACGCTTTCGAGCCCAAACTCTTTGGGGCGCATAACCAGAATGCTATCAACGCCCGATGATAACTGGCCATGTGTTGCCGCCACCCCAAAGAGCCCCAGCATTAACACCAAACCGCCGGGCACAATCATCCGCAGTGAGCGCTCTACCCCACTCACCACACCTCGGGCAGACACCCATAACACCAATAATAAGAAGAAGGCATGCCAGCCCATAAACTCCCGGTAGCGCCCCGAACTCGACACCAGGTCCGCGAGAATCTCTGTGGCTTCTGCCGCGTTGCCGCCCCCGAAACTGTCGGTTGCGCCAAAGAAAATGTAGGCAACAACAATCCCGCCAAACACCGCCGTAAACGAAAGCACTAAAAATGATGCCAGGATGCTTAACGGCCCAGCCAAGCGCCACACCGGCGACCCTCCGGCGTTCTTAACCAGCCCATCCATCGCCAGCACCATTCCGTGGCGAGAGTGCCGGCCAATTACAGCCTCGGTAACCATTAGTGGTAGCGTGACCGCCAGCAGGCAAACCAAATACGCCAACACAAACAAACCACCACCATGAACACTGGCGAGATATGGAAACTGCCACAAATTGGCGAGCCCCACGGTTGCGCCCACCGAGGCCCAGAAGAAGGTTGATTTTCGGGTAAACGACCCGATAGATGTCTGATACTTACTCGACATTTTGGTCCCTAATGTCAAAAGGCTCGTTATTGTAGCCGACAGCGAGGGCTAGGTACGAATGCCGACCGGCCATTCAAGAGCAAATCGTGACCCGTCTAGCCCTACTGGGCTACAATGCCCGTTTTGCGAGCCACCCGATACTTGGTCAGCAAATTCATTTTTCAGATTCCGAGAAGGTTTCATGAGCAAGAAAAAGCCTGGTATGCCCAGCAGCACCATCGCCCTCAATAAAAAGGCGAAACATGAATACCATGTAGAGGAACGCTTCGAAGCGGGCATTGCCCTGCTCGGCTGGGAAGTTAAATCGTTGCGCGCTGGCAAAGGCCAAATCACAGACGCCTACGTGCTTTTAAAGGACGGCGAGGCCTTTTTGCTAGGCGCACACTTTCAGCCGCTGACTGCAGCCTCCACTCACGTGATTGCGGACCCAACCCGCACGCGCAAGCTACTCCTGCACGCAAAAGAGCTGGCCAAGCTGATCGGAGAAACCAGTCAGGCAGGCCAAACATGCGTGCCTCTCGCGCTTTACTGGAAAGGCAACAAGGTGAAATGCGAAATCGCCTTGGTGAAAGGCAAGAAGCTGTTCGACAAGCGTGCCACCGAGAAAGAGCGCGACTGGAACCGTCAGAAGCAACGGATCATGCGGGAAAACGCCGGCTGATCGTACAAACCACAACAAACAAGCCTTGAAGTTATGCAAGGCGCCCACATATACTGTGGATAAGGGGACGACATGGCTTCGACGCTGGTGGCGAACCCTTGGGTGCATGTCGAGATGGCAGCGAATCTCGTTAATCCAAAGCTGCAATGCAATAGTCGCAAACGACGAAAACTACGCACTAGCAGCGTAAGCTGCTAGTCGTCCTGACCGGGTCGCCCGTAGCCCGGAAGCAACATCTCAGGACGTCATCGCTTACGGGATGCTCCGTTATCCAGAGTTCACTGGCTAGCGGCTAAGATTTAAAGAACTCGCCTCCTGCACCCTGGCCTTCGGGTCGCTTGAGGTTAAATCAATAGAAGGACATAAACATGTAGATCTCAAGGCATAGTGCTGGCGGACGCGGGTTCAATTCCCGCCGTCTCCACCAAATACCCAGAAAAAGCCCCTGACTTCAGGGGCTTTTTTGGTTTATGACTCCATAAATTCCAATCACATCAAGAGCTCCGAACCGGAGTTTTCTTTCGTTTCAGGATCCGTTTATGTCCAGCCAAGCGAAGCAGTCCCAGAAACTTCTGCTGTTCCGCCTGTTCGGTTCTCGACTATTTGGTATCGGTACGCTGAAAATCCGCGAAATACTGCCCTTCCGTCGCTTGACCAGACTGCCCCACAGCCATCATGCGGTGATTGGTACTGCGACTTTTCGAGACTCTACGGTGCCGGTGATTGACATGTCAGCGGCCGTTGGCTATCCGGCTCTCACCAAAGAAGAGCAGGAGAACGCATCTATCATAGTGACTGACATCCAACGGCAGGAAATCGGCTTTTTGGTACGCGGCGTTCAGCAAATTATCGAGACTGACTGGAAAAGCGTGATGCCGCCGCCCAAAGCTCTTGGCGCTAACGTCTTTATTACCGGGCTGCTCGATGCTGGCGGCAATATCATTCAGCTGTTGGACGTGGAACTCTTGTTGGCCAAGGTGTACCCGGAGTCTCTCGACACTCAAGAGGTGATGCTCTCGGATGTGCAGAGTGAAACACTCGGTTCCCTGAATATTCTGCTGGTCGACGACTCTCAGGTCGCCCGTAAGCAACTATCCGATGTTCTCGATAGCAAAGGTATTCACTACCACGTCACCACTAACGGTAGCGACGCACTCGAAATATTGCTCAAAGAACAGGACTCAGGGCATCCCATCGAGATATTAGTCAGCGACATCGAAATGCCGGGACTGGATGGCTATGAACTGGCGTTCAATGTACGAGATAACTCTTCCCTCAAACAGCCTTACATCATTTTGCACACCTCGCTGAACAGCGAGATGAGCCTTAGCTATGCCAATCAAGTCGGGGCCAACGAGGCCCTAACCAAGTTTGATGCCGAAGAATTACTGCAAGCCATGCTACGGGGAGCTAGCTCCTAGACCCTTCACGCCGATACGCAATCGGCGTCATCCCGGTCCATCGGATAAAACTACGCGTGAACGCACTGTGCTCCGAATAACCCAGTACCAGCGCAATATCGACCAACCCCAAGTTGGTTTCCCGCAAGTAGCGCTCAGCAACTTCGCGCCGTACTGCAGCAACCTCTTTCAGAAAGCTGGTGCCTTCCGACGCTAATTGACGTTGCAGCGTGCGCGTGGATACACCCATGCCGGCGGCGACGGTTCCAATATCAGGTTGCTGTTCCGACAACAGTCGTCCAATTCGCCGGCGCACATCATCGACCAACGGCGATTTTAGCGGCAAGCGGGCCAACAGCGCATCAGCCTGAGCTTCCAGCATGGTCAGCATCGTAGGGTCAGAGGTATGTAGAGGGTGACCCAAGGTATCTGTCGCTAAACAAATCACGGTTTCTTGCTGCTCGAACCTTACCGGGCAACCGAAGTATTCGGTGTAGGCATCCATGTTTGCGGGAGTGGCATTTATAAAATCCACTCGCTTCGGCACGAGACCCGAAAAAGTCAGACGTCGAATGAAATTGACCAGCGCTGTGACGGCAGTTTCATCCACCAATGGCCCCGGCCGGCCGTGCTCCGCATCCCAGACCAACTCCATCACATCCTCATCCTGACGGACGATCAACGGCGTAACATCGTAGATCAGTCGCTGGTAACGGTGGAAGTGGGCAATGGCTTCCCCGAGGTTTTGAGACGCCATAATGACATAGCCGAGCACCCCCGCATGGCGCGGCATGATGGTTTGTCCGAGGTGCAGCCCCAGTTGTGGGTCATCCAAATGCTGCGCGGCACATTCAAGCAGTTGGCGCCAGAGCTCTATCGGCAGGTCTGCATTTAATAAGGTGTCCTGCGACGGCCTAGGCACCGACAAAAGCGCATCAGAGTCGATGCCACGCTGGTCAAGATACTCATAGAGCGCAAGGGCAAAGCTGGCCGGAATAGATCGGCGGCGAACGGTCATATCATTCTCAACATCGACGGCCTGGCGCAAAGTGTTAAAAACATGGCAGTCCGTGTCAAGCAGGTGATAAGGGAATTTGTCACCGTTGTTATTAGAAATCCGCCGAACAATGATGGCCTGTCCGGTCACGAGGAACATCAATGTTAATAATGGTTACGGGTGCCGCATGCGGCATAGGCGCTTGCATCATTGAGCAAGCGATTCAGAGCGGCCACAGCGTTATCGCCGCCGACATGAACGCAGAGGGGCTCGCCAAGCGGTGGGAAAACCAAAGCGCGGTACGCTGCGAAACGCTCGACGTTCGTGACAACGATCAGTGGCAGGCATTATTCCAACGCCTTGCTTCCGAACACGTAAAAGTAGACGTATTGATCAATGGAGCCGGTGTGCTGCGCAGTGGTCGTACCGGCGAGCTGGACAGCAACGACATCAACCTGACGTTAGACGTGAACGTGAAAGGCGTGATCTTTGGCACCAACGCGGCCGCCGCCCATATGCTGTCCAGCGGCTATCGCGGTCATGTTATTAACATAGGATCACTGGCTTCCTTGTGCCCCGTGCCGGGTAACGCAGTTTACGCCACCAGCAAATTTGCAGTTCGCGGCTTCAGCATTGCGGCCGCCGGCGATCTTCGTCGTCATGGTATTGCGGTGTCGCTGGTCGGGCCGGGGCCGGTCAAAACCGCCATGCTGGAACAGCAACGCGGCGACGAAAATTCCGCACTGACCTTCGCCAGCAGCCGGGCGTTAACGCCGGAGGAAGTCGCTCAGGCAGTGCTGGGGCCGGTTCTAAAAAAACAACCTTTGGAATACTTCCTGCCTTGGCAGGACAAGTTCCTGGGCCGGCTTTCCAACGCGATGCCGACCTTTTTCTTGCGGATGACGCGCCGCGCCATGGAACGTGGCCGCAAAAACTTTGAATCCGAGAGTTTCCGCTGAGAGCAATAAGAGATACCCCACGCGGCTTAATACAGGGCTCCCTGCAACCCTATCCCAGTATGTGCCTGATAACTAACTACGCTAAAATAAAGCCAAAGCTGCACTCAGACAGCTTTTAGTCTTCGTAATATGCGTATAGAAGAAATACGGACGAGCATTGGTATTCAAGGGGCATTTATGGCACTGTCCCGCGCCAAGTTTTAATGACGCATTAAAAAAGGTTTACGTGATGGCTCAGGGTAATCAGAAATCAGGCAGAGACTATTCCATAGCTCAGCTTGGTGACCCCGTGGTACTGATGCTCAGTGTTGGCTTTATTGCACTGTTTGTCGGTTTTTCTTTGTTTGACATTAAAGGCGTGGCCGACGCAATCGGTAGCGGCTTCACCTGGACCGCCAAGGTCTTCGGCACTTACTTCCAGATGTTACTTCTAGCCACCTTCTTTATTGCTATCGGCCTAGCCTGCACTCCCGCAGCCAAAGCCAAAATCGGTAATCTGGACCGTCCGGAAATGAGCACTTTCCGCTGGCTATCCATCATCATGTGCACATTACTGGCCGGGGGCGGTGTGTTCTTTGCGGCTGGAGAGCCTGTATACCACTTCGTAGTGACGCCTCCGGCATTCACAACCGAACCCGGAACAGCCGAAGCTGTGGCTGGTGCAATGGCGCAATCATTTATGCACTGGGGCTTTTTGGCTTGGGCGGTGCTCGGCACACTGGCCGCCATAATTCTTGCCCACGCTCACTACGTGCAAGACAAACCGCTGCAACCTCGTACTCTGCTCTACCCCGTGTTCGGTGAGCGCATCATGAGTGGCTGGGTAGGCAGTATCATCGATGCTTGCTGTGTCATCGCCATCGTGGCCGGTACCGTGGGGCCTATCGGATTTCTTGCCACCCAAATGAGTTTTGGCCTGAGCGAACTGTTTGGACTGCCCGACGGCCTCGGAACAAAAATGGCGATCCTGACGGTTCTTGCAGTTATCTACGTGACCTCCGCAATCACCGGTGTCCATCGCGGCATCCAGTTCCTAAGCCGGATGAACGTCTTTCTGGCTTTGGCCATCGCTGCCATTATTTTCGTATTCGGTCCTACCCTTTATCTGACCAACACCTACTTCCAGAGCATGGGCGAATACGTTTCCTCCTTCATTGAAATGGCCACGATGACCGCAAACACCGCCCCGGGCTGGTGGATGAAGTGGTGGACGGTGTTCTTCTTCGCTTGGTTTATCGGCTATGCACCGCTGATGGCCATTTTCGTTGCCCGCATTTCGCGCGGCCGCAGTATTCGTGAAATGATCCTCGCGGTAGCGGTTATGGCCCCTATTGCGACTACATTGTGGTTCACTCTGCTGGGCGGATCAGGCATCTACTATCAATTAACCGGCGTCATCGATCTCGCCGAAGCGCTCAACAACTTCCGGTTTGACGTGGCAACACTGACCGTTGCACAAGCGCTACCGGGTGGTGGCTTTATGGCTTTTGCCATCTTGGTCCTGACAACCGTTTTCGTTGCAACTACGGGTGACTCAATGAGCTACTCCATCGCTGTTGTAAGCTCTGGCCACGATCAGCCAAAAACGTTTGTTCGCGCGTTCTGGGGTGTAGCCATGGCCGTCATGGCCGGCATTTTACTGTACATGGGCTCCGGTCAAATCGGCGTTTTGCAGCAGTTCATCGTGATCACAGCGATTCCGGTGTCATTCATTCTGCTGCCGTCACTGTGGCTTGGACCTAAAGCCGCTTATGCGATGGCACGTGAGCAGAAGATCATTGATTGAATACTGTGTTGAAACATAGCTAAGCAAAGACCGTAAGCGCCGACAGTGAAGTTTCGAACCTCACTGTCGGCGGCGATCTACGTGACCAACTTCATTATTTGCGCAACCCGGAAGCTTGTGCTTGGATAAATAAGTCAGGCTTGCCGTAGAGCGCTTGCGTTCGTTTGCCTGCCGGCGGCGGAGTCTCGAGGCTCCGGGCGACTCATTGTTAATGTTGAATGGAGTTAGCTGAGCTATGGCTTACGAAACGATTGATGGTCAGAAATACGAAAAAGAATTGTTGGAACTCGCGCGCAAGCACACAACGGGAAAGGGGGAAGGCAAACTATCAAAAGACGAGGTGGCTGATCTGTTGAAGTCGGCTCAGGACGGACAGGGCGTGACCGACACAGAAAAGGCAACGCTGGGGTATATTCGGGACAACTTCGAGTTTACCGATGCAGCCGCCAAAGATTTCGACGCGGCTTTCAGCCAACTCTGATCAAAGAACACAGCGAGTGATTAACCAGCCCGATGCCTCCCGGCACCGGGCTTTATAGAACGTCTCAGCGCAACTGAAGCGTTTTCAGCGTCCGCTCACGAACAGTGTTCAGAAGCTCTTCATTTTCTACCAAGGATTGACCGTAAGACGGCACCAGCGTCTTCATGCGCTCTTGCCACTCATCCGTCTGCATTTTTTCAGGGAAGCAGCGCTCGAGGACATTCAGCATCGCGTTAGCGGCCGTGGATGCTCCCGGTGACGCGCCAAGAAGGGCCGCCAGCGTACCATCCTTCGCAGCTACGATTTCAGTACCAAACTCGAGCTTGCCGCCGCCTTCTTTGGTTTGCTTGATGATCTGTACGCGCTGACCAGCCATCTGCAAGTTCCAATCTTCTTCTTTAGCGTCCGGGAAGAAGTTACGCAACGCCTCTACACGGTCACCATGAGACTGGAACACTTCACCAATCAAATAACGGGTCAGGTCCATATTGCTCTTGCTCACCGAAAGCATGGGGCGCAAATTCGTGGCTCGGACAGAGCCGAACAAATCAAACACGGAGCCCTGTTTAAGGAAGCGCGTGGTGAAGCCAGCAAACGGTCCGAATAGCAACGCAGGTTCACCGTTGATAATGCGGGTGTCTAAATGCGGAACCGACATAGGGGGCGCACCAATCGGTGCTTTGCCATACACCTTGGAATGGTGTTGATTAACAATTTCAGGCTTCTGACACACCAGCCACTGACCGCTCACCGGGAAACCGCCGTATCCGCGCGCTTCATCAATGCCCGATTTCTGCAACAGCGGCAAGGCCCCGCCACCCGCACCGAGGAAGACAAAGCCCGCTTCCAGCTTGGTAGTTTCGCCGGTTTTTTGGTTCTTCACTCGCAGTTTCCAGCGGCCATTGTCGCGCTGATCTATGTAATAAACCGGTGAATTCGTCATCAACTCGAAGTTCGGCTGAGTTTCCAGCCACTTGACCATGCTCCGGGTGAGAGAACCAAAATCCACATCCGAACCATGCTTAATGCGGGTAGCCGCCACTTTCTCCATGGGATTGCGGTTGCCAACCACCAACGGCATCCACGCTTCCAGATCTTTCGGGCTCTCGGTGTACTCGATTTCACGGAACAGATGATGTTCTTTCAAACGCTCAAAACGGCGTTTCAGGAACGCCACATTCTCTTCACCCCAGACAAAGCTCTGGTGCGGCGTTCGGTTAATAAAGGAGGTAGGCTCAGGCAGAATGCCCTGTTCTACAAGGTGAGACCAAAGCTGTAGCGACACTTCAAACTGGGCGTTGATTTGCAACGCTCGCGCGATTTCTACGTCGCCATCGTCCGTTTCAGGTGTGTAGTTCAGTTCGCAGTAACCCGCGTGGCCAGTACCTGCGTTGTTCCATCCATCAGTGCTCTCGTGAGCAACGTGATCCAGACGCTCCAGCATGACAATATCCAGAGACGGATCAAGCTGCTTGAGCATCACGCCGAGGGTTGCGCTCATGACGCCCCCACCGACCAGCACTACATCTGCCTGTCTAACGGCCATTGATTCCCACCTTAGCTAATGTTGAGCTTGGCACCGCTCCACGATCAGCAAAGCGGTCTGTCGAAAGCTGACACTGCGCGAGGTAAAGGGCGCAGCCTGATGCTTTCTGTCGAAATTGTGCGCATTATCCCGCTTTTTGCCGGAATAATAAATTGCGATTGCCAACTGCATGCAAATTGGTTTTGAGCATGCGGGGCTGGTCTGAAGATTGTCACGAGACGCGATTCTCTCGTCTTTTGTTAACAATATCAGCGCCACTTTAGTCTGATACCGTTTTCCTGTTAATGCGGGTCATTGCTTATATGGGAAAATCCTGCGTTCCCGGGGCTGACCTTAAATACAGACTTGCTGTATCTTGTCCGGCATCCATACTTAGCGCCTTGCGCGAAAAGTGTTCTGAATTTTGAATCGAGGTTTATCTATGTTGATGGCTATTGGCGCCATTATTCTGGGGCTGGTTCTCTTGGTTTGGAGTGCCGATAAATTTGTTGAAGGCGCAGCAGCCACCGCCAAACATTTGGGCATGCCCACCTTGCTGATTGGCATGGTGATCATCGGATTCGGCACCTCGGCTCCCGAGCTTGCGGTTTCGGCTATGGCCGCTTCCGACGGCAATCCGGGGTTGGCACTCGGTAATGGTTACGGCTCAAACATCACCAATATTGCTTTGATTGTCGGCCTCACCGCGCTCATTGCACCTATTGCCGTGCACTCTCAGGTTATCCGCAAAGAACTTCCCCTGCTGGTGGTGCTCACGCTGATCGCGGGCGCGCAGTTATTAGACGGTGAACTATCGCGGCTCGACGGCTGGGTGCTTCTGGGCGTCTTCGCGGCCGTTATGGGCTGGTCCATCTACCAAGGCATCAAGGGCAAGAGTGATCCGATAGCAGAGGGCATCGATGCCGAGCTGATTAGCCACCCGATGCCAATGAAAAACGCCATTATCTGGCTGGTGGTCGGACTGATTCTGCTGATCGTCAGCTCCCGCATACTGGTGTGGGGTGCGATCACCATAGCACAGGCACTTGGCATCAGTGATCTGGTTATTGGTTTAACCATTGTCGCCATTGGCACCTCACTGCCCGAACTGGCATCCGCCCTGGCCGCAGTCAAAAAGAACGAGCACGATCTGATTCTCGGCAACATTCTGGGCTCAGGCATATTCAACACATTGGCTGTAGTAGGGCTGGCAGCCACTATTCAACCCCTATCGGTTGATCCCGAAGTATTGTATCGAGACTGGACTCTCATGCTCGGTTTAACCATCGCATTGCTAGTAATGGGATTCGGCATCACAGGTTGGCGCAGACTCATCTCGCGCGTCGACGGGGTACTCCTGCTGACGGCCTACATCGCTTACACCGGCTACCTGTTCTCCACTGTGGTTTCAGCGGCCTGATCACGACGCCTGAGGGGCCGGAGATTACTCTGGCTCACCATCGCCCAGCAAAACCAACATGCGCGCCCGAACTTCCTCCATCACCTCTGGAAGTTCGTCCTTGTTCTTGCCTGCCGTATCGAGGATGGCACCAACCCGAACATCCACTGGCTGCCCCAGATTGATCTGAAGACTCCGTGCCGGCAGTACCTTATGCACCCCCCGAATGGCGACCGGTACAATGACCGCTTCGGTATCGAACGCCAAATGGAAACATCCTTTCTTGAAAGGCAATAACTGACCATCCGGTGAGCGGGTTCCCTCTGGCGCAGCCCAGAGCACAATACCGCTTTCCATCATCGACTTGGCCTTTTCCAGATCCTGAACCGCTTCCGCGCGATTGGAGCGATTGATCCATGGAAACTCTGCCGCCGCCATGGCCTGCCCGAGCAATGGAATTCGAGACAACTCCTGCTTAGACAACATTCGAATGGAGCCTGGAAAAGACACAAAACTGATGGGAATGTCGTAGTGGCTGGCGTGGGTGCACATGATGATGTAGCTGCGGCCATCGTTGAAATCCGGCACTTCGCCCCGAACCGTCAAACTGGCGCGGACCAATCTTAGCAAGGTAGCCGACCACTCCCTGCAGTACTTATCCACTATAGGTCGGTTCAGTTGGCCAAACAGGGCTCGCAGCAAGATCAACAGCGAGTAGACAGCCGTCAACCCAACCGAACCCAGCACCACCGCGATGCGGCGCAACAAAGTTGCTGATTCAGTTAGAGGGCTTAAATTCAGACGATTCATCAGATACACCTTTCCCATAGGCAAGCAGCGGATACTTACGCCTAATTATATCGGCTTGGCTGTTTGCGGGATAACGCACAAAGGTCTTACTTAGGCAAAGGGAAGGCGTTGGTCAGACGGAATGCCAGCAGCGCCGAAGCACTGCCGAAGAGGCCATTAATCGGTCTCGTGAAACACCATGGAAATGGAGTTTAGACAATAGCGTTGCCCCGTTGGCGGTGGGCCGTCCGGAAACACATGTCCTTGATGGCTGTCGCAGCGGGCACAACGAATTTCCGTGCGTGTCATACCCAAACTGGTGTCTTCGATATAGCGAAGATGATCGGGATCGAAGGGCTGAAAGAAGCTCGGCCAGCCGGTTCCGGAATCGAACTTAGCATCAGAGCCAAACAACGGCAGGTCGCATAGGCGGCAGTGATACACACCGGTCTTCTTGTTATCCAGCAAGGTACCGCAAAACGGATGTTCAGTACCGTGGTCCAGCAACACTCGCTTTTCTTCGTCGGTCAGCCCGGCGGTTTTTTCGTCCACCTGAGCTTTGCTCAGAGGCGTTACGTCGTAGCCTGCAGCAGACATACTCATGGAATTCTCCTCACGCCAGGTCAGAGTCGTCCTGGCTGGTTTCGGGTTTTAGTCGGTCTGGCCAAGCGGCGGCCAGTTTTTCCATTTTCGGCGCGGCAACGGCCATAATATAGGGTTGCCAGGGGTTGCGCGCAGCAAAGTTCTGATGGTGAGCTTCTGCAGGGTAGAAAGCTTCCAGAGGCTCAATCGTTGTCACAACTGGCGCGGAATAGACACCCGAGTCATTCAATTGTTGAATGTACGCTTCTGTAAGCGCTTTTTGCTCTTCGGTTTCATAAAACACGGCTGACCGATACTGGGTACCTACGTCGTTACCCTGTCGGTTCAGCTGCGTAGGGTCATGAGCCACCGAGAAAAACACCCTCAACAATTCGCCAAAACCGACTTTCGCCGGGTCGTAGTGCACATCAATCACTTCTGCATGCCCGGTTGATCCTGTGCAGACAGCTTCGTAATTGGCCGTTTCGGCTGAGCCACCTGCGTAGCCGGATTCCACCCCGGTTACGCCGTCGATGGCCAGGAAAACAGCCTCTACACACCAGAAACACCCCCCGGCCACAACAATATGAGCGCTATCAGAACCTTCGTTTAATTCATGCTCCGGCTTAG
Source organism: Marinobacter sp. AL4B (assembly GCF_019916045.1). Taxonomy (NCBI): domain Bacteria; kingdom Pseudomonadati; phylum Pseudomonadota; class Gammaproteobacteria; order Pseudomonadales; family Marinobacteraceae; genus Marinobacter; species Marinobacter sp. AL4B. Next base: position 333,347 of record NZ_JAILWZ010000013.1, read on the forward strand.
GGAACCGGCTGCGAGGCACATTCAGCCCCGGGATATTGCATGCTTCGCTCATAATCCTATCCATCCTTCAAAACAATATGATGCCCAGTATGGCACTTACCGGAGCCAGGCCCCAAACGGGCCAGCGCAAAACCGCTAACGCCAACCACAGTAACAAAGCGATGGCGAAATCTGTTGATCCCTGCACCGCCGACGTCCATACCGGGTCGTACAGCGCAGCCAAAAGCAGGCCAACCACGCCGGCATTGACACCAGCAAGCGCGGCCCGCGCCTTGGGGTGTTTTCGTACCCAACGCCACAATGGCAGACCGGCAAACACCAAAAGGGTTCCGGGAAGAAACACTGCCAAAAGGGCGATTACCGCACCGGGAACACCCGCTTCGATGCCTCCCAGGAACGCCGAGAAGGTAAACAGGGGGCCCGGCACCGCCTGAGCCGCCCCGTAACCCGCGAGAAAGGTATCCGCTGTCATCCGCCCCGTTTCAACAAAACCTTCCTGTAGCCAAGGCAAAACCACATGGCCGCCGCCAAACACTAGAGACCCTGTCTTGTAGAGCTCTGCCCCAACCCAAGCCAGAGAACCCGGGGCCAACGGCATTAACGAAAACACCAACAGACAGGCAAACAACACCGCAAACAACCAAGGCTTACGAACCTGCAACCCGACCGTCATCGGCTCGACCGCCTTGCCTGAGCTCAGGCTCAAACTCACTCCGGCGACTCCCGCCAAAGCTAATAGCATAAGCTGCATCCAGGCCGCACCAACCCACAGCAATGCACTCGCCACCAGCAATGCGATCACTCGTCGCGGCAGATCAGGGCAGAGTGTTCGCCCCATCTGCCAGACAGCCTGCGCTACCACGGCAACGACAAAAAGTTTCAGCCCGTGCACCCAGCCGCCTGACCCGACTTCCGGCCAGTGCGTGAGCCCGAATGCAAACAAGGTCATCAGCAGCGCTGACGGCAGCGTAAATCCCAGCCAGGCTGCAAAGGCGCCCTTGTAGCGTCCACGCAACAAACCAATGGTCAGTCCTACCTGGCTGGAAGCCGGGCCCGGCAATAACTGGCACAGCGCCACGACTTCACCAAAGGCCTCTGAAGGCAGCCATTTTCGACGGGTCACGAATTCGTCATGAAAAAAGCCAAGATGCGCAGCTGGGCCGCCAAACGCGGTTAGCCCCAAGCGAAGAAATATCTTGAAAATCTGCCAGCCAGACACCGAAGCAGACCGGCCAATGTCAGTCATCGTCTATCTCCCAATAGCTCCCTAATAAGTCCTCGGTATACATGAACATTGTATCGCTAAAGTTGCAGATGCCCAGTGACCAACCATAATGACAACAGGGATCAGCATAAGGTCCCGCTCGGCATCAGGGAATTAGCATGACAGCGAAGGTTCGCGAACCCAAGAATCAGGAAGAGCTCTTACTCTACCGACTGAGCCTGCGATTAGGCCCGGTGCACGCCCGCCAGCGTCTGGGCATCGAGCAAGAGTCGGAAGCCTTGCTGCTGGGCCGGGACAAACGCTCCTTCCACCTCGAAAATCTCACGAACGCACCGCGATTAATCCGCTTTTGCCTTAAAGCCCTTGGCCTATTTAGTCGGGCCCAGGCCAACAGTCGAAAACTCAGAACCGCTACCAATACGTTCAAGGTGCACAACTTGCCAATGGCGTTCGAGGGCTTTCGCATCCTGCACCTGACCGACCTGCATGTGGATATGGACGAGCAGAACCTGCAAGCGGTCATCCGGCAGATCCAATCGCTGAATTACGATGTGTGCGTGCTAACGGGTGATTACCGCCAACTCACCTGGGGGCCGATAGAGGCCTCTCTGGATGGTATGGCCAGGCTACGGGAAGCCGTCCGAGGCGACGCTTATGCTGTACTGGGAAACCACGACAGTGTTCGCATGGTGCCTGCTCTGGAGGATATGGGCTACCGATTGCTTTTGAACGAAATGATGCCGCTGACCCGTTCCGGTGAAACTATCTATCTGGCAGGCATCGACGACGCTCACTACTACAAAGCCCACAACTTGCACAAAGCCGGCGACGATATTCCAGCTGGAGGCGTAAGCCTGCTGCTCAGCCACACCCCCGAAGTCTGGCGAGAGGCCGCCCATGCCGGCTACGACCTGTTCCTGTGCGGACACACCCACGGCGGCCAGCTCTGTTTACCCGGCGGAATCCCTGTGACGCTGGATTCCGATTGCCCTCGCCATCTAGGCCGGGGGTTCTGGCGAGTGAACGGCATGCAGGGATATACCTCTCCGGGTGCAGGCACATCCGTGTTGAACGTTCGCCTAAATTGCCCGCCGGAAGTCACCGTGCATACGTTGACACGCGGCCCAGCTTAGGAATCAATGGGGCTGTTTGCGAATACCCAAACGGTATAGCAAAGGGGAGAAAAGCATATTCGACAAGGCAAAAAGCACGGCAATCGCCGAGATTTCCCAAAACGGCAAAGGAAGCCAGAACCAAGCCATCAGCATCGGTAACGCAGCTTCAGGTAGCTGATCAAGCCAGACGGCTCGAGCACTCGAAGCCAGGCCAGTTCGGCGTTTAATGAAGCTGCTGAGCAAATCTCCGAGCAAAGACAGTGCACCAAAACATGCACCGAAGACCCAGCCAAGATCTAACCAAAGCGCAAACAACGAACACGTTAAGGTGCCCGAGAGCAGACCACGCCACGTCTTGCTCGGCCCGAAAATTGGCCGATCATCCGACCACGTCAGGCCGGCATCCACAGGCCAGTCACCATATTTCGGCAGCAGCCGAGCCACGACCACCGGAACACCGTTGGCCATCACCAACAACACAAAGAGTTCCAGCGATAACAACAAGAACTCACCTCCGGCCATGCCTGCTTAAGCGAGACCTCCACGGGTCAATTTCAGTGGGTCCATGAGCTCTTCTAGCCGTGCACGGCCCAACCCACTCCGCTCTTCGGCCACGTCGATCACCGGGCGCCCGGTGCTGTATGCCTCTTTGGCAATCTCGGATGCCAACGCATAACCAATTTCCGGATTCAGCGCCGTCACCAGCACCGGATTGCGGCTAACGCCATCACTTAAATGATCGGCATTAACGGTAAAGCCCTGGATCGACTTGTCCGCCAGAATCCCGGCAGCGCCCGACATCAGTTTGATCATGTCCAGCAAGTTACCGGCAACCAATGGCAACATTACATTGAGCTGAAAGTTACCCGACTGACCAGCAATCGCGACGGCCGCGTCTAGCCCCATGACCTGAGCCGAAGCCATAGCGACCGACTCCGGAATCACTGGGTTTACCTTACCCGGCATGATGCTGCTACCCGGTTGCAGAGCCGGCAGGCTGATTTCAGCCAGACCATGGATCGGGCCGCTGTTCATCCAGCGCAAATCGTTGGCGATTTTCGTGAGTACCACCGCCACCCCCCGCAACTGGGCCGACAACGACAACGGTGCATCCACTGCGCTTATGCCAACAAACTTATGCTCAAGGGACTTAAACGAAAATCCGGTATTCATTTTCAGGAATTTGACGAATTGTTTAGCAAATTCGGAAGCCGCATTGACCCCGGTGCCCACGGCCGTTCCGCCTTGGGGCAAATACGCTAATTCACCAAGCACCGACTCCAAACGCTTTTCAACCGCCGCCAATTGTTCACGCCAGGTTCTCAGCTCCTGTCCAAGCGTCACCGGCATAGCATCCATCAGGTGCGTTCTACCGGTTTTTACTTGTTTGCTGTATTCCGCTTCGCGTTCGTAAATCACACCCTGCAGGTGCGACAGCGCTGGCATTAAGTGCCCTTTGACCGCCAGCAGTGAACTCACATGAATGGCCGTTGGAATCACATCGTTAGAGCTTTGGCTCATGTTAACGTGATCGTTCGGATGAACGTCATGGCCCTGCTTGGCGGCAATCGAGGCGATGACCTCATTCAGATTCATGTTGGTACTCGTGCCAGAACCTGTCTGGTAGCGATCGATCGGGAACTGGTCGGCGTATTCACCCAGAATCAATTTCTCGCAGGCATGGGCAATCGCATCCCGACGCTGGCCGTCTAACAAACCCAATGACGCATTTGCCTGCGCCGCCGCACGCTTCACCTGTGCCATGGCCTTGATGAAATTTTCGGGCATGGGCTGGCCGCTCACAGGGAAGTTATCAATGGCCCGCTGGGTCTGTGCTCCCCATAGCGCATTGGCGGGAACCATCACTTCCCCCAGACTATCCTTTTCCACTCGGTAATCGCTCATCACACCTTCCCTATTTTTGCTTTGCCATGCTTATCAGCACACGCGCTTACACCTAGCCTGCGCGCGCCGGTGACTTTAATCGGACATGGTCGCAAATACCGGTGACTTGCTCAAAGTTGAGGATCAAGGTATGCACGGTCAAGGTGTAAGTATCATGCAGATGGAATTTGAAACGCCGCTGTTTCTCCCCTTGGAGAAACGCATCATATTCACGCACCAGTTCCCGAACGTCACCACCTTCATTCTGGCTCCAGGTGGCATTGTATGGGCCTAGCACGGCGCCGCCTGCAAGGCAGACGGTGACTTCGTGATTGGTGAGACTGCCGTTCTCCGTTGTCATAAGCCACTCCTACAAAAGATGCCTTCTATCAGTGTAGTCGCTATACCGCCCCGAAAAGGTGGTGTCACTCCGCCAGAAAGAAGAACAGCGCCTTCAAATGGGCGACGATGCGACGAAACTGGTTAACAACGCCCTCAACCGATTCGGCTTAACAGGCTTATTCAGCACAGGCAGATACTGTGCCCGTAATAAGGTGCGAACCTCATCGCTACGATCTGCCGTAATAATAGCGCCCGGCACATCTTCTCCCAGATACTTCCGCACTCTATGAATAGCGTCGAATCCGGTCAGACCGTCGTCCAAATGGTAGTCCGCAAGCACGACAGTCGGTCGTTTCCCGGATCGGGCAAGTTCCGCCAGCGCTTCTTCGCGACCAAGAACAGGCATGACCTCACACCCCCATCGTTCGAGCAGCATCTGCATACTTTCGAGCACGGCGGGTTCGTTATCGATCACCAGTATCAAAGCTCTATTAAAGCCCTCTTCCAACACCGGCGGAATAACCGGCGGCTGACGTTTTTCATAGCGAGGTGCCGAGGCCCTCGACAACGTCAGTGTAAACCGGGAGCCTTGGCCCATTTTAGACGCCACATCAATTTGGCACCCCAGCACACCCACCATTCGTTCCACAATCGCCAAGCCCAAACCCGCCCCTTGTCGGCCGCCTGCGCCTTGCGGCAGCACCTGGTGGAACTCGGCAAAGATATCCCGGAGTTTTTCGGGCGCGATTCCCACACCCGTGTCCCATACTTGCAGTTGCACACTTTCATCTCGCACACGCACCGCCAGCAAAACCCCCCCTTGCCGGGTATATCGAAATGCGTTGCTTAAGAGATTCCTGACAATACGGGCAAGCATACGCTGATCGGTCTGGACAAACGCAGAGGTACTGCGGATCCGAAAATCAAGCTCCTCATTGGCGGCAACGGCGCTAAACTCTTCACCCAGATCCCGCACCAGCTCGTTGATATCGAGATGGATAAAATCTGGCTTCATGGCCTGCTGATCCAGCTTGGAGATATCCAGCAGATCAGCCAAGAGTTCTTCCGCGCCTTCTAGAGCTCGATGAGCCTGCCGAACCATCTTGCTTTCGCTCTCTGGCAAAGCCCCTTCCTGAAGCGCCGATACCATCAAACGCGCGGCGTTTAATGGTTGCAATAAGTCGTGACTGGCCGCTGCCAGGTATTTGTCTTTGCTACGATTTGCTTCTTCAGCAATTTCCTTGGCAACGACCAATTCCCGCTCGACCTTTTCGCGTTCTTCAATCTGATAGCGCAAATCATCATTGGCGTTCTGCAGTGCCTCTGTACGCTCTAAAACTCGATGTTCCAGCTCTGCATTCAGCCGTTCAAGTCTTTGGCGGGCATGAACGCGTTCCGATATGTCCGCCACGAAAGTTTCGACAACCTCGGGGCCGAGATCGGGGCGCCTAAGCATAGTAATGGCCACATCCACCGATGTTTGATCGGCGCGCCGAAACCGGGTTTCCCGTGCATTCAGGCTTCCACGATCCAGCAACTCCTGGCGAAGCGCGTCGAACTCTGCCGCGCTAAAAAAAAGCTGTTCTCGCAATCGCACAATGCTGTTTTGTAATTGCTCTGCGCTGTCATAACCGCAAATACGCGCCATCGCCGGGTTACAAGCGACAAAACCGCCTCGGAGATTGGCTTGAAATATCCCATGAAGCGCATTCTCGAACAGCCATTTATACCGATTGCGCTCCTGTTCAAGCTCGTCAATTTGCTGCTGAAGTGCGGGATAATAATTTTTTCGAACGGACTGACGACCTAACCCCAACAGGTCGCCTATGCCGTATTCGCCTGGGTCCGTATCAGAGGGCTTCTTCATAAACCACCTGAACGTCCCTCAGCGACGACTTTCGAGGGTTAGTCAGTATGCAGGGATCTTTCAGGGCATAGCCGGAAAGGTAAGGAATGTCAGACACGCTCACGCCTAACTCATGTAAACGCGCTTCCAACCCGAGTGTTTTCTTGAGCGAGATGATTCTCGACATCAAGCGCCTTTTGACCAGCGCATTAGTCATACCACGGGTATCAATATCCATCGCCTCAGCCACTCGCCGAAAGCGATCCTCCGCCGAGGCGAAGTTATAAGCGACGACGTGTTCTAGTAGAAGCGCATTACACAAACCGTGGGGCAGATCGAGAAATCCGCCCAAACTATGGGACATGGCGTGTACGGCGCCAAGGATAGCATTCGAGAACGCAAGGCCCGCCTGCATGGACGCAAGCATGATTTGCTCTCTAAGCACCGGATCAGACGGGTTTGCCACCAAAGGCTCTAAGTTGCGGTTAATCAGGCGGATGGCTTCCAACGCATGCGTATCGGTGAGAGGCCCACTGCCCGTAGAAACGAAGGCCTCAATCGCGTGAACCAAAGCATCTACGCCCGTGCAAGCAGTAAGATACGACCCCATGGTTTCTGTCACCTCGGGGTCGATCAGGGACACATCTGGAACCACCGCTTTGCTGATAATAGAGAATTTGAAACGGCGATCTGGATCCGAAATGATCGCGAACTGAGAGACATCCGCCGATGTCCCGGCCGTAGTAGGTATCAATATCAGAGGCGGTGGCGGATTGGTAATGGTATCCACACCTTCAAACTCAAGAATACTGCGCCCGTGAGTTGCAACGATGCCAATCCCCTTGGCGCAATCCATGGGACTACCACCACCGATGGCAACAATCACATCGCACTGGTTGGCCAGGTACTGTTCAGCCCCGGCCATCACCTCATCTACCTTCGGGTTGGGTGAGATTGCTGTAAACGTCGTACTTTCAAGCCCCGACTCGGCTAACAACTGCTCTATCTCGTGCACCCAACCCGCGGCCTTCACACCCGGATCAGATACCAAAAAGACATGCCTCGCACCAAAATTGGCCGCGAAGTTCGCAACCGACCGTCGGGAGCCGGCCCCAAATACGATTTCTGGCGAGACAAACTTGCGAAGGGATGAAATGTCATGACTCATGGCGGCCTTATCAACTCGGTTGTTGTTATAGGTATTGCTAACATACTACCCCATGTTTCAGGGCGCGACACCGGGCTTTTGGCTACCGCCTCCGACTCGCCAAGCTTGAATAGAACCGCCAAAGCGTGTCAAGTACTTTGACCTGGCTCTCCAAGGTGCGGAATCCGTGCTCCTCTTCATCGAACCAAACAAGCTCTGCTTGCTGGCCAGTCTCTTTAAGGGCCTTAACCATCGAGAGCGTCTGCTCTGGAACAACAACGCGGTCACGCCCACCTTGAAAGAACAACGACGGGCAAGCAATCTGCCTGGCCAGTCGCGCCGGTGTACGAGTTTGCCATCGATGCCCTTTTGGCCCAGGTTCACCTAAAAGCCAATCCAGATAACCGGACTCAAAGCGATGAGTGGCGGCTTTCAACGTTAGCGGGTCGGTAACACCGTATAAACTTGCCAGCCCACTCAGGCGCTGCTCAGGTTGGATAGCCGACATAAGCGCGGTATAGCCTCCCGAGCTTCTGCCCTGAATAAACACCCTGTTGGGGTCAACCAAACCAGCGTCGCTGAGCGCAGCTTTCATCCTGAACATATCGGCGACATCGGTCTCGCCCCATTGGCCCGCCAGCGCCTGCCTGAACTCGCGACCAAACCCGGTGCTGCCGGTATAATTCACTTCCGCAACCGCAAACCCCCGCTGACACCAGAACTGCGCCTGGGGATTGAATGTTGCGTAGGCCGCCGACGTTGGCCCGCCGTGCGCGATCAAAATAAGCGGCGGCTTTTCAACAGGGTGCTCCGGCAGGTACAAAAACCCTTGCAACGCGTGAGGATGCTCGCCGCCAGATGGGAGCACAATACTCTCTGGCCATACACAGCTCTTACCACCTAGAGGAACAGGCGCACTAAACAGTGGCTGAGCTTGCTGTCCGGCCAAAAGATTCAATCGTAAAATCGTGTCGCTCAGATCTGGCCTGCGCGCGACACAATATAGATCGTCGCCGCTGACGACGAGATCACGAAAATCGGTGTATGCACTAGCAACTTGCCTGATCTCGCCTTTCTGTTCCAGCCATAGCTCACCAATGCCTTGGCGATAGCGGACCCGTGCCCAACCACCTCCCGGTAGAGGGCAAGCATGTTTTTCTGCCAACTGCCATGGCGCATTCGCGTGGTCCGTGCTGGAAGAAAGTGCGGGTAACCAATGCAGCTTTCCGTCTTGCCGGACCACCCGATAAGGCTGCCACCAATTACCGTGGTCTGAGACAACCCACAAACTTTGTGCCACGAATTGCGGTTGCTGAACGCTGCCGCCCCCAGGCGGTTCGGCTTTGGCGACATTTACCGGCTGACCGGAGCTCTCAAACTCAGCGAGACAAACCCACGATTGATCCCACGGCATATGGGGAGAAAACCACCCGGTCCATGCAATCTGCTGCCCATCCTGACAGACGGCTGGAGCCCCGTAGAAGTCAAATTGATCATCCAGGACCGTCAGACGGCCAAAAAAATCAACGGCGACCAGGTCTTGCTCTCCCCGCTTCTCTCGAACAGCTATCCAACGCATCCGGAGCGGATCGGGCGTAAGCCCGCCCCATGTAGAATCTGGGTCCCTAACCAAAAGCTGCCGTTGGCCGCTCTTCAGATTCATGCTCCAAAGGCATTGTTCCTCCGACACCCAGCACACAAATTCCGAAGTGACTGCATAAGCGCCGCCACCGTAGCCGTTCAGCCGGCTGCGGATACTGTCCCCCGTATTCAGTCGCTCTGATCGTTGACCATCAAACCGCCAAAGACTGACAAAGCCGTCCTCGGGCTCTGTCGCCAACCAAAAAAGCATCCCCCCACTGACCCGCAACTCGGCATACTGTCGCGCCCCAGCACAGGCTTCCCGAGCTGAAATCAGGTTACTTTCGGAAAAAGACACGGGAGTTCTTGGTATTGCGATAAACGAGGTCGTCCAGCCCGGCCGTGGCATGCTCAGCCGCCGTCCGGGCAGCCAGAATTCGATCATGATGAGGTGACTTTCCACACACCGGGTCCGCATTATCGGCATCCCCAGTCAGCAGGTAGGCCTGACAGCGGCAGCCGCCAAAATCTTTGTCTTTTTCATCACAAGAGCGGCATGGCTCTGGCATCCAGCTGTCACCCCGATAATGGTTAAAACCGGGGCTTTGGTACCAGATTTCTTCGAGCGACATCGACTTTACGTTCGGAAATTCGATGGGAAGTAACCGAGCACTGTGGCACGGTAAGGCCGTCCCGTCAGGCGCTACGGTCAGGAACAGACTGCCCCAACCGTTCATGCAGGCCTTGGGGCGCTCCTCGTAATAATCCGGAGTCACAAAGATCACTTTCATGGGATGGTCTCGCTCCCGGAGTTCATCCCGGAAGTGATTCACCGTTGCCTCGGCGGCCTCTAACTGAGCTCGCGAGGGCATCAAGCCTTCACGATTGGCGAACGCCCAGCCATAGTATTGGCAGGTCGCCAACTCGACATAATCCGCCCCGAGACTTTCACAGAGCGTGAGAATATCCGACATCTGATGGATGTTATGGCGATGGATGACGAAATTGAGCACCATCGGATAGCCCGCTTCTTTCACCGCTCGGGCCATGGCCAACTTTTGTTCAAATGCCTTTTTGGAGCCCGCCACTGCATTGTTCAATTCCGGGTCTGAGGCCTGAAAACTTACCTGAATATGATCAAGCCCGGCCTCAGCAAAGGCCTGAACCTTGGCTTCTGTGAGCCCTAAACCTGAGGTGATCAAGTTGGTGTAATAACCCAATTCACGGGCACCCGCGATCAGCTCAGGCAAGTCTTGGCGCACCAACGGCTCACCGCCGGAAAAGCCCAGCTGGGCTGCGCCCATGGCGCGCCCCTGTCGAAGCACATCCAGCCACTGTTCAGTCGAGAGTTCTTGCTCACGGTCGGCGTAATCCAGCGGGTTCGAGCAATACGGACACTGGAGTGGGCAGCGATAAGTAAGTTCCGCCAGTAACCATAATGGCGGCCCGGCACTCGCATCAGAGCAGCTCATAACCATTCAATCCAATGTTGGTTCGCAGCATCGGCCAGAAACTGCTCGACATCACCCGACAGAGAACCGGCCTCCGGAAACTTGCTTTCAAGTGACGCGATAATTTCCTGTTTAGAGTGCACGCCATCCACCTCCGCCAGAATGGCGCCGGCACTGGCATTCAATTTAACCATGCCTTCGGGATACAACAGCACGTGACTTTGCTGAGCTGGCTCCCACTGAAAGCGAAAGCCTCTTCTCAAGTTCGGGATATCGGCCACAAAAACCTCCTTACACGCCACGATGCCAGACCTGTTTATCAGTCACGGTGTGATAGGGCGGCGTCTTGTGGACATAGGCCATAGACATGGCATCCAGCATGGCCCAGAGAATATCGAGCTTGAACTGCAATATCTCGAACGCCCGCTGCTGCTGAGCCTCCGTCACGAAGTGATCCAGGGTAATACTCAAGCCATGTTCCACATCTCGCCGCGCCTCGGACAAACGCTTACGGAAATAGCGGTAGCCGCCCTCTTCAATCCACGGATAGTGAGCCGGCCAACTGTCCAACCGGGACTGGTGAATCTCCGGCGCAAACAATTCGGTTAATGACGAACAGGCCGCTTCCTGCCAGGTCGCGCGGCGAGCAAAGTTAAGGTACGCATCCACGGCGAACCGCACCCCCGGCAACACGTGTCGCTGGTCAATCACCTCTTCCCGCGTCAGTCCTGTGGCTTCAGCCAGCTGTAACCAGGCCTCAATACCACCGGCCGAATCCTCGTCACCGTCATGGTCCAGAATCCGCTGCAACCACAACCGTCGTACCGCTGCATCCGGGCAGTTGGCCATGATGGCTGCATCTTTTTGGGGAATGTTGATCTGATAGTAATAACGGTTAGCCACCCAGCCTCGAATTTGCTCCGGTGTGCAGGCACCGCTGTACATGGCTCGATGGAAAGGGTGATGAATATGGTAAAAAGCGCCTTTCGCCCGCAACGCTTTTTCAAAACTTTCTCGATTCAGGACGGTGCTGACTTTAGCGTTCATAGCAGGTCTCACAACTCAATCTGCATACCGTCCCAGGACACTTCGATTCCGTGCGCCGCCAATTCAGCACGCTCCGGTGAATCTTCGTTCAGGATCGGATTGGTATTGTTGATGTGGATAAGAATCTTGCGGCTGGCGGGCAGGCTGTCGAGCAATTCGATCATGCCGCCTTCACCCGCCTGGGCCAGATGCCCCATTTGCTGACCGGTTCGGGTACCCACTTCCTGACGAATCATTTCATCGTCGTGCCAGACTGTACCGTCTACCAATAAAACATCGGCTTGCTCCATCCATGCCCGGATGCGTTCGTCCGGCTGACCAAGGCCCGGTGCGTAGAGCAGAGATTTATTCGCAACACGATCCCGAATGAAAAGGCCAATGTTGTCGCCCGGGTGCGGGTTATCACGGCGGGGCGAGTATGGCGGCGCATTACTGAGCAACGGAATTGCCGTCAGCTCCAGTGAGGGTGCGCAAGGAATAGTGAAAGGATCTTGTTCCGAAGCATGGACTTCACACCAGTTGAGCCCGCCGTTCCAATGCTTAAGCATCTCGAACAACGGAAAACCGCTGCTCAGATCATCACGAACCTGCGGCGTGCACCATACATCGAGGGGCAGTCCCTCACGCAGAGATAACAAGCCGGTGGTGTGGTCGACCTGGCTGTCCATCAACACGATGGCAGAAATACCGGTATCGCGTAGAGCTCGGGCCGGCTGCATGGCTGGAAAATCGGCTAACTGCGCTCGAATATCAGGCGAAGCGTTAAACAGAATCCAGTGTTCACCATCATCACTGATGGCTATGGATGATTGGGTGCGGGCACTGGCATTGAGGCTGCCGTCACGGAACCCGGAACAGTTAGAACAATTACAGTTCCACTGAGGAAACCCGCCGCCCGCTCCAGAACCCAGAATACGAATGTGCATACAAAACCTCCTGAGCCGGGATCAAACAGCCAGCCAAAGGCTGGCCATCTGTTACTCAGCGGTTAGCAAAGTACATGGTGACTTCGAAACCGATGCGCAGGTCTTCATAAGCTGGTTTGGTCCACATGATGATCACCTCTTGTCATGATTATTAGTGCGTTGCATGTATGTATCCGCACCCTTGGAAAGCCGAAGGGTACGATTTCATGCTAATGACAGAGGACCACTATCCATATGGTACTTTGGAACTGTTTTAGACCGCCTTAAAGTAGCAGCGCTTTGGCCCGCAGGTTCAATTGAGACTCCCCCGCAGGTACCTAACATGAGACAGATACAATAATAATGTCAGGAGAAGTCTTATGGCCGGGCGCTTGCTGCTCATCATCTTGATGGCATTCCCTTTATCAGGGCATACCGCGGAGGTACCTCAGGAAACCAAAGAGGTTATACAGGCGCTGTTTCCTTCAGCAACCGTCATTGAAGACAAGCTGCCTGACTTTCCCGTTTACCCGGTGTACCAATTACAGGAGCTGTTGGGCTACGCCTACGTCTCCACAGACTTCACCAAACTTCAGGGCTTTGCCGGAAAGCCGATCACCATGATGATCGGACTGGACACCAAAGGCCGCTTCACCGGGGTGAAAGTTCTGCACCATCACGAACCGGTCTTCCTACACGGCCTGGGCGAAGCGCCACTGACCGAGTTTGTGAACCAATACGAAGGCAGCGCTCTGACCGAACAGATCATCGTGCAGGCTTCCAGTCGCTCGGCGCGCAGCAACACCGGCGATCAGGTGTACTTCGACGGGGTCAGCAAAGCGACTGTTTCCGTGCTGATTATCAACGACACCATTCTTTCCTCGGCGCTTCAGGTCGCTCGAAACAAGCTCGAAGGCTTTACCCAAGCAGCCCCCACACAAGCCCGGCAAGATTTCTATGAACCACTGAATTGGCAGCAGATGCTGGAACGGGGTTACATCAACAAAGTCGCCATTTCTTCGGACGAGGTCGAAGCAAATCTCGGGCGCCCACTGTCGGACTACCCCATGGATCTCGAACCGGAGCCCGGCGAACCTTTTACCGAACTCTATTATGCCTACATGAACTCACCAATGGTGGGTCGCAACCTGCTGGGCGATCAGGCCTACGCGTCATTCCTTGAGCGCCTTAATGACCAAGGCAAGGTAATGTTGCTTATGTCTCGAGGGGTTTTCCAGCATGTGAGCCCGGACTTTGTCCCCGGCAGCACTCCCAGCCGGACGGGGTTGAATCAGGGCCAGCTGGCCATCGAGCTACGGGATCTGAACTGGCTGGAAACCGGGCAAACTCTTGCCGCACCCGGAGCCCCCGTCATGGACGCGATGAATCTGTTTCGAGTGGGCGGAAACGCCGGTTTCAACCCCGGCGCCGAGGCCAGCTTTCACCTGGACGTATCTCTGCCACGCAATCACCTGATCACTGATAACGCCCGTTTCACCATGCCCGTTGCGTTTGCCGATGAGCTATTTGAAACGGTGGAGGTGCAAGCGGATCCGCGCCAAAATCGCGAGCCGGTTTGGGTGGGTCTTTGGAAAGAACGCGGGTGGCAAATCGCTTTGTTGGTAGCCGCTTTGTCGATACTCACGGTATTTTTTGCCCGCCAGAAAACCCTGACCCGCCACCCGAAACTGGTGCACCGGTTCCGCTGGGGATTCCTGTTCTTCACGGTGTTCTTTATTGGCTTTTACGCCCAAGGCCAGCTGTCTGTGGTGAACATTTACACTCTGTTCCTGGCGCTGTGGGACGGTTTTTCCCTGAACGTGTTCCTGCTGGACCCGGTCATTTTCATTCTCTGGATTTACACCTTCGCCACTCTGTTTATCTGGGGACGCGGTTTATTTTGCGGCTGGCTATGCCCCTTCGGGGCCCTGCAAGAAATGGCATCCTGGCTCGGACAAAAACTCGGTTTGCGTCAGGTTAAAATTCCGGAACACTGGCATCGACGGCTTATCCTGCTGAAATACCCAATTCTGCTGACGCTGGTCGGTACTGCGTTCTATTCATTAACACTTGCAGAACAGTTGGCCGAGGTCGAGCCGTTCAAAACCAGCATTACCCTGCACTTTGTACGGTATTGGCCCTTCGTAGCGTATGCCGTCATTCTGCTGGTCATCGGCATGTTTGTGCACAAATTCTACTGCCGATATCTGTGCCCGCTAGGCGCCGGGCTTGCTGTACTGGGGCGCTTCCGTCTGTTCAGTTGGCTGGATCGGGTCAAACGATGCGGGCAACCCTGCCAGCACTGCAAGAACGAGTGTGGCATCAATGCCATCCGAAAAGATGGTCGTGTGGATTACGATGAGTGTATTCAGTGCTTGGAATGCGTGGTGATATTACGTGACCAGAACCAGTGCGTGGATGCCATTGTTCGCAACAAACAACAGCAAAAACAGGCAAGGATTCTGGCCACGGATGCTAC
Source organism: Marinobacter sp. AL4B (assembly GCF_019916045.1). Lineage (NCBI taxonomy): Bacteria > Pseudomonadati > Pseudomonadota > Gammaproteobacteria > Pseudomonadales > Marinobacteraceae > Marinobacter > Marinobacter sp. AL4B. The sequence goes on from NZ_JAILWZ010000013.1 coordinate 348,369, forward strand.
ACCACATCAGACCTCAGCAGCGCATTGAAACGCGCTGCCGGGGGCTATTCGGCTACGGGGATCACGATGCGCCCACGAATGGTTCCGTCCATAAACTGGCTCGCGGCCTCGATGGCCTCATCAAATGGCACTTCGGTGATCATGCTGTCCAGCAGTTCCGGGGAAAGGTCTTGCGCCAGCCGCTCCCAAGCCTCCAGGCGGTCCTTTTTGGGTGCCATGACACTGTCGACACCGCACAAGGTAACGCTCCGGAGAATAAAAGGCGCGACCGTCGCAGGGAAGTCCATGCCCGCAGCCAGCCCGCAAGCCGCGACAACGCCTCGATACTTCATACCAGCACACACATTGGCCAGAACATGACCGCCAGCAACATCAATTGCACCCGCCCAGGTTTCCCGGGCCAAAGGCTTACCCGGCTCGCTCAATTCCGCTCGATCCAGAATCTGTTTGGCGCCAAGAGATCTGAGATAACTTTCCTCTTCTGGCTTACCTGTTACCGCCGTCACCGAATAGCCTAACTTGGCCAGAATCGCGACGGCAACACTGCCGACGCCGCCGGTTGCGCCAGTGACTAAGATGTCGCCGGAATCCGGTGTGACGCCGTGTTTTTCCAGCGCCAACACGCACAACATCGCGGTATACCCTGCGGTGCCGATGGCCATGGCCTGGCGCGCTGTAAACGATGCTGGTAGCGGAATCAGCCAATCACCTGACAAGCGCGCTTTCTGAGCAAGGCCACCCCAATGTTTTTCACCGACACCCCAGCCGTTGAGCACGACTTCATCACCGGCTTTAAACTCCGGGTTGGATGATTCAGTGACCACACCGGCCAAATCAATGCCCGGAACCATCGGGTAGGATTTCGCAATCGGAGCAGTGCCAGTAATCGCCAATGCATCCTTGTAGTTCAGCGTGCTGTAGGCGACATCGACGGAGACATCACCTTCCGGCAACCAAGCCTCGTCAATGGATTTCAGGGACACTTGCTGGTCGCCCCGGCTGCCTTCCATCAAAATACCTTTGAACATATTGCCTCCAACGATTCTGTTTTGTGATTTGAATCAGGCTGCTTGATCAGCAACCACGCACCAACGCCATAAAGCCGTTGGTAAATTGCTCCAGAGGTTGCGAGGACTGCTCGAGCTTGGCGCGCAATACCGCGCCCTCCCAACCAATCCAGAAAAACTGTGCCATCTGCTCCGGCACCAAGTGCTCGGGAGCCTCCCCCGCCTGTCGGGCTTCTTCAAGTACCCGGGCTATCCGGGCTTCCCAATCTCGGAATACATCACTTAGCAGGCCGCGAAAACTCTCCGGCAGCGCAGCCATTTCCTGCCCCATATTTCCGATCAGGCAACCGCGCCTGTAATCGAACTTTTCCATGCCAAGCTTGGCGTCTTCCACAAAACCCTGAATTCTGGCAAGCGGTGTCAGGGAACTGTCCGCTAACGAACGCTCCAGCTTGTTGGCGAAAAACAGGCCGTAGGCCTCAATCAGCGCTTTACCGAAAGCTTCTTTGTTGTCGAAGTAATGGTAGAAAGAGCCTTTAGGCACCTTGGCCTGGCGCAAAATTTCATCAAGCCCTGTGTAGGAATAACCCTTCTCTGTTAACGCTGCCAGCCCAACCCCAATCAAAGCCTGCCGGGTGTCCTGATAACCGGCGCTCTGACTTTTAGGGGGCCGCCCTCTTTTGCGCTTGACTGGAAACGTATCCACATCCACTCCTATATTTTAGACCGACCATCTAATTAATTAACCAAAGAATACGACCGATCGTCTATTAAATCAAATAAAAAAGGCCCTGGGATCGGGCCAAAAAGAGAGGCAAATCTATTCCCGCGCTCGGAAGAGCACCCCGGCAGGTGCCGGGTTTAACAAAAGCACAATCCCTGTGCGGTCACACAAAAACGGGACCGGTATGAACCGACCCCTCACTGCCGTTTACAGATCAGAAAAATCCAAGAGGATTAGCGTCGTAGCTGGTCAACATGCATTTGGTCTGCTGATAGTGCTCCAGCGCCATCTTATGGGTTTCACGGCCGATACCGGATTTCTTGTAACCACCGAAGGCTGCATGAGCCGGATACGCGTGGTAACAGTTCATCCATACCCGACCGGCCTGAATATTACGCCCCATCCGATAAGCCAGGTTGGTATCGCGAGTCCAGACGCCGGCACCCAGGCCGAACTCGGTATCGTTGGCGATTGCCAGCGCTTCTTCCTCGGTTTTAAAGGTGGTGACACCCACCACCGGCCCGAAGATTTCCTCTTGGAAAACGCGCATCTTGTTATCGCCCTTGAACAGCGTCGGCTGAATGTAGAAGCCGTTATTGAACTCGCCTTCAAGATGCTCCCGGTCACCACCGGTAAGTACCACTGCACCTTCCTGACGACCAATTTCCATGTACGACATGATTTTGTCGAACTGTTCTTTGGAAGCCTGAGCGCCCACTTGGACCTCGGTATCCAATGGGTTTCCGCGTTTGATGGACTTGGTGCGCTCAACCACTTTTTGCATAAACTCTTCGAACATGTCTTCCTGAACCAGGGCACGGGACGGACAGGTGCAAATTTCACCCTGGTTGAAGAATGCCAACACCAGACCTTCGACACATTTGTCGACAAATTCCGGCTCCGCTTCCATTACGTCGGAGAAGTAAATGTTCGGGGACTTGCCGCCCAATTCAACGGTCGAAGGAATGATGTTTTCCGCCGCGCACTTAAGAATATGGGAGCCCACTGGGGTCGACCCGGTAAAGGCGATCTTGGCAATACGCTTACTGGTGGCCAGCGCCTGGCCGGCTTCGATGCCGTAGCCATTTACAATGTTGATCACGCCTGGTGGCAACAAATCACCAATAATTTCCATCAGTACCAGAATGCTGGCTGGCGTTTGCTCAGCTGGCTTCAGCACCGTGCAGTTACCTGCAGCCAGGCACGGACCCAGTTTCCAGGCGGCCATCAGCAGCGGGAAGTTCCAGGGAATGATCTGTCCAACCACACCCAGCGGCTCGTGGAAATGATAAGCCACGGTGTTGTGGTCGATCTCCCCCATGTGGCCTTCCTGAGCCCGCAGACAGCCGGCGAAGTAACGGAAGTGGTCCGCGGCCAGAGGAATATCGGCATTCAGAGTTTCACGAATCGCTTTACCGTTATCCCAGGTTTCTGCAACCGCGAGGGCTTCAAGGTTGGCTTCAATACGGTCAGCGATTTTCAGCAGAATATTGGAACGTTCAGTGGGTGAGGTCCTGCCCCAAGCTGGCGCCGCCTTGTGCGCAGCATCCAAAGCCAGCTCAATATCTTCGGCGCCAGAACGCGCCACTTCGCAGAAAACTTCGCCGGTGACAGGGGTGATGTTCTCAAAGTACTGACCTTTCACCGGAGCTACAAATTCACCGCCGATGTAATTTCCATAGCGGGATTTAAATGAAACAACGGAGCCTTCTTTACCGGGTTGTGCGTAGATCATGACGTTGACCTCTTTTGTTGTGTTTGTCGCTTAGTAACAAAGCCGTTCACGCTTACCTGTTCAATGTAGTCGTGACACTCTGATCCGTGAATGATTCGTTAGAGGGGGACGGCTGGTACCTTGGTAGTAGATGCTCTGAAGCAGATGGTTTCGGCGGCTAAAAAAAGGGCCGCACGAAGGCGGCCCAAAGAGACACAAAACTCAGATCAATTGGCCGCCACTCGATCTTTAGGCAGCTTGAAAGTCCAGACCAGACCACCTTGATTGAAGTTCTTGACCACCTTGGCGACTTCGCCACCCCACAGCGGTACAGCACCACCCCAGCCGGAGAGAACAGAGACATACTGTTCGCCATCCATAGTCCAGGTCACTGGCGTTCCAACAACCCCAGAACCGGTATTGAACTTGTACAGCTCCTCGCCAGTTTTAGCGTCAAAGGCTTTCAGGTAGCCTTCCGGGGTGCCGGTGAAGACCAGATTACCGGCGGTGGTCATTACGCCACCCCAAAGAGGGGCCGGGTTCTCGTAACGCCAGACTTCCTCACCGGTTTTCGGGTCCATCGCCCGGAGCACGCCAATATACTCGTCGTTAGTAGGCTTGATGGTAAAACCAGCCCCCAAGAAGGCCGCGCCTTTTTTATAGGAAACCGGCTCGTTCCAGATGTCCATAGACCACTCGTTCGACGGAACGTAGAACAGTTCGGTTTCAGGGCTGTAAGCCATGGGCATCCAGTTCTTTCCGCCTAGGAAAGCAGGCTGAGCAACGACGGTTTCGCCTTTACCAGCTTCGGCCTCGGCTGGGTCACCGGGGCGCCCATTCTCCGCATAGATGGGTCGACCAGTGTCTGGGTCCAAACCTTCCGCCCAGGTAATTTTGTCCACAAACGGAAATCCACGGATAAAACCACCATTCTCGCGATTGAGCACGTAGAAGAAACCATTACGGTCTGCGGTTGCAGCGGCCTTGATAGTCTTACCATTTTCCTTCAGATCAAACGAGATCAGCTCGTTTACACCATCGTAATCCCAGCCATCGTGGGGCGTGGTCTGGAAGTGCCATTTGATGCTTCCATCGTCGGGATTGATGGCCAAACGGGAGGCGGAGAACAGGTTATCGCCCGGACGCAGGTGGGAGTTCCAGGGCGCGGGGTTGCCGGTACCGAAAAACAACGAATCGGTTTCTTCATCGTAGGTGCCGCCCAACCAGGTTGCTGCGCCACCATTTTTCCACATATCGCCCGGCCAGGTTTGCCCTGCCTTGCCACCGGAAATCCCATTCTCTATTTTTTTACCATCCCGGTAGACATACCCCATATGGCCCTCGACCGTGGGGCGAGTCCACACCAAATCACCGGTATTGGCGTCATAGGCTTCGACCTTGCCGACAATCCCGAATTCACCACCCGACACACCTGTGATCAACTTGCCCTTAACAATCAAAGGCGCCGCGGTGATGGCGTAACCGGCCTGGTAATCTGCCACTTTTTTTATCCACATGGGTTTGCCGGTGTCTTTGTTCAAAGCCACGAGCTTTGCATCCAGAGTGCCGAAGATCACCTTGTCGCCATACAGTGCGACACCCCGGTTCACCACATCGCAGCACGGCATGATGCCATCTGGCAAACGGGCATCGTACTGCCAGAGTTCCTCGCCGGTTTTCACATCAATCGCATAAACCCGAGAGTAAGAGGCGGTTACATACATCACGCCGTCTTTGATCATGGGCTGGGCTTCTTGGCCCCTCATTTTCTCCCCGCCAAATGCAAAACCCCATACTGGCTGCAGGTGCTTTACGTTGTCTGTGTTCAGATCAGTCAGGGGGCTGAACCGTTGTCCCTGCAAGCCCATACCGTAGCTGACGATATCGTCAGTCGTCTCTGCATCTCTCAAAATGTCTGCGTCTGTGACCGCGTGGGCACCGCATGACACAGCCAACGCCAATGCGCTGGCCGCAATGCGAATCCCGAATTTGTTCGATCTCATGGTTGCGCTCTCCTACTCTGTTTTTGTCAGTTGCGAGCCGAACCGGGAAGTTTTCCCGACCCTGAGCTGATTTTTCGCAAAGACCGCAAGATCAACAATTCCCCCCACGGACAGGTTTTCTCATCACTTGGTAGTACGACCGCCTTTATTCCTGCCCTTCGGCACGAGCGACCGCTTCCTCGCTCAGAAAACTCCGGTAGTAGCCCGGCACGCTGTACGCCAGGTCCATGCCATCGAACAGATCGTTCAGGGCGCCCTCGGTTACCAATCGGTTCACTATGGCCTCGATCGCATAGCCAAGCTGCCGATGGGTATGCTTGATTGCCATTCCCACATCCCAAACCTGTTTCACCAGACCAGGGAAGCCATTCTGGGCGGCCACAAATTCTTCGTTCTCGGGCTGTGCCAGCTCATGGTGAATCTCTGCCCGCATCCCCATGACCGCACGGACTTCGCCTTGACGCATAGCTTCAAACGCAGCCTTGACGTTCGGGTAGTGGCGCACCTGATTACGCATGCGACCGCCCAACGCCGAACTGAAATAAAAGTCCGGCAGGGTATCAATCTCGACACCGATAGCGTGGTACTGGAACACCGCGACCGTATCCACGGCATCAAGCATTGCCGGGTCATATGCTATCTGCCAGCTCTCTTGCTGATAGGGCCCGAACAGCACCACCTGCTCGTTAATATATTCTCCGGTGGAATCCTGCATGTAGGCATATTGTTTGTCGTAGGGAACGCGCATCATCACATCGGCCAGTCGCTGCTTATCCAGATAATGCCCCTTCCACACGTTGTTCCGAAGATCATCTCCCAACTCTTCGTCAGGGATAATCCAGTGCACACGAAACTCCACCCCCATCTCCCTGGCGATCAGCTTGCCGAGCTCAACATCAATACCGCGGGGCTCGCCATTTTGCTCATAGGAGTAGGGCGGAAAATCCCGATACACCCCGACTTTCAGGTAACCCGACTCCAGAATAATGTCGTAAGTGCGATCGGATGGCCGGTTCAGCAGTTCATCGCCGTCGTTGACCTCCTGCCCCCAAGCGGCCAGCGACACCAGAAAAGTGATTACAAACGTAAGGATTATTTTCATTATTGGTTTCCCCAACGACCAAGAGCCGGCACAGGGCCGGCTCTGTTCAGAGCGATTCGAAAGTCATGGTGTTACTCAGGTTTGGGCAGAGACTCAACATAGGTCCGGATGGCCCACATTGCGCTCTGATCCATACTTTTCTTCCAGGATGGCATGCCCCGATCTGTGCCGTTACGCACCCGAGTAATGTAGTACTCATCGTCCCACTCGGTCAGCTCCCGCAAATCCGGGGTCAACCCGCCGGACATAGCACGAATACCGTGGCAACTGGCACAGTTACCTGCGTAGGCACTCTCACCGATCTTCGCGGCTTCGCCCTGAAACTCACCCAGCTCGTTACCTTCACGGAACGGATTTTCCATGTAAATTTCGTCACCGAGCTCCGGCAAGTTGCCGGTATTTACCGGCTGCGGTGTCACGTTGCCATGCGCCATGGCCAAACCAGCAGCACCTGCCAGCACGGTGGCAATAAACGATGTGATTAAACGCGGCATTGTCATTGTTACTACCTCTGTTTGGTTGCCCCTACGTTGGCTATTGGATTTTTCGTTTACCAACACGCTGCCAAACAGTGTAAGAATCTGCGTCTCGGCCCCCTATTCCACTTTGGGGGTTTAGGTCTAGTTCCTTGGTAGTACGCGGTCAGAGCAAGAGCGAAAGCACAAGCACCCTTAAAAGCGAACAAAAAAACGCCACTTCTCAACAACAAACCAGCCTACCGGGAACTTTTCCCGACTTTTTCGTCGATTTTCCCGACTTCCATCTGACTTTTTCCGTCGCTCAATCGCCCCTCACTTGCCAATACTCGGAACGTCAGCGCACAGACCGTGCTGTTCACAACAACAATCATGGGGAACGAATATGAATCGTCGCAAACACCCGCTGGTCACGAGCATCAGCTTGGCTCTCGCCATTGGCACCGCAGGTGCGTTCAGTGTGACCGCACAGGCAAAAGAGGTTACCTGGGAAGATATCGCTAACGATGCCGAAACCACCCAGGATGTTCTCGGATACGGCATCGGGCCAAAGGCCCAGCGCTACAGCCCGATGACTACCATCAACAAGGACAATGTGGAAAGGCTGGTTCCCGCTTGGTCGTTCTCTTTCGGGGATGAGAAGCAACGAGGACAGGAATCCCAGGCACTGTTGCATGATGGCGTAATCTATGTGACCGGTTCCTATTCGCGCCTGTACGCCCTGGACGCCAAAACCGGCGAAAGACTTTGGGAATATAACCACCGCCTTCCAGAAGGCATCCGCCCTTGCTGTGACGTGGTCAACCGGGGTGCAGCCATCTTTGGCGATAAAGTGTTCTTCGGTACGCTCGACGCAGGCATCGTGGCACTCAACAAAGACACGGGGAAAATCGTCTGGCGCAAGAAGTTTGCCGACCACGAGGCAGGCTACACCATGACCGCTGCCCCGACGCTGGTCAAAGATCAGAAATCCGGCAAGGTATTGCTGATTCACGGCTCCTCAGGCGATGAGTTCGGTGTCGTAGGCAAACTGTTTGCCCGTGACCCGGACACCGGCGAGGAAGTCTGGATGCGGCCCTTTGTTGAAGGCCATTACGGTCGACTGAATGGTGAGAAAAGCACGCCAACCGGCGACCCCGAAGCCCCCAGCTGGCCGGATGATCCCAACCAGCCTACCGGCAAAGTGGAAGCATGGAGCCATGGCGGCGGCGCACCTTGGCAAAGCGCCAGTTTTGATTCGGCAACCAATACCATCATCGTGGGTGCGGGTAACCCGGCCCCCTGGAATACCTGGGCCAGAACATCCCCCGGTGGCGATCCGGCAGACTACGACAACCTGTACACCTCCGGGCAAGTCGGTGTAGACCCGTCGACCGGCGAAGTGAAGTGGTTCTATCAGCACACCCCGAACGATGCCTGGGACTTCTCCGGCAACAACGAGCTGGTACTCTTCGAATACACCGAAGACGGTGAGAGCGTTTCAGCAACGGCTCACGCGGACCGAAACGGCTTCTTCTACGTGGTGGACCGCACCAACGGCGAATTCAAGAAGGGCTTTCCGTTCGTCGACAACATCACCTGGGCGAAAGGTATCGACAAGAGCGGCCGCCCAATCGAGGCTGAAGGTCAACGTCCACCACCCGTTGCAGAAGGCGAGACCCGAGGTGAATCCATCGAAGTGTCACCGCCTTTCCTGGGCGGAAAAAACTGGAACCCGATGGCGTACAGCCAGGATACCGGCCTGTTCTACATTCCCGCCAATCACTGGAAAGAAGACTACTGGACCGAAGAAGTTAGTTACAAGAAGGGCGCCGCATACCTGGGTCAGGGTTTCCGCATCAAGCGTATGTACGATGACCACGTCGGCATTCTGAGAGCAATGAATCCGATCACCGGCGAGATCGAGTGGGAGCACAAGGAAAAAATGCCGTTGTGGGCAGGCGTACTGGCCACTAAAGGCGGCCTGGTCTTTACCGGCACAGGTAACGGATACCTGAAAGCCTTTGACGCCGAAACCGGTGAAGAACTCTGGAAGTTCCAGACCGGCTCGGGGATCATTTCCCCACCCATCACCTGGGAAATGGACGGCGAGCAGTACATCGGCGTGACCTCTGGCTACGGCGGAGCCGTTCCTTTGTGGGGTGGCGACATGGCAGAACTGACCAAGCCGATCTCTCAAGGCGGATCGTTCTGGGTGTTCAAGCTTCCCTCTTGGGCCCAAGCTTCAAACTGATGTTCGCTACCCTAAAGGCCCGGCTATGCCGGGCCTTTAGGGTGCCTCGTTATGCATGGCAAAGAGCGCTCAATATGAAAACACTGATCTCAGCAACCCTGTTGGCTATCGCCGCTTTTCCAGCCACAGCCACAGCCACAGATGACATGGCTCATTTAGACACCGTTACTGTTATTAATGACTGCAAACTGCAGACAGAAACCGTCTGCCCGAAAGCGGATCTTCAGGGCGCAGACTTGTCGAACATGGACCTCCGCTCTGCGGATTTCCGGGGAGCCAATCTGCAAGGCGCCAATCTCAGCCACACAAATCTCCGGGGAGCCAACCTGGACGGCGCCAACCTGGACGGCGCAACTGGCTACCGACTCCAGCTTTACCGCGCGTCGATACGAGGTGCAAAAGCACGCAATGCAACATTACCCGGTTTACAGGGAGAGTACCTGTTTGCTCAAGGCGCCGACTTTAGTGGTTCGGATCTGTCAGGCGCCAACTTTGCATTTTCCCGTTTCTCCGGAGCAACGCTCATCGAGACCAGAGCGCCATTCAGCAGCTTCGAAATAGCGTGGCTCCCGAAAGCCAATTTACAGGGGGCGGACTTGACCGGGTCGAATCTTCAGGAGGCTAAGTTCGGGCACGCTAATCTGGCCGAAGCACGATTATCCGGGGCGAGAATTCATTTTGCCACGTTCGAAGGCACCTTCATGGAGGGCTGTACAGATTGCCCACATGACTGGTAAGCGAAGAAAAGCGGGCGAGGCCGTTTCAGGCTCGCCCGGCCCGCGCCTCCTGCCCTAAACGTAACAGCCCCGCATCCACTGCCAGATGCACCAGCTCAATCGACGATTCCACCTGCAATTTGCTTTTCAATAATGCCAAATGATTGGAAACGGTTTTATTGCTGATGCATAGGCGCTCGGCAATTCTCGACACGGCGTCTCCTCGGGCAAACATGAGCAGAACTTCCATCTCACGCTGAGTCATGTCCCGAAGACGATGATCCACGGGACGCTCTTGATTTAACGCCAGCCGGGTTGCTATGGGGTGCTCAATATAGGGTTTACCCGCGGCCACCCAACGTACCGCCTCGGCCAGCTCCTCCGGCGCGCAGTTCTTGGACACAAAGCCCATGCCGCCCACCTCTAGCGCCTGCCTGACCATGGGCAGTTCATCATGCATGGTAAAGAATAAAATTGCCGCACCCCGCCAGCGCTGACGAATCCGGCGAGCCACCTCCAGACCGGAAACATCCGGCAAACCCATATCCAGCAGCAGCACATCAGGCTGTACGCTGCCATACCGAGCAATGGCGTCTAGCCCGGCATCCAACTCGGTGATGGCCACCGCCGGTAAAAGATTCCGTAACAGGTTGGCGATGCCCTGCCGAACCACCTGGTGATCATCCACAATCATCAATTTCATACATTAACCTCCGGCATCACCAGTAAGACTCGCGTGCCTTCGCCCGGTTGACTGAGTAGCTTCATCTGGCCCCGCAAACAGCGAGCCCGCTCTCGCATAGAACGCACGCCTAACCCCTTTGATCCAGCGTGGTCACCCACCCCCTGGCCGTTATCACAGACCTCCACTTCAAGTGCACCGTTTGATCGGGATACTGTCAGGGACACCCTGGTCGCTTTGGCATGGCGGGATATGTTGTTCAACGCTTCCTGTAAGAAACGGTATAGATGCGTCTGCTGTTCACCGGTGAGAGCCGGCAAACCGTCATCCACCTTCAGGTCACAGTTCAACCGGCTTAATTGTTGCCATCGCTCAGTCAGGTGCCGGATGGCCGCCCCTAACCCCAGTTGCTCCATCACCAGTGGGTGCAGGTCCTGCAACAAGTGGCGAAAATGCTTCTGTACTGTTTCGCAATGCTGCGCCAGCTCGCTCGCCTGTTTTTTCTGTTCACTATTGAGATCCGGGTCATAGAGCCAGGCACGCGCTTGAGCACGGATGCCGGTTACGTACTGCCCCAAGTCGTCATGCAATACCCGCGCAATATGCTCCCGCTCACGGTCCTGAACCTGCAGCAGCTCGGCCATCAACTCCCGAACGGTATTCTGCTCTTGCTCCAGAGCTTCTGCCATGGAATTGAAGCGCGACACCAGATCATTCACTTCCTGCAGTTCGTGCCGCTTCAGCCGCGAGGTCAATTGACCCTTCTCAATCGCCACCATCGCCTGACCCAGTTCTGCCAAAGGCCGAAGCCCTTGCCTGACGGCCCAACCTAGCGCTGCAAAGCACAGCAACATACCCAAGAGAAAGGCACCGGAGATCAGAACGAAACTTTCCCAGATCTCGTCGACCTCGTCCGAGGGAGCAAGTTGCCAGCCATTGGTCGTCGGGAGATGGAGATCGCCGGCCAACAAACGGGCAAACCATGCTGGCACATCATCAGAGAGCTTGACCTCCTGACCACCAACAGCAACCGGTCGAAGGTGCCGTATCTCACGAACCAATTCAGGCGCTAACTGGGCTGGAGCTGGCAAACTATTCGCCAGCTCCATGACAGAAACCAATTCCCGCTCAATATCCGCCCTCGCCTGCACCGTATAGAACCAACCTCCCACCGAATAAACCAACAGGAAAACGACCAGCATCAGCAAGGAAATTTTCCGGTATGCAGTCATATTTTTATCCATTTGGCGGTATTGAAGAGCGTCACACTCATCCTAATCCGGCCAGATTTCACAGGAATAGTTCTTTAGTACCGGCACATTCCTACTTTATGAATATTTCCGGGACGATTTCCCTCTCATAAGCTGGAAACAAAACAAGATCCGGGAGAAACCCATGAACGGCTTAAACCGACACAGGCTGATCAAAGCCTTCTCAATCGGCACTCTGGCGGGCTCACTGGCAGTCGCTACGCCTGCCGCTGCTCTAGACATTCGTATCGGTTACATCCAGTTCGTTCCGGATCAGGGGCCAGTACTTTCCAATGTCATACCAGAACCGGAAAATGCCGGCGCGATCGGCGCGGAACTGGCCGTAAAAGACAACAATACAACCGGGAAATTTCTGGGCCACAACTACACCCTGGAGACCCGTGTGGTTGACTCGGAAGAGTCTGCCTTGATCGCCTTTACCGAACTTCAGAACACCGACATCGATCTGTTCGTTACCCGCGTTCCCGGAACGGTCCTGGGCAACATCAGCGAACACGCTGGCGACGACACGCTGTTATTCAACGCGGGAGCAAAGGACGACAGCCTCCGAACCCTCACCTGTCATGCCAATTTGCTACACACCATGCCCAGCCACGCCATGCTGGCGGATGCCCTCGGTCAGTGGTTAAGGCAACGACGCTGGCAAGAGGTTTTCCTCATTACCGGCCCGACAGAGGAAGATCAGGCCTGGGCCGCCGCCTTTCGCCGCGCCAGCCTGCGCTATGGCCTGGACATTGTGAAAGACAAACCCTGGACCTTCGATGCCGACCTGCGCCGGACCGCATCAAAGGAGCTGCCTTTATTTACCCAAGCTAGCGACTACGATGCCGTCGTCGTGGCCGATGTCCGGGGCGACTTTGGCGAATACATTCCCTTCAATACTTGGCTACCACGCCCGGTTGTCGGCACTCAGGGCATGATGCCGGTTGCGTGGCACAGGGTGGTTGAGAGCTGGGGCGCGGCCCAATTGCAGAGCCGCTTTACCGATCTCTCCGGACGTGACATGACCAGCGAAGACTACGCGGCCTGGGCCGCTGTTCGGGCCATTGGTACCGCAGTGACCACCATCAGCAGTGCAGAAGCCCAAGCCATCAGGACCTTACTGTTCAGCGATGATTTCGATCTTGCCGGCTTCAAAGGCCGAAAGCTCAGCTTCCGGGACTGGAACGGACAGCTGCGCCAACCCATTCCTCTGGTACATCCACGGGGTTTAGTGGCTCAGGCACCATTCGAAGGTTACCTGCACCCGACCAGCGAGCTGGATACCCTTGGTTACGACAAGCCAGAAAGCAAATGCCAGATCAACAACTGACCGCACCGGCGGTAGCTATCACAACAAAAAGGAGTTACCCATGAGAACCGCGTTTACTCAAACCATACTGGCAGCCATGATCGGACTATCAACACCCGCTCTGGCCAGTCTGGCTTACGTTTCCAACGAAAAAGACAACACCCTTTCCATCATTGATACCGAAACCCTTGAGGTCGTAGACACTATCGATGTCGGCCAGCGGCCCCGCGGCATACTGCTGTCCAAGGACGCCAGCAAACTCTATATCTGCGCCAGTGATGATGACACCGTGCAAGTCTTAGATCTGGCTACCCGTAAGATCATCGATACCTTGCCCTCCGGAGAAGACCCTGAGCAATTTTCATTGCACCCCAACGACAAGCATCTCTACATCGCCAATGAAGATGATGCCATCGTGACGGTCGTAGATGTTGAGACCAAAGATGTTCTAGCCCAGATCGATGTTGGCATCGAACCCGAAGGCATGGCGGTTAGCCCAAATGGCAAATGGGCTGTGAACACCTCCGAGACCTCCAGCATGCTGCACTGGATCAACACCGAAACCTTTGAAATAGAGAAAAACATCGTCATTGGCCAGCGCCCACGCCATGTGGAGTTCAGCAAAGACAGCAAAATCGCCTGGGCCTCGGCTGAGATCGGCGGGACGGTTCACATCATCGATGTGGATAAGCTGGAACAAACCCATGAGCTGTCTTTCAAGGTGCCCGGGGTCAGCCCGGATCGCGTTCAGCCGGTTGGCATTGAGCTCACCTCCAACGGCGAGTATGCCTTCGTCGCCCTGGGGCCTTCGAATCACGTTGCGGTAGTGGATGCCAACACCTACGAGATTCTGGACTATCTGCTGGTCGGCAGCCGGGTATGGCAACTGGATCTGGACAAAGACGAGAAACGCCTCTACACCACCAACGGTGTCTCAGGTGATGTGTCAGTCATAGACGTCGATGCGCTGAAAGTCATCAAATCCATTAAAGTAGGCCGCTACCCCTGGGGCGTGGTGGTCGACCCGAATTCATGACTGTCGAGGCCATTAATCTCAGCTTTCGCTACGGCGACAAAACGGTGCTCGATGAGGTCAGTTTCACACTGACCTCTGGCCGTTTTCATGCTCTGTTAGGCCCAAATGGTGCCGGTAAATCGACACTTTTTGGACTGCTCACCCGGCTTTTGGCACTGCACCAGGGGGATGTACGCTTAGCCGGGCAATCCCTGCAGAAACAGCCGGCCGATGCCATGCGCCAGATTGGCGTCGTGTTCCAGCAGAATGCTCTGGACTTAGATCTGACGGTGAGCCAGAACCTGCACTATCATGCTGCGTTGCACGGTCTGTCCCGCAAGGAAGCACGTGTGCAAGCAGAGCTTGAACTGGAACGCGTCGGCCTGCAAGACCGGGCCAACGACACCGTGCGCACCCTCAATGGCGGCCATCGCCGGCGAGTGGAAATTGCCCGCGCGCTGCTGCACCAGCCGTCCTTGCTGTTACTCGACGAGCCCACCGTCGGTCTGGATGTCGCCAGCCGCAAAGCCATTAATAACCATGTCCGAACCCTCTGCGAACAGGATGGCCTAACGGTGCTCTGGGCAACTCATCTGATAGAAGAGGTCCGCGAAGACGATCAGGTGCTGATCTTGCATCAGGGTCGGCTGCTGGCCAATGGCCCTGGCCACACCATCTGCAAAGCCGAGGGCGCCTCGAATTTGTCTGACACTTTCCACGCCCTGACAGGAGCCGGATAACCATGAAAGCCGCTCATTATTGGCACTGTTTTATCGGCATTCAGGCCCGAGAATGGCTGCGATTCTGGCAACAACGCACTCGCTTCACCAGTGCACTGGTGCGGCCACTGCTCTGGCTGGTGGTGTTCGCCGCCGGCTTCCGCGCGGTATTGGGCATTTCCATCATTCCGCCCTACCAAACCTACATTACCTACGAAACCTATATCGCCCCTGGCCTCTGCGGAATGATCATTCTGTTCAATAGCATGCAAGGGGCCTTGTCTATGGTCTACGACCGGGAATTGGGCAGCATGCGGGTATTGTTGATGAGCCCTATGCCACGGCCTTTCCTGCTGATCACCAAATTACTGGCAATGGGAGTGGTGTCGATCGGACAGGTCTATGTGTTCCTGTTGCTGGCACTACTGGTGGATGTCGAGCCTCCGCTGTGGGGCTATCTGGCCGTGTTACCCGCACTGATTCTCAGCAGCCTGATGCTCGGTGCCTTTGGGTTGCTGATCGCCACGTGGGTCAAGCAGTTGGAGAACTTCGCCGGAGTAATGAACTTTGTCATTTTTCCGATGTTCTTTATGTCCTCGGCGCTATACCCACTGTGGCGTATGAACGAAGCAAGCCCCTGGCTTTACTGGGTCTGCCAGTTCAATCCGTTTACCCACGCCGTAGAAGCCATCCGGTTCTCGCTTTATCTGGAATGGAACCCCATGGCCTTCGGCATCACAACCGGTGTCACCGTCGTTCTGACGCTATTGGCGACCGCAGGATTCCGGCCTCATCGCACCAAAATACTGGGCACCAAATCAACTTGATCGGACAAAAGCCCAAACTTGGTCAAATCCGGGTTATAGAAGACGAACTTCTACCTGCTCGACGCCAAAACCGAAGGCCTCAAAAGCATAGTACTTTAGTGCCTGTTTTTTGGTGCGATGGTCGCATTCACCCCAAGGCGCAGATGGCGTGTAATGACATCATCACAATAATAAACAGTGAATCGACACCCTCTCCGGCGATTCTCTGTAACGGAGGCCGCCATGCTGAACAAGCTCGATGCCGCACTCTCTTCCGAAAACCGTTATCATAATTCGGAAGCCATCCCTCACAATGAAAACAAACAGGTAGAACCGCCCATGGAGCCGGCTTACAAGATTCTGATTGCCGACGACCACCCGCTGTTCCGGGAAGCCATCAGCAGCGTCATCGCGTCTGGCTTTGAAGGCAGTGAAATCCTTGAAACCGCGGATCTGGACAGCGCCCTCGAAATCACCCGAGAGAATGACGATCTGGACTTGATTTTGCTCGATCTGAACATGCCGGGCATGCACGGTTTGAATGGGCTAATCACACTGCGCAACGAGGCACCCACCATTCCGGTGGTAATTGTCTCTGCGGAAGAAGACAAGCAAGTGGTGCTTCAGGCGATCACTTATGGCGCGGTCGGCTTTATTACCAAGTCATCGCCCCGCCCCCAGATGACGGAAGCCATCCAGCAGATATTGAATGGAAATGTCTATCTGCCTTCAGACATCATTCGTACCGGCAAGGAAAGCACGCAGCGGCGCACCCGCAGCGAGGAGAACCTGATCTCGCCGGAGCTGCTGAATTCCCTCACTCGCCGCCAGCTGCTGGTTCTTGAGCGCATGGCCAAGGGCGAATCCAACAAGCAGATTGCCTACAACCTCAACATCGCAGAAACCACCGTTAAAGCGCATGTATCTGCAATTCTGAGAAAGCTCGGCGTTCATAACCGGGTACAGGCCATCCTGTCGGCAGGCGATGTGGACTTCAGCCAATACCTCAAACGCTAAAGGCGGACAACTGCACCTGCCGGCGGTTGTGCTCAGCGGCGAATAACATGGCTGAGTACACTCCGCAGCTTCAAGGGTTTTACCGGTTTGTTCATCAATAGATAACCCAGCTCACGAATGTGCTGTTTCAGTTCATTACTGTAGTTCGCTGTGATCATCAACACCGGTGCAGGCTGTGAGCGCTGGCCATTAATCACGGCAACGGCATCCACGCCGTTATCATCGTTATCCAAATGATAATCCGCCAACACCAGGTCTACCGGAGCATCGGCGACATCCACCTGCGCTTCCAGATCGTCGGCGGATACCGCGGTAATTACCTGACAGCCCCAGCCTTCGAGCAGGGTTTTCATGCCTTGGCAGATAGCCAGATCGTTATCGATCACCCAAACTCTGGCGCCAGCCAGGCCGCTGTCGTGCACCACTGGCTGAGGCCTTGGCGACGCTGGCAGCCTGTGTCGGCGCTCACCGACAGGCACCCGAACCGTGAACACCGAGCCCTTGCCTTCCACTGACGACACTGAGACCTCGTGGCCGAGCATGCGGGCAATCTTGTCCACGATAGCCAAGCCAAGCCCCAAGCCTTTGTCCGCGGGGGCGCCATTCGGTCGAATTCGTTTGAACTCCTGAAAGATCTCGGTGAGCTTGTCGGCGGGAATGCCCGGTCCAGAGTCCCACACCTGCAACAGCACATGGTCACCCTGACGACGACATCCCAACAGAATTCTTCCTTGGCCTGTGTAGCGAATGGCATTGGTCAGGAAATTCCGGAGGATGCGGGCCAGCAATTGGGAATCGGATTGCACCACCGCAGAGCTGGGCACAAAATCCAACTGCAGCTTCTCAGCTGAAGCCATTTGCCGGAATTCACGGGCAATGTTGTTGAGCAGATCGCGGAGATCAAAGGCGGTGACATCCGGCGTAATTACCCCGGCATCCAGCTTCGAGATATCCACCAGCGTGCCCAGCAGATTCTCTACATCATCCAGAGAGGTGCTGACCGAGCGCACCAACCCTTCGGCTTTCGGCCCAAAACTGTGCTCCAATAAAGCACTGGTGAACAGCCGGGCGGCATTCAGCGGTTGCAGCAGATCATGGCTAACTGCGGCCAGGAATTTGGTTTTGGACAAGTTCGCCTGTTCGGCTTCTTGCTTGGCTTCCCTCAGCCTCGCTTCCACCGCAGAACGCTCGGCGATTTCATCGCGAAGTTGCTGGTTCAAGCCGGTCAGCGCTGCAGTGCGTTCGCGAACCCGGTGATCCAGGTCATCGTATGCCTGCTCCAAAGCAATCGAGGTCTTGCGCCGATCGGTAATATCCCGAATCAAAACAAAGAAACCGGTCACCGCTCCGGTGCAATCACGATTAGGCACATAAGATCGCAACATAAAACGTTGCTCTCCATGCTCGCCCGCTTCCTCAAATTCGAAGTTCACGCTGTGCCCGTCCAGCACTTCCAAAATCTGAGGTAACAGGCGCTGATAGAACTCGTCAGAATGCACTTCCTCGAGGTGTTTCCCCATAGGCGACACCCCATTGCGTCCGTACCAGGCTTGATAGACCTTGTTGCAAAACTGAACCCTGAGATCGGCCCCGACATAGGCTATCAACGCCGGCACATGATCGGTAACCACCCGTATCCAGCGCTCGCTTGCTTCAAGTGCCTTGATGCGTCGGGTCATTTCACTGTTTTTGACGTCGGTAATGTCAGAGTACAACACCACCAAGCCCCCCTCACGGGTAGCTCGTTCAGTCATCTGCACCCAGCGACCATTGGAGAGTAGGAAAAGTACCCCCTCAACATCCTCCTGACGATGCTCTTCCACAATCAAACCGGAACTCTCGGCAAGAGCTTTTACCGCATCGATATGGGTACCCGCTTTCGGCACCGATACACGGGCATGGCGCCAGTAGCTCCGGAAACGGCTGTTGGTTTGAATCAGACGATGATCACAGTCAAACAGTACGAAGCCATCAGCGATGTTCTCAATGGCATCGCTCAGCCGCTGCCTCGAGGTTTCATCCTCTTCCCGAGCCCGACTCAGCGCTTTATGACTCGCTTTAAGCTCGTCCATGGCCAGGTTCAGGGCTTCGGTGCGTTCCCGTACCTGCTCGGCAAGAATGACCGAATGTTCAAACGCCGCATAGGGCGCAGGCTTGTGTCCGGCACCGGATTCCACGCGAACAATCAGGGCATCGCGGATGCTTCGAAGCCGCTGATTCTCCGCTTCCAGCTCGGCAATCCGGCGGTCTTTATCATCCGGCAGGGGCTGCCCGTTCATACTAGCCGGGGAAGTCAGGCTGACCAATGACCACCCCCGTAAAAGTCTGGTTTATGTGCATTCCGTTGAACTGCTCCCCGTAGGAGTTAAAACCGACCACCTTATGTTCCCTCAGAAACGCCGAGACGGCATCCGATTGCTCTGTCAGCTCGGCTTCCAAACGCCGTAAAAAACAATCACAGGCAAGAGTCACCAAAGGCTTACCGACCACCCGCTCGGAGGCATCAAGCTGCGCCCGCACACTCTCAAGCAAAGACCCCGGATTCATAGCAGTCATCACAATGCCGGTCTCAACCGCACAATAAAACGTGAGACTGCCATCAGGGTTCACCCGCTGTATCGAACGGACAAAATAATTACCCCCGACTTTTACCCCCAAGGGCTGCAAAGCAAAAACCTCCCGGTCCAGTTGGGCAACGGGAACACCGACAGTGCGGGCGTATACCTCTGCAGCAGGCTCCGCGTTCAACTCAAAGACGGTACGCGTCTCTGGACAAGCTCGGGTTACCACAAGCTTATCCGCCTGCTCCTGCATGTGGTGTGTCGAAAACACTCGAAAATCCAGCGGTGTATTCACCAGCATCACCGTCGCCGCACTGCTGTGAAAGCGTCCGTCGAAAAAGACATGGGTACCGGCCAGGCGCTCATCGTCTCCGGCAGAACCACCGAACTGGGGTATCGAACCCAAAGCCGCATTCAGGGTTGCCAGAACAAGCTCTTCCCGACTCGAAAGGCCATCAAGCATGGTTATCGCGAAGGTATTGCCTTTTACGG
The DNA here is from genome assembly GCF_019916045.1 of Marinobacter sp. AL4B. Classification (NCBI taxonomy): domain Bacteria; kingdom Pseudomonadati; phylum Pseudomonadota; class Gammaproteobacteria; order Pseudomonadales; family Marinobacteraceae; genus Marinobacter; species Marinobacter sp. AL4B. Next base: position 368,198 of record NZ_JAILWZ010000013.1, read on the forward strand.
GCGCCAAGCGGGCGTCACGACAAGTATTAAGCAACCGGTCAATCACACTCTGTGCGTTCTGCAGCGTGAAGCCGTCAAATTCATCGATCAGCGCGCAGTCAATGGCAAAGTAGCGGGTATCAAACCCCAGCGCGCTGATGCAACCCCGGTCATACCCCTGCTCAGTGATCTCTCCCGCAGACGTACAGCCGTATACTCGCGCATTCGGAAACGCCGCTTGAATCGCAGGCCCAAGGCGTTCCAGGTCAAATTCAACAGAGCAAAAGAACAGCACGCATCCGAGGTTTTCATGCTGAAGCTGCTCGGCAAGGTGCGCAGCGGCAAGTTCTGGTTCCCGTATGCTAACGCTGGCGGTTCGGACCGCTGGTTCCTGATTGTCTGCGTGCATTGAAAGGGCCCTTGGGCAACGGGGAGATTGCTCCGATTCTACGCCGTTGTCAGAACAGAGGAATTCGACTTCAGTGCTTTTTATTGGCTCGCCAAAACGGTGATAACCCATTGATTATTAACCTCATAAATCAATGGCCGGTGACACAGCCTAATTTCGGCACAAGAAAACCGGCACTTTAGTCGGAATAACAGGCGGGTGCCGGTGCCAGAACGGGCACCGGCTGGGCAGATTAGAAGGTTACAATCGCGCCCACAGCCAGGGTGTCAGTATCGACGACAGTGACATCCGATGTCTTGGTTTTCTGCTCAAACAGGTTGTACTCGGCCACCAGTTTGAAGTTGCTGTTGACGTCGTGGAACACGGCAAACGAGGTGTTCTCGGTGTCAAAATCGCCCTGATCCGAATCTGTTTCGCCATAAGACACCACAAACCGGTTCGCACCCAGAGAGTAAGAACCCTGTAGCAAGTAACCATCCGCATCGTCTTCTGACGCCAGAACAGAGTCGCTGATCAACACCGGCACATCCCCTTCCGATTTAAAACCGGACGCAGTCAACGAGAAACCCGCTACCGCTGCTTTTAGACCATAACCGACGCCCTTACTGTCAATTTCCGTTGTTGCATTCTCTGAGCTCTGGTGGCGACCATTTAACCAGCCGGTCAGAGCCAGCCCTTCAACATCAATACTGTAGGTAACCTCTGCTTCAAAACGAGGAAGCGATTGTTCAGAGCCCGCGCCGGTTGTATTGGCCGGTTCAAAGATACCCGCAGCCACCTTCAGGCCACCCAAGTCCGGTGACCGATAGGTAATCTGCGCCGAAGGGTTTGGATAGGGATAACCCGTGCGGATATTACCGAAGGAGACCCCCGTCGCCGCGCCGGGAGAACCAAACCCCATCAGTAATTCATCAAGGAAAATGTTGGAACGGGCATACAACCCGAAATCCTTACCGATCAGCACCTGACCAAAGTCACCGTCGACCGTAGCGTAGAGCTGGCGCACGTCAATACTGGTGTCGGTAGGCGACTGCAGACTGTCATTAATGGTGCTCCAGAATGAAGAGCGGCCACCAAGAGTCAAATCCCCTACTTCTTTACTGAAGTTGAAGCCGATGGTGTTGGGCAGAAAACCCATTTTGACGTCGGAATTGCGAACATCGCCGACCTTGTCATCACGATTCACATAAAAAGCATTGAAATAACCATCCGCGGAAAAAGCGGTTCCATCCTGATTGTAGATCTCAACGGCGGCCTGAGCCCCTGCGCTCCCTCCCATCACTGCGGCTACCGCAAGTAACAACCCTGACTTTCTCATCTTATTGTTCATACATCCCCCGGTTATTGTTTGAAATCTGGGATCAGGAGCCATTGAACAGAACAACAGCCCCAGGCACATTTGCGCGCCTGAGGACCATAGTCAGGGAATGGAAAGTGGGAAAACATTGTTCGTGAGAGCAGGTTGCCTGCTTATTTGGGAGGCATTAAATATGGAACTTTCGACTTACGACTCACTGGAAAACTGCTCCAGTTCAGATAAACAATCCTCTAAAAAAGCATCAGGCGCTGCCAAAACGGCTTCATCAGCCACCACACCAAACTGCACCTGACCCGCATAACTGACCACGCTCACACCCAAACCGATATCGCCGGCCTGAGGCACCCAAAACATCTGCTCTTTAATTGCGCAGCCGGCGAGGTACCGAGTTTCAGGCGTGCCGTGGACGTTGGATACCACCGCAGATGCTTTGCGGAAAAACAAATCCGCCAGAGGTTTTCTACCAACTTCCGGCAACAAAGGAGCGCAAGCCGTTAGCCCCCAGGCAAGTCCCGGTTGAATGCTTTTTTTCAGCTTTCGGGTTTCATGTTTTACACGGAACAAGCGCTCCAGCGCGCTTTCCCCGTCAACGGGCAAAGGTACGAAGACTGTACCAAAGCAATTACCGAGTTCGCCGTCCTCCGGTTTGATGCCTTTTGGCATCTGAACGCGAATATCCACAGGTACCGCCGCATGCAACACCGAATCGTTCAGTTGTTCCGGCGTCAGGCCAAGCTTCGGGCGAACAGCAGCGACCACGCAGGCCAATAACACATCGTTAATGGTTGTATGGGTACTTTTCGCGATCTTTCGGAAGCGTTCCAAGGCAACCGGTGCCGACCAACTGCAGCTACGACGTCCAAGCAGCGGTTGCTTGAGGTCAGACGGGGTTTCTTCTTCCTCGATCAGAAATTCACTGATCTTATGCACCAAACGTGCACCACTCTGGACAGCCTTGCCCACCTGTTTTTGAGCCGAACCAGAACTTGCACCCGCATGGGGTGCAGGTGTAGCACCGAGCTGAGCCAGCATCAAACCCAGCCACTGCTGTGCGGTTTCCGTCCACTGACCAAGCTTTGGCACTTCCGGGGCGCCGTATAGAGCCGGGTATTGTCTGGGTGAGGATGGACACAACTGGTCGAAGACACCTAAAAGGGACAGGCCATCGGCGTAACAATGATGAATTCGCAACAGCAGTGCTGCCCCACCCTCGGCATGGGGCGCGAGCCAGAACTTCCAGAGCGGGCGATACAATGGCACAGGATCATTCAAACGGGCGGACACCCAGTGTTTTAACTGAGCCGGATCAAATTGATCCTGCACAATATCCAGATGACGAGCAGGGTTGAAGGTGGGATCTTCCTGCCAATACCAAGCGGGGGCTCGCCACACAGGGCGGTATCGAAAACGCTCCCAGGCTACCCAATAAACGCTCAAAAACTCTCGAAAGCGGGCTGCGGTAAGACCTTCAACCCGGAGCATGACGGTGATGGTCATGGGGTTATCTGGCTGCTCCAAAGCCAGCCAGGCCGAATCCGAAGGCAGCATTAAATGCGATTGCTCTTGGCTCAAACCTGAAGTTCCCCGATGGCTGTCTTATTATTGCGAGTTCTGCATTGTGCCAGAGTCAGGGTATCGTCTCCATATATCAACCACCTCCCCTAATTACAAAAAGTTACGTTACTCTTCGTTTTCACTCTATACTGAACCTATCGCTTAGTGCGATTGTTATACAAACGACATCTGAGCACACGCTTGGCCTAAAATCGTCATTTGTATGGGCAACCGTGCCACTCCAGAAATAGAACAATCGCGATACAACTGGATCACAAGCTACGAACCAAACAACAAGTAGCTGTGCCGGGAGAAACAAACTATGAAAGCCAGTCACATCCGCAAGCTACTGAAACCAATCGACATCGCCTATTCCGAGATGTTTTCCGGGCGAGTATATCGGGTTGGTAAAGGGGCGGTATCGGTTCGCAATCACAGCAGTGCTGCAACGCACACTGTCATTGGGGTACACGGCTTTCTGGAGAACCACTGTTACTTCACCCAAACTTACGATGCCCCAACAACAGAACTCATTCTGCTGACGTGTAGCAACTATCACATACCAGTGAACGGCGTGACGCCCGAAAAAGCCGAATGGGAAGTGCCCATCAAATATCTGGAAGGCACCATTGAGTACGATGCCTGCATTCTGAATCAGGCGTTGCAAAATCTTCCCACGACCCGGAACATTCGTATTCATGGCCATTCCCGAGGCGGCGGTGTTATTTTGGAAGCTATCCGCCAATGGCCTGAGCTGTACGAAGACATCGAAATTGTATTGGAAGCACCAGTACTTCCCCAAGGCAAACTGCATCCCTTAGTGACAATGCTGCTCGAACCCGTCAGCCATGGCATGTGGCCTTGGATCGTCCGGCTAATAGGCAGCGCACCTCAATCGGCCTACGGCCAGACCTTTTTTGGCAAGATGAACCCGCGAAAGCGCCAGCTGCTAAGCAAGCTGTTCTGCGCAACAAAAGACCACCTGACAATTGTGCGCAACATTGAAGACATCATCGAGTGGGCGGAGCGGACGGACTTTTCTGTGTATCAGCACATCCGTTACGGCACTTTCCTGATTCCTGCCACCGACCGAATCCTCGACCGTACCACTATGCTGGCCAGCGCTAAAAACAGCCCGACCACCATGCGCATTGTCGAAACCGAGGCTCCCAGCCACTTTGTCACGCTCGACAGCGTTGAGTGGCTGCCAAACTTCGAACCACTCCCAAACACGGCCCAGGGCTGACATTTGCCCACACGCTGCGGGTGCGCCCGCGGCAAGGCTTCGCTAAACTGTGCGCCTTCAAGTTCAGCCTAGTGGAGCTCTGGCATGTATCGTGACCGCCTGATCACAACCGAAGTGCAGACGAAAAATGCACACAGGCTTAAACGCTTACTGCTTGAATTCCACGATTTCCGCCAGCTCAAAGCCAACCACCCGCTACAACAAGACACCGTCCAACTCGCGGATTGGCAAGCGGAACGTCTGAAAGCTACTCACCAAGACCTTTATCAACATCCGGGCTACCACACCGGGCTGGAATTTCTGCTGTCTGACCTTTACGCACCGGCCGGCATGACCCGCCGCGACGACAACGTAGACCGGATTTTCCCGAAGATGGTGAAGTGGCTGCCCGACCACCTGCTGGCCACCTTTGCCGGGTTGGTGGAACTGAATCTGGTCACCCAAAGCCTTGATCTCGAGTTGGCCGAGTGGTTTCACCAAAATGGCCGAGACACCTCGAGTATTACCACGAAAGACTGGTGTGAAGGTTACCGCGCCAGCGGCCAACTAGAGATTCGAAAACGTCAGCTGGAACTGGTCTCAATCACAGGCCAGCAGATGGACCGCTACGTGCGTAACCGCAGCTTAGGCTGGTTGCTGTCAATGACCCGAGGCGCAGCGGAAAGAGCCGAACTGGCTGACCTCCACGGGTTTATACACCGCGGCTATACCGCGTTTCGGAAAATGGACAAGGTGGACCTGCTGATTGCAAGATTGATCAGCCGGGAACAACAAGTAATGGAAAATGTACTGGCAGGCCACCCAGAGCCTTTCTCGCTGTCAGGCGACCTGTAATCTGCTTTACGCTTTGGTGATCTGGTCCAGCTGAGCGTGAATTTCCTGCTCGATGCGGGACTTAAACGGCCGCAGCATCAGCCCTAATTCCAAGTGAATGTGCAAATCAGATTCCGCAATGTTGAGCTGACCTTTCACGCCACTGCGCTTGAACTTGAGCTGGTCGCCTTCCCACAGATAATTCACATCAAATTTCTGCGACAGGTCTTTGGCCAGAGTTTCGGCTGCGTCGCGAGCGTGTTCTTTGTCCAGTTCATGGGCACGGTGGATATCGATAACAGACATGAATCAGTTTTCTCAGCTATTTGGAAACGGTTTTACAGTGTAAGCCGGTAATAAACTTGTAGCCAACACCTCAACGGTTAGAATACAGCATTCAGTTTCTGACAGGACAATCTCCCATGAGCGAGCAGCAAACGCCAGGCACCCCCGGCAACAGCCAGGACGAAGTGACCCATTTCGGTTTCCGAAACGTGCCGAAGAGCCAGAAAGCAAGCCAAGTGGCCGAGGTTTTCCACAGCGTCGCGGGCAAATACGACCTCATGAACGACTTGATGTCTATGGGCATCCACCGTCTGTGGAAACGCTTCACCATTGAGCTGAGCGGCGTTCGCCCCGGCCATCAGGTGCTCGACATTGCCGGCGGTACCGGCGACCTGACCATGAAGTTCTCCGATTTGGTAGGCCCATCAGGCAAAGTGGTTCTGGCCGACATTAACGCGTCCATGTTGCAAGTGGGCCGCAGCCGCCTAACCGATCGTGGCTACGCCGGCAACATCGAGTACGTTCAGGCCGATGCCGAACACCTGCCGTTCCCGGACAACAGCTTCAATGCCGTATCCATCGCCTTCGGCCTGCGTAATGTGACCGATAAAGATCAGGCCTTGCGCGATATGACCCGCACCCTTAAGCCCGGTGGTAAATTGATGGTTCTGGAGTTCTCCAAGCCCGCCAACCCGCTGCTGAGCAAAGCTTACGACACCTACTCGTTCAGCGCGTTGCCGCTGATGGGCCAGTTGTTTGCCGGTGACAGTGAAAGCTACAAGTATCTGGCGGAATCCATCCGTATGCACCCGGATCAGGACACGCTGAAGGGCATGATGGAAAATGCCGGACTGGTGAACTGCAAGTACTACAACATGACCGGCGGCATTGTCGCTCTTCACGTGGGAATCAAGCCCTGATGTTTCCCGGCCCTACGCTCTTGTCTGCGGCCAGCGCTATTGTCGAGACGGCCTTGAGCCAGGCTTTAACACTGGACCCAAGCGGTCGTGATGCTTTATTGAGGGCTTTGGCCGGGCCCGTGCAATTCAACATCACTGCCCCGTTCGCAACCAGCTGGACCTTGGCCCGGGTCGGTGACCAAGTGCAGGTGCGCAGCCAACCGGATGACCAAGCCGTACTCAGCATTTCCGGCAAACCGGTAGCATTTGCAGCCCTGGCACTGGGCGACGATCGTGTCTTCGCTGACGAGCGGCTTCAGGTGGCCGGTGACACCGCGCTGGCGCATCAACTGCAACGCGCTTTGGACCAGTTGGAACCCGATTGGGAAGCGGCAATGGCGCGGCATATTGGCGATGTGCCCGCCCACTTACTGGGAAAAAGCATCCGCAACGCCGTAAAGTGGAGCCGGAACGCGTTCAACACCATGAACGCCAACATCGAAGAATACTTGCACGAAGAAAGCCGCGCCCTGCCTGGGCGCCGCGAATTGGAAGCCACTTTTGAGGACATCGACGACCTCAACCTGCGCGCCGAACGCCTCGAGGCCCGCCTGAACCAACTGGAACTGTCTGGTAGCGATACCGATACGGAGAACCTGTGACACGCCTGCAACGCCTGTTCCGAATTGCCTGGGTATTTTGCCGCTACCGGCTGGACACCTTTTTGCCTCTGGCCGAACTGCCCACGCCCTTGAAAATATTCTTCCTCTTGGCCCCCTGGCACCTGTTTCCTCAACCCAAACTGAGCCGCGGTGACCGCTTGCGCCTCGCTCTGGAAGAATTGGGGCCAGTATTCGTTAAATTCGGTCAGATTCTGTCTACCCGGCGGGATTTGCTGCCGGACGACATGGCAGCATCTCTGAAACAGCTTCAGGATCGAGTACCACCCTTCCCCAGCGATCAGGCCCGAGGCATTATCGAACGCTCTCTGGGCGCTCCTGTATCGGAGCTCTTCGCCGAATTTGGTGTAGACCCTATGGCCTCCGCCTCTGTGGCGCAGGTACACCCCGCAACCTTGCGCAATGGCCAACAAGTCGTGGTCAAAGTTCTTCGCCCGGGCATCGAAAAGGTCATTCGCCAGGACTTGGCGCTGATGTACCTGATGGCCGGTTTGCTCGAAAAGTACTGGTCCGAAGGCAAGCGCCTGCACCCGGTCGAGGTGGTTGCCGATTACGACGCCACCATCCACGACGAACTGGACCTGCAACGGGAAGCCGCCAACGCCAGCCAGTTGCGCCGCAACTTTGACAATTCGCCGCTGATCTACATTCCGTTTATCGATTGGGATTACACCAGCAAGTCCGTGCTGGTGATGGAGCGCATCCACGGCATCCCCATTGCCGACGTAGAGTCGCTGCAAGCCGCCGGCGTGAACATGAAAGTGTTGGCAGAAAAGGGCGTCGAGATCTTCTTTACCCAAGTGTTCCGTGACAGTTTTTTTCACGCCGACATGCACCCGGGCAACATTTTTGTCGACGTGTCTAACCCAGCGGACCCGCAATACATCGCCATCGATTTCGGCATTGTCGGCACTCTGGCTCCGGATGATCAAAGCTACCTGGCTCGCAACCTGCTCGCGTTCTTTCGGCGCGATTACCGCCAGGTCGCTCAGCTGCATGTTCAATCCGGTTGGGTGCCGCCGGAAACCCGCATCAACGAGTTCGAGGCCGCCATCCGCACCGTGTGCGAGCCTATTTTCGAGAAACCCCTGAAAGATATCTCGTTCGGGCACTTCCTCTTACGCCTGTTCCAGACCGCCCGGCGCTTCGATATGGAAGTGCAACCACAGTTGGTCCTGCTGCAAAAGACGCTGCTTAACGTCGAAGGGCTAGGTCGCCAATTGTATCCCGATCTCGATTTGTGGAGCACTGCGCAACCGTTCCTTGAAAACTGGATGCGTAAGCGGATTGGCCCCTCCGGTCTGATCAAATCGCTACAAACGCACTTGCCGTCATGGCTGGAACAATCACCGGAAATGCCGCAACTGGTTCACGATGCCCTATTGCAATTGAGAAGCGCCGGCCCGACGGAACAACAGAATCAGGACACACTGGCCTTACTGCGTGAACAGCAGCGCAAAACCGACCGCCGCTGGCGTCGTGGCATCACCGCGCTGGCACTGGTTGGAGTCGCTATCGCCGGAACCCAGCCCGGCGCCGCAGAATGGGCTCAAAATATACCACTGTGGTCATGGGCGCTGTTTGCTGGCGCGGGAGCTTTGGTGCTTCGAGGTAGCCGTTAATCATGTTCGTGACCACCAAGCGCTGAACCAAGATGGATACCCAAACTCATTTTTCGCCCTGTGGACGTTACCGTTATGCTCTTAGCAGAGCTTGGGACGACGGTAAGACCTTTGTGATGATTATAGGGCTGAACCCATCGGAAACCGACGCTAACCCCACCATCACCCGCTGCATCAACTTTGCCAACGCCTGGGGCTTTGGTGGCGTTTACGTCACCAACCTGTTTGCATATCGCGCCGCCACGCCCAATGAGCTGATCACAGCATCTGAACCGGTTGGCGAAGAAAACGATGGCTGGCTGGCCCGGTGCGCACAGAAATCGGCACTGACGGTGGCGGCTTGGGGGAATTACGGTTCACACCTGAAACGCTCAGATCAGGTAAAGCGACTGCTGCCGGACTTACATTGCATTCGGATGAACAAGTCGGGCGAACCCGCTCATCCCTTGTACTTGAAGGCCAGTCTCATGCCTGTAAAACTACCCGTGCAAGATTGATGATACGAACCGCATCTGTCGCGCTAGCACCTACCCTGCTCAGGATTCATAGAAATGAAAGATTTAGCCGATAATCTAGGCTCTCCCAGTTGGTTAGACGACATCCTCTGGACCGAGGGCGGCCTGGTACCTGCCATTGCGCAAGACGCCGAAAACGGCGACATATTGATGATGGCCTGGATGAACCGTGAATCTCTTCAGCTCACGGTCGAAGAAGGTCAGGCAGTTTATTGGTCACGATCTCGTGGCAAGCTCTGGCGTAAGGGCGAAAGTTCGGGGCATCAGCAGATCCTCAAAGACATTCGCCTGGACTGCGATGCCGACGTTGTCTTGCTTAAAGTGGAGCAAAAAGGCGGCATTGCCTGTCATACTGGTCGCAGAAGCTGTTTTTACCGGACCCTGAAAGACGGCGAATGGGTCAGTGCCGAGCCGGTACTGAAAGATCCTGACGCGATTTATGGCAGTAACTGAGGAGCAAACACCGTGAGTGATGTACTGGAACGCCTTGCTGAGGTGCTCGAAACACGCAAAGACGCCGCCCCTGACACGTCCTACGTCGCCAGTCTGCACGCCAAAGGCCTGAACAAGATTTTGGAGAAGGTCGGGGAAGAGTGCACCGAAACCTTGTTGGCGGCGAAAGATGCCGAACACTCCGGAGATACTCAGGACGTGATCTACGAAACCGCGGATTTGTGGTTTCACACCATGGTTATGCTGTCTCGCCTCGGCCTGAGCCCGAAAGACATTACGGACGAGCTGGCTCGTCGCTTCGATTTGTCCGGCTTGGAAGAAAAAGCGTCACGACAATCGTAAAGGAGTACCCCTAAGGAGTATTTCCGCCCAAGGTTGTCATTGGCGTACAATGTGAACAACAGAAACAATTGAACGAGGACCCCTCATGGGTATCAGTATCTGGCAACTTCTTATCGTACTTGGCATCGTTATTTTGCTGTTCGGAACCAAGAAACTCCGCAACATCGGCACCGATCTCGGTGGTGCAATTCGTGGCTTCAAAAAGTCCATGAATGACGAAGACGAGAAATCCGATGAAGCTGACACTTTGGAAGGCCAAAAGGCCGAACAAACTCAGGCTGACGCGAAAACTCAGGAAAAGCAAAAGAGCTGAGCGCCAACTGAATGTTCGATATTGGCTTTGTTGAGCTTCTTATTTGCGGCATCATCGCACTGCTCGTCCTTGGTCCGGAGCGGCTACCGTCTGCTGCCCGAACGGCTGGCCGATGGGTCGGTGGTGCTCGCCGCATGGTCCGACAATTTACCTCGGAGCTAGATCGCGAACTGAAAGCGGAAGAACTGCGGGAACAGCTGCGCAAGGCTGGCGATGTGGGGCTGGAAGATGTCGAGAAAACCGTAAAAGGTGCGCTGGACGAAGCCAAAAAGTACGAGCACATGATTTTGCCGGAAAACAATCCGGGAAAGGCCAAATCCGCGCAGTCTGAAAGCGCCATCTCTAACGACCAGTCAAGCAGCAACACAGATCAAACCTCAGGGAATTCGTCGGAAAGCCGTTCATGAGTTCATCACCCGAAGGCCATCAAGCGCCAGAAATGCCGCTCATCGAGCATTTGCTTGAGTTGCGCAACCGTTTACTGAAAATGGTCTTGGCCGTCATCATCTGCTTTGCGGTAATTTACCCCTTTGCCAACGACCTTTACCTGCTGCTGTCGCAGCCGCTGCGAGACCTTCTTCCTGAAGGCCAGATGATGATCGCCACAGACATCACCTCGCCCTTTTTCGCACCGCTGAAGCTGGCCTTGGTATTGGCAGTATTTGCCGCCATCCCCATCATTCTTTATCAGCTTTGGAGCTTTGTAGCGCCGGGCCTTTATGCCCATGAAAAACGTTTGGCGTTCCCGCTGCTGTTTACGTCAGTTGTGCTGTTTTATGGTGGCGCCACCTTCGCCTACTTTGTGGTATTCCCGCTGGTTTTCGGCTTTTTTACCGCCATCGGGCCAGAAGGCATCATCGAATTACCCGATATTGCCAGCTATCTGAACTTCATCCTGAAGATGTTCTTCGCCTTCGGTGTGGCCTTCGAGATACCCATTGCCACGGTGCTGTTGATTCTAACAGGCGCGACCACACCCAAAGATCTCGCAGCCAAGCGGCCCTATGTGGTGGTCGCCTGCTTCATCATTGGCATGCTGCTGACCCCACCAGACATCATTTCCCAGACCCTGCTAGCCGTGCCCATGTGGATCTTGTTCGAGTTCGGCATTTTATTCGGACGGCTGGCCTACAAAGAGCGGCGGGATACCGACGAGGAAGAGTTGGGCAGTCAATGAATCTGGCGTTACTGTTTGACGAAGACTTCATCGATTCAGATCGCGTACGATTACGCGGTCGCCGCTTAGATCATCTGAAAACCGTACTCAAAGCCGGAGCAGGCCACAAGCTGCCTGTGGGCCGCGTGAACGGCGCTATGGGTTATGGTGAGGTACTTCATCTCACGGACTCAGAAGCTGAGTTGCAGGTGCGCTTGGAACAATCTGCACCCGCGCCTTTGCCGCTAACCCTGATCCTTGCCATGCCCCGCCCCAAAATGTTCCGGCGTACGCTGCAAACTTGCGCTTCGTTGGGCGTTAAAGACATCTGGCTGATCAATAGCTATAAGGTGGAGAAAAGCTTCTGGCAAACGCCATGGCTGTCAGAGGACAATCTGCGCGACAACCTGACTCTTGGGCTGGAACAAGCCAAAGACACTCTGATGCCGCAGGTGCACATTCGAAAGCTGTTCAAACCGTTTGTAGAAGACGAACTGCCGACGCTCCTGGCCGGTAAACGGGCTCTGGTTGCCCACCCGGGCACCGCCATTCCCTGCCCGACGCACCTGAACGAGCCCGCGGCAATTTGCATCGGCCCCGAAGGCGGCTTTACCGATTACGAAGTCAGAAAGCTGGAGGAAGCGGGCTGTCAAAGCGTGCACCTTGGCTCCCGAATTCTTCGGGTGGAAACGGCTGTTCCGGTGTTGGTCAGCCGCCTGTTCGATGCCTGTCTTTAAGCATTTCGTTTTTGCCAAAGCTTTATTACGGGCGTAAGTGCGGCCACTAACACCCCTCCGGCGATGAGCCCGAACAACCCGTCACCCAGGGTGGGAATTAAAACAGCGCCGATCCCGCCTACCTCTGCCGCAAATCCTCGAATGGCCTCGTAAACCGGCGTTATGCCGTGTGTGAGAATACCGCCGCCCACCAAAAACATGGCAATGGTGCCAACAATGGTCAGAGTCCTCATCATGTAGGGGGCCAACCACAGTATGCCGTCCCCGATGCGCTGGAGTACCGCCGAGTCTCGTTGACTCAGGTACAGTCCTCCATCGTCGATTTTCACGATACCCGCCACTAAACCGTACACCGCCACGGTAACCATCACCGCGACGACCGAAAGCACGGCGAACTGCATTCCAAGACTTTTCTCGGCCACGATCCCCAAGGTGATCGCGATGATCTCGGCGGATAGAATGAAATCGGTACGAATAGCGCCTTTGATTTTTTCCCGTTCGACTTCTTTTAGGTTAGCCTTGGGATTCTTTAGGGCTTCCCGAAGATTTTCTTTGTGTGCCTCCTCCTCATTGCCGTGCAAGAATTTGTGGGCCACTTTTTCGAAGCCTTCAAAACACAAGAAAGCACCGCCAAGCATCAAAAGCGGAATAACCAACCAGGGAAGAAAAAAACTGATCGCTACGGCTGCAGGCACCAGAATGCATTTGTTCAGCATCGAGCCTTTAGCGACCGCCCAAACCACGGGTAATTCCCGAGCGGGCTTCACACCGGCGACCTGCTGCGCATTGAGCGCCAGATCATCCCCCAGCACGCCTGCGGTTTTCTTGCCGGCGACCTTGGTCATCAAGGCAACATCATCCAACATCGTCGCGATGTCATCGAGAAGGGTAAGAAGGCTGGCGCCTGCCATAAACAATTCCTTTGTCTGCTGGAGTCTGATTCAATCAGAAAAGTTTACGTAATAGTCTGGGGCAGCGCTACCCGTCAATGCCCATGGCTTCGGCGGCAATTCGATTCTTTAGCGGCGCCAGCTTATCGAACCAGCGCATACCGGCATTGCGTAGCCAACGAACCGGCAATTCATCCCGGGCAAAGAGCTGCTTGAAGCCCTCCATTGCCGCCATCATAGTAAGGTTCTCGCCCTTACGACGACGCTGGTAACGCGCCAGAACCAGATCATCGCCCGGATTCAGGCCCAGCTCCTTCGCTCGGCTCAGCTCGTCCAGCAAAACCCGGACATCACCGTAACCGAGATTCGCGCCCTGTCCCGCCAACGGATGAATGGTATGAGCCGCATCGCCCACGAGTGCCAGTCCGTCGGTGACGTAATCTTTGGCATGGCGCTGGCGCAGCGGGAAGGAAAATCGTTTGGAGACCTCCAATACCTCACCGAGCTCACCTTCAATTGCCGCTTCCAGCTCTTGCCGGAACCTATCGGCATCCAGCGCCATCAACCGACGCGCTTCGGCGGTGTCCTGTGACCAGACGAACGAACAAAAATGCTCGTCGCCGGTTTCGTTATCTAGCGGCAAGAACGCCAACGGCCCAGTGGGAGTGAAGCTTTGCCACGCAGTGAAGCGATGTGACTGGCTGGTACGCACAGTGCCCACAATGGCGTGCTGGCCGTAATCCCACTCCCGGGTAGCCAACCCACTCCACTGACGCAGTCGGGACATAGCACCATCGGCCCCGACCACCAAATCGGCGGCTAACAGACGACCATCTTCCAGTTGCACCGACTCGCCACGAGCCCAACTTTGCACCCGCACACCATCGATCAGCGTAACGTCGCTCTCGGCGAGGGATTCAAACAACGCGCGAACGATGTTCCGGTTTTCCACAATCGTACCCAGCAAGCGGGCATGAAGCTCGGCCGCATCGAAGTGAATGCGCCCTGTGCCATCGCCGTCCCACACGATCATTTCCCGGTAGCCACAATGTCGGCCAGCCTGCACACGAGGCCAAGCGCCCAAATCTTGCAGTAATCGTTCACTCGCCAGCGAAATCGCGCTGACTCTTGGCTCAAAACTGTCAACGTCGGCTGCCGGTTTCGGACGCTCCCACAACCGTTCAACCGGCGCACCTTCTATGAGCCCTACCTGCCAACCTTGTCGGGACAGCCCCAGCGCCAAAGCCGAACCAATCATTCCGCCCCCGACCACCAGAACGTCGAAGCTCTGCACCCCGGACTCATGACTCATGACGAACGTCCTCCTGATCGGCTTTAACGGAAGGAATTGCAGCCTTGCGCCCACCTGTACCCATAGCTTTACGGGCAAACCAGCGTTTGGCTGCGGGCACCAGATCCAAGCCCATCAACCCCGCATCCCGAGCAAGCGCCAAAGGCGGAAGGGATTGTCCGAACACTCGAATCAGCGAATCCGAGAACTGCACGGTTTGCTGCCAATCCTGACGGTGCCTTTGCTGGTATTCGTTTAGCACCATCAAAGAACCAATCGAAACGCCGTTATCCGTAGCCACGCGAAACTGTTCCACCAATGCCATCAAACCCCGCAATGCAAGATTGAACCCCTGCCCGGCCACCGGATGCAGAGCGTGAGCCGCATTCCCGACAAGCACCACGCCCGGGCGAACCGCTTCGTCCACGGTGGTCAGCTTTAAGGGGTAGTGGTTGCATTGACCAATGCGCGTGATACGCCCCAGCCGCCAGCCGAAGCGCTCTTGCAGAGAGCGGCATTTTTCTTCATCGGCCTGCTCAAGTAAGGTTTCGAGTTCCTCGTCGCCCAGTGTCCAGACCAATGCCGAATCATGCCCGGGGCGGGCCGGTGAACCTTGGGGCAGTATGGCCATCGGGCCAGACTGAGTAAAACGTTCAAAGGCCGTGAACTGATGAGCCTCGCTGGTGGTGACGTTCGCAATCAAGGCATTCTGGCCGTAATCCACCGTTCGTGGCTGAAAGCCCAGTTTTTCCCGCAAGCCGGAACGGCCGCCATCGGCCACCACCAAGCATTGGCCGGTCAACTGTTGCTCGTCTCCATTTTTGCGGATGCTGACTCGCACCCCCTGTTTGAGTGGTGTCATATCGACCACCTCAGCCGGCGCTTCCCAGCGGATATTGGCCGCCAGCAGGGCCCGCATCAGGCACAAGCCCATCCAGCGATTGTCCGCCACATAACCCAACGCTTCTTGCTGATGGTCTTTGGCGTGCAGGCGAGTTGCCCCGAACCGGCCACGATCCGAGACATGAATGTGCTGAATAGGCGTGGCGTGTTCAGCCAGCGCGGACCAAAGCCCAAGCTCTTCAAAAATAACCCGGGAACCCCAGGCCAGTGCCGTCGAACGGGCATCGTAACTGGGTTGGTAATCCTCCGGCAGCGCGTCTGGCGACAGCGGAAAACTCTCGACCACGGTCACCCGAAGTTCCGGCACCACGCGCGCCACGGCCAGCGCCAAAGTCGCGCCAGCCAGGCCACCGCCGGCGATGATCAGATCGGTATCCATTCGGGTGTCGCTCACAGGGTCATTCCGCCATCAATGCTTCAATATCGGCCACGGTTTTCGGCACACCGTCGGTCAATACCCGGCAACCGTCTTTGGTAACCACGACATCGTCTTCAATGCGAATGCCGATGCCACGCCATTTCTCATCAACGCTGGTATTGTCCGGCGCAATGTACAGACCCGGCTCAACCGTGAGCGCCATACCGGGCTCCAGCTGTCGCCAGGCCTCGCCCACTTTGTAATCACCTACATCATGAACATCTAAGCCTAGCCAATGGCCGGTCCGGTGCATGAAAAACGGCTTGTAGGATTCTTCGGAAATCGCATCGTCTACGTTACCCGACAACAGCCCCAGATCGATCAGCCCTTGGGTCAGCACTTTCAACGCAGCTTCGTGGGAATGATTCCAGTGATTGCCGGGGCGAACCGCATCGATGGCAGCGTACTGGGCGTCCAACACCACCTCGTACAGGGCTTTCTGCTCCGGGCTAAACTTACCGCTGACAGGAAAGGTGCGGGTAATGTCCG
This sequence comes from Marinobacter sp. AL4B, assembly GCF_019916045.1. Classification (NCBI taxonomy): domain Bacteria; kingdom Pseudomonadati; phylum Pseudomonadota; class Gammaproteobacteria; order Pseudomonadales; family Marinobacteraceae; genus Marinobacter; species Marinobacter sp. AL4B. The sequence goes on from NZ_JAILWZ010000013.1 coordinate 384,510, forward strand.
AGGCGTAGCAATCGAGCTCACAGCCGGCATCAATCAAGACCAGATCGCCCGCTTTCAAGGGCGCGCTGTTCTCGATATAGTGCAATATACAGCCGTTCGCGCCGCCACCGACGATAGACGGATACGCCGTTGAACGGGCACCGTGATCCATAAAGGTACGAATCAGCTCCGCTTCTAAGTTGTACTCGTAGCCGCCCTTGCGAGCTCGCTTCATGGCATTGCAGTGGGCTTCGGCACTGATTTCGGCAGCCTTGGCCATCATCTTCACTTCGCCGGCGCTTTTGTACAGACGCAAGTCGTGCAGCAGGTGTTCGAGAGCGACAAACTCACCGGGGGGGTGCGCGCCCGCCCGCACTTTGCTACGGATCACCTTGACCCAATCCATTACCCGGGTATCGAAGGCGTCGTCTTTACCCAACGGGTAGTAAACCCGGCTCCGGCCTTCAATCATGCCCGGCAAGATGTCGTCGATATCTGCGATGGGGAAGGCGTCATCCAAACCATAACGCTCGATGGCGCCGTCAGGGCCCACCAAAAAACCGTCCCATAGTTCTTTCTCGGGATTCCGCTCTTTACAGAACAGCACCGCTTCGCCGTGCTCCCGCCCCGGAATCAGGGCTAAAACCGCTTCCGGTTCACCAAAGCCGGTCAAATATTGAAAATCACTGTCCTGACGGAACGGATGCAGCACGTCCCGATTTCGAACCCGCTCCGGCGCCGCCGGCAGGATCGCAATGCTGTCCGGTGCCATCAAACCCATTAACTTGCGACGGCGCTCAGCGAACTCTTTGGTCGAAATCGATACAGCCATGATGTCTCCTGATCAATGCAAAGTCGGCGCGTTGCCTGCGGGTTTCTCAGGCTCGTTGAACTCGGTAAATACGGTCAGCGCGCCGAGGCGAACATACTCGGTAATCTCTAGTAATTGCTGTTCACTTTCTTCGTCAGACTCTTCTTCATCAGACAACTGACTGATGGCCACCAAGTCTTCTATCAGCTCTCGGATTTCATCCGGCGCCTGGCCAAGCGATGCACCGGCCGCCAGCGCCATACCTTCCAAGAAGCCACGAACCCAAGACACCAAGGCTTCAAGACGCTGTTCAATCGCGTAATCGTCATCCGGCAATAACGGCTGAAAGCTCATATCTGAAGACTCCAGCTGAACCAGCGTCTTTGCGTAAGCGCCGTTCATAAATGGTGCCAGCTCGTCAGATTCTTCCAGAGCTTGTTCTGCCAATCCCATGTGATCACAGACCATGGCAAGCCATTCTTGCTCAGTGATACGAGTGCCTGCCGACAATTGACCACACAGCTCGCCGTGCAGCTCGGACGGATGACTGAAGGCCTTATGGGCAGTAAACACATTGGCCCATTGCTCGAACTCTGCGGCTCGGGCGGCAGCGGTGGTATCGGTTTCAGACATGAAACAGCAGCTTCCTGTATCGGGGGAGCTCACCTGTCGGACAAGGAACTCCAGTAATATTTAGGCCTATATCCTAGCATTCCACAGCACGTGTGGCACTGTCGTCAGCCCACGGGGCTTGCTTTTCCGGACGCTCAATAAGACTATGTTATAACATATCCAAAGTTTGCAAAGGCAGCCCAATGAAATTCAAATACCCCCTAACGCTTACAGGCGCTCTGACGCTTGGACTGTATGCCTTCCCAACGGTCGCCCAACAAAATCTTCAAGCGCATCAGCATGGAATGGCAGAACTGCAAGTGGCGGTTTCAGGCGAACAAATCGACGTATTGCTGCTATCGCCTGCGTACAATCTGGTGGGATTCGAGCATCCCCCCCGTTCTGCCGAACAACATCAAACGGTCAAATCCGCCGTTGACTGGCTTAAGCACACAGCATTGGTCGATACACCTCACCAGCAATGCTCGCCCGAGCAATCGCATGTAATGACCAATTGGGACGACCAGCACGCAGATCACCATGACCATAGCCACCGTCATGACCATGACAGTTCAGGGCACAGCGATATCGAAATTACCCAGCGCCTGCATTGCCCGGGGCTGTCCGATATCAATGAACTGCAAACCGAGCTATTCGACCGTTTCCCCGGCGTAGAACAAATCAATGCGCAATGGGTCAGCCCGAAAGGTCAGAACGGCACCCGCCTGACGCCCGGCAAGCATCAATTCCGGCTTGGCCGATAGCGTCATTCGGTATAAGGCTCAACAGCGCTGGCCTTGATCGAATAGGACGACGCACCAATCGCGTTTTCCGTTTTTTCGATGGTCAGCTGCCCCTCAATCCAGACGGGGTCGTACAGCGCCTGCAAGGTGAACCCTTCAGGATACTTCACATGGATAATCTGGTTGGGCGGTGGCGGCGGAACATGAATGCACGCGCCGTAGTATGGCACCAAAAAGAATTCAAGGATGCGCATGTCTTTGGTGGTTTTCAGGGGTACCACGAAACCGGGAATCCGGCCTTCCACGTTGGCCATTTCGGGCACCACCCGACCGGTCATGATTTCATCCGGAAGCAAAGCCGGCCCCTCACCCTCGTGCTCCACTTCCGGCAGACTTTCAAGCAAAGCGAGGTCTTCGGCCGGCATCAATTCGAGCCAGTCGATTTCTCTGGGTTGTGCCTCTACTATGCCGGAAACCAAAACGAGAACTAACAGTCCAAAGCCCGCAATTATTGCACGAGCATTCAAAGCCAGTGACATGAAACGCTGCTCCACTTGGGGTATACCAAACGATTGCGGCCATCATACAACGGAACTCATACAGCCGACATGAATATCGAGACAGCACAACATCCTTCGGGTTCACTTGCCATCGAAACCCACCAACTCCGGTTTCGGTGGCCCAAACAGCAAACACCTCTAACGTTTCCCGATATCCAACTCCATCGCGGCGAGCATCTTTTCTTGCGTGGCCCCAGTGGCACCGGGAAAAGCACACTGCTCAGCCTGCTCGCAGGCATGATGTTGCCGGAAGCGGGTGCCGTGAACCTTCTCGGAACCAACTTAAGTGAGCTGAAGGGCGGCGCCCGGGACCAGCTCCGAGCCGACCACATGGGCGTTATTTTCCAGCAATTCAATCTGGTGCCCTATCTGAGCGCATTGGCCAATGTCACCCTGTCGTGCCGCTTATCCAAACGGCGCCGGCAACAGGCTCAAGACAACCCGGACGCAGCCGCCACAGCCTTGCTGCAACATCTCTCGATTCCCGAACCTCTCTGGCACCGACAGGTCACCGAGATGTCCATTGGCCAACAACAACGGGTAGCTGCAGCACGTGCCCTGATAGGATCACCGGAGATCATCCTGGCGGATGAACCCACTTCAGCACTGGATACCGATAACCGCGACCGCTTTATCGAACTACTCCTGACTCTGGCCCACGAACACCAGTGCTCTGTCGTGTTCGTCAGTCACGACCGAAGCCTCGCGAATCACTTTCACCACCAACTGTCACTGGGAGGTGAATCATGAGCAAACTTCGCCTAACCCTGTCGTTAGCAACCGCCAGCCTCTGGCACCGCCGCCGGGTGTTGGCCATGGTGTGCCTGACGCTTACTCTCAGTGTCACGCTGTTGCTGGGCATTCAATACCTGCGCACCGAAGTGCGGCAATCGTTCACCAGCACCATTTCCGGCACCGATCTGATTGTCGGTGCCCGCAGCGGGCAACTGAACTTGCTGTTGTACACCGTCTTTCACATCGGTGATGCCACCAACAACATCCGATGGAGCAGCTTCAATCACATTGAAAACGACCCACGGGTTAACTGGGCAGTTCCTATTTCTCTGGGAGACAGCTATCAAGGCTACCGGGTAGTCAGTACCAACGACCAGTTTCTGAAAAGGTTTCAGTATGGCAACGACCAGCCACTAAAGCTTGCTCAGGGACAGTGGTTCTCACAACTATTCGATGTCACGCTTGGCGCTGAAGTCGCCCGGCAGCTGCAACACCAATTGGACGATCAAATTGTGCTGTCTCATGGAGGCGGGCGCACCAGTTTCTCCAACCACACGGACTTGCCTTTCCGAGTTTCTGGCATACTGAACGCCACCGGCACACCGATCGATCACGCAGTTTATATCAGCCTAGAGGCTATGGAAGCCATGCACGTAGGCTGGGAATCCGGTGTGGCAATACCGGGCCGAACCTTGTCGGCCAGCTCCGCCGAGGCCCGATCTTTCACACCCGATGCCATCACCGCCATTTTGCTGGGTCTGAAAAACCCGATTATGACGTTCCAGCTGCAACGTGAACTGAGCCAATTTCCGGACGAGCCACTTTCGGCCATTTTGCCCGGTGTCGCGCTCAGCGAACTATGGCGCATGATGGGCCAATTTGAGCAGGTTCTTTTGGGTATCAGTGTGTTCGTCGTCGCCACCAGCTTGATCGGTTTAGTGGCTGTGCTATTAACAATTCAGTCCCAGCGTCATCGGGAAGTGGCGATTTTGCGCGCGGTGGGCACGCCTCCGGGGCTAATCGCAGGGCTCTATAGTCTGGAATGCGTTCTACTTGCACTGGCGTCCTGCGGCTTTAGCTTGCTCCTCGGCGCAGCTCTCATATCCACCCTCAGCCCTTGGCTGCTGGCGCATTACGGCATTCACATCGGCTTGCGTGCGTTGAATTCGGATGAATGGCTGCTGCTCAGCATGGTGCCAGTGGTAGCATTTTCAGTTTCTTTGGCGCCAGCGTGGCACCACTGGCGAAAAAGCAGAACCTTATCGTTTGGCAGCAGTAATCTGGACTAACCTGACACCAAAGGTGACACACATCACGGAGCCCGCGCCATGACAATGCGGTAAATTGACCGTTGTGGTGCGGGCACTTATAGTTACTGCAATCCAAATTACTCACACTGAGCACGTCATGGAACAGTCCGAAGTACAGTTGTTAGCGGACAAGCTGGACAAGTTGATCGAGCGCTGCGAAAAACTCGAGAGAGACAACGCTTTACTGCGAGAAACGCAGGACGATTGGAATCGTGAGCGAGCCCAGCTTATGCAAAAAAACGATCTTGCTAAAAACAAGATTGAAGCCATGATTGGTCGCCTTCGGGCACTGGAGCACCACTGATGTCACAGCAGTCAACCACCGTCGAAGTCCGGATTCTCGACAAAGAGTACCTGGTGGCCTGTCCGCAGGAAGAGCAAGAAGCGCTACTGCGTGCCGCTCGGCATCTGGATAACAAAATGCGGGAAATCCGCTCTACCGGCAAGGTGTTCGGCACCGAACGTATTGCGGTGATGGCCGCGTTGAATATTACGCATTCCCTCCTGGAGCGAGACACAATGTCTGAAGCTACCAGCAGCCTGCTAAAAGCCATGGATAACCGCCTGGACGAGGCTTTGGGCGAACCCTCTGACCGCTAATCGTTTAAAGACTCCGCTAAGGGGGTTGCAATCGGGGCCGGCCTTGGCCCTATAATGGTTCAACTTCCTGGGCTGTTCGCTGGTCGGGTACGTCCTCGAGCCGATGCGCTTTACCCAGGTGACCACTTCAGGGCATTGTGAGCACGTCCCCCGCGGGGGAAAGCCTAATATGTCACAGCGGTCGCCGACCTTGAACTTTGGGTTCAAGGGCCACATCCGATAACGGCAGCCCGGGAAGCTTTATTTTGAACACCCTTTCCAGAAGCGATCTCCGCAAAGAATTGCGCAGCCTGCGCAACGATCTCTCCTTCGAACAGCAGCAACAAGCCTCAGAGCACCTCGCACTGAATCTGCTTCGTCATCCCGATTTATATCGCGCCAAACACATCGGCATTTATCTAGCTAATGACGGCGAAATCGATCCGCATTTGTTTATTGATCTGGGGCGGCGTAAGAACATTCACTTTTATTTACCGGTGTTGCATCCGATTTATCCCGGCAAGTTAGTCTTCAGCCCCTATAGGGATGGCACGGAACTAACGCCAAATCGTTTCGGCATTCCCGAGCCCCCGTTCCCTGAAGCCAGACGCAGGCCAGCCTGGTCTTTGGATGCGGTTTTGTTTCCGCTGGTGGGCTTTGATGAACAAGGCGGTAGATTGGGTATGGGCGGTGGCTTCTATGACCGCACCTTTGCTTTTAGCAGAGTTCGGCCGGCTATGGCACCCAAGCTGGTCGGGCTTGCCCATGAGTTTCAAAAGGTGGAATCGTTACCGATCGAACCGTGGGATGTGCCTCTCCACGGCGTGGTTACTGATAAGCGGTGTTATCAGTTCCGGCGATAGTCGGCTGACTGGACAAAACTGGTAACGGGAACGTCTCTGGCAGATCGCTTGTCTTCAGAGGCTTGGATGGTTGTGGTCACACCGGTAATTACCAGACCAACAGCAAAAATGAACACAATGGTGCGGATGATATCTGGCTTGTTACCCATGGGGCGCATTCCCGTTATTCTTCGAACTAAATGGCTGGAAAATCAGTTGGCTATTCTTAATATCAAGAATTAGACTAAAGACTAACATTTAATGTCAGCTTTACAATTTTTGACAGATTACGATTACGTAAGGGTTTGATTACGAGTTCGCGTCAGATTTTTTTTGCGCGGCTTAAAACGCCTTACCGACCGAAGGAAGGGGTGTCGGGTCTTTGCGAAACACGCTCCTGCGGCCCATCCTTGGGGCGCCCATCCATGGCTCCGCACAGTTTCGCAAGGCGGTTCAGCCCCTGTTTCTAACTTGGAAGTCAGTCAGACTTGCCGTTACCCGCTCCCAAGAACAGCTTGTACGCTTCGTTGTCGGTCATGTTCTCGTAGCGGAATCCGACCTTCTCCAGCATCTCTTCAAATGCCTGCGTTTCGTCAGCATTCACCTGAGCGCCAAGCAGCACACGGCTGTAGGCTGCGCCGTGATTGCGGTAGTGGAACAAAGAGATGTTCCAGCGGGTGCCGAGGGACATCAGAAATTTCAACAGCGCACCCGGGCGTTCGGGGAACTCGAACTGATAGACCACCTCGTTGGTGATTGATGGCGCGTGGCCGCCGACCAGGTGACGAATATGCTGTTTCGCTATGTCGCTATCGGTGAGATCGATCACGGAATAACCGATTTCCCGCAGGTCCTGCAGCAACTCTTCCCGGCCGAGTCCACCAGCCTGAATCTGGATACCCACGAAGATCACCGCTTGCTGGTCATCCGCGTAGCGATAGTTGAACTCGGTGATACTGCGTTTGTGCAAAGCCTTGATGAACTTTTTAAACGCGCCAGGTTGTTCCGGGATGGTCACCGCCAGCACAGCTTCGCGTTTTTCACCAATTTCCGTGCGTTCAGAGATATAACGCAATCGGTCGAAATTCATGTTGGCGCCGCTGAGTACGCCGGCCAAATTTTCGCCTTCAAGCTGCTCACGCGCGATGTATTTTTTGATTCCGGCCACGGACAGAGCGCCCGCTGGCTCAGCGATGGAACGGGTGTCTTCGAAGACGTCTTTGATGGCCGCGCAGATTTCATCGGTACTGACGGTGATCACTTCATCGACGGTGTCCTTGCAGATACTCCAAGGTTCTTCACCAATCTGTTTCACCGCAACGCCGTCGGCGAAGATGCCCACTTCGTCTAGCACCACTCGCTCACCTGCGGCCAGGGCGGCCTGCAAGCAATTGGAGTCTTCCGGCTCCACGCCAATGATTTTGATATCCGGGCGCAGGTATTTGATGTACGCCGCCATACCGGCGATCAAACCGCCACCACCGACGGGAATAAACACAGCGTGCAACGGCTGTGAAAACTGCCACATCAACTCCATAGCCACGGTACCCTGCCCGGCAATTACGTCTGGGTCGTCGTAAGGCGGGATGTAGGTATAACCGTGCTTGGCAATCAACTCCTGCGCGTGCGCTGCAGCTTCATCAAAGGCATCGCCTTTGAGCACCACTTTGGCGCCTCGCTCGCGGACGGACTTCACTTTGATGTCCGGCGTGGTTTGCGGCATGACGATGGTCGCTTTGATGCCCAGTTTTTTCGCTGACATGGCCACGCCTTGGGCGTGGTTACCGGCAGACGCACAAATCACACCTTTGGCTTTTTGCTCTTCCGAAAGCTGTGCAATTCGGTTGTACGCGCCACGAATCTTGAAGGAAAACACCGGCTGCAGGTCTTCGCGCTTGAGCATAATATTGTTGTCAAGACGTGCAGACAGACTGCGGGCTTCAGTGAGCGGTGTTTCGATGGCGATGTCATAGACCCGCGCATCGAGGATCTTCTTGATGTAACGTTGCGGCATGATGGTTCCGGTTGCTGATGATCGGCTTGGAAAAACGTACAGTTTAGGAACTTTGAACGGTTGCCGTCTATAAGCAGAACGACTGCAGGCGTATAATGCGGTTAAATTCATCCGATCTCCCCCGGAGCGCTTCCATGACTCAGGACGAACTCAAAAAAGCCGTGGCAAAAGCCGCCATGGACCATATTGCCCCACACCTGAACCGCAAGAGCGTGATCGGGGTCGGTACTGGCAGCACCGCCAACTTCTTTATCGATTTTCTGGCCGATTACAAAAACGAGTTTGACGGCGCAGTCGCCAGCTCCGAAGCTACCGCTGAACGCCTAAAGGGGCACGGCATCCCGGTTTACGACCTGAACGCGATCGACGAACTGGAATACTACGTAGACGGTGCTGATGAAACCAACGAACGACTAGAGCTGATCAAGGGTGGTGGTGCAGCTCTTACCCGTGAAAAAATCGTCGCAGCGGTCGCCAAAACCTTCATCTGTATAGCCGACGATTCAAAAAAAGTGGATATCCTGGGTGCATTTCCTCTACCGGTTGAAGTTATCCCTATGGCCCGCAGCCACGTTGGCCGCGAGATCGTAAAACTCGGCGGCGACCCGGTGTATCGTGACGGTGTCACCACCGACAATGGCAACATCATCATCGACATCCACAACATGGACATCTCGCGCCCGATTCAAGTGGAAGAACGAATCAACAACATTGTTGGGGTAGTTACCAACGGCCTGTTCGCACGCCGTCCGGCTGACTTGCTGCTACTCGGGACCAGCGAAGGCGTGCAGAGCATTCCTCGCCAAGACAATTAATACCGCTGCGCAGGGCCCTCAAAGCCGGTTTAGCAGCCGGCTTTTTTAATGCTTAGCCAAAAACCAAGCGCTTGCTTGGTAGCGATATTTGAGCGACACTCGGGCTACTCCAAGAAAAACAAGGAACGCCAACGTGTCTGATTACTTCAACGAAACCCACGAACAGGTACGCCTGACCGCTCGAAAATTCATCGAAACCCACGTTCGCCCTTATATCGACCAATGGGAAGAAGCCGGCGAGTTTCCGAGGGACATCTATCGAAAAGCCGGCGATGCTGGCCTTCTGGGCATAGGATTTCCGGAAGCACTCGGCGGGATCGGTGAAGGTGACATTTTCCTGAAAGTGGCCACCTCAGAAGAACTCATGCGCTCCAGCTCCGGCGGATTTGTGGCCAGCTTGGGCTCCCTAGACATAGGCTTGCCGCCCGTCGCCAAATGGGCCAGGCAAGAAATTCAGGAGCAAATCGTACCTCCGGTACTGCGCGGCGAGAAAATCTCTGCCCTTGCCATCACCGAACCCGGCGGTGGCTCCGACGTCGCCAACATCAAAACCCGCGCGATTCGTGACGGTGACCACTACATCGTCAACGGCAGCAAAACTTTCATCACCAGCGGCTCCCGCGCCGACCACTACACCGTTGCCGTCCGCACCGGCGGCGAAGGCCATGCGGGCATCAGCTTACTGCTAATCGACCGCGACATGCCTGGTTTCTCTAATGGCAACAAACTGCGCAAAATGGGCTGGTGGGCCAGCGACACCGCCGAACTCTTCTTCGAGGACTGCCGAGTCCCCGCCGACCGTCTGATCGGCGCCGAAAACGCCGGCTTCATCGCCATCATGAGCAATTTTCTGGCCGAACGCCTGAGTTTGTCCATCATGGCCTACATGACGGCCCAACTGGCTTACGAAGCAGCTCTGGATTACACCAAACAACGCCAAGCTTTCGGCCGTACCGTTTCCGGCTTCCAAGTCACCCGCCACAAGCTGGTCGACATGGCCACCCAGATCGACATCGCCCGGGAATACACCTACCGCTGCGCAGCTCTCATGCAAGCGGGCAAAAATCCCATCAAACAAGTGGCCATGGCGAAAAACTTCTCCGTGGAAGTCTGCGAAAAAGTCACCCGCGAAGCCGTGCAACTATTCGGCGGCATGGGCTTCATGCGTGAATCCGTGGTTGATCGCCTATACCGCGATGCCAAGATCCTCTCCATCGGCGGCGGCACCACCGAAATCATGAAAGAACTGATTGCCAAACAGATGCGGCTGTAGATTTCGGAAATTACTGAATCAAGCTTCATCACAAGCCAGAAAGGGCCTCTGGTTGCACCCAAAGCCAAGCCCCCCCACCAACGTTTAGTTTCGAATGCCTGTAGAGTCCCGTATAATTGCGCCCACTTTTCGAACACCGTTAAACGAACCTAACGTATCAGGAAGGAACTCTCATGCAATTCGACAACATCCCAGCAGGCAAAAACCCGCCAGAAGACATCTACGTAGCCATCGAAATCCCGGCTAACAGCTCCCCGGTCAAGTACGAACTCGACAAAGACATGGGTGCCCTGCTGGTAGACCGCTTCATGGCCACCCCCATGTTCTACCCGGCCAACTACGGTTTCATCCCTCACACCCTGGCTGACGACGGCGACCCACTGGACGTACTCGTTGTGACCCCTTACCCAATCCAGGCCGGTTCTGTAATCCGCTGCCGCCCGGTTGGCGTCCTGAACATGGAAGACGAAGCCGGTGGCGACGCCAAGCTTGTTGCCGTACCGCACGACAAGCTGACCACCATCTACCACGACGTGAAAGAAATTGACGACCTGTCGGAACTGCTACGCGACCAGATCCGTCACTTCTTCGAGAACTACAAAACTCTCGAGCCCGGCAAGTGGGTAAAAGTACAAGGCTGGGGCAACGCTGCCGAAGCCAAACAAGCTATCGTAGACTCGGTTAACGCCTACAAAGGCTAACCGCGTTTCGGGCATAAAAAAACCGGGCCACTCTGAGAGCGGCCCGGTTTTTTTATGTTTTATAAACGTCCAAACGGGCATTAACCCCGTGACAGCAAATCCCGCATATCGCTAATCGCTGCGTTCGCCCGCGACAGGTAAGCCGCCATCGTCAACGAGTGGTTTGCCAGTAAACCAAACCCACTGCCGTTCAGAATCACTGGGCTCCACATAGATCCCTGAGTGCCTTCCAGCTCAATGATAATCTGCTGCACACTCGCCATGGCATTCTTGTCTTGCAGCACCTTCCGGAAGTCCACTTCCATCGCCCGGAAAATATGCAACAAGGCCCACGCCGTGCCGCGAGCTTCATAGAAAACATCGTCGATCTTGGTCCAGTCAGTTTTTACATCGTCACCACTGACCGCCTCGGACAACGGATCGCTTTCGTCACCGTTCGACAAGGCTTCGGCCACCGTCGCCTTACCCACACTCTCACTCAGCGTTCGAGACAAGCTACCCAGTCGAGTTTCCAGATCCGCCAGCCAGTTGTTCAGGTTATCCGCCCGGGCGAAAAACTGGGCACTGCTTTGCTGAGGGTCCGACAAACGATTGAGATACCGTTTCAGTGCATTGATACCACGACGGTATTCGTTTTCGGTGGAGGGAATCGCCCAGCTTTCGCTGTCGAAGTGCAGCTGAGGTTCCGCAATGATCAAATCAGGGTCTTCCGCCGATTGGCTCTGGGACCGACTGATGTCTTTTCGAAGAGCGCGAGACAAATCCCGCAGTTGCACCAGCACACCGTATTCCCAATTCGGCATGTTGTCCATCCAGAGCCCGGGAGGGAATATATCATTCGAAATGTAACCGCCCGGCTTATCCAAAAGCGTCTCTGCCAAACGAATCATCGTAGCCGTTGTAGTAAACCCGGCTACCGGTTCACGATCCATCGAACTGGCCAACGTGCGGGTATGCTCCCGTACCGAGAAACTGTCCGGTTCACTGCTCCAGATGACGCCCAACACGATCGTAATCAGCAGGTACACCACCAGCAGCGCCAGGATAAACTTTGCGATTACGCCGCTGCCACCGGTGTAATCCTGAACATCTTCTTTCTTGTCCTTGAAGTACTGTCTGATTTTGCCCGGCATAAAACGTTTACTCTCCTGTTGATTTCTCGTCGGCCGCAAAGGGTCGGCCTAGATGGTAGCCCATGGCGCCATCGATACCCAATTTACAGAGTACCGAGTATTCCTCTTGTCTTTCTACACCCGTAGCGAAAACTTTCACACCCCGACTCCGGGCAATACCGATAACCGACTCGAGCCAGAACCGGTTATCCTCGTGGCCGTCCAGATCGTGAACAAAACTGTTATCAATCCGCAGAGCGCTTAACGGCAGATTCCGCAGGTAATTGAACGGCACCCCTCCCACACCAAAACGGTCCACCAAAACCGGAACGTTCAGTTTAACCAGCGCTCGAATCAATTGACTCGCCTGCGTGCGATGATGGTGAAGAGTCATTTCCGAAATACCAACCCACAAACGACGACTCAGGGCGCCAGCAGAGCTTAACATCGCCAAAAGATCTTCCCGGAACGTTTCATCTGCCACCGAGGCCGAACCTAACGAAATCGCGAGTTTCTCGTTTAGATTACCCTTAAGGCACTCCAGAACACTGGCGACCAGCACTCGATCAATATCGGCAATAAGACCGAGGCGTTCCGCCATGGGCACAAACGCGCCTGCCTTCAGCACACCCTCTGGCGTGCAAATTCGTGAGAACACCTGGTAATACTGGAGCTCCTGATCCGGGCCCTGCACCATTGGCTGCAACCAAAGTGACAAGCGCTGCTCTCGAATGGCATCTTTGATGATGTCGCGCCAGGTGTCCATCGTGTGGTAACTATTGCCGCTAGCATCCTTGATCCAGGAACAGGACTCCTCGCGTTGCTGGGCCGTTCTCAAAGCGGTGTCCGCAGCCGCCAACAAATCTCGGGCATCCGCTTCTTTCGATGCAATGGCCAGCCCGGCATGTACAAAGATCTCGAGTGGCGCGGCCATATCGGAATACAGCCCATCCAATTTCTCGACTAGCGCTTCACACCAAACTTTCACATCCACAGCCGAGGCTCCAGGCAGATAGACTGCAAATTCCGCCCCGGTTCTTCGGCCTGCAAACGCACCGGCATGTTTCATCGCGAACGTATTAACAACCTTGCCCACTTTCCTCAGCACCTCGTCGCCCTCTTCGCGACCGTGGCTTTGGTTGAAGTCACCAAAACCGCTCAGCTGAAGTAGCATCAGCACCCCTGGCGCGGATTTTTCTTCAGATTCAACTTCCACCTTCAGGCGCTGATCAAACGCGCTACGGCTTGCCAGCCCGGTCACCGCATCTTCGTTGTTCACTTTCCGCAGATGCTGGATCAACTTACCTTGTCCGGCGAACAACTGCCCCAAGTCATCCGTCATCTGATTCATGGCTTCAGTCACCCGATTCAGTTCCCGGGTGGAACGCACCTCCACCCTTTTCCTGAAGTCCCGCCGACTTAATGCCCGTGCCTGCTTTTCCAATTCCTTTAGCGGCTGCAGCAAGCGCCGTAACAAAAACCATAAGGCCAACATCCCTACGCCACCAATCACGACCACCCCAACCAACAACCCCACCGTGATTCGCCAAAGATCGTCGTAGGCCCGGCCCAGATTGCTGACCACCTGAACCGTTCCCAGCTGTGCCCAACCCCGCACCACTTGCGCCGTCCCCTCGGGCTTTGACAGTTTCGCTACCTTTACGAACCAGCCGGGTGCCACTTGAGTTCGCAAAGGCATGGAACGACCCGCCAACATAATCCCTTCGTGACCAACAAATTTCACCGACAGATAGCTGCCACTATCGAACACGGCATCGATCAATGACGAGGCGGCAACGATATCGGAAGCATCAACGGCTTTGGACAACGCCACACCGGTGGCGGTCGCCGCGTCTTGAGCATGCTCTAGATGCTGAGACGAAACATAATCCCGGAAGGTGTTAAACGTGACGGAAAAAAGGGCCAACAAAATGAGTACCAATAAACTGCTGGTAAAAAGCAACAACAATGCCCGAAGACTCAGCACACCATATTGCCGCTGTCTGTTCGCTACCTGCACCATTGCCATAAAGCTCCAAGACTTCGGACCGAATCTAAAGACACCCCAACTCTGTGACCACCTTCAAGAGTTGACAAACATTTACAAAGTGCTGTCTACGTCGACAACATTAAACACTATAGACTCTACCCAAGGACTATGAAGCCTCTGTCTAACCTGACCTAGAAATAAGTTCGTCCTGCCGGACAGAACAACCTATAACAGAAAGGCCCGAGCACAATGAGCGACGAAAGCCAGAAGGAAAAACTCAGGCAACACTTTGCCCGCCGCGTCACTACCCAAGCGCGCGTTGTTCTGGATACCTGGCAAAAAATTCACGATGACCCGGCGCAAGCCCAGCCATACCGGAACGCACTGGAAGCCGCCGCCGACAAATTGGTGCGGTACGCCCGCCGTTTCGAGATGGAAAGCCACGCTCGCGCCGGCGAACGGATTCTGGAAAGGTTGACTCACTGGCCCACGGGCTCCTCGCTCTGCACCGATCACCAGCAAGCTCTTGAAGAGTCGGTGGAAACCCTTCGTCACTGCACCCAACGTCGCAGCGACGAAAACAATGATGTGCCCCACCCATTCCGCCGGACCCCCGTCTACCTTGCGCTCGCAGACGAAGAATCGGCAGCCAGAATGATCAAACAGCTCGAATTTTTCGGTTTCCGCGCGTCGGCCTATCAAACGCCCAACGAATTAATGGAGGCGTGTGCACTGAGCAAACCCGAAACCATCCTGATCGACATCAACTTTGGTGGTGGAGCATCTTCGGGAATTTCGACGATTGAGCACCTGCAGGAACAGCATGACACCCCCATCCCGATAATTTTCATGAGCGACGAAGACGGCTCAATCGAAACGCGGTTAAGAGCGTCCCGGTGTGGTGGCGAAGAGTTCTTCTATCCGGCGGTTGATCCGGGCCAGTTGATCGAGAAAATCGAGACTTATACCCATGGTAATACCGTCGAGCCGTACAGGGTACTGGTGCTCGACGATTCCCGGGCTCAGGCCAAATTCATGGAAACGGTGCTGAAGAAGGCCGGGATGAACGCCCACATCATCACCGACCCGATGCAGATCATTACAGCACTGGAGCAATTCTCTCCCGAGATCATCCTGCTCGACATGTACATGCCCGGTTGCACAGGTATGGAGATTGCCCGCGTCATTCGCCAACAGGACAAATTTCACAGCGTACCGATCATCTACCTGTCGGCCGAAGACGACGTTGGCAAACAGCTGCACGCTATGAGCTTGGGCGGTGATGACTTTCTAACCAAACCGGTTGACCCCAAGCATTTGATCGCCACGCTGCACAACCGTGGCCGTCGAGCCCGTTCCTTATTGGCACTGATGATTCGCGACAGCCTGACGGGGTTGTTCAATCACACCCACACTCTGTATTTGCTGGAACAGGAAATCGTTCGGACGCGCCAGAAAGACCAACCGCTTTGTTTCGCCATGATCGATCTGGACTACTTCAAGAAGGTGAACGATACCTTCGGTCACCCGATTGGTGACCGAATCCTCCGAAGCTTATCCATGTTCCTGAAGCAACGGCTGCGAAAAACTGACCACATCGGGCGGTACGGCGGTGAGGAGTTCGCGCTAATTCTGCCTAACACTCGCCCCAGCGATGCCCGCAACGTGGTCAATGAAATTCGGGAACGATTTGCCGAGCTCGTGCAAGAGGCCGGCGACCGCCAGTTCAAAGTGACCTTCAGTTGCGGGCTGGCCGCGTCGCAGGGCGACAGTTCACAGTCGTTGTGTGAACGGGCCGATCAGGCCTTGTATGTCTCAAAAGCTAATGGTCGAAACTGCGTCACACTGGCTGAAGAATGATGCCCCCGGGCCGGGCTTTCTGCTCGGTCCATGAAACCAATGTCGAATACCCGCCCTATTCGCCATCACCGACAATGCTAGCCATCAACGAAATGTCATCGCGCGTGAGGCAATTGCTGTGTAATCTTTTTCAGGATCAAAAGTCGTATCCGAAGATTGTCAAAAAGTGTTGATTTGAAGCGAATAAGTACGCACCATTCAACTAAACTGTCGTTATCTTCGGCGATCCTGTAAAAAATAAACAAGGCAAATTTCATCATGTCTACCATACTTGTGCTACATGGCCCCAACCTTAATATGCTCGGCACACGAGAGCCCGAGGTTTATGGCCATGAGACGCTGGCAGACATCGACGACCGCTTGCGACATCAGGCTTCAGAACAAGGCCACCATCTGCTGCATCTGCAATCGAATGCAGAGTATGAATTGATTGACCGTATTCACGAAGCCCGGGCTGAAGGGGTGGACTTCATCATTATCAATCCCGCCGCCTTCACCCACACCAGTGTCGCCTTGCGGGACGCTCTGTTGGCCTCGGGCATCCCGTTCATTGAAGTGCACCTGTCGAACGTGCATGCGCGGGAGCCGTTCAGGCACCACTCGTATTTTTCAGATATCGCCCAAGGCGTTATCTGCGGTTTAGGCAGCCAAGGTTACAATCTTGCTTTACAGGCTGCCCTGCAAAAAATTCACTGATATACCAGAGACAATGGGACTGGAATAGTTATGGATATTCGCAAAATCAAAAAACTGATCGAACTGCTCGAGGAATCTGACGTCGAGGAGCTGGAAATCCACGAAGGAGATGACTCCGTTCGCATTTCCCGTCGTCGCGAGCAAGCCGCCGCAGGCCAATTCGTAAGCCACTACGCAGCGCCAGCACCACAAGCGGCCCCGGCTCCTGCAAGCGCACCTGCAGCGGAAGAAGCCCCTGCGGCATCCCCTGCCATTAATGGCCACGCGCTAAAATCGCCGATGGTGGGCACCTTCTACCGTTCGCCGTCACCGTCTGCACCGGCCTTTGTAGAAGTGGGCCAATCGGTCAAGGCCGGCGACGTCATTTGCATTGTTGAAGCAATGAAGATGATGAACCAGATTGAAGCAGACAAGTCTGGCACCATCACCGAAATTCTGGTCGAAAATGGCCAGCCGGTGGAGTTTGACCAACCTCTGGTCGTCATTTCCTGAATCTGGTGATTGCTACCCATGGCTATGTTAGAGAAAGTTCTGATCGCAAACCGCGGTGAAATCGCCCTGCGTATACTCCGCGCCTGCAAAGAGCTAGGCATTAAAACGGTGGCGGTTCACTCTCAGGTAGACCGCGACCTGATGCACGTTCGCCTGGCAAATGAAACCGTCTGCATCGGCCCAAACAGTCCGACAGACAGCTATCTGAACATCCCGGCGATTATCAGTGCGGCGGAAGTGACAGATTCTGTCGGTATCCACCCCGGCTACGGCTTTCTGGCAGAAAACGCAGACTTTGCCGAACAAGTCGAGAAAAGCGGGTTCCGCTTCATCGGCCCGAGAGCAGAGACCATTCGCCTGATGGGCAACAAAGTCTCTGCAATCGAAGCCATGAAGAAAGCTGGCGTACCGACGGTTCCCGGCTCAGACGGCCCTCTCACCGATGACGATGAGCGGACGTTGCAGGTAGCTCGCAAAATCGGCTACCCGGTCATGATCAAAGCAGCTTCCGGCGGCGGTGGTCGCGGTATGCAGGTAGTTCACTCCGAGGCAGCCCTGCTCAAAGCCGTTCAGATCACTCAGTCAGAAGCAAAGAACGCTTTCGGCGATCCCACGGTTTATCTGGAAAAGTTTCTGGAAACGCCGCGCCATGTTGAGGTTCAGGTTCTCGCCGACATGCACGGCAACGTGATCCATCTGGGCGACCGCGACTGTTCTATGCAGCGCCGCAACCAGAAGGTCATTGAAGAAGCCCCGGCCCCGAATATCAATCCGGAATCCCGCGAGCGCACCCTCAAAGCCTGCACCGATGCTTGCAAAGAAATCGGTTACGTAGGCGCTGGCACCTTCGAATTCCTGTATCAGGATGGTGAGTTCTACTTCATCGAAATGAACACCCGCGTTCAGGTAGAGCACCCGGTATCCGAAATGGTCACTGGCGTGGACATCGTCCGCGAACAGTTGCGCATTGCCAGCGGGTTGCCACTGGAATACAGCCAGGACGAAATTCAGATTTCCGGTCATGCCATGGAATGCCGGATCAACGCAGAGGACCCTCAAACCTTCGCGCCCAGCCCTGGCAAGATCAAGCATTTTCATGCCCCCGGCGGCAACGGTATTCGTGTCGACTCCCATCTGTACAGCGGCTACACCGTGCCTCCGTACTACGATTCACTGATCGCCAAGTTGATCACGTGGGGTGACGATCGAAACATCGCACGCCGACGCATGAAGAACGCATTAGATGAAATGTTGGTTGAGGGCATCAAGACAAATCAGCCACTGCACAGAAAACTGGTGCGCGACGGAGGTTTTAAACAGGTAGACTTCACCATTCACTACCTTGAAAAACTGATACAGGATTAACCATGCCCTGGATACAACTCCAGATTCCAGCTGATCCCGACAATGCGGATCAGCTGGAAGACTTGCTTATGGAAATGGGTTCGGATGCCGTTTCCATGGAAGATGCCGCTGATCAACCCCTCTACGAGCCTGACCCAGGCACAACCCCGTTGTGGAGCCAAACCACCGTAACAGGTCTGTTTCAATCGGACCGGGATATCGAGCAGCTGTGCTCCGATATTCGGGATGCCTGGCATCAGCAAACCCAGCAAACTCTGGCAGAGATTGAGGTTACGCTGGTCGAAGACAAAGATTGGGAGCGGGCCTGGATGGACGACTTCCATCCATTGCGTTTTGGCGAGCGGCTCTGGATTGTTCCAAGCTGGCACGAAGCCCCCGACCCGGATGCCGCTAACCTTCTGCTGGACCCGGGCCTGGCTTTCGGCACCGGCACCCATCCTACAACAGCCCTCTGCCTGCAGTGGCTGGATGGCCAGGATGTTGATGGCAAGCAAGTAATCGACTATGGCTGCGGCTCCGGCATTCTCGGCCTTGCGGCTCTGTTACTGGGCGCCAAGCACGTGATTGGCGTAGACACCGACCCTCAAGCTCTGGAAGCCAGCCGTGAAAATGCCCGGCGCAATGAGGTTGAAGACGATCGGCTGGACCTTTACTTGCCCGGCAGTGACCCCGACACCCAAGCCGACGTGATGCTCGCCAACATTCTGGCACAACCGTTGATTGGCTTGGCGCCTCGTTTAGCCGCCCTGACTCGCACCGGCGGTAGCCTTGTACTCTCCGGTATTCTGTCGAACCAAGCCAGAGAAGTTATGGAAGCCTACGAACCTTGGTTTATCATGGACGAACCCGAACAGAAAGAAGAGTGGGTACGCCTCACAGGACGGCGCAAGGACGAGTGACGAATCAAACGTTTACGTCTAAACTGCGTGGTTCTTAGTAATCACGCAGTGACGGAGCGTTCAGGATAACAGCATGACCCAGAGCAGCCTGCAAACACAGTGCCCCGAGTGCGCCACTCGTTTTCGGGTAACTGACGAACAGCTCAGTGTCGCCGGAGGCAAAGTCCGCTGCGGCAACTGCATGGCCATCTTTAACGCGAAAGAGCACCCCATAACGGCTTCCCGCGAGAGTGCGTCATCTCCAACCCCTGCCCGCTCCGGACCTTCAATAACTAAAGATTCCACCAACGAAGACACCCGCAGCAGCGTGATTGACGACGACTTTGTCTTCGCTGATAACCCTGAAGAGGATGCGGAAGAAGGCCTTTACGCAGGGGGCAAACTCACGTTCTCTGAAGACGAACTGAGCGAAAGTTTTCTCTCGGTTGACGACCGTCATAACGAAAGTTTCTCTGAAGACCACGAAGACCCTATAAGCGCAAATATCGATGAAAGCTGGGCAGAAGCCATGCTTTCAGACGATCATCCCGCACATCCAGAGAAACATACCGCTGAGCCTGAGCCTGAGCCTGAGCCTGAGCCTGAGCCTGAGCCTGAGCCTGAGCCTGAGCCTGAGCCTGAAACAGCATCCGTCAGCTCTGCTTCAGACGGCCAGCACGACCAAGAAACAGGCGGCCCAGCCCTCTCAAGCGAAGAAGCTGACCAGATGGGCGACCCCATAATTAATCAGGCTCGCCCGGAACAAACCTCTGCGACCTTATATCAGGATTTACGGCGAGAGCCAGTGTCGGTTGGCGGCGGGGGCAGCCGCCTTCGGGCAGTGCTGTGGAGTCTTGTGACACTCGCACTGCTTGGGCTCTTAGTGGCACAGGCTACCTGGTTCCAGTTTGACCGGTTATCCGCCATTCCTCAGCTACGACCCTTTTACGAGAAAGGCTGTGAATTGGCCGGTTGCGAGCTTCAGCCACTGGTGAATGTCGATGCCATACAAAGCCGTAAATTGGTGGTTCGCACAGCCCCGGACAACCGAAACCAGTTGATCGTCGATGCGGTTATCATCAATCGCGCCAACTTCGAGCAGCCATTTCCCTCTATTGCCCTGACCTTTTCCAACTTGAATGGAGACGTGGTGGCGCAAAGCGTTTTCGGCCCCGAAGAGTATATCGCCGGTGACGGCAAGGCACTGGAAAACATGCCCACAGATACCCCGGTCAAGATTGCGATCCGGATTCGCGACCCCGGACGCGACGCGGTCAACTACAACCTGCTCTTCCGTCCGTAGATACCGATAGCCCAAACAAAGGCCTGCAGTCGGTCGAGCAAAAGTCAACCAGACAGAGCGAAAAATAATCAACTTTTTCGCTCATTTATCCCTTCAATCAAACTGCCCTCGGCGGTATCATTACCGCCCTTCGGGAAACAGTCGATCAGATTTTGAGCAACGACTAAAAACCGAATTTTGCTAAACCCGCTGTGACACGGACTCAGATCATGCTGCCAACGGCAAAAATCGGGCCGTACACCCTGCCCAACCCATTGATAGTTGCACCCATGGCCGGTGTAACAGATCGCCCGTTTCGGCTTTTGTGTCGAAGAATGGGCGCCGGTTTGGCTGTATCGGAAATGGTCATAGCGGATAGCAAGCTCTGGCATACGCGCAAATCTCGCACCCGGATGAACCATCAGGGCGAACCCGAACCCCGGTCAGTGCAAATTGCCGGCGGCGACCCAGACATGCTGGCCGATGCCGCAAGGCAAAACGCCAAGTTTGGTGCCCAGATCATCGACATCAACATGGGGTGTCCAGCCAAAAAAGTTTGCAACAAGGCCGCTGGTTCGGCCTTGATGAAAGACGAAAAGCTGGTTCGGGAAATTCTGGAAGCGGTGGTCAGCGCCGTTGATATTCCGGTGACACTGAAAATGCGCACAGGTTGGGATCGCGACAACCGAAACGCCAAAATAATTGCAAAAATGGCGGAAGACGCAGGCATTCGGGCCCTCGCTGTACACGGCCGCACAAGAGCCGACAAATACCTGGGCGATGCCGAATACGACACCATTGCCGAAGTAAAAGCCAGTGTTGGTATTCCAGTGTTTGCCAATGGCGACATCACCACACCAGAGAAAGCCCGCCATGTGCTGACCTACACCGGCGCAGACGGGCTGCTGATCGGCAGAGGCGCACAAGGCCGTCCATGGATTTTCCGGGAAATCATGCACTTTCTGGAAACCGGCGAACACCTTGCGGCTCCGCCCCTGAATGAAGTCGAGCAGATACTCCTGGAGCATCTTGCCGAGCTGCACAGCTTCTACGGGGAAAAGATGGGCGTGCGTATCGCCAGAAAACATGTGGGCTGGTATCTGCAGACCCACGACGAAAGCAAACAGTTCCGCAGTCGCTTCAATGGGATCGAAGACCCACTGGAGCAAAAAGACAGCATCGCACAGTACTTTGCACGCTTACGAAATGGAGAGGTATTCGCAGCATGACCGCTGAGACTTTGGCACACGATAATCTGAGCACCCCGGCCAACGATGAATTGCATCAGTTGCACACGGTAAACGGCAGCGGCAATAGCGTCACCCTGCGCGACAGCGTAGAAGTTGCTCTGAAGAACTACTTCGCGCAACTGGACGGAGCACCCGTCACCGATGTGTATCAACTGGTGCTCTCTGAAGTTGAAGCACCGCTGCTCGAGCAGGTAATGAAGTACACCCGCAACAACCAAACCAAGGCATCCACCATGCTTGGTCTGAATCGCGGAACCCTGCGCAAGAAACTGAAGCAATACGGTCTGCTATAATCAGACTCGATCCACAAGGGCCTCCCGGATTCGTTCGCGAGGCCTTTGTTCTTTATTCAGGCTACCCTCGGCTTATCTGAACAGCGAAGAAACTGAACCATGGCAAACCAGGCTAACACCCCCGTCCGTCGCGCCCTGATCAGCGTGAGTGATAAAACTGGCATCGTCGATTTCGGCCGTGCCCTGACCGAACGCGGTATAGAGCTGCTCTCTACTGGCGGCACTTTCCGACTGCTACAGGAAAACAAAGTACCGGTCACCGAAGTGTCCGACTACACCGGCTTCCCGGAAATGATGGACGGCCGGGTGAAAACCCTGCATCCGAAGATCCACGGTGGCGTTCTGGGCCGTCGCGGTACCGACGACGCCATCATGGCCGAGCACGGCATTAACCCGATCGATATGGTGGTGGTGAACCTCTACCCGTTCGAAGACACCGTTGCCAACCCGGATTGCGATCTCGCCACGGCCATCGAAAACATCGACATCGGTGGCCCGACAATGGTTCGCGCCGCGGCTAAAAACCATAACGACGTTGCCATTGTGGTGAACGCTTCCGACTACAGCCGCGTATTGAAAGAACTCGAAGAAAACGACGGTGACCTGACCTACAACACCCGTTTCGATCTGGCGGTCAAAGCCTTCGAACACACCGCCGGTTACGACGGTGCCATCGCCAACTACCTAGGCGGACGCACACCGGATAACGACAACGCTGACTTCCCTCGCACCTTCAACGCCCAGTTTGTGAAGGTTCAGGATATGCGTTACGGCGAAAACCCGCACCAACGCGCCGCTTTCTATGCCGAAAGCAACCCGCGTGAAGCTTGCGTCGCCACTGCCAAACAACTGCAAGGCAAAGAGCTCAGCTACAACAACGTAGCCGATACCGACGCCGCTCTGGAATGCGTGAAGCCATTCGCAGATCCTGCCTGCGTCATTGTTAAGCACGCCAACCCTTGCGGCGTCGCCATTGGTGCCGACATTCTTCAGGCCTACGACCTGGCCTTCGCCACCGATCCGACCTCAGCCTTCGGTGGCATCATCGCCTTTAACCGCGAGCTCGATACTAAAACCGCCCAAGCCATCGTTGATCGCCAGTTCGTGGAAGTCATCATTGCCCCTAGCATCGCGCCGGAAGCGGTAGAGATCGTATCTGCCAAGAAGAACGTTCGCCTGCTGGCCTGCGGCGAATTCGACAGCCACCGAGCCAAGACCATGGACTACAAGCGCGTCACCGGCGGCCTGCTGGTTCAAGATCGCGACTTGGGCATGGTAGCGATGGAAGACGTTAAAGTGGTTACCGACCGCCAGCCCACCGAAGAAGAGCTGAACGACCTGTTGTTTGCCTGGGAAGTGGCCAAATACGTTAAGTCCAACGCCATCGTCTACGCCAAAGCCGGCCGCACCATCGGTGTGGGTGCAGGCCAAATGAGCCGCGTATACAGCGCCAAAATCGCCGGCATTAAAGCCGCCGATGAAGGTCTGGAAGTCAAAGGCTCGGTGATGTCTTCCGACGCCTTCTTCCCATTCCGTGACGGCATCGATGCCGCCGCCGCTGCCGGCATCACCGCGGTGATTCAACCGGGCGGTTCCATGCGCGACCAGGAAGTGATCGACGCAGCCAACGAACACGGCATCGCTATGGTCTTCACCGGCATGCGCCATTTCCGTCACTGATCACAGCATTCAGGAGCACAACATGAACATTCTGATTATCGGCAGTGGCGGTCGTGAACACGCACTGGCCTGGAAAGCCGCCAAGTCCCCGCTGGCCGACAAGGTTTTTGTCGCACCAGGTAACGCCGGCACAGCCCGCGAGCCCAGTCTGGAAAACGTCGATCTGGACGTCATGGATCTGGACGGACTGGCCAACTTTGCCGAACAGAACAATGTCGGCCTCACCATCGTCGGACCGGAAGCCCCGCTGGTTGCCGGCGTGGTCGACAAGTTTGAAGATCGCGGCCTACGCATCTTCGGCCCCAGTGCCGGAGCAGCCCAGCTTGAAGGCTCCAAAGCCTTCACCAAGGATTTCCTGGCCCGCCAGAAAATACCAACCGCGGACTACGCCAATTTCACCGACGTTGACGAAGCCCTCGCCTACGTTCGTGAGAAAGGCGCACCGATTGTGGTTAAGGCTGATGGCCTGGCCGCCGGTAAAGGCGTCATCGTTGCGATGACTCTGGAAGAAGCCGAAGACGCCATTCGCGACATGCTGGCTGGTAACGCCTTTGGCGATGCCGGCAGCCGCGTGGTCGTTGAAGAGTTCCTGGACGGCGAAGAAGCCTCGTTCATCGTTATGGTTGATGGCAAGAACGTACTGGCCATGGCGACTTCCCAAGATCACAAGCGCGTTGGTGACGGCGACACCGGCCCCAACACCGGCGGCATGGGTGCTTACTCTCCGGCGCCAGTGGTCACAGCCGATGTGCACCAGCGCATTATGGACGAAGTGATCATGCCGACCGTTAACGGCATGGCAGCAGAAGGCCACCCTTACAAGGGTTTCCTGTACGCCGGCCTGATGATCGACGCTTCCGGTGCTTCCAAGGTGATCGAGTTCAACTGCCGCTTCGGTGATCCGGAAACTCAGCCAATCATGCTGCGCATGAAGTCTGACATCGTTGAACTGTCCCTGGCAGCCGTTGACGGTACCCTAGACCAGTGTGATTCCGTGTGGGACGAGCGCGCCTCAGTGGGCATCGTTCTGGCCGCCGGTGGTTATCCGGGCAGCTACAATAAGGGCGACGTGATCTCCGGCTTGCCGGAAACCGAGGTAGACGGCGAGAAAGTCTTCCACGCCGGTACCAGCCTAAAAGACGGCAACGTTGTCACTAACGGCGGTCGCGTACTCTGCGCCACAGCCCTCGGCAACACCGTCACCGAAGCTCAACAGCGCGCCTACGAATTGGCCGTGAAAGTTGAGTGGGACGGCGTATTCTGCCGTAAAGACATTGCATACCGGGCGATTGCCCGTGAACAAGGCTGATTTGTAACGCCGATCACACGCAGTGTCAGCCCGGTCATTGACCGGGCTTTTTTATGCCGTAATGTGGTACCCCTTCAAAAAATGAACGACCTCAACGCTCCCGGGGAACCAAGCATGTTGCAATCATCACCTATATCCCTTGCTCTGCTGTTTGTAACGGTGTTGCTCACCACCGCATGCTCGCGGCAAGGCATTTACGAAAATGCCATGGACTGGGAACGCTCCGGTGCCGGGCTCGAAGTCAGCCAAATAAACGTAGGTGAGTTGGAAATTACTTACCTCCGAAACCGTGAAGCCAACAACGGCAACACCATCGTTCTTGTGCACGGCTTTGCCGCCAACAAAGACAACTGGATACGAATGGCAGGGGAGCTCACCGAAGAGTTCAACGTATACGCCATCGACCTACCCGGCCACGGCGACAGCAGCAAACCCCTCGACCTCGGCTACCGACTGGAAGAGCAAGTCGGTTATCTTGCCCTCATTCTTAAAGCCCTGAACATCGAAACCATGCACATGATGGGCAACTCCATGGGTGGGGCCATCACCGCGCTCTATGCAGCCACTTACCCCGAACAGATTGAAACGGCGGTTCTGTTTAACCCCGCCGGCATCCTGGAATACCACAACGAACTCACCGAACTGGTGCTTGCCGGCGACAATCCGCTGATCCCCACCCAACCGGGCGACTTTGAGCGTTTGGTCGACTTCGCGATGGAAGAAAAGCCCTTTATTCCCTGGCCCATACTGGGAGTGATGGAAGAAAAAGCCATTGCCAATCAAGACATCAATAAAAAGATTTTCTCCGACATCCGCGAAGCTGGCCTGAACTCTGATTTTCGTGATGCAATCAAACACATTGAAGATCCGGTTCTGATCGTCTGGGGCAAAGAAGATCGTGTGCTGGATTACCGTAATGGAGCCCTCTTCAAACAAGACATACCCGGCGCCCAACTGACCATCCTCGAAGGCATCGGCCATGCGCCGATGATCGAAACACCGGAAGAATCGGCCCAGCTGTTTCTTGAGTTTTCCCAGCCCTACCGGTCAAATAACGACCAAGAAAAAATGGTAGCGCGTTAGCCGTAAATCGACTTCAATGCGGGGAAAAAACAAGGTAGCCTTCTTGTTCTGTTCCCCGGTAAGAGCCTTCCATGCCTGAAGCGATCTGGATTTCCTTTGCCTTTGGCCTCGGCCTGCTGATCAAAACGGTGCATCTGCCCCCGCTCATTGGCTATCTCGCAGCGGGCTTTATCCTCAGCGCCATGGCTGCTAACCCATCCATCCCGATCTCGCCGGAACCCACCGCCGTGCTGGATCACATCGCCCATCTGGGCGTTTTGCTCATGCTCTTTACCGTCGGACTCAAGCTGAAACTGAAATCGGTGATCAGCCCGGAAGTCATTGGTGGCAGCCTGCTGCACTTCGCAGTAACCGCATTGGTATTCGCACCCGGCATATATCTGATTCTTGACGTCAGCTGGTACACCTCGCTGATGCTGGCGATCGCCTTGTCCTTCTCCTCGACCGTGCTGGCCGCCAAGGTATTGGAAAACAAACGAGAACTGCGTGCTTTCCACGGACGAGTGTCGATTGGCATTCTGATCATGCAGGATTTAATTGCATTGGTGGTGATGAGCCTGGCGGCAGGGCAAACGCCATCGCAATGGGCGCTGATCGTATTTGGTCTGCCCTTGCTTCGACCGGTTCTGTACAAGCTCCTGGACGCAAGCGGCCACGAAGAACTGCTGGTCCTGCTTGGCTTGTTGCTTGCACTGGTGCTGGGTGGCTTGGGCTTTCAGGCAGTTGGGCTTAGCTCGGAACTCGGCGCACTGGTGTTCGGTGCCATTCTGGCCAACCATCCGAGAAGTCAGGAACTGGCCAAATCCTTGTGGAGCGTGAAAGAAATCTTCTTGGTGGGATTCTTTCTTCAAATCGGCATTGACGGCCTGCCAGGAAAAGACGCCATCATCTTCGCAATTGTCGTGGCCTTGATTCTTCCCTTAAAAGGCATCTTGTTCTTCTTCCTGATGCTGCTTTTCCGCCTGCGTGCACGTAGCAGCTTCCTGACCTCATTGGCACTGACCAATTACAGTGAGTTCGGCCTGATTGTCGCCAGCGTAGCCCTGCCTGAATGGTTGGTTCCGCTGGCCTTAGCGGTGGCGCTGTCATTCCTGATATCCGCGCCGCTCAACCGCTTGGCACACCCACTGTACGAACGCTGGAGCCACCGCCTCGTGCCCTTCGAAAACGATCGGCGGCACCCGGATGAACTGCCGATATCATTGGGTGATACCCGCGTGGTTGTGATGGGTATGGGGCGAACCGGAACCGCCGCGTACGATGCACTGAGCGACACCGAAGCCCGCCTCATGGCTTTGGATTCCGACTTAGCCAAAGTTGCGCGACATCAGAAACAGGGGCGCAACGTGGTCTACGCCGATGCCGAAGACAACACCTTCTGGGAAGCCCTGCACATGCCCTCGGTGGAAGCCGTCATCCTCGCTATGGGCGATATAGAAGCCAAACTGATCGCCGCCCGCATGCTGAGGAAACTCGGCTTCACCGGCTACATCGTCGCCCACACCATGTTTGAAGACGAAGCCGAACGCATTCGCGAAGCCGGAGCCAACGAAGCCTATCTCACCATGAGCGAAACCGGGGTGGCCCTAGCGAGCCACTTGCAGCAGATAGCCCCGGAAGTCCCTGAACCGGAGGTTACGCTTTCCGACCCCAGGCAGCCATCAACTTAACGCGCAGGTACGAAAACCGGTAAACACATCATTTCTCTGGGGCAAATAAGCCTGCCGATACGTGCCACGAATCAAACTCGATGTCGTGGCACAACTCCCGCCGCGAGTCACCTTGTGGTCGCCAAACTGCAGCGT
Organism: Marinobacter sp. AL4B; assembly: GCF_019916045.1. Lineage (NCBI taxonomy): Bacteria > Pseudomonadati > Pseudomonadota > Gammaproteobacteria > Pseudomonadales > Marinobacteraceae > Marinobacter > Marinobacter sp. AL4B. The sequence goes on from NZ_JAILWZ010000013.1 coordinate 412,579, forward strand.
TGACATAAACGGGTACATATCCACTTTGAAGCCGTCGTAGGGCAAAAACTGATCGCTGGTCCACTCCCACACCGAACCCAGCATCTGCCGACACCCAAACCGACTCTCACCCGCGGGGTAATCAAACACGGGATTCTGCGACATCGAGCGACCATTCATATCCGCGCGAGAAGCGTCCGGCGCCTGATTCCCCCAAGGGAAGCGCCGAAAAACCTCACCTGGCTGGTTCGCCAAAGCGGCCACCTCCCACTCATACTCCGTCGGCAAACGCCGCCCGGCCCAACGACACCATGCCTCCGCCTCCCAGAACGAAACATGTGTCACCGGCGCATCCGGGTTCAACGGCAGCCACTGATCAAACAACCGAACCTGCCACTGCGCCTCATGGCACCGCCAATACACCGGGTGCCCTGGAGCTGACGCCAACCACTGCTGCCCGCCAAACGACCACAACTCCGGCCGCTGATAACCGTCATCCTCAACAAACGCTAAAAACTCCCGATTCGTCACCAACGCCCGACTGATCGCAAACCCCGGCAACTGCACCTCAAACCGCGGCTTCTCCGCATCAAACGCAAAATCCTCCGCCGCAAACGCCTCCGAAGCCCCGGGCATCCCCATCACCCAACGCCCCGCCGGTACCTCCACATCACCGGCAACCGCGTCACCCGGTGCCGGCCGATCACCAACAAAATCCGCCGGGGCCGGATAATTCACCGTCTGACGACACCAGATCAAAGACTCAATGTGCATGTTCTGGTGAAAAATCGCATAGCGATACAAATACAGCTCCTGATCCGTCAGCTCACAACGCCGAATACGCTCCGCAACTCGATCATAAACCGTCCGAAAATACGCCAGCGTCTCCTCACGTCCGGGAAACAAATCCCTGCGCCAACGATCCCGGTGCTGAACATGAAACGAATCCCAGAGATCGTCCATCGCCGGGTTATAACTCGCCGTGCCGTCCAGCAATTTGAATACAAACACCTCATAGAAAAACGCCGAATGCCCCATCTCCCAAAGCGGCGGATTCACACCGGGGTGATAGGGAACCTCCAGCTGGGTGTCCGATAACGACTTGATGAGTTGTTCGGTTCTGGTACGGGCGAGCGCCAGCTCATCAAACAACTGGGCTTTTATTTCAACGACAGACATCGAGTTTAGGTTCACTAAAAGTATCTCCCTGCGCCTGGGAATCGGCAGAGGGGAGGCGCTTCCAAAAATGTGCGCAGCCATGGATGGCGGAGCAGAAGCGTCACATGGACGTGCCGAAGGAGCGGTTTTTGGAAGCGCCTCCCCTCTGCCGGCTCTTACTCCCAAACAGCATAACAACAAAAAACCGCCGAGGGCAGAAACCCAAGGCGGTTCAATAACATTCACAAAGAGCCGACCGAAGTCAGCTCTAATCGTCAGGCCTTCTTACGCTGCTTGCGCCAATCCCCAAAGTCCTCAATTAACATATAGAACAAAGGCACAAAAAACAGCGCCAAGGTACTGGCCGCCAGCATACCGCCAACCACCACCGTACCAATCTCCTGACGACTCACCGCACCCGCGCCGGAACTGAACGCCAACGGCAACGACCCCACAATGAAGGTCAACGCCGTCATCATAATCGCTCGGAAACGCTGGCGCGCAGCCGCACTGGCCGCCTCAAACGAACTCATACCCGATTTCCGGTTCTGCGCCGCAAACTCCACAATCAGAATCGCATTCTTCGCCGCCAGCCCAATCAACACCAACAGCCCCACCTGGAAATAGATATCATTCGGGAAGCCACGCCACAACGACGCCAGCGCTCCCCCAAACACGCCAAACGGAACCGCCGTCGCCACCGCCACCGGCAAACCCCAACGCTCATATTGTGCCGCCAGAATCAGGAACACCAGCAACAAACCCATGCCAAATGCCATGGCTCCGGAGTCTGCGGAATCCTGTAACTGATAGGCTTCACCGGTCCAGCCAACCAACGTATCGCGATCAAACTGCTCTGCAGCGACAGACTCCAACGCCGCCAGCGCCCCACCCGTGGTATACCCCGGGCCAGGGTCAGCCAGCAACTTCGCCGCCGGATAGACGTTAAATCGGTTCAAGATATCGGGTCCACTGGTACGTTCCAGCTCAACCAACGAGCTGAGCGGAATCATCTCGCCGTAATGGGAGCGAACAAACACCTTACGTAAATCCCCCGGATGGCTACGAAACTCTCCTTCCGACTGAAGGTTCACCTGCCAGTTACGGCCCTCCAGGGTAAAGTCGTTCACATACAATCCACCAAAGGTGCTCTGCATGGTCGTAAAGATCTGGTCAATGGGCACACCGGCTGCCTGAGCCTTCTCACGGTCCACGTTTGCCTTGTAACGAGGAATACCGGTATCCAGCGTCACCCGTACGTTGGTCAACTCCGGGCGAGCATTCGCGGCCTGAGTGAACTTGTCAGCCATCGCCTTGATCTCGGCAGGGGTACGGCCACCGCGAGCCTGAATGTAGCCTTCCACACCACCGGTGGTCGACAAGCCTTGAATCGGTGGCGGCGTAAAGGCAATCACAAAGGCTTCCGGCATGCCAAAGCCAATACCCATGATCTTCTTGGCAATATCGGCTGCACCCTGGCCATCGCCTTCTCGCTCAGCCCAATCTTCAAGCGTCACAAAGGCCACACCGCTGTTGGTGCGCAGTGCACTGGAAATGATATCGAAACCGGCAAAAGCCACCACGTCTTTCACTTCGGGCAGGCTCTTCATCTTCGCCGCCAATTCATCCCGGGCATCCTCAGTGCGGCTCATAGCCGACACTGGCGGCAAGGCATAAGCCGCCAACACAAAGCCCTGATCTTCCTGCGGCACCAAACCCGAAGGCATCTTGTTCATCAGGAACACCACGCTGCCCAGCATGGCCGCAAACAACAGCACACCCACGACCGCGTGGTTCAGCAACCAGTCCACCACACCCGAGAAACCTGCTGTCAACTTATCGAAGCCGGCATCAAACCAGCGGAACACCGTCAGCTGTTTACTCTCTTTGCCCAGCAGCATGGCACACATAGCCGGTGTGAGCGTCAGTGCCACAACGCCTGAAATGACCACCGACACAGCAATGGTAATCGCAAACTGCCGGTACAGCTCGCCACTGAGCCCACCCAAGAACGCAACCGGCGCAAACACCGCCACCAGTACCAATGTTGATGAAACTACCGCTCCAGACACCTGGCCGATGGTGGTTACCGCGGCATCGTATGCGGTCATGCCTTTCTCTTTAATCAGCCGCTCAGCGTTTTCCATAATGATAATGGCGTTATCCACCACCACCCCGATGGCCAGTATCAACCCGAACAGAGTCAGCAGGTTCACCGAGAAACCCAGTGCCTGCATACCCGCAAAAGTGCCGATCAAAGACACCGGAATGGCCATCAATGGAATCAGGGTGGCACTGATGTTCTGCAGGAACAGGAACGTCACCAACACCACCAACACAACCGCCATAATAAAGGTGCTGAACACCTCTTGAATGGAGATATCAATAAAGCGGGTGGTGTCATAAGGAACGCTGAACTCCAGACCTTCCGGGAATCGATCCGAAATCTCTGCCATCGCCTTGTTCACTGCTTCAGCGGCATCCAGGGCGTTGGCTCCCGGCTGCAGATAGATGCCCATAGGCACAGTCGCACTGCCGTTATAAATCGCCGCAAAATCGTAATTCAGAGCACCTAATTCAATCCGCGCAACGTCTTTCAAACGCAAAGACGCACCTTGCTCGTCGCTGCGCAAAATCACTTCGCCAAACTCTTCTGGACTGGTCAGGCGGCCGGGGGCCGATACACTGAAGGTAAAAGCCTGTCCTTTCGGCGCCGGTTCTGCGCCAATTCGGCCGGCAGCAAATTGGGCGTTTTGGGCACGCAGTGCGTTCGCCACATCGCCCGGGGTCAATTCGTACTGAGCGAGTTTGTCAGGCCGGAGCCAGATTCGCATCGAGTAATCCTGTGCACCGAACAAAGAGGCATTACCAATACCCGGCAATCGCACCAGTTCGTCGAGCACATTTAACAAGGCGTAGTTAGAGATCTCCACCACGTCCATGGAGTTATCGGGAGACGATAACGCAATAACCTGCAGAATCGACGTGGAACGGGCTTCTACTTTCAGGCCTTGGTCGCGAACGGATTGGGGCAGTCGCGCCAGCGCCTGTTGTACCCGGTTGTTCACGTTGATGGTCGCCTGATCCGGATCGGTTCCGATCTCGAACGATACTGAAATCCGAAAGCTGCCAGAGTCGGTCGCACTGGATTCCAGATAGATCATGTCGTCCACGCCGTTGATCTCTTGCTCCAACGGTGCGACCACCGAGTCAGAGATTACATCGGCACTGGCACCGGGGAATCGTCCGTCCACCACGACTTGCGGCGGCACCACATTCGGGTATTGCTCCACCGGCAATCCGAGCAGAGCCAACGCACCGCCCAAGGTGATAATGATCGAGATAACCGTAGCGAAGATCGGCCGGTCTATAAATGTGCGCAACATCAGTTCGCGCCCTCCCTGGCACTCTCATCCATAATCTTTACCGGTGAATCCGGGCGAAGGTTGGCCAAACCACTGACAATGAAACGATCACCGGCTTCCAATCCTTTCAGGATAATCTGGCGGCCGTTGGTTACAGGGCCCAGTTCAACACCCCGCGTCTGGGCTTTACCCTCACTGTCGACCACATACACCATCGGTCCTTTGGGGCCCTCCGCTACGGCGGCTTCCGGCACCAGTATGACGTTTTCGAAGTTTTGCAGCTCAACCCGCACTCGCACAAACTGCCCCGGCACAATCACATGTTCCGGGTTCGGGAATACGGCTCTCGCCGACACAGATCCGGTGCGGGGGTCGAGAGTAGAGGCGGTAAAATCAATCCGACCCTCCATCGGATATTCTTCACCATTCACCAACACCAACCGGGCGGATACATCCTGAACTTCATCCGAACGGGCCATGCCCTCCGTTGCGGCACGGCGAATACTGGCGTCGTTTTCTGGCAACGCGAAGCGCACGTGAACCGGATCAAGCTGAACAATGGTCGTCAGCAACGTGCCCGTGTCCACCAAACTGCCTTCCGGTAGGTCCTCAAGGCTGGTCACGCCACTCAACGGCGCGGTCACTTTCGTGTAACCTCGGTTCAGCTCCGCTTTGGTCATACCCGCCTCGGAAACCGCCAAATTAGCTTCCGCCAGCTCCAGAGCCGATTCGGCAGAATCACGATCCCGCTCACTCACCGCTTTACGCTTATACAGAGACGAGATCCGGGCCCATTCCCGCTCTGCCTGACGCAAATTCGCTTCGGCCACCTGACGCTGGGCCTTGGCCAACTGGAACGCTGCCTCTGCTGGTTTGGGGTCTATAAGGAACAAAGGATCAGTCTCTTTTACCATTTGCCCTTCTGCATAGAGCCGTTCCTCAAGCACCCCGCTGACGCGCGCGCGCACTTGCACCTCCCGCGCACCCCGTGCTCGTCCGGCGTAATCCTGGCGTACGGTGGCATTGCTCAACTCAGCCGTTTCTACCGTCACCGCTGCCGGCGGGAAACCGCCTCCGCCTTGCTGCCCGGCACTGTCTTCACTGCTACAGCCAGTTAACACTAACAGAGTCGACAAGCCGGCAATAATCAACCCGGCTCGGGCTGTGGGGCGATGAAATATTTCCATGGTCATGTGCGTTCTCCTGAACACGAGGCAAGATCAATCCGGGCAAACAAGCAGGTTAGAATGGCCTGCAAAATTAGCATGCAAACATACATTCATTCGTGTATGTATGTAAACATATTCTCCGCTATACTGACGGTATATACCGACACTAAAGTTACGGGATCATGGCACGGAAAACGAAAGCAGAAGCAGCGGCGACTCGCGAGTCCATTCTCGATGCTGCCGAACAGGTATTTTTCGACAAGGGCGTTGCGCGCGCTTCGCTCGAACAAATCGCTCACATCGCTGGGGTAACCCGAGGCGCTATCTATTGGCACTTCCGCAATAAACAAGACATTCTCGATGCCATGCTTGAACGAGTACGCGCACCTGTGGAGGACATGTTAGCAAACGCTGGTGAAGGCGACGGTGGCTTCGACAACCTTAAAGCAGTCTGCATTTTAGCGCTGAAAAAACTGGCCGAAGACAAACGCTACTTCAGGGTCCACTACATTCTGCTGCACCGCAACGAGTCCGACCAAGCATTAAGCCGCCACCGCGAGCTGTCTGCCAACGAGATCGCTCAACTGATCGAGATCATGACCTTGCCGGAGAACCGGCAGCGACTGCGCTCTCATCTCACGCCTGAGCAGGCGGCCTATTTGCTGCACACTCAAATGCTTGGCCTGTTTTTCCACTGGCTAACTGCCCCGGATCAATTGCCCCTGGCCGATATGGCCCACACACTGGTCGAAACTGTATTCTTTGGCCTGCTTGCGGACAATTAGGACCACACCCAAAGAATCATCGGCACTGCGACAACGATCACGACCAAAGAAAGCGGCAAGCCCAGCCGCCAGTAGTCACCGAACCGGTATCCGCCCGGCTCCATCACCAACGCATTGGATTGGTGCCCAATAGGCGTCAGGAAGGCACAGGAAGTTCCCACCGCAACCCCCATCAACGCCGCATCTGCCGGCAAACCTAATTGGGCCGACAGCCCCAGAGCAATGGGAGCCACCAGTACCGCTGCCGCTGCGTTATTCACCAGATTCGACAACAACATAGAGCCGGTCAGAATAATCGTGAGCGCCACCCAGTTTGCCTGCCCCTGCGCCACACTCAAAATCTGGGCCGCGATAAGATCGGCCCCTCCGGTCGTCTCCAGCGCCTGACCTACCGGAATCATTGCGGCAAGCAACACGATGACCGACCAATCAATCGCCTGATAAGCCTCATTAGCATTGAGGAGCTGAAACACCACCATCGCAACCGCACAGCCAACCAACGCCACCGGCGGTGCAAGTACTCCCGACATAATCAGACCTATGGATCCAATGAAAAGACCGCCCGCCAACCACAGGCTCTTTTGCCGCCCCAACGACAACTCACGCTCTGCCAAGGGTAAGCAGCCGAGCGTTTTGAGCGTCGTCATCAGGGTACTTTCATACGCCTGAACGAGCAGAATGTCACCGGAACGAAATCGAATATTGGATACCCGCTGGGTTAATCGATGCCCCTGCCGGGCAATTGCCACCACGTTCAAGCCATACCGCTCCCGAAGATTGATGCGGTTGGTTGTGCGCCCGATGAGCTGGGACGACGGTGTAATCACCGCTTCAATGAGCCGAACATCGCCAGCGGCAATTTCTTCCTCTCGCTCTTCACGAGCCTTTTTAATCCGAGCCTGTTTATCTTCACCACCGTCTTCGTCGCTGTCTTCAACGGTATTCGCTAATGCTAGCCCGGTCTTTTCAACAAATTCCTGCAGACTTTGGGCATCCGCCTGCACCAACAAAACATCGCCTTCCCTCAACACCTGATAAGGAGACGGCGCCGGAGAACTTTTCTCGTTTCGAATAAGGGCCAATACCGCCACACTCTCCTCTTCCTCGCCAGACGTCAGGAGGTTATGCAAGGTGCTCCCTGCGTAATCACTGGCATCCGGCACTCGCAGTTCGGTGACATAATCCCCGACATTGAAGAGAGCCTCGTCGTCGGCAGGGTTAACTCGCCGAGGCGTGAAGCGCCAACCCACCAGCCCGATAAAAACAATGCCTGCGAAGGTGATTGCCAACCCTACGGGCGCAAAATCAAACAACCCGAAACTGCCGCCCTGTCGGTAGCTGGCAATGATGATGTTTGGCGGGGTACCAATCAGGGTAATAGTGCCGCCTAATAGCGATCCGAACGCCAGGGGCATGAGCAGAAAAGACGGTGAGCGGCCAGACTTTCGCGACATCCAAATTGCGACCGGCATCAGTAGGGCCAGCGCCCCCACGTTATTGATAAAGGCAGAACAAAGAGCAACAACCCCCGTCAACGTCACGACTTGCAGTACCGCATTGTGCCCGATTCTGGCCAGGTAACGGGCAATCGCATCAACCACCCCACCACTGACCAGCCCCTGGCTGATCACCAGTACCGCTGCCACAGTAATCACCGCAGGATGGCCAAAACCGGCAAAAAGATCAGCAGCGGGCACCAATCCCGCAACCGCGATCGCCAGCAACGCCAGCATGGCCACCACATCAAAACGCAGACGATTCCATACGAACATAATCAGCGTGATCGCAAGCACCAAAAAAACCGTGCCTTGTTCAACGTTCAATAGCGCACTCCTTTTGCCAGCTTTCTTGGAGCATACAACAAAGCACAGAAAACGAGAGACTCACTCTAAAAAGCATCAGCCCTTTATACACCTCGCCATAGCGACGCGATCGGCGGAAGATCGCAACTCTTGTCAGCCTTTCTGACGTTATTCCAGGCACAAAAAAAGCGGCCCCGTTTCCGGGGCCGCTTTTAAACACTGTTTAGGTAGTCGAGATTAGATGTTCTCGAACTGACCCATAGTGTTGTCTTTACCACCAGCCTTCAGCGCAGCGTCGCCTGCGAAGAATTCTTTGTGGTCATCACCAATGTTAGAACCAGCCATGTCCTGGTGCTTAACGGTAGCGATGCCCTGACGGATTTCCTTACGCTGTACACCAGCAACGTAGGCCAGCATGCCTTCGTCACCGAAGTAGCCTTTCGCCAGGTTGTCAGTAGACAGTGCCGCAGTGTGGTAAGTCGGCAGAGTGATCAAGTGGTGGAACACACCGGCTTCACGCGCCGCATCACGCTGGAAGTTGCGAGTCCACTCGTCAGCCTGTTCAGCCAGCTCAGTGCCATCGTAGTCAGCGCTCATCAGACGATCGCGATCGTATGCAGATACGTCCTTACCTTCTTCCTTCATGGCATCGAACACCTGCTGACGGAAGTTCAGAGTCCAGTTGAAGGACGGGCTGTTGTTGTAAACCAGCTTAGCATCGGGAACAACTTCCTTGATGCGGTTTACCATGCTAGCGATCTGACCAACGTGAGGCTTCTCAGTCTCGATCCACAGCATGTCGGCGCCGTTCTGCAGAGAAGTGATGCAGTCCAGAACAACACGATCTTCGCCGGAGCCAGCTTTGAACTGGAACAGGCCAGATGCCAGACGCTTGGGCTTCAGCAGCTTGCCGTCAGACTTGATCACAACGTCGCCGTTTTCGATCTGGGAAGCGTCTTCGATGTACTCGCCATCGATGAAGCTGTTGTACTGGTCACCCAGGTCACCCGGCTCGTTGGTTACAGCGATTTGCTTGGTCAGGCCAGCACCCAGTGAGTCGGTACGAGCAACGATAACGCCATCGTCTACACCCATCTCAAGGAACGCCAAACGAACAGCGTTGATCTTGGACAGGAAGTCGGCGTGAGGAACGGTTACTTTACCATCCTGGTGGCCACACTGCTTCTCGTCAGAAACCTGGTTTTCGATCTGGATGCAGCACGCACCCGCTTCGATCATTTTCTTAGCCAGCAGGTAAGTTGCTTCGTCGTTACCGAAACCAGCGTCGATGTCAGCAATGATCGGTACAACGTGAGTTTCATGGTTGTCGATCTGCTTGATCAGCTCAGCAGCCTTGGCGCTGTCGCCTGCATTTTCAGCAGCTTCCAGTTCACGGAACAGGTGGTTCAGTTCCCATGCGTCAGCCTGACGCAGGAAGGTGTACAGTTCTTCGATCAGAGCAGGTACAGAAGTCTTCTCGTGCATAGACTGGTCAGGAAGAGGACCGAACTCAGAACGCAGAGCAGCAACCATCCAGCCAGACAGGTACAGGTAACGACGCTTGGTGTTACCGAAGTGCTTCTTGATAGAGATCAGCTTCTGCTGACCAATGAAACCGTGCCAGCAACCCAGAGACTGAGTGTACTTGGACGTGTCGGCGTCGTAAGCAGCCATGTCTTCACGCATGATCTTCGCAGTGTACTTAGCGATGTCCAGACCAGTCTTGAATTTGTTCTGGGCGCGCATACGAGCAGCGTGCTTAGGGTTGATGGCATTCCAAGTCGGGTTTTGCTTGACGAGGGATGCGATCTGATCAACGTCTTGTGAGTAGGGCATGATCTCTATCCTTTCTACGTTAGTGTTCAAAAGGTACGAATGACTGCTGCCAGGCAGTAATCGCTGTCAGCCTGCTAGGTAAATGACGAGCATTGGCTGACGTTGGGCGACACTTTACTGCCTTCAATCTTATAATTGAAATTTATATTATGTATTTTCAGCATTTTCTCTATGAATAGTGCTTCGAACCACTTTCACCTCAAACACTTGCAGAACTCACTCACCCACTAAGGCATTGGGAACCGCTTAGGTTCGGCACATCACCAAGAGCTGATCACCTTTGCGAAGGTCCAGGTATTGCTTACGCGTCGGGTTCATTTGCAGGTGGCGGCCACGTTCATCCGCTAATTCGCGACGAACGCCCAGCGCGATCTCTCCTCTGGTCGCCAGAGTTTTTTCGAGAAACTGAAAATCCGCACTGGCAGGCAAGGGATAGTCTTCGGGATCACGGAACTGAATTTCCGCCCCTCCCACGGTAAACAACTCGTCGAGTACCACTCTCAACTCTCGACGCAGCGCAACTTGAGCCAGCACATGGCTCAAGATCACCGGGCTAATCAGCATTTCACTCTGATGACCGTACATCAGGTGGCGGTTGTCCGGGTCGCTCAATTCGAGTGTGACCTGCGGCCGAACCGCGGCTTCCGACAGGATATCTTCCAGTTGCAGATAACCGACCATGGCACGGGCATCCGCTTCCTCACCGGAACCCATGCGATCACTGCTCAGCAGCATCACGGTATCATATGAGGCAGGGTCCAGCTTCCTGAGCTCATCCTCCACCATGTAATCGGCTTCAAGCAGGCGGCCGTTGATCTTCTCAATCTCGACACCGTAGCGGGACAACTCTCGCTGCCGTTCATCCAAAGGCGTGGCAGACACCATGTCCAGTTCGAACTGCAACCCAGAATAGCTGCCAAACTCCGCCACCAAACTCGGCACCCGGCGGTTCCAGCCCAGCACCAGAACACGATGCTTTTCAGACTTTACTCGGGCCGCCACAGGCATCGCCACTCGCTCGACAGGTGCCAAGGGTTCTGCCTTTGGATCTGGCCCGGTGTGGGCGTATTCTCTGGCAAGTACCACCACGCGGTCCTCGGTTCGGATCACGGTGTCAGAAGTCGCCAAAAGATTCACCTTCCAAGTACCGTTATTAGCCGGGTGCAGGAGCCCCAACACAATCGCGTATGGCCGCTGCGAGGCCAGTTCGCCCAACGTCAAGCCCTCCGCAGTTTCACCGCCTCGAACAAAAATCTCGTTGCCACCATCGGCGGTCAATAACTCGTTATAGACTTCGGATAGATTCGGATGCAGCACGTTCTGTACCATCAAGCGACTGATGGTGGAGCCGCCCGCAACCACCTCAACAGCACCCGGGTATGCCCTTTCAATAACGGGCAACTTGCGCATATCCTGAATTTCAGCGACAACATAGGGTAAAGGAGCATTTAAATGACGGGCTTGAGCGGCAATGGATAACAGCGCTTTCACCGTTTCCACATCGGAAGTCACTATGCTTCCGGCGTTATAGCCCTGACTGGGCACAATCACCGCCGCCGCATCCAAGCAAGCCACTCGATGTAATGCCTCCGGCTGGATCGCAGAGCCGCTTCGTAAGATAACCTCTCGAGCACGACTACCCACCCCGGGCTCGTTGCGCAACTCGTAGAGCTGCTCGACACTGGCTTCTTCCGCCAGTACCACGAGACGTAGCCGCTGAGCATCGTGCTTCTCGAGAAAACGCTGCATTCTGCCTGTTGACCCGAACAACTCCGCCACTAGCGGCGGAGTTTGTGCGGTCCAGCCAAGCACCACCACATGACTTTTCAAGGTAACAGGAGTCAGACCACGCTCAAGGTCAGTCATTTTAGCGATCAACCAGCGGGTCAGGATCGCCACCAGCGTACCCATGAACACCACATAACCAAGGATGGTCAGCATGGTTGATACAATTCGCTGCCAAGCACCTACATCGTCGCCCAGATACCCGGGATCGGTCAGGCGCAAAAAGGCCCACCAGATCGCTGCGCCTGGCTCCTCAAACTCGCCGCCTTGAGGGACCACCAAGAGGCCGCCAATCAATGAGATCAAACCTATAAAAAGTCCGACCACCAATAATTGAAAACCCGCGCCTTTAAGTAATTGGCGTTCTAGAACAAATTTAACTCGATCGATAATTCGAAATGGCAGCATGATGACCCTCTTTTGAGGGCAGTTTAACGCAGATTTTGCAGAGAGCCAGAAGAGGCCGCCTCCAAAGCTGCCGACAATGTCGGATAGAACTGACTGACACCCGCCTCTGGCTGCACACCGGCGCGAGCCAGAGTCCGCAGAGGCTGGAACTGAAGGTCCGCAACGAATATCCGGGTATTGGCTTCGCGGCAACTCGCAATCAGTTTATTGAGCGCCGACAAGCCACCGGCGTCCAGCACGGTCACGCCATCCATGTACAAAACAATACCGCGCGCTTGTTGGGACAGCCCCGCCAACTCTCCGAACACCCGGTCTGCCGCCGCGAAGAAAAGTGGGCCATTGATTTTGAACACTTTCCAGTCTTCCGATAAGCCGAACGGCTTTACCCGCTTACTACTGGAAATGTCGGTCACTTTGGTCATCTGCGCCATTTCCCGCATGAATAACACCGCAGCCAGCAGAACCCCTGCGGTTATGGCGATCACCATATCCAGGATGACGGTCAGACTGAAGCAGGTCAGAAAAACCAGCACATCCATACGCGGCGCGGTTTTCAGAAGGTGAACAGCTTTAGGCGCCTCACTCATGTTCCAGGCCACCATGATCAACAAAGCGGCCATCGCAGGCATTGGAAGGTAGGCAAGCACGCCCGCCAGAGATATCAGCGCCAACAAAACCACCAAGGCGTGAATCATCGCTGACACGGGGGACTCGGCACCGGCGCGATAGTTCGCAGCAGAACGGGCAATCGCGGCCGTAGCCGTAATACCCCCAAAAAACGGCACGACAATGTTACCAATACCCTGGCCCATCAATTCACTGTTCGCGCTGTGACGCTTGCCCGTCATGCCATCCAGCACCACGGCACACAACAGCGACTCAATGGCTCCCAGCATGGCAATAGCAAACGCCGCTGGTAACAACGCCTGAACCATCGCCCAAGACAATCCAACAGGATCGCCTTCTGCATTCAATTGCTGCCAAGGCCAGGTAAATTCAGGCAAGAAAGGGGGAATACCCGCGCCTGTGCTGCCGTCCGGCAGCAAGTAACTGAAACGGGAACCAATGGTTTCAATCGCTGCTCCGTTTGAGTTGAACCAAAGCGCCAACAAGCTACCAATAATCACCGCCGGAAGGTGTGGAGGCACCGGAGTTTTCAGCCGGGGCCACAGAAGCATGACCGCCAAGGTTGCTGCCGCTACCAGAGTACTCATCCCGTCGAGCGCCGGCATCTGCTGGGCCAGCACCGCCAGTTTGTCCCAATAGTGCTCAGGCATACTTTCAACCGACAAGCCAAAAAAATCCTTGACCTGCAAGGTGGCGATGACCACCGCTATGCCGCCGGTAAACCCAAGCGTGACCGACTCCGGGATGTACTCAATAAAACGTCCTAAGCGCATAAGCGCCATCATCACCAGCAACACACCCGACATCAGCGTAGCCAGCAGCAAGCCGCCCAATCCATAGTTCTGAGCGATGGGGTATAAAATGACGACGAAGGCTGCGGTGGGGCCAGATATACTGAACCGGCTACCGCCCAACAACGCGATAATAAAACCGGCAATGAAAGCGGTATACAAACCGTATTGGGGAGCCACGCCACTGGCGATCGCCAGTGCCATGGCTAACGGGATGGCGATGATTCCTACGGTAACGCCGGCCATCAAATCTTTCAAAAACCGGGAGCTGGTGTACCGCTCATCAATACAGGCTTCGCGAAGTGCGTGGGCAAACCTCAAGGAAAAAAGATGAGCGCGATGCGGCATGAGCAAACTCCCGGTTGCGAAGACAGGCCTACAATTATATGCTCATCTTAATAACATTCAATGTTAACCTGATTAACATGCGAGGCACTCTGAAGTCATGACGAAAGAAAATCGTACCGCGCGCCTGACCCTTCTTATCGACCCCGATAAAAAAGCCGTATTCGAAGAACTCTGCAAACAGGACGATGTCACCCCTTCCCAAAAGGTTCGGCAATTCATCCGCGAGTACGTGGAACAAAAGCTGGGGGAAGATTGGCGCGAACAACGTAATAAAGACCTCGATTAAACAAGGCACCCTACGTCTATGACAAAGCTTTCAATCGCTACGCTGATCGCCGTAGCTATGCTCATCTCATCGGGCTGCGCGCTGACGCAGCCACAGGTCGAATCAAGCATCTCGGCACCGGCAACGCTATACGAAAGCGTAGTAATTGACTCAAACTCTCGCCAGCCCGTGTCGCTTGAAGAAATCTCTAATACGCTGTCCAAAGCAGACATCATCATTATTGGCGAGTATCACGGCCACCCGGCCTCCCACCTTCTTCAGGCTCGGTTGTTATCGTACCTCCACAACCACAACCCACACATCACGTTAGCTATGGAACAATTCAACCTGGACCATCAGAGCGATCTAAACAACTACCTCGCCGGCAAAACGGGTGAAGCGGAAATGATCGAAGATGCCAATGCCTGGGACAATTATCGCGGCTCATACCGGGCGATTGTTGAATACGCGCGCGCCCACAATCTTCCGGTGATCGCAGCCAATGCCCCTGCGAAAACGGTTCGCTGTATCGGTCGAATTGGGCCAGACTACCTCAATGCACTAACCGAGAATCAACGGCAACAACTGCCTGCACAGCCCTTTCTGGATACACCGGCCTATCGGGAAAAGTTTATTAAAGCGATTTCCGGCAGCCACGGCTCAAACGACCCCGCAATCTCGGAGCGTATGGCCAACGTTTACAAGGCCCAACTGTTACGCGACAACACCATGGCCAGCCGTATTTTGCAGGCGAGAAACAACCATCCGGAGCATCCGGTGCTGCACCTGACCGGAACCTTTCACAGCGAGGAGAATCTCGGTACCGTAGCTCTGCTGAAAGAACGTGCGCCGGAGCTGTCGGTTGTTGTACTGAGTCCCGTATTCTGGGAGACAAAGGACACCTCCCCATCTTTGGAGCCACAGTTAGGCAAGGGCGACTTCTTATACTTGATCCAACCGTTACCCAAGGAATATCGTGATCGCGACCGGCAGAATAAAGCCATGAAGACACGCTTTAGCGGCCGGACAGAAACCCACTGCACCAGCGAATAGCGAGCAACAACCAAAAGGAAATGGAATTATGAAGGTACTCGTTGCAGTCATCCTTGGGCTGAGCGTTGTTTTCTCTGCCTCACTGCTAAAGGATGGACTCACCGGGCTAAAAACCGGAGACCGCTTTGTCACTGTCAAAGGTGTCGCGGAACGGGAAGTGAACGCCGACCTCGCGCTCTGGCCTATTCGCTTTGTCGCCAGCGGTAAAACCTTGGAGCAGGCGCAAGCAAAAGCCCGAAGCAGTCGGGAAGCCATCATGGCATTCCTGAAGCTTCAAGCCATTGAAAACAACGCGGTGGAGCTGCAAAGGCTCGACGTCACCGATACCCGCGCTAATCCGTATCAAAGTGACGGCGAGCAAAAGTTCATCGTCAATCAAACGCTGATGGTGCGTAGTGCACAGATTGAGCGCATTCGCCAAGCGGCACAGAATGTCAGCGAACTGGTAGATTCTGGCGTTCTGCTCTCGTCCGATTACGGCCCCGGCGGTCCCACTTACCTGTTCAACGGACTGAACACGATTAAGCCCGAGATGATTGCCGAAGCCACCGCGTCTGCCCGGCAGGCAGCGAGCCAGTTTGCCCGGGACGCCAACGCCAGCTTGGGTGGTTTACGCAGAGCCAATCAGGGTGTATTCCAAATCCTTGCCCGGGATCAGGCTCCCGGCATTTCCGAACAGCAGCAACCGGTGAAAACCGTACGAGTGGTCTCCACCTTCGACTACTATTTGGAATAACCCCTCACTGGGTTTGCACCATTTCATCAGTGACCTGATAGTCGCCGGCCAGCCAGCGCATAATTTCGCTGGCAGCCGGGTGATCAAAAGCATCGTAGGTGTGTGCCAGAGCCTGCTTTCGCTCCTCACTGAGACGCCCTAACCCCGCATCCTGCAAGCTCAACAAATCCTGCTGAATCTGGTTTGCCAAGCCGTCGCCAAGCAGCTCTCGGGCCGCATGGTAAAAGGCTTGGCCGTACTGGTAGTTCGGCCCCTGCCAATAGGATTCAACCAAGGTCAGCGCCGGTATCGCCGTCAGCGTCGGTTGCAAAGCAGGATTAATGGCATGGCCTGCCAGATGCGCCGCATTCGCGGCCGGCCGGCCGGTAAAAGCCCGGAGGTGCAGGTGCCGAGACATTCGGTCACCATCGTTCACCGGATAGTTGTCCCACAACACCGGTTTTCGGCCCAGACGATCGCCCACACGCTTTAGATGCCCCGAAGAGATTTCCCGTGAGCACACTTCCTCACCGGTCCAGAACACCCGTACATCTTTATCAAGTTCGGCGCCCAGCGTCTCAAGATAATCTGAAGGCCGCTCACCGAACACCCGATCCAGCACCGGATCATCGGAATAATAGGTGGGGCAGATGCTGAATGTCGTTGCGTCACTGTGCGCTTTCACCCAGCGGACAATATCAGCCTGAGTGCTGGCCAGCGACGGCGTGTTCGAATGCATGTCGTCAAACAGAATCGCCAACTCCTGCACCCCGATTCGATCCAGCGCTTTCAGTTTTGCGGCCAGCGCATGTCGCGCATTCTCGTCGAACTGATTGAAAATCTCGAACGGGCTCAACCCCACACCAAAGCGCACACCTTCGTGTTTACACAAGTCGGCAAACTCTACCAAAGCAGCAAACTCTTCCGCCGGATGCGGCTCCTGCCAACACCGGCGCAAATAGGGGTCCGCCTTGGGCGCGTACAAATAAAAACCATAACCATGCCCTGCCAACGTTTTAAGCAACTTACGCCGCTCGGCCCAACTCCACATAGGACCGTAAAACCCCTCAATTACCCCGAGCTCAACTGTCATACCTTGCTTGCTCCCTAGCACTGACTTTTAGACATCATACACCCGCGCTGAAACTCTCTTCGAACCTTAAACCATGAACAGATGGTCAGTTAGGGGCAACCGAATTGTATACTTGCCCGGCGTCAGGCCCGCTATCATGAACCTACATCGTCACCGGAACGTGCCAACGCCATGCAGAATAACCAAAGTCGCCTGACAGCCCTAGATGCGCTTCGCGGCATTGCCGCACTCGGCGTTGTTCTGTTCCATTTTCTGCCCTACTACAACGAACTCTATGGACACAGCTTTGACAGCCCTTCCTTTCTGGAGTTCGGGCGTTACGGCGTACATCTGTTCTTCATGCTCAGTGGTTTCGTCATATTCATGACTTTGGAACGCACCCAAACCGCCGGGTGGTTTGGTCTTGCCCGAGCGTTTCGGCTGTTACCTGCATTGTGGGCGGGCATCGCTTTGACCTTTCTGTCCGTACATTGGCTGGGGCCCGAAGACCGTGCCGTCGAGCCGGTGTCGGCGCTCTTGAACATGACCCTTCTGCACGAATATCTGGAGCATCCACATGTTGATGGCGCCTATTGGAGCTTGGTGATTGAGGCCAACTTTTACGTCTGGATTGCCCTACTCTTTTACGGACTGAAGAGCTGGCAACGGCTCCGCCCTGCACTCTGGTTGTGGACTGCAGCCAGCTACATAGGCGTACTCTGGTGGAAAGCGATTCCGGAGCCGATGGACTTTCTAGTGAAAGATCTGTTGTTCGTGCGTTATGCCCCTCTGTTTATCAGCGGCATGCTGCTCTTTCGCTGGCATAAATACGGCAAACCACCCGCCGCCGATATTATCTTGCTGGCTCTGACCCTTGGCCATTGTCTGATCGCCTACAAAGCTCCCTACAACCTATTTGTTCTAGCGTGCTACGGCGTTTTCATTCTGGCCGCCAGCGGTCGTTTGAACGTACTGTCCCGGCCGAGCTTGCTATGGTTGGGCAGCATTTCCTATACCCTCTACCTAGTCCATCAAAATATCGGCTATGGGCTGATCACGCTGTTTTATCAGTGGGGGCTGCCCGGCCCTGCGGGCG
Organism: Marinobacter sp. AL4B; assembly: GCF_019916045.1. NCBI lineage: Bacteria > Pseudomonadati > Pseudomonadota > Gammaproteobacteria > Pseudomonadales > Marinobacteraceae > Marinobacter > Marinobacter sp. AL4B. Next base: position 430,833 of record NZ_JAILWZ010000013.1, read on the forward strand.
TTGCACTGGCTCTCTGCACAATCATTGCTTTGGCTTCAGCCCTTCATTATGGCGTTGAGAAACCAGCCTTAAGCGCTTTCCGCCAATGGCGCAACTATCGTACCCGAACCACGTCTGCCAGCTCCCGAGAGGGAGCCTGAGCGCGCAACCCTTTCGGCACTAGACATATGTCGTAATTTGTACATTTTTTGATGCACTCCATCCGCCAAGTATGCAAACCTGAACTAAGCTATTTAGCAATACTCGCTGGAAACATTGTCCAGCTCCCCGGCACACAATTAAAACAATAGAAAAGGTTGGAAAGACCATGAAGATCCGCACCTTTATATCGGCGACTGTGCTCGCTGTGGCCACCACGTTTTCTGCTTCGCAGGCTCTGGCCCAAGAAAAATTCACGTTAAAACTTGCCGAAACCTGGGGCCCAAACTTCCCGATCTTTGGCGACACCACCAAACGCTTTGCCGAAACCGTTGAAAAAATGTCCGACGGTCGCCTGCGAATCCGTATCGACTCGGCCAACAAACACAAAGCCCCACTGGGTGTGTTCGACATGGTTAAAGCCGGTCAGTACGACATGGGCCATTCCGCCTCCTACTACTGGAAGGGCAAAGTCCCCGAAACCTTATTTTTCACCAGCATGCCCTTCGGCATGAACGCCATGGAGCAGTATGCGTGGTTCTATCACGGTGACGGCATGGAGCTGATGCAAGAAGTGTATGAGCCTCACAACATGTTGTCGTTTCCAGGAGGCAACACCGGCATTCAGATGGGCGGTTGGTTCCGAGAAGAAATCAAATCGCTGGACGATCTTAAAGGCCTGAAAATGCGGATTCCCGGCTTTGCCGGCGAAGTCTTCGCCGAAGTGGGCGTAAACCCCACCAACATCGCCCCGGGCGAGCTGTACACTGCTCTTGAGCGCAACACCATTGATGCAGTTGAGTGGGTTGGTCCGGCACTGGATTTGCGCCTAGGCTTCCAGCAAATCGCTGACTACTACTACACTGGGTGGCACGAGCCTGCGACCGAGTTGCAATTCCTGATCAACAAGCGTGTATGGGAAAAACTGCCAGCAGACTTGCAAGAAATTATGCGAGTAGCCATGCGCACTGCATCCTACGACATGTTGGTGCACTCTCAGCACGCTAACGCGGAAGCTTGGGCGAACATCAAAAAAGAATACCCCAACGTACAGATCAAACGATTCCCCGCTGACATCTTCCAGGCCATGTACGATGCCAACAAAAAACTGTTGAAAGAATCAGCCGAGAAAAGCCCAATGGCTAAAAAAATCATCGACTCACAGCTGAGCTACCAGAAGCAAAGCCGTGCCTATACCGAAATTTCTGAACGTGCATACCTCAACACCATGGGAGAAGTTCAGTAAACTCTGGGCCATGCTAAATCAGAGCCGGGATCGCTCTTGAAAGTGGTTCCGGCTTTTTTCATTAAAAAGCCACATAAAACATCCACTCAGCGGAGGAAGAGGTTTAATGCGCTGGATTATCAGATTAGATGAGGGCCTGGCCTGGCTCTCCAGACTCTGCGGTTGGATCGCCTGCGTGGCCATGATTCTGATGGCCGCCAACGTTTTCTACGACGTCGTCACCCGCTACGTTTTCAGCGATGTCTCGATTGGCATGCAAGAGATGGAATGGCACCTGTACTCGATGGTTTTTTTGATGGGCATCCCCTACGCCCTGCGCACAGACGGCCACGTACGAGTAGATGTGTTCTACACCAATTGGCAGCAAAAAAACAAAGCGTGGATTAACCTTATCGGCGCCCTGATCTTTGTGATCCCCTTCGCCTACCTTATCGGTTTTTATGGCTACAGCTTTGCGATTGACGCCTACGAGATGGGCGAAGGCAGTGGCGACCCGGGCGGCTTGCCCCATCGCTGGATCATCAAATCGGTTATCCCGATCAGCGCGTTCTTTATCGGCGCTGCAGGCTTGAACATGATTACCTACGCCGTCCGCGTACTGGCCGGTGAAAAGTCCTATGATAGCGAGCACAGCGCAGGAGGTTTGGCATGATCGGTATGATTATGTTCCTTGTGGCCCTGTTCATGCTGATGCTCGGCTTCCCCGTGGCCTTTACCTTTGGGGGCGTGGCCTTGTTCTTTGGCATCTTCGCCGAGGGCATGGATCTGTTTGCCTTCATGCCTTACCGCATCATGAGCGTCATGCAGAACACGGTACTGATGGCCGTGCCCCTGTTCATCTTCATGGGCGTGATCCTGCAACGCACGAAACTGGCCGAGCAACTACTGACCTCAATGGGCCGTTTGTTCGGCGGCTTGCCGGGTGGCTTGGCCATTTCCACCATTCTGGTAGGCGCACTGCTTGCCGCCTCTACCGGCGTGGTAGGTGCCAGTGTGGTGGCCATGGGTTTGATTTCCCTGCCGGTTATGCTGGCCCACAATTACGACAAGCGTTTGGCCACAGGCACCATCTGCGCTTCGGGAACTTTGGGCCAGATCGTACCGCCATCAATCATCCTGATCATTTTGGGCGACGTATTAGGCTTGCCGGTTGGCGATTTGTTCAAAGCTGCCGTCGGCCCCGGCATGTTGCTGATTGGACTGTATATTGTTTACATTCTGTTCATGACCCGCCTTAAGCCACAGACGGCTCCCCCGATGCCACCGGACGACAGCATCAGCCGCAGCAAAGAAATTCGCAACGCACTGCTGGCCATCATCCCGCCTTTAGCGCTGATTGTCGTGGTTCTTGGCTCAATCTTTACCGGCATCGCCACCCCCACCGAATCATCCGCACTGGGCGGCGTAGGTGCCGTGGTTCTGGCCATCATCTACCGCCAATTCAGTTTTAAAATGGTGTGGGACGCTTCCAAAGACACCGTGAAAGTGACGGCCATGGTCTTTGCCATTCTTATCGGTGCCACTGCTTTCTCAATGGTTTTCAGCTACACCGGCGGTGACTACTTGCTAGAAGAATGGTTGCTGATGCTGCCCGGCGAACAATGGGGCTTCATCATATTGGCCATGTTGGTGATTCTGGTACTGGGATTCTTCATCGACTTCGTGGAGATTTCCTTCATCATCGTGCCAATTCTGGCGCCGGTGGCAGAAGCTATGGGCATCAACATGCTCTGGTTTGCCATCCTGATTGCCATGAACCTGCAAACCAGCTTCCTGACGCCACCCTTCGGGTTTTCGTTGTTCTATCTCAAGGGCGTTGCGCCCGCCGAGGTGAAAACGACCGACATCTACAAAGGCATTATTCCGTTTATTCTGATTCAAATTCTGGTGTTAGCGCTGATTGTCATCTTCCCGGAATGGTTCGGGATGAGCTCCACCTACTAAACCCCGCATGAAAGGCAGGCCGGAATGCTCCCGGCCTGCCTTTCATCTCCCCCCCCGACCTGTCAAAATCTGGTCATTTTATATACAATTCAGGAAGAGCGACTCTCAGTCTGGCTTTCGGGACCGCCGGTATTGCAACCAACGGGAGCCTGAATTATGTCTAGCAGCAACGCCCGCAAGGCTAAGCAATCAGGCAAGGATGCTCCGCACCTCCTGAGCATTTCTCGTGAGGGGCCTCTTCCTGACCGGGAACCCCACAACTACGAGCGCTGGCTGCTCGACAAATTCATTCGCTTGGCCGGCTCCCCCCCCATTTGTTTCCAATTATGGAATGGCGATCGGATCGAGCCGGAATACCAGACCGCCCGCTTCACCTTAACTCTGAACGATTCCAAAGCGCTCTATGCCCTGGTAACCGACCCAAACTTGGCCATGGGCGATTTATACAGCTCGGGGCGGATCGACATAGACGGTGATCTCAGCGACTTCCTGGAAACCGTGTACCGCTCGGTTCACGCCGCCCGTCGACAGTGGCCAAAGTGGCTAGATAACCTATGGAAGAATCCGAACCCACGCTCTTCCGGCCTGCCGCAAGCCAAAGAAAACATCCACCACCACTACGACCTGGGTAACGAGTTCTACAAACTGTGGCTGGATCAGGCTGAAATGCAGTACACCTGCGCCTACTACGAACACCCGGACTACACACTCGAACAAGCACAGCTGGCCAAACTGGAGCACGTATGCCGAAAACTGCGACTGAAACCGGGTATGACTGTGGTGGAAGCCGGCTGTGGCTGGGGCGGCTTGGCCCGCTATATGGCGCGCAATTATGGCGTGACCGTTCGTTCCTATAACATTTCTCGAGAACAACTCAACTACGCCAAAGCGGAAGCACGACGGCAAGGGCTTAACGATCAAATCCGTTACATCGAAGACGATTACCGCAACATACAAGGCGAGTACGATGCATTTGTATCGGTGGGTATGCTGGAACACGTAGGCAAGGACAACTACCCGGCACTGTCCGATGTAATAAAAAGATGCCTTAAGCCCGACGGCCTTGCTCTACTTCACAGCATCGGGCGCAACCAACCAATGCTGATGAACGCCTGGATCGAAAAGCGCATTTTCCCCGGCGCCTACCCGCCTAGCATTGCCGAGTTCATGCACATCTGCGAGCACAATGATTTTTCGGTACTCGATGTGGAGAACCTGCGTTTGCATTACGCCCAGACCCTGAACCATTGGATGGAAAACTTTGCCCGGCAGCAGGATGCCGTAACCGCTTTGTACGATGAAGGCTTCACCCGAGCCTGGCGATTCTATTTAGCGGGCTCCATCGCCGCCTTCCGCGCGGGCTCGCTGCAACTTTTCCAGGTTGTTTTCAGCCATGGCGATAACAACCTGTTACCGCGAACCCGTCAGGATTTGTACGCCACACCGACCACACCGGAGCACTCATAATGGATACCTTCGATGCCATCATCGTGGGCGCCGGCCCCGCCGGCTCCACCCTCACCCATGCTCTGGAGAATGCCGGCAAGAACGTTTTGATCGTTGATAAAGCGTCGTTTCCCAGAGACAAAACTTGCGCTGGCTGGGTAACGCCGGCGGTTCTTGAAACCTTGCGCATTAATATCAACGACTACCGCCGCGATCGAACACTGCAATCCATCAGTCGATTCCGGATCCGCATGATGGGCCAGAGTCCTGTGGAAAACTGCCATGGCGGCGTGGTCAGCTACGGCATTCGGCGCTGCGAGTTCGATGCCTACCTGCTGGACCGGGTCAAATCCCGCAAACAACTGGACACCCCGGTGAAATCCATCACCCGGGATAGCGGCCTCTGGCAGGTGAACGAGCAGTGGCAAGCCCCGCTCTTGATCGGAGCGGGAGGGCACTTTTGCCCGGTAGCCAAACAGATCGGCTCAGGCCCGGGTAAACATGAAATGGTCGTAGCCGCCAAGGAAGTGGAATTTAAAATGACCCCAGCGCAAGCCAAAGCCTGCGCAGCTCGGGGTGACACCCCAGAACTCTGCTTCTGCCACGACCTCAAGGGCTACGCTTGGGTATTCCGGAAAGGTGATTTTCTGAATATCGGCTTGGGGCGCGAAGACAATCACAAGCTGACCGATCATCTGGAGGACTTTGTTCACGAGATGAAACAAGCCGGTCGTATTCCCAACGATTTACCCAACCGTTTCAAAGGCCACGCTTATCTGTTGTATGACCACGCCGGGCGGCCGCTGTTCGATGACGGGGTTCTATTGGTCGGGGATGCGGCGGGGTTGGCGTACACCCAAAGCGGTGAGGGCATTCGGCCCGCCATTGAGTCCGCATTGATTGCGGCCCAAGTCATTCTCGACGCACCGGATTGCTCCGCCTTGTCTCTTCGCCACTATGGCGAGCACATAGCCAAACGCTTTGGTCGCCGTTCCGATGCACAGGCAACAGCTTTCGAAATGCCGGACTGGCTCAAACAACCTCTTGCCAGCACTTTGATGCGCTCCCACTGGTTTACACAGAAGGTAGTGACAGAAAAGTGGTTCCTGCATCAGCAGATCCCGCCGCTGCAGATCGCGGTATAAAATACACAAAAGCCGGGCAATGGTGCCCGGCTTTTGTTTTCCTCGCGCCAACCGTTGGCGTGACCAAGGTTAGCGGTTGGGGGGGGTGCGGCTTAGAACTTCACGCGCATACCGGCCAAAAAGCCCATGTCCGTGTCATCCTCATCGGTGTCGGCGATTTCAGCAAATACGCTGACGTTCTTTGCCGTCGGGAATTTGTAGGTCACGTTCGCGTACCAGGCCGTCACGTCGTCGCTCTTGTCTTCTTCCTGGTTCTGCATGCCAAGTGCGACAGCCGTGGTGCTGGTAACGTCAATGATCGCTGCAATGTTATACAGCGTTGTCTCGAGATCCGTATTGCTATCATCGGTGACACTGTAGTCAGCGGCCAGGCCAAACATGCCGAAGTCATAACCGGCACTCAGCCCCCATGTATCGTTGTCGTCCTGACCAATGGGCGTATTACGCTGGTACGCAGCAGCCAGTTCCAGGCCAGCAATTTCCGTAGAGGCAAACAAATCGAAGAACTCGCCGGTGATGCCGCCTTTGTCCTCCGCCTCCAGTTCGTAAGAAGCAACCAGGTAAACGTTGTCCAGTTCTACATCAACGCGGAAGGTATCGTCACCATCCGTTTTTACCGCGTCAAACTGATCTTCGTCCAGCGGTGATTCATAAGCTTCTTCAATACCAAACTCGTCAGATGCAAAGTTTTGCTTACCCATGGATAGCGATGTAACGCCATACTGGATACCAACGTAGGCTTCTTCAATCGGCTCATCGACATCTTTGCCGTTGGCGTGGTCTTTGAAATCAAAATCCAGGCGACCGAAGGCTTTCATATCGTTGCCCAAGTCATAGCTCACGTAGTTCTTCAGTTCCAGGTCATCAAAATCTACGTACTCATTAGTGTCGTCACCGATTTTCTTGCGCAACTGAACTTGGAAATCACCGTTCAGTTTGTAAGTAAAACCTTCTTTTTCATAAACGGTCGCGGCATTTACAGATCCTGCAGCAACAGTAGACACAGCAACAGCCAGAAGAAGCTTTTTCATTATTTACAACTCCACGTTCATTTTTGGTTTCGTGTTTATCGGTTGCTGGAATCGACCCAGCTGTTCCACTCTTCTCGAGTTTGTTCGTCAGCTTTCAAATACCAGTAACGCAGCATCCTGCTGACCATTTTCTGATCCGGATCGCCTTGCGGATCCAATAACCCTTCTGGGGTCATTTGCAGCTCCGCATCGACGTTCTGTGCTCGCACAGCCACCGCCGCAAAGGCGCGGGAACGGTTGTAGGCCGACAGCTCGCGCGGATAATCGCGCACCAGCTGAAAGCCCTCTTTCTCGAGCACGTCGGTCGTGAACGCCACGGCTCGACCCTGCTCATCCATCAGCCGCCAATTGCCCTGCTGATTGAAGTTCTCCATTTCATGTCGGGTATCGATTCCCGGAGCACTTAGCTTCAGCTCGGCATTCTCACCGCTGAAACGGACAACGAAGGCATTGCTGGTTTCCCGAATATCCTCCCGGCCGACTTCGGTGGTGCACTCCACCACCAGCTGTTGTGTGCCATCAGCCAACGTGAGTCGCTGGCCGGAGGAGGCGGTCTGTTCGCTGCCCTGCACCGCTTGCACATTTACACAAGCGCCCAGCGTCAGCTGCACCTCAGCGAGAGCCGGTAGCGGCAGCAGTGCAATCGTCAAACAGGTAATGCGGGTAAATCTCGTCACGTTCTGAATCCAATAGGTGGTCACCGGCAACGGTGTTGAATCAACTGGAATGACACTATGGAGGGAGGGTATGACAGCGCTATTACAACGCGATTTGGCCAGGTCGTTTTTATTTCTTGGTGTTCAGAAAAAGTAAAACCGCACCTGGAGGCGCGGTTTTACTAGGCAGTTAAGGCTTTAATATCAGTTTGTTGATGCTCCAGCCGATTCAATTCGATAGAGCGTAGTGGTTCCACTTACCTCGTTACCCACCGCCAGGATCGGCCGGCGGGTCGGACTGTCTTCGGCCCGGATGAACGCCATGCCCTCGGGCCCCAGATCTCCGGCCTTGCCAGTTTCAACCTCCGACGAGTTGACAGAGAAATCTCGATTATTCAGGTACTGCACAAATTGTGGACTCTGAGGGTTTGTGACGTTATAGACCATAATGCCTCCCACGCGCTCCAATCCGATAAAGGCATAATTCTGACCTTGGATCTCGCCAACGGCCACGGCCTCAGGTTCGGGCCCCTTATCATCAGAACGGTCATCCACACCGTTCTCATCGTTGGTTGCATTAAAGCCTTCAGGAATCAGATTAGCCGTGATGCGCTCGAAGTCGTTGCCAGAATCAAACACTCGTTGTCCCTGTTCGTTCCAAATAGAGAACGACCGGGCACCATAGCTAAAGAGCTCACCGAATACACAATCTTTCTCGACATCGGTGGCCTTATCGGCCGGATCACAATCGTTGATCACGCCCAGTGTGGAGGTCACCTTCAAGCGGCCCAGATTAGCCTTATGCTGCAGTGCCTCGCGCTGCGTCTCGTTACCGAACGCTTCGTTTAGCTGAAGGTCCTTCACCCGGAACTCTTCACTAAAGCCGTCGTAATCCCGAGCGTCACCTTCGTTCGCGGTAATGTAATAGGTCTTGCCGTTGTAGCCATAGCTGGCAATCGCATCGGGCTGATACATGCCTTTAACGGGCCAATTCTGAAGATTGATAGCGCCATCCTTGTTACTGGCATCCATCTCATTACCCAGTAGACGATGGTCTTTGAAACCCAACGGCAGAACATCGACAATCCGGGCGTTCTCAATATCCAAAACAGCAACCGCATTGTTCTCCTGCAAGGTCACCCAGGCTCGGGCATTGTCTTGAGAAACCGCGATGTACTCTGGCTCAAAGTCCTGAGCGGCTGAAGCCCCCGGTCCAAAGATGCGAATACCGGATTCACGCAGTTCCTGTTCACGACCGTTGTAGGCACGGAAGTCCGCAGTTTTTACCGTAGCGTTTGCAACACCGTTGGCAAGGTCGATCACGCTCACCGAACCTTCCGGGTCTACGGTGTAGTCACCACTCGGCTCGCCCTCGTTAGCGACCAATACTTTTTGACCGTCGAGGGTAAAGGTCACCATGTCTGGCAGCGCGCCCACCGTCACCTCACCCACTTTGGACAAGTCGGATGAGTCGTAGAACACAACTTTGCCTTTCGCCTGCTTGACTTCCGCTTCAATGGCTACCGCCACCAGGTCCCCATAAACCGCGACACTGTTGGCAGATGCCCCTTTCCGGCTGGCGTCGATAGTGTCGATCAGTACAGGAGAAGCCGGCTTGCTAATATCCAGCACATCCACCGTGGCAGCCTTGGCGTTAACCACAAACAGCCGCTGGTGCGTGGGATCGTGCGCGATGATTTCCGCAGCGCTTTCATCAAACACATCACCTTTCGGTACATAGCTGCCCAGCACACTCAGCTCAACCAATCCGGGTACTTCAGCGTTGGTCCGAGAGTCAGTGTCTACTGCACAGGCAGCAAGGCTGCTCGCTGCAGCGAGAACGGCGGAAGTCAGGAGAGCACGTTGAAAAATCATGTTTACCTCGGGTTTGGGTCGTCGTTGTTTAAATGACGACTCACCCTATGGCAAACAGATGACAGAAAAGGGACGAAAATAAGTCAAGTTGAAGACATACGTAAAAAAATGGCGGCTCCAAGAGCCGCCATTTGAGATGCCGTCACTTAAGCGGGTTTAGTGTCCCAGGTAGCTCCGGTACATCCAGACTGTTTTTTCCTGCTCTGAAATGTAATCACTCATCAACGCAGAAGTACCTTCGTCGTCGGCTTCGCCGGCAAGGTTAAGAATGTCACGTTGCTTGGCGATCAGCTTGCTGAAGCTATCAACAATGTTGGTAACAGCTTCTTTGCCGTCAGACACATTCTTCCGCTCAACCACTTCCGACTGTTCCATGTACGTGCTGTATGCATGCGCAGGTACGTGGCCCAGAGTCAGAATGCGCTCAGCAATCTCATCAATTTTGAGCAACAGGTCGTCATACTGCTCTTCAAACTTCACGTGCAGTTCGAAAAAGTTCTCGCCCTTGATGTTCCAGTGGTATCCGCGAACGTTCATGTAAAAAATCTGATAGTTCGCCAGAAGCCCGTTCAGGGCGTCCGCCAGTTTCTGAGTTTGTGCTGTATCAAGACCGATAAAATTCTTACCCATGATGAACCTCCTGGTTTTATTTTGGGCTTTCGATGGCTAAACAATAAGCCCATTTGTGGCGCTATTGAAGTTTAGTTCTCCAATCGCAACGATAGCGGTCAACTATAAAATAAACCTAAAGCTCATAGGTTAGCGCTATCACGATCACTCAAACACTCTATTTGAGAATTACTATCATTTGATTTTTAATGGCGTTAACACATTATCTTTGCGGAGTAAGTCATGAGCGCGTTAAAGCACTATGTTCACAATCACGGTAAAAACGTTGATCAGTCGATGCTGAAAACCATCACGTTTGCGATTACTCATTTTACCGTCGCCTTCTCCGTCGCTTACCTGTTAACAGGCGACCTGTTAATCGGCGGATTGATCGCCATGGTCGAACCGGCCATCAACACTGTCGCTTACTTCTTCCATGAAAAGATGTGGGCCCGCCACACCACGAATTCAACCACTACACCTGAAAGTCACTTTCAGGTGACACCCCAACACGGCTGATTCCTACCTCGAGCCCGGGCTAACTGCCCGGGCCACAGTCCATGCACTCGTCGACCGGCTCGGGCCCTTCCTCCAGGCTGTGATGAAGATTTTTCAAGGCGGTTCTCAACCCTTCTTCAATAACCGGGTGGTAAAAGGGCATGGCCAGCATCTCATCGACACTCATTCGTTTTTGAACACACCACGCCAACAAATGCGCGATGTGCTCTGCTGCCGGGCCGAACATCTCGGCGCCAAGAAACAAGCCGCTACCGTGTTCGCCATACAGCCGTAACAACCCTCGATTTTTACCGATGACTTTACTGCGGCCTTGATTCTCGAAACTGACCTCTCCAACCGCAAAACACCCCGGATATTTTTTATCAACGTCATGAATGTTTAAACCAACGGAAGCAATCTGCGGATCGGTAAACACCACCCCCATCGAGGCTTTCCGCGTTACCGCTCTTACATCAGGCCAGTTAGCAGCGTTATCTCCAGCGATGCGCCCTTCATCTGCCGCTTCATGCAGTAGCGGCCGCTCGTTGTTAACGTCGCCAACCAAAAAGATATGGCTATCACTGCACCGCATAGAGTTGGCGTCCACGTCTGGCATGCCGCGGTCATCTAGCTCGATACCCGCATTCTGAATATCGAGGTTATCAATATTCGGCCGGCGCCCTGTCGCCGCCAACAGATACTCAAAGGTATCCTTATGCTCCTGCCCATCTTCTACCCAAGTGATCTGCACACCCTTTTCGGTTCGCTCGATTCGCTTGGTCTCGGCTTTCGAGCTCAGAGGGAGCTCCTCACCAAACGTTTTCAGCGCGTAGTCGCGAATTTTCTCATCACGAATGCCGCCTATGCCGCCGCGCACGCCAAACAAACGAATGCGAACGCCCAACCGGCTTAGCGCCTGCCCCAACTCCAGCCCAATTACACCAGGACCAAACACGGCAACCGATTCGGGCAAGTCGTCCCAATTGAAAATGTCGTCGTTCACCACCAAGCGATCTTTCGCATCGCTAAACATACTTGGGACATTCGGCCTAGAACCCGTTGCAATCACAATGCGATCAGCAACCACTTCGGTATGTTCGCCCACAATCAAACGGTTTGGGCCCGCAAAACGGGCGTGTCCCATCAACCGCTGTTCGTCTGGTTGGTTCTCCATGGACCGGACAACCGATTGCACAAACCGGTCTCGTTCGTTGCGCACTCGTGCCATCACCTGTCGGCCGTCAATTTGGATGTCACCAACCTGCACACCAAACTGACCAGCCTGGCCGGCGTTGTGCGCACTTTCTGCAGCAGCGATCAGCAATTTGCTGGGCATACAGCCCACGCGGGCACAAGTGGTGCCGTATTGGTTGCCTTCGATCAGCAACACCTTGTCGGTTTTCTTTCGTGCCCGCTGGTAAGCAACCATACCTGCGGTGCCAGCACCGATAATGGCCACATCAACTTCACGCTTTTCCATCAGGCCTCCTAAAACAACATTTCGCCGAGTTTTCTATGACTTACGCTTCGAGTATAGAAGCTTATTGACTCATGACAGGTGAAAACGATAAAAAATCCGCTTATGCTTTCGGCTTTCACTAAGATGGGGACAACAGGTGCAGAACTACTGGCTGGAATTTCTTACCGTGGCGTTGATTCATCTGCTGGCCGTCGCCAGCCCCGGGCCCGACTTTGCAGTGATGCTGCGCCAGGCCATCACTCAATCACGGCGAAACGCATTGCTCAGTGCCGTGGGTATCGGGCTGGGGATTTTGCTGCACGTTGGCTATTCGCTGCTGGGCATCGGGCTAATCATCCAGCAATCGGTCATGTTGTTTACCGTGTTGAAAATCGTTGGTGCTCTGTATTTGTTGTGGATTGCCTGGCACTGCCTACGAGCAAAGCCTGGCAATGTTCATGTGGAAACGAATAATGGAAAGGTTCAGTCAGGTTGGGCCGCTTTCCGGCTCGGCTTTCTAACCAATGTGCTTAACCCGAAAGCAACGCTGTTTTTTGTGTCCTTGTTCTCCGTGGTCATTAACCCGGACACACCCGTGCTGCTTCAGGCCGGGTACGGCCTCTATATGGCCGTGGCTACTGGTTTGTGGTTTACCTTGGTGGCGCTGTTCTTCACCCACCCCCGTGTCCGCCGGGGCTTCAACCGGTTCGGACACTGGCTGGACAGGGTCATGGGCGGTGTTCTGGTGCTGCTGGCCGGGCAGCTTTTATTCTCTACAGTGAGCGGATCAGAGCCTCTGTCTGCTCCCAACCCAGGCACGGGTCAGTAATCGAGCACCCGTAAACCAGGTCTTCGCCGTCGTCCTGACGGCCGAAGGCCAGAAAGCTCTCCAGCATCAAGCCTTTGATGTGGGTGCCGCCGTTGCGCTTCTGAGCCATCACCTCATGGGCAATCTCGACTTGCCGTTCCGCCTGTTTGCAAGCGTTATCATGACTGCAATCCACCATCACTGATGCTGACACACCGGCGCTTTGCAATTCCTTCACCGCTCGAGCAATGCTTGTCTCATCGTAGTTAGTGACACCTCGGCCACCACGCAGCACCAGATGGGTATCCGGGTTTCCGGCCGTAGTGATCATCGCCGGCGCTCCCGATTGGGAAATGCCCATATGGTGATGGCTGTGCGCCGCAGACTTCATGGCATTGATCGCCACAGCCACGCCACCGTCAGTACCGTTCTTGAAACCGGTAGGCATTGGCAAACCGCTGACCAATTCACGGTGAATCTGAGATTCTGTCGTGCGGGCACCGATTGCCGTCCAGCTTACCAAGTCACCAAGGTAATCCATCATGAACGGACTCAATGCCTCAGTGGCCAGCGGCAACCCCAATTCAGACAAGGCCAGCAACAACTTTCGGGAACGCACCAGACCTTGGTTCAAATCACCTTCACCGGTGCGGGCAGGGTCGTACAACAGACCTTTCCAGCCCACCGTCGTACGAGGCTTTTCAAGGTAGGCACGCATCACAATCAGGAACCGGTCACTGACTTCATCCGCCAGTGCTTTCAATTTGGTGCCGTAGTCCAGCGCGGCCTGCTCATCGTGAATCGAGCACGGCCCGATAACGATCAGCGTGCGCGGGTCATCGCCATTCAGCACGTTGCGAATCTGCTCTCGGTAACCGGCGATGGCCCGGGTCAATGGCTCACCGGCAGGAAACTGATGGCGCAGCTCATTGGCGGTTGGCAGCTTGGCTTCCTGGCGAGGCTGGCAAGTGGTCGACGATACTGTATCCAACGTTTCAGTTTTCAGAGGCATGTTCATATCCGTGTTCCCGTTATCCCTATGTCAGAATCAAAAAAGCCCCGGCTGGGCTACCAGTCGGGGCTTTTTGAGTCCGGTGGCAGCCTGGGTTGTTTGCCGGGCTGCCTTCCTCGCTAAATTCGGTCGATGAAGATCTTACGGGCGGCCCGAGCTCTGGCTAAAATAAAAGCCATAACCACACCACCAAAAATACACAGCCGAACCTTCGGCCTTCAGGTTTTCACCGAAAGCTTTCAGAACATTCAATTGACAGGCTGCGTATAGTGTCTTCATGCTTTTTACTATATACCCACGGTTTTAGGGTTGGCAACCGGCAATCCTGATTATTTTATCGTCAGCTGCCGGCTTAAAGGATTGTGGAGGTCTGCATGAATATCGTAAAACTGAGCCGGTTCATCCGTTTTCAAGTCTTAGGGATGACTTGCCTGCTGGTATTGTCCGTATTTGCTGCCAACGTTCAGGCAGAACCCGAAGCCCGCATTTATCAGCTGGAAAACAGGACCGCTGAAGCTGTCTCCCAACAAATTCGTGCGCTCTATCAACAAGCTCCCGTTACTGTGACAGCGCGGGGCCTGCAACTAGTAGTTCGAGGAGAACCGGAACTGCTGGACGAAATTGGCACATTGGTGAACACCATGGACGTAGCACCGATTCAAATGCGCATCAGCGTTCGCTACCGACAGGACATCGGAGGTAAACAATCAGGGGCCGGCGTCAGTTTTTCAAACAACAAAGCGAACGCCAGTGTGCAAAGCCGCACCTACAGCACGAATTCCAACACGACTCGTCAGCTGATCGTTCAAGACGGCCAGTCAGCGCACATCACGTCGGGCAGCGTGCGCAGCTTGCCATTCGCCGTTCAGGGTGGCCGAAACCCGGCGTTGATTCTGGAAAAGGTCAAAACCCGAAGCGGCTTCGTGGTGAGCCCACAGGCCATATCGGGCCAAGCCATCGAGCTGAATATCGTTTCCTTTGAAGAAGATCCGGCCGCACTGGAAGGCTATGAAACCGAAGCTTTGATGACCATACGCCGGGTTCAACCCGGGCAGTGGGTTGAACTTGGCGGCACTCGGACGGAGGAAACACACCAGCGAGACGGCATTATCTATCGGGCAAACGGCAAGCAAGCCGACAACCAGTCGATTGAGGTAAAGGTGGAAGTACTGCCCTGACTCAAACGCCGCGCTTACCCAGCAGCAGGTCTCGGGCCTCATTCAGCTTAGCCGCCAGATAATCATTGCCCCCGCGATCCGGATGCAGTTTCTGCATGAGTTTTCGGTGGGCAGTAACAATGTCATCCCGGGGACATCCCGGTTGCACACCCAGAATATCGCAGGCCTCTTGTTCTGACATCGTTCCGGGGGTTGAGGCATTTTGGCCGGCCGAAGCGCCATTCGGGCCATTGGCCCCCTCGTTTTGAGACCCCGACGAATCACCCATCATTTTTCGAAACAAAGGCGCATAACGGAGCAGCGCAGGCAGCTTACGTAATAAAGGAATAAGCGCAGCCACCGCTGCGGTCAAAACATGCACTCGCCCGGTCAGCACCATAAACAGCAGCATCGCGCCGCCGGCCACCAGTACAATTTTCCAAATGGCGGCTTTCTGCCCTTGCGGCGACAAGGCTCCCCACTTTTTAAGCACCACAAAGACCGCAGCGGCCAGGGCCAGGCCCAATATCAGCTGCATGGTTCAATCCTCTCCTGTCCCGGTCAGGGATCATCGCATCACGGTTTGAGGGCCAATGTACTGCGTTCAGCACCGTCACGCACGAATCAATTTTGCGCATCTGGCCACAAAATAATCAAATAGGCCTAACATTGTTAAATACTGGCCGTAATTACCCTTAAAAAGGTCTTTTTAAGCAACCAAGTTGATGACAAAACACTGTAGCTTTTGTAGCATGCTACTTGCTACGATTGCTGACCATTTTTGTCACTACTTTAAACAACCGTCATCAGCCCTTGACTCGCCAAGACAAGCTATTGCTTTTCTTCGTCTTGGCGACGGAATACGCATCAGGAAACCAGCCCCAGGAACTCATCTATGCGCACCGCATCCCGTTTTGTCATCGCCATCATTTTTCTGGGTGTCGTCCTCGGCGGCATCTTCGGCTACAAATTCATGCAATTTGGCCAGATGAAAGAGATGTTGTCACAGCCACAACCGCCCGCCATTATTTCGGTTACTCAGGCAACAACCGAGAACTGGCAGCCCTCCATCAAGGCCGTTGGCAGCATTGAAGCTGTAAACGGTATTGCTGTTTCCAACGAAGTTCCTGGTGTCATTAACTCCATCAACTTCGAATCCGGCGATAGCGTTAAAAAAGGCGATATTCTGATCGAACTGGACGCCGCGATTGATGAGGCTGCATTGCGCACCCGCCGAGCCGAAGCGAATCTGGCCGATCAAGACTTCAAGCGGATTTCCGACCTTCTGCCCAAGCGTGCGGTTTCACAGTCTCAATACGATACGGCGAAAGCCAATTACGACGCCGCTCGTGCCCGCGTCAACGAAGCACAAGCGCAACTCGACAAGAAGATCATCCGGGCGCCGTTTGATGGCACACTCGGCATTCGCATGGTTAACCAGGGTGAATATCTCCCAACCGGCAGCCCTATTGTCGAAGTAAACATGCTGAACCCCATCTACGTGGACTACACGCTGTCAGAGAAACATCTGGCTAACGTTGATCGGGATTATCCGGTGTCTGTCACGGTTGCCGCCGTGCCTGATCAAAAGTTTGAAGGAAAAGTCAGCGCCATCAACACCTCCGTCAGCCCGGAAACCCGCACCGTGCGGATTCGCGCCACGCTGAACAACGATGAGCACCTTCTGCGCCCAGGCATGTTCGCGACCATCCAGACCGGCCAGCCCAGAGACAACAAAGTCGTCACGCTTCCGCGTACCGCTATCTCCTACAACACCTACGGCAATTTTGTATTTGTAGTGACTGAGAACGACAGCGGCAAGCT
The DNA here is from genome assembly GCF_019916045.1 of Marinobacter sp. AL4B. Lineage (NCBI taxonomy): Bacteria > Pseudomonadati > Pseudomonadota > Gammaproteobacteria > Pseudomonadales > Marinobacteraceae > Marinobacter > Marinobacter sp. AL4B. The sequence continues at coordinate 447,681 of NZ_JAILWZ010000013.1, forward strand.
GATCGTTGAGCGCCGCACCGTCACGACCGGCGAAGTTCGCAACGGTCGCGCTGCTATTACTTCCGGATTGGAATCGGGTGAAACCGTGGTGTCCAAAGGCCTGCTCAGATTGCGTGCCGGACAACGTGTCGAGATTCAGGATGAATCCGACAAGGAGGCGTCTGAATAATGCGTTTCACTGATATCTTCGTCCATCGGCCGGTTCTTGCCACAGTGGTCAGCTTGCTGATCCTGTTGGTAGGTGCACGGGCCGCCATGGAAATGGAAATCCGCCAGTATCCGAAACTGGAAAGCACCACGGTTACCGTCACCACGGCTTACCCCGGTGCCAGCTCGGATCTGATCAAAGGTTTCATTACCACGCCCCTGCAGCAAGCCATTGCTGAAGCCAGTGGCATCGATTATTTGACCTCCACCAGCTCCCAAAGCGTGTCGACCATTCAGGCTAAAATGGAGCTGAACTACGACGCTAACGATGCCTTGGCAGAGATTCAAGCCAAAGTAGCCAGTCAGCGCAACGTATTACCCGCGGAAGCTCAGGACCCGGTGATCACATCCACCACCGGTGACAGCACCGCATTGATGTACATCGCCTTCTACAGCACCGAGCTGGATGTTCCGCAAATTACCGATTACCTGACCCGGGTTGTGCAACCCAAGCTTCAGGCCTTGCCCGGCGTCGGTAAAGCTCAATTATTGGGCCGAACCTTTGCCTTGCGAGTCTGGCTGGACCCGGAGCGCCTCGCCGCAGTTGATATGACGCCGACAGAAGTCGCCGCCAAACTTACAGCGAACAACTACCAGGCCGCCGTGGGCCAAACCCGGGGCAAATACACCGAAGTCAGCCTGACCAGCGATACCGACATCGCAGACCCTGACGCCTTCCGTAACCTGGTGGTTAAGCAATCCAATGGCACGCTGATTCGGCTGCAAGACATTGCCCGTGTTGAACTCGGCTCCCAGAACTATGACAAGATTGCGCTGTATAAAGGCCAACCGGCTACCTACGTCGCCATCGAAATGGCGCCGGGCGCCAACCCGCTGACCGTTGCAGATCTGGTGAAGTCCGAACTGCCAGACATTGAAAGTCAGCTACCCAGCGGCATGGGAGTGCGACTTGCGTACGATGCCTCTGACTTTATCGAAGACTCCATCAACGAGGTAATAAGTACCCTGATCGAAGCCATGATCATCGTACTGGTGGTGGTGTTCCTCTGCCTGGGCTCAATCCGGGCCTCTGTGGTACCTTCCGTTGCCGTCCCGCTGTCTTTGATTGGCGGCGCGTTCATCATGCTTATTTTCGGCTTCTCCCTAAACCTGCTGACTCTGCTGTCGATGGTTTTAGCGATCGGTCTGGTGGTGGATGACGCCATCATCATGGTGGAGAACGTTCACCGACACATAGAACAAGGTGAGTCACGCTTCGAAGCCGCCATTAACGGCGCCCGTGAAATGGCGACCCCGATTATCGCCATGACCACCACATTGGTGGCGGTGTACGTGCCTATCGGTTTCATGGGCGGGCTGGTTGGCTCGCTGTTTACCGAATTCGCGTTCACGCTAGCAGGCACTGTAGTTATCTCCGGTATCGTCGCCCTAACACTCTCACCCATGCTGTCCGCCAAGGTGCTGAAGCCTCACGGCGAGCCCGGAAAGTTCGAACAGTTGGTCGAGAAGTTCTTCAACGGTATAGCCAATGGCTACAAAGCGGCACTTTCATCGTTGATGCAAACCAAATCGGTTGTCGTATTCTTCGCATTAGTGGTGTTGGGCTCCATCTACTTCATGCAGATGATGAGCCAGAGCGAGCTGGCCCCTACCGAAGATCAGGGCATCCTGTTCCATCAGGGCCTTGGCCCCGAAACATCCACCTTGGACTATCTGCTTGAACACGGTCAGGAAGTGCAAGGCCGCATGTCGGAGCTGCCGGGTTACAAAGAGGACTTCATGATCATCGGCATTACCAGCCCGAACGCCGTGTTTGGCGGCTTCAAAATGGCGCCATGGAGTGAACGTGAAGTCAGCCAATTCGATATTCAGCCAAAACTGGATGCCGAACTGAAGAACGTAACCGGCTTACAAACAGCCGTATTCCCGCTGCCTGCATTACCGGGTTCTGGCGGCGGCCTGCCCTTCCAGTTCGTGGTCAGCACCGGTGGTAGCTATGAACAGCTGGATCAGGTGGCCGACGAAATTCTTGGTAAGGCGATGCAAAGCGGCAACTTCATGTTCCTGAAGAAGTCCATCAACTTCGATAAGCCGGTCACCCGCATTCACATCGACCGTGATCGTGTTGCCGACCTGGGTCTATCGATGCAGGAAGTCGGGCAATCGTTGTCTAGTATGCTCAGTGGCGGTTACATCAACCGCTTCAATATGGAAGGCCGCTCTTATCAGGTAATTCCACAGGTAGATGACCAGTTCCGCCCGAGCAAAGAATCGCTGGATGATTACTACATTCGCACCGGAAGCGGCGAACTGGTACCGCTATCCAGCGTAGCCAGCTTCACCGAAGAAGTAGAACCGTCGAACCGCACCCAGTTCAACCAGCAAAACTCGCTGACTCTGGAAGGCGTGGTGATGCCGGGCGTTGCTGCAGGCACCGCCATGGAATTCATTGAGCAAACCGCCGATGAAGTGTTCCCGCAAGGCTTCAGCTCTGACTACACCGGAGCCTCCCGCCAGCTGGCGAACCAAGGTAGTGCGCTGGTTGTGACGTTCTTCTTGTCACTGCTGGTGATCTATCTGGTACTGGCGGCTCAGTTTGAGAGTTGGCGCGATCCGATCATCATTCTGGTGTCCGTGCCCATGTCGGTGGCAGGTGCCATGGTGTTTATCGTGCTCGGCTTTGCCACCATGAACATATACACCCAGGTGGGCCTGATCACGTTGATCGGGGTGGTGTCGAAGAACGGTATATTGATCGTGGAGTTCGCCAACCAACTGCAGAAAGAGCGTGGTCTGAACAAGGTCGACGCGGTGATCGAAGCAGCAGCAATTCGCCTGCGCCCGATCATCATGACCTCTCTGGCGCTGATTTTCGCGATGGTCCCACTGCTGATCGCAGTAGGCCCGGGTGCACAAAGCCGATTCGCCATTGGCCTGACCATCAGCGCCGGTCTGGGCATTGGTACTTTGTTCACCGTGTTCGTGCTGCCAGCCTTCTACATCTTGCTGGCGCGTGATCATCACAGCGAAGCCGGTGATAAAAACAACGATGAAAAAGAGGTCGCAAAAAGCAGTAGCTGACCGAATGTTTAGCCACCACCTAAGCGGATCGCTTTGAGTGGTGGCTAAACGCCCTTCCCCGCAACAATTCCCCGAACAGACGCAATAAGGTAGTCTGGCGTTTTCGCGGTCTGATTGACCGTTCACCCCAAATCACCAACAGGGCCGCCAGCACATTGACTCTCGGAACTCTCTTCTGGCTTTTCACCGCAGGCTTTGCCGCTTGGTATTGGTGGCAAGCCAAAGCCATCACAGACTTCGTACTCGATGCCGCTCGCCGGTACTGCAAAACCATGGACGTGATGCTTCTAGACGATGCCGTCTTTCTCCGGGGCCTTTGGTTCAAGCGTGACGACACCGGCAGCGTTCGGGTCTGGCGCCGGTTTCTGTTCGACTTCACCACCACCGGTGAAGAACGCTATACCGGCCGTATAATCATGCTCGGGCGCAAAATCATTCAGATGGAACTGGAACCCCACAAATTCTAAGTCCTGAAACACAATTGTCACATTTCTGTAGCATCCTATCTCTATCGCAACTGTTTGGTATGGATGCTCTTAAATGGCTGTTTCTGATCGAATTTACCTCCTTCTTTTCTTGCTCTGCTCAGTGCTGGCGTTCCCCCCACTGACCACGGCCCATGAACTGGAAATTCACGGTTCCAATACCGTCGGAGCCACTCTGGCGCCATCGCTGGTCGAGGGTTATCTTGAGCAGCTAAGCAACGATCAGGTCTTACGCCAACCCGCTGCCCGCGAGAACGAGCAGATTTTGGTCACCCGTCAACACAATAAAAAGCTGTCAGTATTGGTTGCCGCCCACGGCTCCAGCACGGGATTTCGCACGCTGGCAAATGGTCAGGCCGACATCTGGGCATCTTCCCGCCCGGCACGCCCTGGCGAAGCGGCAAAAGTCAGCGACACCGCAGACCTCACAGGACTTGCCAGTGAACACGTGATTGCCATCGATGGCCTTGCCATTTTGGTTCATCAATCAAACCCGGTCAGCCAGATGAGCATCGAAACACTTCGGAAAGTGTTCAGCGGTCAGATTCGAAACTGGGCGGAAGTGGGTGGAAGCAATAATCTCATTCGACTGTATGCTCGGGACAACCGCTCCGGCACCTGGGATACCTTCAAGACGTTAGTGCTCGATAAAGCAGCCCCCCTGCACGACTCAGCGCTTCGATACGAATCCAACGACCAGCTATCCGATGACGTATCCCGCGACCCTTACAGCATTGGTTTTGCCGGATTAGCGTCTGTTCGAAACAGCAAGCTGCTCGCGATTTCTGACGGTGACGCCCCCGCTCTTAAGCCTAACCAGCTCACGGTCGCCAGCGAGGATTATCCGCTGTCCCGCCGGTTGTTCATGTACACCTTGGGCGAACAAACACCCGACTTGGCCAAAGGGCTGATTGAATATGCACTCAGCGCCGAGGGCCAGGGTCGGGTAGCGGGCTCCGGCTTTATTTCCCAAAACCCGATCGCCGTGAAGCCCGAGTTTGATGACTCTGTTCCGGCAACCTTCAAACGCCTGACCCAAAGCTACCAGCGCCTGACGGTCAACTTCCGATTCGCGGAAGGCCGCACCAAACTCGATAACAAAGCACACCGGGACTTGCTGCGGGTGAAACACTATTTGCAGCAGCACAAACGCTCTGCTGACGACCTGCTGCTCATCGGTTTCGCCGATGCCCAAAGCGACGAGCTACGTGCCCAAATGATCTCTGAGCTGAGAGCTCTGTCAGTTCGCCGAGCGCTTAATCACGCGGGCGTTCCGTATGTGTCCTACACGGGTTACGGCCACTACATGCCTGTTGGCGGTTCGGGTAATCAGCGCAATGGTCGAGTGGAGGTGTGGATAAAATCCCGGTGATGGTGCTGGCGGAATAGCGTAACGGGAAATGCCTACTCGGATACCAGACACAGGCCCGCCGGGCGGGCCTATACTGCCATTGTCACCTCCCAACAACAGACAGGAACAATGGACATCAAAAAAGACCACCTCTTTGCGATCAACCTGAACGTCCGGGGCATTCAACCTTCGGCCACCCTCCGCATCAACGAGCAAAGCAATCAGCTGCGCGCGGAAGGTAAAGACATCATTAAACTGGGTTTGGGGCAATCCCCGTTTCCGGTTCCCGAGCGTGTGGTGCAGGCACTCAAAGACCACGCACACGAGAAAGATTACCTTCCGGTCAAAGGCCTTAAAGGTCTGCGAGAGTCCATTTCCGGGTACATTAACCGCAGCGAGCGGATGCGTTCTACCTGGGAAGACGTACTCATTGGCCCAGGCTCTAAAGAACTGCTGTTCATTCTGCAGCTGGCCTACTACGGTGATTTGCTGATTCCGCGCCCGAGTTGGGTATCTTACGCACCGCAGGCTCGCATCATCGGCCGTTCAGTACATTGGTTGCCGACACACGCCGAAAACAACTGGCAACTAACCGCCGAAGAGCTGGACATCATCTGCCGGGACGACCCATCGCGCCCGCGCATCCTGATTTTGAACTACCCGTCCAACCCGACCGGCTGCACCTACACCGACGACCAGTTACTCGCTATCGCCAATGTGGCTCGGAAGTACGACCTGATTTTGCTATCGGATGAAATTTACGGCGAAGTGCACTTCGAAGGCCGGCACAAATCCATTGCCCGCTACTATCCCGAAGGCACCATCGTCAGCACGGGTATGAGCAAATGGTCGGGTGCCGGTGGCTGGCGGTTGGGCACGTTCATTTTTCCGCCCGAACTGCGCCCACTACAAGATGCCATGGCGATCATTGCCAGCGAGACCTTCACCTCGACGGCGGCTCCCATCCAGTACGCGGCCATTACCGCTTTCAATGGCGGGGATGACATTGACCACTATCTGAACCAGTCCCGGCGAGTACTCAAAGTGGTGGGTGAATACGTGCACCGTCGCCTGAGTGAAATGGGCGCCGTAGTACGTAAACCCGAGGGTGCCTTCTACGTATTCCCGGACTTTTCGAGCTTCAGCGAACGATTAGCCAATCGGGACATCAAAACCTCGCAGGCGTTCTGCTCAGCGCTGTTGGAAGATACCGGCGTCGCCATTTTGCCTGCCAGTGATTTCGGCTTTGTGCCGGACCACATGGGCGCACGTTTGGCGTTTGTCGATTTCGACGGCGCACAATCGCTGGTTCTCGCAGGCGGCGATTACGCTGAAAAAGAATTGGCCGATGATTTTGTGCAACAGGCTTGCCCACGCATCGTGCTGGCCATGGACAACATGGAGAGGTGGCTGAACAGCTTGTAACCCCCCCGCATGTTAGACTGGCACCCTCACTTAATCATCACGGGGGTGCCATGTCTGATTCTCTGTCTATGCGCGACATAACCGATTTCGCCGAAGCGCTGGCTAAAGAGGCTGGAGAGCTGATCCGCCGCGAACGGGAAGAAAGCACCCTCCGCACCGATTACAAAGACCAGACCGAACTGGTCACCCACGCCGACGTAATGGCCGATGAGTTCATCACCAACGCTATTCGCGAGCGCTTCCCCGACCACCGCATCTTGTCGGAAGAAACCATGCCGGACCTGACTCAGGCTGAGCATCTCGAGACTCCGCTATGGATCATCGACCCCATCGACGGCACCGTTAACTATGCTTATGGGCACCCTCAGGTGGCGGTTTCCATTGCTTACGCCGAGCGCGGGCAGGTGCAAGTGGCCGTGGTGCATGCGCCCTTCCCCGGTGAAACCTTCCGGGCCACCAAAAGCGAAGGCGCCACACTGAACGGTAAGCCTATTCAGCACAGCGGTGCTACCTCACTGAGGCAGTCGCTGTTCGCCACCGGCTTTCCGTACACCAAAGACCATCTGGAACCCCTGATCAAACGGCTGGATGCCATGATTCACCAATGTCGCGATCTGCGCCGAATCGGCTCTGCCGCACTGGATATTTGCTGGGTAGCCTGCGGCCGGCTGGATATTTACTATGAAAACGTCAGCCCGTGGGATTTTGCGGCTGCACGCCTGATCGCCTGGGAAGCGGGCGCAACGGTGGGCCATTTCGGCGATGTACCGGCAGACTATCCCGTCGACCTCTGGGGCCGGGATATTCTCATCTCAGCACCCGAGGTATGGCACCCGGCACGGTCGATTCTTCGCATCGCCTCCGGCTACGAGTAAGCCGGGACGGAATCAGCCCCAGATGGACTCAGCGACCAAGGCCCAAGCCTCGTCGAAATCTGCGCTGGGAAGTCGGGAGAACGACGAGCGCACAAAACGCTGAATGCGCCCTTCCAAAAATACCATCACGAAGTCGGCTCCACGTGCCGCACTGGTACGTGGGCGCAAGCCCTGCCGGATTTCCCCTTCCTTCAGCGACTGGCGCATCTGGGTTTCCAGGCGCTCATAAAACTGGGATGCCCGCTTGCGAAGGGATTCGTCTTCGCCCATCAAGGCATCGCCCGTCAGCACACAACACAGCCCCGGGTTTCGTTCAGAAAACACCAGCACCAGATGCACAATCTGTTGCAGGCGCACACGTACATCGTCCTGCTCCTGCAGGACCACCTGACAACGAGAAAATACTGCGTCTTCCGCAAACTCAATCAAGGCCTCGAACATCTTCCGCTTGCTGGGAAAATGCCGATACAAAGCCGCTTCGGTCACGCCCACAGACTTCGCAAGGCCTGCCGTGGTAATACGGGCCCCCGGATCTTTCTGCAGCAATTCAACAAGAGCCTGCAGGATCGTCTCCCGCCGGCTGGATTTTGGCTTGGTCATATAGGGATTACAGCGCTCTGGAATTCTGTTTTTAATATTATACGCCCTCTCCTCGAACGGGAGAGGGTCGTGAAAATCATGACTTAGAAGAAAGTGCCGTCAATCGGTGACGATGCACTGGCGTATAGCTTCTTGGGCATACGGCCTGCCAGATACGCCTCGCGGCCGGCTTCGATGGCCAGGCGCATGGCGTTTGCCATTCTGATCGGGTCTTTTGCCTGCGCAATGGCGGTGTTCATCAACACGCCGTCACAACCCAGCTCCATCGCGATGGTGGCATCCGAAGCCGTTCCGACCCCCGCATCAACCAGCACCGGCACCTTGGCATTTTCCACAATCAAGCGAATATTGTAGCGATTCTGAATACCCAGCCCGGAACCAATCGGCGCACCCAACGGCATGATGGCAATGCACCCCATCTCTTCCAAACGCATTGCCAGCAGCGGGTCATCCGAGCAATACACCATCACCTTGAAGCCGTCTTTAATCAGCTCTTCAGCGGCAGCCAAGGTTTCAGGCATGTTCGGGTACAGGGTTTTATGCTCACCCAATACCTCCAGCTTCACCAGATCGCGACCATCAAGCAGTTCACGGGCCAGCTTACAGGTGCGCACGGCGTCTTTCGCGGTGAAGCAGCCGGCGGTGTTCGGCAAAATGGTGTAGCTGTCTGGCGAGATCACATCCAGCAGATTCGGCTCATCCGGATTCTGCCCGAGATTGGTACGACGCACGGCCACCGTCACAATCTCTGCCCCACTGGTCTCAATGGCGTGGCCAGTTTCCATCAGATCGTTGTATTTTCCTGTCCCCACCAACAAACGGGACTGGTATACCTTGCCTGCAATTTCCAAAGGCTTATCTTCGGGGAGCTGGATTTCCGGTGTATCTGTCATAACCTACCTGAGTTGTATGAAAAAGAGGGGGCGTTCACGGTTCGTGAACCTGGCGGGGCTGACCACAAAGGTGGTGGAATCAACCACCACCGATGGCATGCACAAACTCTACCCGATCGTTCTCGCCGAGGGTAAATTCCGCATGTTTGCTACGGGGCACGATGTCCTCGTTCACCTCAACCGCGACCCGTTTGCCGGTCAGCGCAAGGTGCTCAATCAAAGCCGAAATGGTAACTTCGCCGGGAAGCTCCATCACTTCTCCGTTAACCTGAACCTGCATAGCTCTGCTTTTCTCCATCATCGTTTCAACGCTGCCGCAACCAGCAGCGCCCAACCAATTATCAGGCATACCCCACCCATCGGTGTTACCGGCCCAAGCCATGAGGCACTGGTCAGCACCAAAAGATACAAGCTGCCGCTAAACAGAAAAATGCCTGCCAACCAAAAACCACAAGCAAGGGTCAACAAGCGGTGATTCAGGCGTAGCGCGGGCATCAAACTCGCAACCACCAACGCCAACGCGTGGTACATCTGGTAACTGACGGCGGTTTGAAACACGTCCAACCCACGTTCGCTGACAACATGGCGCAGGCCATGGGCACCAAACGCGCCCGTCATCACCGCCAACAAGCCGGCAAAAGCACCGGCCACCAGGGCCCAGCGCAACACAATGGCTTTGGGGCTAACTGCAATCACAGTGAACTTTCTCCCCGGTGTCGAGATTCATCAGCGTCAGCACACCGCCCCATACGCAGCCGGTATCAAGGCCTATAAAGCGATCGCTGCCAGTATCCCCTTCGATGGCTGCCCAGTGGCCGAAAACCACTTGCACATCATCCTGACGTGGATAGCTGAACCAAGGGGCGTAACCTTCCGGCGCGCTGTCTGCCGATTCTTTGGCCCTTAGCTCAAGGCTACCGTCCGGCGCAATAAAACGCATACGAGTGAGGTAGTTAGTAATCACTCGCCAACGGTCCATGCCAGAGAGGGTATCACACCAACGCTCGGGCTTATTGCCATACATTTGGGTGAAGTACTCGTCGGCATCGCTACCCTGAATCACCGCTTCGACTTCGCGCGCATAAGCCACCGCCTGTTCAACACCCCAGATATGAGGCAAACCAGCGTGGGTCATCACCAGATTGCGATTAGCATCGTGGACACACAATTTTTGCTGGCGAAGCCAGTGCAGCAAGCGGTCACGATCCGGTGCTTCAAGAATGTCGTGCAGCGTGTCTTTCTTCTTTGGACTATGGCCACCCCATGCCACCGCCAACAAATGCAGGTCGTGATTACCCAGCACCACCTTGGTGGCATCGCCCAAACCCTCGAGATATCGCAAGGTCGCCAACGACGAAGGCCCCCGGTTGATCAAATCCCCGGCGACCCACAGCCGATCCCGCGAGGGCGAGAAATCGACCGAGGCCAACACATCTCGCAATCGTTCGTAGCAACCCTGAATATCGCCAATGGCGTAGTCAGTCATTACTTACCTCTTCTGCACCGCCGTTCGCCGATTTCGCATCGACCAACAAATCAGCGATTCGCACATAGTCGGCCAGGCTCAGGTTTTCCGGGCGCAGGCCGTCGTTGATATCCAGCGACTGAAGCTGCTCTACCGTTACCATCGCCCCCAGTGCCTTACGCAGGGTTTTTCGGCGCGCATTGAACGCCGTGCGCACGACCGATTGAAGGGTTTTTAAATCCTTGGCGGGGTACGGCAATTCTTTATGGGGCACCAATCGAACAATGGCAGAATCCACCTTCGGCGCCGGCCGGAAGGCTCCCGGCCCAACTTCGAACAACGGCTGCACTTTGCAGAAATACTGAGCCATGATCCCCAAACGGCCGTAGTTGTTGTCACCCGGCACCGCGGCCAAGCGTTGCACCACTTCCTTTTGCAGCATGAAATGCATGTCTTGCACCACACCGGCCTGGGCCAACAGGTGGAAAATCAGTGGGGTCGAAATGTTATACGGCAAGTTACCCACAATACGCAGCGGGCGGTCAGTGGCCAGCTGGCTAAAATCAAAACTGAGCGCGTCGGCCTCGTGGATTTTGAAATCCGGGTAGTTGAAAAACTTGGTTCTCAGTACCGGAATCAAATCCCGGTCCAGCTCAACCACCTGCAAGCGCGGGTTGATCGACAGAATTTCTTCGGTGATCGCTCCAAGCCCCGGGCCAATCTCAACGATCACGTCTTCTGGCTTCGGATTGATCGAACGGACGATCTTTTCAATCACGCCCGGATCGTGCAAAAAGTTCTGGCCGAAGCGTTTGCGGGCCTTGTGGCCATGTTGGTTACTCATTCATGCTCTCCGGCTGTAGCCGCCTGGCGGCAGCGGGCCATGTGTTCACCCACGCGAATGGCTGTGTGCAGGCTGCCAGCATCGGCTTTGCCGGTGCCAGCCAAGTCCAAAGCGGTGCCGTGGTCTACCGAGGTGCGCACAATCGGCAGCCCCAATGTAATGTTGACCGCACGGCCAAAGCCTTGATATTTCAGCACCGGCAGGCCCTGATCGTGGTACATGGCGAGTACCGCATCAGCGTCGTTCAGCCAATGCGGTGTGAATAATGTGTCTGCCGGCAGCGGGCCGGTCAGCAATATATTTTCTTGGCGAAGCTGATCCAACGTGGGCTCAATCACTTCAATTTCCTCTCGGCCTAAATGGCCACCTTCACCGGCATGGGGGTTCAGTCCGGTAACCAGAATGCGGGGCTGCTCAATACCGAAAAAAGTTTTCAGATCGGCGCTCAGAATACGCGTTACTTGCGTCAGGCGTTCCGGGGTAATCGCCGCCGATACGTCTTTCAGAGGTAAGTGAGTGGTTACCAAAGCCACCCGAAGTTCTTCGGTGGCCAACATCATCACCACGCGCTCAACGCCGCATAATTCCTGCAGAAATTCAGTATGGCCACTGAACGCAATACCGGCTTCGTTAATCACGCCTTTGTGGACGGGCGCGGTAACCATGCCATCAAAGTCGCCGCCCAGGCAGCCTTGGGCAGCCAGCGTTAGCGTATCCAACACGTATTGACTGTTACCAGTATTCAGCTTGCCCGCAGCGGTAAAATCACAACCGTCTACGTGGCAAACCGATAGGTGCCCTGCACAGGTTTCCGGCTGCATGCCCGGTTGCCAGTCGTGCAGTTGCACCGCAAGGCCCAGTTGCCGGGCCCGCTGTTCCATCAGGTTTTTGCCGGCAACCACCACAATGCCTGCAGCCCGGTTTTCACCTGCCAGCTGCAAACACAGTTCCGGCCCGATTCCGCCCGGCTCGCCGGCGGTCAGCGCCAGAATGACCGGGTTCGTCATGATGCCTCTTCGTCCTCTTCCTCGCTGCTTTCGTTCATATCAGCGTATTCGCCTTTGAATTCAATAAAGGCTTCGTCGCGGATTTCCCGCAACCAGTTCTGCAGTTCGGTTTCGAACTTGCGCATATAAATCGCCTGCCGCGCTTTCGATGCACGGCTCTCTGCCGTCACATCCTGATTCCGGCGCTCTTCCACCAAAATCAGGTGCCAACCAAACTGCGAGCGAACCGGGCCGTACACTTCGCCAACCTCAGCGTCGATCATGCCCTTCTCGAATTCTGGCACCATCTGGCCGGGGCTTACCCAACCCAGATTACCGCCGTCAGAACCGGATACCGAGTCATCGGATTCTTTACGCGCCAGCGCTTCAAAATCAGCACCGTTCTGCAACTGCTGGTAGATGTCGCGAATCTTGCGCTCAGCTTCCGCTTCGGTCACTGCCTCGGATGGACGGATCAGGATATGGCGGGCTTTATGCTGTTCAATAAAGGTTTGTTGTTCACCGCCACGCTTGTCCATCACCATCACCAGATGGAAACCACTGTTGTTTTCCAGCACTTCAGAAGGCGTACCCACTTCCAGATTCGGCACCACCGGCGCAACCAGTGAAGGCAACTGGCTTTCCGCGCGCCAGCCCATGTCGCCGCCTTCAAGGGCGTTACTGGCATCAGATTCTGCAACCGCCACTTCTCGGAAGTCTCGACCCTCCAGGATTTGTTCACGCAAACGCTCAGCTGTATCACGAGCTTCATTTACCGACGCTTCGTTACCGGGATCATCCACTTGGATGAAAATGTACGCCAACCGGTATTCAGCGCCCTGGCTGCCCGAAGCCTTCTGGGCCTGCAGGTAGTTTTCCACTTCGCGGTCGGTAATCCGAATGCGGTTCCCCACCCGGCTCTGCTGCACACGGCTGGTCAGCATCTCATTACGAATCTGCTCCCGAGCCTGCCGGTATGTTACGCCTTCCTCCGCCAGCTGCCCCTCGAACTGAGCCAGCGTCAAGCCGTTGCTGGCCGCAATATTGCCCAGGGTCTCGTTCAGCTCGTTATCGCTGATCCGCATGCCCATTTTGTCTGCCATCTGCAGCTGAACCGATTCCACAATCAACTGCTCAAGCACACGCTCTTCCAGCATCTTACGAGGTGGCAATCCGGTGCCTTGGGTGCTCAAACGACCAATGATCGTGTTCAACCGTGCTTCCAAATCGGTTTGCAGAACCACACCGTCATCGACAATGGCTACCACACGATCCAATACTTTTCGTTCCGCTTGGGCTGCCACTGACAAAGCCATCATGGTCAGTGCCAACAGCAGAGTCAGTCCGTGGCGTACAGTCGCCTTCATAGTCACCTCTTGGTTTTTAAATTCTCAGCCGCCCCGGCGAGCGTCAGGGTTAACAGCCTTAGTTCGTTTTAACGGTACGCAGTTCCAAAACGGCGGCGTTCGCGCTCGTCATAACCGTAGATCGCATCACCGATGCTGTTAGACGCCCCGCCGCTGCCACCAAGCCCTTTCAGCTCAATGCGGAAAAGCAAGCGGGTGTCCAATTGCTCGTCATCGGTCAGGTAGTTCTGGTGCACTACCTGGAAACTCCAGCAGCAGTTGTTGTATTCGAGACCCGCCAACGACCCTACCGTGCGGTCGAGTTCGGAGTCCCACACCCAGCGGCCAATGGCGCTGAGTTTATTGGTTACCGGGAATACCGTACCAATGTCGGTTTGTTCAAGTTCATCCGGGCGGCTGTAGGTGTGGCCCAGCGTGGCCAAATAGCGGTAATCCTCGGAATGGAAAATCAGCTGGCTACGTCCTTCTTCGGTTTTCTGGGTGTCGTGGTCCCACAAGCCCGAGGTACGAATTTCAAGATTGTCCAGCGGGTTCAATACCAACTCACCCGCCAGCGGCGAATTGGCTCGGTCCGACGCCCCCTCACCAAACAAATTCACTTCCCGGTCATCAAAGTAGCGAATCTGACCGACACTGATCCGTGCACGTTCAGCACCGGTGACCAGATCGTTGAAGCGACTAGTCAAAGCCACCGTCAGCTGGTTCGCATCGCCAACCCGGTCGCCGCCGTTAAAGCGGTTGCGCTCGAACAACCGATCAAATCGGAAGCTTTTGACATCGGTATCGAAATCCGGAATGTCGTTCTGATCCGCGTCGGCATCGGCCCAAGCGTAGTACAACCGCGGCTCCAATGTTTGATTGTATGGAATATCAAACAGGCTGGAGCGGCGGTCAAAATACAGCCCGTTATCCCATTCAAACACCGGTACAGTGCGATCCACACTCGCATTCGCCAGCGTGTAATCGTCCAACTCGTAGCGGGTATAATCCAGACTCACCGAAGGCCGGCTGAAACCCCACAGCGCGCGCATTGGCAATGCCACTTCCGGAATTGCCCGCAGACGATGGCCGTTAGCCTGATCCAAACCGGTCAGGTCGTCGTTATCGCGGTAGAACCAGGTGTACTGACTTTCGACTCCCGCCTGAAACGCACCTACATCCACCTCGCCAGCGTAAAGCACTTCAGGCAGCTGGGCATAAGGCTTGTTAACGTCGGCAATGCGTTCGGCAACGGTTTGGTAACCGTTCAAATAGGCATCGAAATACTGGTACTGGTCGGAATAGCTCACCCCGCCACGGCGTTGCAAATGCGTGGTTTGGTCAATTTCCAGCGAGCGGTTCAAATCGCTCAGGTAATCTTCATCCGATACGACAGAGAAATCACCGTAACCCCGCCAACCGCCTCCAAAACTGGCGCGGGTGGAGAAATCCAGCGCCCAGCGTTCTCCGTCGGCACCAACGACTTCGTCTTTGTAGGCTGGGTCATCATTGATGTACCCCAACTGCAACACGGATTCACCATACCGGCTCAGATAACGTCCTTCCGCTTCGGTGAACAGGCCACGGCCATGAATATACTGGGGCGTGAGCGTGGCATCGTAATGGGGCGCCAGGTTCAGGTAATAAGGCAGCGCGAAGAACGCACCACTACCCGCACTAGACGAGCCGAATTGCGGGTACAGAAAACCGGTCTTGCGGCGGTCATCAATGGGGAACGTAATGTAGGGCCAATAAAACACCGGCGCATCCAGCACTTCCAAACGCACATGCCTAGCCGAACCGAAGCCTTCGGCCTGATCCAACTCGATGTCGGATGCCACAATCGCCCAGTCATTCTGCCCCGGACCACAGGTGGTGAGCAGGCCATCGGTGATCAACACCTGATTTTCGTCCACCCGCGACAGCGAAGATGCCTCGCCTCGCAACTCAGACTGGTGCAGCAGGAAGGTCGCCGTGTTGATATCCAGCTGGCCGGAATCGGCCGAATAATGGGCGTTTTCACCCGTCAGCAAAAAACCTTCACCGCGGCTGACCATCGGGCCTTGCAGGCTCAACTGACCGGATTGAGTGTTATAGCGGGCTTCAGAACCGGAGGCCTGAAAACTGCCCTGACGCAGGCGCACATCGCCTTTCAGGTACAACTCTGAATCCACCTCATAGCGGGCATCCAGCGCACTGGCTTCCAAAGGCTGATCGCTTCCTGCTCCGGCGGGAAACACAGGGACCTGACCACTCGCGGAAGTAGACGGCAAATACCCGCCGCCACAAAACACTGGAACCTGTGCTTGCACGTCCGGGGGCAGCTCACTTCGGGGGCGCCAATCGATCTCCGCCGCGCTCGGGGCCTGATGACTATGTTCTTCCGCAATAGAGGCCGCTGGCGCAACTACCATTGCCAGCAAAAGCCCGGATAAACGGGGCTTAAACCACAACTGCTGACGGTAACGGCTGGGCACGACGGCAGGCTTCCTGTTTCAGATGAATGGTGACTGTTCTCAAGAACAGCTGCCTAGTTTACACGCGCCCCCCGAGCTTGTTAACGGAAACACCGCTGCAAATCCGTTTTACGCTCTTTATACTCCTCTGCTAACGTTGCTACACAACAGAACAACTCAGGAATTACCATAAAATCATGGATACCCGTCTGCAGCAGCTGACCGATTGGGTCAGGCGTTTTCCCGGTTTTGACAGCGCCAGCCCGGAACCCGTTTCCGGCGATGCCAGCTTCCGCCGTTACTTCCGGGTATGGCGGGAAACCTCCGGACAAGCGCGCACGCCGTTCATCGTGATGGACGCACCACCCGAACACGAAAACTGCGAGCCCTTCGTCGCCATCGCCAAACACTGGCACCAGCACGGCATCCACGTGCCCGACATCGCCGGCGAAGACCTCAGCAAAGGCTTCCTATTGCTGGAAGATTTCGGCGACAACCTGATGCTGGGCGCAACCACCGCAAGCAATGCCGACAACCACTACCGGCAAGCGCTGGACGAACTGGCACGCATCGCACAGCAAACTGCTCCGGCGGCCCACCCATTGCCCCACTACGACGACGCCATGCTCGACCGGGAAATGGCACTCTTCCCCGACTGGCTGCTGGAAAAACACCTTGGCCTGAACCTCAGCAATCAGGAACGAGCGCTGCTGGACACCACCTTCAGCCTGTTAAAAGAAAGCGCACTGACCGAACCGGAAGTGACCGTGCACCGGGACTACCACTCCCGAAACCTGCTGATTCGCGATGGCCAAACCGCCCCCGGTGTGATCGATTTTCAGGATGCCGTGATCGGCCCAGTCACTTACGATGCCGTTTCATTACTGAAAGACTGCTACGTCCGTTGGCCGGAAGAAAAAATTGTGGAGTGGCTGGAACACTACCGTATGGCCAGCCTGAATGCCGGCCTACACAACGCCGACCCGGAAACCTTCCGCCAGTGGTTCGAACTGATGGGCATGCAACGTCACCTGAAAGCCGCCGGTATATTTGCCCGGTTGGCGATTCGCGATGGCAAAACCGGTTATCTGGGAGACATTCCTCGAACTGTCAGCTACATCCGCGATGCCAGTGCCCGCCAGCCAGCCTTCCGCCACTTCCATGAATGGTTGTGCTGCACGGTCATTCCGGCCATTGAGAGCACAATTGGCCCGGTGCCCATCCCGGAGAAACGCTCATCGTGAAAGCCATGATTCTGGCCGCCGGCAAAGGCGAGCGTATGCGCCCACTCACGCTGACAACCCCTAAGCCTCTGCTTCGCGCCGGCGGCAAGCCGTTGATTGTTCATCATCTGAACAACCTGAAGCAGGCCGGTTTTCAGGACGTGGTGATTAACCACGCCTGGCTGGGCGAGCAAATTGAACAACAGCTCGGCAGCGGCGAATCATTCGGCGTAAACCTGCACTACTCGCCCGAAGGCGAGCCGCTGGAAACCGCCGGAGGCATCGTGCGCGCCCTGCCCCTGCTTGCTGCCGATGACGCCGAATGGTTCCTGGTGATCAACGGCGACATCTGGACAGACTTCCCACTCGGCCAATTGCAGCCACCGACCGACCCAAACTGCGATGCCGTGCTGGTGCTCACGAGCAACCCCGAACACCACCCCACGGGCGACTTCCACCTAACACCGGAAGGCCTGCTATGCTCTGAAGGCGAAACCAAACTCACCTTCACAGGCATCAGCCTGTTGCGCCGCCGCCTGTTCAACGGGCTCGACGACACCGCAGGCAAACTTGGCCCGGTGCTTCGCGATGCCATGGCACAACAACGCGTAAGAGGCTTGAAGCATTCGGGCCAATGGATTGATGTGGGCACCCCTGCCCGGCTGGAACAACTCGACACTTTGCTGACGGAAAACGCACCGCAACCATGACCAACGCGACAGGGCCGTCTTTGCCGGCAAGCATTGAATCGGTTTTCTCGGACCTGCTACACGAGCTGTCCAGTTGCGGGCATCAGGCCAACACCTTGATCGAACGCGCCCGATTGCCACGCCGCTGCCGAAAGCCGCTGTTCTTCTTTTTGGGCTACATCGCCAAAGCCGATGGCCGGGTAATGGAAGGCGACATTCGCTACGCCGAACTGCTGATGAAAGCGCTGCGCTTATCCTCGCGCCAGCGCAAAAAAGCCATCGAGCAATACCAACTCGGCAAAGACGCCAGCGGCACACCCTTACATCGTGGGCTCTGGAACCGCATCGTCGCCAAACTGTCTCCTGGCGCCGCCATCAAAATGGCCATGTGCCTGTGCCACGGCGCACAGATTCTCGGTAAGCCCAGCAAAGAACGACGCTACCGCTGTGAAGACGCCATCGACAACCTCGGCCTGCCGATGGCCGTCAGCGACGACATTTTTGCCAGCTACGCCAGCAAAGTATGGATTCGTTCCGCCAGCATCGTCGAAAAGCCCAAAAGCTACGAACAAGCCTGCGAAATACTGGGTGTTACCCGGCGGGACAGTTTCGAAACCATCAAACGCACTTACCGCAAGCGCCTGTCTACCTGCCACCCGGACAAACTCTCGCAGCAAAAACTGTCGCCTACCGAGCTGGATGCCGCCAAAGATCAGCTTCTGCGCTATCAACAAGCCTGGGAGCTGATCAAACGGCATAACCGTTAACAAAACCACATCCCTCGCGCTGCGAAAACCAGCAACAAGCTGATAGACTTACAAGCTTTGACAGCTGCCGTAATTCACCTGACCGAGAGTGCGCCGATGAACCCTTTCCTGATTGCTCCGTCTATCCTCTCCGCCGATTTCGCCCGCTTGGGTGAGGAAGTCGATAACGTATTGGCCGCGGGTGCCGACGTGGTGCACTTCGACGTGATGGACAATCACTATGTACCCAACCTCACCATCGGCCCCATGGTGTGTGAAGCCTTGCGCAAGCACGGCGTTACCGCCCCCATCGATGTACACCTGATGGTGTCTCCGGTGGACGACCTGATCCGCATGTTCATCGATGCCGGTGCCAGCTACATCACCTTCCATCCGGAAGCTTCCAGCCATGTTGACCGCTCTCTGCAACTGATCCGCGATGGCGGCTGTAAAGCCGGGCTGGTATTTAACCCGGCCACGCCACTGAGCTATATGGATTACGTGATGGACAAACTCGACATGGTGCTGATGATGTCGGTTAACCCGGGCTTCGGCGGCCAGAAGTTTATCCCCGGCACCCTCGACAAACTGCGGGAAGCCCGCAAGCGCATCGACGACAGCAACTACAACATCCGTTTGGAAATCGACGGCGGCGTTAAAGTTGACAACATTCGTGAAATTGCAGAAGCCGGTGCCGACACCTTCGTGGCCGGTTCTGCCATTTTCAACACTTCGGATTACAAGGCCACCATCGACGCCATGCGCGAAGAACTGGAACAGGCCCGCAAGGTTATAGGCGGATGAGCTTAAAGGGACTTTTTAACCACCGGTGGCCAGCCGCAGCGCTGTTTGACCTAGACGGCACACTGGTTGACAGTGCGCCGGACCTGGCGGCTGCCGTTGATGATATGCTCACCAAACTGGGCCGAAGCCCGGCCGGGCTTGCCAATGTGCGCAGCTGGGTGGGCAATGGCGCCAGTATTCTGGTGCGCCGCGCACTGGCCGGCAAAACCGATTGGGAGCCTGCGTCGCCAAAAGACGATGCCCTGCACCCGGATGCACTGAACATTTTCTACCAGAGCTACGCTGAACTGAACGGCCGCCACGCGGTGGTATTCAAAGGCGTGTTCGAATGTTTGGATCACCTCAAAGCCAACGGCTGCCGCATGGCCGTGGTCACCAACAAGCCCGATCAGTTTGTTGCGCCCTTGTTGGAACAAACCGGACTGGCGCCCTATTTCGAACTGTTCGTGGGTGGTGATACCTTAGCGGTGAAGAAACCAGACCCGGCTCCGTT
Organism: Marinobacter sp. AL4B; assembly: GCF_019916045.1. Taxonomy (NCBI): domain Bacteria; kingdom Pseudomonadati; phylum Pseudomonadota; class Gammaproteobacteria; order Pseudomonadales; family Marinobacteraceae; genus Marinobacter; species Marinobacter sp. AL4B. The sequence goes on from NZ_JAILWZ010000013.1 coordinate 467,611, forward strand.
GCTGCATGCCATGGAAAAACTGGGCAGTACCATCGGCACCACGGTGATGGTGGGCGATTCCACGGCAGACGTAAACGCGGCTCTGAAAGCAGGCATGCCCTGCGTCGCTGTGCGCTATGGTTACAACTTCGGCGCTTCCATCGACAGCCTTGGCGCCGATGCAGTAGTAGATTCGCTGACCGAGCTTTTATAAACACGCAGACCCGAATTCAGGAAACGACAAAATGACACCTGAGCACTTCTCCAGACTGGCCCAAGACGGCTACAACCGTATCCCGGTGTACCGCGAAGTCCTGGCGGATCTGGACACACCTCTGAGCACCTACCTGAAACTGGCCAGTGGCCCGTATTCCTATCTGTTCGAATCTGTTCAGGGTGGTGAGAAGTGGGGCCGGTACTCCATCATCGGCCTGCCCTCACGAGAAGTGCTGAAAGTCTACGATCACCGCATCGAAGTTAGCCAGAACGGCAAGGTAGTGGAACAAGCCGACGTGGAAGACCCACTCGTTTTTGTGGATCAATACCAGAAGCGCTTCAACGCACCCGATCTGCCCGAGCTGCCTCGCTTTAACGGCGGGCTGGTGGGCTACTTCGGTTACGACACCGTGCGCTACATCGAGAAGCGCCTGCGCAAGAGCTGCCCGCCCGACAAAATCGGCACCCCGGATATCCTGCTGATGGTGTCGAATGAAATCGTGGTGTTCGACAACCTGCGTGGCAAGCTGCACCTCATCGTGCACGTAGACCCGGCGGTTGAAGGTGCCTACGAACAGGCACAGGCCCGCATCGACGAACTGGAAAACCAGCTGCATCGCACCACCGCTGATGCACCTCGCACGCCAGAGCACCTGCGCGGCAAAGAAGTGGACGAGAGCGATTTTGTTTCCGGTTTCTCGCAGGACAAATTCGAAGCGGCTGTGGATAAAATCAAAGGCTACGTGCTGGACGGCGACGTGATGCAAACCGTCATCTCCCAACGCATGTCGATTCCCTTTGAAGCACCGCCACTGAACCTGTACCGCTCGCTTAGGGTGCTTAACCCGTCGCCATACATGTACTTCCTCGATCTGGACGATTTCCACATTGTGGGCTCGTCACCGGAAATTCTGGCACGGGTAGAAGACGAAGAAGTGACCGTGCGCCCTATCGCCGGCACCCGCAAACGCGGCGTCACCGATGCCGAAGACAACGCACTGGAAAAAGAACTGCTGGCCGACCCAAAAGAAATCGCCGAGCACCTGATGCTGATCGACTTGGGCCGCAACGACGCTGGCCGGGTATCCGAAACCGGCACCGTGCGCTTAACCGACAAGATGATAGTGGAACGCTACTCCCACGTGATGCACATTGTCTCCAACGTCACCGGACGCTTGGACAAAGACACCAGCTGCCTGGACGTACTGCGCGCCACTCTGCCAGCAGGCACCTTGAGCGGCGCCCCGAAGATCCGGGCAATGGAAATCATTGATGAGCTGGAACCGGTAAAACGGGGCGTATACGGCGGGGCTGTGGGCTACTTGTCGTTCAACGGCAACATGGATACGGCCATCGCGATCCGCACCGCCGTGATCAAAGACAACACCCTGCACATTCAGGCGGGCGCCGGCGTAGTCGCCGACTCAGTACCTCGTCTGGAATGGAAAGAAACCATGAACAAGGGCCGGGCCATTTTCAAAGCCGTCGCCATGACCTACAACGACTACGACCACTAAGGCCCGGTACGAATTACCTGCCGATCAGTTCGCTGACGGCAGGTTTCCTCCCAACATATTCTCGACCACTGCGGCGTTATAAAAGGTTTCCACGGTTTGAATCTTTTCGTCCCGAACCCGGAACCAAACCGCCAACCGCACATCGCCAATCTGCTCGAAGTAGGTTTGGTAGTCCAGAATCGCATACACATGCTCGCCATCGGCACTGAGTTGGCGCAGCAATAGATCTTTCTGGATGGCCACCATACCGAACTGGTAAGACACCATGTCATCTCGATTCAGAAAACGCATGTTCGGGCCGACATACTCAAAGCCCTCTTCAGCCAGCAGCGTTTTTGCTTTTTCCAGGCGCTGGCCACTTACGTCAGCGATAAATTGCGCCACAATCTCTTTCGGCTGCATGACTCAAAACTCCGATTTTTATTAGCGTGAAATAGGTGCACTACAGACACTTCGAATTCGCTCAGCGGGCACCCAAAGCTGCTTGATCAAATACACCTTGAACGACTCATCGAACGGCTGATCGGCCACGGCTTTTTGCATACACCGCATCCAGGCATCGCGATCTTCTTCACCCACGGGCAAATGCCGATGAACCATCGGAATGTTGATGCTACCGAAATGTTCTGCAAAAAGCCTTGGCCCGCCTAGCCAGCCCGACAAAAAGTAAGCCAATTTGGTGCGGGACTCGGTTAAATCCGGCCGGTGCATCGCCAGAATCTGCCGCGCCTCCGGCAGCGTTTCCATGTAATCGTAAAACGCATTCACCAACCGGGTAATACCTTCCAGCTCCCCGGCGGCGCGGTAGGAGGTATCACCCTGGCCGTATTCAAGTATTACCGTGCTCATATAGCTTTAACTCTAATGTAAGAAGCTGCCAAGAGCACTCTACTACAGTTCTGACAGGCTAATACACTCGACCATTGAACCTACTATCGAGTCGGCATCAACGTAATTTCGCGAACATCGCATCTCGGGTTGGCAGACATCGCATACACAACCGCATCCGCCACATCGCTGGCATCCAGCTTGTCCGGCTTGGCTTCATCGAAAAAGGGCGTATTCACCATGCCCGGGCAGATGGTGGTACACCGGCCGTTCCATTCCCTCATCTCGGCTGCCAGGTTCTGACCGAAGCCGTAAGCAAACCACTTGGAGGCACCATACACAGAGCCTTTCAGCGTGATCTTCCCGGCCACGGAGCTGGTGATAATGAAGTGCCCTTGAGTTTCTTTTAAGGAGGGCAAACTGGCTTTGGCCGTATACAACAGCGCATTAATGTTCACATCCAGCATGGTCTTCCATTCATCGGGATCGCCGTTTTCAATGCCGGGAGAGTTCACGCCGGTACCAGCATTCGCGAACACCACATCGATTCGGCCAAACGCTTCTTTGGCCTTTTCCACGACATGGGTAATTTCGTCCAGCTTGGAGACATCGGCCGTAACTGCCAAGACCTTGTCGTCACCCCACTTTTTGACCATTTCATTGAGCTTATCGGTGCTTCGCGCCGTAATAACAACTTTATGCCCCGCTTCGATCACCTTCTCAACGGTGGCAGCACCAATACCACTGGACGCGCCAGTGATCAGAACGATTTTTTCATCTTTCATTGCTGTTACTCCTGATTGAGGCCAAGCTCTTTTAGAACTGCGACATTTAACTCTACTCGCGTGAAACGATGACAACCAGCTACCTCGAACAAACCACATTTGCGTTTCTCGATATTGAAACCACCGGCGGAAACTCGTCCCACGACCGGATTACGGAAATAGGAATCCGCTTCTGGCGCGCCGGAGAGGTTGTGGATGAGTGGCAAACCTTGCTGAACCCCGGCATGCGCATCTCACCGTTTATCGAGCAACTGACGGGCATCTCCAACGCCATGGTCGCCGATGCACCGTCGTTTGAAACCATCGCGGATACGCTCGAAGAGAAACTAAGGGATACCGTATTTGTTGCTCACAACGCACGCTTCGACTACGGATTCATCAAATCGGAATACCGCCGGCTCGGGCGGCTGTTTTCGGCACGGGTACTTTGCACCGTGAAGCTGTCCCGGCGCTTGTACCCAGAGTTTCGCAGACACAACATGGACACGTTGATTGAACGCCACGGTCTGGCACAGGTACAACGGCATCGCGCCATGGGCGATGTGTCGGCTATGCTGGAGTTTTTCACCCACGCGCGGACGGAAAAAGGCGACGCAGAACTGGAAGCAGCCATTGGCACCCTGCTGCAACGGCCGAGCATTCCCTCACACCTGCCGCCGGATACCCTGACTGATTTGCCACGGGGCCCGGGTGTTTATCGGTTTTACGGTGAAAACGACGTGCTCTTGTATGTGGGCAAGAGCACCAACATTGCCCAGCGTGTGGCCTCGCACTTCTCCGGTGATCACAACACCAGCAAAGGCGTGCGCATTTCTGAAAGTTTGCGCAGGATCGACTACACCGAAACCGCCGGCGAACTCGGAGCCCTGTTGCTGGAGCTTCGACAGATCAAAACGCTGAATCCGCTTTTCAATCGCCGATCCCGCGCGGCGAAGAATCTCGTGAGTATCGAGCTGGCACCGAACGAGTCCGGTTACCTGCGAGCGCGCTTGGTTCGGGAGATAGAGCCGCATCGGCTCGCCCGTTATTTCGGACTGTTTCGCAGCAAGCGCGATGCCGAGCGCGCGTTGACCGGCATTGCCGCCAAAAACGAACTGTGCAATCAACTGCTAGGACTAGAGCCGGAACGCGATGGCCCCTGTTTCCAACGTGTGCTGGGGCGCTGCAAAGGAGCCTGCGAAGGCATTGACGACGTAACTCGTTATAATCTGAGAGTGCAGATTGCGATTCACCAATTACGTTTGCAAACCTGGCCGTGGAAAGGCCCGGTCGCGATTGTGGAGCATCGAAGTGATGGGGCACAGCCTGACATTCTGGTGATCTACAACTGGATTCACGTGACCACAGTGCACGACGAACAAGAGCTTTATGATCTCTCCCTGTCGGGCCAGTCGGTCACCTTTGATCTGGACTCTTACAAGTTACTGGTTAAAGCGCTGATGGGCAGCGGGCCAAAAAACCATTCACTGATCGAACTGCCGGCCGTGGGTGCGCCCGATGTGCTCATGGCAACCACTCGCGGCTAGTGCTTATATAGGTATTACCACCTACAAAAAAGCTGATCACAGCCAAGTTTCATGCAATACTCAGCCTTCATACCAAAAGCGACCGTAGAATGACCTCTTTAAAGCGAACCATTTGCATACTGACTCTACTACTAACCTTTGTCGGCTGCAGCAGCAACAAGAGCATTCAGTTCGAAGGAGAAGAGCTCGAAACCTCCGCTTACGACGGTACCTTGGCCCGCGTTTCGATTTACGGCATCAATGATGGTTACGACTCTGCCGACGGCGACGTTCTGGCGGAGCTACAGGCTGTCGCCAAAGACAAGCTAAAGGGAAACCGCAGCCTTTTCAGCGGCTCCCGCGACAAGCTGTACATTTTAAAAATTAAGGCTTCCCCTTCAGAAAGCGGTGTGGAGTGTATCAATACGAAATTCAGCCACACCACAGAAGGCACGCTCGACACCCATTTCACGTTGGCGACTCTGGAACGGACTCCCCAAACGTTATTCGATGTGGAGATCGAGACAAACGGCCGCCACGAAGTTTCGACGTTCTCGGATGCCAAACACTTAATAAACTGTGGAACGGTAACCGCCATCGCGACCGATGCCATCTCCCGAAGCATCCGCATTTTTGATCTCTTGATCAAAGAGGCCAACGGCCTGGATGTCACACGCGAACTGGAAACGGTGAAAAACGACGAAGACATAAACGGCAGCACCATTGTTATGAAAGCCGTCGGCAAAACGCTTTATGGTGTTTTAGCGCCCGTTGCTATCGTTATCAACAGCGCCGCAGAAGCGGATTGGAGCAGTGCGATTTCATCAGCAGCCAAAGCCGCGGATAACATGCCCACAGCCAGTTATGACCCGCTCACAGCACCCCATACAACACCGGCTTATACTGTTAACAGCCCTGTAACTCAACGACCGCAATCAACACAAACCACGTCACCCCAAAATCAGCCTTCTAGCGGCTCAACTCAAAGCCGCCCGAAAACACCGGCCGCAACCAAGACAACGCCAACCAGAGCCCCCCGCAAAACGGCCACGGCGGAAATCCAAGCCCGCGGAACAACGGATATGCACTTCCCTTATGACCAAGCGCTGAACCTGGCGACCACCAATGCCGACACCCAGGCCCGACAGTCGTGCAGAGAGAACTACCGGGGCAAAATCAGCACGCTGGGCGACCCGAACATGGAAAAGAAAGAGTGCGTAGAAAACCGCAATCAGGAATATCGCTGTGTGGTTCAGATCGTTCATACCTGTGAATACAAACAATAGAAGGGCAATCGTTATGAAGTACCTGCTACTGCTGGCTCTGACGCAGTCTTTGCTAGGCTGCGCCATCGCGTTCCCGCCCAGTGATAAAGGCTTCAACCAACAAGCGGTAACCGGCAAAGAAAGCGTTTACATCGCCAGCGCAAGCAACAGCAACCCCGCCTGTCATGACAGCAGGCTCATCGAAGAGCTGAAAGGTCGCTTTGAGGTATTGAACTACGTTGAAGCCGATTCCGAATATGACGCGGATCTCGCGCTTTTTCTTGATTCAGAGTGCAGCGTGGAACAAAACGGCGCAGACATGGCCTCGGTAATTCTCCCCGTTGCTTCATTCTTCATTTTGCCCATTACCGCAACAACGGAATACCACGTTCGTGTCGAGACCTTCGAGCACGGCGCGCCGGCAAAAGACTATTTTTTCGATGGCAGCAGCAAAGTGCTAACGCATCCGTTTTACTTCGGGAAACTCGCGGACAAGCATAAAGAATACGTGGAGCAGTCCACGCCGGCGATGAGCAGCAGAATCATCAATGCGCTTGAGGAAGATTACTTTTTGTAGGATTTCAGAGCTTGGCAGGTAGCATCAAAGTCAGCGCTTGAAACTCTGAGGCCAACATCGAGTAAATCGCCTGATCGAGATAACGGCCGTTCACATACTCCCGCTCCCGAAGCACGCCTTCAAGCTTGAACCCCAACCGCTCCGGAATGGCTCGGCTTTTGGTATTACCGGTGGCGCAGGCAATCTCGATTCGGTTCAAATCGTATTCCCGAAAGCCTTGCTCAACCAGTGCCTGCACCGCCCGCGCCATGAAGCCTTTACCCGAATAGGCTTCACCCAACCAATATCCGATGCTGCCAGTGCGATTAGACAAATCGAACGAATGAAAACCGCACACACCGCATAACGCCGAATCGGAGAAAATGGCGTACTGCGGGCCTTGGCCGGATTGGTATTGATTGATGGCGGCTTCGAGAAAGCATTCCGTATCAGCAGGGGACTCGGTTAGATCGACCCAGGGCAACCACTCGCGCAGATGCTCGCGGTTGGTGTTAATGAGAGTGAACAGCTCATCTTTGTAGGTCAGGCTAAGTCGTTTTAGCTCCATGAGTTCGGCTATGAACAATTTTTCCTCCCGTTCCTGAAGATAAGCGAGCGTAGGTATTACCACCTACAAAAAAGCTGATCGCGACTAGGTTTCATGTAATACTCAGCCTTCATATCAAAAGCAGCCGTAAAAAGCTCCCTTTAACACGAACCTTTTGGATTCTGACGAATGCGCAGAAAACCGCAATCAGGAATATCGCTGCGTGGTTCAAATCGTTCATACCTGCGAATACAAACAACAGAAGGGCAATCGTCATGAAGTACCTGCTACTGCTGGCTCTGATGCAGTCTTTGCTAGGCTGCGCCATCGCGTTCCCGCCAAGCGATAAAGGCTTCAACTCGGAAGCCGTAACCGGCAAAGAGAGCGTCTACATCGCCAGCGCAAGCAACAGCGACCTCACCTGTCATGACGGCATACTCATCGAAGAGCTAAAAAGTCGCTTTGCATCATTGAACTACGTTGAAGCGGACACCGAAGACAATGCTGATCTCTCGCTGCTTCTTATATCGGAATGTAGCCTGGAGCATACTGGCGCAGACTTGATCTCGGGAGCCTTCAACATTCTCTCTGCGTTTATTCTGCCCAACACCGCGACAACGGAATATCATGTGCGAGTCGAGGCCTACGAATATGGCGCTCCGGCAAAAAACTACTTTTTCGATGGCAGTAGCAAAATACTGACTCATTTTTTTTACTACGGGAGTCTAGCGGAAGAGTACAAAGAGTATGTCGAGCGAACGACTCCGGCTATGAGCAGCAGAATCATCAATGCGCTTGAGGAAGATTACTTTTTGTAGGCTTTCACAGCGGGGCAGATGGCACCCAAATCATTACCGCGTCGCAGTTTCACCAGACAGCGTCTCGATAATGCGGCAGTCCATGATAGCCCCGCCTTCGCAACACGCCGTCAGCCTTTCCAACTCGTGTTCCATTGCACGTAAATCTTTCAACCGAGAGCGCACCTGTTCCAACTGTTGCTCTACTTTGGCATCCACGCCAGCACAGGAGTCCTGCTGCCGATCAGCCAGCGACAGCAGTTCCCGAATATCATCCAAGCTGAACCCCAGCCCGCGGCTTCGCCGAATAAACAGCAGCCGTGAATAATCCGCTTCGGAGTACAAACGGTAGCCAGATTCCGACCGGCTGGCTTCCGGTAACAGCCCAATTTTTTCGTAATAGCGAATGGTCACGGCCTTGATGCCCGTATCAGCGGCCAGCCGGCCGACTGTGTAACTTTTTTCGCTCATCGTCATTGACCTTATAGTTACTATAACCCTTAGTGTACCGATGAACTGCCAACTTTAGGAGGCTCTGTCGTGGACAGCTGCTGCGAGAATAAGGCCGGTGAACTGGCCCAACTGAGGGCCAATCAAAGCCGGGTGCTTTACATTGCCTTTGCCATTAATGCGCTGATGTTTGTGGTGGAATTCGCCGCTGGCTGGATCGCAAGCTCGACCGCGCTACTGGGCGACTCCCTGGACATGTTTGGCGATGCGTCGGTCTATGCACTGACACTGTTCGTACTAGACAGAAGCCGGCAGGCACGCGCAGGGGCGGCGCTGTTCAAGGGCGGCTTCATGCTGTTGTTTGGGCTGGTTGTTGTAGCAGATGCTATCCGCAAGCTGATGATACAGGAAGTGCCCGCAGCTGAATGGATGGGGGCGATTGGCGTTCTGGCTCTGATCGCAAACGGCATTTGTTTCGCGCTGCTCTACCGCCACCGAGCAGATGACCTCAATATGCGCTCCACCTGGCTGTGTTCCCGGAACGACTTGTTCGCCAACACCAGTGTCATCATTGCCGCTGGACTGGTCGCCCTCACAAATACACTGTGGCCGGATATCATTGTGGGCCTCGCCATTGCCGCGCTGTTCCTGCACTCCGCCTGGCAGGTTATGCGTGAAGCGGTTCAGGAGTGGCGTGTCGGTCGTGCTGAAACTACCAACCAACAAAGCAAGGAAGAGGTCAAAAGCGCCGAAAGCAGCTGCTGCTCATCAGCGCAAAGTACCTGCGGCAGCAAATCCGGAGGGAACTCCCAGTAACGGATAACCGCCAGCAGCTTCATGTGGGCGGTTGGCCATTGTCATCCTATTTTTACTCATCCATCGGAGAATTCATTCATGAATCGTCGTACCATCGTTGTTGTCGTAGGATTGGTACTGGTTGCCGCCATTGCAGCCGCTGTTTTGTACCAGCCACAGCCCGAACAGACTCAAAAAACGACCGCCAGCGAAAAGCCCATAGCCACGGCCGAACCCATCGCAAACCAGCAAGCATTGGAGCGCTTTCATTCGCCCACATTCGGACCGGCCGATGCACCGGTGACCATCGTTGAGTTTTTCGACCCGTCTTGCGAAGCCTGCCGGGCATTCTACCCGGTCGTGAAACAGATTCTTGCGGAATACCCAGGCCAAGTGCGGCTGGTATTGCGCTACACCCTGTTTCATCAGGGCTCTGAAGAAGTCTCAAGAATTCTGGAAACCGCCCGCCTGCAAAACATCTACGAACCGGTTCTGGAAGCTGTGTTAGAAGTGCAGCCTGCCTGGCACGACGACCCGACAGTGGCCAAAGCATGGGAAGCGGCTGAAGCAGCCGGTCTGGACCTGACCAAAGCCCGTGAAGATATGCAGTCTGAACGGATAAACGCCATCCTTGAGAAAGACATGCAGGACGTCCAAACCATCGGCGTTATGGGCACCCCGAGCTTCTTCGTGAACGGCCGCAAACTCACGCAGTTTGGTGCTAAACCGCTACTTCGCCTTGTTCAGGAATCACTTCGGAACGCAGAGCAATAAGCCTCTGCGGCTGACTAGAATTCGGATCGGCTTGGTGTCCCCGGAAACGCCTATAAGGGGAACGGGGCACCAACGATCACGTATTAAACGAACCCACAGATACGTGCGAATGGATAGGGGCTCGCCAATCTACCTTGTTAAGCCGCCACCTGCTTCGGATTCGCTCCGTACTGGTTTTGCTCTGGCTTACTGTCCAGAACCATAAACACCAGCAGTACCAGTGCGCCGATAACCGGGACAAGTACAATCAGAAACCACCAGCCACTGCGCCCCGTATCATGAAGCCGGCGAACGGTAACCGCTATCCCCGGGATTAAAACAGCGAGCGAGTAGATGCCACCCAGCAACCCTACTCCCGCAGTTTCGCTATAACTCCCCATCACACCATCGATTGCCCCAAGCGCAAGGCTGATGATGATATTGAACAAGATGAAAAACCAATATTCTTTACGTCGCGCCCGGCCGCTGAATACTGCATATTTCTTTAATACTTCCAGATACCAGTTCATCTAAAATCCTTTTAAGCCCCGACGTTAATTGGGCCCGTCAGCAGAGGGGCGTGCTGCCAACGGGCCATTACTGCACAGGAAAAAGGCTAAAACCCCCACCAATTCCAAATCTTGCCGATACCGCGCCAGATTCCCCCGAGAATGGCTGGAAACAGTTTCGGGAGCAACAGGGCCAATACAGCAAAAACGACAATACAGGTAACGAGATAACGACTGCTGAGAAAACCATCCCAATACACGGCCAGTTCTAGGTTTACCCAGAACCAAATGAATACTGCCGTTGGGATAGAGAAGAACAACGATGCGAAGAGGCTGATCAACCTTGATTCAATTGGTCCGCGTTGGTTGCGGTTATTTGCCATGAGTTTTGAACACTCCTTGCGTATATCGCTTCGTGAAAACGGCACCATAGGCCGCAGGAAGCCAACTTTCACGTCACCAGCCCAGCGCCTCATCGCATTTATCCACAGGGGTTACGATTCCCTAACGGACGGACTCCCGCATATCTAATGCGGAGAGCAGGCAAAGTGGTTCCTGAATTGCAGACCAGCCTTCCTCGGATACCAGAACGGCGTTGTTCCGCTTACCCATGATGACGATTGGCTGGTGCAACTCGGCGACCTCATCAATCAACCGATAGAGTTTTTTTGCGCGCATCAGTTACTGTGATTTCTGTCATAACGCGCCTCTCGCGTGTTTAACTTTTGACCAATCTGTACGCTTTTGGATAAGTATGTTAAAGCGAACGTTTTTCATGACGCTGAGCTAAGCGGCGGCCCTTCATGGACCTTGGACTTACGCTATATGTTATATTCACCTGTTTCTCTGAACAGTGCCTACAGCTTTACGAAAACAAGGATGCACTTGGACTTCCTTTAATAACGGATTCGTTGTGTCACCAAAGTAATTTACTTTACTTCCTCCGTCCCCTCCCTTCACAAAATCACCAAAAAAACCAATATTGAAAAGCACTTTCGCCAAGCCTTGAGTATTCGCATCACTCCTAAGCTTTGCAAACCATTCTTCGTCTATACTTACCTCATCAAGAATTTCAAACATTCTTTCTTCGAGAGTAATTTCGTCGATTTGATACTTTGTTCTGAAATACTTATGCCTCCAGAACTCAAATACTCTATCAAGATCAGGATACTGGTTCACGAATTCAGCACACAAATCCTCTTTTTTCCAAGTGGAATAGTCGTCTTCAACATCCTTTAACGTATCACCATCCGGTCTATTCTCGGCAAGCGCCTCTGTGTATATGCGCGACAGCTGTAGAAGTTCTCGAGGCCTACCTAGCGTCCTCTCTATCATCCATCCAAGAGTAAATTGATTACCTACCTTCTCTGGAAAGACCCTTAGGAAATCTTTTTGATTTTCTCTGCTAGGCTCACCGTCTAACGATTGACAAACCCTCTCTGCCAACAAACTTCTAAAACTATCATCCGTCCACTGAATTCTATATATGTCTCGATACTTGTCACTATGCGTCGTCTTCTTCATTAGAATGGAATATATGTCATCCCTAATAAAAAAAATCAAATTAACGTTGCTGTGAATTGACTTCAAATACATTGATGCCGTTAGCAGTCCAAGAAGGATTTGATTACTCCTTTCACTATTATCCCACCCAACATCAAGGTCATCGACCAATATAGTTGTTTTGCAACCATCTTCTGCCAGTTTCTTTAGATGGTATTCGTACCTGTCTATTGCCGAAGATTCTTTGATTATGCTTTCGAGCTGAAATCCCAGTTCACCGATATCCTTAAATCTCAGCTTGATTGAGCTTAGTATGTTAGATACGGCTTCTACAAAATCGGAGTTCGTAACACCTTCGGCTTTAGCAAATTGCCTAGCAGCATCTGCACTTCCAACGGTAAGTTTGTTCCCCTGCTCCGAACCTATTGCATTGAGACTTTTTCGCATGATGCTATTCAACCATGCAAATTGAAAAATAGTCTCATCACCACGTTCCTCCTTCAAAAGATCTACGCCTGCCAGATTTCTAAAAATACCATTTGTAGGTGATACTTCGACAACTATGTGGTTTTTTTCATCTGAAAAATGATCTATCAATTTCTTTCTAATCGCAGTTTTTCCCGCGCCTTTTCTACCAATTACAAATGTCTTTTTGAAATTTGTCACTCGGTTAAAGTTCGATGGCGTAACAAAATAAGTCAATAGCGCCGGGTCATTTTCTGCGCTGTCATTACCCCAATCAATTTCACGTATATCCTGCATTTATATCCCTTAATACAATTAAATTTTAAGCAATTTTTCTAAAACATAACGTGACTGCAGAAAAACCATAAATGAGCGAGCATTCCAACGTCTACAATCTCGTCTTTTAGCTGGCCCGTTCAGCCGACAGTTTCCAGTTTTAGGATCGATTGCCCTTTATAGCTCCCGATCCTAGCGTTTCAGCGTTCAGGCACCCCTGACCGGCGTCCGAGGCGTGCGTCAGGAGGACATAATTCCCGGGATCATGCCGCCATCTGCCCGTAATGCGCCAACTTCTCAATATTGTGCTCCAAGCATTTTAGCTGCCACTACCCTGCACTTTCTTTCTATCCCGTAGGCTGAAACGATTGAGCCGCTCATTCGCGCCGATGTTGCCGGACACTGGCTCCTCCACCGACATACGATGACTGTAGATTTCCTTGCCCTGCGGACTGTCCATTCGGTGCTTCATCCAATCGAGGGAAGTCCACCAATCAGTTAATGGACATGTTAGGTTTTTTGACGGCTTGAGTTCTCTGCCAAAGGTTCTGGTTCTTGTTGATCGAGTTCTTCTCGAACCTTACTCGTAACAGTTTCTAATAGCTCTTGGACCAACGCGGTTTTCAATACTATTCCTAACCCGAGTACCTGCTGAACACCAGCGGAGACACCAACAGGTATCGTTTGCAACTGTTGGTGTTTAATCATCGTTTCTGTAACTACGCCGACCAACTTGAAGTGTGAGCCTAAAGTTGCGAATACTGGGCTGCCGCTTGATCCAGGAAAAACTTGCGCATCTATAACCATCTGTTGATGATTATTGAAATTAATCTTTGGGACGCTCGCTATATACCCTTTCCTTAATATCGGTAGGTTGTGGGCTACGTCATAGCGATTTTCTGGATATCCCACGAACCACACATCTTTACCGGGAAGCAAGTCGGGTTCCTGAAACGTTGAAAGCATTTCAGGATAAAGATTCTTATGGAAGATTTCTTGATCTTCTTGCGTTATAACCGAAACATTTAAGCAAGCAAGATCGACAGATGGATTCGGATGTTCGGAATACACCCCAGAGAAATTATCAGCCTCAAGGGTTTTTATTTCACCTAATAGAGGGCGAGAAGGGTCTTCGGGGTCCCGCCGATGAAAATTTAGCGTGATTTTTTGATTTGGATTCCCATAAACATGCTTATTGGATATTAGAAGCATCACCGCACGATTCGAATCATCTCCAAGTGGCGCTTTAAAAAGAAACCCCGTTCCTATAGATGCCCCCTCTCCCGAAGCCTGAGGAATCGTGATTCGCACTGTGCTAAAAAAAACCTGCTCTTCAAACTTTTCCAAATCCATTTTTTACTCCTTGGAAGCCTAACATGGCGTTATACGAACGCGTTCGTATAACGCCGTCTCTTTAAAAACCAGCACAGACCCCACAGCAACCATATCAAAAGCTTACTAACAGTCACGCTTTTTCCCTCAAAATTCCGAGAACCGTCTCCCAATCAACACAGTTAGCCGCTTCCCTCTTTCACCACCCCCCCATGCAGTCCTCCCCCCAATCCCGCTATACTCCAGAACCATCAGCTCTATACTCCATAGCCAAATTCCGTAAGGCCTTCAATGACCCACAAAACCACACTGCGGATTGCCACTCTTTCTCCGGTTCGCTCGCCCATCAGCGCCAACAGCGAACACCGCGCGGCCAAGGCGTTGCAGGGTGGCTCCGGTTACGGTGGCAAGCGTTTGCTGCCGGCTTCGGATGCGCTTACGTCTTTCGATTGGCCCTGGGCCAACGGCTACGGCACGCTGGCCCACGACAGCTTGCCGGTGTTCTTCCAGCCGTTTGGTTGCTACGACATTGATACTGCGGCCGCCCAGGAGCGTTCGGAGAATCTGGCGCGCATTTGCCATGAGTGGAACGGCGAGATCGAGGCCTGCCAGTTGTTCCTGTACGACGACACAGTGGCACTGCTGCGGTTGGATGTCATGATCCAAGTAGACGAGGCCATGCTGGCAACGCTGATTGAATCCGGCCGGTTAGACCGTACCCTGTCGGATGCGGCGAGCGACGTTTACGGGGCGCTGATTTATCCGTGTTTTCAGGCTTACTGCCGGGAGTTTTCCGGGCGCTTTGGCAAGCGTAAATCCGGCGATGAGCAGCAGCTTCGCGATCCGAACAAGCTAGCGGTTTTTAAAGACGTTGCGTTCAAAGAAATCACCGCTCCGGACAGCCATGTGCTCTGGACCGGGCGAAGTATTGTGGCCAGCCCGGAAGAGCTGGATCAGCCAGTGGGAGAGCTGTTGCGCCAGTGGGCGTCTTACGCCGGCTCCCTCGACGATCTCAAACAGGCGCGCCACTATGTAGGATCTGGCAACATTCTGGTGGTGGGTGACCAGCCGCAAGACTGTCGCGACGACTGGTTCCGGGGCTTGTCCATCTGCCAGCTTTATAACGCCATACTGTTCATTTACGGCGCCATTCTGAAATCCAGTTATTCACAGCTCACCGATCTGCTGAACGCAAAGCGTACCCGCAACGGCGAGTTGAACCGGTTAATGGCGAATATCACGGTGAGCCTGGATCACCTCGAATTCAGCCGGCTGGAGTTCAAAGAAGCCCGGGCCGGTGTTCAGGCGGAACGGGCGCGAATCGTGGAAGACACCTGCGCGGCCTGGCAGCTGGACACGTTGATCAGCAGCGCGCTGGAACGTACGGATTTGATTCGTTCGCGCATTGCCCGGTTGCTGGAGGCGCGCAAATCTCGCGTGGATAAAACCGTTGAACTGATTCTCGCCGGCATCGGGGGCGTGGCGCTGGTGGAGCTATTCCTGTCGCTGACCACCGCATCCCGCAACCTGCCTAAAGATGACTTCCC
This sequence comes from Marinobacter sp. AL4B, assembly GCF_019916045.1. Classification (NCBI taxonomy): domain Bacteria; kingdom Pseudomonadati; phylum Pseudomonadota; class Gammaproteobacteria; order Pseudomonadales; family Marinobacteraceae; genus Marinobacter; species Marinobacter sp. AL4B. The sequence continues at coordinate 483,236 of NZ_JAILWZ010000013.1, forward strand.
GGGTATTCTGGATGTGTTCTTGTGGTTGCCGCCCAATGGGGCCATTGCGTTATCGTCTGCCCTGCTGGTGGCGATCTTCATCTATATTTATCTGGCCAAGCGCTAACTCGTGACTGATAAGGTTTTAACCATGACAGACAATGCCCGTATCCGCTTTTTGGTGCTGTTCTCAATCAGCCCGGAGAAAATGACCGATGTCGGCGACTTTGTGGCGGGCCATTTGTCGCAGCGGTTTGGTGGAACCACGGTGCTGCATTCTTCCGACAGCGCAACTTTAACCGGGTTCTGGGCTGATGATGGTCAGGCGTTCAAATCCGCCTACGAGGGCGAAATCCACAAGGAGCCAGTGATCAGTCTGATGCTGTCGGTAATGCCGGACGACGAGGAAGAAGCCTTCAGCCGGATTAAGGCCACACTGGCAGAGGCCGCCAAACGCTTTGCGCTGGATTGCCGACACGTGCATGTGGAAACCCTGCGCGCGTCAGCACGGCATTTTGATCTTCAGGCCGAAGTTTGATCTCGGCTTCAGGCGTCTGCACGTGGGGCAACCGCTATAGAGCGCCAAGCCGCATCAGCGAACACATCAATGTGCTCTAGTGGGGACGTGGTTACACGGCCCGATAGCCACGCGCGACAGTAGTTTTCCGACTGACCAATCAGTAGTGACGGATAGGTTTCAGCTGGCAATGAGCGAATCAGGCCTGCTTCAACAGCAATTAACAAAAACTTCTTAAGCGCTCCATAGCGCACCTCATTGCGCTCCTTTAACTGCTCTTTTCGCGCCCCGGTAGAAATACTTTTACGAGACTCAAACATAAAGCGCGCGAGGCGGGGGTTTCCAACAATCCATTCAATGTAGACACTAACCCATGCTTTGAGGGCCTCGCGAACGCTGCTCGTCTTCAGCAGCGCGACCTTGAAGCTCGCCTGCTGGTCATCAAGGGCCGCGAAATAAATCGCCGCGGCCAACCCTTCCTTGCTGCCAAAATGATGGTAAATCGTCCCCGTGCTGCTACCGGATTTCTCCCTGATTTCCTCGATCGTTACAGCCTCGAATCTCCCCTCATCAAAACACTTTAACGCGCAACTCAAAATATGGCGCTTCGTCGCTTTATTGGTGCCCGGGTACGCACGCTCAAATGCTGGCTCCATCTGATCGGCTCCTCAGCCATTGACAGAATATAATTCTAGAATAATATTCTAAAAAACTTAACAACGGTACCGCTGATTATGAAAAATACGATTCAACCCAACCTCGCGCTGTTCCAAAAAATGAGTTCGCTCCCCATGGGGCGGCAACTGTTCAGCAAGGGCGTGTGTATCAAGGCGCCATATTTCAATTCCATCAAGCCGCTCATGACCGACCTGCGACCAGGAAAAGCAGAAGTCCAAGTCAAAAAACATCGCGCGATACAAAATCATCTGGGCACGGTTCACGCTATTGCTATGTGCAATATGGCCGAGTTGGCCGGAGGTATGATGACAGACGTCAGCATACCGACGACTCATCGATGGATCCCCAAAGGAATGAAAGTCGAGTACCTCAGCAAAGCCACCAGCGATTTAACCGCCGTAGCAACAGGGACTCTGCCCGACGTCTGGCCCGACGCTGACGAGTTCACTGCTAATGTCGACATTAAAGACCGGCAGGGCGTTTCGGTTGCGCGGATGGAAATTGCAATGTGGGTCTCGGTGAAGAAGAAATAGCAGAAGTAGCCATTTTCAAAGCGAATAAAGGAAAAAGGACTTTCCTGCTGGATGCTCTCGAGCAACTGAGTGTTGTACCGGTGCCTGCCGGCTGCAATAATCGTTCGTCTTTAAACGCACTCATTTCAAACGAAAGCCACTGAGAGTAATATTGTGAGTAACACCGCCAGCACGGCAGTAAAATACACTTACAAAACGATAGGTTAGAACTGCTATGCTGCTGATGATTGATAACTACGATTCCTTCACCTACAACATTGTCCAGTATCTGGCCGAGCTGGGTACCGAGGTTCAGGTGCACCGGAACGATGAAATCACCATTGAGGAAATCGAGGCGCTGAACCCGGAGCGACTGGTGATTTCCCCCGGCCCCTGCACCCCCAACGAAGCGGGCATTTCCATGGAAGCCATTCGCCATTTTGCCGGCAAGCTTCCGATTCTGGGCATTTGCCTTGGCCATCAGTCTATTGGGCAGGTGTTTGGCGGCGACACCATTCGCGCCGGGCGCGTAATGCACGGCAAGGTGTCCCCCGTTTACCACAAAGACACAGGCGTGTTCCGGGGCTTGAACAATCCGCTACAAGCTACCCGTTACCACAGTTTGGTGATTGATCAGAACACCCTGCCGGATTGCCTGGAAGTGACCGCCTGGACCCGCAACGAAGACGGCTCCATCGAAGAAATCATGGGTGTGCGCCACAAGACTTTGCCGATTGAAGGCGTGCAGTTCCACCCCGAGTCGATCATGACCGAGCAAGGCCACGAATTGCTGCGCAACTTCCTCAAATCCTAAGAAAGGACACCCCCGCATGGATATGAAACAAGCCCTCGACCGCATTGCTGCCAATCTGGATTTGTCCCGTGAGGAAATGAAGGATGTGATGCGCATCGTGATGAAAGGCGAAGCCACCGATGCGCAGGTGGGTGCCTTTCTGATGGGGTTGCGTCTGAAGAGCGAAACCATTGACGAGATTACCGGTGCCACCGAAGTCATGCGAGAGCTGGTCACCAAAGTTGAGATTAATGCGGAGCCGCTGGTTGATATCGTGGGTACGGGCGGTGATGGTGCGAATCTGTTCAACGTATCGTCTGCGGCCTCGTTCGTGGTTGCCGCGGCTGGCGGCTTTGTGGCTAAGCACGGTAACCGGGGCGTGTCATCCAAGAGCGGCAGTGCCGATTTGATTGAGAAAGCCGGTGTGAATCTAACCATGTCACCGGAAGAAGTTGCCCGCTGCGTGGAAGAAATCGGCGTGGGCTTTATGTTTGCCCCGTCTCACCACGGCGCGATGAAGCACGCCATTGGCCCCCGCAAAGAACTGGGCTGCCGGACCATTTTCAACATCCTTGGCCCCATGACCAACCCCGCGGGCGTGAAGCGTCAGCTGATCGGAGTGTTCACCAAAGCCCTGTGCCGCCCGATGGCGGAGGTGATGCAGCGTTTGGGTGCCGAGCACATCATGGTGGTGCACTCGAAAGACGGGCTGGATGAAATCAGCCTGGCCACCGAGACCTACGTGGCCGAATTGAAAGACGGCGAGATCACCGAATACAGCATCACCCCGGAAGACCTGGGCATCAAGAGCCAAGCGCTCGTAGGCCTGACCGTGGATTCGTCTGAAGAATCCCTGAAGCTCATCCGTTCAGCGTTCGGTCGTCAGCACGACGAAACCACCGAAAAAGCCCGCGACATGATCGCCTTGAACGCCGGCGCGGCGATTTACATTGCCGGTTTGGCCAACACGCCGCAAATGGGCGTAGAAATGGCGCTGGACGCCATGGGCTCTGGCCTGGCTGCAGGCAAGATGTCTGAGCTTGCCGATTTTTCCCACTGCTTCTGAGGCCGACATGACAAACAGGCACAATGATCGTACCCCCACCATTCTGCGCAAGATTGTGGAGCGCAAATGGCAGGAAGTGGACGAGCGCAAACCGAAAACCTCCATGGCTGACCTCAAGGCCATGGCAGGCGACCAGCCGCCGGCGCGAGGCTTCGCGAATGCTCTGCGTTCGCGCATTGAACAACAGCAGACGGCGGTGATTGCCGAGATCAAAAAAGCCTCCCCCAGCAAAGGCATTCTGCGCGACCCGTTCGAGCCGGAAGCCATTGCTGAAAGCTACGAAAAAGGCGGCGCGGCCTGTTTGTCAGTATTGACTGACCAAGACTTCTTCCAAGGCCACGAAGACTATCTGAAAGCAGCACGAGCGGCCTGCAGCCTGCCGGTGATCCGCAAGGATTTCATGGTCGCGCCGTATCAGGTCTACGAAAGCCGTGCCATCGGCGCCGACTGCATTCTGCTGATCGCCGCCTGCCTGACCAAAGACCAGATGCAGGAATTGGAAGGCATTGCCCATGAGATCGGGCTGGATGTGTTGGTGGAAGTGCACAACGGCGAAGAGATGGACGATGCGCTAACCTTGAGCACTCCACTGGTGGGTATTAACAACCGTAACCTGCACACCTTCGAGGTGTCGCTGGACACCACCTTCGACCTGTATCAGCGCATTGGGTCTGACCGTTTGGCCATTACCGAAAGCGGCATTATGACCCGTGCAGACGTGCAGACCATGACCGAGCGTGGTATTTACGGTTTCCTGATCGGCGAGTCGTTTATGCGTGCACCGGAACCCGGCGAGAAGCTGCAAGAACTATTCAGCTGATTCATTCAGCCATGGAAGCGCAATGACCAGCCCCAACGCAGAAGCGAACGACCCAATCCTGGCCGGCCCTTATTGGCCGGCTTTTTTCCGCTATGCCCTACCCTCGGTGGCCGGGCTGCTCGCGCTCACCACCGCCAGCATTGTGGATGGCATTTTCATCGGCAATTTTGCCGGGGCCGACGCGCTCGCGGCGCTGAACCTGCTGATTCCCTGGTTTACGCTAATGTTCGGGCTGGCGTTGGCGTTGGCCATTGGAGGCACGGTACGGGCCGGTCGATATTTGGGTGAAGGCAACCGGGCTGCCGCGTCTGCGATCTTCAGCAAATGCATGACAGCAACGCTGGCGCTGGCTTTGACCGGCGCGCTGGTCGGGCTGCTGTTTCACGAATCCATTTATCGATTACTCGGGGCGTCACCCAGCGTCTTCCCGCTGATGTCCGAATACTATCTGGTGATTATCTGGGTGATAGTGGTGCAGCTGCTGACCATGGTGCTGTATTACTTCGTCCGGGTAGACGGTTTTCCCGGGCTGGCCACCACGGCACTGGTGTTGGGTGCGGCTGCCAACATCGCACTGGATGCGTTGCTGGTAGGGTATCTGGAATACGGCCTGCGCGGTGCCGCCATCGCCACCGGCATAGCTCAGGTCCTGCAGCTCTCGGTGTTGGCTCTGTATTTTGCCAAACCCACGCGCAAGCTGACATTCCGGCTGCAGCAACAAAACTGGCGCGAAGTGCCCAAGGCCTTCGCCAATGGCGTGTCTGAGTGGATCAACGAGATGTCGGTGGGCTTGGTGATGCTGCTAATCAACTGGCTGCTGATGACCTCTCAAGGGCTGGCCGGGGTGGCGGCATTCACCGTAGTGAACTACCTGATCTTCCTCAGCCTGATGGTGTTTTACGGCATTGCCGACGCAATGCATGTGTTGATCAGCCACAATCTGGGCGCAGGCAATGCCGAACGCATCCGTCGGTTCATGGGCTGCGGGGCTATGGTGATTCTGGCCTTGGCACTGACACTGGTCGGCACGGTATGGCTATTCGGCAATGACGTGGTTCGGCTGTTCCTCGACACTTCGGCAGACCCGGCCACGGCGCAGTTAGCCGATCAGTATCTCGCCATCCTTTGGCCGCTTTTTTTGGTCAACGGCATCAACGTACTGCTGTCGGTGTACCTCACCGCCACCCACCAACCTCTGCCCTCGGCGGTGGTGGCGTTCTCCCGCAGCCTGGTGTTACCGGCTCTGTTGCTGATGAGTATCACCCGCTTTGCACCAGACTGGCCGCTACTACTGGCGCTGCCTATCGCCGAATGGCTGACCTTCGGGCTCGCGCTGGCGCTGTTTATTCGCTTTCGGCCCCAGCGTTTGATTATGTCTCGCACGGCTTAGCGCCAAATGTAAAAGATGTAAATATATTTCAATTGAGGATAATTCTCATTTAGATTAACTCCAAATTCTGACTTTGGAGTGTCGACATGGGACCGTCCGCCCGCGCGATTGCCGAACAGGCAAGCTTTCAAGCTTTTCTTCATGGTTATCTGCAGGAAATAGATCCCGGTCAGTGGCGTGAAAACACTCGCTCTGCCCGCACGCCCAACCAATGGACCTGCGAGCTGTCACTTGAAAGCCAGCGCTCCCGCCTCGCCATCAACATTGTGTACCATTCTGACCTTGGCCGGCATCGCTACGGCAAAGTACAGCAGTGGCTGAGCGGCCGCTATTGCTGGGCCGAGATTGAGCCCTTTCAGGCCATGTGCCTGCTGGTGCGGGAGCTCTACGCTCGTTCGGCGGGCATGGTGCCGGAACTGCGCAAACAGCGGGAACTGGAGCTGCTGCACCGGCTGACCGACAGCTACGGCGTGATGACCCGCTACGTTGCCAAACGCCGGCACGACCCGCGCCTTCACCAGAACGGGTTTCTTGAGGCTGAGCAATCCCTGCTGTTCGGCCACGCCAGCCACCCCACTCCGAAAAGCCGGCAAGGCATGCCGGAATGGCAGCAAGACGCTTACGCGCCCGAGCTGACAAACCGGTTTCAGCTGCATTACTTCATGGTGCACAAATCCTGCGTGGAGGAAGATTCGGCAACCGCTTTGCCCGCCAGGGCTATGGCAGAGTTTCTGATCAAAGGTGGCCACCCCACATTAAACCTGCCCGACGACCACGTTCTGATACCGGCCCACCCGCTGCAGGCCCAGTGGTTGCTACTGCAACCGCCTGTGCAAAGCGCCGTTGAAGACGGTGTAATTCATCCCTTGGGAGCGCTGGGGCCGGAGTTTTCCGCAACGTCGTCCGTGCGTACTCTTTACAGCGAGCAAGCCGACTGGATGCTGAAGTTCTCCATTCCGGTCAAAGTGACCAACTCATTGCGGGTTAACAAGGTGCCGGAGTTGCGAGCCGGCGTGGTGATGGCCCGGTTAATTCAACAAACCGGCTTTGCCGAGAGCGAGCCGGCGTTCCGCATCCTGCAAGATCCCGCCTACTTAACGGTAAAACTGCCCGGGCAGGCCGAAAGCGGGTTTGAGGTGATCTTTCGGGAAAACCCCTTCCCCAAGGGCCAGAACCACGGCGTGATCAGCCTTGCTGCGCTGACCCAAGACCCTTTGCCGGGGCGCAATTCCCGGTTGCTGAGCCTGATCGAAGGCGTGGCGCTAAATGAAAACCGCAGTCTGGCATCCGTCAGTCGGGATTGGTTCCAGCATTACCTCGCCTGCGCCATCGCGCCCGCCCTGCGGCTGTACGACGAATACGGCATTGCGCTGGAAGCCCATCAACAGAACAGCCTTCTGGACATTCGCGGCGGCTACCCGGATGCCTATTACTACCGGGACAACCAAGGCTACTACCTGTCCGAGAGTCGGCGCGAGTCATTGACGGCGCTGTGCCCGGATGTGCGTGATACTCCGGAGCTGTTCTATCGGGATGCGATGATTCGCGACCGCTTCTGTTATTACCTGATTGTGAACCAGCTGTTTTCGGTGATTGCCCGCTTCGGCGTGGATGGGCTGGTGTCAGAGGCGGTTCTGCTGCGGCAGCTGCGCAGTTTTTTGCAGTCGGAACTGGTGCGCCTTGATGGCCCGGCCCGGCCGTTAGTGGCCATGTTGCTGGAAGACAGCTGCCTGCCCTACAAAGGCAACCTGCTGACCCGTGTGCACGATGTCGATGAGCTGAACGCCGAGCTGGAAATGGCCGTGTATACCAGCATCCCCAACCCGCTGTGTCGCCGTGTGCAATCTGTACTACCCAGCCAGCTACGCAAACAAGCCGTTGAGGTGCACCATGGCGCTGCGTAATCCGCTGGCCGAATCCGCTTCGGTGGCGGCACTTGCAGAAACCCCACAGCAACGGGTACTTCGACAACTGCTGGAGGCCTTATTGTTTGAAGGCCTTCTGCCTTGCTACAAAACCGATCCCCGCAGCGAAAGCTGGCAGTGGCTAAACTTTCCGTTAGGCACGCTGCAGGCCCGCTGCCGGGGCCGGGTTCGGGGCTTCAGTCGCGTACGTCTGGACATTGAAACCCTGAGTTTTTATCGCAATCAACGCCCGGTGACGGTGAGCCTAACGGCGCTTATTCAGGAGTTACCCGGCTCCCGATCTCGGTACCAGATACTGTTGAAAGAACTGACCTCCACTATCGCTAATGAAGAACAGCTTCAAAACAGCCATCAAACCCGCACGTTATACGATCGGCGCTCGCTGCACGGCGAAGCGTTGGACCGGGCCATTCATGAGGGGCACCCCTACCACCCGTGTTTCAAAAGCCGGGTGGGGTTTGGCGCCGACGATTTAATGCGCTACAGCCCAGAAGCCAGCGCCGGTTTCCGGCTACACTGGGTGGCCGTACCTCATTGCTATCTGGCCAGCCAGCTGCCCGCTTCTGACCTGGCATTCTGGCAAGCAGAGCTGGGCGAGGAAACGGCGTTTTTGCTGCGCGCGGCGTTTCATCGGGTTGGCATTGATTGGCAAGACTACGGCGCAGTGCCTATGCACCCTTGGCAATGGCAACACCTTAGTACCGGGCCGCTGGCCGGGCAGCTTAAGGACTTCGATATTCGCGATCTCGGGCCATTGGGCGACCGCTACCAGCCCAGCCAGTCGCTGCGTTCGCTGTTTAACCTGACTCATTCCACCAAGGCTTGCGTCAAGCTGCCACTGGGCATTCACAACACTTCTTCTCGCCGGCATCTGGAGCCGCATTCGGTGCCATCGGCACCGGCCATCAGCCGCTGGTTGGAGGCGATTATTGAATCAGACCCAAGGCTCTCGCAAGACTACCCGCTCCGGCTGCTACCGGAGTACGCCAGCCTGAGTTTCATCGCGCAACCCGGCACCCTGCCCGGGCAACACCCGCTTGAAGGCGAGTTGGCTGTCATCTGGCGCACCAGCCTCAGCGCCCGGTTGTACGAGGGCGAACAGGCGGTGCCGCTGAATGCGCTGTTTCAATGGCAACCCGACAGCCAGCCGTTCATCCAACCGTGGGTGCAGCGGTACGGCCTTGAGCCCTGGCTGAACGCTACGCTTTCGGCCTTGATTCTGCCGGTCTGGCACATGCTGGCCGCCCACGGCGTTGGCTTAGAAGCCCACGCTCAAAACAGCCTACTGATTGTACGGGAAGGCTGGCCCAATGCGCTGTTGTTGCGGGATTTCCACGATAGTGTGGAGTACGCCCGCAACTACCTCGCAGCCACCACGCCAGAACCGGATCTGGGCGAACGCCAAGCCGGTTACGATCAAGCACCGGATGATCTCTATTACCGGATGACGGGCCCCGAAGCCTTGCGAGAGCTGGCTGTGGATACCCTGTTCATCTACAACCTCAGCGAATTGGCCTTGCTGCTCGAAGATGCTTACGGGTTTGCAGAAACCCGATTCTGGGCCCAAGTGCGCAAGCTGCTGGACCAATACGCTTTGCAACACCCGGACCTTCGGCACCGATTGGCACAACTGGGCTGGGACCAGCCAAGGTTAAAAACCGAATCACTACTGACCCGAAAACTGCAACCGGACACGGGAACTTTGAGCCACTGGGTTCCCAATCCACTGGCCACCAGCCCGAACGGTTCCCCTGTTTCATTCACCGATCACCAGCAAGCGAGGTTATCGTGACTGCTCCTTTGTTTTACGTTGATAACACACCCTACAGCCAAGACGATTGTGACCGCATTGTGGCGCCATTGGTTAACTCCGGCCCGTTCCAAAATCCGGCCAGCTGCCGTTTGGCGGTTTGCCTGCAAGACACGGCCCACTGGCTGGCCCTGTGCCTGTGGCTGAAACCGCTGGGTGCCAGCGTGCTGCCTATTCATCCCGGCACGCCCCGGCAAGCAGCACTCACTCTGGCAAAAGACACTGGTTGCAGCCATTTACTGTTCGGGGACAGCCTGCGCGATGCCGCCCCGGAGACTGTCGACGCACGGGCACATTCGGGCCAGGCCACGGGGGGCGAGTTGATACAGCTCAGCTCTGGCACTACCGGCAAGCCCAAGACCATTGCCCGCTCGTGGCGAGACATCGACCGTGAACTCACGGCCTACGTTGAGCACTTCACTGAAGCGCAGCCACTCACGCCGGTGGTGGCCTGTCCGGTCACCCATTCCTATGGTTTGATCTGTGGCGTGTTGGCGGCATTGGAACGAGGTGCCACCCCGCACGTGGTCACCAATCTGAACCCCCGGTTCATTTTGTCACAGCTGCGTTCAGCGCCGGAGCACTTGTTGTATGCCTCTCCCACATTGGTCAGCCTGTTGATCCGGATACTGCCGCCAAGCGAGACGCTGCATACCGTGATGCTATCCGGCGCGCCTTTGTCTGCCCCGGTATTGAATCAGCTTAGGGACCGCTGCCAACGGCTGTGCCAGCAATACGGTTGCTCGGAGGCCGGTTGTGTTGCGCTCACAGCGAACGTGACCGAACCCGGTTTGCTGGGCACGCCCCTGCCCCATGTTTCGCTGGATGCCGGCACCTCTGCGGAGCAGCCTGACGACGTCCTGATTACCATCAAAGGCAGCGGCCAGCACATTAATACCCGGGATCTGGGCTATTTCGACGCCCACGGCCAATTGCACTTTCTGGCGCGCACCGACGACACCATTAACGTGGCGGGAATCAACGTTTACCCCGGCGCGGTCGAAGACGTGTACCTAAGTTACCCGGGCATACGGGAAGCAGTGGCTTACAAGCAAGCCGACAGTTTCGCTGGCGAGCGAGTGTGTCTGCGTTTTGTGGCGGATTCCGAGCTGGACATCGATCAGCTCAAACAATGGAGCCGTGAATACTTGTCGCCCCATCAGGTACCTGCGGTCATCGAGCAGGTGGAAACCATTCCGCGCCTGCCCAACGGAAAAGTTAGCCGCCGCCTTTTGAGCGAAGCGCCTGCCCACACGCTCGCAGCGGAGGTGCCTGCATGAGCGTCAACCGCCATGCCGCTATCAAGGCGGCTCTTCAGCAGCATTTGCCGAACACGCGGCTCTCCGCTTTCACGGGCAGTGCCCGTTTGAACGCGGATTTGGCCATCGACTCCATCATGTTGCTGCAATTGATTGTGCATCTGGAACTGGAACACGGCTTCAACCTGCCGGAAGAAACCTTACTGACGCAGGAACTCGAAACTGTGGATGATCTGGCCCGGCTGTTGGTCGCCAACGACCACAAGGAGCCGTCGCTGTGATCAAGGTGCACTGTTTTGTCAGCTGCGTGTGCGAGATCATCAAACGTACACCCGGGGTCGACCACCGTCCGTTTTACTTCGGCGTTTGGGATGCCGATTTTTCGGTGAATGATGCCATGGAGCTGTCGTACCACTCGCCCCACACCCGCCATAACGAGTTCCGTGACTGGTACAAGCTGCTGTACGGCATCAGCATTGAACCTTGGTACAACCCTGAGGCGGACAAAGAAACCAACATCCAGACATTGGTGTCGCTGGTGGAAAACCGGCCCTCGGACCGGCAAGTAATGGTGATGCTTGACCTGTACCGGCTACCCGAACGGGAGAACAAATTTCACCAGAATCCGTTTCCGCACTACGTGATGCTGGAAGCCACCGACAACCCCGGTGAATGGTTCATGTCTGATCCGGACTTCCGGTGGGAAGGGGTGTTGCCGAAAGCCCGGATTCTGGAATCCGTGCGCTCTCCGGCCGCCGCCGGTGGCTTCTATTTCGATGGTTTGAACATACACCACACGCCGGCTGAAACCGTTGCCGCCTACTTCGCGCAATGCATGAAGGCCAACCACAACCCGTTCACCGATGCCCTGCGGCGCATCCTTCGTGCCCATACCGGGCCCGATGCCTGCCAACCGCTGGCACACCTGTCCCATGCTTTTCGGGAAATTCCGGTGATGGCGATTCGCAAGTACGCCTACGAACACGCCTTCGCCTGGCTACTCGAAGATCAAGGCAAACAAGCCGAAGGCGCGCCCTGGTTTGAAGCGGTCTGCGAAGACATCGAACGTTTGGTGAAAACCTATACGCAAATTCAGTTTCGCGCTTTGAAATTGGTGATGTCCGGCAATAACGATCTGCTGGCCAGCGTTGAGCAACTGTTGAATGAACAAGATGAGCGGGAACTCGCCATCAAAACCAGCCTGCTGGAATTGTTCGATGACTGGCAGCGTTATCGCAACATCGGCGTGCCCCGAACCGATACCGAACAAGCCCCACTGGAGGTGCTGTGATGATCCGTTTTCACCTGTGTACCATCTCATTCCGGCACCATTTGGTGTCGTTACCAGAGCTGGCCGACTGGGCCAAACGCAACGGCTTCGACGGCATTGAACTTTGGGCCGTGCACGCACGCCATCTGGACCGGCAGCCTGCCTTGGATGGCCACTGGATAGAACGCCAGGGGCTGCGCATTCCCATGGTCAGCGATTACCTACCGCTGGATGGCAGTGAAGCGGAAGCGCTTCGCAAAACCCGCGAGGCCTGTCGGTTGGCAAAGCGTTGGCACGCAAACAAGGTGCGCACCTTTGCGGGGCCATTAGGCAGCGACGAGGTTTCGCCCGGCCAGCGCCGGGCTATGACTCAGCGGTTAAAAACTCTGACCCGGTGCGTGGCCGGTGAGGGCCTGTCGCTGATGCTGGAAACTCACCCAGGCACCTTGGCAGACACCGTGGGCTCCACCCTCGAACTGCTGAGCGACATTGACCACTCGGCCCTGGGGATCAACTTTGACGTGCTGCACGTTTGGGAGTCTGGTGCTAACCCTTTGGTTGCGCTTAAGCAGCTGGCACCCTGGGTACACCATTGTCACTTCAAGAACATTCAACAACACAGCCAGCTAGGCGTGTTTGCTCCCGCTAACGTGTATTCGCCAGCGGGTACGCGTGAGGGCATGGTGCCGGTTTTGGAGGGTGCGTGTGACTACCAGCCTATACTGGCAGAGCTGGCGGCGTGGCAATCAGAAGGCATCGATCTGGATGTGTCTCTGGAATGGTTCGGTTCGGACAGCTACCGGGTACTGAACAGCGATCTCCGCCAGCTACGCAAGGTGCTGGCAGAGCAATGCACTCAACCTCAAGCGGTCGCGGGGTTCCATTGAACCTCGGCCACCTCATCGCCAGCAAAGCGGATGAGGTGGGACGCCACCACCTGCCCCAACTCGTCCAATTCGTCCGCAGTCGGCGACTGGCATTCCAGCGACAGCGCTCCGTTTAGGGTACTCAACCGGCACTCTCCGATGGAGAAGGTGAGCAACCCGTTGGTTTCGCTCCACACGGCTTCGATCTTGTGGCTGAAATGTTTGCACAAGCGGTTAATCAAACGGCTGGGGTTTGCGGTGGATACTTGAGCGTTCATAAACGGCATAACAATCTCCTTGGGTTCAGCGAACACTGGCGGGCAAGGGGCGGTCCGCCAGCACAATGGGTTGGCCCTGTGAACAGCGTTCAATACGGGCTTCAATGCCGTAGGTGCGTGCCAGCAAGTCTGGCGTTAATACCTGTTCCGGCGTGCCGAGTTCGGCCTGACCGCCGGGCGACAACACCAGCACCTGGTCGCAATAACGCAACGCCAGATTGAGATCGTGGCACGCCACCAATGCCACAGAACGCTCTTGATGGGTGGCATCGCGCACGGCGTTGAGCACATTCAATTGCCAGTGCAGATCCAGCGCACTTGTGGGCTCATCCAACAGCATCAGCGGTGTCTGGCGTACCAGCACTTGCGCTAAGCCCACCATTTGCCGCTGACCACCCGACATTTCCGACAGCCGACGCAAGGCCAGCTGACGAATGCCCAGCGTATCGAACACATTTTCAATGGCTTGCTCTGTCTGTTCGCGAGTCCAGTCGCCCCGAGCCGAACGGCAGGCACTGAATACAGTTTCATAGGCCACCAATGGAATGGCTTGCGGCAGTGGCTGAGGCAGGTAGCCAATTCGCCGAGTGCGCTGATGCGAACTCAGCGCCGCCAGATTTTCACCGCCAAAGGTCATGTCACCGGAAATCGGCAGCAAACCTGCAATGGATTTCAGCAAGGTGGATTTACCGACCGCGTTCGGCCCGATCACAGCCACCAAGGCTCCCGCCGGTATTTCCGGCAGAGACAGGTTGTTAAACACGGCCCGGTTTCGGTAACCGGCGGTTACGGATTGCAGCTGCAATGTCACAACGCGACCCTCCGGCTGCGGCCGATAATCAAAAGGATAAACAAGGGAATGCCCACCAGCGCGGTGACTATACCCACCGGCAGCACCACACCCGGCACCAGCAGTTTGCTGGCGATGGAAGACAACGACAGCAACACCGCGCCGGCCAGCGCGCTGCCCGGAAGTAGGAAACGGTGATCTTCGCCGAGCATCAGCCGGGCAATGTGCGGGGCCACCAATCCGATAAAACCAATTTCGCCGACAAAACACATGGCGGCAGCGGTCAGCAGACTGACCCGCATCAGTACCGTAAGCCGCAGCCGTTCAACGCGGATGCCCAAACTGCGCGCCTGTTCTTCGCCACTGCGCAGCAGTGTCATAGCCCAGGCGTTGCGCAGCGAAAACGGCAGGCAGACCGCCAGCACCGCGGCGACGATCATAACTTTATCCAGACTCGCCCGGGCCAGACTGCCCATGGTCCAGAACACAATTTGCTGCACCGACTCTGCGTCTGCGACAAACTGGATCAGCCCCACCACGGCATTGATGCCGAATAACAGGGCGATACCAAACAGCACGACTGCATGCACCGACGCGCCCAAGGTGCGCGACAACAGCAAAATCAGCAAGGAAGCCACTGCGGCAAAAACAAACGCCGACAACGGCAGCAACACATGGGCCGCCAGCCCCAGAAAAGAGATGTTGAAGGCAATCACCAAAGATGCGCCCAGCGTAGCTGCCGCACCCACGCCCAAGGTGAACGGGCTGGCCAGCGGGTTATTCAACACCGTTTGCATCTCAGCACCGGCAAGGCCCAAGCAAGCGCCTACCACCACGGCCATCAAGGCATAGGGCAATCGAATGTCTTCAATAATCACCCGGGTACCGGCATCGAGGCTGTCCGGCTTCAGCAAGCCGTGGATCACATCGCCAAGGCCCAGCATGGACGGCCCGCTGGCGATGTCCACCAACAAGGCGGCGACAGCGATTACTGCCAGAGCCGCAAGACACAACACCCGCCGCAAGACAAAACGACGGTATTGGGCGGCCAGCGAGGTTCCCGGGGCTGAGTTATCCACAACGCCATTTGACGATGGGGCCACGGCGCTCATTCAGGAGTCTCCTGAGCACTAATCCAATAAACCCCATCCAGCTCGACTGGCTGAAAGCGTTGGTAGAATTCCACCAGCGTCGATTCCGGGTTCAGATCGGCAAAAGCTTCCGGGTGAAACCATCGGGCCAGAGCCTGAACAGCGATGACGTTCATCGGGGTGTTGTAAAAATGGTGCCAGATGGCCATGGCCTGCCCCTCACGGATGGGCTTTACCGCACGCAACCCGGGCCGGTTTGTGGCCTGAGCCAACGACGCTCGGGCCATGCCCGCATCGATACCGGCGCCGAGCATGACGTAGCTGTAGTCAGCGTCAGAGCGGGCGTACTTTTGCGAGCCGATGGCCGTGGCCACGTAGTAATCCGGCGGGTTGCTGATCAGGTATTCAAGGTTCAAGACCCCACTGACACCCGGTACTTTACCCTCGGCAATGTTGCGCGCGCCGGCGGCTTGGAGGAAGTGCCCCATCATGCCTTCAACCATAGTTTCACAGCAGCTGTCGTGCAGGCCTAGCCGGCTGTGCAGGAATACCGTGGGTTTATCCGGCGCCGGAATCTGCCCCACCACGTCGGTAACTTTCTTCAGCTGTTGGCGATAGAACCGATTAAAGGTTTTCGCCTGCTCTTGCCGACCCAGTACTTCGCCTAACACGGTCATGCTTTTCGGGGTATTCACCAGCGGGCTCCGCCGGAAGTCTATGAATACCACGGCGATGCCCGCCCGCTGCAGCTGGTCGATCAGCTGGCCGTTACGAGCTCCGGGGCCGTGTCCTTCCAGGCTGAAGATGGCGAGATCTGCGCCCATGGCGAGCACGCTTTCCAAACTGAAACTGTCGGCGGAGGTGTGGCCCACCCGTGGCACATCTGCCAGTTCCGGGAAGGCTTTCAAATACTGGGCGTACCCGCCCGGATCGGTCATTTCAAAATCCGGAAGCATACCGGCGAGGCGGTCAGGCAGGGCATCACCCTCCAGAATGGCAAGCGCTGGAATATACCGACTTTCACCCAATATAATCCGGTTTACCTCACCAGGCAGCTCCACCGAACGACCCGCTAAATCCGTAACGGTTCGGGCCGCGAACGAGACGTCCGCCCACAAACAGAAAAGGCCGCCCAGCAGGGCAGCAATAACTCGGGTTCTCAACATCAGGTACCTCAGAAACGCATGGCCAGACCAAGGCGGACATCCCGGCCTGGTGCGGGTAAGCCAACGACCCCTTCATAACCAGCAATATGCTCATAATCGGCGTTGCTGGCATGGTCGAGGTATTGATTGTCGCCCACATTCTTGACTGCCAGGGTCAGGCGCAGATCTTCGTTGCCGGTGGGCAACCAGTTTACGAACACGTCGTGCACGCCGTAGCCGGGCTTGTCGATGGTGCCCACTGACGTTTCCAGATTATCGATCCCCTGAACAAACTGGCCTTGCCAGCCAAATTCCAGATTGCGGTTCAATCGGTATGCGAGATCGGCCACCCAGGTGTCACCGATGGTGTTGCCCAGCAGGTTATGCTCGTACACGGTCAATGGCTGACCATCCACCTCGGCATCGTTGCTGTGGAAGCTTAAACCTGCGTTCAGGGCGTTCCATTGATAACCCGCGGAGATGCGGTAGCCGTCGGATTCAAGATCACCGATATTCTCGTAAATGGCCGGTCCGAATAACGCATCCGCGATGGCATCTTTAACTTCTGAACGGTAAACCTCAGCTGACAGAGTGAAATTCTGATAGGCGTAATCAAAGCCGACTTCGGTGTTTTTCGCTTTTTCGCCTTTCAGGTCCGGGTCGTTCTGTCCACGATCAATTTTGAACGCATCGTGAGGCATGGGGCCGCGGAACGCTTCCGCATAGCCTGCCTTCAGGGTCAGGCCATCCAGCACATGCCAGGCCAGACTGGCGTTCGGGCTCACGGCGTCTTCACTGAACTTCTGGTCGTTGTTGTCACGCAGGTTGTAGTCGTCGTAGCGGGCACCCGTGCTGAGCAACAATTGCTGGGTTAGCCACAGATCGGCTTGCAGATAAACGCCGAGAACATCGCCGGTTTCCTCTTCAGCGCGCTTATCGGTTTCGCCGCCGGCATTGATTTTATCTTCCCGGTAATCGACGCCGTAGGTCAGGCTGTGATCGCCGAGCTGGCTCGTGTTGCGTAGGTCACCACCGATACTGCGACTGAAACCATAGTAGCGCCCCCAGCGATCTTCGACGTTCTGCTCTACTTCCGATTCAGTCTGATACAAGGTGAATTCAGTATCCAGCCAGGGATTCCCTTCCGGAGCCACAGCGTAGTTCAGTGTGGTGGTGTCTCGGCGGCCGTCCAGCTCGTAAAGTTTGTTGAAACCGCTCACAACCCACTGTGGACGCTGCGGGCGTTCGCCCTCATCGGTGCGCACTTCGTGGCTGAGGCGCAGGGTTTGGCCGTTGCCAAAATGCCCCACTACTTTAGCCATACCCATTTGCTGGCGCGCATCGGTACCCGGTACTTCGTCGCCGTTGCCATCTTCATAGCGTTCGTGGTCGCTCTGGCTGACAGACACCAAGGTGCTCCACTGGTCGTTGAGGCGGCCAAAAATCGTGGAGTTCACGCCGTAGCCTTTGGTGTTCGAGAAGGAGCCCAATTTCACCAATGCACCTACGTTCTCACCCTCACGCAACAAGTCTTCAGGATCTTTGGTCACAAAACGAATGGCACCGCCCAGTGCGCCGGCCCCTGCCGTGGCTCTGCCGGCACCGGTTTCAACTTCTACCCGCTTCAACAGATCCGGGTCTACGGCGATACGACCCGTGTGGTGGAACAACGCGCCAGCCTGAGTGGCACCATCCACACTGACGTTCAGCAGCGGATCTTCAAAACCACGCACGTAGACTTTCTGCGCCACGCCCACGGAACCGCCCACACTCACCTCCGGTTCACCGGCGAATACATCTTCAAGATCGTCGGCCTGATAACGCTCAAGGGCTTGTGCGTCTACCACCGCGTCTGCCTCGGCCACGCGCTCAGCGGTTACCTCGATAGCATTCAGTGTGACGGGTTCAGCGTGAGCCAATGGCGCGGCCAAAAGCGCCAGCCAGAGGGTGCTGCGCCGAAACTGTGTGGGTTGTGCGACCGGGGATGAGACTGCCATAACGACCATACTCCATTATGATAAGCATTCGTATTTGGAATGCATTCTCGATAACTTGTGTCGCCAAGGGAACCGGTTTTACATTTGTTACATTTCGCCGTCATCGGCTGCCGAAAAATAAACTACCAGAAACAGTATCCTTTGCCATGAACCGTTTGCAGCCTATCCCCCGCCATACCAACCTCTACCAGCTTGCGGCGAATGCGGCTCAAGTGCATATCCAGACTACGGTCGTACCGGCTGAACTCTTTTTCGAGTACAACACGATAGAGGTAGGGTTTGCTCAGGGGTTCTCGTTGGTGCAGCACCAGAATCCAAAGTAACCGGAACTGAATAGGGGTCAGGGTTAACGGGCGTTCCTTATAAAACACCTGCATGGTTTGGCGGTCTAACTGCAGCTCGCCCACTGAAAGGCTTGAGGGCTCGGAGCGGTGATCAAGAGCGCCACGGGTACGCCGCAGCAACGCCTCAATGCGCAGGAACAATTCTGTGTAACTGAAGGGTTTGGGTACACAGTCGTCGGCGCCTTGCTGATAACCCAGTATGCGCTCGTCCTCGGAACCATCGTTAGTCAACATCATGACCGGTGTCTGGCAGGTTTTACGAAGCCTTTGTAATACTTCGAAGCCGTTCATGGTGGGCAACAAAACATCCAGCAGGATCATATCCAGCCGCTGTCCCAATGCCGCCACCAACGCTTGATCGCCTTGATGGCTTTGCAGCACTCGATACCCCTGAGAGGTTAACTGGCGGGCCAGTTGCTCACGGAGGCTTGGGTCGTCTTCGGCGATCAGAATCTTGGGATTATTGTTGGCAGAAACAGCCATTTATTGATACCGACTATCAAATGATAATAGGTATCATACGCAGCACTACTACCTGCCTCAAGTGTCGTAATTATTCGCTTGTTTCGGACAGGGCTTCTTGCAGCAACGCTAATAGATGGGGCGGCAGACTGCCCGCCAGCTGCAACGCAGCCTCATGGCCTCGCGGGGTCATTTTGGCCCAGGTACGGCGGACAATGGTGAGCCACTTGTCTTTGTCGTAATCCGGGTTTTCTTCGTAGAACCGGGCGAAGTAGCGCTCCAGAAACACCATACAAGCCACATCTTCCAGCAATTGGGTGTCTGGATCGTTGCGCAGTTCGCGCTTGGTGAGGATGGTTTCTACCCGCTCGCACTCTTCCTGCGGATAACCACATTCCGCCATGATTTCCGCCGCACGCCGACCGTGCATGCGGCCACAAGCCTGCCGCCACTGGTAGTAATTCTTCCGACCTTCGCCGAAATCACTTCTTGGCATGGTCCAGCGTTCGATGTGCTGGGCCCGACAGGCAATCTGCATACGCTCGGAAGGCTCCGCATCCAACGCAAACAACCAACGCGTCATGTGCAGACTATAGGCGTACTCCTTGGGGAGGTTCTCGCCGTTAACCTGCTCCATATTCGGATCGGTTCGATTGGCGCGATCAATGGCCTCAAGGGCCTCAAGGGCCTTCGTTAGCTTTATGGTTTGCGTCATTTTTGGTCCTGATAAAAACGGATGCAGTCGATTATGGCTTATGCCTGAGCCGAGGGCCGCGCTTTGATGCGATCGTACCAGGCCTGCAGGTTAGTTTGCTCCGGCTTGGGGCGAATGTTCACTACTCGCGCAAAGGCCAACGTGGTGAAGGCGTTGATGTCGGCTGCGGTAAATTTGTCGCAGCAAACGTACTCTTTGCCTTCAAGGTGCTTGTCCAGGAAGTGCATGAACTTTTCCACACCCTGCCCGCACTCTTCACCCCATTCCTTGATGGGGTTCATGCGATCTTTGAAATACCCGGTGGTGTGCTGGAAACACATGCCGGTGGGCATAAAGAAGTAGAAGTCGATCCAGCGCAGCCATTGCTCGATCTGGGCTTTTTCCAATGCATTATCACCCAGCAGCTTCGGTGCGTCGGGGTAATTCTCTTCAAAGAAACGGCAAATAGCCATGGTTTCTGCCAAACATGTACCGTCGTCCAACTCCATCACCGGGACTTTTTTCATCGGGTTCCGGGCTTTGAATTCCGGTGTCAGGTTTTCACCCTTTTCGATGTCTACTTGCACGAACTCAGCCTTATCCAGCAGGCCTTTCTCCGCCATAAAGATGCGGACTCGGCGCGGGTTCGGGGCACTTTTTGCTTCGAAGATTTTCATTTTGTTGTTACCTTCAGTTTAGGGGTTTTCGATATCGGATTTGAAGGCCTTGATGGTGTCACCGGACTGCGTTTTCAGCAACAATTCTCCGTGACGACCAATATGGCCGGAAACCACTTCAGACATCAGTGTCAGGAACTTGCGCTCCTGGTTCATCAACGAATCGTGGCAAGCCATCATGGTGCTGCCCATCTGGCCGAACGTCAGGTTTTCACCGGTCAGAGCATAGCTGCCCATGTAGCGGTTACAAGAAGCGCGGCCACTGATACGGTTTTCATCATGGAAACGGATCGTCATCATGGAACGATCAATGATGCCGTCGCCGGCCAGATCATCCACTACCCACTCTGCGCCCTGGAACAGCCGCTCACGATCACCGCCACACCCTTCAAACGTATTGCCATCCACCGTCAGGCGCACTTGCGCCGGATACTGGGCGCCAGACATGGGGTTCTCGCACAGCTGATGAGCCACTGACACTTCGATTTTGCGTTCATCGACTTTGCCTTCATAAACGCGCCCGTGACGGTTAGCAACGGTCTCACGCAGCCATACGCCCTCCAACACCTCACCATCGTAGGGCAGAGTCAGGTCCACTTGGTTGTTTTCGATTTCAGCCAACCAGTTCGGCTCTGTGCCCATAGCCTTAAACGAAGATTCGATTGCACCCGGCTCAAGGCACTCAGGCAAGGCATCGCCTTTCAGAGTGAGAGTGGCACGCTCACCTTTGGCCCAGAATCGAGTCTGGGTGTCTCCCGGCGCTACGTAAAGAGCGCCTTCATCGGTCGGAGACGGTTTCAGCAACACACGTCGGTTCAGGTATTCGATGCCAAGAAGCCCGCTTTCGTCCACTCCGGTTACTTTCAAATCTAGCTGGCCACATTGGTATACCCCGTAGTCTGACAAACTTTTCACTTCGGGTTTGGTGGCACAGGCTGAGACGGCTAGACCTGCTGCAATGACAGCAGAAACAGACAGGGCGCGACGCAACAACATAAAGACATCCTCTGGCATGACAGACTGTAGCAAGCTAGTTTAGTGATTCCTGCCGGTTTTCACCATGACCATCCTGTCAGTTGGCTGGCCAAACTCGGCGGTTGCCTTTCCTAGCATGGGAATTAGCTGACAGTACGGGTAATCTTGGCCAAACATTTCACGGAAGCGTTCACATGGCCATTAAACTCTATCAGTTTTGCATTTCACACTACGCCGAAAAGATACGCTGGGCGCTGGATTACAAAGGCATCAGCTATCAAACGGTGAATTTGCTGCCCGGCCAGCACGTTAAAACCATCAAACAATTGACCAAAGCCGAGTCGTCGGTGCCGGTACTGGACCACAACGGGCACATTATTCAAGGCTCTTCAGCTATTTTGGACTACCTGGATGAAACCTTTCCCGAACGCCCCCTGACGCCCGAATCACCGGAAGCGCGGGCAGACGTGCTGGCTTGGGAGAAGAAACTGGATGACCTGGCCGGCTCGGCCATTCGAACCTGGGTTTACCATTATTTCCTGCAACGCCCGAAGGTGGTGATTCCGCTTCTGGCCGCTGGCACCCCGTTCTACAACAAGATCATGCTGAGCCTCGCCTTCAGCCGGGTTGATGACATCATGCGCAAGTGGATGAAGATCAACCAGACCACGGCAGACGCTTCTCAGCAAACGCTCGAAACGGTGCTCACCGAACTCGCCGAAGTGTATAGCCAACAGCCTTACCTCGTCGGAGACCAGTTCTCTCGTGCGGATCTGACCGCGGGCGCTTTGCTGGCTCCGCTGTTCCAGCCCGAGCAGTACCCGGTGCCTTGGCCCAAGCCCGCGAAAATTCCGAAACCCGTTCAGACCGTGCTAGAGGAATGGAAGGACATCGTCGCGCCCGTTGCGGAGATGTACCGCAACAACCGCTAACCAGACAGGCTGTCGCAAAGCGCTACTCACAATGGCGCTATAAGACATCTGAAAAAACCGAGCACGTGCCATGATACAAGCTGAATAATAACCAACATGGCTTTTGTTATGGCTCTGATCGATATGATGCACTCGGTGCTTGAGAACAGCGGACTGCTCGCGCTTTGGGAGACGCTGGCCCCCTGGTTGGCATTGGATGAGCGACAGCTGATTTTTGTGGTCGCCACACCGGTCTTCATTGCCGTGGCAGTTTGGGAATATCTGAAAATCCGCCACAACCCGAAGCTGATGGATGTGCCCGAGGCGATCCGCAATTTCATGCTAGGTGCGGGTTATCAAACCACTGAGCTGCTGTTTGCCGGGATGATTGCCTTTCCGGTGTATGCTCTGTGTTACCACTACCGCCTGTTCGACATCGAACTGAATGCTTTTACAGCGGTGCTGACCTTCATTGGTGTGGATTTCTGCTATTACTGGATGCACCGTTCCAGCCATCGAATTCGCTGGTTCTGGGCCGCCCATGTGGTACACCATTCCTCCGAACGCCTGAACTTTTCTACTGCCATGCGCCAGAGCGCGACCAATATCTTTAACGGTAACTGGGCGTTTTACCTACCCATGGCCTTGCTGGGCTTCAATCCGGTGTGGATTGGAGTAGCCTACGCGCTGTCGCTGGTGTACCAATTCTTCATTCACACCACGCTGATCCACCGCCTGCCGGCAGCCGTGGAATATGTGTTCAATACCCCCAGTCACCACCGCGCCCACCACGGGCGAAACAAACGGTACATCGACCGTAACTACGGCGGGGTGTTGATCATTTGGGATCGCCTGTTTAACAGCTTCGTGCCCGAAAGTGACGATCTGCCGCCGACTTACGGCATTCCCCGCCAAGTATATTCAAACAACCTGCTGGTACTGTGGACTCACGAATATGTGGATATGTTCCGCGACATGGGCAAACCCGGCAGTCTAAGCTCTCGTTTAAAACATTTGTGGAAACCGCCGGAGTGGCAACGCCCGGTTGCACAGGAACCGGTTAAGAATTATGAACCAGCACACTCTGAACCTGACCGCCGCTGACGGCTACCAGCTTACCGGTACTCTGTTTCAGCCCGAATTGCCCCTTGCCTGTCTGGTGATCAGCCACGGTATGGCCGAGCACGGCAACCGTTATGCCGAGCTTGCGCAGTGGCTGAGCAAACATCAGATTGCCGTGATCAGCTATCACCATCGGGGCCACGGCCCCGATTGCACCCCGGACAGCCTCGGCCACTATGCCGACAATGAGGGCTGGGCCAAGGTAATTAGCGATCTGGGCCTCGTTGTTGGCCACGCTAAAAGCATTTTCCCTGAGCTGCCCCTGAGTGTTCTGGGCCACAGCATGGGCTCGTTCATCGCCCAAAGTTATGCACAGCAGCATGGGGGCTCTATTGATGCGCTGATACTGAGCGCATCCAACCGCATCAACAAAGCAGAATTGATTCCTTCACGCTCACTTATCGGGCTGATCAAGCGGGTTCGCGGCAAACGCCACCAAAGCAAACTGATTGCCAACCTGACCTTTGGGAAATTCAATCGCATGTTCCGGCCCAACCGAACCGAATGCGACTGGCTAAGCCGGGATGAACAGCAAGTGGATCAATATCTGGCTGACCCGTTGTGCGGATTCGAATGCAGCACCGGGCTGTGGCATGATTTCCTCGGCGGCATGCTCACCATCGACCCGGCATTCTGGCGCAAAGATCTACCCGTACATCTGTTTTCCGGCAGCAACGACCCGGTCGGTGAAATGGGCAAGGGTATCCGCCTGCATTTTCAAGCCATTCGCGACTCCGGCATTCAGAAAGTGACTTTCCGGCTTTTTGACGGCGGCCGCCACGAGATGCTCAACGAACTCAACGCCGAGGATGTATGGCAACACCTGCTGCAGTGTATTCCGACCGTTCAAACCGCATGCGCCGAGCCTTTGTCGGCCTGATCACGGCCTGCCTGTTTCTGCCCGCCGGGCAGGCCCGGGCCGAACAAACTACGGTTGCCGTGGCCGCGAACTTTACCGGCACCATGGCGAAGTTGATCACACTCTTCGAGCAGCAAACCGGGCATCAAGTGCACGCCAGCTATGGATCCACTGGCAAGCTGTATGCGCAAATCCAGCACGGCGCGCCCTACGATGTATTTATGGCTGCCGATGCTGAGCGCCCTCGCTTGCTGGCCGACAAAGACTTGGCCGTAGTCAGTTCGCAGATTCCTTATGCCGAGGGCCGGCTGGTGCTTTGGAGCCGCGACCCGGATCTGTTTCGGGATGGCCAGCAATACCTGAACAGCCAGCCTCAGCGTCTGGCGATCGGCAATCCCAAAACCGCCCCCTATGGCATCGCCGCAATCGAGGTTTTGGAGAGTCTCGGGCTGGCCGAGTCACTCACACCAAAACTGGTCAGCGGCGACTCCATCGCGCAAACCTTCCAGTTTATCGCCACTGGCAATGCTCGTGCCGGCTTCGTGGCTCAAGCTCAAGTGCGTGCCTACAAAGGAGCCGAAGGCGTTGCCTGGCAGGTCCCCAAAACACTGCACAACCCGATCAGTCAGCATGTAATTTTGCTTAATCGGGGCCACCAAAACCCTGCAGCCCATGCCTGGATGGCATTTCTAAATGGCTCAAAAGCACAGGCGATCATCCGCGAAGACGGGTACGATATCCCGCTACAGTCCACTCACTGAACCGGCGGAGATTTCATGGGCCCGGAATGGCAGGCCGTTTGGCTAACATTGAAACTGGCGGGCATCACCACGGTGTTGCTGCTGTTAATCGGCACTCCTATTGCGTGGTGGCTGGCCCGCACTCAACACTGGCTTCGCCAACCCATTGCCGCGATTGTGGCGCTGCCGCTGGTGTTACCGCCGACCGTACTGGGCTTTTATTTGCTGATTGTGATGGGCCCCGATGGAGCCATTGGCCAGTTGACCGAAAGCCTTGGCTTGGGGCTATTGCCTTTTACCTTTGAAGGTTTGGTGGTGGCATCGGTGATCTACTCCCTACCTTTTACCGTGCAACCCTTACAAAATGCCTTTCTGAGCTTGAACGAGAACCTGCTGGAAGCTGCCGCCACGCTGCGCGCCTCGGCTTGGGATCGCTTTCTATCCATCGCCATCCCGTTAGCGCGCCCGGGCTTTCTGACCGCCGCGGTGCTGAGTTTCGCCCATACCATTGGTGAATTCGGCGTTATTTTGATGATTGGCGGCAGCATTCCCGGTGAAACCAAGGTGTTATCGGTGGCCATTTTCGATCACGTGGAAGCACTGGAATACACGCAGGCGCATTGGCTCTCTGCCGGCATGCTGGTGTTTTCTTTTGTCGTACTCGTCACCCTGTATACCCTGAACGGGCGTCTCCAGCCGGGAGTGGTTCGATGAGCCATCCGGACACTATTCAGGCCCGATTTCAGTGCCACTTCGATAAGTTCGCCATGGATGTTGACCTCAACCTGCCTGGCTCCGGCATTACCGCCATTTTTGGTCATTCCGGATGCGGCAAGACCACCCTGTTGCGATGCATTGCCGGCTTACAGGCCGCCCAAGGACAGCTTTCGGTTTTGGGCGAGCCTTGGCAAACCGCCAGCAACAGTTGGCCGGTGCATCGTCGGCCTTTGGCTTATGTATTTCAAGACACCAGCCTGTTTCCGCATTTGTCGGTTCGCAAAAACCTGCTGTACGGCTACCGACGGGTGCCGGCCGAACAACGCAAGATTAGCCCGGAGCAAGTCTATGACTGGCTCGGCCTGTCGCCGCTGCTGAAGCGCATGCCCGCAGGACTTTCTGGCGGTGAACGCCAGCGCGTGGCCATCGGACGAGCTCTCCTGACCAGTCCCCGTTTGCTATTAATGGACGAGCCGCTGTCGGCGCTGGACCAGCAAAGTAAACTGGACATTTTGCCGTACCTCGAGCGCATGCGAGACACGCTCGAGATCCCGGTGCTTTACGTTTCCCATTCCACCGCCGAAGTGGCGCGGCTGGCCGATCACATTGTGATGATGGAACACGGGCGTGTGGTTGCCCACGGACCGCTTCAGGAAACCTTGGCGCGAACGGATCACCCGTTCCGGCTGGAAGAAGACGCTGGCGTGATTCTCAATGGAGAAATAGCGGAAGTGGATGACCGCTGGCAATTGTGCCGAGTGGTGTTCGATGGCGGTGAGCTTTGGCTGCGTCATCACGATCACCTCCACGCTGGCATGTCGGTGCGTGTTCAGGTGTTAGCTCGGGACGTCAGTATTGCTTTGCAGGAACAGCGGAACCAAAGTATTCAGAACCTGCTGCCGGCAACGGTCGATCACATTGCCCGGGAGGTCATGCCGGGCACCAGTCTGGTTCGTCTGTTGGCAGGGGATACTCCGTTTTTAGCGCGGTTGACCTCCCGCTCGGTACACCAGCTTCGGCTTTCTCCCGGGCTGGCCGTGTGGCTGCAGATCAAATCGGTCGCTTTGGCAGACTAGCGCCCATAAAAAAACCGCTGCGAGGCAGCGGTTTTTTCTAAGCTCTACAGATGCCCATTAACGGGTGCCGTAGACCACCATGGTTTTCCCTTTCACCTGCACCAGACCTTGCTCTTCCAGCGTTTTCAGTACTCGGCCCACCATCTCGCGGGAGCAACCGACAATGCGGCCGATTTCCTGACGAGTGATCTTAATCTGCATGCCGTCTGGGTGAGTCATGGCATCGGGCTCTTTGCACAAATCCAACAGCGTGCGCGCTACCCGACCGGTCACGTCCAGGAACGCCAGGTCACCCACTTTACGGGTGGTTTGGCGCAAGCGAGAGGCCATCTGCTCACCAATGAAATACAGAACCCGGGGATCTTGCTGGGCGATTTCACGGAATTTGGTGTAGCTTATTTCAGCCACCTCGCATTCGGTTTTGGCTTTGACCCAAGCACTGCGCGAATCCATGTTGTCGAACAGCCCCATCTCACCGAAAAAATCGCCGGTGTTCAGGTAGGCCATAATCATTTCGCGGCCATCGTCGTCTTCAATAATGACGGTTACCGACCCTTTTACGATGTAGAAGAGGGAGTCACTTTTGTCGCCCGCATAAATAATGGTGCTTTTGGCTGGGTAACGCCGGCGATGGCATTGGGAAAGAAAGTAATCCAGATGTTTGGTTTTCTGCTCAACCGGCTTGATGATAGTAGCCATAATGCGAGATGTGCCTCCTCAGCGTATTGCCGATCCTGATCTTTGTTATATCCCTGCATTTCCCTGCAGGTTACGGGATTATCTATTTATCCACGCAACTTATAACAAGATGGTTGCTCAGGGGCAACTGGCATGCAAAGGCGTGGATTTCTGAAAGTCTGTGCTAGCATCCCTTCTCATTACCGATTCAACATGGGAGAAGAACAAATGAAAGCAACGGTAGACTGGACCGGCAATGTTAGTTTCAAAGCCACCAGCGGCACCGGCCACAGCGTACAAATGGACGGGCCACCCGACCTCGGCGGGCAGAATCTTGGGCCGCGCCCCATGGAAATGTTGCTCATGGGTGTCGGCGGTTGTTCTTCGTTTGACGTCATGTCCATTTTGCAAAAAAGCCGACAAAACGTGACAGCCTGCCATGCCGAACTGGAAGCAGAGCGGGCCGATGCCGTGCCAGCGATTTTCACCAAAATTCATCTGCATTTCGTTGTGACCGGTCACAACTTGAAAGAAAAGCAGGTAGAACGAGCGGTTAGCTTGTCTGCCGACAAGTATTGCTCGGCCTCTATTATGCTGGGCGCAGCCGGTGTGGAGATCACCCACAGCTTCGAAATTCGAGCGGCGGAATAAGTTCGTAAAGCCCCGCGAACCGTAGCTTTTCGGGGCGTATTCAGGTGCTTAAAAAAAGTCCTTGCAAACACTATTCATCGACATAAGCCGTATGCATAATACGCACCTTTCTCCGCCGGTCTGCGCAAAAGGTGAACAACATGTTTGCCTGGTCAGTAGTCGGTGGCGGCCTCGGTAGGGGGACTAACCTCACCCTGTCACCATTCATCTCCAATCACCGGAGGGGCTGAGCATGGAATCAAAACTCCAGTTGCACGGTTTTAACAATCTGACCAAATCACTAAGCTTCAACATCTACGACATCTGTTACGCGCAGACCAACGAGCAACGTGAAGCATACATCGATTACATCGACGAGATGTATAACGCCGAGCGTTTGACTCAGATCCTGACTGACGTTGTGAAAATCATTGGCGCGAACGTTCTTAATATTGCCCGTCAAGATTACGAGCCCCACGGTGCGTCGGTCACCATGCTGATTGCCGAGCACGACGTAGACGACTGCGAAGAGAATTACGACGAATCGCCCGGCCCATTGCCCGATACCATTGTGGCGCACCTGGACAAAAGCCACGTGACGGTTCACACCTATCCGGAAAGCCACCCTCACGACGGCGTGAGCACCTTCCGTGCTGATATCGATGTGTCTACCTGTGGTTTGATTTCACCGCTGAAGGTGTTGAACTACCTGATTCACAGCTTCGATTCTGACGTGGTCACCGTCGATTACCGGGTGCGTGGTTTTACCCGCGACATCGATGGCACCAAGCACTACATCGACCACGACATCAATTCGATTCAGAACTACCTCACGGAAGACACCCAGAACGCCTATCAGATGATCGACGTGAACGTGTATCAGGAGAATCTGTTCCACACGAAGATGATGTTGAAAGAGTTCAACCTAGATAATTACGTGTTTGGCACCAACGCAGAAGAGCTCGATCCTGCCGAAGCCAAGTCCATCGAAGACCGGCTACGCCGGGAGATGCTGGAAATTTTCTATTCCCGCAACGTGGAATAATTACTTTGAGAGGCAGCTATTCTCAGCTGCCTCTCAGGCAAACGCCTTGCCGGCCATTAGCCTCTGAACCATGGGGCGCACAATCAAATCCATAGCCAGTGGCATTTTCGTTCCCGGGATCACCAAGGTGTCGTGCCGGGACAAACGGCTTTGGGGAATCGCCTGCAGCAACCAGCTGAAGTCCACATCCGTGACTTCACGAAAGTGAATCACGATCATGCTTTCATCTTCACTCGGCACTTCTCGAGCGATGAACGGGTTGGATGTATCCACCAACGGTACACGCTGAAAGTTGATATGGGTGTGAGAGAATTGCGGCACGATGTCTTTTACGTAGTCATCCATACGGTTAATGATGGTTTCCACAACGGCTTCGGGACTGTATCCGCGTTTGTTGGTATCCCGGTTGATCTTCTGAATCCATTCCAGGTTTACGATGGGCACGACGCCGATCAACAAATCCACATACTGGACCAGGTTGAAGTTTTCGCTCACCACTCCGCCGTGCAATCCTTCGTAAAACAGCACATCGGTGTCCGCCGGCAATGAACTCCAAGGCGTAAAGGTGCCGGGCTTATGGCCGGCTGTAATCAGCTCGTGATCTTCATCGTGGACGTACTGGCGGCATCGACCATTGCCCGTGTGACTGTAGTCGTACATTAGGGCTTCAAGCCGGTCGATGTGGTTGGCAGCAAGGGCGAAATGGTTGCGCTCACCAAACTGGCCTTTCGCCGCCAGGCGCGCCATCTGCTCACGGGTATAACGGTGAAAGCTGTCACCACTGACCATCGCGGCCTTGATGTCTTCTCGGGCAAACAATCGCGCAAAAATCTGACCAGTGGTACTGGTGCCGGCACCGGAGGAGCCGGTCACCGCAATAATCGGGTGGCGCTTAGACATAAAAGCAGAATTCCTGAGGGTCAGATCAAGCTGGTTAGTAATTTAGGCTTTTCGATAACAAAGCCCTGAGCATAGTCCACGCCCAACTGCGCCAGCTTATCCAGAACCTCACGAGTTTCAACCTGAGTGGCCACAACTTCCCGATCCATAAAATGCGCCATATCAACCATTGATTTGACCATGGCCTGGTCAGTGGCGTTGGTAGCCAGCTGATGAGTAAAGGCACTGTCGATTTTGATCAGGTCGATCGGCAGCGAGCGCATGAAGTCATAAGCGTTCGGACCGGTCCCAAAGTTACCCAGACAGAAGCGGCACCCAAGTTCTTTCATTTCTCCGATAAACCGGGCAACGGCCGGCACGTCGTGGATGGCCGAGGCTTCGGTTAACTCAAACCACAAGCGTTCGATGGGGGCGTCTTTTTCACTGAGCTTTTCGTAAATAAATTCCAGCAGGGCCTGATCATTCAACGAATGGCCAGACAAATTAATACAGATACCGCCAACCTCTCGGGCACCGGGCTTTTTTTCCTGCAGCCAATCCAGCATATGACCCACAACCCAACGGTCTACCGCCTGCATTCGGTCATAGCGTTCTGCCATACGCACGAGGTCGCGGCCGGTCACTAACTCGCCGTTATCATCGTACATACTGATCAGGATTTCATACTGGGCGACCGACATCCGGGCCTCCGGATGCAGCGGAATGATCTTCTGGCACCGCAGTAACATTCGATCATCGGCAGGATCCCCAAGATTCGCAACACGGGCCGCTATCTGATCCTGTCGCGCCTGATCTTCGCCACCGTCACTGTAAACAGACACACGCCCTGCGCCGCCGCGACGGGCGACCGACAGTACCTGTTCGGATGTTCTCAGCCAGCGTTCGGCTGAGGTCACCGCAGCGACCGTCGGCACGATGCCAACATTGGCGGTTAATTCATAGGTTTTGCCATCAAAACGGAATTCCGCCGCCTCGATAGCGCTAACCAGCGATTGGGCTACTGCGCTCGCCTTGTCATCCGGCACCAGCATCGCGAATTCTGTGCCCTCAACCCGCGACACGGGCATGCCCTCATCTGCGTGTTTACACAGTATGTCGGCCACCTGTTTCAGGGTTTCATCGGCGGCTTTCTGGCCCGCCACATCGTTCAGCAGCCGGAAGCCTTTCAGGTCCAGATGCAGCAGCGTGCGGGTGTCTTCACCTCGCGTGAGTTGATGCTCTAACAATCGTTCGAATTCACGACGGTTCAACAGATGCGTCAAATCATCGTGGGTCGAGACCCAAGACAGTTGGTCGTATACATTCCGCACCATGCGATCAATACTTTCATCGACCAACGGCTTTTCGTACTGGCTGTCCAGAATGAGGACACCTTCCCGCATTTTCCGCGCCAGTGAGGTGGCGTCCAATTCGACCACACGCATACCCTGATGATTCACAAACACAAAGCGCGAGAAGTTATCTGCAACCCAAACCAGCCGGATGTAATGCAGGTCATCCGATTTACTTTGATCTTTAAACCAGTCTCCGACTTGCAATTGCTGGGCGCGATTGACCCAACGCTGAAGACTTATCATTTCTCGCTCGCCCGCGTCCGACTTGGCAGGTTTATCAGACTGAGCCTTCGGCACTTCAACCAACTCAAGAGGCTCGCCTGGCTGCCGAACCATCAGCTGTTTTAGCTCATCCCGTATCTGGGAAGACGGTGTACGGTTGCTGGAAATGGATGCCAAACCGTCCTGAATCAAGCGCAGAAGTTCCGGCAAATTACTGCTGTTGCCGGGGCTTTCAGCATAGGCCATTAACGAATCAATCACGGCCAGATAATCCTGCCACAGCTGCCCCTCTTCGCCCTGCCGTATCCAGGTCAGAGACAAGAGATCGCGCCACCCACTTTCCAACAGGCTGACAACCGCTTTGGGCACCTTGCGGCCGCCCAGTTTTGCATCCAGTGCGGCGGCCACTGCGGCTTTGGATTCGGCTACCTTCTGGGAACCCTGAGCGGCTGCCGTTACACGCTCTACGTTGCGACGGTAGGCGAGGTTTTGTCGTTCGATCAAGCTGTCGAGTTCCTCGACAGCTTCGTCAAAAATCACCGTATCCTTATCAAAGTCGGTCGCGATGCGTTGCACCAACTCATCGACCTTGCGTTGCACCACAGGATTGGGACGAGCGCCTTTTGCACCAATCTGTGCCAGTCGGTTCATCACACTGCGGACAGGGCTGGCCTGATCCTCAAAAAAGCTGGGATCACGCATCACCACTTTCAGCACCGGCACCTGCAATTGACGCATCTTGTCTTGAGCAAAACGGCTGAGTTTGGGGCTTTCGGTCACACTGCGGAAAAACCGATCCACCACATCCAGTGCGTCTTGGCTGTCTTCGTTCAAGCGCGCATTTTCAATGCTGCCTTTCACTTTTGCCACAACGCGTTCCTTAAGCGGAACATCGGGCTCGTTCAGATCAGCTGCCTGTATCTGCAGCTCTTGCAGTTCTTGGCTCAGCTCAGTGCTGGTCAGTGGCCGGGCATCGGGTTCAAACGATTCTGATGCTGGCACGTCGTCTGCAGAGCGGCTCCGCTTCAGGGATGACAACAGGTTTCGAACCGTTGCAAAGGCATTCTGCGCAGATTTGGAATACCCCCGGAACTCACCTGAGGCCTTCGACTCGATTTTGTCTTCTGGCCGGACTGGCGAGGGCTCTATCGCCTCATCCTCACGCGCGGGTTTAGGCTCCGGAGTTTTGGAGGTAACCCCCTCCGCGGCTTGTTCACTGAGGTATTTCGTTAAATCGAGGTCAGGCAATACACCGTGCCTGATAAGGATGTTATTCAGCTCACGGTAAAGCGGGGCTAACTGGCGAATCACCGTTTGCTCAAAAACTTTCAAACACACTTTTTCCACATCGCGACTCACCTTCAGCTGCACCAAAGCATGATGAAAGGCTTCGCAGACCAGCGCCGGCCCCAGTGGATTGTGATGGCCAGTCCGATTGGAGATACCCAAATGATCCAGCCGCAGCTTGAGTTCAAGCAGATCGCCCCGGTACAAGGTGTCCGCCCGGGTGACCATGACCTTAACCGCCAGCCAATCTTCGAATTCGTCTTTATCAACAACCGACAATAGCGCCCCCGGAGCGCCTTTTTGCTCCGGTTTTAAGGGCGACTCCAGGCTGCGGGCCATGTGGTGCCACAAGATGCGCTGACGACCTTCGATTTGCCCCGCCGCATCCATGTATTCATTCGCCAGCTGATCGCTTGACGCTTTCTGAGCCGCCGCTTTTAATCCGTCGACAGTGTTTACAAAACAGGCACCCATCAACGGTTCAATGAACTGGGTAATGGCACGGGCACATTGATGCAGTACAAACTGAACCCTATCGCTGGGCGCTTGCAGTGAAGATCGGCTTTGGTTGTCGCCACTGCCACACAGCCGTATTAGCGCCTCGATGGCCTCTGGGTTTGATCGGACAAAGGAAACCCCCATGGCACGTTCGATTCGTCGTGCAGGGCGAACGTGCAGCTCATGGTGAACGTTGCTGTCCAAGCCGCGAAAGCGCACAACAACTTCTTCCGGCTCCGACCGCTCAAACACACTCCCGAGTTTGAGAGAGGTCTGGCCCGAAAAACGGATGTAGAGGCCTTCGGCGCAAAAGTCTGCGATTTGGCAGGGTAATGACTCTCCGCTACCCACATCGATTTGGGCGGCGAGTTTAATTGGCTGTCGGGGGCTACTGCGACGTTCTCTCGGATCCATCAATAATTGACCAGTTGTTAAGCCGGTTCCGTCAGCGGGAACTAGATACCCGGACCATGTCCCTGTTCAGGTGGAACGTACCACCCACGAAAAATCGGTTAAAGTGGTTGAAGAAATAGCCTACAACCCTGCTCGCACAATGACAAAATATCGAATGCGAGCGTTCACTTCACCATAGCATGATGATTCATGAAACAGCTTAGTCAGGTCTATCTCATATTGCTACTGTTAGCGGCACTTCCGGGCTGCTCATCAATGCGTTATTACACTCAAGCTATTTCCGGCCATGTCTCGTTAATGATGCGCAGCGAGCCGGTAGAGAATGTTTTACAGCACTCCGACACCCCACCGGAATTGTCTAGGGCTTTGTCGTCGGCCCAGTCGGCACGCACCTTTGCAGAGCAAACACTCAGGCTTCCCGTTGACGGTGCGTTTTCCAGTTTTGTGGCGCTCGAGCATCCTTGGGTTGTGGTCAATCTGGTGGCAGCGCCCGAGTTTTCCCTAACGCCAAAACAGTGGTGCTATCCCTTTGTCGGGTGCCAGGCTTACCGGGGTTATTTCGATCTGGCCATGGCCAAAGAAGCCCAGAGACACTTCACCAACCAAGGGTACGATACCTTTATCGGCGCGGTCACGGCCTACTCCACGCTTGGCTGGTTTGATGACCTGCTGCACACCGGATTCACCCACCTTTCCGAAGACCGGATGATTGCCCTGATGTTTCATGAACTGGCGCATAGAGTGGTCTATCTGAATGGAGATACAGCGTTCAATGAGAGTTTTGCCACCGCAGTCGAGCTGGAGGGGTTGCGCTTGTGGCTAGAGCGCGAGGGCTCGCCTGAGGCCTTCGAACGTGCCCTGCTGCGATTGGAGCACCGCAATCGCACGCTGGAATTGGTTGGTGACACCAGCGAGACGTTACGCCGCCTGTATGCACAGCAGAACGAACTGGACCGCATTCAACTCAGGCAACGTAAACAGAAAACGCTGGATGATCTGGCAAGCCAGTACGAAGCTTTGGCGGCCCGCTACCCGGAGCCCGGCCCCTTAGGCTCTGCACCGGTGCAGCTGAACAACGCCAAGCTGGCGCTGTTTCAGCAATACAATCAGCATGTCCCGGCCTTCAGGCAGTTACTGAAAGAATCTGACTTCGATTTCGAGCGGTTTTACGAGACGGTTTCCCGGCTGTCAGACCAACCGGAAACCGAGCGCAAGGACACTCTCAACGCGCTGTCAGAGCGGTTTCACGAACACTTTTGATTTGCGTAGAGGATTGTACGCTGCCAGTTTGGGACCTGGCAGGTTTTCAACCACTGTTGGCTCGAACCCTCGCTCCCTAAACCAGTGCTCGGTTTGAGTGGTCAGCACAAACAACTTCTCAATGCCCTGCCCCCGTGCCTGCTTTTCGATCATCATCAGGATGTCGTCACCGCGCCCGGCGCGACGGTAGGATGGGTCCACGGCGAAACAGGACAGTTCACCGGCCGCTTCTTCGGGATAGTGATACAGGGCCGCACAGCCGACCACGGTGCCGTCCCGCTCTGCGACCACAAAGCGGTCAACTTCGGTTTCCAACATCTCACGGGAGCGCCGCACCAATATGCCCTGCTCTTCCAACGGCTGAATCAATTCCAGAATACCGCCGATGTCCTCTACCCGGGCCGGCCGAATTTGCTCGTAATGGTCTCCGCTGACCAGAGTGCCGGAGCCATCCCGTGTGAACAGCTCTTCCAGCAACGCGCCGTCTTCAGAGTAGCTGATGATGTGAGCACGGCGCACACCTTTCACGCAGGCATCGCAGGCCGCTTTCAAAAGAACCGCGTCATGACCGGTCACATTATTGGCGTTCAGCCGCTCTGTTGCCTGATGGGCACCCAATTCCCGAATCAGCGAGCCATCCTCGTCCAGCAGGCCTTCGTCGTCGATAAAAACAATCAGCTTCTCGGCCTTCAAGGCTGCCGCCACTTGGCTGCCTACGTTTTCGTAGGACAAATTGAAAGCATCACCCGTCGGCGAATACCCCATGGGTGGCAACAGGACTATATGACCCTGTTCAAGCAATCTCTCGATACCTAGGGTATCAATCCGGCGTACCCTGCCGGTATACCCGAAATCGATGCCATCCAGCACACCCACCGGCTTCGCAGTGACGTAGTTGCCGCTGCTGACACGGATTCTGGCGTTGTGCATGGGAGAGTTAACCAACCCCATCGACAACTGGCTTTCCATGTAGGCGCGCAAACCACCAATGGCTTCCATGACCAACGGCAGGTGATCATCCGGTGTCACCCGCAGGCCTCGCTCGAAGGTGGTTTCCAGACCGGCGTCTTCCAAGCGCGACTGAATTTGCGGACGGCCACCAAACGCCACAACCAAGCGCACCCCCAAGCTGCTGAGCAACGCAATGTCATGGATGATGTTGATGAAGTTCCGATGCTCAATAGCATCTCCGGGCATGGTCAACACCACGGTACGGCCTCGGTGGGCATTGATGTACGGAGATGAGTGGCGAAAGCCATGCAGCCAGTCGTTTGATTTCAATCCGGTCTCCCTTTTGAATCCTTTGTGGCCGATTATATTGGCCCGCTTTCTGTTACAAACAATACTGCTTTATCAGCCCGCTCAGAACCTCAATGGTCGGCTGCAATTGCGACAATTCCAGAAACTCATCCGGCTGGTGCGCCTGATCAATCGAGCCCGGCCCCATCACCAGGGTTTCCAGACCCAGTTTTTGCAGCCAGGGCGCCTCTGTGGCGAAGGCAACGGCGTGCGCTTTATGACCAGTCAGGGCTTCGCAGGCTTTCACCAAACCGGCATCCGCCGGGGTTTCAAAAGGCGGTACGCCATCGAACAACGGCTCAAACGTCAAGCTGAGCTGGCGGCGCTCGGCCAATGGATGAATACGGC
Source organism: Marinobacter sp. AL4B (assembly GCF_019916045.1). Lineage (NCBI taxonomy): Bacteria > Pseudomonadati > Pseudomonadota > Gammaproteobacteria > Pseudomonadales > Marinobacteraceae > Marinobacter > Marinobacter sp. AL4B. The sequence goes on from NZ_JAILWZ010000013.1 coordinate 519,914, forward strand.
TCAGAATGGCTTGGCGCAGGGTTTCCATGTTCATGCCCGGCAGCGGGCGCAGATCAAAGTGCAACTCACATTGGGCGCAAATTCGGTTTGGATTGTCGCCCCCGTGGATACAGCCCAAATTCAGGGTGGGCACCTGTACCGCAAAGTTCGGGTTTTGATATTTCTGCTGCCACTCGGACCGCAACGTCAGCAGTTCCGTCATGGCTTCGTGCATGCCTTCCAAGGCATTGCGGCCGAGATCCGGATTGGACGAATGGCCCGACTGCCCTTGGAATTTCAGCCGCTCCATCATGATGCCTTTGTGCATCCGCACTGGCCGGAGACCGGTCGGTTCGCCTATCACCGCATAGCGCGCCTTGGGCTTACCCGCTTCGGCCAACGCCCGGGCACCGTTCATCGAGCTTTCTTCGTCTGCGGTCGCCAGAATAATCAACGGCTGCTGCAACGGCTGGTCAATAAAGCGTTTGGCGGCTTCAATGGCCAGTGCGAAGAAGCCTTTCATATCGCAGGTGCCCAAACCGTACCAGCGGCCACCTTTCTCGGTCAGGGTAAAGGGGTCCGTCTGCCAGCGCTCATCATCGAACGGCACGGTATCGGTATGGCCAGACAACACTAAGCCACCCGAGCCACTGCCCAAGGTGGCGATCAGGTTGTATTTCCCGGGCATGCCCGGAACTTCAAGAATTTCTATGGCGAAGCCCAGCGCTTCCAGCCACTCGGCCAGCGTTCGCACGACGGCTTCGTTGCTGTGATCCCAATCCGGCGATGCACTGCTGATGGAAGGCAGGGATATCAGCCGTGCCATCATGTCGTGAACGCCCGGCACCCGGTTTTTCGTATCCGTACTTTGAACCATGCCCGCCTCCCGGCTTTAGATCAGTTTGCCCGGCCCCTCCGCCAGACTTCGAAGCGCGCAACCGCGCGAATCAACATAGGGTACGCCACTTCGCCGCCGGCAATCATGCGGGCCACTTCCAACTCCCGCTCACCGACACTCTCCAGCCTGCCCTCAACGGATTTACCGTTCGAAAGCGTGACTCGTACAGTTTGCCCCTGCCACATACTGGCGTTTTCCACAGGCTCTGCAAACCATTGAGGCCGGCTTGATGTTTCAGGGTGAGTGACCGGCTCATAGGCTTCGGGAGCCACTTCCGGCTCCGTAGGCTGCATTCGGGTCAAATACACATCTGGTACCTGCACACCGTTATATTTCACCTGCCAAGCAACTCTTGGACTTTCTTCGGTTCGGTCTGGCACTCCGAACGTTTCACTGCCAAAGTTGACGCTGAATTGAAGCTCTCCGCCTTCTGTCAGCCACTGACGATACAATGCAATCAGCTGCCCGCTCCCTTGATAGCCTCGCGCTTCCATCCCTCGCGCAAGGGCGTTAGCGGCCTTCACGCTCCACTCGTTGACGGTCAGGCCGGTTTCCCGGGCGCAATACGCTGAAATGCGTCGCATCAACCCACCGTCTCGCAAGGTTGCCTCGGCCGACTGTTCCTGACCGGTTAGGTCGATGCCCGTTCGGGAGACGTGCAAACGCGCACCTGGCCAGTTCAACTCGAGACTTCCTACCGCCGAGGTATGCAGTTCAACCGTTAAACCGTCGCGGCGTTGTGTCAGCCGAAAATTGCCGCCAATCGAATCAATACCCATACGTTTCAGGTCACCGCTGCCCAAATGCTGTCTGGGGTCGGGCGCACAAGCTAACGCAATCAGCGGGGCGCTCACCGAAGATTCGTCAACATCTTCGGTCACCCAGTTGCGGAACATAGTGGGCTCCAGGAGCATACGGGCCTGCTCGATGACTAAGGTCCAGTCGCCGGATACAGCTTCGGGATTCGCTAATCCGGTCACCAATTCAATCGGTGACTGCGCATCCAGCTCCACCAATCCCATGGTCAAAGGCTGGGTCAACCGGAAGTCGAGCCAACTTGCGCCTTTCAACAGCAGGCGCCCGTCCAGAGCTGAGCTAATTTGCCCCCGTTCGAGAACGCCCACACTCGACAATTCGGTGCGCGCTTCCGCCAGCCGTTGGTTCGCCAACCACCAGACACTGGCTTTGTAGCCGGCAAAAGCGACCAAACTGAATACAACAAGAAAAGACAGTAGACGCTTCATCCAATGGCTCCGGGTCAGACAAATCAGTTACGGGAAATCAGAGTACCAACACCCTCGTCGGTGAAGATTTCCAGTAAGCAGGCATTAGCGACTCGGCCATCAATGATGTGCGATGTGCGCACGCCATTTTCCACAGCACTCAACGCACAACGGATTTTCGGCAGCATACCGCCATGGATGGTGCCGTCTTCGATCAGCTCATTAACCTGCTGGGCGGTGAGGCCAGTGAGCACTTTGTCTTCCTTGCTCTTCAGGCCGGCCACGTTGGTCAACAGCATCAGCTTTTCGGCCTTCATGGCTTCAGCAACCTTACCAGCCACCAAGTCGGCGTTAATGTTGTATGAGGCACCGTCTGGCCCCACACCGATGGGTGCAATCACCGGAATAACATCGCTTCGTGTCAGCATGTCGATGACATTAACGTTCACGCTGGCGACTTCGCCCACGTGGCCGATATCGATGATCTCGGGGCGTTCGAGCTCTGGTGAACGATCAACCACTTCCAGCTTACGGGCGCGAATCAGATTTGCATCTTTACCAGTCAAACCGATAGCCGTGCCTCCCTGGGCGTTGATCAGGGACACAATCTCTTTATTGACCTGCCCACCCAACACCATTTCCACCACATCCATGGTTTCAGAATCGGTCACTCGCATGCCATTCACGAATCGGGACTGGATGTTCAAGCGCTTGAGTAATCCGCCAATTTGAGGCCCACCGCCATGAACAACAATCGGGTTAATTCCGACCAATTTCATCAACACCACGTCACGGGCAAAGCTGCTTTTCAGCTCCTCATTTTCCATGGCGTTACCGCCGTACTTAATGACGACGGTTTTACCGGTAAACCGTTGGATATAAGGCAGGCCTTGGCTCAGTACCGAGGCGACCTGCATGGCTGTTTCACGATTCAGCGCCATGATGATGTGTTGATCCTTACTGTCAGAGAATGGTTAAAATCAGAAATTTGCGACCAGATCCGGCGCAGCTTTCTGTAGTTGTTCCCGGAACACGGTCTTGATTCGCTCAAGTGCTTCTTCGGTTTCTGCTTCGAAACGCAGTACCAGAACAGGCGTGGTATTGGAGGCCCGGCATAGGCCCCAACCGTCAGGGTAATCTACGCGAATACCATCGATACTGCTGACGTTGCCCTCACGGAACTCGCCCAGTTCGCCAAAACGTTCAATGATCGCGAATTTATCGCTTTCCGTCACTTCGACATTCAGTTCCGGGGTGCTGATGTCTTCAGGGAAATCGTCAAATACTTCGTCACTGTGCCGGTCTTCGATGCCTAGAATCTCCAGCAGCCGGGCTGCCGAATACAAACCGTCGTCGAAGCCATACCAACGCTCGCCAAAGAACACGTGGCCGCTGAGTTCACCCGCCAGCAACGCTCCGGTTTCCTTCATCTTGGCTTTCATCAGGGAATGGCCACTTTTCCACATAACTGGGCGGCCACCGGCTTCGGAAATCACCCCTGCCAAGCGGCGGCTGCACTTCACGTCGTACAGCACGTCGGCCCCGGGGTTACGGGATACTACGTCTCGGGCAAATAACATCATTAGCCGGTCTGGCCAGATAATTTTGCCTTTGTTGGTGACCACGCCCAGGCGATCGCCATCGCCATCGAAGGCAATCCCAATGTCGGCGCCGACTTCCTGCACCTTGGCTATCAAGTGCTGAAGGTTATCAGGCTTGCCGGGGTCTGGGTGGTGGTTCGGGAAATCACCATCAATGTCGCAGAACAAAGGCACCACTTCGCACCCTAGCTCTTCAACCAGAATAGGTGCCAGCTCACCAGCGATACCGTTGCCGGCATCCACCACGACTTTAAGAGGCGCAGCCACCGCAATATCACCTACGATGCGATCAAGGTAAGCCCTACGAACGTCGTCTCCGGTCTGTTCGCCCTGCCCGGAGGTGAAATCACCAGTCTGAATACGCTGATAAAGTTTCTGGATGGCATCACCGGAAAGGGTTTCACCGCCCAGCATTATTTTCAGACCGTTGTAGTTGGCTGGGTTATGGCTCCCTGTCACCATGACACCCGACCCTGTGTCCAGATGATGCGTGGCAAAGTACAGGACCGGGGTGGGCACAGCGCCCACGCGAATCACGTTACAGCCAGCCGACATGACTCCTCGCGCCAAGGCGTCTGCCAGTTCGGGACTGGAATGGCGGCCGTCGTAACCTATACACAGAGAGGCAACACCCCGCTCGGTTGCCTCTGATCCGATCGCCTGGCCAATAATCTCCACAACGTCCGCTGAAAGATTTTCGCCTACAATACCGCGGATATCGTACGCCCGGAAGATCTCAGCTTCGACCTGAATATCCGGCACTGTGCTTTCAAGCACGTCCGGGATGTCCTCATCAAACAAGGGCGCATCGGAACTACCAAGCCCCAACACATCATCGTCACCATCGAGCATATCCATGCCCAGGGAACTGTCGCTGTCGAACAAGGCCTCGTCTTTCTCACCCTGCGGCGATGCGGGCGCAGAAGCCCCTTTCGGAGCAGCGGTACCTTTGGCCTGTGACACCCGTTTTTCTACCACTTGGGACACCCGGGATAGCACTTCTCCGGTCGACGCGACCATATCCCACTGCGTGCTTGGGAGCTTGTGGCGTTCGCCACTGAATACTTTGTAAGCCCACTGAGTCATGGCGCTGACATCTTCGCGTACACTTCGCTGCGCTTTACCCAGCAATAACCACACGACTGCCGCTGCCACAAGAACAGGGATAAGGACCAACAGCGCTAACAACATGGTATTGACAGGAGGTGCCGGAGTTTTACCGGGCTGGTACAGCACATCCCAGTCAGGATTCATCAGGCTACGTGACACTTCCGCCCCGCTACCGCTGCCTACGCTGATGACTGGACGCTTGCTGCCAGCTGCTGTTTGCGTCAATGCCAGGCGGCCGCCGAGTGTTTTGTTGCCCACTTGCAACAGGGGAGCCAAATGGTCGGCCTTGAACACCACCAAAACCGTGCCTATCACCGCCTTGCTGACCGAGCTCCTGATCGGGGCCGCGAATTGCAGATACCACTGGTTATTCCGAGGAAACGCGTCAGGCAACATCGGCTGGCCATTCTCCGCCCGCTGCGCCAACTCCAATCCCGCGAAGCCAAGCAGATTCTCGCTGTTCCCGGTTCTGGGGATGCCCCGTCGCGGAAACACGAACACCGCGGCAGCGCCGCTCACCGCCGACGCCAGCTGGCGTGACAAGGGTCTTAGATCAGACTCGTCAGATACTCTGTCAATTACATACTGTTGATTTGCCACGGCCTGAATCTGCCCCTGCAAAGCGTTCAGATAGTGATTCAGCCGATGTTGCGCACTAGTTATCTCAACGTTGACAGCGCGCTCAAAATCTTTCGTCGCAACAGGCTCCGACACTAGGAAATGCAGTAAGGCCGTAGAGATCACACCGGCAAAAACCACCACCAAGGCCTGAGAAACGGCTACCGAACTGAGTTTTTTCAAACCGTTGCCGGCTCGGCTGCGTTTTACTTTGGCTCTCGGTACGTCCGTTACCGGCTGCTCTTTTGCGGTATCGTCGCTGGCCTTTTTCTTACCGAATTTCATAGCGCTTCCCATCGTTATTTTCTTGTTCCGGACAGTCACTTACCTTCGCAGTATAGTCGTCAGACTTACAGCGCGCCGCCATCAGGCGACTCCGATTCAGTGGCTTCCTGTGGACCCAAAGCCACCTTCGCCGCGGTTGCTTGCGTCAAACTCGGACACCACTTCAAAATCCGCCTGTACCACCGGCACCAACACCATCTGGGCAAGGCGCTCGCCAATCTCGATGGTGAATTCCGTCTGGCCACGGTTCCAGCAGGACACCATCAGCTCGCCCTGATAATCCGAGTCGATTAGCCCCACCAGATTGCCTAACACAATGCCGTGCTTATGACCCAAACCACTGCGCGGCAGGATCATGGCAGCCAGAGCGGGGTCGGCTATGTGTACCGACAACCCCGTTGGAATCAAATAAGTTTCACCGGGGGCGACGGTAAGAGGCTCTTTCAGGCAGGCACGCAGGTCCAGACCGGCAGACCCTTCGGTTGCGTACTCAGGAAACGGAATATCTGAACCAATGCGATCATCCAGAATTCTTACCTGCAATTTTTTTCGCGTCATTACTTATCGGCCTTCTTGCTGTGTTCTTCGATTAGCGCCACCAAACGGGTGGCAATGGTCTGTTTACTGTCGGGCCCCATAGATTCCTGGCCGTCTGACCAAAAAACGGTGACCGCATTCTGATCACTGTTAAAGCCCAATCCGGGGGCTGATACATCATTGGCAACGATCATCTGAAGCTTCTTGCGCTGCATTTTATCCATCGCGTAACGGGCAACATCGGTGGTTTCGGCGGCAAACCCTACGGTAAATGGTGCATCAGGTCTGGCAGCGATGGTGGCCAGAGTGTCCGGGTTACGTACCAGGGAAAGACTCATCTCATCGTTGGTTTTCTTGATCTTATCCCCCGCACAGGACTCCGGCCGGTAGTCAGCGACGGCAGCGGTAGCGATAAACACATCGCAGCCTTCGCTGACGGCCTGCTGCGATGCCTGAAGCATATCTTCAGCGGTGACCACGGAACGCACTTTCAAGCCATCAGGGGCCGCCAAATTTACGGGACCACTGACCAAGGTAACCTCCGCACCCGCGGCCACCGCAGCCCGAGCAATGGCGTAGCCCATTTTGCCGGAGCTGTGATTGGAAATGTACCGTACCGGATCGATCGGCTCCCGCGTGGGGCCGGCGGTAATCACGAATCGCTTACCGGCGAGCGGTCCGGCTGGCGGCGGCACCTGCTCGGTCAGAATCAGCGTGGCAAGCGCAGAAGGTTCCAACATTCTTCCGGGGCCAGTGTCTCCGCACGCTTGTTCGCCCTGATCCGGGCCCCATATCGTCATTTGCGGGTCTTCTGACAATAACCGGAGGTTGCGCTGGGTACGGTGATTTTTCCACATGGCCTGATTCATGGCTGGTGCCACCGCAATGGGCGCTTCGGTCGCACAGCATACGGTGGTGAGCAGATCATCGGCCATGCCCTGAGCCAGCCGCGCCAGGAAGTCGGCAGAAGCTGGCGCGATCACCACCTGATCAGCCCATTTTGCCAATTCAATATGGCCCATACCGGCTTCTGCTTCCGGGTCCAATAATGACGTGCGCACCGGCTCGCCGCTTAACGCCTGAAACGTCAGCGGGGTAACAAAGGCTTCGGCCCCCTGAGTCATGATCACACGAACGTCCAACCCGGCTTTTTTCAGCTGCCGAACCAGTTCGGCACTTTTGTAGGCGGCGATGCCACCGGTGATTCCCAGCAGTATTCGTCTGACGGCCATGAGGGCTCCGTAATCCCGTAAAATGAAAGACTTGTAAGATAGCATGCGAGCCCAGACAGCGCAGCCTGCACGCACGATTGTTACGTTTACCAAATGTTACCTTTTCGAGTACCCTTTGTAACTTTGAGAACTCCGTGCAGGACGCACGGCTACACGACACTTGCAAGGAAGCAATATGAACGAATCCAGCTGGCCCAGCGACGAGCGGCCACGAGAGCGCCTGCTTGCCCACGGTGCCGAATCTTTGTCGGATGCCGAACTCCTGGCCATCTTTCTGCGAACCGGCACCGCCGGCATGCCGGTAATGGCGATGGCACGCCACCTGATCGAAGAATTCTCGAGCCTGCGAGGCCTGATGACCGCCTCTCGTCGCCAGTTTTGCCAAGTAAAAGGTCTGGGCACCGCAAAATACGCGCAGGTGCAGGCCGCCATGGAAATGGCGAGACGGGTGATGGATGAACCGCTGCGACAAGGCGATCCGCTGCGTTCTCCCGCCGATACCCGGCGTTTTCTGACCAGCCGACTGGCCACTTACCCCCACGAAGTTTTTGCCGGTTTATTTCTCGATAACCGCCATCGCGTTATTCAGTACCGGGAATTATTCCGCGGCACCATCGACGGCGCCGCCGTATACCCGCGGGAAGTTGTCCGTCAGGCCTTGGAAGATAATGCAGCGGCGGTGATTTTCGCGCATAATCACCCGTCCGGAGTAGCAGAACCGAGTCAGGCAGACATCTCTCTAACGCGTCGCCTGAAAGAAGCTCTGGGGTTGGTCGATATCAGGGTTCTTGACCATATGGTTATCGGTCACGGTGAGGTAATATCCCTCGCTGAAAGAGGGTTGATGTAACCGCCATGAAGTCGCCACCGAAAAACTGGCCAAAATCCCAACAATTTTTTGCGTTGGGCACCCGGTTCTGGTATAAAAGCGTCCCTTTCTGGCGGTATCTGGCGTGTTGCGCCCAGTTTACAGGCGCAAACCGGTAGCAAAGTTAGCTCCGGAGCATCCAGAGACGCGTTAAATAACGAATTCGCATTGATAGACCAGTGCTCAGGTCGGAGGCATGTATGTCCAGAGTTTGTCAGGTTACCGGTAAGCGTCCGGTTACCGGTAACAACGTATCCCACGCGATGAATCACACTCGTCGTCGTTTTCTGCCGAATTTGCAGAACCACCGTTTCTGGGTTGAGTCCGAGAAGCGTTTCGTGAAGCTGCGCGTATCCACTAAGGGCATGCGCATCATCGATAAAAAAGGTATTGACGCTGTACTGGCCGATCTTCGTGCCCGCGGCGAGAAATTTTAAGGAGCTGCATCATGCGCGAAAAAATTAAGCTGGTATCGTCAGCAAACACCGGTCACTTCTACACGACCATGAAGAACAAGCGTAACACTCCGGAAAAAATCGAGATCAAAAAGTACGATCCGGTTGTCCGTAAGCACGTTGCGTACAAGGAAGCCAAGATCAAGTAATTGGTCCTGCCTCCACGAAAAACCCGGCTCTTCAGCCGGGTTTTTTATTGTCTGAACAACAAGAAACACCTATGACACGCGGGCGCCGCTTCCTTCCGTCGGCACTAGTGCCTTAGTCAGCTCTGTCATCGAAAGACAGCCAACCGGCTGACCGTCACGCATAACCCGAAACACCTGACTCACGTCACCACCCGATTTAGCCAGCACCGACTCCAGGTTATCCGTTTCCAACAAATCACCAGAAAAGGACTCTGCATCGTTAACCGGCCCCATGACCGAACGCACCCTCAACACCCGGGCACGATTGATATCACTGATGAAGTCGACTATGTACGGATCATTGGGCTGCAGCAATATGCCTTGGGGGTCACCCTGCTGTACCACTTCGCCATCTTTGAGAATGACCAGATGGTCTGCCAGCTTCAACGCTTCATCCAGGTCGTGAGTGATGAATACAATGGTTTTGTGCAATTCAGCCTGCAACTCCAGCAACAGATCCTGCATGTCTGACCGAATCAGCGGATCCAAAGCCGAGAAGGCTTCGTCCATCAGCATGACCGGAGAATTAGACACCAATGCACGAGCAATTCCGACCCGCTGCTGCATACCACCAGACAACTGATGGGGATATTGTTCCTCGCTGCCTTCCAAACCGACACGGGCCAACCACTTGCGAGCCTCTTCTTCATAGGCATCGCGCCCCTGCCCTGAAATCTCCCAAGACAAACCGGCATTTTCCAACACGGTTTTGTGGGGCAACAAGGCGAACTTTTGAAACACCATGGACATTTTCTGGCGCCGCAGCGCACGCAAACCGTCCTCGCCCAACGCTAGAACGTCTTCGCCATCGAACAGGATTTCGCCTGCGGTCGGCTCAATCAGGCGATTAAGATGGCGAATTAAAGTCGATTTTCCCGAACCCGACAATCCCATAATGACGGTGACTTCGCCTTCATGCACATCCACGTTGATGTCTTTCAGACCAAGCACGTGCCCGTGTTCGTCTTGCAGCCCAGCTTTGCTTGCCCCTTGCTTCACATATTCAAGCGCGACTTCCGGCTCTGGCCCAAAAATTTTGTACAAGTTGCGAATCGCGATTTTGACATTCTTTGTCACGATACTGCCTCACTGTTTCTGTGCGGAATTGACCCGGGCCAAAGAGGCCTTGGTGACACGATCAAGAATGACGGCCAGCAAAACAATGCCCAGACCAGAAACCAAACCAACGCCTAATTCCAGATTTCGTATACCCCGCAATACCAACACCCCCAAACCCGGCGCAGACACCAGAGACGCAATGACCACCATCGCCAAGCTCATCATTATGGTCTGGTTCACACCGGCCATAATGTTGGGTAAAGCCAAGGGGATCTGCACTTTGAACAGCTTTTGCCGGGGTGTCATGCCGAATGCATCGGCCGCTTCAATCACCTCTTTGTCCACCAACCGAATACCCAGATCGGTCAGCCGCACCACCGGCACGATGGCGTAGAGGATAATGGCAATGCCGTACAACTTGGACTCTGTGACGCTGAACAGGAAAATCAGCGGGATCAGGTACACGAACGGCGGCAAGGTCTGCAGCATATCCAAAACCGGGATAGTGCCCCGTTGCAACCAATCGTTCCGCGCCATAGCGATGCCGATAGGAACCCCAATCAACACACACAGGAAGGCGCAGACAAAGATAATGGCGAGGGTCTGCATCGCGTATTCGTAGTAATCAATGAACGCTAACAGGCCGATGGAGAACGCAACAAACGCCACCAGCTTCCAAGACTTGCTCACCAAAAACACCACAGCCAACATCACCGGAATGACAATCCACCACGGCGTGCTGAGCATGATGTAAAGCGAACCATCGAGAAACCAGCTCAAAGGCTGTGTAAGCGGGTCCAGAACCAGACTGAGACTGTCTTTGATGTCCAAAAAGCCCTGTTCAAGCCCCTTGGTGAGATCCCGCGATTGCGGAAACGCTTCGCAAGATTCATTCAGCACATCCATTGAGGGGAACGGTAGGTCCCAAAGAGACTGGGGTTCGGCATCCTGCCCTTTGCTCTTGGCCAACAAATCAGCCATGGATAGGGGACCAGAATCTTTCTGTTGGCCACACCACTCCTTCAGACCCAAGGTTGAGAATAACCAGTCGTATGTTGCCATCGGGTATGCCTATTTTGTAAAACCGTCGATCAGAATTGGAAATTCAGAGCATACCCGGCCCACCTGACGGCGGCGTGCCGGGCTTAAGGCAGGCGTATTAGTTTCCTAGCACGCGGCTTAGACGCTTTCGGGCATCGTCGTTCAGCCATGAAGACCACTCTTCACCATAATTGGTCAGGTAGTAGACCGCGGCTTCCTCGGCCGTGGCATTGTTGGCATCCATCCAGGCAAGCAACGAGCTCATGGTTTCGGTTTCAAAACTCAGCTGAGCCAGCATCTCTGCAACTTCTGGCTCACGATCTTCAAAGTCCGGTGTTACCGTGGTCAGCACCGTCGCCGCTGGAAATTCCGACACCGTAGGGTTCTCGGCATCGGGCGATTGGTTCTTCGCATGCACTTCTGGCTTATAGTCTCCCAGCTTAACTCGAGTCATGTCGAACTTACCGAGAGGGACCGTCGGCCCCCAATAATAACCAAACCAAGGTTCCTGTTTCTGCACGGCTGATGCCATAGACGATGCCAACGTCTCACCCGAACCATGGTTGAACACATCGATACCCGCCGACTCCAGGTCAAGCGCTCGCACCAGATTATCGTTAGCCACACGGCAGCCCCACCCGTCAGGGCAGTTGTTGAAGCGGCCACCCACCAATTCCGGGTTATCCATGATCCCCTCAATAGTGGTCAGCTCAGGATGCTTTTCAGCTAGATAGGTCGGGATCCACCAACCCTCAATCCCACCGGGCCGCAGCACTTTCGTCAGCGGCTTAATTTTCCCCGCCGCCTCCAAACGTTCGTACGCTTCGCCGGCAGAGTTCTTCCAAAGTTCGGTAACGATATCCGGCTCGCCATTTTCGGCAACGGAAGTCACTGCCGGCACGGTGTCTGAGGGCACGACGGCGACATCACAACCGTAGCCCTGCTCCATGATGAACTTGGCAACGCTGGTAACCACCGTGTTAGAGGCCCAGTTCATTTCCGTTATCGATACCTCGCCACAGTCGGCGCTCGCTAGCGAAGGTATCGTTAGGGCACAAAGTAATGCTGAATAGGAAAGTTTTCTCATAACTCACTCCCGTCGGTAATAAAATATCTGGGCGCTTAGGCTGGACGCTGCAATAGCCAATATGAACAACAAGATAACTTAGACTATCGAAACAACCCGAGGATGTATGGTCGACGCTATACATTTTCTGCGACCACCCAGACCCATTACAATCCATAGACTTCTAAGCATAAGGCTTCAGCTCGAAGTTACAAGATTTTTACCAAAATAGGTAGCCTAAGAAGACACAGAATGGGAGGCTAGAAGGTTTCCAGGTAGCCCTTGGGCAAGGCAATATCGAGTGAGATCGGCAGGTGATCGGAGACCGGGTAACTCACCACGCCAGATTGACGGATTTCCAATGACGGGCTGACCAGAATATGATCCAGCGCCTTTTCGGGGCGCCAGCTGGGGAAGCTGTGGGCAGTAGCAGGCAGTGGCACCAGATCGGTTTCACTGAGAGGCGTTTGTGTGAGCAACTGCTCGGCGTGGGCGTTCATATCGCCCATCAACACCACATGCTGATATTGACTGATCAGATCACGAACGAAGCCAAGTTGACGCTGTTGCGCAGACTTGCTCAACGACAGATGCATCTGAACCAGCACCAATGGGTCTTCTTCCAAGCCATAACGCGCGACGATGGCACCCCGTCCAGGGATCAACCCCGGCAACTTGTGTTCCGTCACATCTAATGGCCGGTAGCGACTAAGGAAGCCGTTGCTATGCTGGGCGAGCTGCCCAAGATTGCGATTCAGCTGCTGGTACCAATATGGGATGCCTGCAGCCTCAGCCAAATATTGGACCTGGTTCACATAGCCACTGCGCAAACTGCCGCCGTCGCATTCCTGTAAAGCAACAACATCGTACTGCTTCAACAGCGTTGCAATACGATCAAGGTTTTCAAAACGGTGTCGATTCGGAAGGAAATGCTGCCAGCTACGAGTCACATAATGGCGATACGAAGAAGTGTTGATACCAACCTGTATATTAAAGGTCAGCAGCCGGATATGGCGATGAGGCTCGAAGTCTGGCACGTGCTCGCTTCCCGAACACGCACCACGCGGGGCGGCTTCCTGTGATTTCAATATGCCGTTGATCTGGCTACGAATCCGCTTATACATAATCGCCCGTAAGCTGAACAGAAACCCTGAAAGCCGCACGCATCAGACTTCTCCTTTATTCCGACACTCCGTGCTCTTTGCTGACCAGGTAATCAACAACCTTCAGCACGTTTTCATGCCCACGGGCCATAGTTGCATTGACCACGTACTTCCCGTTAACCAGCATAGTCGGAGTCCCGGTAACTTGCGCACCCATAATTTTGCTTTGCGCCTGACGCACGCGTGAGCGAACGGCAAAGCTGTTGTAGGCATCAACAAAAGCTTCAGCATCAACGTCGTAATCCGCCACAAAATCCCCCAGCGCTTCTGCCGAGTTCAGCGGCCGACGTTCACTTGCCAGGGCTTCAAACAAAGCATCGTGTACTTTATCCAGCTCACCCATGGATTCCAGCGCATAGAACGCAAAAGCGTGTGGTGCCCAGCTCTCACCCAGCACAGCCGGTAGTCGAACATAATTCACGTATTCCGGTGCCTTTTCTTCCCACGCTTCTGACAGCGGCTTGAAGTTGTAGCAGTGCGGGCAGCCGTACCAGAACACTTCAGCCACCTCGACTCCGCTGTCGGAAGCCGTGCTTACCGGTGTAGTCAAAGTGCGATAATGCACTCCGTTTTGCCATGTATCGGCACTGGCGGCGCCACTGAAAGCCAGCGTTGCAGCCATAGTTACTATCAGGCTTAGGGTTCTGATCATGAAACTCTCCGAGCTATAAGGTGTTTAGTCGTTCTATTTAAGTCGTTTGATTATGACCCAGCCACGCTCAAAAGTTCCACAGAGCGTAACGGTAAATAATTACAGAAGCTTAAGCGGCTTACTCCGCAAAAAAACAAAAACCCCGCCGGGGCGGGGTTTCCTTATTGAACAGAACTGATGGCGATCAGTGCAGTCCAGATACGTAGTTGGCAACCGCTTCAATTTCAGCATCGGTCAACTTGGAGGCCACATCCCCCATGATGCCGGCATTTGCAGTGGTGGCACGAGTGCCATCGCGGTACGCCTTCAGTTGCTTAGCAAGGTACTCGGCATTTTGACCACCCAGTGCTGGATAACCTGCAGGCTCGTTACCTTTGCCGCTTGGGTTGTGACAACCTGCGCAGGCCGGCACGCCAGAGGCCATGTTGCCACCACGGAAGATTGCTTGCCCCTGAGCGATCAGCTCATCGTCAGCATTCGCCTGATTAACCACCAATTCCTGCTTGTTGAAGTAGGCTGCCAGATCTTTCAGGTCTTGGTCTGTCATAGCGGTCAGCAAGCCGGTCATCTCTGGGATCGAACGGTCACCCGACTTGATATCTACCAGCTGTGTGTACAGGTACTTCTCACCCAATCCCGTCAGTTTCGGGTAGCTCGCCATCATCGGCTTACCGCCACCCTGGCCATGGCAGGCAGCGCACACTGCTGCATTTTGTTCACCCGCTGCCGGATCTCCTGCCCCGTGAGCCATGGTTGACAAGCTAACTCCGAGAACCACTCCTGCGATCAGTCTTTTCATGCCCGCTCCGCTTCTCTCATCTTAGAATCTTGAAAGTATTCTGGTTATTCGCCGGATGGCCCTGTTGAATCAGGCTCAAAACCGGGACTGACAGCGGAACGCGCAGCGTACCGCCGGAATTTGGTGTAGCATTATACATTAATCGTCGATAACTGAAATCCAAAGGAACAGCAACCGTCGTGGACCCTGATCTGACTCAAAAAAGCGTCTCATTCAACAGCGCCCGATTTTTAATCAGCGCTTCCAAACTGGACGAGTGCCCGCCCGATTACGGTGCCGAGGTTGCCTTCGCCGGCCGCTCTAACGCCGGTAAATCCAGCGCACTCAACGCCATCACCGTCAACGGCAAACTGGCACGTACCAGTAAAACACCTGGGCGCACCCGGCTGATCAATTTTTTCAGCCTGAACAAAGAAAACATGCACTTGGTAGATTTGCCGGGCTATGGCTACGCAAAAGTCTCCCGAGACATGAAAGATGACTGGCAAAAGCATCTTGGGCACTACCTTAACGAGCGTCGCTGCCTGCGCGGCTTGGTATTGGTCATGGACATTCGTCATCCGTTGACCGAATTTGACCAGATGATGATCGAATGGTGCGAGCACAACAAGCTACCACTCATGATTCTTGCCACCAAAGCTGACAAATTGAAGTTTGGACAGGCCAAGACGGCGATGCTGGGCATTGCGAATAAACTGAAGAAATACGAGTACATAGAACATCTGGTGATGTTCTCTGCTACGTCAAAATTGGGGCTTGATGAATGCCGGGCGGCACTGACGAATTGGCTGGAAGCGCCTGACGAAGTCGAAGACTGATTAGCCTGAAGAAAAAGCCGGCCTACTATAGAGTAGGCCGGTAAAACGTCAGGGTTTGCGACGTGCTTTGCCCCTCTGACGGGGCAAACCTGAGAACTCACTCAGGAGCAGCAGAAAAGTCCGGTTTTCTACTGTAATGAGTTCGATAGATGTCGTTCGAAAAAGTTCAATTTTTATTCAAATCAAGCGACAACCGGGGCGCGTTGCTCTGGCAAAGCTGGGCGATAATTCTCTCTTAGCCTCATCACTTCATCACGATATTCTGGCATCAAATAGGGCATTTCAAGCGTCAATACCTGATAGATACCTTGTTTGAGTGCCGTCAAGCTCAACGCCTCGTCCCCATTACTGGCATGAGCCGTTTTCAAAAATGCCATCCAGTTAGTAATCACCAACCAGACATTCAGGGTCATGGCTGAGCGTAACTCGTCCGGTTGCGGCTGCAGAATGCCTGCCTCGGCAAGCTTCTCCAGAATCTGGTTCATCGCTGACAAGCACCGGTTGGTAAAATCACGGTAATCGCACCGAAGCCGGATATCACTATCCAACAGATACTCAAGATCCCGATGGAAAAACCGGTAGCTCCAGAGACCGTCAAACACAGACTCAAGATAAAAAGTCATATCTTGCAGCGTTAGAAGCCGGTCGTCCGGAATATCCAGGTAGTAATCAACGAGTTTTTCGTATTCCTGAAAGATCTCGTAAATGATGTCCGACTTGTTCCGGAAGTGGTAGTACAAATTGCCCGGAGATATCGCCATATGTGCAGCAATATGATTCGTCGTTGTGTTCCGCTCCCCCCGCTCATTAAAAAGCTCGAGGCTTGCCAACAGTATTTTGTCTCTGGTCTTCATGCTCAGGCCGCAGTTTGTTGTTATCACATTGATGATGGCCCGTTAGGCCACCCAGCATTTCTTGACTGAATAGAGTATATACTCTAATAATAGCGGTTAGCGCAAATTTCATACACCGAGCGCCAACAACAACCGCTTCCAGCATCTTGACTGGATAGCTCAGGGAGATTGCAACATGGTAGCCACAGTCGTTCAGATGACGGAAAGCAGCACGCAGATTCAACACACCCATCGGGTTTTCGACATTCAGAAAAAAGCATTCCGGAATAATCCGATGCCCTCAGCGTCTGAGCGCAAAGAAAACCTGAAACGCCTCAAGCGCGCTTTGCTGGCCAATCAGGATCGCTTGCTGGACGCTATTGATCGCGACTTTAGCTGCCGCTCTAAGGACGAATCGCTGATTGCTGAAGTCATGCCGTCCATTCAGGGTATCAATTACACGCTAAAGAATCTTGATGGCTGGATGAAGCCCTCCAAGCGCCATGTCTCGGTGCTGTTCCAGCCCGCTAGTAACAAAGTACATTACCAGCCAAAGGGTGTTGTGGGTGTTATCGTTCCCTGGAACTACCCTTTGTATCTTGCCGTGGGCCCTCTGGTTGCGTCACTGGCCGCTGGCAACCGGGCGATGGTCAAAATGTCCGAATTTACCCCTCACACGTCGTCGCTATTTAAAGAAATCATCGAGAGCATGTTCCCCGAGGACCTGGTTGCGGTGATTACTGGTGAAGCCGATGTGGCAGCCGATTTTTCTCAGCGTCCGTTCGACCACCTGCTGTTCACAGGCTCCACCTCGGTGGGCAAATTGGTGATGCGAGCTGCGGCCGAAAATCTGACACCGGTAACCTTGGAGCTCGGCGGCAAATCCCCTGCGGTGGTATCCCCGGACGTGCCCCTTTCCGACGCGGCCCAACGCATCGCTTTCGGTAAAGCCATCAACGCCGGGCAAACCTGCGTAGCCCCGGATTACGTATTGTGCCCTGAAGACCGTGTTCAAGCGTTTGTCGACGAGTTCCGCACTCAGGCCTCAACCATGTACCCGAGCCTGCGCGACAACGATGATTACACCGCCATTATTAACGAACGCCAGTACGACCGCTTGCAGAGCTATCTCGAAGATGCTCGCACAAAAGGCGCTGAGGTCATCGCAATCAACCCGGCCAACGAGAATATGAAGGACGGCACCCGGAAGATTCCGCTGACCTTGGTTCTGAATGCTACTGAAGATATGAAGGTCATGCAGGATGAAATCTTTGGGCCAATCCTGCCCATCGTCACCTACTCTGACCTGGACGATGCAATTCATTACATCAACGAACGCCCTCGCCCACTGGCCCTGTACTTCTTTGGCTATGACAGAGCGCAACAAGAACACATCATCGATCAAACCCACTCCGGTGGCATGTGCATCAATGATGCTCTGATGCACGTTGCACAGGACGACTTACCCTTCGGTGGCGTTGGAGATTCCGGCATGGGCCATTACCACGGCAAGGAAGGTTTTATGACCTTCTCCCATCAAAGGTCAATCTTTAGCAAGCAGAAATTCAACAGCGGCAAATTCGTTTATGCACCGCACGGAACGGCCGCCCACAAGATGATCTACAAACTGTTTATTCGTTAAGACGGCCCGATGAGCACAGGCACCTGACAACAGGTTCAGGTCCTGTGCCATTCTTCATAGACCACCAGAAAAGGTGTCACATGCCTGAGCAGACAACCCACTCTGCCGAGAACAGTCCCCAACTGAGCCGACGCAGCTTCCTGAAAACCGGCGTAGGAGGCACCCTGTTTTTAGGCACCGTCAGCTTGACCGCAGGTCTGTCTGGTTGCGCAACAGCTCCCGCTGGCCGAATCAGCGCCGTTGAAAGCCGCATGAATGCGAGCTACCAATTCCAGTTTTTAAGCAAAGACGACATCGCTCTGTTCGAAGCCTTGCTACCAGCGCTGTTTGCCGGAGCCTTGCCCGAAGACCCCAACAAGCGTCAGTTCGAGATTGCTGCCACCATCGAGCGCGTTGATCAGGGAATCGTCCAGTTCGGCGCTCCGAACCAGAAGGAGCTTCGCAAGCTCTTCGACCTACTGAACTTCGCCCCTACTCGCATCACTCTGGCTCGGGTCTGGTCCGACTGGCCATCCGTCACCACCAAAGAAGCCGATGCCTTCTTGAACCGCTGGCGCAATAGCCGCCTCGGCCTACTAAACAACGGCTACATTGCATTGAGCAAAATCGCCAACGTAGCCTTCTATGGCCACGAAAATCAGTGGCACCTCACCGGTTACCCAGGACCACCCGCCTGGATGGTTGACGCCCTGCCTCAATTCAAAAACGCCTGATGCCCCCCGGAAACGGAGAACACTATGTCCATGAATGATCCCATCGCCCGGGGCTTGGCTTCCGGTTGGAACGTGGTCGATGCCAGCAAACTGACTGAAAACCGCACCGTCGAAGCCGACGTTGTCATCATCGGCACCGGCGCCGGCGGCGGCACCACCGCTGAAATTCTGTCCAAGCAAGGCCTGTCGGTAATACTGGTCGAAGAAGGTGGCCTGTATTACCAGAAAGACTTCAAGATGGACGAACAAACTGCCTACGCCACGCTGTACCAGGAAGGCATGAGTCGCACGACTGCCGATGGCGCTATTTCGATTCTACAGGGCCGCTGTGTGGGTGGTTCCACCACCATCAACTGGACCAGTAGTTTCCGAACACCTGAGCAGACCCTCGGCTACTGGAGCCAAAAGTTCGGACTGGAAGGCCTAGCCCCCGACGTGATGGCACCCTGGTTCCAGGGTCGCGAAGAACGCCACAACATGGCGCCTTGGGCAACCCCACCCAACCTTAACAACGACATCCTGCGCCAAGGCTGCGATACCCTTGGTTACTCTTGGAAAACCATCCCTCGCAACGTCAACGGATGCTGGAATTCGGGTTACTGCGGCGTAGGTTGCCCCACGAATGCCAAATTGGGCTCCCTGATGACCACCATCCCCGGTGCGCTCGACAATCAGGCCCAGATGTTTCACGGCTTACGTGCCGAGCGTCTGGTCATGAAGCAAGACCGCATCGATCATCTGGAAGCGTTAGCCATGAGCTCCGACGGCGTCACCCCATCGGGCGTTACCGTCACCCTCAAAGCCAGTCATTTTGTGGTCGCTGCCAGCGCCATCGGCTCGCCAGGACTACTTTTGCGCTCTGACCTTCCAGACCCCCACAACCGCGTCGGCAAACGCTCATTCATCCACCCAGTCAGCGCGACCGTCGCCCGTATGTCGGCGAAAGTAGACCCCTTCTACGGCGCGCCGCAATCGATCTACTCGGATGAATTCAACTTCAAAAACGGCAACGACGGCCCCATCGGCTACAAACTTGAAGTCCCACCGTTACACCCCGGCATGGCTGCCGGCGTTGTACCAGGTCACGGCCAACAGCAGCGAGATAACTTAGGTCAACTGCCTTGGCTTCAGTCCGTCATTGCCCTGCTCCGAGACGGCTTTCACCCCGAAAGCCCCGGCGGCACCGTCAGCCTGCGCGACGATGGCAGCCCCGTACTCGACTACCCGATGACCGACTACCTGTGGGATGGCGTCCGCCAGTCCTACCTGGACATGGCCGAAATCCAATTCGCCGCGGGTGCAGAAGCCGTCCAGGCCCTTCATATGGACTCGGCCTGGTATACCAGCTGGAAAGAAGCCAAAACCGCCATCAACGACCTCCCGATGCGACCCCACCGTGCCCGAATCTTCACCGCGCACCAAATGGGCGGCTGCGGCATGGGCAGCAATCCGGAAGAGTCCGTGGTCAACGGCTTCGGCGAACACCACCACGTGGCCAACCTGAGCGTCCACGACGCCTCCATCTTCCCCACCAGCATCGGCGCAAACCCGCAGCTGTCGGTTTACGCACTGGCGGCAAGAAACAGCGTGAGATTGGCTCAGAAGCTGACTGCGAAAGGGTGAAGGGAAAATAAGACTAGATTGTGATCGGGGAGACAAGCACCTAAACCGGGAGCGCGGGCACGCTCCCTCTCTCCTTTCAGTGCGGATCAAAAAGCACAGGACTACAGCCTGAAAACCAATGCTGCTATGCTACCAAGCATAAAAACCAAGGAGCTGTGCATGCCAAAAGTAATTTACCCAGGCACCTTTGACCCCATCACCAACGGCCACACCGACCTCATTGAACGGGCCGGCCGCATGTTTGATGAAATCGTCGTCGCCGTCGCCTACAACCCCAAAAAACAGCCTCTGCTCAACCTAGACGAGCGCTGCGAACTGGTCAGAAAAGCCACTGCACACGTCCCCAACGTCACCGTCACCGGCTTCAGCAACCTACTGGCAGAATTCGTACGGGAACAAAACGCCAGCGTTATCTTACGTGGCCTGCGGGCAGTATCAGATTTCGAATACGAATTTCAGCTTGCCGATATGAACCGCCGACTGGCACCAGAAGTTGAAAGCGTGTTCCTGACGCCATCCAACCACCTGTCCTACATCTCCTCTACCCTGATTCGGGAAATTGCCTCCCTGGGCGGCGATGTATCGGAGTTTGTTGATCCAGCCGTTGCTGAAGCTCTGAAGCAGAAATTCAGCAAGGCCTGAGAACACAAAGAAAGGGAAAGCAGCACCACCGACCAACGGTGGTGCCAAGACAGCCTTAAAGCAACGGCGGCAGAGGAATCTGAACGCCGTTAATGTCCAGAACCAAATCCTTCATCTGGCCGTTCATCACCAACTCATCACCATCACGTACGAACAACCCTTGCTTGACCAAAGGCGACAACTGCATCCGTACGGCCGGATCCTTCTCTGCTAGCGCCAAGGGCATCGTCAAGTTGACCGAGCCTTTCAAACGCTGCATCACCATCAGCATATTGGTGCGCTCATCCTCGGAAAGCTCCGGGTGCGAGATATCCAAAGAGCCCTGAACTTCACCTTCCGGCGTATCCAGACTCAATTCCCGAATACCCACCGAGAAGCCGCTTGCCGCCAACCCCCGCACCGACTCGTTAAACCGCTGCATCAAGGCCATTTGCTGTTCATAGGCCGAGCGCGGATCTGCCCCCGCATCCATTGCCATCAACTGCATATCCGTCATGGCCGAACTGAAATCGTTCCAGCTAGCCACATCCAAATGATCAACCGACACCGCCACACGATGCGGACCATACGCCTCATCGTTCACGCTGACCGCCTCCACCGCCAAAACCGCCTCTGAATCAAGCGTCTGGCCGCTGTTGCTGGCTTCACTGAGAGTCTCAAACGAAACGTTGCTAACCGATAAAGCAGGGATTTCGGCACTATCAACCACCAAAGCCCCCAACGTCACGGAGCCTGTACCGGTCCAAACATCACCACTGAGCAGCGACATGTTCTGTTCTACGTGCAAGTCCTGAAGCTTTACATCAGCCCGAGGACCAAGAATGCTCAACTCCGGCCATACCATTAATACCTCGGCCTGCTCGCCCATACGGCTTACGTCTACCCGGGCGAAACCGCCACTGGCGCTGACCGTCTCAGGCCTGTCTGATTGTTCCAATACAACCGGTGGGGTCTGAAGTTCGATAACAGCTGAGCCCCAAAGTCGGGTTTCCAGGGTCAAGCTTGGCTCTTCATCCTCAAGCCATTGAACACCCTCGTGCTGCCAGCCCCCATTCGGACTGAAATCCAACAAACTTCCAGTTACACCGTGGGATATGGCTACCTCGAAACCGATCTGATCGGTCTCACCGGTTTTCGGATCAATCAGGGCTAGTGTACCGCTGGCCTGGGCACTGAAAACGCCCCGCTGATAACGCGTTGTTTCTAATCGAACAAACGGCTGCGACTGGTTTACCTCCTCGGTTGCCTCTAGCCATTGTTGCTCTGTCACGTAGCCCACGGCCCAAGGTGCCACACCCGCAACCAGCAAAACGGCTGAGCCAATCATCGTCCATTTGTTCAATTTCAACGTATCTTTCCTATTTCGCACAAAGCGAAGTGAGTGTTTGTTAATCGCCTAGTAACTATGAGCTGGATTTGCCCGTCAGCTTTTCCAGTAAAACCAGCTGCGCCGCCACTCGAGGTTCACCCTCCGCAGGCTGGTTCGGGATGTAGCTGCCATCGGGCTGCAACATCCATGATTGGCAATTATCGGCAAGGTAAGCCTCTAGATCTTCCTGCAAGCGCGCGATCAAAGCGGGCTCTTCAATTGGAAACGCTACTTCGATACGGCTAAGCATGTTTCGCTCCATGCCATCGGCACTGGCGCAGTAAACATCCGGCTTACCTCTGTTTTCGAAGTAGTATATACGCGTGTGCTCCAAAAAACGCCCGACAATGGAGCGCACTCGTATGTTGTCCGATAATCCGGGTACACCGGGGCGCAAACAGCAAATACCCCGAACAATCAGATCAATGTGAACACCCGCCTGCGAGGCACGGTAAAGGGCCTTGATCAACTGGGCATCAGTCAGTGCATTAAATTTGAAAATAATGCGCCCGTCTTCGCCGTAGCTGGACTCCCGCTCGATGAGACTAATCAAGCGCTTGTGCATGGAAAACGGCGCATGAAACAACTTTTTAATCTTCAGCGCCTTACCCATGCCGGTCAGTTGCTGGAACAGCTTGTTAACATCATCACCAATGGATTCGTCACAGGTCATGAAGCTGTAATCGGTGTATAACCGTGCGTTCCCGGCGTGATAGTTGCCGGTACCCAAATGCACATAACGGGACAACTTGCCCTCTTCCCGACGCACAATCAGCAGCATCTTGGCGTGGGTCTTGTAGCCGACTACCCCATACACCACGATGACACCAGCCTCCTGCAGCCGGCTGGCGAGCTCAAGGTTCTCTGCTTCGCTGAACCTCGCCCTTAGCTCCACCACCGCCGTCACTTCTTTGCCGCGACGAGCCGCATCGGCCAACGCTTCAACAATTTCTGATCCGGTTCCCGCCCGATAGAGCGTTTGCCGGATCGCCAAGACCTGAGGGTCTTTCGCTGCCTGACGCAGTAAATCCACGACCGAACTGAAGTTTTCGAACGGGTGCGACAACAGAATCGGGCGCTTCCGAATCGCGTCGAACATCGAGTCTTTGCTGCGTATTTGCCGTGGGATGGCCGCTGAAAAACTGGAATAGGTCAGATCCGGGCGTTCAACCAAACCACTCACTGCAAGCAGCCGGGTCAAGTTTACCGGCCCGTTTACACGATAGAGATCTCTTTCCCCAAGACCAAACTCTCGCAACAGGAAGTGCACCAACTCTTCCGGACAGTTATCGGCCACCTCTAAACGCACACCGTCACCAAAACGGCGACTCAACAACTCACCCCGAAGTGCGGAAGCCAGATCTTCCAGATCGTCTTCAAGCTCCAAATCCGCGTTGCGGGTCAGACGGAACTGATAGCAGCCCTTCACTTCCATACCCGGGAACAGCTCATCAGCGTGGGCGTGGATCATCGATGACAAGAACACCAAATTCTCGCCACCGTCACAAACCTCATCCGGAAGCCGAACCAAGCGGGGCAAGGAACGTGGAGCGGGCAAAATCGCCATGCCGGTCTCGCGACCAAAAGCATCTTTGCCATCCAGTTCCACAATAAAGTTCAGGCTCTTGTTAACCAAGCGCGGAAACGGGTGCGAGGGGTCGAGTCCGATCGGGCTGACCACCGGCAGAATTTCCTCATCGAAGTAGTTTCTGACCCATTCGGCTTGCGCAGCGGTCCATTCACGACGTCGTATGAAGTGGATGTTTTCTTTTTCCAGTTCCGGAAACAACACGTTATTGAGAATGTCGTACTGCTCTTCGATGTACTCATGGGCAACACGACTGATTTCCGCCAACGCCTGTTCCGGCTGAATACCATCAGCACCGACGGTTTCCCGCCCGTACTCCAACTGTTCACGCAAGCCGGCAACCCGGATTTCGAAAAACTCATCCAGATTACTACTGAAAATACAGCAAAAAATCAGACGATTAATCAGCGGATGCGCCGGATCCATGGACTGCTTCAAAACCCGGTAGTTAAACTGAAGTTGACTCAACTCCCGGTTAAACCAGTTCTCACTCGCATCCAGATTAATCTGCTCGCCAACCGGAGGCACCGCTACAGGCGCGGGCACACTCAGGTCATCGCTGGTGATTGATTTTGCTGTTGTTATTTCAGTTGTCATCGTTCTCTGCTTCCCTATCCATCGCGAACGGCCTGCTCGAGTTTTACGCTCGTTGACGATCTCTCATCAATTTCGCTGCTCGCACTGCAAAATAGGTGAGAATGCCATCAGCACCTGCACGGCGCATCGCCATCAGGCTTTCCATCATCACCGCGTCGCCATCAAGCCAGCCGTTTTGCGCAGCGGCCATGTGCATGGCGTATTCACCACTCACCTGGTACACAAACGTCGGCACCTGAAGCTCCGTTTTAACGCGATGCACAATATCCAGATACGGCATGCCAGGCTTGATCATCACCATGTCAGCACCTTCCGCCAAATCCATGACAACTTCGTGAATGGCTTCATCGCTGTTCGCGGGATCCATCTGGTAAGTCGATTTATTGCTTTTGCCCAGATTACCCGCTGAACCGACCGCGTCCCGGAACGGGCCGTAATAACTCGACGCATACTTGGCAGAATAGGCCAGAATCCGGGTATTTACGTAACCGGCCGACTCCAACGCTTCACGAATCGCCGCAACCCGGCCGTCCATCATGTCTGACGGCGCCACCACATCGGCGCCCGCATCAGCGTGAGACAGTGCCTGGTTGACCAACGCCTCTACAGTGACATCGTTTAACACGTAGCCGTCGTTATCGATGATGCCGTCTTGGCCGTGAGTAGTGAACGGATCCAGTGCCACGTCGGTGATGACACCCAACTCAGGATGTGCTTTTTTCAACGCCCGTACCGCGCGCTGCGCCAAACCATCGGAATCCCAAGCGCCCGAGCCCGACAGGTTCTTATGCTCCACAGGTACCACCGGGAACAGCGCGATCGCCGGAATACCCAGCTCCACCAGTTCTGCCGCCTGTTCTACCAGCAAATCAATGCTCAGACGCTCGACCCCAGGCATGGAAGGAACGGCTTCCCGCTGGTTTTCTCCTTCCAGTACAAACACCGGATAGATTAGATTGTCCGGAGTCAGCTGGTTCTCACGAACCATACGGCGAGAAAAATCACTGGCGCGATTACGACGCGGACGGGTAAACGGAAAGCTTCGACCGGAAAGCGGCAGGCGGGGCTTTGACACAGGTAACCTCCTGAACATGAAACCATGAGAAGAGGCCCCATCATACACCTCGCGAGCGGCTTGGTGCAGGCCTGCGGTCATGCCGGCCAACTCACACCATCAAGGTTTGATGTAACATTTTGTAAACAATATTAACTTATTGATTTTATAGGCCATAATTAACGGCATCTGAGCAGTCTTAAATTGACACAAAAAATGAATCGTGATTCACTACTTGGAAATACAGTATGGCCTATCGTGAAACGGACAAAATGCGGCAACGGAAAGCCGAAGCGCGCCAAAACATTCTTAAATGCACGTCTCAGTGCGTGGCTGAAAACGGGTTCCGCAGTGCTCGAATCACGACCATTGCAAATTTGGCGGGCGTAGCAACCGGCACTATCTACCGCCATTTCGAGTCCCGCGAAGACCTGTTTGCCGAAATTTTCCGGCTGGCTACGCAGCGTGAAGTCGATAAGGTGGCCGAAGCGCTGTCCGTGGAAGGCGATGCCGTTCACCGATTAAACAACGCCTTGTGCCAGTTCGCCAGACGTGCCCTAAAAGGCCCCACCCGGGCGTGGGCAATGATTGCCGAACCGGTTGACCCGAAAGTTGAAGAAGAACGACTGTTATACAGAAAAGCCTACGCTAGCCTGTTTGAACAAACCATTCAGGAAGGTATCGCAGAAGGCTCTATACCCGAACAGGATGCCCGCATCACCAGCACCTGCTTGGTAGGCGCCATATCCGAATCACTAGTGGGACCGCTTTCGCTGGCGCAGACAGCCTCACTGCCAACAACAAAAACCGATCAAGAAGCGCTGATCAACACCATCGTCCGCTACTGCGTGAGGGGGTTGACCGGCACCAGGAGCTAAGTATGAGCAAGCCGCTAGACATCACCCGCGATCACAGCGCCGGTACCCCCCGAACGGATCGCTACCTGGCCGCCACCCACGAGGTGCTCAACCAGCCAAACGAGCTGGCCGGTTACAATCTGTTCGAGCAAGACACCGCCCTGCAGGAAGCCGTATTACGGGAAGGCGCTGCCCACGCCAGCGACAGCCTAAGCTGCTTTGGTGCCTGGGCCGGAAAAGCCGACACCATCGAACTCGGCCATCAGGCCAATCACAACAAGCCCAGCTTTCGCACCCATGACCGCTACGGCCACCGGATCGACGAGGTCGCCTTTCACCCGGCCTACCACGAACTGATGACCGCAGCATTGGAAAACGGCTTGCACAGCTCACCTTGGGCCAACCCCGGCCAAGGGGCCCACGTAGCCCGGGCCGCAAAATACTACATGCACTCGCAAGTAGAAGCCGCACACTGCTGCCCCATCACCATGACCTTCGCCGCAATCCCGTCGATCCGCAAACAACCGGAACTGGCGAAGCTTTGGGAACCCAAAATTCTGACCAACGCCTACGACGGCCGTAACCTGCCCGACCGCGAGAAAACCGCCGTCACCATCGGCATGGCGATGACCGAAAAACAAGGCGGCAGCGACGTGCGCGCCAACACCACTCGCGCTTACCCAATCGGAACCGAAGGCCCCGGACGAGCTTACGAACTGGTGGGCCACAAATGGTTTGTCTCTGCTCCAATGTGCGATGCCTTCTTGGTACTCGCCCAAACCACCAACGGCCTGTCTTGCTTCCTGATGCCCCGATGGCGCCCCGACGGCAGCAAAAACCCGTGGCAAATTCAACAGCTGAAAAACAAAATGGGCAACGTCGCCAACGCCTCCAGCGAGGTTGAACTGCGCGGAGCCATGGCCTGGATGGTTGGTGAAGAAGGCCGCGGCGTACCAACCATCATCGAAATGGTTGCCATGACCCGCTTCGACTGCATGATCGGCAGCTCTGCCGGCATGCGCCAAGCCGTCGCTCAAGCCGCCCACCACTGCCACAACCGCAGTGCCTTCGGAGCCCGCCTGAGCGACCAGCCCCTGATGCAAAACGTGCTGGCCGATCTGACCATCGAAAACGAAGCCGCCCTCGCCTACACCATGCGAGTTGCAAGGGCACTGGACAACCAGAACAACGAACACGAACGCCTGCTTGCCCGACTGGCCACCCCCGTCGGCAAATACTGGATCTGCAAGCGCACCCCAAACCACGCCTACGAAGCCATGGAATGCATCGGCGGCAGCGGCGTAATGGAAGACTGCATCATGCCCAGACTGTTCCGGGAATCCCCGGTCAACGCCATCTGGGAAGGTAGCGGCAACGTCCAATGCCTGGACACCCTACGCGCGATCCAAAAAGAACCCGAAACCCTCGACGCCTTCTTCAAAGAGGCCGCCGAAGCCAAAGGTACCGACCGCCGATTCGACCAGTTTCTGGCCCAACTGCAAGCCGATTTCTCCGACATCTGCGACTTCCAGTACCGCGCTAGAAACCTCGTCGACCGCCTTGCTCTCGCCATGCAAGCATCCGTACTGCTTCGCTTCGGCAACCACAACGTGGCCGACGCCTTCTGCGCCTCCCGACTGCAAAACAACGGTGGCATGAACTACGGCAACCTCCCGTCCGGCACCAACGCCGCAGCCATTATCAAACGGGCAACGCCTATAGTAGGCTAGGGCTTATTTCAGGACTCCTTCACCGGCTCCAGGAAACCTCCTGTCTATCCGGATTGCCTAGGGACTCCACTTAATATGTTCGCGAACCGGCGAGGGATGACTTTCCAAAAATGTGCGAAGCCATGGATGGCGAAGCAGAAGCGCCACATAGATGTGCCGAGGGAGCGGTTTTTGGAAAGCCATCCCTTGCCGGTTCATGCACCGAAACTCGGAATCCAAAATGTCTGAATCCCTGAGAAAGCTATTAAAAGAAGGCAAAACCCCAAAACAACAGCCACACACCATCACCCCCCACGTAGGCCTACTTATCCTGCACTTCCAGCTCTACGGCTGCGAAGACCTAAAAGCCAAACGCAAAGCCTTCGCTGCCATGAAAGCTATCTGGGGTAAAGAACCCGACCTAGCCGTCAGCGAAACCGCCGACCACGACGCCCTCGACTGCGCCACCTGGACCATCGCAGCCCTTGGCGACTCCCCCCAGCCGATCACCCAACGCCTCGACCAAGTCGAAAAAGACATTCAGGACCGCATCGACGCCGCAATACTCGACATCCACCGGGAAATACTCTGACTTCACCCACTCTCAGAGAACCGCGAGCACTGAAGGCATAGCGTCAACGCGGATCAAGCCTTATACTACGGCCCCTCAGGGACATATGACCTACTACCAGACAGGTCAGAAGTACATGTGTCAGGCCTAGCCTGGCCCCTCATCCGTAGGGTTTCCGGAACCAACCCTCGGACAATTACTGAAAGTGTGTGGCTCTATGACCGGAAACAAAAAATCCGCCCAAGCCTCAGTCGAGGCCATGTATCGCGTGTTTACGGTGCCCGAAGCGCCGGAGTCCACGCTGAGCCGCATCGACCAGAACATCTCCCGAAATCTCGCTGGTTTCCTCCAGGAACACATCGTCGCTGTCGAGCGGGACCTGTCTGAGGTAGAAAAGAACTTCGCTGATTCTGCCATCCCGGAAAAGCCCGTTTTCGTTTCCGAGCAAGCCCAATTTCTACTCGACAAACTGGTTGCCAACTCCGTACACACCGCATCCCCGGCTTTCATTGGACACATGACCTCAGCACTGCCCTACTTCATGCTGCCGCTGTCCAAGATTATGATCGCCCTGAACCAGAACCTGGTCAAAACCGAAACCTCCAAAGCGTTCACGCCAATGGAGCGCCAGGTATTGGGGATGATTCACCGACTGGTGTACGAACAAGACGGCTCTTTCTACCGGAAATGGATGCACAATCCCCGCCACTCTCTAGGCGCTATGTGCTCCGGCGGAACCGTCGCCAACCTCACCGCGCTTTGGGTCGCCCGCAACCGCGCCTTCCCGGCCGAAGGCAGCTTCCGCGGCTTACACGAAGAAGGGTTATTCCGGGCACTGAAATACTACGGCTACGAAGGCGCCGCCATCGTCGTTTCAAAGCGCGGACATTATTCCTTGCGTAAAGCGGCCGATGTACTGGGTTTGGGCCGAGACGCACTGGTTGCTGTTGAAACCGACGACAACAACTGTATCCAGACCGACGCTCTGCGTGACAAGTGCCTTGAACTGCAAAAGCAAAAAATCAAAGTCATGGCGATCTGTGGCGTTGCTGGCACCACCGAAACCGGCAATGTCGATCCCCTTGATGCCATGTCTGATATCGCTCGGGAGTTCGGTGCACACTTTCACGTGGATGCGGCCTGGGGCGGGCCAACACTGTTCTCTCGCACCTACAGAGGTTTGCTGCGCGGCATCGAAAAAGCCGATTCGGTTACCTTCGACGCCCACAAACAACTCTACGTGCCGATGGGCGCAGGCCTGGTAGTGTTCAAAGACCCCAGCCTCGCGAGTGCGGTTGAGCATCATGCTCAGTACATCATTCGGAAGGGCTCACGTGATTTGGGCAGCACCACGCTCGAAGGCTCACGCCCGGGCATGTCCATGCTGATTCATTCCGGCCTGAAAATTTTGGCCCGTGAAGGGTATGAAATCCTGATCGATCAGGGCATCGAAAAAGCGAAGCTGTTCGCGGACATGATCACCACAGAATCAGACTTCGAACTGGTCACAGAGCCCGAACTGAATATCCTGACCTATCGTTACTGTCCCGATATTGTCCAAGAAGCGTTGGCGGTAGCCGACGAGCTGCAAGCCGAGAAAATGAACAGCTGCCTGAACCGAATCACTAAGTTTATTCAGAAAACCCAGCGTGAACACGGTAAAGCTTTTGTTTCCCGAACCCGACTGGAACCCGCACGTTACTACCGCTTTCCGTGCATTGTGTTCCGGGTGGTACTCGCCAACCCGCTGACCACGCCCGAAATTTTGGAAGACATTCTCAAAGAACAGATAGAACTGTCCCACTCGGAAGGCATTGCGGACGAGATCGACATTCTCTACCAAATGGCGAACGCCGTGCTAAAACCAGCTCAAGCTAAAATCAGATAAGGCATTAAGCGATAAGCTGTCAGGAACGATACCCTGACAGCCTTTTCCGGACTGACCGGGAAGGGAATCAGTAAAGCGCGTCTTCGTCATCCAGCACTTCGTGCAGGATCTCTAAAAACATCTTATCCGCATCACTCCAGGCTTCCGGTATACGAATCGTCGTATTGGCGCTGATCTCGCGCGCGATCAACTCTTCAGCGTCGGCTTGGCCTTTATAATTGCGAGCGATATCTACCGACTTGACCGCAATCGTTGGATCACTCAGAACTTTCTTGATGAAAACTCTCAGCTCTCCAATTATCTTCGCCTGATGACTTTCAACAGATGAACTCATTCCTAACTCCCGAAAGTAAATAGCTGCGGGACAAAGCGACCCCACAAACGCACTGTCTATAGTATGGCTAAAGCGCGGGGCACTAACCAGCCCCGCCAGCGATCAGACCATGATGCCCCGTAGTGCGAAGAACAGGAAGGCTGCCATCAACGCCGATGCTGGCACAGTGATGATCCACGCCGCTGCAATCCGTGTCAGGTGAGAGCGTTTTACCATTTCTTCTTTGTAGATCTTCTTAAGACGCTTACGCTCGGATTTAGACAGCGGTACCTGCTGCTTCTTCTTTTTAGCGCGTTTCAGCAAGCTTTCCATCTCTTCCAATGTGGCATTGCGGAAGTCATCCAGAAACGGCTTCAGACGCTCCTGATCGGCCGGCTCGTGCGCTTCAATGATCTTGTGCAACTGGGTCGCGTAATTGGATTTCAAGTATTCCCGAAGGAAGCCGACCCCAAACACACCACCGATGGCGATGTGGGTCGAGCTCACAGGGAGCCCCAACTGCGATGCCAGAATAACCGTCAAAGCAGCCGACAAGGCAATACAAAAGGCACGGGTTTTATCCAGCTCGGTTATCTCGCTACCCACGGTTTTAATCAAGCGCGGGCCGAACAACATCAAACCAACGGCAAGCCCCAAAGCACCGACCAACATAACCCAAAGCGGGATGCTTGCGGAGGTTACCACGCCGCCGCCGGCTTGAATGGCATCGTTAATGGCTGCCAGAGGGCCAATCGCGTTGGCCACGTCGTTGGCACCGTGCGCAAAGCTGAGCAAGGCTGCGGCACAGATCAGAGGCCATGTGAACAGAGTGTTTACACCGTCTGTGCTGTTCTCCATGGTAGCAGCACGACGACTCACCAGACCTCGCATTGCAAAGAAGACCGCAGCGGCCACCGCCAGACCAATCAACGACGCATCGACAATGTCGACCTTTACAATTTTCTTAACGCCTTTGACCATCAGATACGTGGTAAAGGCCCAGGCCATAATCGACACGAGCCAAGGCACAAACGTGCGGGCTGACGACACCAGATTCTGGCGGTATAGAACGGTTTTATTAATGACGTACAAAAACAGCGCCGCCAACAGGCCACCCAAGACCGGGGAGATAACCCAGCTCGCGGCAATTTTGCCCATCACCGCCCAGTCAGCGATCTGCCAGCCCCCGGCCGCGATACCCGCACCCAGAACACCACCAACAATCGAGTGAGTCGTAGATACCGGAGCGCCCATCCAGGTGGCCAGGTTCAACCAGAGAGCACCCGCCAAAAGAGCCGCCGTCATTAACCAGACAAACGCACGGGGATCCTCCAGCGATGTGGGATCAATGATGCCACCTTTGATGGTCGAAACCACATCGCCACCCGCAATGAGTGCGCCCGCTGCTTCGAATAGAGCCGCCAGAATAACCGCTGCACCCAAAGATAGCGCACCGGAGCCTACTGCCGGCCCTACATTGTTGGCAACATCGTTGGCACCGATATTAATGGCCATGTAACCACCAATCACGGCTGCTGCCATCAATAACATACCGTTGGGCAGGTCATGGGCGAACGAGCCAACCACCAACCAGACACCAAGTAGAAAGAGCAAACTCAACCCCACGCGATACCGTTCGGTCGTTGGGCTGCTAAGAAGGGTATCCAGATAACCGCTGGAACGTGCCATAAGCGCTATGCTCTCTTTAACCATTATGGGTTTGACAGATCATCGGCCGCGCACTATAAAATTTTTGCCTCAAAAATGAAACAAAAGTGCGTTTCCGGTCATCCTTCACATTGTAGTCAAGTTGCGCTCCAATCTTCAGTTCTTTTGGCCCATACTGGGCAAAAATGTGTCAATAAGTACAACACAAATGCATGAAGACCTAACACTTAGCCAAGCGCTCTCGACTGAACATGAAGAGCAACAAGTATCTCGCTTACTGACCGGTGTGTCGGTGATGGCGTTGCTGTTTTTATTCGGTATTGGCACCAAGGCCTGGTACTCCGGCAACACGACTCACGGCGCTATACTCTGGTTTTTCAGCCTACCAATTTTCCTGAACATGATCTGGTTCGCTCACACCGGTAACCGGGACACCCAAAAAGCCGGCTTACTCACCTTTGTCGCCATTTTACTGTCTTACCTGATCGCCACCGGCGGTGAAAGCAGCACCGGCCCGCTCTGGTTTTATGCCTTGCCACCTTTACTGTTTTTTCTAACCAGCCTAAAAGCCGGTACCGCCATTCTGCTGTTCTGCTATCTCGCCGCGCTCATCGTATTCCAGTTTCCCGACTTGCCCGGCATCACCGCAACTTACAACAATGACTTCAAGATTCGTTTTTTCGCCACCCTCACCTTCGAATCCATTTTTTGTTTTGTTCTTGAAGCAACACGTCAGTCCGCGCGGAATAAACTGGTCAGCTTTGCACAGGCGCACGAACATGCTGCCCGCACAGATGAATTGACCGGCCTGGCCAACCGCCGGGAGATGTTGAAACGGCTAAACACCGAATTTTCGCGCTACCAGAGGGCTGGACATCATTTTTCCATCGTTCTGATCGATCTGGATTTATTCAAACAGGTCAACGACAACCACGGTCACGATGCCGGAGATAAAGTCCTTCAACGCTTTGCGGAAGTGACTCACGGAGTCACTCGGCAAACCGATGTGGCGGCCCGTTGGGGCGGCGAGGAATTTATGCTGTTATTGCCAGACACCACTTTACTGCAAGCTCTTGCTTTAGCCGAACGGCTGAGATCCGAGATAGCAAGCACCGCATTCACACACAATGAAACGACGGTGCCGGTCACCCTCAGTGCCGGTGTTTGTTCAATTTCCAACGCGACCTCAATTAACGAGCTACTGAAACAGGCCGACGTGCAGCTTTATACCGCCAAAGAGAGTGGCAGAAACCGAATCTCCCCCCGCGTTCGTAGCCAAGATAAAGTGCAGGTATCTCCGACTTGAGTGCATTCATCACCACCGCTATGATCTCGCCACGCACCAAGCTCCACTCTCAAATAAAGGCAAGATCATGGCAGCAATCCGCATCCTGACAGGCAGCGTCTATGGCGGCGCACTTCAAACGGCCAAAACCATCAAAGAAACGCTGGAGCCAGAAGGCCATCAGGTATCCGTGCTGGAATCGCCCAGCCTTGACGACATCACCACTAATAACGACGCTCTTTTGGTCTGTACGTCGACCACCGGCCAAGGCGAACTGCCACCCAATCTTCTGCCTTTCTATGTCGACCTCAAAGAGCAGCTACCCCAACAGCCCGGCCGGCCGTTCGGCATTATCGTGCTCGGCGACAGCTCTTATGGCGACACTTACTGTGGCGCCGGCGATTTGATGGAAGAAGCTCTTTACGAAACCTGCGCTCGTAAAGTAGGTGAGACGCTTAAAATAGATGCTCTGGAAACACTTGAGCCGGAAGCTGAAGCAGTGGAATGGGCCAGCCAATGGGCAAAAGAACTCTGAAGGGCATTTATCAGGCGTCAATCGCTACACATTCCAGCTTGAGCCGCCACCTTGTAGCGTTCATACTCGATGCAGAACGATAAGAATGATAAGAGCGGCGACGCGTGAAACTACTGAACTCGGCACAATGTTTGGGAATTCTATTGTTAATGCTGGCAGCCTTGTCTTCAGCATTCGCAGCCAGCTCGTCTTATATTCCGGACATGGATTATGTGCGCTTGGCCCCGGAAATCGAGGTTACGGCTTCGGACCTTCTAGAAACAGGTCGCTGGCAGCGACTGCCGGAACGCACAGCCAATTTTGGCTACACAGAGGATCAGATTTGGCTGCGGTTCAAGGTATCCAAACCCGCCAGTGACCAACTGGTTGAAATCAGCTACCCCGCGCTCGATTACATCGATCTTTACGTCTTTGATGGTGACAAGCTGATCCAACAGGAAAGCACAGGTGATCAAAAGCTGTTCTCTGAAAGAGTGATTCAGCACCCGCTTTTTCTGTTTCCGCTCCGCCTACAAACCGACGGTCAGTACAACATTCTGATTCGAGCTCAGACTCAAGGCGCGATGCAGATCCCCCTCAAACTATGGGATCGCCAGCACTACTTCGAACATACTTCCATTGAAACTCAGTTGCACGCGGGTTACTACGGCATCCTGCTAACCATCATTTGTTTCAACCTGTTTGTCTTCCTGGCCCTCCGGGAACCCGTCTACCTGCTATATGTACTTTCAACATCAGGCTACCTAATCTTGATTGGCAGCCTGAACGGCAGCACTTACCAACTCCTTTGGCCTCGCAGCCCCGACATCCAGAGCGTCGCGATGGCGGTGGTTGTGCCACTTGCGGTCGCTTTCTCCTGCATGTTTTCTGCCGTCTTCTTGAGACTGAAACAATCGAGTCCGCTCCTAAACCGGCTCCTGATGCTAGTCATCGGGCTGAATTTTGGCTTAGCAGGTTTCAGTTTGTTGGGCGACTACAGCACAGCCATCCGGTTGGATGTGGCCTTTGCGATTCCCAGCTGTCTGTTTCTGACCATTCTCGGGCCTATCCAGTGGTACAGAGGCAACCCGCAAGCGTCCTACTACACCATGGCATGGGGAGCTTTGACTCTGGGCAGCGCGATCACAGGGGCCAACAAAATGGGGTTCATTCCCAACAGTTTTCTCACCGCCTATGGCATGCAAATCGGCTCTGTTCTGGAAGCCCTATTGCTGAACCTTGCTTTGGCTTCACGACTCTACCATGAGCGACAAGATAGACTCACCGCCAGAGACGCCGAATTCAAGGCCCTGGAAGCTCGACGCTCAGCGGAATTAAAGCTGATGGATCAAGCCCTTCACTACCCGCTGACTGGGCTACCGAACCGCAGCAGTTTCGAAATGCTACTGAACGAGCTGATCCAGAATAACCCCGGCAAACGCTATGGCGTCGTTTTACTGCATCTCAACAATCTAGACCCAGTGACCAAGACCTTGGGCCATCGCAACACCGACGCCATCCTGATGAGAGCATCGAAGCACTTCAATGCTGTTGCGCGCGAAGTACCCGGTGCACAAATAATCGAAACCAGTAGCACCACCGATTTTTACCTGGCCCACTTCGACCCACAAACCTTTGCTTGCATCGTTGATGCCGACCAAACCGCTACAACCCAACGAAAGTTGATCCAAAGCCTGGACGAGGTTCGATGGCCCGTCGAGTTTCTCGGCATGGAAGTGCCGCTCGAGCCCCGCCTTGGCATCGCAGTACACCCTGAAAATGGCAACGACGCTAACACCCTCATACGCAGGGCGGCCATAGCCGAAGGCTCGGGCCGGGCCATCGAGCGCGGCCTGGCTTTCTACAAGCCATCACGTGACTCCTACAGCGCAGATCGGCTAACGCTTGTCTCCGAACTACGCCATGCCATCGACAACAATGAGCTGGCGTTGTACTTACAGCCCAAACTTGCACTCAAAACCCGCGAGATCATTGGTTTTGAAGCACTGCTGCGCTGGCGTGGCCGAGAGCAAAGCGTATTCGCTGATGAAATTATTGCCGTCGCCGAGCAGAGCGGCCTGATCAAACCGCTGACTCGCTGGGTGATATTAGAAGCGCTGAAAATGAGAGAACGGCTTGTCGAACTTGGCAACCAGGTAAGCATCGCTGTGAACATTTCACCGAATAATTTGAGAGAGCCGGATTTTGCGCTGTTTGTCCGTCAGCAAATGAAGCACTGCCCGTCTCATCTTGGATCGATCATTTTCGAGGTCACCGAAACCTCGATGATGCAAGATCCGGCGAATTCCCTGAAAGCCCTGAACTCACTCAACCAAGCTGGCATTCCTTTGTCGATTGACGACTTTGGCTCCGGCTATTCATCACTCTCTTACATCAAACAGTTGCCCGCCAAAGAGATCAAGATTGACCGGTCACTCATCACAGACTTATCGGATCGAAAAGAAGACCGGGTGATCGTTCAGACCACCATCAACATGTGTCATAGTTTGGGGTATACCGTCGTGGCCGAAGGGGTCGAGGACGAAGCCACCCTCAACTTGCTGTCAGACATGGGCTGCGACCAGATCCAGGGGTACTTTCTGAACCGGCCGTTGCCATTTGAGGAGGTAATCGAGTGGCTGGCAGATCAGCCCTGTCGCTCGCGGATCAGCGCCTCCTGAGTGGTTGATGCCACCAACACACCATCCCGCGTGTAGAAATTACCCCGATTGAAGCCACGGCCGCCTGACGAACTCGGGCTGTCTTTGTCGTACAACAGCCACTCATCCATCCGAAAATCCCGGTGGAACCAGATCGAATGGTCAAGGCTCGCCACCTGCATATTCTTGTTCATGAACGAACGGCCATGAGGGGCCATTGAGGTGCCCAGGAAGCTGAAATCCGAGGCATAGGTCAGCAGACAGCGATGTAATACCGGATCGTTCGGCAGAGGCCCGGCGGTGCGGAACCAGTTCTGCCGATATGGCGGCCGTTTCTGAGGGTTGAACGGATTGTCCGGGTTGACCGGGCGTATTTCAATGGGGCGATCACGAGAGAGCATGCCGCGGATCTTTTCCGGCACCTTATCGGCAATCATCTTGCCCAAGTCCTGTTCGGAGCGTAGCGTCTCTGGCGCGGGCGCATCGGGCATCTCGAACTGGTGACTCAACCCCTCTTCAGCCGTCTGAAAGGACATCGAGCCAGTCAGAATCTCCTTTCCATCCTGGCGGGCAATAACCCGACGTACAGCAAAAGAACCGCCATCCCGAACCCTCTGAACTTCGTAGTCGATGGGCATCCTGTGATTACCGGGGCGCAGGAAATAAGCATGCAAAGAGTGGCAAAGCCGGTCTTCAACGGTACGGCTCGCCGCCATCAAGGCTTGCCCCAACACCTGTCCGCCAAAAACATGGGGAAATCCCAGGTCTTCACTGTCCCCTTGGAAATGATCATCTCCGATCGGCGATAAATCCAGCAATTCCACCAGTTTCTTGGTTACTTCCAGCATGCCCACTCCTGTCCCGTCATTCGAGAGCTTTTCGCAGCTCCTTAGCTTACGAATAGTTTTCTACCTCAGGCGCCGGTTTTACGCAATGCTATTCGGGAAAAGAATCGTTCCCAGCCAACCCCAGCGCCTCGGTCACCTCTCTCTTATTCTTGGTGGATGGGCGGCACCTGTTTCGACAATGCTTGCTTTTCAACAGCAAATCGACCGGTCACAGCAAACCCGAGGATGTCGCCCGAGGCAGCCTTGAACACGGCTTTCACGTCGGAGCCCTCTTGCTCGACCTGCCATTCGCCTTCGGCGCCTTTTGGCGGCGGGCACACAGCGGTTGGGCAACACGGAGTTTTGATCATAATAGGCATGGTGCCGTAGCGCACTTCCGTTCGCTGGTCCGTCAGAGTTTTTGCCAGTGCCCGCGCGCTCGCCATTAAAGGAAGAACGTATAACAAAACCTGGCCATCTACTTCTGCGCAGTCTCCCAGTGCAAAAACATCTGGAGCCGAGGTTTCCAAAGCACGATTCACTGTGATGCCGCGGCCAACGTTCAAACCAGCCGCTTTCGCCAATTCAACTCGTGGGCGAAGGCCCACAGCTGAGACCACCAAATCGGCATCCAATTGAACCCCGTTGCCAAGCGTTAAGCTTACGCCTTGCTCTTGGCGATCAACACGATCGACTACGGTCCCCAAATGAAAACGCGCGCCTAACTCGGTCAGTTCATGCTGAACCGCTTTTGCAGCTGCTTCGGGCAACAGACTGGGCATTACGTTGGCATCCGGTGCAATCACATCCACCTCATAGCCACCATTACGCAGATCGTTGGCAAACTCGCAACCAATCAAACCCGCCCCCATGATGGCAACGCGCTTACCACCGTGCAGAGCATTTCGGAACGCGCGGTAATCAACCAGATCATTAATGGAATGGATATGCTCCTGGCCATCTCCCTCGATGCCCAAGCGAACCACATCTGCGCCCCAAGCCAGCACCAATTTGCCATACCTCAAACGCTCATCACCCAAGATCAACTCATGACTCTCGGTATCAATACCCGTCACGGTACTATACGTGCGCACCGTAACGTTCAGCTGTTCCGACATGGCTGCCGTTTCAGCCTGAGCCAGACCATCGGCATCTTTGCCTTTGGTAAAACCTGTCGAAAGCATCGGTTTGGAATAACTCACACCATCATCGGCGGTGATCATAATGACCGGCGTTTCTTTATCGAGCTTGCGCAGCTCTTTCACCAACGAATATCCGGCGAGTCCGGTTCCGACAATGATAATGGGTGCTGGTTGTGACATGGCTGTGCTCCGTTTATCAGCTGATTTCGATCATCTCGAAGTCTTCCTTACCCACGCCGCAGTCCGGGCATTCCCAATCTTCTGGCACATCTTCCCAAAGCGTTCCGGGCTCGATACCGTCTTCCGGCCAGCCTTCCGCTTCGTCGTAAATCAGCCCGCAAACCACACACTGCCACTTCTTCATAATCATTCCTCAATCAAAATATCCCGGCAAAAACCTGTCAGACAATACAGCAATAAATCATAAACTCAAAATAGCGAATGACTCGCCATTGCCTCAATCTGAAGACAGGGGTCATCATAACCGCCTCTCACCCACCGACCAATGCCGGATGCGACGAGCTTCGTCACTTTACCGGCCAATAGCTGTAATTACACATAACGATCACGCGATCCGCTCTCCCTTCAGACCTCTCGGTTCGGTATAATCTGCCGTTTTGAGACAGGACCGACCGTTATGACCGATACCGTCGCCGAAATGAACCAAGTCATGGCTGAAGCTGACTGCCTAGTGAATGACCAGCAAGTCAACACAGCAATCGACAACATGGCGAAAGAGATTACTGATCGCCTGAAACACAGCAATCCGCTGTTGTTCTGCGTCATGAATGGTGGTCTTATTCTGACCGGCCAGTTGCTGCCCCGGCTTAATTTCCCTGTTCAAGCTGAGTATCTGCATGCCACCCGTTACCGACAGGAAACCACCGGAGGCATCCTGGAATGGAAGCTTCAGCCCGAAGCCGACATGAAAGATCGCACCGTACTGATTGTCGACGACATTCTGGACGAAGGCACCACCCTGTGTGCAATCGCCGATTACTGCAAGGCACACGGTGCCCGTGAAGTTTTGACCGCCGTTCTGGTCGACAAAGACCACAACCGCAAGGCCAAACCCGATTTGAAAGCCGACTTCACCGGCATGTCGGTCGAAGACCGCTTCCTGTTCGGCTTCGGCATGGACTACAAAGGGTACTGGCGTAACGCCCCCGGTATTTATGCTGTCAAAGGACTTTGATACAGCGCCCGGGCTAAGCATCCCCCCTACCCAATGGTACCGATCACTGGCGGCTGCTGGCCTCCAAAACCCGGATGTTTACGGCCCGGCTTGCCACTGGTTGCAGGTGGAAGGTTCATTTACCAAAGCACTGCAGAAAAAATGCCGCGCAAGCTTTCAGGTAGATGTTATCCGGGAAGGGTTCACCGAGCCGTCTGACGAAGAAGCTCGGCGCCTATCCATTCCCCGCCGTCAAAAAGCCTGGATCCGGGAAGTCCAGCTATGCGGAGATGGTCAGCCTTGGGTACTCGCTCGCACCATCATTCCGGTCAGCTGTCTTGAAGGCCTTGGCCGACGCCTGTTGAACCTTGGCAACAAACCCTTGGGCGCGTACCTGTTCAGCAGCCCCGATTGGGAGCGCGGCCCGCTAGAAACCGGACTCTGCCAACCTGAACTCGCCAGCCAACCCAAATTGGCCCGCCGCTCGCTCTTCCATTGCGACCAAACAGCCCTCATGGTCTGTGAGTTTCTCTTGCCCGCACTGTATCAATCGGACCATCCGCTTTAACCGCCACCGCACTGGTGGCTATAATCAGCCCTCCACCCCTACGCTCGACGAACGGATGATCATCACCATGTTGCAGAATGCTCTGCCTGAGCACGTTCAAGCACGCTTAATCGATTATGCGAAGCTGCTTCGTATCGACCGTCCTATTGGCACCCTGTTACTGCTATGGCCGACCTACTGGGCGCTTTGGCTGGCCGGCGATGGCAGCCCATCCATGGCCAACGTTATTATATTCACGCTCGGTGTGTTCATGATGCGAGCAGCGGGATGTGCGATTAATGATTTCGCCGATCGGGAGTGGGACCGACACGTGGAGCGTACCCAAGACCGCCCACTGACCACCGGTCGCATCCAAGCCTGGGAAGCCATCGCGCTGTTCGGCGGCCTTTGCCTTATCTCGTTTCTGATGGTGGTACTGTTCACTAACTCGCTCACCTTGTACCTGTCGTTTGGCGGCGCGATTCTCGCATTCATTTACCCGTACATGAAGCGCTACACCCACCTACCCCAGCTGTTTCTTGGGGCTGCATTCAGCTGGGCCATCCCGATGGCCTGGGCCGCCGAAGCCAATGATCTCAGCCAACTCACCTGGCTGCTGTTTACTGCAAACGTGCTCTGGACTGTCGCTTACGATACGTTCTATGCCATGGTGGATCGCGATGATGATT
Organism: Marinobacter sp. AL4B; assembly: GCF_019916045.1. Lineage (NCBI taxonomy): Bacteria > Pseudomonadati > Pseudomonadota > Gammaproteobacteria > Pseudomonadales > Marinobacteraceae > Marinobacter > Marinobacter sp. AL4B. The sequence continues at coordinate 561,411 of NZ_JAILWZ010000013.1, forward strand.
TAAAAGTGGGGATCAAATCGACCGCTGTTCTGTTTGGTGAAGCCGATCGCACCATACTTGCGGTACTTCAGACCCTGGTGGTTCTGGTATTGATTATGGTTGGCAGGCAGGCTGATCTCGGTAGTTTCTATTATCTGGGCTTGGTGGTAATGGCCTGTTTGTTCGTTTACCAGCAGTATCTGGCAAAGGATCGCGCCCGGGACGGTTGTTTCAAAGCTTTTTTGAACAACAATTGGGCCGGGTTTGCCGTGTTCGTCGGCTTAATTCTCGACTTAGCGCTGTAACCACCCGCTCTTGTCATAAACTTGTAACCTAGGCGCGTTGTAATGGGTCGGTAACAATACTAGGAGCGACAAACGGACTCCGCCGCTTGATACAGGTTGAAGCTCATGACTGGAAAAACTGTGCTGATTGTTGACGACGAAGCGTCAATCCGAGAAATGATTGCCGTCGCATTGGAGATGGCCGACTACAATTGCCTGGAGGCTGCCGACGCCCTCGAAGCGCACACGCTGATCGTCGATAAACAACCCGACTTAATTCTGCTGGATTGGATGTTGCCCGGCACCAGCGGGGTCGAGCTCGCCCGGCGCCTGAAAAAAGACGAGGCCACCGCCGATATCCCCATCATCATGCTCACGGCGAAGGTTGAGGAAGACAACAAAATCCAGGGGCTTGAAGTTGGCGCTGACGATTACATCACCAAGCCATTCAGCCCAAGGGAGTTGGTCGCTCGCCTTAAAGCCGTATTGCGCAGGGCAACCCCTGCCGGTGTAGATAGCCCGATCGACGTCGAGGGTCTGATACTCGACCCCGTCAGCCATCGCGTTTCTACGCCTGCCGGCCCTCTCAATATAGGGCCGACCGAATACCGTTTACTTCAGTTTTTTATGACGCACCAGGAGCGGGTTTATACTCGTACTCAACTGTTGGATCAGGTTTGGGGTGGCAACGTCTATGTCGAGGAGCGCACCGTTGATGTTCACATCCGGCGGTTACGAAAGGCCTTGGGGTCCGACTACGACCATCTGGTACAAACCGTTCGCGGTGCCGGCTATCGTTTTTCAATCCAAGCGGCCTGACCTATGCGGCACTTACATTTATTAGAAGCAGCACTGCCGGGCGGGTATTGATGCAGTATAACTGGTCCCGATATTTACGACTGATTTTGGCGGGCATCACCGGCACCACCCTGCTTGGCTGGTACTTTGGCGTTCCGCTGTACGGCCTGCTTACCGGGCTAACGGTCTATTTATGGTGGACGTTGTTACAGGCCCGCCGCCTCTACCAGTGGTTGGGCAATCCCAGCGCGTCTGACGAGCCCCCCCAAAGCATCGGCATGTGGGGGCATATTTTCGATAGCCTGCACAAACTTCATCAAAGCCACCTGAGCAAACAGGACACTCTGCGTTCGCGCATTAATCGGGTACAAGACTCCACCAACTCCATGCGTGAAGGCGTCATCATGACCAACACCCGGGGGGAGATGGAGTGGTGGAACGATGCCGCCGAATATCTGTTGGGCTTCAGGCGCAGCACTGACCGCGGCCAGTACATACATAACCTGATTCGATCTCCGGCCTTCAAAACCTACTTCGAAGCCCGAAACTACGCAGAGCCCCTAGAGCTGAATTCGCCCGCCAAGCCGCACATCCATCTGGAATTCCAGATTAACCAGTTCGGCGATGATGACCGCTTAATCGTGGCCAAAGACGTCACCCGTTTGTTTCAACTCGAGCAAATGCGCCGTGATTTTATCGGGAACGTCTCGCACGAGATGCGCACTCCACTAACAGTGATCAGCGGTTACCTGGAAACGCTCATTGATCACGTAGAGGAGTTGCCGCCGAAGTGGCGTCGGGCGATCCACACCATGCAGACTCAATCGTCTCGGATGGAGGCACTGATTACCGACCTGATCCTGCTGTCCAAGATTGAAACCGGCGAGCACACCGCCGATCAGGTGCCCACCGATGTTGAGGTAATGCTCAACCAGATACGAAACGATGCCAAAGCACTCAGTGGCGAGAAGGGCCACCAGATCGACATCCAAATCACCGAACACCGCCTGCTTAAGGGCGACGGCAATCAGCTTCGGAGCGCCTTTTCGAACCTTATCTTTAACGCGGTGAAATACACGCCGGCGGGCGGTCAAATTACGGTGATATGGGGCACCAACCGGGACGGGGCTCACTTGACGGTTAAGGACACCGGCATCGGAATTGATCCGGTGCATATCCCCCGGCTGACGGAACGTTTTTATCGTGCCGACCCCAGCCGGCATCAGGGTACTGGCGGCACAGGCCTAGGGCTAGCCATCGTCAAACACGTTCTGATCAATCACGATGGCCATCTGGAAATTCAAAGTAACCTCGGTGAGGGCAGCAGATTCATCTGCCACTTCCCTTACGAGCGCTTGGTTGAGCGCGCCCCCGAGAACACGTCGAGTTAAACAGCCCGAGAGGACAACAACCCAAGGCTTTTCACAAACCCGATTAAACAATTGTCACCTCTCCAGCCTTATGGTGATGTTTCCTTATTCCGAAAACACGCTACCATGGCTGTTCCGATTTCATTATTTATGGCTTACGAGGTTCACTGTGGCTCAGCTCCTGACACGGACGACAATACGGCGTGCAATTACCGCTTTAACCCTCTCGGCTCTGTCACTTACCGCGCAGGCAGATACAGAGTCAGCCGGCCAGCCTAAAATGACGGAAACAGCCTTCGCTGAGTGCAAAGAAACGCTGCACGCTAAAGCGATTCAAGGGGGCGTAAGCGAAGACACGGCAACATCGGTATTGGCAGAGGTTGAGTATCTGGAACGCGTGATTGAACTGGATCGCCGCCAGCCCGAGTTCACCACCACCTTCGCGGACTACTTCAACCGCAGAGTCAACGAAGCTCGTATCACCAAAGGCCGAGAACTGCTCAAGGAGCACCACGACCTGCTTGCACGCGTAACCGATGAAACCGGCGTACCCGCACCCTACCTTCTGGCATTTTGGGGCCTTGAAACCAATTTCGGCAGCTATTTCGGGAAAATGCAGGTACCCAGCGCCTTGGCCACCCTGGCCTGCGACCCTCGGCGCACCACTTTTTTTACAAAGCAGTTTGTTGCCGCGCTTCAGATCATCGACGAAGGCGCTATCCCACTTGAACAGATGGAAGGCTCTTGGGCTGGCGCCATGGGCCATGTGCAATTCATGCCGACGGTCTTTTTGAAGCATGCGGTTGATGCCGATGGTGACGGCCGAAGAGATCTCTGGAATAGCCTTCCGGATGCCATGATGTCCGCAGGCCACTTTCTTCAATCCATGGGCTGGGACGGCGATTATCGTTGGGGGCGCGAAGTGTCGATTCCACGTGACTTCGATTTCAATCTGGCCGATGGCCGCCGACTGCCACTGAGCCAATGGAACCAGCTGGGCATCACCGACATTTACGGTCACGCTCTTGCTGACGAACCCATCAACGCGTCGTTAGTGGTTCCGGCGGGACATCAGGGCCCCGCCTTTTTGGCGTACAAAAACTTCCGCGTCATCATGGGCTGGAACCGCTCAGAGTTCTACGCCATCTCGGTTGGCCATCTTGCCGACCGGATTGCCGGGGCCGGCGGGTTAGAGAACCCACCGCCGGAAAACCAGCCTGCGTTGTCACGGGACCAAGTGATCCAGCTTCAGGAAACCCTGAGCGACGAAGGTTACCCCAGCGGGAAAGCCGACGGCATCCTGGGCTCCAACACCCGCAAAGCCATTCGCGCTTTCCAGAAAGCTGAAGGCATGATTGCCGATGGCTTTCCCTCGGCGCAGTTGCTCCAAAAGCTCGAGATAGCGACTAACGGCTGAACTCCTGAATGAATCCGCGCATAATATCGGCATCTTCAGCAACGACGTTATCCGGACGCCATGGACTCAATCACTCAAATAGCTTTAGGCGCATCTATTGCTGGCGCTGTAGCGGGCAAAACCCTTGGCCGGTCAGCATTGCTGACCGGCGCGGTTCTGGGCACTCTGCCCGATTTGGATGTACTGATTGACTACGGCACCGCGGTAGCAAACTTTACCCAACACCGCGGTTTTAGCCATTCGATGTTGGTGTTGGCCCCCTTGTCATTGCTGATTGCATGGGGATTGTCGCGCTGGCAACCGAAGTTGTCATACCCGCGCTGGCTGACGCTAGTGGGGTTGGTGCTGCTTACCCACCCGCTGCTCGATGCCTTTACCACCTACGGCACCCAATTGTTCTGGCCATTCGGCAGGCCGCTTGCCGTCAATAGTATCTTCATCATTGACCCACTTTACACCCTGCCCTTACTGTTTGGATGTGTGGCGTTTCTCATTCGCCCCCCTGCGTCAAAAGCCCTCGCACTGGGCTTGGTGCTCTCATCGCTGTATCTGGGGTGGAGCGTTAGCGCTCAGCACTTGATCACCGAGAGGATCAAGCCGGCCCTTGCCGACGCCGGTTTCGACGATGCGGCCTTAATGGTACAGCCGATGCCATTCAATACGGTACTGTGGCGGGTCACAGCCATCACCAATGAGATGCGCGTGGAAATCGTAACCGGCTTTTTCGACGGGGATAATGATCTAACGCTGGAGAGGTTCGTTCGTGACCCAAAACTCACCCAGTCAGTTTCCAATCTCCCGGAAGCCCAACGGCTGGAATGGTTTACCGACGGATTTCTTCATTACGAGCTTAACCGAGGGCGGATAACCGCGACCGATATCCGCTTAGGCATACCTGGCGCACACCCATTCACCTTTGCATTGGCCGAAGTTCAGGGCTCAGACCTAACCGCACTTCCCAGTGGCCAACTCCCGCGACCCGCCCTAAATCCGGATGCCCTGCCGGTGCTTTGGTCTCGGCTCACCGGCAAAACACCCGCCCTTTGTCTTCGTACCCTCAGTGCGCCTCTGGAAGGGGGAACCTGTTAATGCGGCTGGATCAATACCTTGCCACCAGCACCGAGCTCTCGCGTAAAGATGCCAAGAAAGCCATCACAAAAGGCCGGGTGCGTGTCGATGGCACGGTTGTCCAATCAGCCAATATGCAGACCTCGAACGAGGCAGTCGTCGAACTGGACGGCTCCGAGCTTCATTTACCGGGTGAAATCTACTTGATGATGAATAAACCCGATGGCGTCATCAGCGCCACCAATGATAGCAGTCAGCCTACGGCCGTTGATCTGCTTCCTTCCCAGTTGGCCTCGAAGGTGCACATTGCGGGTCGTCTGGATAAAGACACCACCGGCCTGTTACTGCTGACAAGTGACGGCCAGTGGTCACACCAAGTCACCTCCCCCCGGCGGGATTGCCCAAAGACCTATCAGGTTTTGTTGGCAGAGCCGCTTTCAAGCGAGGCCAAAGTGAAGCTGGAAACCGGCGTGCTGCTCAAAGACGAAGAGAAACTCACGCTACCGGCAACCGTGGTCATGTGTTCAGACTCAAAAATTGAGCTGACCATAAACGAAGGCCGGTATCATCAGGTCAAACGGATGCTGGCTGCGACCGGCAATCACGTAAAGGGACTGCACCGTTTGCAAATCGGTGAAATCACACTGGACCCGGCATTGGAGCCGGGCCAATACCGGGAGCTAACCGAAGAAGAACTTCGTTCTATTGCCCGTTAGGTTCGCCTAAGGCAGCGTTCTTTTCCTGCTCATAACGCTTAGCAGCCTTCGCGACCGAACCTGGCTCGCCTGTCGCCAACCATCGTTTAATGCGACCGGCATCCCCCATCGGGGAGCGGGTACCCAACGAATCCAGCAACACGGTAATCACACCTTTTCCGTCCATCTCGGACACCATGACCAAACACCGCCCGGCCTCTTTGAGATAGCCGGTCTTACTCAGGCTCACTCCCCATCGCTCACTGTGCACCAGGGAATTCGTATTGCCATAAGACAAGTTATAACGGGGCTTTCGGAACTCGGCCTGAAAATACCCGCTGGTAGAATACTCACGAATTTGCGGATGTTTTAACGCAGCCTTTGCCAACAATATAAGGTCAGCGGCCGACGAGATATTTTGCGCCGACAACCCCGTGGGATCAACAAACCGGGTATTGGTCATACCTAAGACTCTGGCTTTCCGATTCATCGCTTCAACAAAGCCATCAAAGCCTTTCGGGAATGCTCGGGCCAGGGTATAAGCTGCGAAGTTCTCAGAGGCCATCAGAGCGATCCGCAAAACATCCTTCCGGCGCAACTGAGAGCCGATTCGAATGCGAGTCCAGGCATTTGCGGCCGCGGGCCGGTGCCGCTCTTCGAATGTCAGCCATTCGTTCATATTCAAACCTGATTCCACAACGACCAAGGCCGTCATCAGTTTGGTGACAGAAGCGACAGGTACGGGCCGGTCCGCGAACTTATCTACCAATAAACTGCTGTCATCGACCAGAGAAACCGCAGCACTCGCGGAAGCCAGGCTGGGAGCCTCAAAGGTTTTACCATGGCTCGCAAACGACACCAGAACAAGTAACAACAACCACGATCTCATGAAACAACCCATACCCCTATGAACCCGTCTTTTGCACCATCTAAAGGGTGGCTACTATATCAATGCTGACGTGTTGGCGCAGTCTCGGGGTAGGGTTATTCATAACCCCCTTAAGCGTTATCGGAAATCCTTGTTTGTTTTGATTTTCGACAAGCCGTACTATTGCGCACCCTTTTGGTGCAATGGAATAAGCATGGGTATTCGTAATGAAAGGTTGCGCTGGCAACTCGCCACTGGGCTGCTGAAAGCGCTTCATCTGGAAAATCTGGCACAAAAATACAGTCGTACAACTGTGTTGGCCGGCTTCAACCTTATTAATGGCGGTCTCAGTATTGCGCTGGTGTCGTTTGTCGCTCTGGTTACTCAGGAAGCCTTCATCTTCCCGTCCTTGGGTGCGACTGCCTTTATCCTTTTTTACGTCCCCATGGCTCAACCCGCGTCACCTAAGAACACGTTGTGTGGTCATTTGATTGGTGCGTTAATGGGTTTGCTGAGTCTTTATCTGTTTGGCCTGCAAGAACAGTCGTCGGCATTTCTGACAGGCGTAGATCTGCCTCGTGTCGGTGCAGCGGCGCTGTCGCTCGGATTAACAGGATGCTTGATGGTGTTGTTTAATGTTGCGCACCCACCCGCGGGTGCAACGGCATTGATCGTATCTTTAGGATTAATGCCAAACCCTGCCCAGCTTCCTGTCCTGATGGCAGGCGTCGCCTTGTTGATCGCTCATGCTTTTGCCATGAACCGGCTAGCGGGCATTCCTTACCCGCTTTGGTCAACAAAAGCCGGATCGTCCGCACCCGCAGCATCGTCGGTGGCGCAGTAAACCGTCAATTGCCGATGAGAACGGTGCCGCTACCGACGGTTACGCCCCCACAGGACACGGCGCTGCCGGTGATTGCGGCTGGCTGCCCATTGATCATGACGGTCGCCGAGCCTGCTGCAATTGCCCGGGGATGGGGAGGATGTTTAGGCTTAGAGTGGGGCGCTAAAGGATCACCTAGCCGGGCAACGGGTTTGCCATCAACCAAGACATCTGGAGAACCTGCAATAACGGGTGTTGGCGGAAAGCCGGCGTGATCCATGCCGAGATCACCCAATAGGACAATCGGCTTACTCATTATCTGATTCCTTTCAAAATTGAGTGTTAGGCCATCATCCTATAACGATTCCTGCCCCAACCCAAGCAAGCACTTCCGTCCTTAGAGGTGCCGCACACTACAAATCAAAATCAACCGCTGATGAAAACCGGACCGGCTCCTAAGTTCCATAGAATAACCGAACCACCTCGTGTCGAAACCAGGATCACTAAGGCAACCGTTAACAACGCTCCGCCGTACATGACGGCCCGATCCTTCTCGATGCCCATAACGATGGGTAGGCCATCGTACATCAACCAAGCACTGTAAGCGGCAGCCGCCAAAAAGACAAAGGCGTTAAACCATGGAACGGGATACAGCAGAGCAAAGCCTGCCAGAAACATAGGGGTACAAGAGTAGGCAGCCAGTGCCACACCATTGGAAGGTACGTATTCTTCTTTCGCACCATAAGTTTTAGCCATCCAGTTAATGGCATAACCCAGCGCGAACACACCGACCAACATCGCTACATAGGTTAGAACACTCAACTGTAAGGCACTGATTTCGGTTAGCTTGATCAAACGCTCGTTGCCGATCGTCCAACCGAAGTGAGCAGTGGAGATATAGGCGCAGATTGGCGCAATGGCGGCTAATGCCAGCACATAGGCCACGTAGAGCTTCATCGGACTTTCATGTTCTTTACGTATCGATGCCCATTCCTCGCCAGGATGGGTAAAGAGACCGAACGCATGAGACAGCAGCATAAACTACCCCGCATTTTACTGTTGTTAGTATCGGGACACACGGCACCCGAGATTACTCAAGCTTTCTGCCGTTTGTAGTCTTAACTATAGTCAAGAACCGCGGGCGCAACAGGCGCATTTGATTCTATTTAGTTCATAGCCGTGCGCGGTCAGATCATTTGGTTCTTTGCAGCCGACGCGACATCGATTTTTTTCTCTTTCCTTGGAAACGCAAAAAGGCAGCCGAAGCTGCCTTTTTATGTTGTGCCTGAATCTTTACAGATTACAGAGGAACAACGTTCTCCGCCTGAGGACCTTTCTGGCCCTGAGTCACGGTGAACTCTACCTGCTGGCCTTCGGCCAGAGTCTTGAATCCTGAGCCTTGAATGGCGCTGTAGTGAACAAATACGTCCGGGCCGCCTTCACGAGTGATAAAACCAAAACCTTTAGCTTCGTTGAAGAACTTAACAGTACCGGTAACAGTAGACATACGTAAACTTCCTGAAATCAATCATTTTATCTGCTGCCACACACCATTCTGGTGCTGATCAGCGTGTATACGGAAAAACTGAACTCGCGGGATCAAAAACAGGACGGCACTACTAACTGCGGAGGTACGTCTTATTCATGAACTGCTTTGCTAATCTTTCCTTCAGTAAACACTCTACTCTGGAATATCGGGCTTGCCAAGAGTCTTCGTGAGATTTTGTGTAGGTAAAGATATACGGGCAGAAAACGGCCTATTTTCTGGCGTTAGCCTTTAAGCAAAGCGAAGGTCCAGAAGCCAAAAGCGGTCATTAATATGGAGCCCATCACGTGCAACAAGATGCCGGCCAAGGCTACCGCCCATTTACCTTCCTGAAGCGCTCCAAACATTTCCAGAGAAAAGGTTGAGAAGGTCGTCAAGGCACCGCACAAACCGGTAATAGCAAACAAACGCCATTCCGGTGCCAGCGCACTGTTATGAGTGAAAAAGCCAATCAATACGCCGACAAGCCAGCCACCAACCAGGTTGGCGGCCAAGGTACCCCAAGGTACGGCATGATAAGACCCATTGAGCCAAAGCCCCAATACCCAACGAAGGTTGGCGCCAATCACGGCGCCAACACTCACGGCAAGGGCAGACAACCACATCTCGGCTTAATTCCTCAAGCCGGGTTGTGGTCGATAAGAGTGTCCTTGTTACGGGCAAACTCATCGAACGGGAAGTCATCTACGGTCAACATTTCAAGCACCAGCGACTCATACTCCCGCATGAAGTCGGCTTCTTCCTGGGTGAACACCTCTGCTTTAAGAGCCGCTTCGAAACGCTCTTCCGGATGCAAGGCCGTCATGGGCAGCTCACCTTTGGCGTAGGCTTTAGTGGCCTTCCGGTACAGCTGCTCCGCTTTGTCGTAATCCTTCAGGAGATGGTTGTACTGGGCCACAGGATTTGGCACCTCGCCTTCTCCGTCAGTGGTCCAGGCACCCGCCAGCAACTTGTTGCGCAACGGCGTATCTTTGGAGATGGCTTGAGCCAGCGTCCGGGTCAGCTTGTCGTTCGGCTCCGCCCAGCAACGGCCAAGCGGCAGAGTGATCACCCGCAACGCCATCGCCACCGGTCGATTTGGCAAGTTCTTGAGGAACTCATCCAGCGCGGCTTCCGTACGGTTCAACAGCAAGATCATGCTGTATTCCATCAACTCTTTTTCGCCTTCAGCCGGCTGCCCTTCATGCCAATTCTTCAGCACCATGGATCCGAGGTACAAGTTCGCCAGCATGTCGCCCAATCGAGCCGACAACAGCTCACGCATTTTCAGCTCGCCACCTAACGTGGACATCGCTGCATCGGCACAAAGCCCAAACGCAGAGCTGAAGCGCGCCAACGCTTGAGCGTATTTACTGGAAGCACTGTCGAGGGGCACATCCGCTTTACCGATACCAAAGGCTTGAGTAAAGGCACGAGCGGCGTTTCCGAAGATCAACCCGGCATGACCAAAGAAGGCTTCATCGAAGGCCTTCAAATCATCGTTGTCTTTGGCTGCCAGCTCTTTAAGAACATACGGGTGGCAACGAATGGCACCCTGCCCGAAGATCATCAGGCTGCGGGTCATGATGTTGGCACCCTCCACCGTGATCGACACCGGCATGCCGCTGTAGCCAATGCCCAGATAGTTGCGGGGCCCCAGTGTGACCGCTTTACCACCGTGTACGTCCATGGCGTCAGTCAGAATGTCGCGTTGGAATTCGGTCAGGTGATATTTCAGGATGGCAGACGGCACTGCCGGTTTCTCACCCCTATCAATCATGTTCGCCGTGTGATTAACCGCAGATTGTGCGATGTAGGTCTTACTGGCAATTCGCGCAAGAGGTGCCTGCACGCCTTCCATTTCAGCCACTGGGGTATTGAACTGGCGGCGAACACGGGTAAAGCCGCCTGCGGTACCAACCGAGTAGGCAGCCGCACCGGCCGCTCCGGATGGCAGCGTGATACAACGACCGACCGACAGACATTCAACCAGCATACGCCAGCCTTGGCCTGCCATTTCCTGACCACCAATGATGAAGTCCAGTGGGATGAAGACATCTTTACCTTTGATTGGCCCGTTCATGAACGGCGCACCAATCGGGCAATGGCGACGGCCAATTTCCATGCCATCGGTATCACGAGGAATCAACGCACAGGTAATGCCGTGATCTTCGGTTTCACCCAACAAACCATCGGGGTCGAACATTCGGAACGCCAAGCCAACCACCGTGGCCACCGGAGCCAAGGTAATCCAGCGTTTCTCGAAGTTGAGGCGGATACCCAGCACTTCTTTCCCGTCAACTTCCTGTTTGCACACAATACCGGTGTCAGGCAACGACGTAGCATCAGAGCCGGCACGAGGGCCGGTCAAACCGAAGCAGGGAATCTCGCGACCATCGGCCAGACGCGGCAGATAATGTTTTTTCTGTTCTTCCGTACCGTACTTCAGCAACAATTCGCCCGGCCCAAGAGAGTTTGGCACACCGACGGTCACCATCAACATTTCATTGGCAGCCAACTTCTGCAGCACGGCCGTCTGTGCTTTCGCGGAGAATCCCAAGCCGCCGTATTCTTTCGGGATAATCATGCCGAAAAACTTTTCTTTCTTCAGAAAATCCCACAGTTCTTTGGGCAGATCTGCACGCTCAACGGCCAGATCCCACGCATTACACATGCTCACGGCTTGCGTGCACTGGCTATCCACGAAGGCCTGTTCTTCTTCATTCAAACCACTGTGGCGATTAATCAGCAGGTTGTGCCAATCCGGGCGACCGGTGAACAGCTCACCGTCCCAGCTTACTGTGCCGGCTTCCAAAGCGACCTTCTCGGTCTCCGAGACTTTGGGAGCGACCTTTTTGAACGTAGCAAACACCCGCGGTGTCAGCCAATTGATGCGGAATTGCGGCAAACCAGCGGCTGCGGTGATGGCGGCACCAACGAACAGCACCAAACTTAGCCAGCCGGAGCCAACAAAAAGGGATAACACGCCCACGACCAACATCACGCCAATAGCGTGTTTGGCACCCGACTCTCGACGCATTACAAAGAGCAAGCCGGCTAGTGCCGCCAGGAAAAGAATCAAGGTCATTTTAGGTTCTCTCTGTCTTCCATGGATTAAAGCCTTTGTCGTATTGACCCAAGGCTCTGGCTAATGATTCGTCTATTCAACTTACCTTAACAGGTGTGCTTGCGCTAGATAACCACGAGAGCAAATTCACGGTTTAGGTCACGATGTGACAATCACTCGAATGCCTTCCAACGCCAAGCTGGCATGACCTACGGCTTCGCGCGCTGCGGCCAACTGGTCACGCAGGAAGTCGATTTCCTCATCGCGGATCGCCGGGTTGACCTTTCGCAATGCTTCCAGGCGCCGGATTTCTGGCTCGAAACCCGCTTCAACCTGAGCAAGCGCCTGCTCTTTCAGCGGTGTCAGGTGCGGGTCAGACAGCCGCTCTGCGTGATCCACCATGGTTTCCACCTCAGCCCGGATCTTGGGCACGATAGCCTGTGCCGTACGCCGACGAATGTTCGAACACAATTCATTCAAACGGTCATGAGGCAAAGCCTTAGACAAATCACGACCATTAACGTCTACCACCAACCGCAGCGGCGACACCGGCAAGTAACGGGTCAATTGCAGGCTCTCAGGGGCCGGGCAATGCACAGCAAAAACCGCTTCCAGCAACAGAGTTCCCGGAGGCAGAGCTTTGACGGACAAATTAGCGAGTGCTGCCTTGCCCAAACCGGAACTGGTGACGGAGTCCATCACGCCCGTCACCATCGGGTGCTCCCAGCTTATGAACGCCATATCTTCACGCTGCAACGCCTGTTCGCGCTCCCAGGTCACCGTCAGGCCGTCTTCCGGTAGCTCAGAGACGTGGCCAGACTGGTACTGCTCACCGGGTTTAAGCACGTCTGCGTGTTCGCTGTGGTCTTCAATATCGACACCCAAAATATCGAAGGCCTGCACCATGTAATCGCGCACCTGCGCCGATCCTTCTTCTTTCTCGATCTCGGCGATCAGAGCTTCTGCCTCATTCCGGCGGCAGGAATTTAATTCGATCAGCGCATCCCGCCCGTTGTGCAACAGTGTTTTCAAGCGCTTGGTTTCGTCGGCGCTGGCCGCCAGCAACGGCTCCAGTGTTGCCTGATCTCCGTCGAGGGCCTTCTGCCAATCGTTACTGACGTGTTCATGTACCGCAACGCCCACGGCACAGCTTTCCGCAAAGGCATTCAGGCCGTCCTCGAACCAACGGTACTGAACTTCCTGGCTGGTGCCCTGCAGATAGGGGATATGAATCTTGATAGCTTCGGTCTGACCAATGCGGTCCAAACGGCCAATCCGCTGTTCCAACAAATCGGCGTTTGCCGGCAAATCAAACAACACAAGGTGATGGGCAAACTGGAAGTTTCGGCCTTCACTGCCAATTTCCGAACAGATCAGCGCTTGGGCCCCCTGCTCAGTATCTGCAAAGTAGGCCGAAGCACGATCCCGCTCGACTAGGCTCAAGTGCTCATGGAAGGCAGCACTACGGATGCCCGCCCGTAGCTGCAAATAGCTTTCCAGCGCCATGGCCGTATCGGCGCGAGCACAGATGACGACGACTTTCGCCGGGCGCAGGCTGGCCAGTTTTTTCTCCAGCCAGGCCACGCGTGGATCTTCCGCCAACCACTGCTCTTCCCCGGCTGTTTGCTCCGGTGTCAGCCCTGCATCGCCGTAACGGGTTTCTTCATAGAGTTTCGGGCAAGGTAGAGGTTCTGGCAGCGGCTGGCGTTCAGGGAAACCTTTAATCGCGGCACGGGTATTCCGGAACAACACTCGCCCGGTTCCGTGACGGTCCAGCAAAGCGTCGATAACTGCTTGATGCGACTCGCCCCGCTCCAGCAGTGCGCCCAGCTCATCGCCTAACCAGTTTGCCAAAGCTGCTTTATCATCCTCGGCAATTTGATCTGGCGATGCCTGCAAGCGCCGCACCACCGAGTTGATGGCTTCGTACTGCTGCTCTTCCGAACGAAACGCTTCCAAATCGTGGAAACGGGCCGGGTCCAGCAAGCGCAAGCGAGCAAAATGACTGGCTATCCCGACCTGTTCCGGGGTTGCGGTCAGCAACAACAGCCCTTTACTGGCCGTCGACAGTTCTTCCACCACTTCATATTCTGGGCTTGCTTGTTCTGGCGCCCACGCCAAGTGGTGAGCTTCGTCTACCACCATCAGGTCCCAACCCGCGGACAAAGCGTGGTCACGGGCCTTCTTGCTATTCACCAGGAAGTCCAGGCTGCAAAGAACCAGCTGGTCTGATTCAAACGGGTTTTCACCATCATCTTCGTCACCGAAAATGTGATTAACCAGCGCATCAACATCGTCTTCCTGAGCCTTGATGTCATCGTAACGACTTTGATCAACAATCGAGAACCGCAGGTTGAACCGACGAAGCATTTCTACCAACCACTGGTGCACCAATGAATCCGGCACCACAATCAACGCTCGGCGTGCCCGACCGGTATGCAACTGGTAGTGCAGAATGAGACCAGCCTCAATGGTTTTACCCAAACCCACTTCGTCTGCCAACAACACCCGTGGCGCGTGGCGACGAGCCACTTCATGGGCGATGTACAGCTGATGAGGCAAGTGTTGGGTACGAGCACCAATAAGCCCTTGAGCTGCAGAAGCCCGAAGCCGATCCTGATGCTCTAACGTGGACACCCGCAAACGGAAAGCGCCATTGCGATCGAACTGGCCGGCAAACAAACGCTGGTGAGGTGCCGAGAAGTTAACCGAACCCGCCAATTTTACTTCAGAAACCTGAACAATCTCATCGCCGTCATCGGCGTGATACATCAGAATCCCGCCCACTTCCTCCACGGCACGCACGGTATATTTGTTGCCATCAAAGGTTTCTATATCCTCACCCAGCTGATACACAATTCGCGAAAGAGGTGCGTTATCGATCGCGTATGTGCGTTCTTCATCAGCCGCAGGAAACCCCAGCGTGACTCGGCGACCGGAGATGTCGGTAACAATTCCCAACCCCAAAGCCGTATCACTGTGGCTAACCCAACGCTGACCGATGGCAAATTCCGATGTGTCCAAGAAACCTCCGCTAGAAATTACTGATGTTTTGAATCGTTTTCGCGAACCCAATAGGCGGTTGCGCCGCATACGGCGGCCGGCACAACAATCAGGTTCAGTATGGGCACCATGGCTGCCAGCGCGACCGGCAAGCCAAATCCCAGAGCCGACAGCCGGCTGGCCGCAAGATCTCTACGCAGCTTGGGGAAACTGACCTTGTGATTATCGGCGGGAAAATCCACGTACTGCAGGGCCATCATCCAGCTATTGAACAGGAACCACAGCACTGCTGCTGCCAGATTGACCACAGGGATCAGGCCGATGATGAACAACCCTAGAGCTCTGGGCAGGTAATAGGCTATTTTCTGCAGTTCGCGCCAGAGCGCCCGGGGAACGTCTTTCACGATCGCCGCCCAACTCCCCTCAGTGCTGACCTCTTGGCCGGTGAGATGTTTTTCCGTTAATTCGGCGAGATAGCCATAGAAAGGTGAGCCAATCAAATTGGCGATGATGACAAAACCGTAGGCCAGCATCAGCAAGATCACCACGCCATACAGTAGCCAGAACAGCCAGTCCAAAGCCTGCAACCAGGCCCAATCAGGCAGCCACGCCATAGCGCCGGCAATCATTACCGCAAATAATTCAGCCAGAAAGTAAAATAATAGTCCGAACAACAGAACGTTGATCACAAGTGGAATGATCACGAACAGCCTAAGGCCGGGTTGGCGAATCAGCCTGAACCCCTCTCCCAGGTAGCCCAGTCCTCGAAAAAAGTTTCCCTTGAGCATTGCTGGTGATCCTCCGCTGCCATGACAATAACGGGGCGCAAAGCATATCATGTCACGCACAATCCCACAGCCTGCAACTACATTCGGATTTACCTATGCGTCGTTTTTGGCAAACCCTGCATTCACTAATGCGCATGACACGGCTCTGGCAAGCGGTACTTTTTCTGTCCCTTGCCGCCATCTTGTATCTGGCGACGACCAACCAGAGCTACCCCATTCCGTCGTCCGCAAATGACAAGATCAATCACTTAATCGCTTTCGCCGAACTGACCATCGTCACGCGCCTAGCTTGGCCGCGCATCCGATTTTACTGGTACGCACCGGCTTTATTGGGCTTTGGCTTTATTCTTGAGGCGGTCCAGGCCACTCTGCCCTATCGAGATTTTTCTCTGGCCGATGTGCTGGCAGATGCTCTCGGCATCGCAGTCGGCATGTTGCCTTGGCCGGGTCTCCGGCGCATCCGGGCAACCACGTAGGACAACCCCTTACGAGCTTGTGCGATATATCTCACAAACTCGTAGGAACTTTCGGCTTCCTGACGTACGCAGCTCTTCACCGATCAGTCCGAAAAATGTGTAAGCCATTAATTTTACGTAACTATCACAAAAAACATCCTAAACAGGCCCAACTCTCCGTGCCGGGGTCACAGGTATGCAACAGAAGCCTTGGTATAGTGTTTCTCGTCAGGGATGACAGGGAAACGGACGACGCATTGGACGCACCCCCACAAGGATTGCGGGGAGAGGCAAGGACACATGGACGCCTCGCTTAAGGGAAACCAAATTGGATTGCTGGCTCGGATGCTGGCACCAGGGAAAGGCAAAGGATCCAGCAACATGGCTGTTGCTCACCGCGCAAGGACGCGCTATTTGTTCCGACTGTGAACTGCTCAGGATGGCGGTTCAGTACCTGTAAAGGGCGGCTCCCGAGTCGCCCTTTATTTTTTGTACTCCCGTCAGCTAGTGCTCACCATCTGCCAGATAAATCCGCACTTTATTAAACTCTTCAAACTCATTGAGATCAGGCCAGGTTCGCGCTTCCACTACGCCTTGACGCACATAATCCGCATTACCCAAATTCTTCACCCGGGAATCGGCCAACAGCACCTGCTTAGCCGCCGCTTGAAACGCCTCTAATAACGGCCTGTTCTCAGGGTCGTAAAGCACATCAGCAGCCGTAATTAGATCCAGGTGTTGAGGCCGGTTTGCCCAATCGTCACACAGCTCCACATTCACGCCGTTAAGGCCGGCATTCACGGCTGCCGCATCCAAGGCTGCGGGATCGATATCACACGCAATAGAACGGACGGCTCCCGCCCGCGCCGCCGCAACCGCAACCACTCCCGACCCCGAACCGAAATCCAACACTGTTTTCCCACGGACCAATTCAGGGTGATCAAGTATCCACTGCGCCAGTACCTGCCCGCTGGCCCAACAGAACGACCAATAAGCTGGCTCGGCAACAACCGCCTGCGCTTCATCATGGCTGAGCGGGCCTTCCAGTACAGAAGGATCAAACAGATAAAGCGGCATGCTCGGGCAACCTGCGGGGGCCGATTCGGCCACGCGCCCCCGGCTTAGGGTCTTACGGAGGTGCTGATTGAGATGTTCTGGCGTCATCATAGATCCTGATCAGGTGCATAAACGAGCGACATTGTATCCTTAGCCATGATGCCGGAATAATGGCAGTCCGGTATACTTCCGGCTCACTCAAAACCACAGTGACCCGAGGACATGGCCAGTAGACCCGATACCGATGATTATCTGAACCTGTTCCTGAACGACGTGCCGTTAATGGACGTACGGGCACCGATTGAATACGACAAAGGCAGTTTTCCCGGTGCCGTCAACGCCCCGTTGATGAACGATGAAGAGCGCCACCGCATCGGCATCTGCTACAAAGAGAAGGGACAGGATAAGGCCATCGAACTCGGTCACCAATTGGTCTCCGGCGACATCAAAGCACAGCGGATCGAAGCCTGGAAGCGTTTTACCACCCAACACCCGGACGGCTATCTGTTTTGCTTCCGAGGCGGCCTGCGCTCCCGATTGACCCAGCAGTGGATCAAGGATTCCGGCATTGACTACCCGCTAATTAAAGGCGGTTACAAAGCGCTGCGCCGATTCCTGATCGACAGCCTCGACACCCTCATCGAACAACAGGAGTTCCAGGTACTCAGTGGCCGCACCGGCACCGGAAAAACCCGGGTCCTGCTCGACTTGCCCAACCCGGTCGATCTCGAAGGCTTGGCCAACCACCGAGGCTCCAGCTTTGGCCGGCAGGTCAGCCCGCAACCTTCTCAGATCGACTTCGAGAACCGTCTGGCGGTGGCCATGCTGAAAGCCCACCATCAGGTAGGCGGCCCCATTTACCTGGAAGACGAAAGCCGGCTAATCGGCCGCTGCGCGATGCCCGAGCGCCAGCGGGCCCGGATGAGCGAGTCTGGATTGCTGATCCTGGAACAACCGATGGAAGAGCGCATCGCCATCATCCGCACCGATTACGTTGAAAACATGTTGGCCGATTACATTGCGCGTGACGGTGAAGAAGCTGGCTGGCTCAATTTTCGAGAGTACCTGCTCAGCGCCTTGGATCGCATTCGAAAACGCTTAGGCGGTGAGCGTCACCAACAGTTACGCACACTGATGGAACAAGCACTGGAACAGCAGGCACAAGGATCCTTAGATGCACACAACCGCTGGATCGAATGCCTGCTCAGCGACTACTACGACCCTATGTACGACTACCAGCTCAGCAAAAAACAAGGAAAGATACTGGTGCGCGGCGGCCCTGAGATAATTGTCGAGTACGCCCGCGCACACCGGAACCTACGGACACAGTAAGCCACTGTGCCATCATCAGGTTCGCTGACTCCCGGATACCTGCCTATAATGGAGCAAGTTAGACCTGCTAAGACAGCAAGTTACTCTGATTACACGATCACTTTAACGACCAAGGAGCGTTATTATGGAAGAGCTTTTCGGCGACAGCGGCCAAGCCTCCGAATTACTGGATCAGGGCATAGCGATGGTTATGACCTATGCCCCCAAAGTAGTGTTGGCCATTATCACTCTGATGATCGGCCTATGGTTGATCAACCGTTTTGTATCTGTACTGGACAACAAACTGGGCAAAAAAGACCCAACCCTGAATAAATTCCTGTGCGGTCTGGTTGGCGCAATCCTCAAGATTCTACTGCTGATCTCTGTTGCCTCCATGATTGGCATTGCCACAACCTCCTTCGTCGCCATCATCGGTGCTGCCGGCCTGGCCGTTGGTTTTGCGCTGCAGGGAAGCCTGGCCAACTTTGCAGGTGGTGTACTGATCCTGATTTTCAAACCGTTCAAGGTGGGCGACGCTATCGAAGCCCAAGGCTTCCTCGGCTCAGTTCGTGAAATCACCATTCTCTACACCATCGTCGACACTTTCGACAACCGCCGTGTTGTCATCCCGAATGGCCAACTTTCTAACTCCAGCCTGACCAACATGAGCGTTTATGAAACACGGCGCTGTGATATGACGTTCGGCATCGGTTACAACGATGACATCGACAAGGCCAAAGCCATCTGCAAGCGTTTGATCGAAGAAGACGAGCGTGCTTTGAAAGATCCTGAACCAATGATCGTCGTTGGCGGGTTGGGCGAGAGCTCTGTTGATCTGAAGGTTCGCGCCTGGACCAGCTCTGGAGATCTGTGGCCGTTCTACTGGGACATGCAGGAACGCGTAAAGAAGGCGTTCGATGCAGAAGGGATTACCATCCCATACCCGCAACGCAGCGTTCATATGATCAACGGCGACTAACCGGAACCCTGTCACGCAGGACGAACGATTATTCGCAAAGCAAAAATCCTGGGCTAAGCTGTCGGTAAGGCGGGCGAACAATGCTCCGCCGGCTACCGGAGCCAGCCCGGGATTTTTTCGGAAGGCTCTACAACCCTGTCCGTACTGTCAGGAGGTTGTATTTATGCCAGTACAGCAGCTTAAAGATTTCCTGGACGAATCCGGCACCGAATACATGTGCCTCAACCACCCACCCGCCTTCACCGCTCAAGAACTTGCTCACCACGTCCAGATCGCCGGTGACAAAGTGGCTAAAACCGTCATTCTCGAACTCGATGGCAAAATGGCCATGCTGGTGATGCCTGCTACCTGGCGCATTCGCTGGGACAGCCTGTCCAGAATTCTCGATACGGACTTCGTGGATCTCGCCGACGAACAAGCCTTTCAGGACCGTTTCCCCAACTGTGAAGTCGGTGCCATGCCACCTTTCGGCAACCTTTTTGACATGACCGTCTACTGCGCAGAATCGCTAACCGAACAGGAAGACCTGGCCTTCGCGGCCGGTAGCCACACAGAAACCCTCCACATGAAAACCAAAGATTTTCTAAACCTCGTGCAGCCTATGGTGCTAACACGCGGGTTTAAAAAACCGGGTGCCCAAAAGCCAGCATGGCTGGCAAAAGGCCGGCAGCAATCCACGGAACCTTCACGCCAACGGGTATCCGGCATGACCGGCTGACCGCTCCCATCAACCAACGGAGTCGATTGCGTTCCATCGCTTGTCAGTTCTTTGCCTTCGCGTAAACTGTGGGCATCAGACAGGAACCCGATATGACTCAAGCTTTTGATATTGTGATCGTCGGCGCCGGCATGGTCGGCGCCGCCCTCGCCACCGGTCTGGGCCGCGAGGGCTTCAATGTTGCCATGGTAGACCGTGCTCCGGCTCCGGCGTTCAACCCGGACGCAGCGCCCGACATTCGCGTTTCTGCTTTAAGTGCAGGTAGCGAAGCCTACTTGCAAAGCCTCGGCGCCTGGGCCCCTATTCTGGCGATGCGTGCCACACCCTACCGCCGCCTTGCCGTTTGGGATGAAGCCCCACACCGACTGAGCAAACTGCTTCCCAGAACCGTCAATCAGGTTGAGTTCACGGCCGATGGGCTGAACGCCACCCATCTGGGCCACATTGTCGAAAACTCCGTCACTCAGAAGGGGCTGTGGCAAGCGGCAGAAGCCGAGCCGACCGTCTCAATACTGGCGGGCCACGGTGTTTCCAGCATTACCCAAACCGAGGCCAGCGCCACCGTTACACTTCAGAACGGCCAGGAACTGACTGCAGCCTTGGTAATCGGTGCCGATGGCGCACAATCCCGGGTGCGGGACATGGCCGGCATTGGCATCACCAAAGACCAGTACAGCCAACAAGCGATGATTATTTCCGTGCGCTACCAAGGCGAGGTGCAGGACATCACCTGGCAAGGCTTTTACCCGTCAGGGCCCAGAGCGTTTTTACCGCTGTACAGCGCCGATGCGCACTACCCGGGTGAGAGCCGCGGGTCTCTGGTTTGGTACGACTCTCCGGCGGAAATCGCACGCTTGAAAAGCTTGAGTGATGAAGCCTTGATGGCGGAAATACAGAAAGCTTTTCCTCAAGAGCTACCGCCACTGACCCATATTGAAGACCGAGGTAGCTTCCCCATCGCCCGTCAGCACGCCAAACGGTATTACTCTGGCCGAGTCGTGCTCACCGGCGATGCCGCCCACACCATCAACCCACTAGCCGGCCAAGGGGTGAATCTGGGCTTTCAGGACGCAGAATGTTTGCAGGGGTTATTAAAAGAAGCTCGCCGCGGCGGAGATGACCTGGCCAGCGCACATTGGCTGGACCTTTACGAACAACAGCGCCGCCCGGCCAACCGGCGCATGATGCTGGCCATGGACCTATTCTATCACCTGTTCAGCAACACCATTCCGCCGCTGCATCTGGCCCGTAACCTCGGCCTCAGCGCAGCCCGCGCCCTGCCCTTTGCCCGCAACAAAGTGGCCCGCTACGCGATGGGGCTGGACAGCCAGCCGCCGGCGATATTTCGGGAAATCACCAATCGGTTACCTATGCCAAACTGGCTTTAAACAAACACTCAACGGATTCAGAGAACAACCAAGGAGCCATTATGTCTGAAACACTCTTTACCAAGATCATCAACCGGGAGATCCCGGCCGACATCGTTTACGAAGACGATCTTACCCTGGCGTTCAAGGACATCAACCCGCAAGCGCCGGTGCACCTGTTGATCATTCCCAAGAAGCACATTGCCACCATCAACGACATCGAAGAAGGTGACCGCGAGGTGGTTGGACACCTGTACTGGGTGGCAGCAAAGCTGGCCAAAGAGATGGGCTTTGCCGAAGATGGCTACCGGGTGGTTATGAACTGCGGTGAAAACTCCGGGCAGACGGTGTTCCATATCCATCTGCACTTGCTGGCTGGCAAGCCACTGGGCTGGCCGCCGTATACCGACAAAATGAAGCAGGCCTGATTCGGCGGGAGGCAAGCGCTGTTCGGGACACGTTCAAGGCATCCCTGCGCGCTTAGCCTTCGCCATCCTTGGCGAAAGATAGTCCCAACTTAAACCCGAACGTTAGCGCCCAACCACCCGCTCGGCTTCTTCCATGGGCGAATGCCGCACATCTTCGCCTTTGGCCATGAAAATCACATGCTCGGCAATGTTGCAGGCATGATCGCCGATGCGCTCCAAAGCACGCAATACCCACATCACCATCATGCAACGCGTAATATTGCGCGCATCTTCCATCATGAAGGTCAGCAACGCACGAGCAGCAGCCTGATACTCCTCATCAACTTGTTTGTCTTCTTTCATCACCCGTAACGCCTGATCGGAATCCAACCGAGCAAACGCGTCCAGCGCATCGTGCAGCATACTCAACACGTGCTTACCAATGTGACGGATTTCAACGTAACCACGCGGTGCTTGCCCTTCTTCAGACAGTTTGATGGCCATCTGGGCGATCTTTTTCGCCTCATCGCCCACCCGCTCAAGGTCGGCGACCATCTTGATCACCGAGATCACCAAACGCAGATCACGCGCGGCGGGTTGGCGGCGGGCGATCACCAGGATGGCTTCTTCATCAAGGTCCATCTCCATCCGGTCGACCGCCTTGTCGTTCTGTCGTACGTCCTCCGCCAACTGACTATCGTTGTTGGTCAAGGCCTCAATGGACCTTTCCACCTGACTTTCCACCATACCCCCCATATTCAGAAACTGGGTTTTCAGCTCGGTCAGTTCGTCATTAAATCGGGCGGAAATGTGGTCGCCATATACATCATCTTTAGAGTTCGGCATGTCTTTTCTCCAGCAGTGCCAGACCGGTTTAACCAAAGCGACCGGTAATGTAGGACTCGGTCAATTTGTGATCAGGGGAGGTAAATACTTTGTCGGTGTCGTTCACTTCCACCAGATGCCCAAGGTGGAAGTAAGCCGTGCGATCTGAAACCCGGGCCGCCTGCTGCATCGAGTGGGTTACAATCACGATGGTATAGCTTTCCGACATTTCTGCGATCAACTCTTCTACCTTCGCGGTCGCAATGGGATCCAGCGCCGAGCAGGGTTCGTCCATCAGGATAACTTCCGGGCTGACAGCAATCGCACGAGCAATGCACAACCGCTGCTGCTGCCCACCGGACATACCGGTTGCCGTGGCATCCAGGCGATCTTTTACTTCATCCCACAAGCCGGCTTTGCGCAGACTGTTTTCAACGATGTTGTCCAAGTCGGACTTCCGGTTCGCCAAGCCGTGAATCCTGGGGCCATAAGCCACGTTGTCGTAAATCGACTTGGGAAACGGGTTTGGCTTCTGGAATACCATGCCCACCCGGGCGCGCAATTCCACCACATCCCGCTTGGGGTCGTAGATGTCGTGATCGTCCAACATCAGTGACCCTTTCACCCGACAGATATCGATGCTGTCGTTCATGCGGTTCAGGCAGCGCAAAAAGGTGGATTTACCGCAGCCCGACGGCCCGATAAATGCAATCACTTCGTTGCGGCCAATATCCAGACTGATGTTCTTGATAGCTGGGCTCTCGCCATAAGACACTTCCACATTACGCAGTTTGAATTTGGGGTCATCCGCAAACGGTTGGCCTACGGTGGTGCCTTCGGTAATCACTGCGTTTTCGGGTTTTTCGTCAATCACTGGTTTAGCCACCTTTTCGGACACATTCTCTGCAGGCATTGCTGCTGTATTCATACTGTTCATTGCTGTACTCCTCACCACCGGCGCTCAAGGCGTTTACGCAGCCAAATGGCCAACCCGTTCATGGAAATCATAAAAGCCAGCAGGATCATAATGCCGGCAGAGGCCAGCTCGACAAAGCCCTGCTCCGCACTGCTCGCCCACTGATAAATCTGCACTGGCAGGACCGTGGCAGAACTGAGGAAGCCTTCCGGCACCTCGACGATAAACGCCACCATCCCGATCAATAGCAGGGGCGCGGTTTCACCCAGCGCCTGCGCCATCCCAATGATCGAGCCGGTCATCATGCCGGGCATCGCCAGTGGTATCACGTGGTGCAACACCACCTGCATCTTCGAGGCACCAATGCCTTCAGCCGCCTCACGGATGGACGGCGGCACGCTTTTAATCGCCGCCCGGCTGGAAATGATGATGGTGGGCAAGGTCATCAGCGCCAGCACCAAACCACCTAATACTGGCACCGACCGGGGCATCCCGAACACGCCGATAAACACGGCCAGCCCGAGTAGACCGAAGATGATGGACGGCACGGCCGCCAAGTTGTTTATGTTCACCTCAATGAAGTCGGTCAACTTGTTTTGCGGGGCAAACTCTTCCAGATACACCGCAGCAGCCACACCGGTCGGGAACGCAATCACTAGAGTGACCAGCATGGTCAGCAGCGACCCCACGATCGCCCCCAGAATGCCTGCATTGGAGGGCTCCCGGGAATCTCCGCGGCTAAACAGCACATCGTTGAAACTGGTTGAAACCACGCCTTGTGCGACCAGTTCATCCACCCAACGCTGCTGCTGCTCGGTCAGCCGAATGCTATAGGCCGGGTTGTCGGCATGTTTGACGTACACAGACACGGTGTCGTGTACCAGAAACTCCAGAGTTTGAGTGGAGCCCAGCAAATCCGGCTGTGCTTGCAAAAGATCACGTATCTGATTGCTGGCGTAGTTGCCCGATAGCCGGCTCAACTCGCGCACATCTTTTCGAGACTGCGCCTCCGGAAAATAGCCCTGCAAGGCTGCAATGATCGGTGCCTGAAAATCCGCCATAGAGATCTGGTCTTTATCTGTCGGATCTTCCAGGTACATCTGCTCACCATCCAGCACCACCTCCAGCGTCATCGTGGTCTTGATGAACCCGGTGTAGCCCTTGCCAATGATGTCAGTAAACAGCACCACCAGAGACAAAAGCGCAACGGCGATGGCGGTCATGCCATAGAGCCGGAACCTGCGCTCCTTACGGTACCGCCGCTTCAGCGACTGGCGAACAATCTCCGCCTGTGTGCGTTGGTTAGTCATATTGTTCCCTATATTTGCGAACCACTTTCAGGGCAATCATGTTGAGCGCCAGAGTCAGAATGAACAGCATCATGCCCAGGGCAAAGGCTGCGAGGGTTTTGGCGCTGTCGAACTCCTGGTCACCGGTCAGCAGCGTGACGATCTGAACCGTAACGGTGGTCACCGAATCCAGAGGATTGGCCGTCAGATTGGCCGCCAGGCCCGCCGCCATGACCACAATCATGGTTTCACCAATCGCCCGGGATGCCGCCAGCAAAATACCGCCCATGATGCCGGGCAAGGCCGCCGGGAAAATTACGTTCTTCATGGTTTCGGACTGGGTAGCGCCGAGCGCGAGCGAACCATCCCGCAGGGTGCGAGGTACGGCGTTGATCACGTCGTCCGACAACGACGACACAAATGGAATGATCATGATCCCCATGACCAAGCCCGCTGCCAATGCACTCTGGGAGGAGGCCTCCAACCCAATCGCCTCAGCCAGATCGCGGATAAAAGGCGCCACCGTTAACGCAGCAAAAAAGCCGTAAACGACGGTCGGCACACCCGCTAGCATTTCTAATAAAGGCTTAATAACAGAGCGGGCCGGTTTGGAGGCGTATTCCGACAAGTAGACCGCTGACAACAAGCCCGTGGGCACCGCCACCAGCAAAGCGATCGCAGAAATCAGCAAGGTACCGGTAAACAGGGGAATGATGCCGAACGCACCGTCGGAGCCCACCTGATCGGCTCGAAGTGCCGTTTGCGGGCTCCAGGACGTACCAAACAGAAAATCGGAAATCGGCACCTTGCCGAAGAAGCGGACGGTTTCAAAAATCACGGAGAATACAATGCCAACAGTGGTCAGTACCGCCAACGCCGCACAGGCGAAGAAAATCCACCGAAGGGTGCGCTCAACGTTTTCACGAGCATTGATCTGGGGCTGCACCCGGCTCCACGCAAAAGCCGCACCGAGCACGGCAATCAGAACCACTAGAACCGTCTTGAACTGGCTGCTATGGGCTTTCAGCGCACCCAGTTTATCGGCAGCACTCACCACATCTGCCGGAACGAAATTCGGATTTAACTTACCCGCCGCCACGTTGTTGATTTGCGACATCAGCAAGCTGGCTTCGCCGGCCGATGTCGGCAACAGCTCGGTCGGCAGGGAACCCACCACCAGATTTTGAATCACTTTGCCTTCGAACACCGCCCAAGCGCTCAACACAATCAAGGCGGGAATGGCACACCACAAAGCTGCCCGGGCAGCATAATAAAAGGGCAATGCCTTGAGGTTACGGATACCACCCATCGGGCCAGCAACCGTTCGTGACCGCATGTACGCCAATCCATAGGCTATGACGGCAATCACCAGAATCAGGGGCAATAGATTGGCCGTTTGCATAGAGTTCTCTGTGTTATGTGAATAATTAGCTTTTGTCAGATACAACAAAAGAACGCGAACCTTTCGGCTCGCATTCTCTCATCTTCCTTGATGATTCTGAGTAATGCTCAGAGCTCGCTACCCGTCATCGGCGTCAGGTTGCGTACCTTCTTGGCCACTTCCATTCGCACGTTCCGCGGGTTTGGAATCAGGCCAACATCAACCAGATAGCCGTTGTCACCCCAGGCACTTTCACTGGTGAACGCTTCGGCGTATTCCTTGATACCCGGAATCACGCTGACGTGGGCACTTTTGATGTAGAAGAACAACGACCGGGCAACCGGATAGTCTTCATCAGCAATGGTGTCCGGCGTCGGCTCAACACCGTTGATCGTCGCAGGCTGAATCTGGCTCGCATTTTCCATCAGGAAACTGTAGCCGAAGATACCCAAAGTGTCTTTGTCCTGGGCCAGACGCTGAACGATCAGGTTGTCGTTCTCCCCGGCTTCAACAAACAGACCGTCTTCACGCATGCTGTGGCAAACACTGCGCATCTCTTTCTTCTCCATCGCCTTGATGAAATCGAAGGATTTGCAACCACCTTCCATGGCAATTTCAACAAATGCATCGCGGGTGCCGGAGGTCGGTGGCGGACCCATTACGCTGATCTCTTTGTTCGGCAGGCTGGAATCAATATCGCTCCACTTCTGGTAAGGGTTGGCGACCAACTTGTCCCCGCCCTTCGGATCGGGAACTTCTTTAGCCAAAGCCAGAAACACCTGACGCAGGCTGAGGTCCATTTGATCCGCCTCTTTGGAATTCGCGATCACGATGCCATCAGCGCCGATTTTTACTTCGGTGATGTCTTTCACACCGTTGCTCTGACACATCTCAAACTCGCTCTTCTTCATACGGCGAGACGCGTTTGTAATATCCGGATGCTGAGTACCAATCCCCGCACAGAACAGTTTTAAACCGCCACCAGAACCGGTGGACTCAAGCTTCGGAGTCGGAAAATCTGTATTGCGGCCAAAACGCTCTGCAACCACGGTCGCAAACGGGTAGACCGTCGAGGAACCAACAATGTTTACGGTATCACGTGCCATAGCCGGAGCCGACACAGCGGCAAGGCTTCCCGCCAAAGCAACAGTCGTCAGAGCTGATTTCAATGTCATCACGTAGTTATCTCCAATATAAGTGGCGCTATTTACGTTTATCGTTCTTCGATAAGTGCATCTTAAGGAGACTCTGTGACAACTTTGTTACAGCTTTTCATAAATATTGCGCCGCACTATGACCATCATTAGTCGAATTTGCTTGCAGACCGCTGCGGCCTCGCTAACATGCAGGAAAACAATTCACAACATCAGCAGTAACAGGCTAACCAATGACAGCGTTTGATGATGATAGACCGAACCCTCGCGGCGCACTGACCCTTCAGGTCGTGCCACTTCCCTCCGACACCAATGCTAACGGCGATGTGTTTGCTGGCTGGCTGGTTAAGCAGATGGATATTGCCGCCGCCACCATGGCTGGGCGAATTTCCCGTGGCCGCAGCGCGACGGTCGCGATGGATCGGATGGAGTTTCTATCGCCACTGCGCGTCGGCTCTCAGGTCAGTTGCTATTGCGAACTGGTGGACATTGGCCGCAGCTCTATGAAGATCAACGTGGAAGTGTGGATGCTGGACCGCTTCTCCAAAACGCCGAGAAAGGTCACCGAAGGCCTATTTGTGTACGTGGCCATAGACGAACAGGGCCGCATCCGGGAAGTGCCGGACCAACCGTAAAAAACGTTCAGGCGCGTTGATCCTTGGTGATCAATTCATTGATCAGCATTCGATAGCGATGCGCCAACTCAGAAGATTTCCAAGCGTTCGGCGGGCACAGTGCGGGTGGCGTTTTGAGAATTTCCTGAAAGCAATCAAGCGCTGCGATGGCTTCTGCCTCTGCATCTTGCTCGTGGCTTTGGTATCGGCAACCGATGGATACGTATTCGCGATAGGCCAAGCGGTCCGGCGCCAAGGGCACACACCCGGATGCCATAGCTTCCAGCATCGACAGGCCCTGAAAATCATGCAGGGCTGTGGAGAGCACCACATCCGCCTTACGCAACAAACCATCGTACTCGGACCGGCTGGCCAGAAAGCCCCAATTTTCGAGCCGATGGGCAAACCTTGCTTGAATCTCGCCAAACGCCTTCGGGTGATTGCGGAAACCTTCCCCCACCACACTCAACTTGTAGGGCTGCAGGCTCTGCTCCAGCCGCTCCAGGAAGTTCAGCAATCGGTCCGGGCCTTTGTCGTATTCCCAACGGTGGTTCCACAATATGTGGGGGCAGGCCCGGTTGATAACACGGGGTTCGCCTGTGAACAAACGGTCCTCTATGGGCACAGGGATCACATCGGATTTTTGCTGAATGCGTTCAATGATTCCGCTGGGGACGGCATCCGGCAATTTATCCAGCAAGGCTTGAGCGCCACTTAAAAAACTGTCGCGATTCCAGGCACTGTTAAAAACCACACGATTCGCCGCGACCGCGCTGTAAAGATTTACCATTTGGGGTTCAACACGCCCCTGCTGCTGTTGGCTAAGCGGAAAGGCGAATTGATTTTCGTGCATGTAAAGCACACAAGGCGTGCTCGCCAGCTGGGAATGCACGCCCCGCAACGTTGCCAGGTCTACCATGGAGGTAGCAACCACCAGATCCCAATGCTCTTGCAAGCAAGGCTCATCGAGCCAGCTCAGAGCGTTGCCCCGAATCCGCCACTGAAAAAACCGTGGAGGCAAGACTAGGCTGTGCCACTGGTAATCCGGCAAGAGATGCGTCAACTGCTCCCGCCAGCGTTTATGACTGGCGGCGTCGTAGGCTGACAGGAGCAGAATGCGCGGCCTGGACTTCAACGCGGGTTCCTTATCTGCATCACCACGGCAGTGCTTCGCCATTGCTGTGCCAGAAGGAACCGGTGTTCTCAAGAGTCAGGTTGGCAATTCGTTCCGCCAGTCCCCGGGCGGAGTCTTCCGGCGTAATCAGACCACCAAAGTTCACCATTCGGGTCTTCACATATCCCGGGTGTAACTGTGCCACGGCGATCCCTTTAGGCTGCAGATCTACCGCCAGCGATTTGCCGAAAGCGTTCAGAGCCGCTTTGGACGCCCGATAACCATAACGACCACCGGAGTCATTATCGGCAATCGACCCCATGCGACTGGTGATATTAGCAATCTTGCTGCCCTGCCCCATCAAATGCACCAAAGCTTCGGTTACACGCAACGGTGCGAAGGCGTTGATCTCCATCTGGGTGCGGAGGGAATCAAGGTCGATGCTGCCGAGTTGCTCGTCCTGCAGCAGGCCGGCGTTGTTGATCAGCAGATGGATGCGTTTGCCCACCAGGCCAGATTCGAGTTTTTCGATTCCGACATCGGTGGTCACATCCACGCCGTCGATCACTTGGGCGGCAACACTGGCCAGCTCGTCCGACGACTGCCGGCAGACACCGATCACTTCGCACCCTTCGGCGGCATAATGCCGGGCCAGTTCCAGCCCAATGCCGCGATTAGCACCGGTAATAACAACCACCTTGGAATCAGACATAACCTTGCTCCCCTATCGAGTCGTTCATACGCTCCGGCAACCATACCGATAGTAGGGCCGCGATGGCTATCAATGCGGAAGATATCCACAAGCAAGCTTCCAGCCCGTATGCCTGATAAACCCATCCGGATAACACAGTGCCCAGCAATCGGCCAGCGGCGTTAGACATGTAATAAAAACCCACATCCAGAGAAACGCCATCGCCTCGGGCGTAGCTGACAATCAGATAGCTGTGGAGGGATGAATTGATGGCAAACAACACGCCGAATAGCAGCAAACCACCGATCACAACGCCCTGCGCTGGCCAACCTGCCATGAGTGCACCGGCAATCGCCGCTGGAACCACTGCCAACAGTGCAGCCCAAAGCACAGTGCCGGATTTACGGCGGGTATCGCCGGTAATTCGGGGGGCAATCGTCTGGACAAAGCCGTAGCCTATGACCCAGGTGGCCATAAATCCGCCGACTTTCCAAAAATCCCAGCCGAATGCCGTGTGCAGGTACACAGGCAATGCCACCACAAACCACACATCCCGGGCACCAAACAAAAACATCCGCGCCGCAGACAACACATTGATAGCCCGGCTTTTGGACAAAATTTCCCGGAACTTGGGCTTCGCTTTACTCTTACCCAGCTCCTGCTTGAGCAAAAACAGGCTAGCCAACCACACCAACCCCAGCGCGACGGCCATCATAACCACCGCCCCGGTGAAGCCTGCAGTCATTAACAGCACCCCCCCCAAAAAGAAACCCACGCCTTTCAGGGTATTTTTAGAGCCCGTGAGAATCGCCACCCACTTGTACAACGCACCTTGCTGCTCATCCGGCACTAACAGCTTGATACCGCTCTTGGCGGACATCTTGTTGAGGTCCTTGGCTATGCCGGATAAAGCTTGCGCGGCCATCACCCAAGGCACCGTCAACATAGCTGCCGGCACCGCCAGCATCACCAGAGCAACAATCTGTAGAAACAACCCGATGTTCATGGTGCGGTTCAGCCCAAGCCGGGCACCGAGATAGCCGCCCACCAGATTGGTCACCACCCCGAACAACTCGTAGAAGATGAACAACAGGGCGATGGCCAACGGTGAATAACCCAACTGGTGGAAATGCAGCACCACCAGCATGCGCAACGCGCCATCGGTCAGAGTAAACGCCCAGTAATTGCCGGTGATCACGAGGTACTGGCGGATGGAGGCAGTCATATCAGGCCAGGCCCACCTTGCGCGCCAGCTCTACGGTGCGATTGGCATAGCCCCATTCGTTGTCGTACCAAGCGTAAATTTTCACATGGGTGCCGTTGACCACCAGAGTGGATAAGGCATCGACGATGGAAGACCGGGGATCGGTTTTGTAATCAATCGAAACCAGCGGGCGTTCTTCGTAGCCCAGAATGCCTTTCAGCTCGCCCTCGGCGGCATCCTTCAAGAGTTGGTTAACGGTGTCCCTGTCTGTGGGTGTTTCCACCTCGAATACGCAGTCGGTCAGTGACGCGTTGATCAATGGAATGCGCACCGCATGGCCATCCAGTTTATTCTTCAGCTCCGGAAATATCTCGATGATCGCCGTCGCGGAACCGGTGCTGGTGGGAATCAGCGAACTGCCACAGGCGCGGGCCCGGCGCAGGTCTTTGTGGGGCGCATCAATAATCGTTTGAGTGTTGGTCAAACTGTGAATAGTGGTCAGCGAACCGTGCTTGATGCCCAGTTTCTCGTGAATCACCTTAACCACCGGCGCCAGACAGTTGGTGGTGCAAGAAGCTGCGGTCACGATCCGGTCATTGACCGGATCGAAGTTGTGTTCATTCACGCCCAGCACAATGTTCTTGGCGCCTTTTTCTTTCACCGGCGCCGTTACCACCACTCGCTTCACGCCTTGATCCAGATAAGCCTGCAATACAGCAACGGTTTTGTTCGCGCCGCTGGCCTCAATCACCAGATCACAGCCAGACCAGTCGGTGTCGCCGATGGCTCGGTTTTGGGTAACGGCAATGCGCTGGCCGTCGATCACCAACTCGTTACCGCTCACTTCGGCTTCATGGTGCCAACGTCCGTGAACACTGTCGAAGTTCAACAGGTGCGCCAGCGTCCCTGGGTCTGCGCCCGGATCGTTGATCGCGACAAATTCCAACTCCGGCCACTCCCAGGCCGCCCTCAAAGCCAGCCGGCCAATACGACCGAACCCGTTAATACCTACTTTGATCTTGCTCATGGCGATCTCCTTTTATAAATGGCCATTCGATCAATCTTCAGGGACACCTGAGTGCTGGGCGCTCAGCCAATGCGCTAAGCTTCGCCAACGGTGATTGAATCAACACCTCATTGTGCGCCGCTGTTTCATCCAGAACTCGCAGGACCCACAAGGGCAAATCAGGGTTAATAGAATAATAGACCCACTGTCCCCGACGTTCTGTTGCTACCAAACCGGAATCGCGCAATATTGCCAAATGGCGGCTGACTTTCGGTTGAGCCGCCCCGAATGCTTCCGTCAATTCACAGACGCATAGTTCTTTCTCACGCCGAATCAGCAACAGCGTGATCAACCTCAGCTCATCACTTAAAGCTCTGAATAGGCTGGTGGGACCGACCCCGGCCGATTGTTCGTCGGTTTCATGTGTAGGCATAGAGCTTCTTGTATTCATCAGACGAGTTTCACACTATTGAATATTCGGTTATCCATATATATGCTTTAAGCGATATTAGGTGTGAAAAGTGACAAAGTAAAGACACCAGCCAACGCTTTCGCTTATCCAACTTTCGGAATTTTAAGCTGCCCTATGATGCCAACCGACCTACCCAACATTGACCGTGAACTGTTTCAGGCTCCCACCAAGAAACAGCTGTTCGCCAACGCGCCTTCCGAACACGCACCAAGAATTCTGCTGCTGTACGGCTCGCTGCGCGACCGTTCCTTCAGCCGTCTGGCCACAGAAGAAGCCGCCCGATTGCTGGAAGCCATGGGCGCAGAAACCCGCATATTCAATCCTCGCGGCCTGCCACTGGCTGACGCCGAGGAAGCTTCACACCCAAAGGTGCAGGAACTGAGGGAGCTGGCCCGATGGTCTGAAGGCATGGTGTGGTGCTCACCGGAACGTCACGGTTCGATGACCGGCATCATGAAAACCCAAATCGACTGGATACCGCTGTCCATGGGCGCGGTTCGCCCCACTCAGGGCAAAACCCTGGCCGTGATGCAGGTGTGTGGTGGTTCCCAGTCTTTCAACGTGGTCAATCAGCTACGGGTACTGGGCCGATGGATGCGCATGGTAACCATCCCGAACCAGTCCTCGGTGGCCAAAGCCTTTATGGAATTTGATGACAACGACCGCATGAAGCCATCGTCTTACTACGACCGGATCGTGGATGTGATGGAAGAATTGGTGAAATTCACTCTGCTGGTGCGCGACCGCAGTGACTATCTCACCGACCGCTATTCCGAACGTAAGGAAAGTGCGGAAGAGCTGTCCAAACGTGTGAACCAACGCGCTATCTGAGGAACCAGCATGAGCAACAGCACCGAAGCCAGCGCGAATGAGTCTGGCGCAGAGGGTATGGATCTATTTGGCCGCTATCTGTCGGTTTGGGTCGCCTTGGCCATCATCACCGGCGTTGCTTTGGGACAATTGGCCCCGTCTGTGCCGGAAGCCCTGTCCCGCTTCGAGTACGCTCAGGTTTCCATCCCCATTGCCATTCTGATCTGGGCGATGATTTTCCCGATGATGGCACAAATCGATTTCAGCGCCGTCGTCGGCGTCAGAAAAGAACCGAAGGGTCTGGCCATTACCACGGTCGTCAACTGGCTGATCAAGCCCTTCACCATGTTCGCCATCGCCTGGTTTTTCCTGATGGTGGCTTTCAAGCCTTTTATTGCGCCTGATCTGGCCAGCGAATACCTCGCCGGTGCCATTTTACTGGGTGCGGCCCCCTGCACCGCCATGGTATTTGTCTGGAGTTATCTGACCAAAGGTGACGCCGCCTACACCCTGGTACAAGTGTCTCTGAACGACATCATCATGCTGTTCGCCTTCGCTCCCATCGTGGTTTTCCTGCTTGGGGTCTCCGACATTCAGGTGCCCTGGAATACCGTGATCTTGTCCGTCGTGCTGTACATCGTTATCCCCCTCACCGCCGGGTACCTAACTCGCCGTGTTCTAATCGCCCGCCACGGCCAGCAATGGTACGACGGTGTATTCCTGAAACGCCTTGGCCCGGTCACGCCGGCCGCGCTGATAATCACACTGGTCCTCTTGTTCGCCTTTCAGGGCGAAGTGATCTTGGAAAACCCGATTCACATTGCGCTGATTGCCGTGCCGTTAATCATCCAGACGGTGTTTATCTTCCTGCTGGCCTATGGCTGGGCCCGGCTATGGAAAGTACGCCACTGCATTGCCGCGCCTGGTGCAATGATCGGTGCCAGCAACTTCTTCGAACTGGCCGTGGCGGCTGCCATTGCGCTGTTCGGCCTGCAATCCGGTGCGGCACTGGCAACAGTGGTGGGCGTATTGGTGGAAGTGCCATTGATGCTGGCACTGGTAAAAATCGCCAACAAAACACGCGACCAGTTCCCTACCTGAACCGAACGGACCCGGCTCTCACAACGGGCAGAGCCGGGCGATCTGTTAACCACCCCAACACCCTGCTAATATCCCGCCTGTCTATTTGAACCATGAACAGCCATCGCTGAACCGAACGGAACCGATACCATGGATTTTTTTCAGGCCCTTTTCCTTGGCCTTCTCCAGGGACTGACTGAATTTCTGCCTATTTCCAGCTCCGCCCATTTGATCCTCACCCCGGCATTCTTTGACTGGAACGACCAGGGCGTTGGCTTCGACCTCTCGGTTCACATCGGCACTCTGCTGGCCGTCGTGCTGTATTTCCGTCGCGATGTCTTCGGTATTGCCAGAGACGGCCTGATCTCCGTTGCCCAGCGCAAGATCGTTGGGCAGGGCGCGCTGGCCTGGTACCTCGTTATCGGTACCATCCCCGCCGGACTCGCCGGGCTGGCTTTGTTGGACATGATTGACAACGAACTTCGGGCTGTTGAAGTTATCTTTGTCACCACCCTGATCTTCGGCCTGCTGCTGGGCATCGCTGATTGGCTACCCAAACGCCAGCGCACGCTGGATTCCCTGAACTGGAAAGACGCCGTTCTGGTGGGCATCGCCCAAGCCATGGCCCTGGTGCCGGGCACCTCCCGCTCCGGCGTCACCATCACAGCGGGCCTGTTTCTGGGCATGAGCCGTGAAACAGCCTCTCGCTTCTCTTTTTTGCTGGCTATTCCCATCATCGTGCTGGCATCTGCCGTGAAATTACTGGAAGTGGCAACTTCAGACGTGATCGTCGATTGGAGTGGTTTTCTAATTGGCGGGGTCACATCCTTCCTGATGGCCATTACCGCGATCCATTTCTTCCTGAAATGGCTCAACAAGGTCGGCATGTGGCCTTATGTGATCTATCGCATTGCATTGGCAGGGGTTATTTACGCGGTTCTGATGTAGGTCTTGAGGCCAGGCAAACCCTCTTCAGGGTCAAGCCTGGCCATTTTCGCTGAGGCCTTGGCGCTTAATAATATCGGCCCACTCCGTGCTGTCGGGCCCGACCACACATTGACCGCTTTCACGCAACGCCAGGCGCAGGTGGCATTTTCGGATCTCGGTCTCCAATTCTTGCTCGGGAATACTTTTCACCGCCGCCAGTAACTTTATCTGGAAAGGAGACCCTTCACGGTTAAGCGTATAGAAAACCCATTTTCCTTCTTTATGCGCAGTCACCAGACCCGCTTTTTGCAGAATTTTCAGATTGCGCGAAACGTTGTAATGGGTTTCTCCCAGTACATCCATCGCTTCGGCAACACAAATTCGCTCGTCGACATGCACCAACAGCCAGAAAAGCCGCAAGCGATTCGTGTCCGCAACGGCCTTTAACGCATCGGTATAACAGGCATCTATCATGCTATTTCCAAACCTCCGTTGGCTTGGATCTTAAGTGATTACTACCGGGGCAGCAATCGTGAACTCTGAAACAGCGTATGTCGTCGCCTGAATCCAGCGCGCCCGCGGCGAACACGCTGGAAAACGGCCACTCATCCAATCGGCATCAGCTCCCAGATCTTTTAAAAGATAACACTGAATACAACCCCACCGACGATAGCGAGCGTGATGACGGTGATCACGAAAGCCACAACCGCTTTCGGCTTGAGTACGGAAGAGATTATGGCAATCTCAGGCAAGCTGGCACCGGTTCCGCCGATCAACAACGCCATGGCAGCCCCCAGCCCCATACCTTTGGCAATGAGTACCTGAAGCAAGGGAAGCGCCATCTCAATTCGCAGATACAGGGGCACACCAATGCTTGCGGCCACGGGAATGGCGTACCAGCTATCCTCTCCGATGTATTGCTCGACGATTTCCGCGGGGAGAAAAGCTGCAGATAACGCACTGATCACGGCACCAATCAAGACATACGGAATAATACGCTTGAACAGTGCCCAGGCGAAGCGCATGGCCAGTTTCAGTCGGTCTTTGTGCGCCACGGAGGCGGTACTGCTGGAGGGGGCACAGGCGGTGGCTATACATTCTTGCAGCTGCCCTGCCGGTGATTCTATCGCCATGGCCTCAGCGTTACAGCTGGGCATGGCGGTTGCGGTGCACGCTGTGGCGGCTGGAGTCGAGACGGGAGCCGAAGTAGAGCACGCAGGCTCCGGCGCACCGCCACATCCGCTTGCTGGCACAGCCTCAATACGGCGGAAAGCATTTTTTAACGGTGTGCGGCTGATGACGAACCCCGCCAGCATGGCACCGCTGAGCGTCAGAGCCAGGTACACAAGCGCTACCTGCCAACCCAACACCGCAACGATCAGACCGACAACAACAAAATTGCACAGAGGGGCGGAAATCAGAAAGCCAAACACCATGCCCATGGACGCTCGCATTTCGACCATCCCCATCACCACTGGTACCATGGACGCACTACAAAACGGTGTCAGCGTGCCGAGTAACGCGCCCACCAACGGGCCTCGTTTTTCATTTTTGGCCAGTTTTTTCTGCAGCTTATCTTGAGGAATATATTCCCGGATGATGCCTGTCAGAACCGCAACCACCGCAATTATAAGTACCAGAGCACCACCCACATGCAGCAACTCGTCCAGGGCGACTGCCCAGCTATTCTTGTCCATAACCGTTCCTTCAATGACGTAAAATACTCGATATATGCACATATGCACATTTATGCGTTTGTGCACATTAAAGGATTGGTCCACGCCTGACAAGAACAAACCATACTCAATACACGCTAGCAGGCCTCCAAAGGCGCATACGCAAGAACAAGCCACTTGGCCCCTTCATCAAAGTTCACCTGAACTCGCGTATGATGCCCCGTGCCCTCGGAATTCATCACAATACCCTCGCCGAACTTCGGATGACGCACCCGCTGCCCAAGACTAAAACCCGATTGCTTGGCTGAATCCTGCGCAAACATACTTTCATTAGGCCGCCCTACCATCGCCGGGCGAGTCACCGTATTGCGTAGCCGAACTTCCTGCAGGCAATCCGCTGGAATCTCACGAACAAAACGAGACAGCGCGTGGAACTTTTCCTGACCGTATAAACGGCGGGATTCCGCGTAAGTAAGCACCAGCTTCTTCATCGCCCGAGTGATGCCGACATAAGCCAACCGGCGCTCTTCCTCCATCCGCCCCGGCTCTTCAAGAGACATGCTATGGGGGAACAAACCTTCCTCAACACCCGCCAGAAACACCATGGGGAACTCCAGGCCCTTGGCCGAGTGCAAGGTCATCAACTGGACGCTGTCTTCATGATCCTCAGCTTGGGACTCTCCGGCATCCAATGCGGCTTGAGCAAGGAACTCCGCAAGCGGATCTACCCCGTCTTCCACTTCAAAATCAGACAAGGCGTTGACCAATTCCTCCAGGTTTTCCACCCGCGCCTGGCCTTTTTCGCCTTTCTCACTGGCGTGGTAGTCCTTCAACCCACTGTTTTCAATGGCTTGCTTCATCAAGCCCTGCAACGAAGCCTCGCCTAACATTTCAGACAAGCCGTTAATGATGTCCAAGAATGACTGCAAGCCGGTTTTGGCGCGGCCTTTTACCTGACCTGCCGCCAGCATACGCTCGGAGGATTCCCACAAAGAAATGCCCTGCTCCGTCGCGTAGGACCGAATCTCTGAGAGGCTCTTCGCACCAATGCCGCGGGTGGGAATATTCACCACTCGTTCAAACGCCGCATCGTCCCGGTGATACTGAACCAAACGCAGGTACGCCAGTGCGTTACGAATTTCCTGACGGTCGTAGAAACGCAAACCGCCATACACCCGATACGGAATACCCTGGCGCATCAGAGATTCTTCCAACACCCGTGACTGGGCGTTAGAGCGGTAGAGTATGGCCGCTTCGCTACGCAAATTACCCTGATTCACCCAGTCGGTGATGGAGTCAGCGATGTAGTTAGCTTCGTCCTGTTCGTTAAACGCCGCATACAAACTAATGGGATCGCCATCAGGGCCATCGGTCCAAAGCTCTTTGCCCAGCCGGCCCTGGTTATTTGCAATCACCGCGTTTGCGGCCTTCAGAATCATCTGTGTCGAACGGTAATTTTGCTCCAACCGCACCATCCGAGCGTTAGGAAAGTCTCGCTGGTACTGCTGAATGTTCTCGATCTTAGCGCCGCGCCAGCCATAGATCGACTGGTCATCATCACCCACCACGGTCAGTGGTACCCGGTTGCTGGCCAGCACCTGCAGCCAGGCGTATTGGATGGTGTTGGTGTCCTGGAACTCGTCCACCAAAATGTGCTGGAAGCGTTCCTGGTAATGGGCCAGCAGCTCAGGCCGGTGCAGCCAAAGCTCGTGGGAGCGCAACAGCAATTCGCCAAAATCGACCAAACCGCCCTGATGGCACAGTTTTTCGTACTGGCGGTAGATTTTCAGCATGGTATTGGTGAAGTGATCGCCCGGGTTTTCCTGAATGTGGTCAGCCCGCAAACCTTCGTCTTTCTGGCTGTTGATGAACCACTGGGCCTGTTTGGGTGGCCACTGGCTTTCATCAATCTGGAACTCCCGCATCACCCGTTTGATCAGGCGCAGCTGATCGTCACTGTCCAGCACCTGGAAATTTTCCGGCAGACCGGCGTCTTTCCAATGGGAACGCAACAGGCGGTGAGCAATACCGTGGAAGGTGCCGAACCACAGGCCACGAGCGGGAATGTTCATCATCTGCTCGATGCGCGAACGCATTTCCTTAGCGGCTTTGTTGGTGAAAGTCACCGCCAGAATGCCCGTAGGTGGCACCCGGTCTACAGTCATCAACCACGCCATTCGGTGAACCAGCACCCGAGTTTTGCCACTGCCTGCACCGGCCAGCACCAACAGGTGGTCATTTTGAGCTGTAACAGCCTCGCGTTGGGCATCGTTCAGGGGGTCAATGATGTGGGAAACGTCCATAGCACCTAGCTTTTTCTACTGGTTAAATAAACAGGTTGGGAAGTATAACAGGAGATAACGGGGATTTCTGTTGGACCGAGGAGTTGAACAATCTCTGGTGCAGACGCACACGAGCGGGGAGGTCTTTTCAGGACTATTGATGGCCAGGGATGGCCCGAAATAAGCCTCAGGGACGACTTGCAGCCTGCCCTGAAAAGACCTCCCCGCCCGTAAGCGTTAACTCCAAAAGTTAGGAGCGTCAGAAGCCCCGCGGAACTGTCTGCGCTTCCACAAACTCGAACAAACCTTCCAAACCACCTTCGCGGCCAATGCCGGATGCCTTCATGCCCCCAAACGGTGCTTCCGGCGTCGGGCCGGTGCCCGTGTTCCAGCCTACGTGACCAAAACGGAGTCCGGCAGCCACACGTTGGGCTCGTTCCGCATCGGCTGTGAACACATAAGACGCTAAGCCGAATTCGGTATCGTTGCCCGCCTCGATCACTTCGTCCTCGGTGCGGAACAACGCCATCGGCACCAGCGGGCCGAAGGTTTCTTCCCTGTAGCAACACATGTCGCGGGTAACGCCCATCACCGCGGTCGGCGGGAAAAACAGACCATCGCCCAGTTCCCCGGGCGCTTTACCTGCGACCAGAGTTGCACCTTTGTTCAACGCATCTTCAAGGTGACGTTTCACTTTGTCGAATCCAGCCTGATTCACCAGCGGCCCGATATCGACACCGTCTTTCATACCGTCACCAACGGTCATGCGGCCAATTCTCTGCGCCAGTTTTTCGCCAAACGCTTCGGCCACGTCCTCGTGGATAAACACCCGGTTGGCGCACACGCAGGTTTGGCCACCACCGCGAAATTTGTTGGCAATCAGATTATCCGCAGCGGCATCCAGATCGGCATCGTCGAAGATAATAAACGGGGCGTTGCCACCCAACTCCAGCGCCAGCTTTTTAACCTGCTCCGCGGTATCCAAAACCAGCTTACGGCCTACTTCGGTAGACCCGGTAAAGCTGAGCATCGGCACGTCCTGGTGCTCACACAGCACTTTGCCGATCACGCTGGCTTTGCCCATCACCAGGTTAACCATGCCATCGGGTAGGTCGAGCTTATCCATCAACGTAAACAGCGCCACCATGGTCAGCGGGGTTTCGCTGGCCGGTTTTATCACCGACGGACAACCCGCCGCCAGAGCCGCCGACAGTTTTTTCGCGATCATGCCGATTGGAAAGTTCCAGGGAACGATCAGGCCAACTACTCCCACCGGCCGATAATGAACCGTCCAGGTGCAGTCTTTGGGTTTTTCGGGAATGGTGTGGGCGTCCAGAGCTTCGATGTGCTTGGCACAGTAATCGAAAAAGCCAGCCGCGTATTCCGCTTCCCCCTGCGCCTCAGCCAAGGGTTTGCCGTGTTCCATGCACAGAATCCGGCCAATTTCGGCTTTGTTTTCTTTCAAGGCATCGCGGATGTCTTCCAGCCATTTCCTGCGAGTTTCGATGGGCCACGGCGTCGCCAGCCTCAGTGCGGACTTGCCCGCCTCAACCGCTGCCAAAATGTCGTTTTCCGACATGGACGGCACCTCGGCAATGCGCTCTCGAGTCGCCGGATTAAACACCTCGAAGGTACTGCCTCCGTCATTATCTACCCAACGTCCGCCAATATAGCCCTTAACATTCTGCAGCAATGGTGACTCAATCATCTCGGCTCCTTTTGGATCACGGATACCACCCCGGTTCGGGATAGAACGGCTTGTTCATTTAT
Organism: Marinobacter sp. AL4B; assembly: GCF_019916045.1. NCBI lineage: Bacteria > Pseudomonadati > Pseudomonadota > Gammaproteobacteria > Pseudomonadales > Marinobacteraceae > Marinobacter > Marinobacter sp. AL4B. The sequence continues at coordinate 602,600 of NZ_JAILWZ010000013.1, forward strand.
GTCCCTCATAGTGGTAGCTGACAGTCACCCTGTAAAGTACCAGTGCGTTTTTGACGCCACCGAGTTCGAGCCTATACTCGAAGGAGTTAACCAAGGAGGCCGGACATGAAAGCATTTTTCCATCCCTCGCAGGATCTACACATTCCGAAGACGTATTTTACGCGGGGGCAAATGCGCCAGCCCCAGGAGGTGCCGGATCGAACCGTGCAAATGCTGGAAGGCTTGAAGGAATTGGGTATACCCGTGCTTCAGCCGGCGGACCAGGGCATGGCTTCAATTTCCCGGGTGCACGATTTAGGCTATCTGCGGTTTCTGGAGTCGGCTCACCGCCGCTGGCAGGAAATGGATGATTGGGGCGACGAAGTCATCTCCAACATTTTTGTACGCTCCCCCAATGCTTTGCGCGGCGTTCTGGCAGAGGCTGCCCGCTATCTAGCCGACGGCAGTTGCCCGATTGGCGCAAACACCTGGGAGGCCGCGTACTGGTCGGCGCAAACCGCACTCGGCGCTGCCGATACGTTGATGACGGGCGAGCGCGCGGCTTATGCGGTGTGCCGGCCACCGGGACATCACGCTCGCAAAGACGCGGCTGGCGGATTCTGCTATCTGAACAATGCAGCGATTGCGGCAGAACATCTGAAAAGCCGCTTTCCACGGACGGTCATTCTGGATACCGACATGCACCACGGTCAGGGCATTCAGGAGATTTTTTACGACCGCAGTGACGTGCTTTATATATCCATCCACGGTGACCCAACCAATTTCTATCCCGTAGTGACAGGCTTTGAAGACGAGCGGGGCGAAGGCGATGGCCTGGGCTATAACATCAATCTGCCCATGCCACACGGCTCCAGCGAGGATGATTTCTTTGCCAAGCTGCAAGACGCGCTCGCCGCTATCCGCCTGTACCAGCCGGATGTGCTGATTCTGACGCTGGGTTTTGATATCTACAAAGACGACCCACAGGCAAAAGTGTCCGTTAGCTCAGAAGGCTTTTGCCGGCTCAGCACCCATATACGACAGCTGGGGCTACCGACGTTGGTCATTCAGGAAGGGGGGTATGATCTGGACACTCTCAAAGAGAATGTCCAGCAATTCGTCCAGGGACTCAGCGTTTAGCGCGAGGGCGTGTAGACCTTCACATTGGCGTGCCCGTCGGCCTTCAAATGGCCGGCGTGCATACGGCTCATGGTGCCGCGATCGCAATACAGCAGGTACTGACTATCCGTCGGAAGATCCGCTAACTTCTGGTTGATTTCATAGAAAGGAATCTTCAACACATCATTACTGGTCAAAGACAGCGGCGCCCGCTCTTCCTCGGAAGGATGACGGATATCGATAATGACATCGCCTACAGACGGCGTTTCCACCAGTTCGACCTCTTCCGGCGTCACCACGCTGTCGAGCAATTGGTTAACCATCACATCCGTACGGTCCTCAATAGCCTTGGCCAGAACCTCCGGATTCATTTTCTCTTCTTCTTCCTCAACCCGGTGCAACTTGGCACGGGTCACCGGCCGGCTGGAAATCACACCGCAATATTCCGGCATGGTACGGGAAAATGGCTCGGTGCCGATGTCCCTCGCAATGCGAATGATGTCTTGCTTGTCCATGGCGATCAGCGGGCGTAGCACCACTTCGTCGCTGGCTCGGTCAACCACGTTCAGGTTGGTCAACGTCTGACTGGACACCTGCGCCACCGCATCGCCCATCACCAAACCGCCCACGTTGTAGTACTGGCCAATCTCAGCTGCGGCTTTCAGCATCATACGCTTTAGGACCACGCCCCAATGACGGTGGTTCACCGTGCGCATGATCTCCGCCACCACCCCTTCAAAAGGCACAGAGATGAACTTCACGTTGTGCGAAGAGGCGTATCGGTCCCACAGGTAATGGCTGACCTGACGAACGCCAACCTCGTGAGCAGCGCCTCCGAGATTGAAGAACAGAAAGTGGCTGCGCATGCCCCGGCGCATCATCAGGTAGGCCGCAACCGAGGAATCGTAGCCACCCGAGATCAGCGTCATCACGGTCTCAACGGCCCCGATCGGGTAACCGCCAGCACCCTCGTGGCGGCGATGGGCTATATGGAACTGATCGTCTTTAACCTCAATGCGCACTTCGATCTGAGGATTTTTTAAATCAACGCCGCGAGCATTGGTGGCCTGCAGAAGCATACCACCCACCAAACGCTCAAGATCAATCGAGCGGAAATCGTGATTGCCGATTCGCCGGGCCCTTACCACAAAGCTCTTACCATCCAAGCGATCAGCGAAAGCCGAAATGGCTTTGTCAGCCACATCCTGAATATCCACAAACGGGAATACACCGATTTCCTGGATGGTAGAGATGCCCGGAATCCGAACCAGCTCATCAATCACCGGGCTGGCCAAGCCGCGCTCTTCTGGTACATCCACATCGATTCGGTCCCAGCTGCCATCCACCCGGATATCAGAATCCAGCCGCGACAGTATTTTTCGGATGTTCTGCCGCAAATGACGCATTTGCTGCTTACGAACGGGTTTACTCTTGATGGCGACTTCAGAGGCAGGGCGAATCAGCAATTTCATAAGATAAGGACTTCAAATAGATAGAGACGTCGGTTGGAGAAACGTCGGGTAGCGAATTAGCGGGAAAGTGCTTAGTGTAACCTTAAGACCGTTATGATCAAAATCAGTCATAGCCGAAACACTCAGGAGCTCTCCAAACGATGACAGAATCCACCATGAATGCACTGGTTTCACCGGAAGGCAGCCTCGAGATCTTGTCCAGCCACGAGGTCGCCCGTCTCAAGGACAAGAGCGAAGGAGGTCTGTATCGATTATTCCGTCAATGCGCGCTAGCGGTCTTGAACACCGGTGTAGAAACGGACGACTGCAAAGAGTTAATGGAAACCCACGCGGATTTCGAGGTGCATCTTGTGCCTCAACCCAGAGGTTTAAAACTGGAGTTGGTTAACGCCCCCGCCCACGCCTTCGTGGACGGCGAAATGCTGCGAGCCAACCGGGAGCATCTGTTTTCGGTACTGCGAGATATTGTTTACAGCCATTCCCTTCCCAACTTTGTTGAAGGCTTCCGCAAAGACAACCCGGAAGACCTCACCAATCTGGTGTTTCACATCCTCCGGAATGCGCGTGTCCTAGAAGCCGGTCGGCAACCGGACATTGTCGTCTGCTGGGGCGGGCACTCCATCAGTCACAACGAGTATCAATACAGTAAAGAAGTGGGGCACCAACTGGGTCTGCGCGGGCTAAGCATTTGCACAGGCTGTGGTCCAGGTGCCATGAAAGGCCCGATGAAGGGCGCCACTATCGGCCATGCCAAGCAACGCATCAAAAATGGCCGCTACATCGGCATCACAGAACCGGGGATTATTGGCGCAGAAGCCCCCAACCCGATCGTCAACGAACTGGTGATCATGCCAGATATCGAAAAACGCCTGGAAGCCTTTGTTCGGGCTGGCCACGGTGTCATCGTTTTCCCAGGCGGCGTAGGTACGGCGGAAGAAATTCTCTATCTGCTAGGCATACTGCTGCATCCGGACAATGCCGACCTGCCCTTCCCGGTGGTGTTCACAGGCCTTCAGGAGAATGCCGAGTATTTCGAGATGATCGACCGTTTCATCCGCGATGCTCTGGGCGATGAAGCCGCCAGCAAATACAGCATCATTATTGATGATCCGGAAAAAGTGGCACAGACCATGAGCCAAGGCATGAAGGACGTGGAAACCTTCCGCCGCGCCATGCAGGATGCTTACTATTTCAACTGGATGCTGAAAATCGATCCGGTGTTCCAGCTGCCGTTTGAGCCCGATCACGACAACATGCGGGCGCTAGAGCTTCACCGGGACCAACCGCCGCACATGGTTGCCGCCAACTTGCGCAAAGCATTTAGCGGAATCGTTGCGGGGAACGTGAAGGAAAGTGGTATTCGGAAAATTCAGGAGAAGGGGCCATTCGAGATTGCGGGGGATCCGGCACTGATCGAACCGCTAGAGGAAATGCTGGCGCAGTTTATCGAACAAAACCGAATGAAGCTGCCCAGTTCATCCGCTTACAAACCCTGCTATCGAATTGTCAGTGGCGCGGTTTAAGCCGCACCACTGACAACTGACTTCCAAGCCGGAGCTTACTTTCCGCCGGCCGGCAGGCTGGCGAAGTAGGCGGCCAGGTTGGCAATGTCCGCATCGCTCAAGCTTGATGCCTGTCCTTGCATTACGGGCGCTTGGCCACCTTGGCGCTGTCCGGCCTTGTAGGCTTTCAAAGCAGCGACCAGATACTGTTCGTTCTGGCCCGCCAGGTTAGGATAAATTGGAATCTGAGCAACACCGTTCTGGCCGTGACAGGCTGCACAAACCGCCGCTTTTGCCTTACCAGCAGCGGCATCGCCTGCTGCCATAGAAGCGGCCGGGGCCAAGGCCCCCAACGCGAACAAACCAGCAACTGCGAAGTGTTTCATATTCATAGGGATAACCCTCTCATCTTTTAGGTTTTATAGCCGGCTCAACGCCGATCCAAATCTAGAAGTTACTTATAGCACAACCCTTGTGAGCTACAAATGCGATAGATCAAGGACATTGAAAGCATCATAATGTCCTTTTACTCCTGAACATACGATGCCAAAGTAAGAACACACCACAAAAACTCATCAGTTGAATCACCTGCCGATTATCGGAGACAGCGCTCATGCCAGTAGAGGTCCAGGAACTCGCCTGCCGGGAAGGCCACATCGGCCTACTGACCCTGAATTCGCCGAAAACTCTCAACGCCCTCACCGAAGAGATGGTCGTGCAGGCACAGAGCGCGCTTGACCGTTGGGCAGACGACAGCCGCATTTGTTTGGTCATTTTGCGCGGCAGTGGCGACCGCGCCTTCTGCGCCGGTGGTAATATCCGCGCCCTCTACGAAAACATACGCGCCGACGGCAACAGCGACGCCACCGAACGATTTTTTACACAGGAATACCGGCTGAATTACAGCCTGCACCGCTTCCCTAAACCCGTGGTCGGCTTGGTTCACGGCATTGTTATGGGCGGCGGCATGGGGCTAATGTCGGGCTGCCGCTACCGCCTGGTGACACCCGATGTCACCTTGGCCATGCCGGAAATCAGTATTGGCCTTTTCCCTGACGTTGGCGCCAGCTGGTTTCTCAACCGCCTGCCGGGCCGACTCGGTTTGTTCATGGGCCTGACCGGTGCGCACCTGAACGCTGCCGACGCTCTGCGAGTGGGGCTGGCCGATATGATCATAGAACCCGATCACATCGACGTATTACTGCAAAAGCTCCAGGAAGAGTATTGGCGAGGAGAGCCCGCGGCCGACGATAACCGCCTGTTCCGTTTGCTAAACCAAGTGGAAGCTGTGGATTATCGGGCATTGCCGCCGGGCCATCTGGAGCAACACGAACAGCACATTGCTAAACTCACCGCCGGTACCGAACTCCCCGCCGTGGTTGAACAACTGCTTGGCAGCGACAATAACGACCCGTGGTGGCAAGGCTGCATCCAGTCCTTGCGTAACGGATCTCCGGTTACCGCCTGGCTCATTTGGCATCAGCTGCAGAAGGGACAGCAGATGTCGCTTAAAGATGTGTTTCGAATGGAGCTGGCCATGGCACTGGAATGTGTCCGGCGCCCTGACTTAGCCGAAGGCATTCGAGCCTTAATGGTAGACAAAGACCAAACGCCCGTGTGGAGCTACCCGTCGGTGGCGGAAGTGCCTACGGAGGTTGTGGAACAACACTTCCAACCCGAATGGGACGACCAAACCGATCCCATGGCGCTGGAGTAACCAAGTTTGCGGGTGTTACCGGGTGGCACCTGCATGAATCAATAGCATTTCCAGATCGCGATTGTTCCGGGCACGAGCCAGGTCCAACGCTGTGCGGCCGTCATCGCTTCGGTAATTCACCTCGGCACCGGCGGCTAGCAGCATTTCGGCGGTCAGAAGATTCCCACTGCCCACCACTTTCATCAACAATGACTCGCCGTCCTGACTGACGTTCACATTCGCACCTGCCGCCAACAACGCCCGCACCACCGACAAATGGCCACTTTCAGACGCATGGATCACGGGGGTATAACCGGCGGAGTCCTCACCATTCACATCAGCGCCCGCCGCCAACAGCAACCGCACGATTCGCCGATTACCATTTGCTGCGGCTACCATTAAGGCAGATTCGCCTGCGGCGGTTGTCGGGTTCGGATTCACACCTTGTATCAGCAGGTTAAGCACCTCAAGGTCGTTACTGGCCGCCACCGCATTCATCAACGTACTGGAGTGTTCGCTTGCTATCGGATCCGGCTTCGTGTCCATCGAGCCACAGCCAACCAACAGCAGCACAACTAAACCCCAGAAGCACTTCCCCACGTCCATGATCATCGCTCTGAATCCCTGATTAACGTTCGGCTATTTTGAGCGGCAACCAGCACCATTTAAATCGAACTGATCACAACTCGGGTCCATTTTTCAGAAGTTCACCCACCAGCTTTCGCAGCCGTGTCTCACCCTCTTTCTGCCCGGAGCAAAAGCCTGCATACCGAACCGCATTCCAAGACCAACCCTGAGTGACCACCCGACACCACAAAGGAAAGTCCGGAAAATTTACCAACCAAGCCACCACTCCTGCGCACTGTTCCAGCTGTCGCAATACCGGCAACGTTAACTCGAAACCTCGGCATCCTTCGGAAAAGTTCATCAGATCCCGGCGGTCATCGGCATCCAGTCGAACCGCCGCCGGGAAACTGGCAGCCACAGCCGCAAGCAACTCGGGGGCCAACTCGGCCCAGTGTCGAGGCACTAGCACCGGCCAGTGAAGGGCAAACCGATCGCATAGGCTCTGCTCCAGTTGCTGCCCGAATTCAGACACACCACACAGCATTTGCAACGGAAACTCGCCGGTGCTGGATTCCTGTCGCAACCCCAAACGCACCACTCGCAGACCGCAAGCCTGCCAGAACGCCAGCAACCCCGGCTCGCCACCAAAACTGGTGCCCAAACCATCTAATTCTTGTTCCACGCAGGCTCGTTCAGCCTGAGCCACCAACTGTTTACCAATACCTAGCTGACGACACTCCTCGGAAACCGCCACCCGCACGATCCTGAGCGTACGCTGCACTGCCGCTTCCGGAAAACCGCCATGCGTCGCCAACGATTGAGCCAGCAGATGACCACGAGGCCTGCGAACCCCTTGCGCCACCTGCTCCGCCAACTCCGGCGCCAAGCCGCCTTCCACCGAAGCCCACAGCACGCCCACCGTTACCCCGTTGACGACAGCACGCCAACTTTGCGCACCCGTATCATCTAGCCACTGCCGGAGATCCGCCGGTGTGGTCCGGTAATGAGCATCCACCAGTAATCCGAAGGCTTCAGAAAGCACCTGCTCGTTGGCCCTTGCCGGGTACCAGCGTTCAAGCACCACGTCATCTTCAGACGGGCGCCCCCCCTTCGGGCTATCCGCCGACAACAAAAATAACGCCGAAACCAGCCTTTCCAGCGGATCACCATCCGCCCAGCGCACCGGCTCTGTCACATGAACCGACTGCCAATGCGGCGTTTCCCGGTCCAACACCTGCCGAAACCGAATGGCAAAACCCCGGCCCGTCCCTTCGTAACCATGCACCGTGCTGGCAAACGCCACCCGCGGCCATCCAAGAAGAACTTCCCGCAACCAATGCGCTGGCACACCGGCAGCCTCGTCCACCATCACCACCTCGGCGTCGGGTTTGTCGGCCAACAAATCCTGCACCGACAGATACCGAATAGACGACCCGCCTTCCATCACCAACGCATCATCGCGACGCTCCACCAGCCGCTCACCCAACCGCTCGGCCGCATGCCGGAAAAAACTCGTTAAATTGTCCACCGAAGGCGATGTCACCAACACCCGCTGCCGCCCTGCCAACAACAACTCCGCCGCTGCCATACCCAACGCCGCAGACTTCCCTCGCCCACGGTCCGCCGTCACCACCAACGGCCGACGCCGCCGACCCAAACCAAACCGCACCAACTGCGAAACCAGCTGCGCCTGCTCCGGCGTTGTAGTTGGCGCAAAAACTGACCGGCCAAATTCCGCCAGAGGCAAAACCGGCACCTCTTCATGACCTTGCCGAACCCGAATCACATCCGAATCTGCCGCCAAAACACCGGCCATACGCGCCGCAAACGCATGCTGCTCAGCTTGCTCCAGCCCCGTACGCACATAATCCGGATCCTTAAACGTGACCCAATCCTCCAATGGCGGCATCAGCCAGAACAACAAACCACCCGCCTGCAAGGTCCCCGGCAACGCCGCCAAACCGTCCGGCGGATTCCCCTGCCAACCGTCCCAAACCAAAACGGAGGTTTCTCGCCCTAGCCAGCGCTTGAACTGCTTCGACGCAATACCGGTCACACCGGCCAACTCCGCATCCTCGGCACGCCCCACCCATAGCGCCTGAGAAGTATCCAGCGTTTCTAAGCAACCAGACACCCATGAGCGACACCACTCCGGTTCACCTTCCACCAGCACCAGACGGCGTTCACCGGCAGCCCGCAAGCTGCCGGCAAGCGCTTGCCAGTTCCTTTTAGAAACAGATTTCATCGTCAAAAACAGACTCCAAGAGAATACGAAGCTCAAGGCCAATCCAAAGCAGTACCTTGTCGGAGACTACCTTCCAAAACTGTGCGCAGCCATGGATGGCGGAGCTCAAGCGTCACATGGACGTGCCGAAGGAGCGTGTTTTGGAAGGTAGTTCCCGACAAGGTGCGGGCGTAGAGCACAAGGTATGACCGTAAAGACAACCATTATGGAGCCCAACTACCCCCACTGCCAGTTGCCAAGTACAATACCCACCATGCCAACCAATCCCCAAACACCCGACACCAGCTTCCTCCCGGATTACCTCACCGACGAACAGCGGAACATCATCACCGCCGGTTACGAACACTCGGTGATCACCGCCGTCGCTGGCAGCGGAAAAACCTCCACCCTGGCCTGGCGCATCCGCTACCTACTGGCCCAAGGCCACGACCCCAACCGCATGCTGGTACTCATGTTCAACCGCAGCGCCCGGGTCGACTTTGAACGCAAACTCCACCAAGTCTGCGATCAATCCGGATTAGCACCACCGGAAATTCGCACCTACCACGCCATGGGCTACCGACTTTACAAACGCTTCGTGCGGGAAGGTTACCTACCGAACTTTTCGGACAAAATACTGACCGAACAAGAAATCGGCTACCAAGCCTGGATGCTCACCCGCAGGCTGGCTCCCGAAGATCTGGCCGACGAGATCCGCCGCAACAAAAAAGACTATGTCGAAACCGCCACTGGCTTCATCGACCTGGTAAAAACCTGCTTATCACCCGCCGAAATCGTCTTCGAAGAACTGGGTTACTCAGACAAGCACAAATACCTGATCGACCTGTTCCACAGCTTCGAACAATGGCGCAAAAGCCAAGGCCGAATCAGCTACGCCGACATGATTTACGAACCGGTCATGGCCATCCATCAGAACCCGCCACTACAGCGACTGGTAGGCAACAAAATGGACCTGATTTTGGTGGACGAATATCAGGACACCAACGAAATCCAGCACCTGCTGTTGCGCTACGTGGCGGGCGATCGGGCCAGGGTGACCGTGGTCGGCGATCCCGACCAGACCATTTACGAATTCCGCGGCGCCAAGCCAGAATTCATCTTGCGCCGATTCAGTGACGAATTCGAAAGCCCACTCGAGCAAACCCTGAGTTTTACGTTCCGCTACGGCCATCAGGTTGCGCTACTCGCCAACCACCTGATCTGCCATAACACTGGCCGGAAAGACGTGCTGTGCCATTCGCATCCGTCCACTGCGGCGACCCAAACCGAATTGCACCGTGCGGAAAACGATGGCGATCAGGTGCTGAAAATTCTGCAAACCCAAAGTCAGGACGAAAACGACCAGACCGCCGTGCTGCTACGGGTTTGGAGCCAGAGTGTTCCGATTGAGCTGAAGCTGTTGGCCCGACAGGTTCCCTATCGGATAGACGCTGGTAAAGGTGCCCTGTTTAGTCGAGAAGTGCAGGCAATGACCGCATTGTTGATGGTGGTCAGTGGCCGCATCAAACAGCTTCCCGATGCCGACCGGTTAGACATAGCCCGACAAATATTGCGTTTCCCTCACGCCGGCCTCAAAGAACCAGAACTGGAAAATCTTGCCCAGTTTTTGGCAGGATTCAGCGAACTCTGGCACGAACGTCTGCTGGCGATGGACTTTGATGCCCTGCAACCGATGCCTGCCCGAAAACTGCGCAAACTCGGCGAAGTTCTGGCCCAGCTAAAGAGTTACCAAGGGCCGGTGGCCGGCGTGATTCGAGTCTACGCCGAGTACACCGACTTGTATGACGGCATCCGAAGCCTGGCACTGACCCACGACAGTGCCGAAGAACGCATCGACACCATCCAGGGCTTTCGGGATTATTTGAAGAGTCTGGACACCGATGCCGGGGGCGCGCTGGATCATCTCAAAGCCCTGAAACAACAGGCCGGCACAAATGCCGACAAAGGCGTGCTGCTGTCCACGATCCATCGCACCAAAGGGTTGGAATGGCCGGTGGTAATTATTCCCGGTTTACAAGAAAAGTACCTGCCCTACAGCCCGCGACCGCAGGACAACGCTCAAGCTCTGTTGGAGAGTGAACGGCGACTGTTATACGTCGGTATGACCCGCGCCCGGCGAGCCTTGCACCTGATCACTCGCCCGCCCAGTCAGCGGCCCCACCTGGATGGCGATCAGGGACCCAGCCGATTCGTCTCGGAACTCTGCTATGAGCTGTCACGCGAGCTGGGGTCGCACCTTGATGGGTCCCCTTCTTCGCCTGCAGGTTCCTTGTCCTTGAGCTGCGCCACAACCACCGTCAGTACCCGATACGCGACGCGCGCAGGCTTAACGTTGGAGGGCGCCAAACCAGATCATGACTCCGATTTAATGGAACCGGTATGGCATCACCGACGTATTACCCATACGGTATTCGGCGCCGGAGAAGTGATCAGTGAAGACGAGAGCTCGTTCGAGGTCTGCTTTGACAATTCGGACACTCTGAACTTCAGTAAAAAGAGTGCGCACCTGTACTTCTCGGCGAGTACGTAACTGCACTATCGGTAGAAATCCGAAGACGTTAACACGGTAATATTTTTGTGTTTTTGTGACGGCTGCCCTATTCTTTAGTGGACTAAAGGTATCTGTGCAGGTATCGAAATATCCGAATAATAGTCGGACTCAAAAAAACGAAACAGGAGGTTCCGCATGAAATTCATGCGTCCGGTGGCCCTGGCTGCCCTTGCTACAACCCTTACAGCTCCCGCTCTGGCCGAAAGCCAGGAGACCATCTACCTGAACCCGTTCGCCGGTTACCAGTACTTCGGTGACAAACGCGATCTGAGTGAAAGCGACACCTACGGTGTGGGTATTGAATACCGTTTCCGTCCGCATTGGGCTGTAGAAGCTGTGTACTCGCGTGCCGACGTAGACCGCAAGTACGCTTCAGGCGAATCCGAGTTCGATGAAATCCGTGTGGATGGTCTTTACTACTTCGCCGGCCAGGACAAAGCCTGGAACCCGTACGTTTCTGCAGGTGCCGGCCACGCTGACTTCGGTTCAGGCCCAGCAGGTCTCCGTACTCCGGGTACCGATCACGACGAAACCCGAGTCAACGTGGGTGCGGGTGTTCGTTACAACATCAGCGACATGATTTCTCTGCGTGCCGACCTTCGCGAATTCCACGGTATCGATGAAAGCACCTTCGACACCATGGCATCTCTGGGTTTGAGCTTCGCGTTCCATCGCACGACTGCGGAACCGGCTCCAGCCGACGCTGATAACGATGGTGTACCTGATACCCGCGACCAGTGTCCAAATACTCCGGCAGGTGTCCAGGTAGACAGCAACGGTTGTGAGCTAGACAGCGACAACGATGGCGTGGTCAACAGCAAAGACCAGTGCCCGAACACCCCTGCTGGCGCTCAAGTGAACAGCCGCGGCTGTGAGCTGGACAGCGACAACGACGGTGTGGTCAACAGCAAAGACCAGTGCCCGAATACCGCGGCTGGCGTTGAAGTGGACGAAAACGGTTGTGAAGGTGTTACCGACACCATCGAAACCATCAACCTGCGTGTTCAATTCCCGCTCAACAGCTCGGTGATTGACGATGCATACGACCTCGAAATCCGCCAAGTTGCTGATTTCATGGAAGAGCATTCGGGTACGACCGTTGAGATTGCCGGCCACACCGATAACACCGGTAAAGCCGAGTACAACCGCTTCCTGTCTCAGCGTCGCGCTGAAGCCGTCGCTGATCGTCTGGTATCCGCGCTGGGCGTTGATGCCGATCGCGTCAGAGCCGTTGGTTATGGTGAAGTTGAACCGATTGCCACAAACGACACCTCTGCTGGCCGTGCCCAGAACCGTCGTGTAGAAGCCCGCATCCAAGTGCTCCGCTAAGACACTTTGATTCGGTCATACCAAAGAAGGCGCCCTCGGGCGCCTTCTTTATTTCTGCTATTTCTCATTTGCTAGCGTGAGCGGCATCCAGCAGCAAATTTCGGGGCGTTAATGAGCGCTCACAGAACGTTCCCAGATTAACCTGATACCCCTGCTCTTCCAGATACACCGCATAGTCGAATACCAACCACAGCTCGAGCGGTCGTCGAAACAGATGCCGAAGCAACTCATGCCGGCGAACCTGTCGGGACCGTTTCTGCCCAACCGCCAGCCAGTATGACCAATCAATGTCTGCGGGTAACGACACTCTTTTCTTGTCCGCCGCCCACTGACAAAACGCTTCGAAACTGCCGGTGTTCAATCGCGAAGGGTGCGACGGCACAGGCAAATACTGCCCGTCTGCAGACACACTTCGTTGCAGCGCATCGAAGCCCAACCGCCAAGCGCGCACCCGCGCCGCCTGAGCACGCTCTCTAGCCGGGGCTGTCACCGTCTCTTGCACAGCCAAACGAAGTCCCGACCGTTCCATACAAAGCGCATTCTCAGAATGCAGGGCCTGCTGCGAAAGCAAACGGTAAGCCCCCCGTCCACCCAAATGGTAGCAGCAAGGCGACACACTCAATCGCGCCAGCCCTGCTTCGCTGCCTGCGCGCAAAAACTGCCGGTGCAGATCACCACACGCGTGCAACGCAGCCCCATGATCAATAGCGGGCCAATGCAACGCTCCAGCCATAACATCCTGCTGCACCACGCGCACAGGGTCACCGTATTTCCTCGCAAGGCGATTGCCGTCTTGCACCAACTCCGCGTCCCACTCAAAGCCGAACACGGCCTCCGCCCCTTGCGCCACCATAGTACGAGCCAAATGGCCTTTGCCACAGCACCAATCCAGCACGCGGCCGTGCAAAGGCATAACGGAAGCCGCGAAGGCTCCGGCTTGCAGCCGCTTTCGGCCCGGCATATCCACTGCTTGGACTTCCCTTAAAGCCACATGCGGGCCGCGATCATGGCCAGACAATACCGGTAGAGTCACTAACGTGTCATAAACCGACATGGCCGGCACAAAACGGGCGACCTCCTGCGCAAACTCTGAGAAATGCCCATCCCATGAGTCGCATTCTGCGTCTGAAAGCTGACCCAACCAAGTCGCCAGATCCGGATACTGTTCGCACCAGTCAGGCTTCGGCTCGATAAACGGCACCGGCCGCCACAAAGTTTCATGGCGAAGCAGCCAATCATTGACTGACTGCCACCGCGAGAAGAACGATGCGGAGATCTTATAGCCCTCCAGCGAAGCGACCCGGGCGGAACGCATCCAGCGACACCGCGGGCTCTTCACCGTCAATAACTTGGGCAATCACCGCGGCGCTGCCAGCAGCCAGTGTCCAGCCAAAAGTCCCGTGGCCGGTGTTCAAGTACAGGTTTTCGCGGGGCCCCTTCCCAATAATGGCAGGGCCGTCTGGTGTCATCGGACGGAAACCAGTCCAGGTTTCAGCCGTATCCAGATCAGCACAACCGGGGTAACGGGACTGCACCGACTTTTTGATCGTGGCAATTCTGGTCTCGGGAATGTCTCGATTGAAATCGGCCAGCTCAACAAACCCCGTCGCTCTCAAACGATTGCCCAGCCGCGTTGAAACCACTTTGAAGTTATCATCATGAACCGTCGCTGTGGGTGCTTTGTCCGGATTGTTCAGCGGTACGGTAATGCTGTATCCCTTAATCGGATAAATTGGTAGCGTTAGCCCCAACGGCTTCACCAACTCCGGTGACCAACAACCGGCTGCCACCACCACCGCATCTGCTTCCAGGCGTTCAGGTTGACCGTTCGCGGTACGGAACTGCACCGCATTAACCCGCTGGTGATCGGCCAACAGAGCCTCTACCTCCACCTCATAACGGAAGTTCACACCCAGCTCTTCGCACACTTGGGCAAGCGCTCGAGAGAACAAATGGCAATCACCGGTGCCATCGGTTTCATACCGTATCGCACCGTATAGGGGCCCATCGCCGGTCATGCCGGGTTCCACGTCGCGAACTTCTTGCGGGGAAAGCAAATGCGACGGGATGCCTACCTCGTTGAGAAACGCATGGGTCTTGCGCAATTCATCCAACGCGTCTGGTGTGCTAGCCAAATGCACTAATCCATCATGGGCACCGTCAAACGCCAGTTCGTGCTCTTGCTCCAGCGCCAAAAAGCGCTCGCGGCTATAAGCACCCAACTTCAACATAGCCCGCTTGTTTAGCCCGAACAACCCGGGCGACCAAGCATAACGAAGCGTCGCCAGCATAAACCGTGTAGCCGCCAGCGAGGGTGGCATGCGCATCTTCAGAGGGCCATCGGTTTTCAACAGCCAAGGCAACGCCTTGAACACCATTGACGGATCGGCCCAGGGATAAACTACGCCGTAGGAACGCTGTGCCGCATTACCTTTACTGGTTTCATTTCCGGGCAGCCCGTGGCGTTCCAGAACCGTTACCTGATGGCCCCGCCGCACCAGTTCCCTGGCTGTCGTTATGCCAATTACACCGCCTCCCACAATCACAATATGCATGCTGTTCTTCCCCTAATTACAGCTTCTGAATTATCGCCCTACTCTCTTCACTCGGTGCAAACTGGTAAACTCGACCATAGTCGCCCTCAGCAGAACACCCACTCAACTTCCGAGATGGAGTCAGGACACCGGACATGAGCAAAAAACGTCGCGAAATTCCCGTATTTGACCACCCAATCATCGAGACTCATTGCCATCTGGATTATCTGAAAGATCGCCCTCTGGAAGAGACTCTCGAACAAAGCCGGCAGGTGAACATCGAAAAAGTGATCACCATCGCCGTATCCCCTGACAATCTTGCGGCCGTCAGAGAACTCAGCCAGACGAAAGACTGGCTGTATGGCACGCAAGGCATCCACCCCCATGAAGCCGAAACATACAACGATCGGATAGAGGCAGAAATACGTACCCATGCGCAGGACGAGAAGATCGTTGCCGTGGGCGAAATCGGTCTGGACTACTTTTACGACAAAGCCGACAGGGCCACCCAACGGGATGTGTTTCGCCGTCAGCTTCAAATTGCCTGTGACAATGATCGGCCCGTGGTGATCCACAGCCGTGAGGCCGATGACGAAACCATCGAGATTCTAAAAGAGTTTGAAACTTCTCTTAAACGCCGCGGTGTGATCCACAGTTTCACATCCGGCCCGGGTTTAGCTCAATACGCATTGGATCAAGGCTGGAACTTGGGCTTTAATGGTATTACCACGTTCAACAAAGCTGAGAACGTCAGGGACATCGTTCGTATGACGCCGATAAGCCAGATTCTTCTTGAAACAGATGCTCCGTTTTTGACCCCGGTGCCTTATCGTGGCAAGGAGAACGCACCGTTTTATTTGCCGTTTGTCGCTGAAAAAATCGCGGAGGTGAAAGACTTGGCACTCGAAGATGTAATCGTTCAAACCTATCAGAACAGCCTGAGAACGTTTTTTCCCGGGCGATGATCAAACGCATTCCTGTCGCCGCGCTAAAGGTCGGGATGTTCATCACCGACCTGAACAACGACTGGATACCCCATAACACCCAGAGAAAGCGCGGCGTCATTCGCAACGAAGCAACCATCAACAAAATTCGTGCCATGGGCGTGCAGTTTGTCTATATCGATGCTGAAAAAGGCCGGGATACCCAAGATTACGAAACCGCTTCAGAAGTAGACGCTCGCAATGAGGAAACCCTGCAAAGCGTTGGCGGTCATAAACCCGGCACTTCCGCCAAAGTCTCCCTCGAACAAGAAATGGAAACCGCTCAAGGCATCCATACTCAGGCGCAAGGGCTGGTGGACAGTTTTATGGGCAACGTCAAAATCGGCGGTGCCGTGGATGTTGTGGCCATCCACAAACTCGCCGACGACCTGCAAAATTCCGTGATCCGAAATCCCAACGCATTGGGTTGCCTGGGACGTATTCGCGACAAAGACAATTACCTACTAGAACACTCCGTTAATCTCAGTGTCTTAATGACTCTGTTTGGGCAATACCGAAAGCTCTCCGCGGATGTTCTGCACCAAACCGTGGTGGGTGCCCTGCTTCACGATCTCGGTAAGATCCTGACGCCAGACGATATACTCCACAAAGCGGGCAGACTAACGGCAGAAGAGTTCGAAGTAATGAAGCTCCATGCCCGCCAATCCCGGGACATCCTTCTTGCAACCGAAGGCATCGGTGAGCTCACCGTTATTACTGCGGCCCAGCATCATGAACGCGTAGATGGCACCGGTTACCCAGAAGGTCTGAAGGGTGATGAGATCTCGATCTACGGGCGCATGGTGGCCATAGCGGATGTTTATGATGCCATCACCGCCGATCGCGTTTACCACAAAGGCATGACCCCGACTCAAGGCTTGAAAAAGTTGCTGGAGTGGAGTGGTTCCCACCTCGACAGCACTCTGGTTCAGGAATTCATTCACTGTGTAGGCTTGTACCCGGTAGGATCACTGGTATTACTGGAAAGCGGACGGTTGGGCGTGGTGACCGAGACCAACGAGGACGATTTACGGTTGCCGGTGGTACGGGTTATGTACCACACCAAATTCCGGGGCCCCATTACCGTTACCGACGTTGATCTTGCCAAACCGGGCAATCAGGACCGGATTAAACGAGCGGTTGACCCCGGCTTATACAAGATCAATGTGGGTAAATTCTTAAGCTACTAACCCAGAGATAAAAACACTCCCATCAGCACGGGCGACAGGAACGACAGCAGAAAGCCCGAGGCAATGGCGACCGGCACGCACGCCAGGCCACCGCTGCTGCGAATCACAGGCAGGGTAAAGTCCATGGACGTTGCGCCTCCGTATCCGATCGCCATGGCGGGTCGAGCGCTGATCACCACCGGAATCAATGCCAGAGCAATAATTTCGCGCAGAACATCGTTCAGAAACGCAACTCCGCCCCACGCTGGCCCCATGGCATCACCGATCATGATGCCGGATAAAGAGTACCAACCAAACCCCGAAGCAATCGCCAGTGCTTGATTCCAGGAAACATCCAACCAAGGCGTGAGGGCCAGCCCTGCAATCAGCGAACTCGCCCCCATCGTCAGCGCGATCCCCAATCCCTGACGGTTCATCAACAGCTTGCGCAACGACAAGCCGGCATTACGAAGCTGAAGCCCAATCAAAAACAACAGCAGCATCAACGCCCAAGTGGCAACATCTTCAACCATGGGCAGCTCGGAAAACCAGAGATAGCCCAGAAAGCCCCCCACAACCACTGCCAATAGGGGTTTCAGGCCGGCCATAAACAACCGCCGATAGCTCGGTTTTGCACTTTCGCCCGTGGGCCCGATGTCTAACGGCAAAAAGTAGTGAAATAACCAAAGCGCCGCGAGGTTCGCTACCAGCATCGCAACCACCAACCCGGAGACCTGATAAGCCATTGTGCCCAAATGCGAAAGCAATCCTTCCATTTGTCCCAAACCGAGTCCCAACAACACCAGAATGAAGTACACCAAACCTTCAACCAGATAATGAATCACCGTCATCAGGCGGCGATTGGAAAGGGCGAACGCAAAGCCCAAAAACAACGGGGCCAGAATCAGCAAAGCGCCGGTCAGCATAACAGCCTCTGAAAAAAGGTATCAAAGAGAAAGCCGGCAGACGAATGCCTGCCGTCGGAGAAAAAACTTAGTGGAGTTTGCTCGCGGAGCGATCCTGAACCAGTACCCAAGGTGCAACCACAACGGCCCAGAGCTCGCTGTTTTTTTCGTACCAAGCGCGGGCAAGATCCGGCGACACATCGCCGACCAAACTGCGGGCCAACCATTGTTCAAACTGCGCCTTGTTATCCGCAGTAAGCTGCGCCGCCACGTCGAGAAGATCCAGCTCTGACTCTACACGTACAACGTGGCCCCGGGCGTAATACGTCTGTAGTTCATGCCAATGAATCCGAGAGGTTTCCAGATTGAGTTTGGCTTTCAATTCGTCCGGCGATGACATGCGATCCTCGTTAACTCGTACGCGTATTTTAAAGCGGACAGCCTATCTCAAAATGCCGTTGTTCGCACCTGAGACAATGATCCAAACAAGGCTCAGGCAAGCTCTTGGTATATTCGCCGTATTTCATCGGCCAACGTCATCGGGTCAAACGGTTTCGGGATAACCCCCAGCGCCCCCAGCGACAGATATTCATCAATCTCCGTTCGCTGGATCCGGGCAGTCATGAAAATAACCGGCGTCGTTTGAGTTGCCTCAATCTTGCGCAATGCCTTCAAGGTCTCGGGGCCGTCCATTTCCGGCATCATCACATCCAAAAGGATCAAATCCGGCTGAAAATCCGGCGCAGCCTCAACGGCTTCCGCGCCGGAACTACAAAGCCTGGCGGAAAAACCTCCCACGTCCTGCAACGCCAACTCCGCGATGGCTCGAATGTCGGCATCATCTTCCACGTATAACACTTTGTTCAAATCGTTTCCCTCATACGACATCACTCGGCGCCTCCTTGGCAAGCTCCGTTGCATCCAAACCAAGTTGGCGCAATAAACGCTGGCACTCTTTCTCATTTTGACGGTTTTCGGCAATCAACGCGGCAGCCCGCATAATGATCGGCCCCTCCCGATGGTTGTCGGACGATAAAAAATGCACGGCCCCGATCAACTCCCTCAAACCTAACGGGAACTTCCAGTGCACTTTCAGGCGGTTGCCGTACTCCTCAGACCAGCGTACCAAACACTGCTCAATCTCTGCCTCGGCAAGGGTTCCGCCAGCCGCGTCAAACTGATTCAGCACTTTGAGCACCGCCATTTCACCCAACCGACTCAACACCCCGGCACTTCGATACATCGTGGACGCTTTCCCAATACGGAGAGCAAGTTGATTCGCTTCCCGAGAAACCCGAAGCGAGATATCCTGGTATCGGTCTGCGATCGTTTTCAGTTCGGGGTGCGTCAGCTTGGCTGTCACATCTAGCGCAAGGGCTAGCGCCTGGTTCAGGGCCATGGGAACACCGATACTTCCGATGGCAACTCTAAGAGACTCAACCGGTTTACCCGTCCGCCTGAACGAACTGCTATTAGCCACATCCAGAATGCGGGCCGTCAAACCAATCTGCTCACGCCAGCGCTCCGCCAGTTCCGAGGCGGATAACGTATCGACCCGGCCAATCAGTTCGATGATCTCGGCCGGGTCAAGTTCGGTCGGCAGTTGAACCACCGAATTCGAAGACTTGGCCATGAACTCATGCACGGAGGCACGTTCAATACCGTGTGTGGGGATGAGATCCGTCAACCGTTGATGCAGTAGCTCGATATCCAGCGGTTTGGTGATATACCCGCTGATGCCATAATGCGCTGCTTTAATCACGGACTCGCGGTCCGAACGCCCGGATACAATAACCACCGGCACCACCGAATCGGATCGCCGTATTTGCTTCACCAGCTCCAGACCAGACCCATCTGGTAACTCCCAATCCACCAGATACAGCCCATACGATTCTTCGGCAACACGCCTCATGGCTTCTGTCAGCGACCGTGCCAGTGTGACTTGCTGAACACCGCTCAAGCCAGCGACAATCGACTCAACCAGCTCACCCACAAGCTCATCGTCTTCCAGTACCAAGGCCTTCAATGGTCTACTCCTCAATCATCCTGATTTTCGTCTTGGCGCTTATAAACGGACACACCATTACGCCCTGCCTGCTTACGCTCATAAAGCGCCTGATCTGCCGCTTCAATCGCCTCGCTGGCCAATGGGAAATTATTAATCGCGGCAATACCCGCGCTCATGGTCACCTGAAAACTGTCTTCGCCCACCGTAAACACCAGTTCCGAGAATCTGGACCGGATATCGTCGATCAGCTCAGCGGCTTGCTCAATCGCGCAATCAGATAGCACTACCAGAAATTCTTCGCCGCCGTAGCGCCCGATGGTATCGGACTCTCTAAGCCGGTTACGCAGCAGATGCGCCAAGGTTCGAATTACGATGTCCCCCTGCCCATGCCCCCAAGTGTCATTTACCTTTTTAAAGTGATCCAGATCCAGCATCACCACGCAGGATAAATGACTGGAACGGCGGCAGCGGGCCAGTTCACGCTCCACTTCCTGCTTGATCAACGAATGTTTTAGCAATCCGGTCAAACTGTCGCGGTTCATCAAATCAGACAATTGGCGGGCGCGGTAGCAGCGAATACGAACAGAACGAACCAGATACTCGTCGGTGACCGGCTTTACCAGGAATTCATCGGCCCCCTTGGCCAGCGCATCAAGCTGGATTTCCGGGTTATCTTCCGATGACAAATACACAATCGGCAATCCCAACCAACGGGGCTCGTACCGTATCATTCGGGCCAGAGTCACCCCAGAATGCGCTCGTAACTGGACATCCATCAAAACGATATCTGGTTCAAACGCCGACAAATCAGACATCATCTTCCTGGGATCAGAAACCAGCTTGGTTTTCATCCCAGCGTTGTTCAGCACCAAACAATAGCGCTCACCCAGTTCCTTATCATCATCAACAATCAGCACTCGCCCCTGAGGACGGGACCCTCGCTCCAGCGCCAGCGACTCAATTCGTTCCGCCAGTGCTGGCATATCCAGAGGCTCACTGAAATACGCCGTCGCGCCCAGCTCAGCAACGTGATAAAGACTTTCAAAGGTATTTTGACGACCAATGCCCACCACCGGAAAGCGGCGAAATTCGTTCTTTTCAATATGGTCCGCACGAAAGCCGAGTACGTCATCCAGCTCAGAATCCTGACACAGCAAAATGGTGGCACCCGAACACTGTTTAAGGCTTTCAATTGCCGCTTCTGAGTCACTCAATGACACCAACTCACAGGCAAATCCATACCCCTGCAAATCAGCCATCAAATTCAACAAATAACCGGTATCATGGGTCAGCCCCATCACCTGAACTTGCATGCCGTGAGAGCCTTCATAGGCATCTACCGATTGATGAGCGTGCTTATCCGTCGATTTCGGCTTCGTTTGATCAACGCCCTTTTGCACTAACGCCGTCAGTTCATGGATCTGCATGGCAACGTCTGCGGGCAAAGCTACAGGATCACCCTGTCCGTTCGCCTGCTTGGCTCTGGCTTCAACGACCGGCTTGAGCTGATTCTCGATCGAGCGTGCCGCTACGCCAAGCTCTGGAAGCCCAAACGTGCCTGCAGACCCTGCCATACGATGCAGCAACTGGTAGCATTCCACCAACTCTAGACGGCTTAACTGTTGTTGCTCGATTTGCCGGGCAAAACGGCCCAACGTTTCGACGTCAGTCTGGGCACGCTCGACAAAACGATCCTGCAACAGTTTCAGGCGTTTCTGAAGTTGATCATGGGCTGCGGTGGTCAAAGCACTTCCTCACCAGTTCATTCAGCAGAAGAAATCCACTATCCTCACCTTATGTAAGCATGTTTTCATCATTACGACCACAACCATAAGAGTCTTCCTTGAAAACACTAAACCTTGGCACCCGTGTTGTCCTGATTACCAGCCTGAGCATCATTTTCAGTGTTTGTCTGATCTTGTTTGTAGCGTACGGCCGATTACTTCACGATTTCGAAGAGGTTGTGAGCGAAAGGCAAGCACTTCAGGCCAATTCAATGGCCAGTCGAGTCAATGGAGAACTCTCCATTCGGCTGAATTCCCTGGGCGCTTTTGCCAGTACTCTGACCGATGGCGAAGACCTGCTTTCGATGGACCAACTCACGTTCGCCATGGCGCGACAGCCGGGGCTGGAAAACTTGTTCCACGGCGATTTACTTATCTTTAACAATAACGGCATAGCGATTGCCGAAAACCGTTACGTACCGAACCGGATTGGGACCTCCTATGCAGATCGCCCCCATTTCAAACGGGCTATGGCTGCCAACACTCCCATTGTCAGCCGCCCGATCATTGGCAGACGAACGGGGTTGCCCTTGCTCTCGTTTCTGGCACCAATACGGAGCGACGACGGCGATTTGTTAGGGCTAGCGGGCGGCACAATCAATCTGGCGCAAAAGGGCATCCTTCCTGACAACCTCAACACCGAACCCGGAACGTTGCTGAAAGTGCTGGATACCGGGCATTTCATTCAAGTAGATGCATTACAACCGGGAACGCCTGCCCCGGACTTACCACCGCCGGGTGAAGACATACTCGTTGATGCAGCCTTATCGGGTGTCAATGCTGGCGTTGTCACCGACGGTTCCGGTGAGCACTGGGTGTACGCAACCCAACATCTTGACCGGCTCGGATGGCTATTTCTTAGCGCAGCCCCTTACGCTCAGGCGACACAACCTGCCAAGGCGTGGTTTAAGACTTTCCTTTGGGCCAGCCTGGCGGTCATGGTCCCGCTGCTGTTTTTTACCTACCTTTTGACCCGCGCGGCCACCCATAGCCTCAGCAGCATGTCTGAAAAAATCCACGAAATGACCACAGGCAACGCACGCAACACCCGCCTGAGTATCGCGGGCACAACCGAAACCCGAAATTTGGCCAACGCTTTCAACGCCTTAATGGACGAAAAGGAAGCGTTGGATAATCTCAAAAACCAGTTTGTATCCAACGTCAGCCATGAACTTCGCACCCCGCTCACATCTATCAACGGCTCTTTGAAGCTACTGAACTCCGGAGCGACCGGCCAGCTTCCCGACAAGGCCACCCCCTTAATCAAGGTGGCCCTTCGCAATGGCGAGCACCTACAAGCACTGATCACGGATCTGCTGGACTTTGACAAAGCAATATCTGGCAAACTGAGGATCAACGCCACCACAGTTCATTTGGGCGAAACCATACAAAAAGCCTGCGAAAACAACCAAGCGATGGCAAATCAGTACGGCGTTCGGCTGGCCAGCAAACACTCGGAGAGCGTAGCGGCCTGTGCCGATCCTGAACGATTGCGGCAAATCCTCAATAACTTCATCAGCAACGCCATTAAGTACTCACCCAAAGACGGGTTGATTACAGTAAAGGCTGAGGCCGTCCAAACGGGTTATATCCGCATCACCGTTAGCGATCAAGGCGACGGTGTTCCCGAGCATTTTGTGCCCAGTTTGTTCCAGAGATTTGCGCAGGCCGAGGTCGGATCCTCTCGGGCGAAATCGGGCACGGGGCTAGGGCTGGCTATCTGCAAAGAACTGGCAGACCTCATGAGCGGTAAAGTGGGCTACTTTTATAATCACGGCGCCCACTTCTGGCTTGAGCTGCCAACATCACCTTGTATGCAAGGAAGCCTTCATGAAAACGCCTGACTTCCCAACCAACGAAGCCAGTCGGCTCGCTGCGCTTCGCACGACCCAATTACTGGACACGCCGCCCGAGGAGCGTTTTGATCGGGTTACCCGCCTCGCCGCAGAGCTATTCGACGTGCCGATATGTTTGGTTTCTCTGATTGATTCAGACCGGCAATGGTTCAAATCCTGTTATGGCCTGGATGCGAGGGAAACTGCAAGAAACGTTTCATTCTGTGGCCATGCCATCCTCGGCAGCAACCTTTTTGTCGTGGAAAACGCCCTCACCGATGAACGCTTCGCCGACAACCCCTTGGTCACCGGCCCGCCCGACATACGCTTCTACGCTGGAGCACCCTTAACCGACCTTGAAGGTTACCGCTTGGGTACCTTGTGCCTGATTGACCGCCGGCCACGGACCTTTTCCGAAGAGGAACAGCAAGCGTTACGAGACTTCGCGGATATCATCGAGCGGGAGTTCCGGTATCAGGAACTCAACAGCTACTACGCGGATCGAACTCGCGCTCTTAACATCCTCAATGACATCGCCCTGGATACGAGTGGCAAAATTGGCAATCGCATTGAGCGCGCCTTGGCCATCGCCTGCCAGTATCTGAATATCGATACCGCCATCGTCAGCAAAATCGAAGGCGAAGCTTACACCATACTTTGGCACCACGAGCGGCAAGCACCCTCACTGGAAAACGGTTTGACGTTGCCTCTGGCACAAACCTACTGCGCCATTTTAATGAATCAGCCCGATGTATTAGCCATCGACCACATGGCAAAGTCGCCCTATCGTGACTTGCCCTGTTACAAAATGTTCGGATTGGAAAGCTATTTAGCTGCTCCCATATGGGTTAACGGCGAGGCCGTGGGCACTCTGAACTTTTCGTCAACCGCACCTCGGCTACCGGGCTTTTCGGAAACAGAAAAAACCTTCGTCAGTCTGCTAGCCCGCTGGGTTGCGGACATTATCCAGCAACAAGAACAGGCCGAGACGCTCGATAAGCTGGTCTCCAACGCCCCGGGCATGCTGTACCAGTACCGGCTGTGGCCCGATCGCCATGCCAGCTTCCCCTATACCAGCGAAGGTATTGAAGCTCTCTTCGGCTTATCGGCTGACGACGTTCTTGAAGATGCAACTCCGGCCTTTGAGCGCATACATCCGGACGATCTTCCCCGGGTAGCCGAATCCATCGAACAATCTGCCGCTTCTCTGGAGCCTTGGGAAGCGCAATATCGCATTATGGTGTCGGAAGAAGGCCGCTGGCGCTGGGTTGAGGGTAAAGCCAACCCGGAGAAACTACCCGAAGGCAGTATCTTATGGCACGGCTATCTCGTCGATATCGATGAACGGCGGAAAAACGAAGAAATGAAAAATCAGTTCGTATCCACCGTAAGTCACGAGCTGCGCACGCCACTCACGTCTATTGCGGGTTCTTTAGGCTTGATTCTTGGGGGTGTCACGGGGGACATCTCTGAAAAAACCCGGCAAATGCTGAACATCACCCACCGTAACGCTGATCAGCTCCGGGCGCTCATCGACGACCTGCTGGATATCGAAAAGCTGATCAGTGGAAATATGTTGTTGGTTATGGAGCAGCATCCCATCACTAAGGTCGTCTCAACGGCCGTCGAACACATTCAGTCGTACGCAAATCAGAAACACGTTCAGTTACGTCTGAAAGAAACTTCCCCAGGCCTTGAAGCAAACATAGATCCACAACGCCTTCAACAGGCCGTCGCCAATTTGCTATCCAATGCCGTAAAGTTCTCGCCCGCCCACGAGGCGGTCACAATCGAAATCCGCCGAGCAGGGGATAAGGCCGTGGTTGAAGTTTCAGACAAAGGTTCTGGCGTTCCCGAAAGCTTTCGAAACCGTATTTTCGAGAAGTTTGCCCAGGCAGACGGCTCATCAGCCCGTGCGAAGGAAGGCACAGGTCTGGGCCTTGCGATCACCAAGCAGCTCATGAATGCGATGGGGGGCGAGATCGGATATGAGTCGGAGGAAGAAGCCGGCGCCCTGTTCTGGCTTTCGGTGCCAATTCAGGCGTCGGCCGATAACGAGTAACCGAAGCAGGCGGGTTCCCTGCTTCGATTCCGTGTCACGCAGACTTCAGCATTTCCCGCACCACATAGTGCAGGATGCCACCGTGCATGAAGTAAATTGCCTCATTGGCGGTATCAATCCGCGATTTCAGATCACAGGTCTTGGTAGAGCCATCGGCATACTTCACCGTCATTTTCAGAGTCTGACCCGGCTTAATGTCACCAGACAGCCCTTCGATGCTGATGGTCTCTTCCCCTGTCAATTTCAATGATTGGCGGTTTTCGCCTTCAGGGAACTGCAAGGGCATCACGCCCATACCAATCAGGTTGGAACGGTGAATCCGCTCATAGGATTCGGCCACCACGGCACGAACACCCAGCAGCCGTGTCCCCTTAGCCGCCCAGTCCCGACTGGAACCGGTGCCGTATTCCTTACCGGCAATAACCACCAGCGGCGTGCCCTTCTCCTGATACTTCATGGCGGCATCGTAGATCGGCATTTGCTCGCCAGTGGGGACGAATTTCGTGACACCCCCTTCCACTCCGTCAAGCATCTCGTTGCGGATGCGAACGTTGGCGAAGGTGCCGCGCATCATCACCTCGTGATTACCGCGACGAGACCCGTAGGAGTTGAAGTTCTTCGGTTCCACTCCATGCTCCTGAAGGTATTTTCCGGCAGGGCTATCGGGACTGAATGAACCCGCGGGAGAGATGTGGTCGGTGGTCACCGAATCACCCAGCAAAGCCAGAATATGCGCGTCCTGGATGTCTTCCACCGCATCAGGCTCAGGCCCCATGCCTTCAAAGAAAGGCGGATGCTGAATGTAAGTAGAGTCGTCAGACCACGTATACACCTTGGTTTGCGGCACATCGATCGACTGCCAAGTCGCATCGCCATCGAACACAGCCGCATATTCGCTGCTGAACATACCGGTTTTCACTTTCTCCACCGCTTCGGCGACCTCCTGCTGGCTGGGCCAGAGATCTTTCAGATACACCGGATTGCCGTCTTTGTCTTTACCCAGCGGATCGGTGTTCAGGTTCACACGGACGTTACCTGCCAGCGCGTAGGCCACCACCAACGGGGGTGACGCTAACCAGTTGGTTTTCACCAGCGGATGAATTCGGCCCTCAAAGTTACGGTTACCCGACAACACCGACGCGACGGTAATATCGCCATCCTCGATCGCTTTTTCCACCTCATCCGGCAGCGGTCCGGAGTTACCGATACAGGTTGTGCAACCGTAACCCACCAAGTCAAAGCCCAATTTGTTCAGGTCATCCTGAAAGCCACCGGCGTTCAGATACTCCGTCACCACCTTGGAGCCAGGCGCCAACGAAGTTTTCACCCACGGCTTGGTTTGCAAGCCTTTTTCAACCGCTTTCCGAGCGACCAGCCCGGCCGCCATCATGACGCTGGGATTGGAGGTGTTGGTACAGGAAGTAATTGCCGCAATCACCACCGCGCCCGGGTCCAGCCGGGTCTCCTGACCGTTCAAGGTCAACGGACGGCTGCAAGGATGGTGATAACTGTTATCAACACCTACGGCCGTTTGCCCACCTTCGGACTCCAGCTTGGAATCACGCTTTTCAGTCGCATCAGGGGCACCTTCGTTGGTCTCCATCAGCAGCTCAAACGCCGCTTTCATGTTCTTCAGAGCAACCCGGTCCTGCGGCCGTTTCGGCCCCGCCAAACTGGCTTCGACATCGCCCATGTCGAGCTCCAGTGTGGCGCTGTATACCGGTTCATGACCAGGCTCACGCCACAAACCTTGCGCTTTTGAATAATTCTCGACTAGGTCGATCAATTCATCATCTCGGCCGGTCAGGCGCAAGTATTTCAGGGTTTGCTCGTCTACGGGGAAGAAACCACAGGTGGCGCCGTATTCCGGTGCCATGTTGGCGATGGTGGCGCGGTCGGCCACCGGCATGTCTTTCAGACCATCGCCGTAAAATTCCACAAACTTGCCAACAACGCCCTTCTCACGCAGCATTTCAACCACGGTTAATACGAGGTCAGTAGCCGTAATACCTTCTCGCAACTTACCGGTCATTTTGAAACCAACCACTTCCGGAATCAGCATGGATACCGGCTGCCCCAGCATCGCAGCTTCGGCTTCAATACCGCCAACACCCCAGCCCAGGATGCCGAGGCCGTTGATCATGGTGGTGTGGGAGTCGGTCCCCACCAGCGTATCGGGATAAGCGATGGTCTTGTCGCCGTCCTGCTTCTGCCAAACGGTTTTACCGAGATATTCCAGGTTTACCTGGTGACAAATACCGGTTCCGGGCGGCACCACACGGAAGTTATCAAACGCTTGCTGGCCCCAACGCAGAAATTCGTAGCGTTCCTGATTGCGCCGCATTTCGATTTCGACGTTTTTATCGAACGACGATGCCGAACCAAAGTTATCCACCATGACCGAGTGGTCAATCACCAAATCGACCGGAGACAACGGATTGATCAGAGCCGGGTCGCCGCCCGCCTGCTTGACTGCTTCCCGCATGGCCGCAAGATCCACCACACCGGGTACGCCGGTAAAGTCCTGCATCAGCACCCGGGCCGGGCGGAACTGAATTTCGGTATCGGATTTGCGGTCTTTCAGCCACTGCACCATGGCGTCTATGTGGGAACGATCAACGGTCACGCCATCTTCATTGCGCAGCAGGTTTTCCATCAACACTTTTAAAGAGAAGGGCAGGCGCTGCAGATCGCCCAATGATTCTTCGGCCTTTTTCAGACTGTAGTAATGAAACGTCTTGCCACCGGCATCGAGGGTGGAGAGAGTACTCAGGCTGTTGGAACTCGACGATTTATTCGACATGCGTTGCCTCCTCTAATTACGCTCTCGATTTTGTCTTTATCCTTAACTATCGCATCGAAAACTCAGACTTCAACCATTGGTCGGTAAATACTCATACATCCGACGACAATAGCGACACAACAATAATCATCCTATTATTAACACCAAACGCTTTGATCAATACTGCGAGGTGTTAGCCTAAGCTAACGAACTCTTCGAAATGGTAAACACCTTGCGCCCAACGGATCCCCACAATCTTCCCGGCCTTTCCAGCCAGGATTCGCTCATGCTGTTACGGGCAACCGCTGAAATTTCGTTCAATTCCATCGTAATCACAGACAAGCAGCACAACATTGTGTACGCCAACCCGGCGTTCTGCCGGATGACGGGTTACTCGCTAGACGAACTCCGGGGCCAGAACCCCAGAATTTTGCAAGGCCCGCTGACAGACCCCCAAGTCATCGAAAAACTACGACATGGTCTGGAAGACAGAGGCTTCTTCTCAGGCTCCACGATCAATTACCGTAAAAACGGCAAACCGTACCTGCTGGAATGGACCATCACGGAAATTAGCGACGATGCCGATGAACCTCGCTTTTTCCTGTCCGTTCAGAAAGACATCACGCAACTGGATGCCGAACAAACCACCGGCAACCTATTCGCGAAAGCCATTGATGCAGCCTACGACGGCATTTTCATCACCGATGCCGAAGGCTTGATCGAGTTTGCCAACCAAGGTTTTGAAATCATTACCGGGTACACCCCAGCCGAAGTCATCGGCCACACGCCCTCAATACTGAAGTCAGGTAAACACGACGAAGCTTTCTACGAGCGACTGTGGCGATACCTTCATGAAGGATTACCGTTTCGGGCGATGGTGATCAACCGGCACAAAGACGGACGAGAAATCCACTGTCAGCAAACCATTACTGCGGTCAAAAGGGCCAACGGGACCATTAGCCATTACGTAAGCATCATCAAAGACATGACCGATCGAGTGTTTGATGAGCTTAAACTTCGGGAGCAAGCTTCACACGATGCGATGACGGGTTTGTTAAACCGCCGGGGCGGCGAACTCGAGCTAGAGGTTTCGTTAATCCAATGCGAGGAAACCAGTTCGACCTACTGCATAGTCATGGCCGACATTGATAATTTCAAAGCGGTGAACGATACCTATGGTCATCCCCGGGGCGACGAAATCATCAAAGCAGTCGCCGATATCCTTATCGAAAACACCCGTAAGTCTGATAAATGTATACGCTGGGGCGGTGAAGAATTCATCGTGCTATTGCCGTTCTGCGACATGGATAGAGCAACCAGGATTGCCGAAAACATCCGCACGGATCTAGCAGCTATGACGTTTGAAGAAATTGGCGGTGTTACCCTGTCACTGGGAGTCACTGACTACACGTCAGATGATACGCCGAAAACAATACTGGAGCGGGTCGATCACCTGCTTTACCAGTCCAAGCGCACTGGCAAAAACCGAGTATCCAGCGAGCAAATCGCTTAGTGATTTGAGAACAGAGCTGATGCGGGCTTTTAGCACATCTGTCATCATTACCACTGATTTCTGACGGACCAGGACGTTTGCCTTGAAACACGATTGTCATTACCACCCGGGCGACCCCGCCAAGTGGCACTGCGGCGAGTGCCAGATGCACTATTGCAGCCGCTGCATGCCCGATGCCGATACGCGCCAGCGCCAAGGCCTGTGCCCGAAATGTAGTAAGGCTATGCGCTACCTGGGGGCCGCCACGGAAGTCGTGCCCTTCTGGCAAAGAATTGGTGCCTTCTTCCGATACCCGTTCCATAGCGACCCACTGATCGTTATTGCCATCTGCACGCTGGTGCCGGTCGTTGCACCAGCCAACCTAATCGGATTGATCATTTGGGTGGTTTTGGCACTGGCTCTGTTCAAGTACACCTACGCGGTCATCAATCGAACGGCCGAAGGGCATTTGAAGCCACCCCCGGTGTCTGAAGCGTTTTCAGGCAGTGGTTTCAACATCGTGCTTCTACAGTTGCTGGTTTTTGTATTGATGGGTGCCTTGGTGGCCGCCGCTGCCATGCTCGGCGGCTCTATTTTAATGATGCTGGCCATCGCGTTTGTGGTCCTGGGGTTACCCGCCAGCATTATGGTTCTGGCCATGGAACGCTCGGTTGGCGCAGCGGTGAACCCGCTCAATCTGGCGGTGCTTATCTCCCGTGTCGGTACGCCTTATTTCTTGCTGTATGGGTATTTGATCCTGCTGACCCTGGCCTCGGGTGCCGCTCAGGATTTTGCGGTTACTCACTTTCCCTTGTGGGTTGCGCAGCCTTTGGCAGGCTTTTTAAACAGTACGTTCACGCTGATTCTTTTCCACATGCTGGGTTACCTGCTGTTCCAGTATCAGGAAGAGCTAGGCTTTGCTTCGGACATCCAGGATGAAGACGATCTGGCCGGCCATCAGCATCGGGACCGGTCCAGTCGACTGGATGCGGATCTGGATATGAACCTGAAAGACGGCAACTACGACCGCGTTCAGGCGATTCTCAAGGAAGCGCTCAAGAAAGACCGGAATGACCCACACCGGCTGGGGCAGCTGTACCAAATACTCACCGCTCGCAACGATGTGTCCGAATTGTACCGGTATCATCCGCGGTTGATGACCTGGCTCGCCGACCGTAATGACGGTGACGGACTGAACGAGCTAATCCGAACATTGCAATCACTGGAGCCGAACTTTCAGATAGACGATGCCGATCTGGCGTTGGCCTGCGCGACGGCCTTGTACCACCGGCAGCATTTCAAGCCCGCGCTTCGACTACTGCAAGACTTCCACAAACGGTTTCCGGACAGCGAGCAATTGGCACCGGCTTACCTGTTGGCGGCACAAGTGTTGGCGAACGGCCTACAACAATGGGAAAAGGCGAGTGCGTTCCTCAGCTATGTACAAAAACGCTGCAGCGGCCACCCGACCCACAAGCACATCGATGTCTGGTTAGAACAGGCGCAAAACCGAGAGCCGCTGAAAGGCCCGAAAGCCAGCTTTCAAATCGCTGAATAAGCCTGCGGAAGAAGAGCCTGACGCTTAGCTCAGGCCCTGAAGCAGTTGACGGTAGTGTCGGGCTTTCGGCCCCATTTGTAACTTATCAAACTCACTGACCAACAGCTGGCAGGCCTCGTAGACCATTTCAGGCTCAGCCCGCGTGCGCATTCGCTCAAACGCTTTCTCAGCCGCCTTCAGGTCATTGTTCTTCAGGCTAGCAAACAATACCCGATTGTGGTCTTCTCCGGCCAAAGGATGATGTGCTTCACCCTTGCTGAGATATTCCTGCCAAACCGATACCAGCTGTTCGGGTTGGCGGCGAGCCAGTGCATCCGACATCAACTCGGTGGTTCGATCCCGAAACGCCGGAAGATCTGGCCTAAGTTTGGCGAGCTGATAAAGATGTTCTAGCAAAACCGAGCGTTCAGGGTAATGCTCTCTAAGCGCCTCGAACTGGCGCCTGGCCTGATCAAATTCCATGCGGCCAAGGCTCGTCATCGCCTGCGAGTAGCCAGCGGTAAAACGGGCATCCTGTTCATCGGGCTCTGGCTCGTAGAATTCTTCTTTCACCTGCAGCCAGCTTTTGCCCAGCAGCCAAACCAAACCTGCACCGGCCACCAACCCGCCTGCGTGAGCCATGTACGCAACACCGGTGGCACCCGCAAACCAGTAATCGTAAACTTCTTTGCCAAGCCACACCGGCAACATTGCAATGGCGGGGGCCCGGAAGTAGTTGAAATAGACGCCGAGGAAATAGAAAAACCGGATTTTTTGCAGGCCGTAAATGGCCACGTACATGCCCATCAATCCGGAGATGGAACCCGATGCGCCAACCAGCGGTATCTGGCTGCCGGCGGAAAACGCGGTAAACACCAAACCCGACAGCGCACCACACACCAGATACGCCACCAGAAACCGCCCCGGCCCCAAGGCTCTCTCTACCGTGAACCCCAGCAAGAACAGGAACACCAAGTTACCAATGATGTGGCCCCATCCGCCGTGCAGAAACTGGTAGCTGATGAGGGTATAAAGCGACAACTCGGCGGGCACCAAACCCAGCTGAAACGCACTCATCTGACTGATCCATTGGTCTTCTATCGCCGTGCGCTGCTCCAGCCACAACCGACGTTCTGTTGGAGCCCAAATAATGTCGGTGTTGTCTTGCAGGTATTGGTAATACTCCCGGTCCATTAGCAGGGTAACGGCTTGCCAGAGTTCATTATCCTGCTCCCGCAGCTGTTGAAACTCCTGCAATTCCAGCACGCTTTGCTGATCGCCCTCGAAGCGAATTGCCCGTTGCAGATAGTCCTCATAAGCCGGAGCTTCAAGTTGAAGTAGTCCGCTATCGATGTACTGCTCGAGTGCGTATTCCAGTTTCTGGTCATCGCCGCCCTGATAGAAAAGAAACACCAGCAAGCACGCCATGATCAGGCTCAGCGTTACCCAAGGAGGGCGTTTCCAGTTAACGGCATTCTCGGCAGGGATAATCAACATAGGCGGTCACTATTCATCACAATCGGTCCTTGATAGGCTGCTTTTTACCACAGCGGTGCCTTATTTTCGCGGTGTAATGTCATCAGGCGGTCATACAAGCACTCTTCAATGGGTAGCCGTACCCGCGGATCTTGTATCGACTATTCGCCAATTGCTGTTATTGCTCTATAACTAAATAGTACCTGAGCAATAACAAAAAGAACCTGACTTTGATTGCAAGGATACTGCAGATGACGACTCTCGTTTTAGACAACCCTGAAATGCTGGCTCAAGCCGCGCTGCTTTCCGGACTTAACGCAGCCCAGCAGTGTCAGGAGGCAAGTCGCCCTCACCGCACTCGCTTTCACTACGGTTTTAACAAGCACACGCTGGATGAGGCAGATACCGAGATTCTCAAACAGCACGCAGCGTATTTGAAGCGCCACCCAGGCTCGCGGGTCAAAATCCACGGCCACTCTGACAACTTCGGCTCCGGCGACTACAACCAGTTTCTGGCCCGCTTGAGAGCTCATTCAGTGGCGAGATTGCTAACGCAGGAAGGGGTTTCCCCGTCAGCCATGATCATGGCAACTTGGGGATCTGACCGGCCTCTGGCAAGGCCCGAGGACCGCGCTGCC
Source organism: Marinobacter sp. AL4B (assembly GCF_019916045.1). Classification (NCBI taxonomy): domain Bacteria; kingdom Pseudomonadati; phylum Pseudomonadota; class Gammaproteobacteria; order Pseudomonadales; family Marinobacteraceae; genus Marinobacter; species Marinobacter sp. AL4B. The sequence goes on from NZ_JAILWZ010000013.1 coordinate 636,265, forward strand.
AATCGCAGGGTTGAATTGGAATACCTGTCGATGGACATCGCTCAAGCACTTTGAGACCTGAAATCGACCATCCCACGAACAAAAACGGGGCCTGACAGAGGCCCCGTTTTCATTTCAGTCAGTTTTAACCGTAGACCGCGCCCACATTCCACAACAGCAAAATCGCCGCGATAAGAATCGACAACCAGGTCAGCACCATACCAAGCACCCGTGCCGTGTGAGTTCTGCCCTTACCTTTTATCATGCCAAAGGCATGCAAGATTCGCCCTACCACCAACGCCATTCCAGTCCAGTAGATCAACGTTGATGACACGCCGTTCAATTCGGCAATGGCCAGCATGATCAATCCAACCGGAGCGTACTCCACCAGATTGGCGTGGGCTCTTACGGTGGCCTGAAACACGGGGTCATCGTTTACCCCCATGCCAATCTGATACTTCAAGCGGAATCTGACCGCCAGCACGGACAGAACCAACAACAAAATGCCTATGACCGAAGCAAAGACAGCCGTAACGGGTATGATCATGTCAGCCCTGCTTTATCTTGTTGACGACAGCAAGTAGCAGTACCGCACCAGCCGTCGCTGTTACCAGCTCTCCGACCATGCTTTTTACCGCAAGCCCCAGCAGGCCGAAAACCACCCCACCGATCACAGACCCCACAATACCGATACCAATATTCGCCAGCACACCAAAGCCTTTACCTTTCATAATCAGACCGGCTAGCCAGCCAGCAAGACCGCCAATAATCAGAAACCAGATCAGACTCATCTATCGGTTCTCCTGTCGTTTAGTCGTTCAACCGTATGTGCCAAAGACTGCCCTGTTTATTGAGGCGGTTCAAGCAGTTCCGGATGTACCTGACAACTCGCTTACCGCCTCTGCCATTTGCTTATGGCAACGCTCCATCAGCTCGGTGACATCAGCGTTAGTCAAACCGGCGGTTTCGATCGGCGGAAGTATGCGTACCGGCACGGACCCACGGCGGCCCAATACGCCCTCGGTTTTACCGTGGTAGTTGGCCACACACACCATGGTGATCGGCGCACCCGCAGCAATGGCCATGTGGAACGCGCCTTTTTTAAAGCGTCCTAGCCCTTGACCCCGGCTGCGGGTGCCTTCAGCAAACACCCAAATGCTTTTGCGGTCTTTGTTAATGGCATCGCTGGTGGCTTTCATGATGGCCACGGCTTTATGAGACTGGCGTCGGTTAAGAATGATGTTGTCGCCCAACCAAAAGACCTGGCCAAAGAACGGAATCCACAATAGATCGGATTTGCCCACGGCAACGGTCCGAGGCGGCAGCAGATCACCCACCACCATCAGATCGTCGTTTTCCTGATGGTTTGCCACAATCACGGTGGGCCGGTCTTGTGGCATGTTCTCGGCGCCATACAAAGGACGCTCCATGCCCAGCACACGCCGACAAAAGCGAGCAATAAACCCGGCTAACAAGCGATTGTTGTCCGGGTTAAAAGGACGTGCCAGATACAGCACCAATGACAATAAGCAGATAACGGCAACCGACAACCATGCCAGTATTTTTCGTACAACACCCATACTGTGCTTCCGGATCTCAAAATTTTGGCGTACAAGTGTACGCCAATTTATAAAATCGCAACAGTATTGCTTGGTTCCATTTGAGGCACAGACTGTGCCTTTACAACATAGCGCAAGGGTCCTCTGGCATCCAAGGTGTCAAAGGGGTAACAGGTAATTAGAAGCACCGAATCCTCTGGGAGCTGGTGCGTATCGATTGCCTCCGTGCGACTGTCCACAATGGTCACATCGGTCACCTCATATTGCCGCCAGCGCTGGCTCTGGTCTTGCACGCGAAGCTGATTGCCCGGCTGCACATTCTGCAGGTGACGGAAGTGGGTATCCCGGTGGCCCGCCAGAATAAGCGGGCCACGCTCGCCACCAAATACCCTGCCCGGGCCAAAAGCCAGGCTTTCGCCGTGGCCTCCCTCCAACACAATCATGGAAACCCCTAACTCCGGGAGTTCAAGCTTGGCCACTGGCCAGGTATCAGCCCAAGGCCAAGGCCTCAGCCTTGTTTGTTGTGCCTGACTATCAGACCAGGCTTTCTCCAACAGTTCCTGAGCCACCAAGGCCTTGAATGGTATCCATAATCCAAACATCAGCAGGATAAGCGAAGCACTCATCAACAGCGCCAGGAAACGTGTCATGCGATTGCCCTCCGGTTCAGCATCGCAACCGCCAGCGCAAACATCAGGCCCACCAAGCCCAATGCACTGAGCAGCGGCCAAACGGTGGCAGTCTGTGGATAACGCAACATGCCCGAACGACTGCCTGCGGGCAGCAAGGTCGGTAACTGCTCACTCTCCATATTCTCAGTGGCGGGTCGTACCGGTTGTTCCTCCACGGCAACAAAACTGGTGAACGGCGACATCACCTGATGTGCCACCGACAACTTAATGATGCTGGATTCGTTTGGCGACTCTCCATTCAGGCTGGCCGTATCCATCAGCTCGTCAATCCGGCCTCTGGCCCAGTGTCGGTTTAAGCCGGTCGCTGGTGCCGCATGGCTAAGGTTCAAACGTGTGCTCCAACGACGACCGCCCGGAAGTTTGCCTGACACTTCTAATTCGCCGGCTGCAGGCACTCCTTGAATCGCTTGCACCAGCGGTCGACCCCGAAACAAATCACCGGGTTTTGAGGGCACCGCATTCGGTTCTGCACCGTGGAGCGGCCAGCGCACGTTCATGTCGGTCATTACAGGCGCATCCATGGCCGAGAACAGCTTGTTCAACGCCTGATTCACCTCACCGCTGTTGTGGATAGCGGTGTACTCCCCCCGCCCCCAGCGGGCCGCTTCCCGCAGAAAGTGCATATTGGGTGCCGAGCCAATGCCCACCGTAAACAGACGACGATCATTCAGGCCCCGGCGAATTTTCTCAAACAAAGCCGTTTCATTGCCCACGGCACCATCTGTGATGAACACCATTTGCTGCACCAGAGCCTCTACCGGGGCCTTGTTCATACTCATCGCCAACGACAAAGCACCCGCCATTTCGGTACCACCGTCGGCCTGCAGGTTGTGCACATAGTGACGGGCACGAGCCAGATAATGTCGTTCCGCCGGAACCGGTTGAGCAAACAACGGGTGGGCCTGGCTGTTGAACTGGATAACATTGAAATAATCGCCCGGGCGCAGAGTATCGAGGCCACGCAACAAGGCATCCCGCGCTTGAACCATAGACTCGCCCGCCATGGAGCCCGAGGTATCGATGACAAATTGCAGTTCACGGCGCAAGACCGGACCGGTGCTTTCCGGCGGCAGCACCATCGCCATCAGAAAATCCTGCCCCTGCCACTGTTGGTGAAACACCGCCGCGGTCGGCTCCCGGCCTGCCACAGCACGCCAGCGCACGACAACATCCTTGTTCATCAACACCTGATCACCTTCAGGCGTCACGGTTACCCGGGTACCATCAATGTTTGTGTGCAGGCTATGGCTCGGACTGGTGACTTCTGCCAACGGAAAACCGCTTTCAATCTCCAGCGTCATAGTCGCTCTGTGGCTTTGAGGCGATACATCGTTTGCCCGTACCGTGAAAGGGCTGATCTCATTGGCATCGGGCACCTGATCGGTCGGCATGGCCCAGCCCGAGTGCCAGTTCTTCTGAGTATCGGCGACCGTCTCACCCGGCATGTAACGTGGTGTTAAGGTGGTGGGGAGGCGCAGTTCAAACTCGCCGAGCCGATAACTGACCGGCTGCTGATAGCTAATTTCTACCTGAACCGTTTCGCCCGGTGGGATGTTAGCAACTCGGCTGGTGAATACGTTTGGCCGTTGTTGCTCAACCGTTGCAGCATGCTGCCCCGCAGCTTTGGCTTTCTCATAGGTTTTGCGAGCTTGCGCTTTCGGCTCGAGCCGCCCGACCACCCGGCGCTCACCCACCGTCATCACCAAACCGTAGACCGTGGCTTTGTCCGGCAACGGAAACACAAAGACACCTTCTTGCCATTGATCGCTGGTGTTTTTAAATGCGCGGGTTAGGCGTGTTTGTGCCAGCAAACCCGACACCTGCACGTCAAAATCGCTGTCGAGAATCAGCGCCGGTTGTCGCCAGGCACTTTGCCCATTCATAAGGTACAGCTGCCCAGCCCCGTCTTCGCCGCCCTCATTGGCTTCGGCATACAGCGGGTGCACAAACAGCATCATCAAAACCGCCAGCCAAAGGCTGACACCTTCGGCGAAACGCAGCCTTTTTCGCGTATCCCATTTCGGCGTTAACCGGCGGGTGGCACTATAACCGGCTCTGGCGGCCGGATTCGCAAACAACGGTAGCAACATCATCGCGTCATCCTTTTTATGGCAGTGAGTGATGCCATTACAACAGCCGGATACGGCCTAGCCGTGGCAAAAGCAGGCAAACTGGCGGAAAACTATGATGAATTGTGGCAATCACGCAGCCCTTACTTGAACCGGTCCTTGAGCATGCTTTAATAGGGCGACATATCGCTAAACGACGGGTTATGAAAAAACACATTGCACTGATAGAAGACGAACCAGGCATCCGCGACAACTACCGGGCAGCGTTCGAACGCCGGGGGTATCACGTTTCTGCCTACGGCGACCGGCCCTCAGCCTGGCAGGTACTGCGCCAACGACTGCCTGACCTTGCAATCATTGACGTCGGGCTAGGCGACGAACCGGAAGGCGGTTTTGCTCTGTGTCAGGCACTACGTGACCAATCAGCAACCCTGCCTATTATTTTTCTGACCGCCCGGGACAGCGACATAGACACTGTTCACGGCCTGCGCCTGGGTGCCGATGATTACGTCACCAAAGACATGAGTCTGGACCACCTGCTGGCTCGGATTACAGCCCTGCTTCGCCGTGCCGAGGCTTGGGCAGAAGCCCTGCAAAAACCCGATGAGGTGGTGCAGCGGGGGCGCATGGAAATGAACGTAGACCGCATGACGGTTAGCTGGGAACAACAACCTGTTGACCTGACAGTGACCGAATTCTGGATGCTGCACTCGCTGGTGCAACACCCCGGCCATGTTCGAAGCCGTGAGCAACTCATGGAAGCGGCCAGCACGGTACTCGACGACAACACCGTGACCTCTCACATCAAGCGCATCCGGCGCAAATTCGTGCAACTGGACGCCAGCTTCGATGGCATCCAAACCGCCTACGGCATGGGTTATCGGTGGAACGCTCGTGAGGTTTGAACCGTGAGCCTCAAGCGCCAGTTATTTCTGGCTAGCGTGTTGATGTTGCTGATCCCGTGGGCCGGTCTGAAATTTGTGTTGGAGCTGGACAACGCTCTGCGCGCGCAAGCCCTGCAGCAACTGGAAGAAAAAGGCATCCGCCTGGCCGAATTGGCTGGCGATTTCATGTTGGGCGCGCCCGTAGTAACAAGCGGTGATGCACTTTATGCTGACAGCACCACACAGTTCCCGAAGGTGGACGGGTTCACTACAACCTGGCCGGGCTTCCGTGATCACGAAGAACAGCTACCCTGGCAATCCCGGCCCGGTCAGGAAAACCTGCGATGGCTGGCCACCAGCAATAATCGTTACCTCTATTTGCTGGTACAAAATCGGAATCACGGTCTGCGCCCCTTCAACCCCAGCCAGCCAGAACAACCTCATGACCGCGTTGAACTGGTGTTGGTACCTCCTCCGGGCCAACTGGAATCGAGCCAACCAAAGACATGGATGATCAGAACGACAGCCCCGGGCACCCACGTTCCCGCCTTGATCGACGGCAACCCCGCTCAAACCGATCGGCGGATCGAAGTGGCTTGGGAGGATCTCGGATCCCGTTGGCAACTGGAACTGCGGATGCCTATGCCCGCGCCGGGCAGCCGGTTGGGTTTCCAAACCGGACAACCGGGCGAAAGCGCTGACGGGGAAGGCACATCTCTTGCGCCACCACCGCTTTTGGTGCAGCGCAATACCGCCCTTGAGCGCGCGCTAGCACGACAGCTCAGCGATGGCCAGCAGGTAACCTTGCTAGAACCCGCCGGATGGATCGTGGCTAATAGCCAAGCAGAAACCCCGGCGCCAGCAACCGATTTCGATGATCTATCCACCAGCCAGATCCTGGAACAAATCACCCTTAACGCGCTGCGCAGCCTGGTCAGGCTGTACCAACCCCAGCCCAAGCCTTTGGCGACAACGCACCATCAACTGCACACCGGTGGTTTACCTGAACACCATTTGGTTCAGCAGGACGGCACCGTCTGGCTGGCCACGGAACACACGTTCTTCGGTGGTCGAACACTATTTCTCAAGCAGTCGATGGAACAACTTCTCAGCGTTTCCGGCTCTGCTTTGGGGAGTGTATTGGCTCGTAGCCTGCTGATCATCCTGGCACTGACACTGGCCTTGCTCGGATACGCCAGCTGGTTGTCCTGGCGTATCGCACGCCTGCAACAACTGGTCAGCGCCAGCGTTGACGACGATGGCCGCATTCTCGCCCCCCTTCCCCCAGCCCGATCCCGGGACGAACTGGGGCAGCTGCAGCAACATTTCGGGCACATGGTATTGCGCCTGCAGAGCTACAACCATTATCTGGAAAGCTTCTCTCGCAAACTATCCCATGAACTGAAAACACCGGTGGCCGTGGTTCGCTCATCGCTGGAGAATCTGGCGCACTGCCACGCCGAGCAAGAACGCCAACAGTATCTGGAACGCGCTTCGTCTGCCGCCGAACGGCTCAGGCGTATTCTGAACAGTATGAGCGAAGCGGCCCGGTTGGAGCAGAGCTTCGATCAGGCCGACAAGGAGCACTTCGATCTGGCGGAGGTCGTTAACCAGGCCTGCGCGTCATACCAACAAGTTGACCCACACCACCGGCATCATTGCGACGTGCCCGACACCCCCTGTCCGCTGCTCGGCTCGCCGGAAATGCTGGTGCAAATGCTCGACAAATTGGTTGATAACGCCCGAGACTTCACACCCGAAGACGGCCGAATTGCCGTGCGCCTGGAACAGAATCCGGAGCACTACATCATCGTAGTGTTCAACCAAGGTTCTAGCCTGCCGGTCAACCCCGGCGTGGACATTTTCGGGGCCTTTGTTTCCAAGCGAGAAGGCAAGGCTGAGGGTCACCTGGGCCAGGGGCTGCTCATCGTTCGTTTAATTGCCGAGTTTCATAGTGGCCGAATTGACGCCCAAAACCAGTACCTTAATGGCATTGACGGTGTCGCCTTCCGCGTTATCATCCCGAAACTTCCCAACGAACCAAGGACTGCCCCGTGACAGCCAAGCCCATCGCTTTGGATTTTCACCCCCTGCGAGCCGATCTCTATCAGGAGCTGCATTCACGGCCGTTTCAGGTGTTACCGCCTCAGGCGCGAGTGACCCACATCGCGGTCGTGACTACACCGGAGCAGCGCCAAAACCAGTTCAAGCATCTGCAAAGCCTGCACCGCATGCTGGGGGAGCCCTGGCCGGAAGAAGAAGTCACCTGCTACGAACAGACCTTTGATCAGCTGCGAATCCGCCGCGAAGTGCACATGGAATTTACCGCGTACACGTTCACCAATCTGGCGCCTTCGGACGCCGAGCCGTTCGAGGAGACCGGGATTAGCGCGCTGCCACATGGCTGGCTAAAACAACTGCAGGGGACCGTAGTTGCGGCCTTTCATATTGACGTGAGCCCCTCGTCGGCTCACGCCCGCGACGAGCCCGCGTTCATGCGCCGGCATTTTGAAGGCATGAGGCTGGTGGGCAGCAGTCCGCAGGAAGGTGCCGCGCGCGTGCTGGGGACCTTCCAACTGCACAGCGACAATTTCGGCCGCTTCATGGTGATCAATGACAGTATGTCGGACAGCCAGTTGGGCCGGCTGGTGCAGCGTCTGATGGAAATAGAGACCTATCGACTGATGTCGTTGCTGGCTTTGCCGGTCGCGCGAAAAATCACTCCAGACCTGAACGACATGGACCAAAAACTGGCCACCATCACCCAGGCTTTAGCGGATAACGAAACCCTGGATGAACAAACCATTCTGGCCAAGCTCACCCATATTGCCGCCAAAATCGAAGCCTTCCGAGCCCACTCGACCTTCCGGTTTTCCGCCACCAAGGCCTACCATCAACTGGTACTGACCCGGCTGGAAGAACTGCGGGAAGACGAAGTGTCCGGTCACCTCACCATTACCGAATTCATGACCCGGCGGCTTACTCCTGCCGTCAAAACCTGTGAATCGGTGAGTGTTCGGCTGGAAGATCTGTCGCGACGGGTTGACCGAGCCTCCGACATGATGCGTACCCGGGTGGAGCTGGCGATTCAAAGCCAGAATCAGGAACTGCTCAGCTCCATGGACCGGCGCTCGCGCATTCAGTTGATGATGCAGCACACGGTTGAGGGCTTCTCGGTAGTTGCGATCTCTTACTACCTGATTGGCTTACTCAGTCTCGGGCTGAGCGCACTGGCAGGGGCCGGCTATTCGATCAACAAACCTGTGGTGCTTGGCATCGCCATTCCGGTGGTTTTGGTGACGGTGTTTGTCGCCATCCGGCTGATCCACCATCGCTTTATTCGCATGGCAGACCGCCAGTAACACGCCTTAGCTGAAGCGCGGGTCGCCCGCGAACTGGCGGAAGAACTGCTGGGCCGAGCGGCCGTTGCGTACGCCTTTTCCGGTTGCGAAACGAACCGCTTCAAGATGCAATTGCTCGCGATCCGCCACCGAGGGAAACAGTGCATCCACCGCCTGCAAATAGATGTCCTGAGAGAAGGGATAAAAAGACAACTGCAACCCGAACCGGTCCGCCAGCGATACTTGTTCCTCAATGGCTTCCGCAGGGTGCAACTCACCGTCACGAACCCCGCTTTTCAGGTTATCGCTCATAAACTCGGGCATCAGGTGGCGGCGGTTCGAGGTGGCGTACACCCGCACGTTTTCCGGGGGCAATTCTAGCGAGCCTTCCAGCACGCTTTTCAACGCCTTATACCCCGATTCGCCCACATCAAAGGACAAATCATCGCAGAAAATCACGAACCGGAACGGCAGATCGCAAATGTCGTCGACAATTTCTGGCAGATTCACCAGGTCGTCTTTATCCACTTCGATCATCCGCAGGCCCTCGCTGTGATAGCGGTTCAACAAGGCTTTAATCAGAGACGATTTGCCCGTGCCACGAGAACCCCATAGCAACACATTGTTAGAGGGCTGTTTATTCAAGAAGCGCTCAGTGTTGCGCTCCAGAGCGGCCTTTTGCGAATCAATTCCCGTGAGGTCATTCCAACTGATAGGGTCTAGCCGGTGAATCGCTCTCAAGCCTGACCGATGACGACGCCAGAGGGCCGCTAGGGTATTTTGCCAGTCAAAAGAGGTCTCACTCATAACCTTACTCCATTTGGTTCTTAGGTTTGCTTGCTTACGGTCTGGCCTTTGCCAGACCCTCGGGGGTAGGATCTACGAATCTTACCAGACACCAGGAGCAAAGCATGGCACGTATCTACGACGACAATTCCCTTACCATCGGTAACACCCCGCTGGTCAAACTGAACCGGGTCAACGATGGGGCTACCATTTGGGCAAAGATTGAAGGCCGCAACCCGGCATACTCGGTCAAATGCCGAATTGGTTCAGCTATGATCTGGGATGCCGAGAAACGTGGCGTGCTCAAACCCGGCATGACCATTGTTGAACCCACCAGCGGTAATACAGGTATTGCCCTCGCCTACGTGGCCGCCGCCCGTGGCTACAAGCTAGTGCTGACGATGCCCGCATCCATGAGCCTCGAGCGTCGTAAGGTACTGAAAGCGCTAGGCGCAGACCTGGTACTGACCGAGCCAGCGAAAGGTATGCCCGGCGCCATTGCCAAGGCGAAAGAACTGGTGGAAGCCGATCCCGAAAACCACTTCCTGCCCCAGCAGTTCGAGAACCCGGCCAACCCCAAGATTCACGAAGACACCACCGGCCCGGAAATCTGGAACGACACCGACGGCGCAGTTGACGTGTTCGTTGCTGGCGTAGGCACCGGTGGCACCCTGACTGGAGTCTCCCGTTACATCAAAAGCACTCAGGGCAAAGCGATTACCACCGTCGCGGTGGAGCCGACCGACTCGCCGATTATTGGCCAAGTAAAAGGCGGACAGGAACCGAAGCCAGCGCCCCACAAAATCCAGGGCATTGGTGCCGGCTTTATTCCGGGCAACCTGGATATGGACTTGGTGGATCAGGTGGAAGCAGTATCCAATGAAGATGCCATGGCCATGGCGCATCGCTTGATGCAGGAAGAAGGCATCCTTTGCGGTATTTCCTGCGGAGCCGCTGTTGCTGCAGCCGTCCGTGTGGGGCAACAGCCGGAACACAAAGGCAAGAACATTGTGGTGATTCTGCCAGACTCGGCCGAGCGCTACTTGTCCACCGCTCTGTTTGCCGACACCTTTGGCGAACTGGAAAACCAGCAGTAACAAAAAAGGCGCAGCCGGTTTCGGCTGCGCCTTTTTTTAACGTTATCGGATCAGAACTGGAACTTCAGACCCACCCGACCGGTATCAAAGTCCGGACCACTGTTGTTCACTTGACCGTTAAAATCGTCTTTATCAATGTCTACGTTATAGCGGTTGTATTCCGCAAAGGCGGTGAGCTGTTGCGTCACACGGAAGTCCACACCAGCGCCCACAAACGGGTTCACTTCGTCATACGTTTCACTATCATCGAACGCGTCTACATCAAACGCGGAAGCAAAGGCACCGGCCTTGGCATACACACCAAAGCTCTGGGTTAAGGGCAAGCGACCTATAGCACTTAGCCCGACACCTTTGAGCTTACCTTCCACTTCGTCGTCACCAAAGTTACCAAAGTCGATATACTCGGCCTCCAGCGCGAAAAACTCGTTAAACTGGTATCCCAACCCGGCGCCCAGCATATCGTTTTCATCATCAAAGTCTCCGCCATGAGACTTGTAGCCACCGTAACTACCACTGATATACGGGCCGGAGCTGTCACGGCTGGCATTGTCTTGCGCCCAAACGGCCGGTGCGGTCAGTACAGCAGCGCTCAGAACTGTGACGCACATAACATGAGGTTTATAACTCATAACACGTTTCCTCCGTGGTTTGGTTCAGTGCTTTCACCCTACCAAGGAAAATCGCGTGCTTGGGTTACCTCCTGACTAAGTTTTATTCATACTCTCGTCACCTGTTTGAGCGGCGCTACCTGCTCTGGGCGTAACACCCGCCAGCCCAACCACCGCTCGCCCGGCCAGTGACACACTGGCATAACTCAGCGTAGAAATACCGTGGTGGCAAGCCCTGACTATGCGGCTTGCGGGGCGGGTCACCGGGATCGTGTCCAGCACCTGAAAGGTCTCATCCGCAACCGATAAATGCACACGTTTGAGCTGCTCCGCACCATGCTGCACACCGTGGCCGAGGACATCCGCCAAGCCACGCCACCATTGCAGGTTATCATTCATATGGGTCATACCAGCCACTCCTGTAGTTGTTTGCTCACTAACGGATGATGAGCCAGACGGACATGATCCACACCTGGGAAATTCGCGCTGGCGTTCAATTCCCAACCCTTCCTGCGAGCCCCATGAGCACTGGACCGATGCACCAGTGCATCGCCAAACCAGGTATTCACCGGATGACGTTCACCTTTCACTAACAACCCACTCACAGCGAAGTGGCGCGCGCCAGACAACAAGGGCTGTTCATCGGTGCCAGGTTCAAAAACCTCGCCACGCGAGAGGTTTCGAATACCTTCGCTGCGCAGGTCAATCACCTCACCCACCACCTTCACGTAATCTCTGGGGATTTTGTTCAACTGAGCCGCCGCTTTATGGGCACCAATCGCGAGCCAGGAACCATCATGGGGCGAACCTATGTAGACACAGTCCAGTGATGCTCCGACCCATCGGTGGCCTTTCGTCAAACCGTAATGGCAGGCACTACGGATCAATAAGCCGCCCATACTGTGCCCCAAAAGAATGAGGCGTTTTACGGCCACAGGCCAGTTCACCACCAACCGTTCTATCAGGTCAGCCAGGTCCTGACCATTGCGATAAATCGGTCGCCCTGAATTGAAACGCAACTTCACCGGTGTGGCATCTCCTATGGCGTGCGCCAGCTGAGTGCCGTAATGCTCATCGCCCCGGTCGGGGAAATCCCAAACTGATTCCAACTCCATCAAACCATGAATGGACAGGCACACCGTTGAGCCCGGATCAGCCACCTCCGGCTTAGACACATCCAACGCCTGGCCACCGGCAAACGCCGTCATGGGCACTGCCAGCCCATTACCACGAGCCTCCAGCCAATCGCCTAAAAACCCACTGGCGATGGCCGAAATGTGTTGTTGAACTTTTTCAGCTGACACCGATAACACCATGAACGTCTCCTCGTTATACTGCCAGTGTACGCTCTTCCCCAACTTCCGATATGGCTCATATGCGGCCTTTCTGCGCGCGCAAAGCAAACACTCGGACCGTAACGATCCAGCGACATCAACTATTATTAATAACGTCGCAACCTTCCTATCAGAACAATGCTGCTAGCCTTACAACGAGTCACTCACGAATACAATCTAATACCGTTCAAGCTCAGGAGTTGATGAATGCGTTCTGCCTTAATGATCACCACCCTGATGAGTATGTTCTCCATCACGGGCACTCTCGCAGCCACGTCATCGGATAGCTCAACGAATGACCCCGAAGTGCTTGGTTTTGTGGAATGGGTGGTGATGGACGACACCGAAGTCAAGCTGAAGGCAAGGCTCGACACCGGAGCTAAAACCTCCTCCCTGCATGCCGTCGATGTAGAACCTTTTGAAAAAAACGATGAGGAATGGGTCAGATTCAAGCTGCCTCTAGGGGACCATGAAGACCAGCCGAGCGAGGGTAAGCTAAACCACGAAGATGTGATTCTGGAATTCGAGCGCCCGGTGCACCGTACCGTACTGATCAAGCGCAAAGGCGCGCCTTCGCAACGTCGATACGTGGTGAACATGGAGTTCTGCATTTCCGGCAACTTGCACGAAACCCAGTTTTCCCTGACAGATCGAGGACGATTTTCCTACCCGGTATTGCTAGGCCGCCGGTTCATGCGCGACGACAACATCCTGACGGATTCAGCTCAGAGCTTTATGGCGACTAAGGCGTGTGAATATCGCACCTTAGAAGAGCTCGCCGAGCGTCCTGAAGCTTTGAAACACTGACGCCGGCAGTTTATTGAGCCGCTTCAGGCTCGTCTTTCCGAACCCTGAGGAAACTGGCAAAACGGGGCAAGCCGGTTGCAGTATGCCCGCGATAGCGAAAGGTCACCGTTGCCCCGAGCGACGGCGGGATCCGCCGGTCGGCATCGCTGAACCCTGTTCCGATACGAAATCGGCGGCCATTCGCAAGCACCACTTCCAACGCGCCCATCAGGCCCTGATACTTGCCTTTACCGGGCCAGTGGCCAACGACCACGGCTTCGGCATCTTGAAAGGTTTTCACCTTGAGCAAATCATCCGAACGACCGGCATGGTAGAGGCTAGCTTTTCGCTTCAGCATCAACCCTTCACCGCCAGCAGCAACGGTTGCCTCTAGCTGCGCCATCAAATCTCTATGGCGGGTGATTGGATTCTGCTCAACTAACACCAGAAAGCGCGAACGTGACTCTTCCACCAACCCCTTCAATCGCTGATAGCGGATAGTAAACGGAGTGTTCTTTATGGGAAGGTCAAAGGCATGGAAACGCACAGCCTGCCATTCTTCTGTAACCGGCTGCCGTTTACGAACCACGCCTGATAGATCCGCGAATTGCCCTCGCCCGCTCCATAACTCGCCGTCCAGAGGGTGATCCGGGAATCGCTCAGTAAACCACGGCGGGGCCGCGTAAACGTGCCCGCCCCGGGACCAGAATTGTTCACCATCCCAATAGGCACGCACGCCATCCAGCTTCTCGCTGACCCAATAGGCCTGAAGGTCAACGCCTTGCTGGTACACATTCGCCAACGGAATAGCCGGAGGCTGCGCTCTGGTTAACGAGGGGAATAAACACGAACCAAGAAAAACGATAAGACCGACTGCCAGCGCCCAAGCTCTGGCAGGTCGGATGGTGAAAAGTGGCATGATCCTTTGCCTCAAAACGTCCTGTTAGCATGGCTCCAAAGGAGCAGCAATTACGCGGTAACGTACTTCAACAACTCAACGACCTGCTCCGGCGTTTGCGCCCATGCCATAGCCGCGGCATCCACTTCTTTCAGCGGGTGCACAATGGTTTCATCGTGTAGCGTCACGTAAGGCGTACCCATGGCAGCGCAATAACCGGCATCAAACGCGGCGTTCCACTGCTTGTACTTGTCGCCGAAGCGAATTACCGCCAGATCACACTGCTCTAGCAGGGTCTTGGTGCGGATTGCATTCACCTTGGAAGACTGGTGATCGCGCCAGAAGTTGTTCTCTGGCTTGCCCAGAAAATCACCGGCCGCATCGCTGGATTCGTGGTCAGTATTGGCAGACACAAATTCTACCGGCAAGCCAGCGGCTTCAGCACCGGCGGCAATCTGCTCACGCCAGTCTGTGTGAATTTCACCAGATAGGTAGACAGTCCAGATCATTATGCTCTCCTGTAGGCATTGAAAGGCTTTGAACCGAGGATGATACGCCAATACCCGGCGATGTTCACTGCGGGTTACCCGGCACTGGCCGCCAACCCGCAGTCCGGTTCACAGAAGAGTGCGTCAGGCCATCAACTTCAACAAGGCTTCTGCAGCCGCCGCCGAAGACGCCGGGTTTTGACCGGTTACCAACCAGCCGTCGGTGACCACGTATGACTGCCAGTCACTTCCTTTACTGTACTGCCCACCGTTGTCTTTCAGCATATCTTCAACCAGAAACGGCACCACGTCGGTCAGACCAACGGCGGCTTCTTCGGTGTTGGTAAACCCGGTTACTTTTTTGCCGGACACCAAAGGCTTTCCATCTTCGCCTTTGACGTGGCGCAACACGCCCGGGGCGTGACAAACCGTCCCTACCGGCGTGCCCGCCTTGATCGCGTTTTCGATCAACGCAATGGACGTTGGATCTTCCGCCAAATCCCACAGCGGGCCGTGGCCGCCCGGATAGAACACAGCATCGAAGTCTTCGAGCGATACATCCGCCAGTTTGGCGGTCGAGGCCAATGCGGCCATGGCTTCAGCATCAGCTTCGAAGCGATCCGTGGCTTCGGTCAGCGCGTCTTCTTGATTGCTGTTCGGATCGAGCGGCGGCTGGCCCCCCAGGGGTGACGCCAGAACCACCTTGGCCCCCGCGTCTTTGAACACGTAATAGGGAGCTGCCAGCTCTTCCAGCCAAAAACCAGTCTTTTCACCGGTGTTGCCGAGTTGATCATGGGATGTCAGTACCATTAATACGTTCATAGTCTTTCCTCACCTGATCTGAATGGGTCTGTGGGTCGGAATAGTGAAGGCTAGGCCCCGAAATCCACCACCACTTTGCCGAAGTTCTTACCTTCCAGAAGGCCGATGAAGGCTTCCGGGGCGGCTTCAAAACCTTGCACCCGGTCTTCCTTGATACGGATCTGGCCCGCTTGCAGCCATGGGGTCATTTCTTTGGCGAAAGGCGCGTAGCCGGTTTCGTAATGGTCCATGATGATGAAGCCCTGCATCCTGATCCGCTTTCGCAAAATCATACCTGCAAGCATGGGCACGCGGTCCGGCCCCTGCGGCAGTTCCGTTGCGTTGTAGTGGGCGATCACGCCACAGACCGGAATGCGGGCAAAATCGTTGAGCAACGGCAACACAGCATCGAACACCGCACCACCCACGTTTTCGTAATACACATCGATACCATCCGGTGCCGCTTCGGCAAGTTCCGCCTCGAAATTCGGCGAATGCCTGTCGAGGCTCACATCAAAGTCCAAGGTATCTTTTACGTACTGCTGCTTGTCGCCACCACTGGTGATACCCACCACCCGGCAGCCTTTCAGTTTTGCGATCTGGCCAACCACCGATCCCACTGCGCCGCTGGCTGAAGCCACCACAACGGTTTCACCGGGTTTTGGCTCGCCAATGTTCAGTAAACCGTGGTACGCCGTGAAACCGGGCATGCCCATTAAACTCAAAGCGTAGGAAGGCTCGGGCAGGCCTTCAACAGACATCAGACCGGTGCCGTCGGATACGGCGTATTCCTGCCATCCGCTACCAGCCAGCACCCGGTCGCCTTTGGCGAACTTCGGGTTTCTGGATTCAACCACTTCAGAAACGGTGCCGCCAACAATCACCTCGCCAATGTTCAACGACGGCGCATAGGACGGCGCGTCGCTCATTCGGCCACGCATGTACGGATCCAGCGACAAGTAGCGTGTTTTCAGCAGTATCTCACCCTCGTTCAGGCTCGGGATATCGCTCTCTACCAGTTTAAAATCTTCGGGCGTTGGGGCGCCGTTCGGACGCTGGTTCAAAACCCACTGACGATTTTTCAACGATGCATTCTCCATGATCTTTTCTCCTCCGCTACAGGCTGGCTTCAAGGGCACGGCGGCTGATATCCGGCGTCACATCGCCGTGCTCACCGAGCTTCGTCATACCATGGCGTTCAAGCTGACCGATGATGTCGTCGATGGAGCTTTCATCGAGTCCGTAATCTGGCAGTCGGGTCGGAATAGACAAGCTTTCAAAAAACTGACGAGTCGCCTGAATCGTCTTTTCAATACGCTCTTCATCCGAGCCTTCGCGAATGTTCCAGACCCGCTCACCATACTGTAGCAACTTTTCAGCTTTGGACTCGCGACGCACATCCAGCATGCCTGGCAGCACAATGGCCAAGGTGCGGGCATGATCAATGCCATACAACGCCGTCAATTCGTGGCCGACCATATGGGTTGCCCAATCCTGAGGCACGCCAGCGCCAATCAAACCATTCAGTGCCTGCGTGGCCACCCACATCAGGTTCGCTCTCAGATCGTAGTTTTCCGGGTCTTCCAATACTTTCGGGCCGATCTCAACGAGCGTTTGCAGCAGACCTTCTGCAAAGCGGTCCTGAACCATGCCATTGGCCGGATAAGTCAGGTATTGCTCGACAATATGGGTAAATGCATCGGCAACCCCGTTGCTGATCTGCTTCGCTGGTAGCGTGAAGGTTTTGACTGGGTCCAGAATCGAGAACGCGGGATAAACTAACGGGCTGGAGAACGGCAGTTTGTCTCGCAGCGCCTTGTTGGTCACGACCGCGCCATTGTTCATTTCGGAACCGGTTGCCGGCAACGTCAATACAGAACCGTACGGAATGGCGTGGGTGATATTCCGCCCCCGCTTTTCCAGAATGCTCCAAGGATCACCGTCAAAACCAACCGCAGCAGCCACAAATTTGGTGCCGTCGATCACCGAGCCGCCACCAACGGCCAGCAAGAAGTCGAACTGGTCCTGCTCAATCACAGCGACCGCTTTCATCAGAGTTTCGTAGGTCGGGTTTGGTTCGATACCACCAAACTCGCCAATGTGTCGGTCGCCCAGAGCCTGTTTGACCTCGTCTATGGTGCCGGTTTTCTTGGCACTTTCACCGCCGAACAACAGCAACACCCGCGCGTTTTCGGGTACCAGCTTATCAAGACGTTGGATCGTGCCTTCGCCGAACACGATGCGCGTTGGATTGTAGAACTCAAAATTATTCATAACACCTCACTCTTAGACCAGTCGTCTAGTGGCCAAATAAATAAAAAGCTGATCAGGTCAGCCTATTCTTTTCAATGTTGATTTTCAGTCTAAACATGACTAGACCAGTCGTCTACACTCATTAAGAAAATATCATCACTCTGAAGCGCCCTGCAGCCTTCTCTCGGCTTAGAACATCGACACTAAGGCCATCAGCCCAAAAAACAACCCGAAAATAGCCGCCATCGGCAACGCATCTTCATACGCCCGGGCAGGCTTCAAAAAGCTCCGCTTCAACGCTTTCACAAAGCGCTTGGGTGTATAAATGTTTTTCCGGTAATTCGCTCGGTAGTAGGCCTGCGCTGTGCTGGGCATGCTGTCCCGATCAAATCGATACCAGAGCTTCAGTACACCCATCCGATCCTTCTTGCGAGCCCAGTCCCCGGCGATTCCTGGCAATAAACGGAAAAACACCGCAGACCCGAAATCGATGATCTTGGGGTCGCCTGATGCTCCACACAACACATTGCCCGAGTTACCCAGATCGAAATGAACCACTCCGCTTTTGTGCAGTTGCTGCACCGAGGCATCAAGCTTCACAAAGAAGTCTTCCGGAACACCACCTCGCTTCCCCAGCTCTTTTAGCGGCACTCCGTCAACGTGCCGATACTGAATGGCTCCGTGGCGGTCCGTGCACCGGTACACATCGTTGGGGGTAAACGACAGGCCTTCAACGGCCTTGAGCATTCTGTATTCGTGCCTGGCCAGCGCTCGAAAGTATTGCGTCAGTGGAAAAACAAAGGAGGGATAAGTTTTCACCACCTGTTTTTCGCCTGCCGGATTCTCGACGACAAAGGTTGCCGGTTTATGCCAACGCTGGGCACGCTCACTTTCTCCACCCTGTTGCGCACTGACATCGAGACAATCGAGAAAGTTGCCACTACGAGAACTCATGACGCATTCCTTTAAATGGATCTAACCGAGCAATATCGGAGGAATGGCTATTATTGGTGGGCAGGGGGATTTTGAATAATTCGGAGGTCGTATCCTTCACATCACTGCTGGTGATACGAGGGTCAGAAACCGGCCGTCTTCTGTATCTTCGGCAACCGGGTTAGATTCAACGCGACTTAAAGGCCGAGCATTTCTTTGGTTGCCGCCAGCGCGCACTCCATGGGCTCGCGATCGCGTGTTATCTTGCTGCGCAGACTCGCACCCAGCCATAACTGGTACAGAGTTGAAGCCGTTACCGTGGCATTCAGAGACGTTGGCAAGGAGCCATCAGCCATACCCTCTGAAACCGTCTGCGCTAACCTTGCAACGACCCGGGACGTTTCCCGAGCCAAAACAGCTCGCATGGCTTCGGACAAATCACTGACCTCGGCAGCCAGCTTAACGGTGAGGCATTTTCCTTTCGGGTCACAGGCCGATTGGGTTTCCAACCAAGTCTCCCAGTATCTGATCAAGCGCTCGGCGCCCGTCAGGCCCGGGCGTGACAGTACGGTATTCAGTGTCTCTTGGTAATCAGCAAAATAACTCTTGAGCAACTCTTCACCAAACGCTTCTTTGGAGCCGAAATAGTGGTAAAAGGAACCTTTCGGCACTCCGGCAGCCCGCAGAATCTGATTTAATCCCACAGCACTGAAGCCCTTGCCACTGATGATGACCTGGGCGGTGTCGAGAATGTGGCTGCGCACATCTTGAGTTGCTACTTTTGCTTCCATGGTGAAATTCTAAGGGGGATTAGACCAATTGTCTAGAAAGCGTAAATAAGGCCTGCCCAAGGTTTTCATAGCTCAAAAAACCGGCCTTAACCGACCCCAGAACCTGAAACTCACTGAGAAGAACACGGCGAGGCTGTCATAATTTCTTGCCAACGCTCCTGAAGGAGTCGCTCAAGGTGGCTCCTCATCCAGATGACCCCGGGGTCTCGATCGTGACGGGCATGCCAGATTAAGTAGAGGCTGGTGGGATCGACTTTGAACGGGAGCTCGCTCATCCACAGTCCGTTAATGAAGCCGCAATCCTGACTGATCAGTTCAGGCACTGCGGCGATGAGATTGGTTTCTCTTAACAGTTCAGGGGCAATCGAAAACTGGTTGACCGTTGCCGCAATTCGGCGGCTCTGGCCTTTCTGGTCGAGATAGCTGTCCACAAACCCGTGAACATCTCCGGACATAGTCACCAGCAAGTGACGGGCTTCCAGAAATTCCTCCAACGTGATGGGCCTTCCGGCAAGGGGGTGATCTTCGCGCATCGCCAGCACGAACCCACCTTCAAACAGCCAAGTGCTTCGCAAACTGTGGTCGTGCTGCTGCAACATCCCCACCGCCAAATCGACGTTCGCTTCCCGAAGATCGCCATGGGTGCCCTCGGGCGTATAGGGCACGGCATAGACATCGACACCCGGCGCCTCTTGTTCAAGCAGCTTGACCAGAGGCCGCCACACCATCTCTGCAATGACATCTGTCACCGCCAGCCGGAATTTCCGCTGAGAGGTTTTAGGGTCGAACTGCGTGGCACTCACGGCATTCGTCAGTGAAAACATGGGCCCGCCTACCTGGTCCCAGAGGCTCAAAGCGTAGGATGTGGGCTCAATATTTCTGCCTTTGCGAACGAACACCGGGTCGTTCCAGATCTGGCGCATTCGGGAAATCGCATTCGACACGGCGGGTTGGGTCATGGAGAGGCGGTCAGCCGCTCGAGTCACCGACCGCTCTGTCATGATGGCATCAAAAATATAGAGCAGCTGGAGCTCTTGGGTTTTCATTAACGGTAACCCCGGTTGGGTTTATGTAGACGTTTATAAATTACCTTTTACAAAGGTACGAAGCTCGCTCAGACTGCCAGCACCAGTTTGTCGAGCAATGGCTGCACCGTCTCGAAAGAGTGCCAGAGTCGGGATCGCCCGAACGCTTAATTTGGCAGCGGCTTTCGGGCTATCATCAACGTTTACTTTAGCAATGGTCAACTGCCCATCAAACTCCTCGGCCAGTTCTTCCAGCAGAGGCGCTATCGCTTTACATGGACCACACCACGGCGCCCAAAAATCCACCAACACGGGCTGGCCACTCTGCAAAACAGCTTGATCAAAATCGACATCGGTTACATGGATAATGTCAGTCATCGTCATTTCTCCTAAAGAATATACTGCAGACCGATACCTTGCGACTGAATGACCGGCAATACCAATTTCCCAAACGCATGATCCACATTCACAAATCTGATACCAGGTTTGCCCCTTAACAACGGCTGGCTACGTTTTTCTTTTGCATCTAGGCACCAAGGGCAGCGCGTCTTTTTCCTTCAATTTTATTGGCTCCCAAAAGCCGACTCCGCTAGAGTTCTAAACCAAAATCCCGCGCTCTAGATAAGGTAAGAAAAATAATGTCTGAATCCAGCCGTAATACCAGTCCCGCTGGCCTAAATACTCTGTCAGCAGGCTGGAAGCTGGCGCTTATCGGCATCGCCGTGGTGTGCCTTTCCATCGCCTCGTACATCGAAATCCCCATGGTGCCGGTACCTATCACCGCGCAAACCTACGTGCTGTTGACCGTTGCCGGGGTACTAGGCTGGAAGCTGGGCACTGTTTCGACGGTTTTATGGCTGGCGCTCGGTGCTGTGGGACTACCGGTTCTTGCGGGTGGCGGAAGCGGGCTGGATTACTTCTTCGGACCAACAGCAGGCTACCTCTTTGCCTTTCCCTTGGCCGTTGCTCTTGTTGGTTTACTCTTTGCACGTGGGTGGAACACAAAACACCTCAAGCTTGCGTTCCTCGCGATGCTGTTGGGCCACGCCGTATGCCTTGGCTTTGGTGGGATATGGCTCGCCTTTACCATCGGGCCAACTGCTGCATTCCTGAAGGGCGTTCTGCCGTTCTTGCTCGGGGGCGTTATAAAGTCTGCCCTTGCAGTTGCTACCGTCGTTGTTGTTAATCGTCTTACCGGACAGAGTGCTTCCCGCTAAGGGAAACAGGGACCTCATGCCTAGAACACGTGCTTATAACTGCCCTTCATGCTCCAACTCTGCTCTGGTGGCCACCGGTAATCCATCGATCTTTAACTGCCGGCACTGTCACGGCATGTGGTTTGAAGACGGTGCGCTGAATCAAGCCATTGCTAACCGGCATGACCACATCGACCACTACGACCATGAGCAACACTTAGGCTCTGCTTTACGAACCAGCGACCGACAATGCCGACGCTGCCGGGTTTCCATGGTCCATTACCAACTGCTGAAACACTACACGACCGAAATCGACTGCTGCCCGAGTTGCGACGGCGTCTGGCTGGATAAGCACGAAGTCGACCAAGTGATGCACTCCCCGGAACTGAAACGGGCTTTGAACAATCTCAATGAAAAAGTGAACTGGAAGTCTTGGCTATTTCAGTTTTTTACAGCCATGCCCGTGGAATACAACATCAAGCCCCACCGCACGCCTTGGGTCACCCGGGCATTAATTGCACTATGCAGTATCGTGTTTATCGCCGGCCTGCTCTCCCCTGAAATTAACGACTGGGTGTTCGCATACTGGGGATTCAATTCTGAAAATCAGAGCCCTGCACATTTTGCCGTCCAGCTCCTCACCTACCAGTTCATCCATGGCGGTTTCATGCATTTGGCCGGCAACATGTATTTTCTGTGGATCATAGGGGACAACCTGGAAGACGCCCTTGGTCACGGAGCCTTTCTGGCACTGTACCTATTCGCCGGCGTTATAGCGGCTTTGGCAGAATGGCTGTTCTTCAATAGTAGCCAAGGCCCACTGCTGTTGGTTGGGGCCAGCGGGTCTATCGCTGCGCTATTCGGCCTTTACTTAATGTGGTTCCGCCACGCCAGCCTGACCTTCATGTTCTTTGTCTACCAGAAGAAACTCGCGCCCCATTGGTACTTCCTGATCTGGAGCCTGATCAATCTGTTTGGCATGTTCTCTGGCCAAGGCGGTGTGGCCTGGGTGGCCCACTTGAGCGGCTTTGCGCTTGGTTTGTTGTTGGGTTATCTGTTGCGGGATTATGTGTTCAGGAAGAATCCGCTGATTGCGCTGCTGAATCGGCCGGAGGCTGAGTTGCGGCGTTAGGGTTTCGAGTGAGGAAATCGAGGCCCCTGTCAGCATGGTTCTCCTTGCGCGAGTGATATTCAGGCCCGGAAACGACCTCTCCCCCGCTTTTGTTGTTTCTTCTCCTCACGACCCGCTTGCCATTCAGACACAGGCCCCATCTGAGCAAACTTCAGACCACGATCGTAAGCACGGGTGAGCTGTTGATTCAGGCTCTGCAGCGCCTCGGATGATTTGGCCCATTGCTCTTTGGGCAAAGGCGCGGACCATGCCTTCAATTCTTCTGGCAAGCTCTTCAGGGCCAGGGTCTTGATGCGCCGTTCGGTGATGATGTGGGCCAGATAGCGCTGGAAGAACCAGTCGCCCACCTTCTTGCTCAGCCAAGGCAGCAGAGGCATTTCTTTTCGTGCCCGGCGGCATTTGGCTTTGTAATGGGCCAGGGTTTCATCTTCTTTCGGATCCGGGCAGGCCTCGGGGCCGTTTTCCATGAACTGGCGAATACACTCCCACTGGGCCAAGCCAGCTGTTTCATGACCTACGTTGATGCTGGCTGCGGCCAAGGCCGATTCCGGATCGTCGGGTTTTGGTATCGCCAAGGTGAGCACCGTGTGTGTGGCCATCAGGCTAGGGCCGATGTTTTGTTTCGTCTCAATATAGGCGACCAGTTTTTCCCAGGGGTAGATTTCGTAGACGAGTTTGGGGTCATGTTTTTTCTTTAGGTGGAGGGCAAAATAGAGGTAGACTCCGACCATTAAGACTTCGATTACCAAAGCTATTAGCAAATAATCTCGTACACTTTGGACATATTCTGGAGGATTGTTTTTGAGGCCCACAGGAGCATATAGAGTGGCGGCGATTGTGAAAGCAATTAGCATGTAAGCAAATCCGGCGGCATTTTCATTCCAAAGTGGTAGCTTGAATGCCTTCCCCTCTATCCAGCGTGGCATAGCCACTTTCCGGCGCTGCCGGTTCAGCCTCACCGGAGGCGTTTCTTTCACGGCTTTATTGCCCAGGAAATGCATGTACAGCCCCCAAGGCAGAGAGACCAGAAGGTTTCCGACAAGCATGAACAATGGCGCCTCCCAATCCCAGTTGCCCAAATGATCCGGTCCCACTGCGAACATAAGACCAAACCCCAAGAAACCAATGGATAACAAACTCAAGCTCAAGAACATCAAGGAAAACTCAGCGCCGAACAACAAGTTGCCATGCTGTAAATCCAGCCAGCCGTCGGTTTTTCGTCGAATCCAGGAATTCACGTCCACCGCCCGCTCACCTGTCGTTGCCGGTTCCGGACTCAAGGCCAGTAACCGACTGTCTTTGGTGGTTCGGCGTACACCAGCTTCCCAACTGGGCTCAGACAGCGGCTGGTTGGATAACGGGCTCTCGTTGGCTTTGGCCATAGTCATTGCTTCTATTCAGGAGCAACGAGCGCTGCCTTGCGCCCGTGTATTGTAAGCCCACTGGTTTTCATCGGACTTCCGGATGTTCGACAAGCTCACGAGGCGTAACTCAACTTCTCTTCCATCAAGTTCGGCCGCTGCGCCGTGTTAATGATGGTGACATCTGTAAACATCCGGTCCACTTTTTTCTTGAAGGTCTGCTCGTCCATGTCCCGCCAGTAGCGAGGAATACGGCCGGTTCGCAGGTCGTGTTCCGCAGTGACCGGATCCAATGGGCGGTACTTCTCCAGCATGGGCATCTCTGGCAGCGGTCGGGTCACATCCATGTAGTTCTGGATGAAGTCCCAGTAGGCGTAGCACATGGTGGCACTGCCGTGGGCACCCAGAATATCGCCAACCGTTACGTCCAGCATGCTGTAGCGATGAGACAGCACCAGATCAAACAAGGTGCCAAACCGGTCAGCGCGGGCACAGCACCAGGCGTCGAATTCATAGAAAGGTTTTTCGATGACGACTGGGGGTTTTCGGGGCAGGAAAGGGAGTTTCCGGGAATATTGCCAGACCTTGATCATGCCGGTGCGTCGATTGAACTCCCACTCGGGGCCTCGGCCGTTTTGGTGAAGCCATTTGGGGAAGAGGCGGAAGATTAAATCGGAGAAAAGCATTAAAGCCCAACCGCCCAACAAAAAAACAACTTCCATCGGGATTAAACTTTGCAGGAATTCCGTCCAAGCTTGCCCTCTCGCACCAAATAAAGGTGAAACCAAGATTAAAACAACCAAAACGATAGGGGACACGATGTAAGCCCACACTTTTCCTGAAACATATATCGTATCGAAAAAACGGGCTTGGAACGCCAAAGGCGCATGCCGAAAACACTCGTGACTGTTCTCAACGTATAGACCGAGCTTGTCGGCCAGGTCTTCTTTCTTCTCCAGCTTACGCAGTTTCTTAGGAGGGTCATCGGACATAAAGCAGGGTGGCATAACATCCCGAGTATTACCCCACGGCAGGCGCAAACTGGCAGACCGATCCAGGCCGGTGCGGTTCAATTCCTCCGTCTGATTTTTCTGTGGAGGAATGGAATCGGGACGGTAGGCAAAGGGGCCATAGTGGGCCCTGGTATTGGCGTCGCTGGAATGATTATTCAACATTTTCCTGAACTCTTTGGGTATACCAGTACGGCTGGCGTTTTTGCTTGAAATTCGGTTTGCTATGCAGGTCGTTGTCTTGGTCGAAAGTCAAAGGATCTTCCGGAGGTGGGGCTGGGAAAACCATCAATAAACCGTCGGCCGTCTTTCTTGCCTGAACCTGAACCTTGGCCTGCCACCGGTAGGTTTTGGTTTCCCATACATCGCGCTCCCAAAACCAACTATCGAGCTGCCGTCGCTCATTGGCAGGAGCGTTCAGGTAGATGTGCGCACCGGTTTCCGACTGCTCAGTCAACAGGCGATACTTCTTAATATCCTCGCCAGAGAATTTGTTCACCCACACCTGGCCCCGACCTCGTGTAACAGCGATCGTTTCAAACAGTTGCAGCTCAACCGTAACTTTGGCAAACATCCCGGAACTGAATAACCCCGGGATGGCACTGTTGATTACCAGGCGCTCACTGGCATTCGAAAGCGCGGCTATCCGCTCAGCCGTTTCGCCTTCCAGGCTTCCCTCACGAGCCTTTTGGCGAAGCGGGTTATATTCCATTCGCACAGACACGCCCATCAACAAGCTGATCAGGCGATGGTAGGCTATATCTGGTTCTTTCAGATATGGCTTTTCAGCCATCGACCCAAAAGGCCCGTGCCTCATCCAGATATCCAGCGGCTCGTCAGTGAATGCGAACACAGTAGCCAGGCCGGCCACTGCCAGCACCACACCAGCGACCAGCCAGCCTTTCGGTCCGAGCACCAACAGCAAGCCCGGTTTACCCACCAAACTGGCGAAACCGAAAGCTACGCCACTGCCAGCAATCAAACCATAGCCAACTGCCGTCGCGTTGTTACCCATGCGATATTCGTAGTAAGAATCGAATCCTGCATCCAGCGCCATCAAAAAGCCAGCTGCCGCACCCAGCCCACTTCTTATAGTTAAAGGGGCTCCCAAACGGCGCGTAAATGCTTGCCCAGGCTTGCCTGACAATTTTAAAGACAAAACTTTTGATGGGCCCAACATCCATCGTTCACTGATTGCGGTACCTGCAGCTATGAGATCCGTTCCGGCACTGAACATTTTGATATTGCCGGACCTGCTGCCCTTTACTCGTGATTGATAATTATATGCAGCCCAAACACTCGAAGCGTTATGAAGCTCCATCAACCCCACAAACAGTGGGAATACCGGCTTGTTCAACACACGGTACAGCCGACTAGTGCTTTTACTGTCAATTTCTGCCTGATCAATCTGGTTTGCAGCATCATTGGCCGCTTTCAAGTCACCTACGTATTGCTCTTTTTGGCGAGTCAGATCCCTTTGGTTGGCCGCGTCCTGCTCAAAAGCCTTCAGCTCCTTTTTCGCTCTTTCCATTTCTTCTCTGGCAGAGGCTAGTCTGCCAGTCGCGATCGCTGCCGCCGCAGCCGGGGTGTCAGGAAAGTTGTTAACCAGATTATCCAGCTCAGAGAGCTTGTGCACAGAGTCAAGGAACCGGGACTCTACAGCAGAGATCTCTGCAATCATTTTGGCGATCGCTTCGGTTTTCGGTATCACCAACACATAGACATCCTCTGCTACATCAGAGGCAATAGCCGCTGCCTGACTTCTCCTTTTGTTAGTAGACGCAAGGATTTCCTTGCTGCCTTCCTGCTGAATAAAATCCCCGAACAGTGCAATAGCCTTTCTATCACCAAAGGATCCCGGCCGATGCTTGCTGATTTCAAAAACGAAGTAATCTTTCTGCAGGGCTTTGGAAAAACGCATAAGCTCCATGTTGCCCAGCAGCTCCGGCAGCGATCGGCGCAGTTGCTCTAGAGAGTTTGAGTACAGTTTCATCCTCCCAAGAATCGCACTTTCTGCAAGTAACTGTTTCTGCTGTGCTAACCGATGATACTGAGTTTCCATCTGGCTCAGCTTATTGCGAATATCTTCAAGCTCAACCTTCTGTCCCTTGAGGTTAGTAATTCTCCGCTCAGTCGCCCAACGCTGGTTTTCAAGCTCGGCTTTTCGCAACCGCAGGTGTTCCAGCTCTTTGTTAACAACGGCAAGCTCTCTGTTTCTTGCCTGAATCCCGTGGCTGGCATGGTGGATTGCTGCCCACATATTGCCGTGGACGCTCATTAATACCTGACTGCCCATCCTAAGATTAGCGGTCAACAGCGTGGCGTAAGAACCCGCAGCCGCTTCAATGCTAATTTCCAGCCCATCTATGGTTTTGAGGTCATCGATTTCCAGCAGATCCGTTTCCGCCATGGCCGCAAGTTCTGTATCCCGGAATCGCCCATTTCCTCGGTTAGCCTGCGGTTCGGCTGGGGGCTTGTATGGTTTCTTCAGGTCTTCCGCGCTGTAACGTGGAAACAGCAGCGAACGCAACACTCTGCTGTGCTGGCCGTTACACAAACCTTCTAGCCACTGCTTACCCTTATCATCCACGGCACCTTCAACGCCTATGCTGAGGACATCACATTCGGCAGGCTCGGTAACCAGATTCATCATCAGAGTGGTGACAAAGTTGAACGCGCCCGCATAGTCATAACTATAATGCGTGAACAAATCCGTAAGCACATGATGGGTTCGTTCATCAGACAACCGGACCAGCAAATCGGTGTGGTTCTCTTCCAGATAACGTCGGGCCAAGGCGCGCTCAGACAGCGCAAGAGATCGTTCCAACTCCTTTCTTCCGTAACCCGATACTTCCGCCATGTGTTTATGAAGGGAATTCGGTTTGGATGCTACTGTTTCAGGCTCAAGAACCGAGTGGACCAATAGCGCCGAGTCGAAGTGCGGCCGTGCCTTGGCCCTACGCACTGCAGCATTCATGAACCAAGCTGCAACCTGTCGGCGCCGCTGATTGTAACGAAGTTGGTATATTGGATCATCCAGCCTTATTACACCGATACCACGGGCTTTGGCTTGCTCAGTGCAGTCAGCAACACAGGGCTCAACTTCTGCCCATGAAAAGGGCTCCGGTTCATTTGGCCTGCACTCTTGCAGACGCTCTGCAGCATCTTGATTTAGCTCTTCCAGCGTTTTGTGCAAGCAATTTGACAGTGCCGTCATCTCCGCGCGCTCATCGTTAGCAATGGGATCCTCTGGATCAGGATCCTCATGCCGCTGGTGTAGCAATAAAGCCGCTTGCTTTGCCGTATCCGCATAACTCCCGCTCAAATCCAGCAGGTAGTTCTCAGGTCGATCGAGCTGCCATTCAACCGCTGGTTTCCTCGGTCTTTGTGGTGCCAAGTGTTCTGTCAGGAATGCGGCAGTGTTGCCGTTTGATATACGAAGATTAGACGTATCCTCCCTACCATCGCTATCAAACTGCATACTGACGAGATTACAACGATGGCCCCGGTCATGATCTGACAGTTCAAGGTGGTTCACTCGCTCTCCCGGCCACTGGGATTCGCTGTAAGCCGCTTGCAGATTTAACCAGCTTCCGTTTATTCTCGCTGGAAGCCAGATTTCCTCAATCCCGACTCCAACAACATCCCGGTAACCGGCTTCCAGTTTTCCATTGCTCTGACGATAGTCATTGAGCCTGACATCGCAGTACTTGGTTACTCCACTTTCATCGATCCGTATCTCAAGCTCCCGCCACAACTTGCCCTCGTGGAACAGATAAAGAAATCCCGCTCTCGCAAGCACATGATGTACCGGGTTATTTCCCTGCAACTCAACGCCAGATATCAGAGTGGCGGGAATAATGGGGAGAATGACATGCTGTTGCTGGTCAATTTGACGATCAATGCTGCCCGCACTTTCAAGAAACGGCACTCTGATCGGGCCACCCTCAGCTTCGATTTCTATCCAAACATTTCTGTCGGGCTGCCCCTTCCAGGGCCAGACATGAAGAATGGAATTTTCAAGAGGTTCTATTTCAACCTGTTTCTCCAACCACTCTTGCTGTTCATAGTTGATTTCATCAAAGATTCGAAAAGCATGCCCCTCCGGGTGCTCTTTGCCGATAACCTCGATAATCAGCGATTCGTCCTCGCAAGTCGGGCTACAACCAGGCGCCGACTGCTTTGCACTATACTCAGACATCCCTGTCATTCCTTGCGTTCTAAACGTATTAATTCGGTCTCAGGCATCAGCCGTATTCAATGCCTGCCACTGAGTTTCTGACAGCGTTGGTACGGGCAACATGGTGAACGGATTTGGTCTGTCGGTGGTATGCCAACGTTCCTGACCACTTTCTCCGTACCAGTATATAACTCGCTCAATGACATCCGCTTGGTCCAGAGTCACCGAGGACAAGCGTTGCCATACCTCAGGGTCGTAAAGTCGAAGTAGACCCTGTCGCTCTCCGTCAAAGCGCACTTTCAAACGCGCCCTTAGCCAACTAGTCACAGACTCAAGGCTCTCAGAGGACTCCAGAATCAGACCGACAAGCCGCCCCTCCTTCAATCCTTTCAAAGCCCACTGATACTCCGGGCTCTGCTGTTTAGCTTCCAGAACAACGGGGCTTTCGGCCAAGTACTGTTGCCAGTCAGTCTCAGCAAATAGATAAAGCCACTTCGGAACGTCTGTTTGCTCATACAAAGACCGCAAAACCGTTGATTTCTGCTGCGCCTCCAGCACTAAAAAACGCAGCTTGTCAGTCGAGGTTTTTGCAAATGGCACAACCGGCTCCTTCACGTATCACGCTGTCTGATTCTTACCGCAAGGACAGTTCCCAAGCGGACAGGTACCATCAGATTGCTGTTGGCACTGCTCAACAATGGCTGTTCTTTGCATGCGGGCTTGCTTCAATCGATGGGCCAAAATCGCTTTGGGCTCAGCATCTTTCCTTTGCCCAACCTCCGCCAACGCCACCGGCGCCACAACCCCACCGGCAGCACCCACCAACCCCGGCATCTCCGGCACCTGCACCTTCTGTCCACTGCCCTTCCCGGCTGCCCCACCCGCATTCATCTTGATACTCGCGCCACCGATAGCCACACCGGCGGGGTCGATCTTTACGAAGCTGCCGCCGGCCTTCAGGGTGATTTCGGCGCCGGCTTCAATCACTGCTTTCTGGCCAGCCTTAATGTGCAGTTCGGTGCCGGAGTCACTGAGCCAGGCGGTGCCGGCTTTCAGGTGAAGGGTGCCGCTTACGTTGAAGCTGTGGTCTTTTCCTGTCAGCTCGCGCTTCTCGCCATCTACGGTGTGGTGGCTGTTACCTTTAGTGTGACTGAAGCGGTTGTTTTCGACCGTCAGGTGGCTGTCGTTTTTAACCACTTCCGTGCGGTTGTTTTCCGTGAGCAGGTCCAGATCTTTCTGGGCATGAACGTAGATCTGTTCTTCGCCGGCTTCATCCTCAAACCGCAGTTCGTTGCTGCCTTCGCCCTTGTGGGTTTTCGTTTTTAACGTGGTGCGGGTTTTGTGTTCCGGCAGCGCGTAGGGTGGCGTATTCGTAGCGTGGTAAGTGCGGCCGGTAATGATCGGCTGGTCCGGGTCGCCATCGAGAAAGCTGACAATCACTTCGTTGCCGATTCGGGGCAAGGCCATAAAGCCATACTGGCCGCCAGCCCAGCCTTGGGATACGCGCAGCCAAGCGCTGCTGTGTTCATCATTCTTTGAATAGCGGTCCCAGGGGAATCGCACTTTCACACGACCGTATTGGTCACAGTGAATCTCTTCCCCTTCCGGGCCGGTCACGATGGCCATCTGGGGGCCGTCCATCATGGGCTTGTGTTCACAAAGGGCGCGCCACGTTTTGTCGGCCGGAATGGCGGTAAATTCGTTGGCATAACTAGTGGGGTCGCTGCCGCCCTCTTCTTCCAGCGCTTGCGGTTGTTTGCCGGTGTGGGTGATGGCGGTCAGAAGCCATTCCCGGTTCAGGCTTTGGCTGTCATGGTCTTGCAGCTCCACTTTGGCTCCGGCGGTAAAATCCGGGCGGTTGCTTTTACCTGTGGCAACGGAAGCATCGTTTCTGAGTGCGTCTAATCGGGTCTGGGTAAACGGCTGGCCGCTGGCGTCGGCTTTGTAGCGGCCAGGATAGTCATAGTGTTGGTAGTCTTCCCGGTGGTTCACGCCACCGGCACTCTGTTCATGCATCAGAGCGTAAGCAGGGTTCTTGAAGGTGTAGTCTTTCATCGCCACCGATGAAGCCCGCACCCTTTCTTCGTAGGCGAAGCTGTAGATGCAGGCCTGCTGGGTACTGCCGCCGGCTTTGGTGTTGCATTCTACCGGGTCTAGTTTGGGCGCATCACCGTGATGGTCGGCGATGATTAACGCCGGTTGTTCTCCACCGTCCAAGCTGCCGTGCTGGTAGCGGTAGTGCCAGCCTTCTTCGACAGCGAGTCGTTCCAAGAATTTCAGGTCACTTTCCCGGTGCTGGACGCAGTATTCCCGTTCTTCAGGGGAACGCTTTAAATCAAACACCGTATCCACAATGCCCCGCTCTTCCAACAGCGTGCGCACAATGGCATCGGTGGTCTGTGCCTGGAAGATACGGCTGTTATGCATGATCCCCAAACGCCACACCGGGGGTTGGATCACCACTTCGTAATGGGTGCGGCGGTGGCCGGTGTCGCCCCGTACAAATTCGTTTACCACGCCGGTAAAGCGTCGTAGGGGCTGGCCGTCTTGCCAAACCACCAGATCAACCGACTGTTCCAGTACATCCGAAGCTTGCACGTCCGGGTCGGTGCTGGCCAGTTTCAAGCGGCCATGGGAGAGCGTGGACAAACCTTCGGTGAGCACAAAGCTGGCGACCACGAAGTGGTCTGAGGGGAATTCGCCAACACGGGCGGTGAACTGCAATCCGCTTGCCTGGGGCATAACTTCAGTCCCTGAAGAATGAACATTTCCTTTTCAGCCAACGCCATCCGGGTGCCGGCTCCCGCCAACCCGAGCGTTCATGCCCGGGCGACGGCACACAGTCTAATACAAGCTGCGGGGTATTCGGTACCCTGCAAGCATCTGCTGTGTGAACGGGTTGGTATTACTGGCCGCGTGCAGGCGGTAACGCATCTCGCCATCGTCCACTTTGAACATCACATCCACCGCATTACTGCTGACTCCGGTGATTTCAGCTTTGTTCAACAGCCGGAAGAGTGCCCAAGGGCCGCGTTCGGAAATGCTGCGCGGTGAGCGGTTCACCTGTATCGGCACCAGCGTAATACGGCTCTCGACACTGTCACGCAGCGTGTTCGGCCAGACCAGCGGGATGCTTTGGCGAGGGCCATGGGAGAACTCCACCAGTTGCCCGTCGATATTCACCACGGCGCGACGCTTGTTGTTGGTCAGGTTCAGCGGCTCTAACGCGAATTCAACATCCAGCGTGCCACTGCGGGTGAAGAACGCCTGGCGAATCTGGCGGGCCCGTTCCAAGGCTGCGCGTACGTCTCTGCGCACCAAGCTCGCGCGGCGGGCATCGCCCACCTGTTCGGGGTGGTCTTCCAAAAACAGTTTCAGGTTATTGTTGTAGAAGGCCTCCAGAATACCGTCCGGGGCGAAGAAACGCTCAAAGTCCTGCAACGCCGCGTCCCGGTTTGCGTCTGCCGCAAATGGATAATGTCGGGCAAGGGTTTGCTGAAACGGCTGGTACACTTCCCGGTACCACTCCCGCTCAAGCTGGGCCACGGCACGATCAAGCACCACTCGCCAGCTTTCAGTAGCCAGTCGGCTTAACAGGCGGTTCAGCGGCTCGGGCTGATGACCGGCCATACGCTGGAGCGTGAAAATGGGATCGGAGCCCTGCAGGGCCATACGAGCGCGGGCAGCACTCAGTGCGGCTTTGCCGGAATCCGGTGATTCCTGAATGCTGCGCATGTATTCGTGTAACTCGGCTACTACCACCATGACTTCTTCCAGACCACTGGGCTGATCGCTGTTTTCGCGAGTCAGCCGGTTCAGGTCGTCGAACTGGCGCTCGATATCCTGCAGCATTCGGTAATGCGGCGATTCTTGCAGTAGTTTACGGGCTACTTCCGCTTCACCTTCACCGGCAGGAATTAGCTTGGTGTTGGCCTGTATTTGACCCAGCAAACGAACCAAAGGCTGGTGGCCGCTCGTTAAGCTTTCAAGGATACGCACGCCGTGGTTCAGGTCTTCAAAACGATGCACATCGATACGGCTCAACGAGGTTCGCCACACGTTGGCGTAGTTCTCGGCGTACAAGGTCTGCAAGCTCGACAGCAATTCAGCCTCATCGGCTTTACTGAAATCCACGTCGTTCCTGCGCCCTAACACCCAAGCATCCACCAAGGCCAGTTCCGTCACCGAGCTTGATTGACGCAAGAACCATTTTTCCAGACCGTCCCGCGTCAACAGTGCCGGAATGGAGAGCGGATCGTCCTCTGCAGGCAAGGCATCACCCTGAGGCTCGCCGTAGGCATCCACCCGTGTAAACACGGTGGCGAAGGCCGGGCCTGTGCTACGCGCCAGCTCCAGCGGCGACTGGAAATCCCGGTCGGCTTCTACCTTCAGATCACGGTACACCCTGTCCGGGGTACTGATCCGCCCCAGCTCGTGCTGCGCCCACTGCACACGGCTTCGAAAAGGCGCCAGTGCCATAGTCGCCGCTTGATCACCTTCGGCGGCCATGCCCGCAAGATTGGTGTGCGCCATCGCGTACTGCAAATGACTGTGCAGTCGGTTCTGCACTTCCCGCTGCCCGGGGAAACGAGCTTGCCAATACTCGCGCATGTATTCCGATACGATGTCGCCACGGCGGCCGCTTTCGTCGTAAATCATGCGTAGAACCCGCAAATGCTCCAACCGCTCGGTGCTGCTATCCGGCGCTTGCCCCATCTCCTCCATAACACCGAACATCAGCGTCGGGAGGTATTGGTAGGCCAGCATATCCAAATAGGCGGCATCCACTTCCGGCCCCACTTTGTGACCCTGATATAGCCCCATATCGGTCACCAGCGGCCACTCTTTACGGTAGTCGCCGAACGCCAATGTGGCTTCTCGCAACTCATCCAGCGGCTGGAGCAGATTGCGGCCAGTTGTATCCGGCTCGTAGCCTACGGGCTGCCAATCGTTCAGGAATGCGTTAACCCGGTTTTCCACCTGCGCTGCTGCTTCGGCATTCTTGATGAAATAGTGCTGCCAACCGGCGGTCATGCCCGCACCGGCACACACAGCAATAATTGAAGCCATCGCGACTTTCCGGTGGCGCTTTTTGATCACCTTTCGGTTGTCACCCGCCAGACCGGCCTCCCGATAGATCACACCCGGGAATAGGTTTTTGGTGAACAAACTGACCGACTGGGCAGTTCGCTGGGCTGGTTGGATCGGACCGGTCATTTGATAATTGCGAGCAGCTGCTGCTACGAAGGCATCTTCAGGCACCCCTTCTTGCAGAACGGAGGTGAAATAGGTACCCCGTACCAAAGCCGGTGTCGAGAATGCGTCAGCGGACAGCAAGTCGCTGAGGAACTGTTCCACCGCCGGCTTAAGACCCGCCAGCTGGCGCGTGAAAGAATAAGCCGCTGCCCGTTCTTCAGCATCCCGGGTATCGGCGAGCACGTCTGGCAAACGCTGGCTTAGCTCGTCCACTAATTCGCTGTAACGCTCCGCGAACTGTTCGAGCCATTCGTCATGATCTTGCTGGCTATCCAGCTGGAAGGTGAAGCCGAGCGCTTGGTCTTTTTCGGCCTTCGACATGGCTCTAACAAACGAGGCAAAGCCGTACATCAAGTCCATTTTGGTAAAGGTGACGTACACCGGTAGCCGCGAGCCCAACTGCTCCATGAGCTCCCTTATCCGGGTGCGTAATAAAATGGCGTGGGCTTCTCGCTGTTGCTCATTGGCCGTGCTCAATCGCGCCAAGTCTACGGCAAGGATCAGGCCGTTCAGTGGTCTTTGCGGACGACTGCTTTCCAGCCAGCCGATGAAGTGGTTCCACAAACGGTTCTGGACTTCACCCGAGGCCCCTTCGCCCTGATTCTGACTCAACAATTCACCGTCTGGATCAATCAGAACACCGTTATCACCAATCCACCAATCGAAACCGAAGGGGTTGCGATCACCCCGGTTATTGCGGGTGACGTTGGTCAAGGTGTAAGTTTGCCCCGAGCGCTGAATCAGGCTTGTTTTACCGGCGTCTTCAAGCCCCATCACCAAATACCACGGCAGGCGATACAAACCTTTTCGGCCCGGCAAGTTGCTCTTGAGTGCCTGTAACTGGCGATCCAGCAACCGTTGTTGCCGGCGTGCCATGGGCAGGATCGGGTCTTCTTGCTCTTGTTGCTCGGCCGCTTTGGCCTTATTGACCTTGCCCAACCGGCGAGCCAGCACCAGACCCCAGAATATGACCACCAGCAGAACAACGCCGAGAGTCACCAGCGCCCGCATCTGCCAGGCCACCAACGGGTACTCGCCGTTAATTTCCAGCCGTGGCCCTAACCACCAAGTCGCAACTAACAGCGCGATCACGCCCAAGGTCAACGTGACCGGGGCGGCGTTACGAAGGTATGGCAGCAGCCATCGGCCAATGAGTAATGCTTTTCTCCACATGGTTTCCATTCCTGCGTTTAATGCGTGTGGCGGTTACGCCAGCCGTTCCATTTGTTTGATCAAAGCCGGCTCCCAGTCTTCCAGAATCAAGCCGTGAACCTGCCCTTGTAGGTCCTGTATCTGTTGTGCCGCCATGGCTTTCAGGCCGCTTTCTTTCATTAGTTTTGCCGTCGTCAGGCGCCAGTAGAATTTCTCTCTGGGCTCACGGGCGTCGGCCAAGCCTTGCTCCAGTAGTTCCAAAGCAGACGACAACTGATTCTGCTGCACCAACTCCAGTGCGGTTTCCAGAGCCTGCTCCCAAGGGTTTGAACTGCCCCCACCGGCTTTGGCAGAAGCCGGGGCGGTATACATCCACTCCGTCGCTTGTTCACTGAGAAACGATGTTTGGTCGTTGAAGGTCAACTCGGCGAGTTGGGGCAATTGCTCCACAAATTGTTTTAAAGCGTCTCGGATTGCTTCTGCGCAGCGGTTATGGCCCAAAGCTTGAGCGGCGCGGGCGCTCAGCCAATGGCCATCGAGCCAGAAAGGACTCACCGACAAGCTTTGCTCAATGCGCTGCCACAAGTCGTTATCAGGTGCTCTTTCCAGGGCTTCTTTGTAGTCCGCAACCCGGTCTGCACTGACCGCGGCCAAGTCGGTACGAATGCCATCCCGTGTCGGCGGTAGGCTGGTGATGCTTTGCCAAATGGCATAGCGGCGCAGTTGATAGCCCAAGGGGTTACCCGGCTCGGTGCTGGTCAATAACTCCGATACTTTCAGCAAGCTTTGGCGGGTTGCTCGTTCGTTGCCCGGGTCCAGAGTGAGATTGCCCAAGGCCGCCGGAGCCGCAGTTGACTGTGCCGGCGATTGAGCAGATTGCGGTTGTGCGGGACTTGCCGGCGCAACCGTTGAAGCCAGTTGCTGGCTGCTGCTGTGATCCGGCTTTGGCAACTTATCCAAAGCCCGTTTCAACTCGAACAGCGGGTCATCCGGTAAATCCCGGTTCCGCGCCTGCTCATCCAGCTTGGCAATCAGGTCCAGACAGAACTGCCGTCCATCACCCACGCTGGCATCAAAACCCAGACCGTCCACGCTTTTAACCGCACGCTGCACAATCTGGGTGAACAGCATTTTGCGGGCCCGCTGCCCCTTGGCACCCGGATAGGGCCACGCATTTTCCCACCAGTCATCCAACACCCGATGCAACAGATACAAGGACAGGGCGAAGTGCTCGCCATCTTTTCCCTGCTGCAAACTCAACATGAAAAAGCCAAGCACTTTCAGGTCCTTGCTGCGGTCTGCCAGCAATTGCAGAGATTCGCTCTGCACTTTCTGCCAATTGATGTCGTTGTGAGCCAGCGAGCCCACTTTCATCACTTCGTCTTCCAGAAATTCCAGTACGGAATCATCGGCAAGGCTATCACCCACACCGGAGTCTCCTGGAATGGCGGTGAGAACCTGATCAACGTATGGATGCTGTTCAATCACTTGCATAGCACTCTCCTCACCAGCCACAGGCTTGTCGCAGAGGGCTAATGGCGTCGCGGTAACCGGTCAGGTCAAACAATAAGCCATCCAGCTCCGGTACGTCTGCCTGAATACGAACATCTGGCTGGTGCACGATTTCAAGCACCGAACGTATTGCCGGCAGGCCGCGGCCAGCACTTACCACTAGGCCTTCATCCCGCACCCGCCACTGGCTGGGTGCCGATGCCAGCGCCACGTCTACACGCTCCCGGCTGATCGGTTTGGGCAACATCACCGT
Source organism: Marinobacter sp. AL4B (assembly GCF_019916045.1). Taxonomy (NCBI): domain Bacteria; kingdom Pseudomonadati; phylum Pseudomonadota; class Gammaproteobacteria; order Pseudomonadales; family Marinobacteraceae; genus Marinobacter; species Marinobacter sp. AL4B. The sequence goes on from NZ_JAILWZ010000013.1 coordinate 673,641, forward strand.
CAGTTCCGTGATGTTGTTGTGGCACTGAAGTGTCAGTACCGGCCTGGGAGGCTGAGCCCCCAAAGCGGCTACCGTGACCATGTGCCCGGCGGCCGAGCCGGTATTGCGGTAGATCGGACCACTGGCATCGTTTTGACCCGCTTGCGAAAAGGCCTGGCGCCAACGTTCGGGCTGGCGAATCACCGCACCGCTGGTGCCGGTTTCGTATCGCGCCAGGGGGGTAGCAAACACCTCATCAAAACACGCCAATCGAGCCAATCGATTGGGCTCCTCGGTACAGGCCTGAGCATCACTTAGGCGGACGTCCGCTTGCCCGACACTGCTCATCAGCAGAAGCACAAGGCCGGTAAGCCCGGCTCGAGTTTGGTCTTTCAGGGTCATAGGTCGGTTACCTGATACTTCAGACATTTATGGGCCAGCGTGCGCTTGGGTAACCCCAAACTCTCGGCAGCTTGGGCCCGGTTGCCCCGGTATTGCTGCAGGCGCTCGCGAATGATGGCCGCTTCGAATGCCTGCGCGGCGGCTTTCAGATCTCGAATTTCTTCGGCCATGGGGATCCCCGGAATCGTCACCGGCTCCGCTACCGCAGGGGCTGCGGGCCCGGCGTCCATCAGCAGGTCATCCAACCGCAAGGTCTCGGGCTGGATATCGCCGTTGGCGGCGGTTTGCAGACACGCCAGTTCAATGATGTTGCGTAATTCCCGCACATTGCCGGGAAAGTCATAGCCTGCCAGTCGCTTCAATGCGTGGCTGCTGATACCCAGCGGCCCACTGCCCTCCCGTTCAACGTAGAGCCGGATGAAATGCCGGCTCAGCGCTTCGAGATCGTCGGTACGTTCGCGAAGGGGAATCACCCGCAGCGGGAACTGATTGAGGCGGTAGAACAGATCCCGGCGGAACAGACCTTCATCGATGCCTTGCTGCAGCGGTTGGTGAGTTGCAGCCACCAGGCGGAAGTCGGAAAACCGCTCTTCACGAGCGCCTAGGGGGCGGAACTGTCGGCTTTCCAGAACCCGCAATAATTTGGACTGCAGGGCTATAGGCATGTCGCCGATTTCATCGAGGAACAGGGTGCCGCCATTGGCTTGAGCCAGTAGCCCTTCTTTGGCTTGATCGGCACCCGAGAACGCGCCTTTGGTGTGGCCAAAGAGTTCGCTTTCCAACAGGGTGTCCGGGATAGCAGCGCAGTTCACCACGACCATCGGGCCCGTTGCGCGTTCGGATAGCTCGTGAATGCCTCGGGCGACCACGTCTTTACCACACCCGGTTTCTCCTTGGATCAGCACCGAAAGCTGGCTGCTGGCAGCGCGCACGACTTGTGCCCGGAGGTTAGTCATAGCTTCGGAGTTGCCCACCAAGCTGCGGGATAGTTGCTGGCAGCGCTGGCGCACGCTTTCGGCATCGTGCAGGTGGTCCAGTGAGCGTTTGAGCATGCGCCGCTGCCAAACCTGGTCGCGGGTTTGCAGTTGGCTGATCCATTGATGCACCAGCAGTTGTTTCAGGCCGATGTACAGGGATTGACCAACGATGGCTTGCCAGTCGTCGTGGTCGCCGCACAGGGCGAGTACGCCGAGGGTGCGGCCGTCTGCGCCGGTGAGCGGTTCAAGCCAGAGGCTTCTCGGGCGGTCGCTGTGTTCGAACAGGGTTTGGAAGCCGGTGTGGTCAAGCCGGTAGCTGGCAGCGCGGGTGAGTTCGCGCGGCTTTCCGGTTTGCAGTACGTGAGCGAAGGGGTGGCTGAAGTCGCCACAGTCGAATTCGCTGGCATCACCTAACTGGCCACAGTGGAGTGTTCGGCCACTGAGGTCGAGTTCTAGGGCCCAGCATTTGCTGAGGCCAAAGGCGTTTTCGAGTTGGCGGGTGGCTGTGTCGAACAAGGCAGGAAGTGTGTCCTGCTTGATCAGTGCTACCGCTAGTTCTATGCCGGTGTGCAGTTCCCTCTGCATCCGTCCCATTGCTATCGTTCCTTCTAAATGGAGATCGCTGCCCGCACACCGTGGGGTTGAGCTACTTCACAGTTAACCTAAGCCACTATTCCCGTGAACTTTCCGTCGTTCACGCCCAAGGTGACCTTGGTCACCGGCTCTCTTGCCGCCAGTTTTTCCAGCAGCGCCAAGGATACCGGTGGCAGCAATTCACCTTCGATGATCGATTCCAGCATCCGTGCACCGTTTTCGCTTCGGGTGGCGCGGCTTCGGATGGCTTCTACCAGGCCGTCGTCCAACTCTACTTCGGTGTGGTAACGGGCCGTGATTTGGTCAGCCAGGCGCTGGAGTTTATCTCCCACGATGCGGTTGAGGGTGTCTTCGCCCAACGGCAGGTAGGGCACCACTTCCATGCGCGCCAGCAGGGCCGGTTTGAAGAAGTTGGCCAGTTCCGGGTAGAGCGCTTCTTCGATCTTTTCCGGCTCTTCGGCGTGGTTAACGATGGTCTGGTAGCCAAGGTTGGAGGTCAGGAAGAAGACCACGTTTTTGCAGTCGATCAACCGTCCTTCCCCATCTGCCAGTTCGCCTTTGTCAAAGGCCTGATAGAACAGGTTGAGGACTTCCGGGTGGGCTTTTTCGACTTCGTCCAGCAACACCACCGAATAAGGTTTCTGGCGGATGGCTTCGGTAAGGATGCCGCCTTCGCCAAAGCCAACGTATCCCGGGGGTGAGCCAATCAGGCGGGAAACGGTGTGTTTTTCCTGGTACTCAGACATGTTGATGGTGGTGAGGAACTGTCGGCCGCCGTAGAGCAGTTCGGCCAGCTGCACCACGGTTTCAGTTTTCCCTACACCACTCGGGCCAACCAGCAGGAAGGCACCCATGGGGCGGCCGGGCCGGCGCAGGTCGGCGCGGGCGGTCAGCAGGTGCTGATGCAAGCAATCGATGGCGGTGTCCTGGCCTTTGATGTGGGCCTGCAGGTATTCCGGCAAGTGGGTGATTTTTTCCAGCTCGTCGGTGGTCATGCGGTTGACCGGAATACCGGTCCAGTCGGCGATGACTTCGGCCACTTGGCGAGCATCAACGCGGGCGTGAACCAGCGGTTCGTCGGCTTGGAGTTCAGCCAGTTCCTGTTCAATGGCTGCGGCTTCGCTTTTCAGATCCGGGCGCTCTTCGTTGTCGGCATCGGTCGTTGCTTCCAGAACTTCCGACACTTCTCCAGTCAGCAATTGTTCGCGGATTTCGACCAAACGAGCCACCAGCTCTCGCTGGTCGTTCCAGCTTTGCTCCAGGGCTTCGGCCTCAGCGGTAAGCTCGTCAATGCGCTGTTCCAGCGCCTGCTCTCGTTCGCTATCAACCGCTTGACCAAGCGTGTGTTCCCGACTCAACAGCTCTTGCTCCATAGCCATTTGGTGCAGTTCGCTGCGCACGTGGCTCAATCGGCGAGGCGGGGTGCTCAGATTCAGGCTGACGCGGGCGCAGGCGGTGTCCAATACGTCGATGGCTTTGTCCGGCAACTGGCGTCCAGCCAGATAACGGGCCGACATTTCGGCTGAGGCTTTTAACGCACTGTCGACTACCAAGACTTTGTGGGCTTTTTCGTAGACGGTGCGCAAACCACGCAGGATGTGAACAGCCTCACCCGGCGTGGGCTCATCCAAAGCGACCGGCTGGAAGCGCCGGCTCAGGGCCGGGTCTTTTTCGAAGTATTTTTTGTACTCGCGCCAGGTAGTGGCGGCGATGGTGCGCAGCTCACCGCGAGCCAATGCGGGTTTCAGCAGATTAGCAGCGTCTGAACCACCCTCGCTGTTACCCGCGCCAATCAAGGTGTGGGCTTCGTCGATGAACAGGATGATCGGGGTGGCTGAGCCTTTGACCGCTTCGATGACGCCTTTCAGACGTTTCTCAAATTCGCCTTTCACCGACGCGCCGGCTTGCAGCGCGCCCATGTCTAGGGTCCAGAGTTCGACGTTTTTCAGGCGGTCAGGGACGTTGCCACTAACGACTCGCAGGGCCAGCCCTTCGACCACAGCGCTTTTGCCCACACCGGCATCACCTACCACGATGGGGTTATTCTTACGGCGACGGCATAGGATGTCGATCATCTGGTCAATTTCGGCATCCCGGCATACCACAGGGTCAAGTTTTTCGTCCCGGGCCAGTTTGGTGAAGTCAGTGGCGTAACGCGTGAGCGGGTCCATGTCGGCATCGGCGGCTGGTTTGACCGAACCATTCTCTGCCAGCTGCGGGCGCTCCACCGAACCGTCGGTGAGCCGGTCGAACTGCTTACGCAGTTGTTCGCGATTGATGTCCACCAAGGCCTGTGCAACTCGCGGCATCAGATAGCGATCGGCGTTCATCAACAACGCCAAAAACAAGGCACCAGAACGCAAATCGCTGTGGCCGAGTTCGGTTGAGGCCAGCAGCCAAGCATCCTGCATCAGTTCCACCAGCAAGGGTGAAAAGGATGGGTATGGCTCAGCGCTTTGTGGCTCGCCGTTCAGGCTGTCGCCTACCAGCGGCTGCAGTCCCTGATAGTTGATGCCGGTTTGTTCCAGAATCTGACGCACATCGGAAAACGGCGTTTCCAGCAGTTTGAACAGCAAGTGTGCCGGCGTAATTTCCGCCCCTTGTCGGCTGATGCACAGCGCGGCAGACCCTTCCAGAGCCTGACGGGAAATCTCGTTAAGGCGCCCGATCAGCGCCGGTAGTTCTACCCGAATCACAGTGATGTCCTTATTTCGGTAGTTGTTCCAGTACGCTGAGCACATCCCTGATGCGTTCGTTCAGCGCTACGTTATACAAGTGATAAATTCCGACCATGGCCGCCGTTAAAGCGCCGGTGATAAGCCAAATCGGCATGCCTGTCCGCAAGCGGTTACGTGCTGGGACCACATTTTCCGAGGCATCGGCCAGTGGCTTTGGATCACGATCTCCGCGCAGGTCGCGCAGCTGTTCGTACAAGCCGCGAAGGATTTGCTGGTACTCGTCACGGCCACTTTCCATGACCTTGTAGCGACCTTCAAAGCCTAGACACAGGCACAGATAGATGAACCCGAGCATGTCGCGGTAGCGTTCCGGCTCTTTCTCCATGCGAGCCAGAATGGCGAACACTTTTTCGCCGCCCCAGGTTTCGTTATGGAAACGCGAGAGTAACGAGTGCTGCGACCACACGCTGTGTGCGCCCCAATCCGTGCCCAATACCGCTTCGTCGATAAAGGCACAGAGCACATACCGATAAGCCACCACGATGGGCCGTTCATGGCCTTGTTCGATCAGTTCGCGGTCAATGGCCGCCACCTCATCAACAACCTGCTGGTACAAGTTTTCCACATCGTGAAAATCGGCCAACCGGCGAACCCGGATAACCAGCCCCAACAACGGTGTACTGGCATCAATCAAGCGATTTTCTTCCAGCCCGCGAAGCTGAAAATGGGTATCCCCCACTTCGGCACGGCGACCTGTGTTATCGGGGTCCGCGAACAACAAATCACTGAATGCACTATCACCTGAGCCCGTGGTGGTGTTTGGTCGATCCATTACCGGTGCATTGGTCATTATTTAGCTCCTGATTGCCCAGAACTGCATTTCCAGCCCCGGATAACTGCCCGCTACGTGGAACGCAAAGCCGCTGGCGTTGTCGAGCATTTGCCAAGCTTGGCTCTGGTCATCCAATCGGAAGTACACAAAACCTGCATGATAGGGCAGCTGGCGCGGTGCCACGGGCAAAGCCGACAGCGGAATACCCGGCAGCTGCAAGCTGATGAGATCCCGTATTTTTTCCACCGACGCCACTTTGCACTGCTGAGTGAACTGCTTACGCAGATCGTCCAGTGGCATGTCGGCTTTGACCGCCAGGATGAACTCGGCATCCTTGATCAACTGACCGTCCTGAACCGGTGCTACCGTCAGCCCGTACTGGCGCTGTTGCAGTGCAATAGACAATGCTCGCGGCTCCAGCACGGTGCTCAGGGCTTGTCGCAGCACCTGCATCAGCGGGCTGAAACAGCCTTCCGGCAGGTCGTGATCGTAGGGGGTATATTCCCGCGGCATCCGACTTTCATCAGTGAAGGTCACCAATTCACCACACAGCTCCAGCAACGCTTCGTACAGCCGCTCGGGATGCAACTGGCGTAAACGCGCCAAGTGCATGAACTTTGGATGCGCTCGGTTTAGCATTTGCAGCAGCATGAAGTCCGACACGTCGGCCACACCGCCCTGCCCCGGCGCACCCACCCGCTCGGCAATGTTGCGGGCGCGTTCCTGCATCAATCCGGCCATTTCACCCACAAATCGTTGCAAACGAGATGCTGCGCGCACGCTGAGCATGGTGGGCAGGAAGTTAGGGTCCATCACCAGGCTGCCGTCTGGCCGTTTTTCCAGAATTCGACCAATGGCCAAAGCCGCGTAGGCGCTGCGATCTTCCCGCTCTAGCATCAGACGCGGTGCCACTCGTCCAACATCAATGCTGTGGGCATCGCCATCAATGGAATGCAAATCGCGAATTTCGACAGACAACGCCCGGAATCGCCCGGCAACCGGTGCCTCGGGCCACTCCACTTCCGCCAGAGAATCGCTCCCAAGCGGCAACGCCAGATACACGACCTGATTGGCCACCGACGCATCGGTAATTTCCAACGGCTCAGGCATCACATCGTCTTGAGGCAAATTGAAGCGCGTGCCGTCCGGGAACAATCCGGTAGCCCGGACCAGACCCACTCGGCCAAAACTCAGGTATTCCGCATTCAGCTCCAGATCGCTGAAGCCGTAAAGGTGGTCGGAAACCGCCAATGCGCGCTCGTTGATCTGATGTTCCAAATACCGTTGTTGTTGCTGGAAGTGCTGGGGTTTGATGAATAGCCCATCACTCCAGACCACTCGATTGCTAACAGCCATCAGCTTTCATCCGAACGTGTCAGTTTTACTTCCCGCTCGCGCAGGTTGACCAGCAAATGGTAGGTGCCACCAATGGGGTCTACCTTCACCACCTTCTTCCATTGCGATAAGTTAGGGTATGCGTAGAAAGCAATCACACCGATAAACCGGGTGTCTTCGCTGATCTCGAACGACTCCACAAACTTGAACTGGCCGGGCACCAGGGTGTAATCGCTGTGGTCCACATAGTTGCGGCCCAACGAGTCTTCAAGGTTATTCAGTAACTGATCGAAATCACCCGCCATCAATAGCGAACTGTCCCGAAGCTCAATAATCTGAAACGCGATCGGCGTGGGAGCCAGTGACTGATTCGGGTTGACACTCGGTTCGGCCAGCATGGTCAGATCCACCCGGCTTGGCTGATCTTCCGGATAGCCCACAGGGATGTCAGGGTCCCACAGCACTTTTGCGGTTTTAGTAACCGCGTCATAGGGGGTGCTGCACCCCACCAGCAACATAACCATCGTCAGCAAGCTCCATTTGCAGTACTTCACTAGCCATTCTCCCTCTGTAATTGGCGCAAGTGTTGGTCGTAAGCCTGGTCGAACACCTCTTGGAAAAGGCGTTCAAAACCCTGCTGGCGACTGGACCGTAGTTCTTGGTAATAATGTTGGTACATGTCCCAGGCCCAAAGGCCCTCGTCTTCGTTGTCCTTGAGCCCACGGCGATATCCGTGGAACCTTCTCAGCAAGGCCTCCGGCGAGAAGGCATGCAGAATGGCGTCCAAGGCTTCGCGAATCGCTTCCTGCGTGGCCCGCTGGTGGTGGTTCAAGCTGTCGAGGCTCTCTCTCACCGCAGCGGGCGCAGATAGATGAACCGGGCTGCGCTCAGCGGCAAACAAGGTTTGAAGGGTGGCGTGATAATCATTTCCCAGTCGCAGCGGGTTGTCTTCAAGGGGCTGCAAGCGGGTACGCAGCGCCTGGTGCCGGGTATCTTCGCTCTGATGTAGCGTAAGCAGGCCATCCACCACAGCTTTCAGGGTTTGCCCGGCCTCTTCCAGAAACAGCTGCATGTCTTCGCTGTCGGTAAATTCAATATCCGCCTGCAACCCTCGCAATAAGGGCGCTCCGCTGATGTGTTGACGACTGGCATCTCGGGCAGGTGCTCTTGTATCTGACATTCCCTGTCGCTCCTTTTCCTGATCACTCTGATTGCGGGCGGTGCGGTTCACCGGCAGCCCCATCGCCACATCCCGGTTTTCCCGGTATTCCTCGTCCACATCGGTAGAACGAGCAAGCCATTGATCACCCGCCACCTCAGGCTTCTGCCAAGGGGCCAGTGGATCGTTACTGTGCAGCTCGTTGTCCGGATTCTTCAGGCCGACCAAAGGTTCGCGGCCTTCCGGCAAAGTTTGACGCTGGCTTGAACGCAATAACTCGCCGTCATCCGCATTCACCAACCGATGGTCTTCCGCGTTCGGCTCACTCAACTCGCATTGCCCCACAAAGCCACCCTGCAGTTCCGCCCGGATCTGATACCGGCCAATGGTGACGGTATCGCCATGGCTCAAACGCGCCCGCCGTCCACGGCCCACAGGTTGGCTGCTGCTGTTGATATAGGTTCTGCCGCTGCGGTCAATCAGGCAGAAGCCGCCGTCTAGAAAGCGCACTTCAGCATGCCCCGCCACGGCACCGGTGCGGTGGGGCGATAAACGCCAGGTATCGTTAGCCGCAGTACCAATCGAGCCCCCGTTTGCGCTGAAACGATGCTCAAGGCTGGCGCCACCACCCGCTTCCGTGGGGTTGGTGATCACTAAGTTCAATTCTGCTGTTTGCGTGGTCACACTTCTGGCTCCTTGCCTTAACGTCGGATCTGGATCCGCACCGCCGGTCGCTTGCTGGCGCGCTCCGGTGTCACGAATGAGTTCCAGCCCAAACGTAGCTCTTCCCCCATTCGCATGGGACGTATGTCTTTGGGGCGCATTTCCAGCTCCAGGTCGTAAGCCAGTTGCTCCCGGGTGGCAAACTCAACCAACTTCACCAACCGTTCATGCTCAGCACCGTTGGGCAAAAAATCGGCAAAGCGCTGTCGGCTTAGATTGCGCAGCCGAAGTATGAATTTGCCACTTCGGTCCCGGATGCTCGATCCAATCAGTGTGTTATGGCCGAGATTGGCATTCGCTTGCCCTAGGCGGGTTTGTTGGTCTTCAGCAATGGCCACCTTCCTTAGTACCCATTGCTCAATGCTGACATCTTCTAGATCGAAGCAATGGGCAACTATCCCGCTGACCACTTCCGGCGACCGGCTACGCCCCGCCATCAAGCCGGCATAGGCCAGCATTTTCGACCAATTAACGGGTGTCGCTTCCCGCAAACGACGATCACCCAGTCCAGTTAGGGAGAACACCAGTTCCGAAAAGCCGTCACTGGCACCAGGCTGAAATCGTATGTAGTAGCGGTACTTACGCCAGGCCCGATGAAACAGGGTCACCAACCGGTGGTTAAAGAAATCCAAAAAATGCCGCCGCACGCCCAGATTCTGGCCCGCTTCCCACGCCAGATCTTCCAGGTAATAGCCGGGTAACGGCGACTGGGAACCGTGCAACCCGAGAAAGCTCACTTCCATTTGGTAAGGTGCGTGCTCGTGCTGCGGCGACAACGCCGACACCACGTCACTGCCCGGAAACCCCAAGCCGGCAGAGGCCGAAAACCGAATGCGTTCCTGTACCGGATCGCCTGAGCCAGAACCTTCCAAATCATCGCCATGATGCCGGTGAATCAGGTCCACCAGCTGAAAAAAACTGTAGCGCCGCGCATTGCCCAGAACGGGTTCGAGCCCGGCTACATCAGCGGCTGCTGACCTTGCTGTAACGTCCATGTGTACCGTTCCTGATTCTCTGTGTTCACCACTTCCAGCTGGTGAAAGGCGTTAATGCTGGCGTAGAGCGCAAAGAACTGGCTCAACACCGTGCCAAACAGGTACAGATCGCCTTCGCTGGCGAAATTCTGTTGGTCGAGTTTTAGCACTGACCGGATACCCCGCACCGGCAAACCGCGCACCATGCGGTCAACCGGTTGCGTGTTAATGTCGCTGATGCCCGCCAACCGCTTCTGAGACACACGCTCGGCCTGGCGATCTACCAAAGCCCGAAAGTCATACACCCGCAGCACAGTGCGCAATGCATCCACATCGAGCATCGACAGATAGTTCAGTGACAGGTTCGAGATCAACGTCCATAACAGGCTGCCATCCAGTGTGGGTCGCAGGGTGGCGGTGGGTCGAGTAATGTTGCTAAACGAGGCGAAGGCCGGTGTGGTTTCTGTGGCCATGCATATTTCACCCACCGCCAGCTGTTGCGGCAATTGTCGGTTCGTGCAGGTGAGTGTCAGAGACACGGCCTCTTGCCGGTTCATGCAGTCAGATTCGTCGGCACGTACAAAAGAAATATAGTGATCGAAGCCATCGCCCCGAACACTTTCGCGGGTACGCACCCGGTAATACAAGGCGGTGCGGCCACGGTCCCGCTCCACTTCGTGCTGGAAACTCTCAAACGCCGTATATAAGCGGGGCTCGCCCCGGCCCGAACGACCTTCCAGCCAGCCTTCAACTTGTTCAATGCTAAACACTTCGTAGTGTTCAGGGCAGCGGCTGGACGGCGAAATTCGGTACTCGGTTTCACGACCGTTCAGATCCACCGGCTCGCCTTCGTGACTGAACAGGTTCACTGCTGGCGTGCAATATAGTTGCAGGGAATCCCGGGTGACGCGGGTATCCGGCGGCAGAATGCGGCTGAAGTGGAAGCGCAGGCTGATCTCGTCTGCCTGGATCCCCGGTAGGCGTTGTTTCAATCCGGTGACGTCGATAAACCGGAAGGCCTCGGGAAAGCTCAGATATTCCTGAATAATCCGGTAGCCGGAATAGGCATTTTTCGGATACGGCAGAATGGCTTCATCGGCGGCAAAGCCCACGGGCTTGAGCAACGATGTGGGCAGGCTGTATGCGCTGTCGCCCACCACCAATTCCATGCGGCTTAGATAGTGGTTCAGCCATAGGTATAGGGTTTCGGCGGTGTGGTTGTCGCCCCCCAAATAGAAACGCAGGCTGTCCATGCCCAGTTGGTTCAATGGCTGGTCGGTGTGCAGGGCCAGATCGACTGACACTGAAGATACTTCGCGGGAATGCTCGGCGTGGGCTTCTGCCACACTGACAGGAAAGATATCCACAGCCCGGCAAGTACGGAATCGGCACTGGGTTTGGCGGGTACTTTCACCCACTGGCCGGCTTTTGATTTCGGTGTGGCGCTCTACCCGCTGGCGTTCGCTGATCGCGTGCAGCTGAGGGTCGAAACGCATGATGGTGCAACTGGGCACTGGCCGCAGGTAATTGGGCCAGAGCATGTTCAACAGGGAGTGTGTCAGCTCTGGAAATTCGTCTTCCACTTTTTCGCGCAGCTTGCCGGTCAAGAAGGCAAAACCTTCCAGAAGACGCTCTACGTCTGGGTCGGTGCTTTGTTCCGATAGAAATCGGGTGAGCTGCGGGTGTGCATCGGCAAATTCCCTGCCTTGCAGCCGCAAAAAGCTCAATTCATCCCTGTAGAACCGATTCAACTTCATAAATACTGCACCAGTCTGGCTCCGAGCGGTTGGTCGGGGTGCTGTCCAACCGCTCTCATCCTTGCCTTTAACTACTCGAATTTATGCTATCCGGTAGTACCGCTTTTCATCTAAGACCAAGTCTATTGTGGTTCTGTCATCACTACCTGTGACGCTCAGATAAACCGTGACCTGAAACTTCAACTGCAACGGGTTCGGCCCCGGTGGCAGCGCCACCACGTCCACCCGTTTCACTCTGGGCTCAAACTTCTCGATACACTGACGAATCGCCCCGCGAATCTGGATACTCAGGTCGTGAGTACCCAAGGTAGCGTCGTTGAAATCCAGCAATCCTAGGTCCGGCACGCTTGCACTGTTGCCCGGATGAGCGTTCAGCAAACGCACCAAATGTCGTTTGATGGATTCCACTACATGGGTCACTTCTCCCATGCCATGCCCTGCGGGAGCCGCCGCCTGCTCGAGTCGTTCGAACAGGCTGCCGGTGTTGCGAACGCCGTCAGTCGCAGTGTCGCTGAACACGGATTAATCCTTGTCCAATCGACCAACCAGCGAGAGCTCGAAGTTCGCACCCATGTACTTAAAGTGCGGGCGGACCGCCAGCGAGATCTGGTACCAGCCAGGATCGCCTTCAACATCGGAGACCACCACCTGCGCGGCGCGCAACGGGCGACGACTGCGAACTTCTGCCGGTGGGTTTTCCTGATCGGCTACGTACTGGCGAATCCAGGTGTTCAGCTCACGCTCCAGATCCTGACGTTCTTTCCAGGAGCCAATCTGCTCACGCTGCAGCACTTTGATGTAGTGAGCCAGTCGGTTCACGATCATCATATAAGGCAGCTGGGTGCCTAACTTGTAGTTGGTTTCCGCTTCTTTGCCTTCTTTGGTGTTCGGGAACTGCTTGGGCTTTTGCACAGAGTTGGCCGAGAAGAAGGCGGCGTTGTCGCTGCCCTTGCGCATGGTCAGTGCGATGAAGCCTTCTTCCGCCAATTCGTATTCACGACGGTCGGTGATTAACACCTCGGTCGGGATCTTGGCTTCCAGCTGGCCGAAGGACTCGAAGGTGTGCACCGGCAAATCGTCCACCGCACCGCCACTTTGCGGGCCGATGATGTTCGGGCACCAACGGTATTTAGCAAAGCTATCGGTCAAACGAGTACCTAACAAGTAAGCAGTATTACCCCACAGGTAGTGCTCGTGATCGCCGGATACGTTTTCTTTGTAATTAAAGCTACGCACCGGGTTTTCAGTGGGGTCATACGGTGTACGCAACAAGAAGCGCGGCGCGGTCAGGCCCAGATAGCGAGCGTCTTCGGATTCACGCAGAGAACGCCATTTGGCGTATTTCGGGCCTTCAAAAACAGCACTCAGCTCCTTAATGGCCGGCAACTCCTGGTAGCTGTCGACACCAAAGAACGACGGTGCAACGGAAGACAGGAACGGGGCGTGAGCCATAGCGCCTACGGACGACACATACTGCAGCAGCTTCATATCAGGCGTAGAGGGACTGAAAGCGTAGTTGCCAACGATGGCACCGACCGGCTCACCACCAAACTGGCCGTATTCGGCCGAGTATACATGCTGGTAGAAACCGGTTTGGGTCACGTCTGGGGCAAATTCGAAGTCTTCTAGCAGTTCCTGTTTGGTGGCGTGCAGGATGTCTACTTTGATGTTTTCGCGGAACTCTGTGCGATCGACCATGAGTTTGAGGCCGCGCCAGGACGACTCCAGCTCTTGCAGTTTGGGGGCGTGCAGAACTTCGTCCATCTGCGCGCTGATCTTGCGGTCCAGCTCTACCACCATCTGGTCTACCAGAGCCTTATTGACCGGTTGGCCTTTTTCGTCGCTTTGTAGCAGGTTGGCAATAAATGTTGCGACACCTTTGCGCGCGACATCGTAACCTTCGTCAGCCGGCGCCATGCGGCTATTGGCCATAACCTGATCAAGCAGAGAGCCTTCTGCCACGGATTCGGAGGCAGCAGATTGCTGCACAGCAGTATCAGACATACCACATCCCTTCAGTACGTAATTGATAATTGGTGTTAGGTGTAACCGATTTCCGAAACGCGCTTATTCGTCGTTTTCGGTCGCCAGTTCCAGTTCCGTCAGCAGCGATTCCCGTGCGCGTTCATCATCCAGCAACTCTTGGAGCTTAGAGCGGAATGACGGCACATTGCCAAGCGGCCCCTTTAGAGCAACAAGCGCTTCACGCAGTTCGATCAGTTTTTTCAGCTCCGGAACCTGGCGGGCGATGCTGTCAGGCGAAAAGTCTTCCAGACTTTCAATCTGCAGATTCACCGGAAGATCATCCGCGTCATCTTCAAGCTTGTTGGACACGGAGGTTGATAGAGTAAGGCCAGCTTCCTTCATCACAGAACGGAAGTTGTTCTTATCCACAGAAATGGCTTTGCGGTCTTCAATGGGGGTTTCTTCAGCATGGCCCTTGAAATCGCCAACCACAAACATCTTTAGCGGCAGTTCGGTTTCAGCCTGCTGGTCGCCAGTGGCGGGGACATACTTGATATTAATGCGCTCTTTTGGCGCGACAGAACCATCTTTACCAGACATGACGTGCTCCCTGTGCAATTCATTTGCAACGTATTTCATTCCTTTGTGTCTGCCATCCTGGCAAACAACAAGCGAGACTCTACACCGGTGTTCGAGCTAGCTCAATAAGCCATTGGCCATAATTGGCTCAAAATGAGCACTCGGGCAAACTTTTGCCAGATTGCCGTAATGCCAAGTAGAGCGCTCTTTTAGTCAATGACGGGGATGGCACCCAAAGCTATACTTCGTTGACCCTTATAGGAAGCAACCCTGCACACCAAGGACCACAACGATGAGTGACCTGAAAGCCAAGTTTGAAGAATCAGTAAACTACATCCAGACCGCCGAAGGCGACTTCAAGCCGTCCAACGAACTAAAGTTGGAATTCTACGCCCTCTACAAGCAAGCCACCGAAGGTGATGTTACGGGCAAGCGCCCCGGCATGATGGATTTCGTTGGCCGCGCCAAGTACGACGCGTGGGACAAACTGAAAGGCACTTCCAGTGAAGAGGCCATGCAACAGTATATCGACAAGCTCGAATCGTTGAAGTAAAACGCTTCAGTCGCTGCCGCTGCTCACTAGCGGCGGCGGCACTCTTCCCCGTAACGCCCCTTCTTTCGATTCATCTTTGCGCCTTTCAAACGTTTGTCATATGATGCGCGCACCATAAGAACAACAAGTCATTCGGAAGATCTTACACATGGATATTACTGAAGCGCTGGAGCAGTCACGCCCCGGCTTGGTGAACCTTGTTCAAGCTGCTATTCACAAACGCGAACTGAACCAGCGGGCAGAACAGACCTACCTGCATTGGATTAGCCGTTTCGTGCTATTTCATGATCTGCAAGACCCTGGAACCCTGTCGGACGACGATCAGGCGCGTTTTTTTGCGTATCTAAATGAACAATTGCGCGTGTCTCGGGCGCGGCTCAACCAAGCCAGACAAGCTCTCGAGTTTTTCTATAACGACGTGCTGAGCAAACCGGAGCAGCAAGACAGCGCTGCGGCCTAAGCCAACGGAAGTTATGGCCGCTCGGTCATGTTCACATTAAGCGCGTCGTAAGTTCGGTTCTGAGGTGGGCGGATCAAGTAGTTATTGCTGTGAGTCTGCCCCGGCACCACTTTCGGGTTGGCGAAACGGATATCCACCGGGATTTCTGACCGCCCCAGATCGGTCCGTTCGTCCCGGGGTTGAAGTGCCAGGGGATCAAGATAAAAGTCCGCGTTTTTTCCCGCCTGCACGGGTACACCCGCGGCAGGAGCGGCTAGCCCGCCTTCGATAACGGTGTTTGCCAACACTTCTTCCTCCATCGAACGGAAAGGAATCGTTTCAATGGTGGAGCGCTCTTCGTATTCAAACACCGAGGCGTCGGCATCCCTGGTCAATGCCTGACCATACGTCGGCAACGACAACCCAATCCCTAGCATCAATCCGATGCACGCTCCCCAAAAGCCGTGGCCTGACGTTTTTCCGGGGGTGTAGTTAGCGGCATTCATGGCAATCATCCTGATCAGAGCGCGCACTCAGTTGGAGTGACAATTTTTGATCAGTGTATCGCCAAAATCGACAAACCGCTCACCGATTAGACGATTTTGTGACATCTCTCACTCGGTGGACGTGTTAGCGTTATACCGAATGCCTGTAATGACAACGTTTTTCCAACCATCGGGTGTTTTCACCGACACGTCATCATCCAGATGCTTTCCTATCAGTGCTCTCGCCAGCTGCGCATTAATACTTAAATAGCCTTTGGTCAGATCAAACTCATCCGCCCCCACCAAACGATAGGTTTGTTCCTCGCCATCTTCATCTTCGACCGTTACCCAAGCTCCGAAATACACACGAGATTGGTCCTCCGGCAGCCGATCTACGACCGTCAACTCATCCAGCCGCTTGCTGAGAAAACGTACCCGGCGATCAATCTCTCGCAATTGTTTCTTTCCGTAGATGTATTCCGCATTTTCAGAGCGATCGCCTTGAGCGGCTGCTTCCCGAACGGCTTGGGTGACTTCGGGTCGCTTGATTTTCCACAGGTACTGAAGCTCTTCTCGCAGCGCCTGTTCGCCGTCTGGAGTAATGTAGCGGGGCGGATGTCCGGAAGATGTGGGTTTTACCATGATACGTTTGCGCTCAACCTGACTAGAGAATGTGGGGGCATAAAAAAACCCCGTGGATCACGGGGTATAAGGCTAGCGCTGTGCTGGAGGAAGAAGCAACCTTAGCGGGCCTGCTTCTTCATCTACAATAACCATTATGCAGTTTGACCATTACCCGGCAGTGGCCACTGCATTACCTTTTGGAAAGAGCCGTCACAACATCTCCCCTGCCAGGAAATTAGGTTGCACACTCTAGACACTATCGATAATTTCCCCCTCACTACCCCTTACTCACCATTTTGTGGAGACACACCATGAACACTCAAAAGATTCTGAATCTGGCGCTGGAAGGCGTTGATAGCTTGGGCTTCAAACTGGAAGAACTGGGCATCACCAACAAGATAAACCGCCACAACATTGCGGCCTTTATGATGGCTGAGCAAAAGCACCTGGAAGGTGAGTGGGACAGCCTGCAGGTGAAAGTGGATCACCGTCGTGCTCAATTTGAAGGGCTGACCAAGCTAGTTGAAGGGCGTGCGGAAGCACTATTCAGCCCTTTAATGGCGCAAGTTAACCGTTTCCGCGCCAGCCACTGAGATTACGCCTGACTGTCTGCGGATGAGCGCGCCTCATCCGCACCGTCGGGGATCTGCTCAATCTGGGCCGCCTTAATACGCTTTCTTACCCCGGTGAACGCAGGCATTTTCACCGCAACCGTTAGCCCCGGCATCTCCGCGTCGAGGTGACTGTCACTCAGCAGAATTTCTCCTTGGTGAATCTCTGCCACTGCGCTGACCAAGCTCAAGCCCAAGCCGTTTCCGGGTAATGATCGACTTTTACCAACCCGGTAGAAACGCTGAAACACCTGATCTTTTTCATCATCCGGAATACCAATACCGGAGTCCTGCACCTCGAAAATGGCACTGGCTCCCTCTTTACGAACCACAACCACAATACCGCCTTGCTCAGGCGTGTACTTGATCGCATTATCGATCAGGTTACTGACCATCTGAAACAGCAGATCCCGGTCACCCTCAATCATCACTTTGGGCTCCATCACCTGCTTAAACTGCTGATCTTTGTCTTCGGCCAGCGCTTCGTAGAGCTCGCAAGCATCACACACCAACTCATCCAGCGAGATCACTTTCATGTCAGCTGTATTGCCACGGGTTTCCAGCCGAGCAATTCTCAGCAACGCATTGAAAGTGGCTAGCAGCTGATCGGCCTCGCCTACAGCCCGGCCAACCTGTTCCCGGGCTTCGTCGTTATCCACAGAAATCAGGGTTCGCTCCAGCTGGTTGCGCAGCCGTGTCAGCGGGGTTCTTAAATCGTGAGCAATGCTGTCGGAAACGTGTCGAATGCCTTCCATCAAATACACAATACGATCGAGCATCTGGTTCAGGTTTTCGGCCAGCTGGTCAAAATCGTCTTCGGTACCGCGGGTCGGAATTCGCAAGGAAAGATGGCCGTTCATGATACGGCGAGAGGTGTTGTTGATTACTTCGATACGGCGGGTGGTACTTCGGCTCATTAAAAAGCCACCCAACAAAGCCAGCGCCAGGGTAATACCCATACCCCAGTTAATGGCACCTTCGATCACTCGTTTGAGGCTGGTCAGTTCATCGACGTCGCGCCCGACCAACAATCGAAGGCCGCCCTGTACATCAAAGATACGGGCACGGGCTAATCGTTCCGGGCCTTGCCAGCCTACGCTAGAGTCCAGAGTAAAGTTGATCCAGCCACTTTCAGCCGTGCGGCTGCCTTCCGGCCAGTCTTCAATATTGCCCGCCAGCTTTAGCAGATCATCGGTCGAAAGAAGGTAAACCGTTTTAGCGTTAGGGTCTCGTGCGACACGTTCCCGGATAATGGTAATTAATCCGTTAACGCCTCGCCCTCGGTACTGCTCCGCGAGGCCTGCAATTTCGGCCTCGATTGTCTCATCAGTCTGAGCGGTCATGAATCCCGCTGTGCGCCAGTATATAAATGCCAAAAGCAAAAATACCGAGGTGGCAAACACCACCATATAAAGCAGCGCCAGCTGGAAAGACGACGTTCTGAGCTGACTAAGCAGTTTCACGCAGCATGTATCCCGCACCCCGGACTGTTTGCAGCAAGGGCGTGTCGAATTCTTTATCGATTTTCGCGCGCAGACGGCTGATGTGCACGTCAATCACGTTAGTCTGGGGATCAAAGTGATAGTCCCAAACCTTCTCCAGCAGCATGGTTCGGGTGACCACCTGGCCGGCGTTACGCATCAAATATTCCAACAACCGGAACTCACGGGGCTGAACATCAATGTTCTGACCGGAGCGCTTGACGGTACGCGCGAGCAGATCCATCTCCAGGTCGGCCACTTTCAAAACCGTTTCGGTTTCTGCCGCCTGTCGGTTGCGGCGTACCAAAGATTCGATCCGCGCCAGCAATTCGGTGAACGAGAATGGTTTAGTCAGGTAATCATCACCACCCCCGCGCAGACCTTCAACCCGGTCGTCCACATCGCCCAGTGCACTCAAAATCAGCACGGGAACCTGGTTGCCAGTGGCCCGCACCGTCTTGATGATGGAAAGGCCGTCCATGCCGGGCAGCATACGATCCACAATCATGATGTCGTATTCTTCACTCGCAGCCATCATCATGCCGTCTTTACCGTCGGCAGCATGATCCACTACGAAGTCGGATTCCTTTAGCCCCTTTACCAGGTAACTTGCTACATCCTGATCGTCTTCGATTACCAGTGCTTTCACCGGTGAGCCCTCCTGATAGCGGATTACATTAACTCTAAGGTTACGAAGAACCGGCAGCGCGGGCCAGTTACGATCTTGTAAGAGGGTGTCGCGTCTGGCGACGGTCAAGCTGTGGAGCTGAACCATCCCAGCGTCTGTTCTGTTACCCCTGAAGGTCTGTACTCTGCACTGACCCAGCCCCCGTACCCCATGTTATCCAACGCTGTAAAAACATTCGAAAAGTTAATCTCGCCGGTGCCCGGTTCGTGCCGGCCCGGATTATCAGCAAATTGCACGTGAGCAATCCACGGCAGCAAACACTCCATAGACCGGACCAGGTCCCCTTCCATAACCTGCATGTGATAAATGTCGAACTGTAGACGCACATTATCGGCATCCACCTCTTCAATCAACGCCACCACCTTGCCGGTGGTATCCAACATAAAACCCGGCATATCCACACGAGAATTAATCGCCTCCAGACACAAGGTCAACCCCGCCTCGGAAAATCGCTCGGCGGCATACTGAACATTCGTCACCAGTGTGCGCCAGGCTTCGTCTTCGCTTAGCGCTTCCGGCTTTAAGCCCGCCAAACAATTCAACTGCTTACAACCCAGCACCTTCGCATAAGCGATGCCTTGCTCCACCCCAGCCCGAAACTCCTCAACCCGGTCCGGCAAACAGGCGATACCCCGCTCGCCCGCCTGCCAATCCCCCGGCGGTAGATTAAACAATACCTGAGTCAGCACATTCGCCTTCAGCTCCGCCGCAATCGCCTCAGCGGGCCACTCGTATGGAAACAAATACTCCACGCCAGTGAACCCGACAGCTCGGGCTCTGGCAAACCGCTCAAGAAACGGCACCTCAGTGAACAGCATCGACAAATTAGCAGCAAAACGGGGCATAGCAATCTCCTAAAACCGAATCTTATTCCTTGGGTCCACGGCCCAGAGACCCCATCAACGTGCCGTTCAAGTGTTCCAACTCAAGCAAAAGCCCGCTGTGGTCCACCTCACTGTGCCCGTTCGCCATCAGCGACAAATATTCATTATGCACCTGCTGCGACAGCGGCAACGTCAGCCCTTCAGCACGGGCCTCATCCAGAATCATCCGTAAATCCTTCAATTGAATCCGTGCGGGCGCACCCGGCGCAAAATCCCGATCAATCATCCGCTGACCGTGCAATTCCAGAATTCGACTCCCGGCAAACCCGCCCATCAAAGCCTCCCGAACCGCCGCTGGATCCGCTCCGCCCTTGGCCGCCAACAGCAAAGCTTCAGACACCGCACCTATGGTAATCCCGACAATCGCCTGATTCGCCAACTTAGCCAACTGCCCGGCCCCCGTCGGCCCAATGTGAGTGCACTTCCCCAGCACTTCAAACACCGGCAGAGCCCGAGCCACATCTGTCTCGGAACCACCCGCCATAATGCTCAACCGAGCCTCAGCCGCACCCACCGTGCCACCCGACACCGGTGCATCCAAATACCCCGCACTCCGCTTCGCCGCCAGCGCCGCATGACCACGCGCTACCGACGGCTGCACCGAACTCATATCAATCAGCAGCGCACCCGCCTTCAACGCAGCAATCGCGCCCTGCTCAACCAACACATCATCCACCACCTGCCCGTTCTCCAGCATGGTGATCACCACATCCGCATCGGCAACCGCTTCGGCCGGCGATTGGGCGATGGTGGCTTCGTCGGCAAACGGCTCGCACTTACTCTCCGTTCGGTTCCACAATGTCATTGGATAACCCGCGTTCAGCAGGTTTCGGGTCATAGGCGCGCCCATCAAACCAATGCCAAGAAAGGCGATACGAGGAAGTGTTGTAGTCATTTTCTGGAATCCCACTCAAAGGTCCGACGAAGGCTGCCCCAACCCCTTCACCCCGGATGCATGAATTTATACAAGTATCAGGATTATACAAACAAAAACGCCACCAACCGCAAAACGGTGGTGGCGTTTTCAAACACTCAAAACAAAAGGACTATCAGGCCGCTTCCGTCATCTGAGCCTTAATCTTCTTCATGGCGTTTTTTTCCAACTGCCGAATCCGCTCCGCAGAAACGCCATATTTATCCGCCAGCTCATGCAGCGTCGACTTACTGTCCGTCAACCAACGCTCACGCAGGATATCCTGACTGCGCTCATCCAGCACACTCAACGCCTGCATCAAGCGGCCATTGGAATCTTCAGACCAGTTAGAATTCTCAAGCTGCACGGCCGGATCTGCACGACGATCCTCAAGATAATGGGCCGGTGCCTGGTAAACGGCATCGTCATCGTCGTCCATTGGACCATCAAACGACGCATCACGGGAGGCCAAGCGGCCTTCCATCTCACGAACCACCTTGGGCTCCACACCCAAATCTTCCGCGACCGCATTCAGCTCATCGTGATTCAACCACGCCAGCTTCTTCTTTTGGCTGCGCAGGTTAAAGAACAACTTACGCTGTGCCTTAGTCGTCGCCACTTTCACGATACGCCAGTTGCGCAAAATGAACTCGTGAATCTCAGCCTTGATCCAGTGCACGGCAAACGATACCAAGCGCACACCGTATTCCGGATTGAAGCGCTTTACCGCTTTCATCAAGCCTACGTTGCCTTCCTGAATCAAATCAGCCTGAGCCAGACCGTAGCCTGAATAACTGCGAGCGATATGAACCACAAACCGAAGGTGAGAAAGCACCAACTGCCGGGCCGCCTCCACATCGCCGTCGTAATGTAGCCGTTCCGCCAAATCCCGCTCTTCTTCTACTGTGAGAACAGGAATGCGACTTGCCGCCTGAATATAGGATTCTAGATTCGCGCCCGGAACCAGTCTGTCAGCCAGCTGTAAACTCGTACCCATGCATTAACCTCCGAACCTGACGTGCTTAAAATATATCAACAAACTGTAAGACCGCCAAGATCTTAATAAGTTCCCGAGAACTCCAGTAAAACGTTAATTATCAACAATCTGGAAAACTCACCGTGCCTACCTGAAACGCTACTGCAATCGCATTAAGCTACGCCAGAACAAGCTCTAATTTCAATACGGTATTCCCGTGACCTGCGTCACCCGCCGGCTATCTCACCCGGTTCTATATCGTCCAGATGACGCTTCACTGCCACCCAAGCGCCTAGCCAGCCTAACAGCATTGCGATGATAATCAATGCTGCCGCGCCCTCGAAGCCTAGCCCCTGCAAAGCAAATTCACTGCGATACAAATCGGCCAAACGTTCTATGGGGCCGTTTAGCCACCACAACGAGGCCTGTATTAACACCCAGGCAACCAGACCGCCTCCCAAACCAAACCAAGCACCGGAGTACAAAAACGGCCTACGGACAAACGCATCTGTGCCACCGACCAGTTTCGCCACCAGAATTTCATCGCGACGATTCTCGATCGCTAAACGTACGGTATTACCAATCACCAGGATCACCGCCGCGCCCAATAGCAATGACAATGCCCACACCGCTCGCGCCAAAATTTCGGTCATGGCATTCAAACGCTGCAACCAACCCAGATCGACCTGAACCTGATCCACCCGCCCCATACCTTCAATAAAGACTACCAAAGCCTGCACACTCGCGGCCGTGCGGGCATTCTCTTGAGGGGTAATCAGTAATGTATGCGGCAACGGGTTGTCGCCTAGAAAATCCAGCGCATCGCCCAAACCGGAAGCCTCCCGAAACTCAACCAAAGCTTGATCCCGCTCCACCAGCTCGACCGACAAAATCCGGCCGTCACTGTCTATATCGCGAGTAAGCTTTTGAGCCTGTTGCACAGAGGTATCCAGACTCAGGTAGGCGGTGATCCGAGCGCTGCTCTCCCAACCGGCACTCACTCCCTGCAAACTGGTCAGCAATAGCAACAAAGCCACCGGCAACGCCAGTGCCACGCCCATCACTGTCCATGTCATTGCACTGGCAACCGGCGTTTTCAGCAAACGCTGGGCAGAGGCCCGGGCCACCTTGCGATGGTGGTCCAAATAACTTCTGGCCTGATTATTAATCGGAGATTTCGAACGCGTGGCGGCACCACGAGGATTAACGGGTTTCTGTTTTTGGTCAGCGGCCACTCAGACCTCCTCCGACCGGGGCACTACCGCCTGCGATCAGCTCACCGTGGTCCAATGTCAGCCGGCGACGGCCCATTTGGTTAATCAAGGCGATGTCGTGTGTGGCAATCAACACCGTTACACCCACCTGGCTGAACTCCGTAAACAGCTGCATGATGTCTGCCGACAATTGCGGATCGAGGTTACCCGTCGGCTCATCCGCCAAGAGGACCGGAGGTTTATTGACCACGGCCCGGGCAATGCCAACCCGCTGTTGCTCACCCCCAGACAATTGCATGGGGTTCATTTTTTCTTTGCTCAGCAGCCCCACCTTGTCCAATGCAGCCCGCACCCGGCGGCCGATGTCTCTGGGGGCTACACCCATGACTTCAAGCGGCATGGCCACGTTGTCGAACACGGTGCGATCAAACAGCAATTGGTGATTCTGAAACACCACACCGATGTGCCGTCGAATGTAGGGAATCTGTCGCTTCGGCAGGCTATTAAGGCGCTGGCCACCAACCATCACTTCGCCCGCGCTCGGCCGCTCCATCACCATGATCAGTTTCAACAAGGTACTTTTACCGGCTCCGGAGTGACCGGTCAGAAACGCCAGCTCACCCCGGTCGAGATGAAAGTTCACCTGGCGCAGGGCGGTGTGATCAGAATCGTAGCGTTTGCTTACCTGACGAAACTCTATCATCTAGGCTGAGGCTCCCGAGCTGAGTGTCATTCGTCGAACAAGGCACTGACGAACGTTTCTGCATCAAATGTACGCAGATCTTCGGCCTGTTCACCCACGCCGATATAACGGATAGGTAGCTGAAGCTGACGCGCAATAGCAAATACGATACCGCCTTTCGCCGTGCCGTCCAGTTTCGTCAACGTAATACCGGAAACACCGACCGCCTGTTGGAACACCTGCGCCTGGCTCAAGGCATTTTGGCCCGTGCCGGCGTCCAGTACCAACATGACTTCGTGAGGCGCTGACTCATCCAATTTCTTCATAACCCGAACGACCTTGGTAAGCTCGTTCATCAGGTTGTCTTTGTTCTGCAAACGCCCGGCGGTATCGGCAATCAAAATGTCGGTACCACGGGCTTTCGCCGATTCAATAGCATCGAAGATCACCGATGCACTGTCGGCACCGGTGTGCTGGGCAATCACCGGCACATCGTTACGCTCACCCCAAACCTGCAGTTGCTCCACTGCGGCAGCCCGAAAGGTATCGCCGGCGGCCAACATGACAGACTTGCCTTCGCTCTGGAATTTTCGGGTCAGCTTGCCAATCGTGGTGGTTTTGCCAACGCCATTAACGCCAACCACCAAAATGACATAAGGCGCTTTACCGGAGTCAATTTCCAGAGGCTTGGTAACATCTTTC
The DNA here is from genome assembly GCF_019916045.1 of Marinobacter sp. AL4B. Taxonomy (NCBI): domain Bacteria; kingdom Pseudomonadati; phylum Pseudomonadota; class Gammaproteobacteria; order Pseudomonadales; family Marinobacteraceae; genus Marinobacter; species Marinobacter sp. AL4B. The sequence continues at coordinate 697,847 of NZ_JAILWZ010000013.1, forward strand.
AGCAATCCGTGCAGCTCTTCCCGTAGCGCTTTTCGCAGAGCTTCGCCATCTTTGAGCTGATTGCGCTCCAGTTTTTCCGTCAACGATTCGATGATTTCTGACGTAGCGGTCACGCCGACATCCGCCATCAACAAGGACGTTTCGATTTCTTCCAGTAGGTCTTCATCGATTTTCTTACCCACGGAAAACATGTCAGCCAGCCCACCGGTCAGGCTGGCGCGGGTTTTCCCAAGACCTTTCTTGATACGCTCAAAGACGCTGATCTCTGGCTCTGGCTCTGGCTCTGGCTCTGGCTCTGGCTCTGGCTGAGATTTTACTTCCGGCGCCGGAACAACCTCTGGCTCTTCAACCGGCGTTTCCGGTGCAACCTCGGCTGTTGGCTCGGACGCTTCTTTTTCGGCCTCTGCTATCGGGGCTGGGCCTTTGGCAACGTCTGGTTTGCGCTGCGGGACCGGCTTCGGGCGCGGAATCCGCTTACGATTGCTGGCAACGTCCAGCACGAAGAAAAGAACAAGAAGGGCCAACAGGCCAATTGAAATCCACTCTGCCGTCATAGTCTTACCATCTGTCTGAAAATGGGCGCGCAAAAGAAAGCCGACATTCTAGCAGACTGCCGGCGCTAAGTGATGGGCCAAGCGGTTATCGCTCGACTCTGGCTTTCCGGTACTATTGCATCCCTAACTCACAACTCTTCCAGCCCGCGGAGCAGACCATGGCGAAACGCAAACCAGCCCCTCGAAAACCTGGCTCTGGCGCATCGCAAAGCGCTGGTCAAGGCGACAATGGCGAGTTGCGGATCATCGGTGGCGATTGGCGTAGTCGAAAATTGCGTTTCCCGGATGTTGGCGGTGTCCGCCCAAGCCCGGCCCGAATCCGAGAGACCCTGTTCAACTGGCTGAACTATCACGTCGCCGGCAGCGACTGCCTGGACCTGTTTGCCGGTTCCGGTGCGCTGGGCCTCGAAGCCCTATCTCGGGGTGCGGCTCAAACCACTTTGGTGGATCACACGCCTGCACTGGCGAAAGCTCTACGAGACAACCTTCGGCTTCTTAAATCAGACAAAGGTGCGGTGATCTGCCAAGACGTTGAGCAGTTTCTGAGCCATCGACAACAGCCCCCGTTTGACATCGTATTTATGGACCCACCGTTCCGCCAGGGCTGGCTCGACAAACTCTTTCCGCTGCTGGATTCGGAGCAATGGCTAAAACCCGGAGGCTGGATCTACGTGGAGCACGAAAGCGAGCTTCGCACCCCGCCCACTCCAAAAAGCTGGGAACTGCACCGCCAGAAGATCGCAGGACAGGTTAACTACAGCCTGTACCGCGTAGCCGTAGAGGCAGTCTCGACGTAGGGCCATTCCACAAGCCATCGGCCTTAAAACGAAAAAAGCCCGAATGACTGAGTCACTCGGGCTTCTTACTGCGGCAGTTGATCAGCTCGCAGGGCGCAGCGAATAGGCTCGCAGGTGCGCTGAAAACTCTTCCAGATACCGAATGCCACTGGCTTCGGCATCCTTGCACCATTCCATCAATGCCTGCAACTTTTCCTGGGGCTTCAAGCCACGCTGACGCCACAGCAATTGTAGCTCCTGATGCTTTTCATAGATCTGACGCAGAATTTCATTGCGCTCGAGAACCGTCTCCAAGTGCGCCTTTTCGCGCGGTTTAATGAGCGCTTCTTCCCGGTGCAGTAACCGCTTCAATTTTCGGTACATAGGCCGGATGTCCTCATCCATTACCAACCGCTGCTGACGCAGAACCGGGGTCATGACACGCTTACGATACTGGCGCATGATGTCAAAACGGTTGTTGGCAATGGCCTGCACAGTTTCCACATCGACATCCAGCTTACCGGGAACATGATGCGCAATCGGGCGATAGCCTTTCGGCTTGGCCAGTCCAAACAACTGAAACAGTCGAATATAGCCCCAGCCAATATCCACTTCGAACCAGCGGCGCGACAGTTTCGCCGAGTTCGGATAAGTATGGTGATTGTTATGCAGCTCTTCACCGCCGATCAAAATACCCAGCGGTGAAATGTTGTGTGCATTATCCGCACATTCATAATTTCGGTAACCCAGATAGTGACCAAGCCCGTTGACCACACCTGCGGCCCAAACCGGGATCCACATCATCTGCAGAGCCCAGATCCAAATACCGTTCACGCCAAACAATGCCAGGTTGATCACCGCCATCAGCGTGATACCCATAAACTTATGGGGGGTATACACTTTACGCTCGATCCAGTCTTCCGGCGTGCGCTGCCCATAACGCTGAAGAATCTCAGGCGTCGCAGACTCGGCGTAAAGTTCAGCACCTTCAAAAAGTACTTTACGAACCCCGAGAACAACCGGGCTGTGCGGATCTTCTTCAGTTTCACACTTGGCGTGGTGTTTGCGGTGAATGGCAGTCCATTCTTTGGTGTTCTGAGCTGTGGTTAACCACAACCAAAAACGGAAGAAGTGCTTCAGGACCGGGTGCAAATCCAGTGCGTTATGAGCCGAATGTCGATGCAGATACAGCGTAACACTGACGATTGTGATGTGAGTCATCACCAAAGCAGCCGCTATCAACTGCCATACAGAAAGGTCCAAAAGACCGTTAAACCACATAAACTTTCCTCGAAAATCAATCTACTTCGACATACGGCACGAGAGCAAAACTGCGGGCATTCGAAGGCAATTATCCGAAGCACACTTTAGCGTACAGCTGTACGCCAGAACAACCATATTTGGTGGACTTTTTGTTACCGTTTACACTTATTCTTTTCGCAAGCAGCAAGCGGCGGAGGCTCAGTGCCCGAATTACCTGAAGTTGAAACTACTCGGCAAGGCATCGCGCCTCATTGTGAAGGCCAGACCGTAACCCGGGTTCGAGTACACAATGGCAAACTCCGCTGGCCCGTTCCTGACGACCTTCCCGATTTACTGCAACACAAAACCATTCGCGCCGTCGATCGTCGTGCCAAATACCTGTTCCTGCATCTCGATACCGGCACCGTCATTGTTCATCTGGGCATGTCGGGAAGCCTGCGGGTCATCACTGACAACAGCCCCGCGATGAAACACGATCACGTTGAGCTGAGTCTGGGCAACGGTCGAATCCTTCGCTTTAATGATCCCCGTCGATTTGGCTGCTGGCTTTGGAGTGAAGATTACCGCGCTCATCCCCTGATCCGGGATCTTGGTCCTGAACCGTTATCACAAAACTTTAACGGTGCCCTGTTGTTCCGGTTGTCCCGAGGCAAACAAACGCCAGTGAAATCGTTCATCATGGACAACCATGTCGTGGTTGGGGTCGGCAACATCTACGCAAATGAAGCTCTCTACAAAGCCGGCATTCATCCAACGCGAAAAGCCGGGCGCATCAGCCTGGATCGTTACCACAAACTGGCTGAAGCCATAAAAGAAACCTTAAGCGCAGCCATTTTGATGGGTGGTACCACGCTTCGGGATTTCGTTAACAGCGACGGCAAACCGGGGTACTTTGCCCAATCCCTACTGGTGTATGGCCGCGCCGGTGAAGCCTGCCCCGAATGCCAGGCACCATTAAAAGAAATCCGTATGAACAATCGTTCCACCGTCTACTGCCCCAGGTGTCAGCGTTAGCCTTACCTGTTATTCGTGAGCGGACCCTCTTTTTAACCAGAAAGCGTTTGAAATTGCAGCAATATGATTCATAGTTAACAGAGAATTCATGACCATGCGCTATAATTACCCCTTACACCACTGAAATGCGTGCAAATATTTCGGGCTAGAAGTTCCGGCTCCGCCGGGCGATTCGTTCAGGAGAGATTACCCATGATTCGCAAGTTTTCCCGCACACTGGTAGCCACTGTCGCCGCCTGCCTTCTCGCGTTTTCATCCATGGGCCACGCCCGTGCAATCGATGAAAGCCCTTCAGCCCTCGCCATGACAACCGACGCTGTACTTTTGCGCCCGGCTCTGCTGGCCACCACCATTGTCGGCACAGCCGTTTATCTGGTGTCCTTGCCGTTTTCCGCCCTTGGCGGCAACGCCGGTGAAGCCGGAGAGGTTCTTGTGGTTGGCCCAGCCAAGGCCACATTTGTGCGTTGCCTGGGCTGCACACGAAGTGGCCGGAAGCAAGAATCGGTGTCGCAATCTGACGACTGAGCACCGCGCACGCTCCGTATAATTCCGGCTTGCCAGAGGCCGGAATCTAAGGCAGCCTGAAGCAAAATCCTTCAGGCTGTTTTTTTATGGTTGATTGGTCATCACTCGACACAGTGTTTCTGGACATGGATGGAACACTGCTGGATCTGCATTTTGACTCGCACTTTTGGCTGGAACACCTGCCCAAACGCTATGCAGAGCAGTTCGACCTGCACCCACAAGAAACCAAAGACCAGCTGGTCAGCATGATCATGGCCGAACGCGGCACACTGAACTGGTACTGCACCGATTACTGGAGTGAGCGGCTCTCAGTGGATATCACTCAATTGAAAGCGGAGGTCGGCGATCGAATTGGCTACCGGCCACACGTGCATGACTTCCTGGGCAGCCTGAGAACGGCCGGACTGCACTCCGTCATCGTCACCAACTGCCACCCGGACCCTTTGGCCCTAAAGCTACAGCGAACCGGCTTGGATCAGCATGTCGACATGATCATTTCCAGTCATGAACTGGGCAAACCCAAAGAAGACCGGGATTTCTGGCGGGATCTGTGTCAGCGGGTTAACTACCAGCGCGAACGTACCTTGATGGTCGACGACAGTTTCCCGGTGCTTGAAAGCGCGCAAGAAGCCGGCATCGGCCAATGCCTGGCGATTCTTTCGCCCGACAGCACTCAAGCGGCCAAACCCCATCACCCTGATATTCCGGGCATTTGTCATTTTGATGAGATCTTGCCGTCTTTGCAGGCCCGCCGAACACTGCCATCAGCCTGACGAGGCCGTTATAATTCGAGGGATGACTGCCCGGAGCGCTCATCAGGTAAAAGTGATATGAAGCCTACAAACACTGAAGATCAAAAAGTACGACTCGACAAATGGCTGTGGGCAGCGCGCTTCTACAAAACCCGCTCCCTCGCGAAAGAAGCCATAGAAGGCGGCAAAGTTCATTACAACAGCCAAAGAAGCAAGCCAGGCAAGATTGTCGAGGCGGGGGCCAAAGTCACGCTTCGACAAGGCTGGCAGGAGAAGATTGTTGTCATTGATGGCATCAGCGACCGACGCCGCGGAGCGCCGGAGGCACAAACGCTGTACCACGAGACGGACGCAAGCGCTAAAAAACGGGAAGAGCTGGCCTGGCAACGCAAAACCATGCAAGCCGCACAACTGCCACCCGCGCGCCGGCCCAGTAAAAAAGATCGCCGCAAGATCCAACGATTTCGGGAAGAAAACGACTTGTAGCCCGTTACTACAAGCTCGGAGGCTCCGGCATCAACACACAGAATTCTCTGCCCTGAGCGGGCAATTGACCCATATTTTCAGGAGACACCATGGCATCCCGAGACCAGTTCCAACGTTTTATCTTTGAGCACAGCCAAGTGCGAGGTGCTTGGGTACAATTGGGCGGCAGCTACAATGAAATCACCCGACAGGCTCCCTACCCCGACGCCGTTCGCGACTTACTCGGCGAAACACTGGTTGCCAGCGTTTTGTTAAGCAGCACACTCAAATTCGAAGGCACCGTGGCACTGCAAGCCGCGGGCGAAGGGGCGTTGCGCACCTTAATGGCCGAGTGCAGCCACGACCGCAACATCCGCGGCTTGGCTCGCTTCGACGACCAAGCTATCAGCGGCGGCACCTTGAACGAAATGCTGGGCGCTGGTCGCATGGCCATCACCATCACGCCAGACAAAGGTCAGCGCTACCAAGGCGTGGTTCCGCGAGAAGCCGAGACACTGTCCGGCTGTCTGGAAGAATATTTCGAACGCTCCGAACAGCTTGCTACAAGCCTCTTCCTCTTTTCCAGCGAAGACTCAGCAGCGGGGCTACTGTTACAGCGACTACCGGGGCATACCGAAGAAGACGACGAGTTGTGGAACCGGGTGAACCATCTCGCCAGTACTGTTAAGGCTGAAGAGCTTCTCGAACTGGACAGTGAAACCCTGCTGCACCGCCTGTTCAACGAGGAAACTGTGCGCTTGTTTGACCCCGAACCCGTGGCCTTTCACTGCACCTGCTCAAGGGAACGCACCCTCGGCGCACTGGAATCAATCGGCAAGGAAGAGTGTTATAGCATTCTGGAAGAGCAAGGCAGCATCGAAATGGACTGTCAGTTCTGCCACGCCAGCTATCGCTTTGATAGAAACGATATTGACCAACTTTTCACCGGTCATACGTTACACTGATACCCTACTAAATTATCCGGAAGCCGCGCCAGAAGCAGCCTCCGGAGCAGTCGTTTTTTTCCGGCGTCTCTGGCATAATAGCGCGCCTGAATTGACCCGATTGTTCAGAATTCCGCCAACTTAGAAGTGCGGGCTGGGCAGTCACTAAGACATCCCGAGGGCGAGGTCGAAGTGAGCAACACTTATACTGATCTGAATACAGCACGGCTGGTCGAGCTAGCACTGGCACGGAACGAAGGCCAACTGGCAGCGAACGGCTCTTTAGTGGTCACCACCGGTGAACGCACCGGCCGATCTCCCATGGACCGCTTCATTGTTCAGGAGCCCAGCACAGCTGACGATATTCATTGGGGCCCGATCAACCGTCCCTTTGACGCTGATAAGTTCGACGCCCTCTGGGATCGCGTTGAAGCCTACATTGCCGAAAAAGACCAATTCGTTTCAAACGTTCACGTAGGCTCAGATCCTGAGCATTACCTGGCCGTGAAGATGACCACCGAAACAGCTTGGCAGAATCTGTTCGGCCGCAACCTGTTTATCCGCCCGGAAGCCTACAACCCGGCCGACAAACAGGAATGGCAGATTCTCAACGCCGCTAACTTTCAGTGCGTTCCCGAGCGTGATGGCACCAACTCCGACGGCTGCGTGATCATCAACTTTGCCAAGCGCAAAGTACTGCTGGCTGGCATGCGCTACGCTGGCGAGATGAAAAAAGCCATGTTCTCTGTGCAGAACTTCCTGCTGCCAGAGAAAGACGTACTGCCCATGCACTGTTCTGCCAACGTCAGCGAAAACGGCGATACCTGCCTGTTCTTCGGCCTGTCCGGTACCGGTAAAACCACCCTGTCTGCCGACCCGCATCGCTTCCTGATCGGTGACGACGAGCACGGCTGGGGCCCCGGCACTGTGTTCAATATCGAAGGTGGTTGCTACGCCAAGTGCATCGATCTGAGCCAGAAGAACGAACCCATCATCTGGGACGCCATCCGCTTCGGCGCGATCGTCGAGAACGTCATGATCGATCAGGAAAGCCGCGAGCCGGATTACACTGACGTTTCCCTGACCGAAAACTCTCGTTGCGCTTACCCTCTTGAGCACGTTGAGAAGCGCGTTCTGGAAAACCGTGCCGGCGAGCCGTCACACATCATTTTCTTGACCTGCGATATGACCGGCGTTCTGCCTCCAGTCTCTATCCTGAGCCGTGAAGCTGCTGCTTACCATTTCCTGAGTGGCTACACCGCGCTGGTTGGCTCCACCGAGATGGGGTCTTCATCTAAGCTGAAGTCCACCTTCTCGACCTGCTTCGGCGCACCGTTCTTCCCGCGTCCAGCTGGCGTATACGCTGAACTGCTGATGAAGCGTATCGATGAGTTCGGCAGCAAAGTGTTCCTGGTTAACACCGGCTGGACCGGCGGCCCCTTCGGTGAAGGTAAGCGCTTCAGCATCCCGACGACTCGCGCGATCATTGCTGCGATTCAGAACGGCGATCTGGACGACGTGGAAACCGAGCACCTGGACGCACTGAACCTGGAAGTGCCCAAGCACATCCCGGGTGTAGACAGCGAGCTACTGAACCCACGCAACACCTGGACCAGCCCGGAGTACTACGACGGCAAGGCTCAGGAGCTGATCGGTCAGTTTGTTGAGAACTTCACAAAGTTTGACGTGGCAGATGCCATTGTTGAGGCAGGTCCGAAACTCGACTGAGTTTCATCCGGCCAAAAAAAAGCGCCCTGCGAAAGCACGGCGCTTTTTTTGTGCTCTGTTAACGCTTAACTGGCGTAGAACAGCAACGGTACGAACGCCACCAGCACTAGAGAAATACCCATCGCAATCAACGGCATAATGATGCGTTCATGACGCTGATAGAAGGTGCCCTCTTCAGCTTGTGCCGCCAACACCTCGGCTTCCCCCACCACTTGCCGGGTCAGCAAGTGGTTCAGCGCAACCGGCGGGCTCAAGTAACCCAACTCAAAAGCGACCAATGTCACCATCCAGAAATGAACTGGGTGGATACCGCTGGAATAGGCAATGGTTGCGACCGTTGCCGTCACCAGAATCACCGCACCAAAGGCATCCATAATCATGCCCAGAATGACCAGGATAACCACCATCAGCAGCATCGCCGACCAGGCACTGTCAAAGGCCTGGGGGAAGGCTGCCATAATGTGGGATCGTTCGATAACGCCACCGATACTCACCGACAACCCCAACAACAGCAGCAGAGCGCCAATCTCCGCCGTGGTGTCATTGGTGGCATTTCGAACGCTTCGTTCCAGCCCATGATGGGGGTTACCGTTGAACGAAACAGCCTGCTCCCGCTTACGACTTACGTGTTCGTACAGCAAAATCGACAGCATGATTACGGGAAGGAGGCGCGGCGCGGAAAATTCATCCATTTTCACATCGAGCGCAAAGCGGTACAGCAGCACCACTGACACAATCACGAGGACATAAGGAAGCAAAGGCCGAAGGGCCCGAATGCTCGCAGGGAAGGCTTCTGAACTGGGAGCGAGGTTGAATTGGCTTTGGCGGTTAACGGTGGTCGCTACGATGCCGAACAAAGTGGCGGTCAACACAAACACCCAAATACCCCAACCGAACAGCTCATCGGTCGTGACCTCGCGGTTCAGATAAGCAATCACGACCACCAGCAAGCAGGGCCGCAGCACCACCCCTAACGAACCAGACATAGCGGTAGCGGCTAACGCTAGATGACGCCGCGCACCTGCCGCCCGCAACTCACTGTATATAACCGCGCCAGCGGCGATGACGAAGATGCCGGACGCGCCGGTGTATGCCGTAGGAATGGCTGCCACCAGCACCGCAACCACAGCCAGCATCTCCGGCGGCATACGCCACGGACGGAATACATCAAACACCAGTGTGGCCAACTTGGTCTGTTTGAGCATCATGCCCACCCAAACATACAAGCCCACATTCAGGAACATATCCGCCAACTCAACCATCTTGCCCAGATAGATACCGATGCCGGACGAGTGACCAATCAACGCAAAGTAGCTGCCCGAAATCAAACACATCACGGTATACAGGGGGACAGCCATGAAGGCTTTGCTCGGACTTCCGCCAGGCTCGAGGTCATCAGGTACACGAACGAGGCGATACAAACTGGCCAAGGTCAAGCAGGCGAAACCGGCGATCCAGAAGTTATGCAGTAACATCTCTTCGCTGGACAATGCCGTACTGCTAGCGAGTGTAGACTGCCGAAAAATCACACTGGACCCGAGCAGCATCGCGTTAGCAATGGTTTGCAGGATCATGGAAACCGTATAATCCAGCCGGGTTTCCATCGCGCGCATGGCAATATGGTGACGCGTTAACGTAGCGGTGACAGCACACAGCATCACCAAAATGACCAAAATATAGCGCTGTGCGGCAAGCCCAAACGCAATCAAGTCAGCCACAAACAATTCAACGGTCCGATACGCCGTTACGCCCGGTGTTAATTTATCTTGCAACTCGGAGTAACCAGTGTGGGCTGCGCGACAATCCGCGGCTGAACGTTCAATCGCCAAACGGACTTCAGCGGGGTCTTTCTCAAAATCCCCCAGTAGCGCTGCCATAGGGTCGTCAGCCGGCGGTGCTTCGGCCATCTCCTTCGCCACTGCGGCATCCACATCCTGAATGACCTTGCATTGAGGCTGGACCGGATCCATTCGCAGCTTGTAATAGCCACTCCACATCTGCTCCCCCCCCCGGAGCATTTGGTTATGGATGTCACTGCTGGTAGAAAACAACACAACAGCAAGCAAAAGCAGACAGGCCGGCAGTGAAGAAAACCACTCCAGCCCACTACGGTTCATTCGACCCTGAATCATGACAGCCCACCCTGGAAAATGACGGATTTACAACAGATCGTCGAGATCCATGGTTTCAACGGGCGCTCGCTGATCATCCCAGAACGAGCCGAAACGGCCGGTTGGCGTCCGGTGCCCTGTATTTTCCATCCACAGCTTGTCGGAGATGGTCACCAGCATGTTTCGGGCCATAGCATCAATGAAACGCCAGTCTTCGCTAACCTCAACCGTTTCTTCGGACTCGGCGAAGTCGCGAATAATAGCCTTCACGAGGGCCGTATCGTTTTTGTTGGTGGCGGCAATAGCGTGGAAAACGTGACCCAAGCGGACCCCAGCTTCCTTACCTTGCTCTTGCGCGGCAGACAAACGCTCAAAGGCATTTTCACCCTGCGGCTGAGTGCCTGGAATCATGGCCCATACGGTAGCTCTCAGGCCCATTGGTGCACCCCACCACTGGCTGTTATCCAAACACTGACTCGCACGACCAACAATTGAGCCTGTATTGAATGGCACGCCAATGGATGACGAAGCCTGAATTTGAGCACTCAGCGCTTGCATACCCGACAACAATCCAGCCATGTAGATGAACTCATCGGCCTCGTCGTCAAAGCTTGGGCACTCCCCTCCATCCGGATCGCCGTAATGGGCGTTGTGGTGCTGCCAACCTTTAAAATAGCGCTTGGCGGCGACGGTATAGGCACGCTTTTTCTGAATAAACGCATCTTCAGCCCCGGTGCCATCATTGGCGTACAGCTTCGACATACCGTTAAGCTCGTGCCCGATGGCTCGTTCTTCGGCGCAGCCGCCGGCGGAGAGGTATAGCACCACAGCGATTTGATCCGGCTCGCTGGTTACGCGGCCAAACGACATCAGCAACGGTGCCGTGGCTTCACTCATGGTACATCCCATCGCAAGGTCGTCAGACTGCATCAGGTACGGCACGGTATGATTGCGGGAAAACCCCTTCATCACATCGCCAGTGGTCTTGTAAATCATGTGGTTGACCGCCCCACATCCACTTAACGCCATGCTGGCTGCAACCGCAGCCACGAAACCGCGTAGCCGCGCACCTGAAGCCATCTTTTTCCGGAAAACTGTCATATCAACTACACCCTTTTATTCTTATGCGTATTCTCAGATCATTGAGGCTCGGGTTTGCACATTCGCGCCAAACCCACTATAGATTGCATACGCTGCTCGCCTGCGCTTGGCAGCTCAAACAAAGATTACAACCAAAACAAAAGACAGGAGTACCTAATGCGCAAACCTGAACTCTCTGCCGCTATCGCTGATCAAACCGGACTAACCCGGGAAAAAGCCGGCGAGGTGATCAATGCGGTGACCGATCAAATTACCGCTGCAGCCGCCCGGGGCGACGACATCAGCCTCATCGGTTTCGGAACCTTTTCAGTTCGCAAGCGAGAAGCTCGCAACGGTAGAAACCCGCAAACCGGTGCTGCCATTCAGATCGCCGCCAGCAAGACCGTGGGCTTCAAACCCGGAAAGACACTGAAAGACGCCGTCAATTGAGTCAGCGCTAGCCCGCTTAGGCGGGCTATATCTCTACCTGCTTACCTTAAGAAGCACATTCCGATCTGGCGCCATCGACACGGCAACGTATCGCTTTCATCAACTTGATGGCGCGCTCGTCGTATACGCCCTCCTCGAGCAACGACATCCGTACCTGACGAAGCATTTTGTCGTACTCAGCCGTATCTTCCTGGGGCAAATTCACCCAAACGTTATCGGGAATGCTGGCTTCTGCTTCGGCAATAATTTCGTAGGCCTCGTCGATACGTTTGATGGATTCGTCACGCACCATTTGACCAGCATCTTCGGGGAACCGCTCCGTGTTGATGATCACCTGGAAATTCATATAACCCAGCGCGTATTTGAACACACCGCCTTTGTCGCCAATGCCTTTATAGAGTTCGAGGGGCTGATACGCCACCGCAGGTGCATAGGCAAAATCGACACTGCCGTTATTGAATTTGCCGGCAAAATTGGCTGAGTTTGAACCTACCACCGAAGCGCCCACATGGCGAACCATCCGCACCGACGCTGTGTCGTAATCCAGAGTGGCGACACGTTTACCCTGCAGCTTTTCGACCGTATCCAGAGTCCGATCTCGGGCATGCAGATACACGGCACCGCCGGGGAAAACACCCGCCACTTCATAAGGACCGTCAATCAGGAATGGGCGCGCCTTGGGCTGACTCAGAGTATTGAACAGTAAACGCATTTCTCGCTCACCAGGGATCGCCCCCATGGCCTCAAGCGTCCCGGTAAACTTGTTGAATTCCCGAGCGCGGGTGCCCGTTAACAAGACCGCATCACACTGGCCCGCCTTGAAGTCTTCTGCCGCCACTTTTTCATCGGTGTATGCACGCAGATTCAGTTTGATTCCACGTTGAAGGGCGACCGGCTGAAATTCTTTAGTAATCGAAAAGAGCGGACCATTAGCACCTACTGGATCAAACACACAAAACGAGCGTTCAATGATGTCGGTCTGAGCTTGCGCATGCATCGGAGCAATCAAACTGGCGCAAAGTGCGGCAGCCCTAGCGATACCGCGGGTGAATCGAATGGGTTTCACGGGATGACTCCTAATTATTATTGTCAAAAGCATAGACTGGCTGGATGCCAGCAACTCATTCATTTTTACGAGTTATGGTAGTTGGAGGGGATCTAGGATACGTTGGCTGAGGTGACTGCCCGCAAGGCCTTTTAAGAATATTGGCTACAATTTGTGATGGATTCGACAGAGGTAATGCTGCCTCCGTCGAATCCTGAGGTGAACGTTAGTGGCTATCCACCCAAACCGGACGGCCAGCCACCAACGTCAGCTCGACCTTTCCTGACAATTTCCGCTCCACCAGCGGTGCGTGTTTACCAGTAGACACCAAGGTTTGTTCAGACGGCTGCCAGCTAGTAGTTGGATTGAAGATGCACAAATCCGCAACGGCTCCACACGTGATCTCAGGCGATAAGCCAACAATACGCCCCGGCCCTTCGGTAAGCGCGGTCAGTAAGCGTTGCCGGCTCAACTCCCCGCTTTCGACCAACTCCAAACCCAGCGAAAGCACACTCTCAATACTGGATAAGCCCGGTTCAGTTGCGGGCAACGGCGCTTGCTTGGCGGCCGTATCATGAGGCTGATGTTGACTGACGATGGCATCGATCACTCCGGCCTGAACACCTGCCACCAGAGCTTGCCGATCGGCTTCAGATCGCAGTGGCGGGCGAACGTGGTACCGGCTATCAAAACCCGCCAGCGCCTCTTCGGTGAAACACAGCTGGTGCATGGCCACATCGGCTGTCACCTTTACGCCTCGCTGACGAGCAGCCGCCACCATCTCAACACTGCGGCCACTGGACAGCTGGCTAAGATGCAGCTTCACGCCCGTTTCTTCGGCAAGTAGCAGCATTTCCATCACCGCGGCCGTTTCGGCCACCTCCGGGATACCCAACAGACCAAGGCGAGTGGTCACCTGACCATCATGGGCGTAACCATCCGCCGCCAACGCCTGATTTTCGGGGCTGAACATAACCGTCAAACCGAAGGTCCGGGCGTAAGCCATACAGCGGCGCATAATCCGGGCGTTTTTAATACCACGAGAGCCATTACCCACAGCCACACAGCCTGCATTTTTAAGCCCGGCCAAATCGCTAAGAAGCTCTCCTTCCAAGCCCCGGGTAATTGCCCCAATGGGCAAGACACGAACCGAACCCCGCGATGAAGCCCCGTCTCGAATCAGATGTGTTACCGCACTGGAATCATTGACCGGCGAGGTCTCAGGAGACGCACACACGGTGGTAAAGCCCCCGTGGGCGGCGGCCAAGGTTTCTGATGCGATATTCCCCTTTTGCCCGTTACCCGGCTCCCGCAGGTTGCAGCAAAGGTCGATGAACCCCGGCGCAATCACATAGCCACTGGCATCGTATTGCTGATCGACCTCGGCACTTAGCGCATCCGCACCCATGGCCACGATCTTGCCTTCTTTTATTAACAGACCCGGGTTGTCGCTCTCGGTGCCTGTGCCATCAAACAAGGTACCGCCGGTTATTTTAAGGCTTTTATCTTGTGAACCCGCCTTCATGCCCGGCCCCCCTCTCTTTCCATCTGTTTTTGCTGCCGTTCCGCCATCTGACCACCCATGGCCATCGACATCACCGCCATGCGGATGGCGATGCCATTAGTAACCTGATTCAGAATCACCGATTGAGGCCCGTCTGCCACCGCAGACTCAATCTCGACACCCCGGTTAATGGGGCCCGGATGCATCACAATGCAATCGGGTTTGGCCAGCGCCAACTTATCCTGATTCAGGCCGTACAAGCGGTAGAACTCTCGCTCACTCGGCAGCAAAGCACCTTCCATACGTTCTTTTTGCAGCCGCAGCATGATCACCACGTCGAGATCTCTCATGCCCCGGATCATGTCGTATTCCACCGTGCAGCCCAAATCTTCGACATCCCTCGGCAACAAGGTTCCCGGTGCAATCACCCGCACCTCTTCGGCACCAAGTTCGTTCAGCGCACGAATCTGGGAACGAGCCACGCGGGAATGCAAAATATCGCCAACGATGGCAACCTTCAGGCTCGCGAACGAGCGCTTATGCTGGCGAATGGTCAACATATCCAGCATGGCTTGAGTCGGGTGTGCATGACGACCATCGCCCGCATTGATGATGGCTACCCCCGGCGTCACGCTTTCCGCAATAAAATGAGGAGCGCCACTTTGGGAATGCCGCACGACGAACATATCGCTGGCCATCGCCTCCAGATTTAGCAAGGTATCTGAAAGCGATTCACCTTTGGACGTGGCCGAGGTGGAGATATCAAGATTCAGCACATCTGCAGACAGCCGCTTGGCAGCCAATTCAAACGTGCTTCGGGTGCGGGTACTGGATTCGAAGAACAGATTTACAACGGTTCGCCCTCGCAGCAAGGGCACTTTCTTAATACTGCGTTCACCCACCTCGATAAAAGAATCCGCAGTATCGAGAATGTCGGTGAGCAGTTCGCGGTTCAAGCCATCAAGGGTAAGAAAATGTCGCAACTGACCACCCCGGGTCAGCTGCAAGTGGTTCGGGGAAGGGTCAATCGCGGTCATGGCTCGCCTGTTATCAATGGGAAGGTTTTACTGCCCGGTTTCCTGAAATTCAATGCGCAACGGCTCAGGGCCGCGCAGCTTTACTCTCTGATAGGTTTCCAGCTCAAGCACTTTACCGACCACATCCGGCTGTATCGGCAACTCTCTGGCACCTAAATCAATTAATGTAGCGAGTATGATACTGGCAGGACGGCCATAATCGAAGATCTCGTTCATGGCAGCCCGAATGGTGCGACCACTCATGATCACATCGTCCACCAAAATGATATCCCGCCCTTCCGTATCAAACGCCAAACTGGACGGTGTCACCGTCGGGTTTAACCCGATGCGGCTGAAATCATCACGATAGAACGAAATATCCAGCTCACCAAAGTCCTGCTTCAGGCCCAGACGCTTATTCAGAATGTCGGCAATCCAAACACCACCGGTACGAATACCAATCAGCGCCGGATTCTTGATACTCCGGCGCTCCAGAACATCACGCAACCCTGCTTCCAGCTCGTCCAGCAACGGATTGATATCAAGCAATGCGGTCATTAAAGCCTCGTTAATCAACTCGGCCGGTTTGTTCCCGGCACCAGGTTTCCAAAATCAAAACGGCCGCCAGATCATCTACACCATGACGACCGAAATCCCGACTACCACCGTCGGCTATCACCCGGCCTTTGGCCTCAAAACTGGTCAATCGTTCATCAACCATTTCCACCAGCACATGGTAGCGACCGTGAATGCGCTTGCCGAACTTTCGGGCTCGGGCGCACATGTCGTTTTCGGTATCATCCATGTTCAGCGGCAACCCCACCAGCACCAGATTCGGCTGCCACTCAGCTAACAAAGCTTCGATCTGAGCCCAATCAGGCACACCATCCCGGGCCGGGATCATGGCCAGCGGCTGTCCGGTACCCAGCATTTCCTGACCAGTGGCTACGCCAATACGCCGCGTGCCAAAGTCAAACGCCAATACTCTTCTATTACCGACCTCAGGCATGTCCCACCGAATCGCTAAGCTGACTCAAATCCACACCGATCAGTTTAAGAACGGCTTCGTAACGCTTTTCAATGGGCGTTCGAAACAACACATCATCAGTGGCCGGGCATGTTAACCAGGAGTTGCTGCCCAACTCTTCCTCCAACTGACCTTCACCCCAACCCGAATAACCGAGCGCGACTAGAAATTCGTGCGGACCATCATCCTGACCGATGCTTTCCAAAACATCACGAGATGTGGTCAATAAAACGTCGTCGGTCACCCGCGCGGTGTTCTGCCACTCCCGCCCCGGTGAGTGCAGCACGAATCCCCGTTCAGGCTCGACCGGGCCTCCGGCATACACTGGTATGTCCAGCTCTCCGCCGCGCATGTCCAATTGTTCCAGTATTTCGCCCAGGTGGATGCCCAAGGGCTGGTTGATCAACAAACCCAGCGCACCGTCCTCCGAGTGTTCACAGATATAGATCAGTCCACCGTGAAATCGAGGATCGGATAGCCAAGGCGATGCCACCAGAAAATGGTGCTTCAAGCTACCTGTCGCAGTGGTATCTTCAATCATCCTGAACTGAGCCCCCGCTTCTGGAACGACCAGGTTCGTATAATTTCCAACTCATCCGCTTTCTCACGCATGCTTTCCGGGAAAGGCGCAAAAGGCGCAGCCATCCGAACAATGCGAATGGCTGCGTCGTCTAGTACCGAGCTGCCCGAAGACTGCAAAATGGCCACCTCCTTTATGGTGCCATCTTTACGAATAGAAACCAGCATTCTCAGATCGCCATAGATGCCCGCTCGTCGGGCCTCTGTCGGGTAATTAATATTCCCTACCCGGGTCACTTTGCCGACCCAGTTCTGCACGTACCATGCGTTATTAGACTTCAGCGTAGAAGCCGCCGTCACTCGCATCACCCGGGGCTTGCGCGCATAAGCTTGCTGCTGCGCATCGAACCGGGCTTCCAAGCTGGCAATTTCCAGACTCCGTTCCATCAAGCTTTTGCGTTTGGCCCGGGGCAACGGCTCCGGTGCGACCTCATCGTTTTGTTGCGACACCTGCCGCCGAGCGTTTTCCGCCTGAACCACCGCTCGGTTCTGACTGGGCTGCGGTTCTGTTGTGGTTTTCGGCTCAGGCTGCACGTCAGCAACCTCTGGCTGGCTGACGTCGGCCGGTTGAGGCGAGGTCATTTCCAGGGGTTCATTTTCGGTGCCGCTACCCTGTTGGTTCGTCTGCGCCAGAAAATCCGCTTGCTCCGGGGCTTGTTCGTCATCAAATTGCGACAGCGTGATTTCCATCGTTTTCGCTACAGAGCTGGGCAGCTCCGGAGCAAAAGTAATGCCCAATACAGCGATGGCATGGAGTGCCACCGCCATAAAAAGTGTGAATGAAAATCGATCGAAATCGCTTACCTGAACTGCCATCACGTGTCCTGATTCTGCATCGGGGATGCCCGTCGATATTGATTCAGCTTACTGCTTCAGTCGTCGCTCAATAGCATCCATCAACAACGCTGAAATATCGATGCCAAACTGCGCATCCAGCTCTCGAATACAGGTTGGACTGGTCACATTAATCTCGGTGAGATAATCACCAATGACATCCAGGCCCACAAACATCAATCCTTTCTCTTTAATCACCGGAGCGACGCGG
Organism: Marinobacter sp. AL4B; assembly: GCF_019916045.1. NCBI lineage: Bacteria > Pseudomonadati > Pseudomonadota > Gammaproteobacteria > Pseudomonadales > Marinobacteraceae > Marinobacter > Marinobacter sp. AL4B. The sequence continues at coordinate 715,725 of NZ_JAILWZ010000013.1, forward strand.
GCGCAGATTTCACGGTCGCGATCGGTCAGCTCGCGGCCTTCTCCACGGCCACCGGCGGCCAGATTTCCGCGATTTTCACCCTGCGAAGGAATTCGGGCAAGGGCATAAGGCACCGGCTCACCATCAATCAGCAGAATGCGCTTATCGCCATTCGAAATTTCAGGCACGAATTTTTGCGCCATGGCCTGGTGTTCGCCGTAATTGGTCAGAGTTTCAATAATCACCCCAAGGTTGGCGTCATTTTCTTTAACCCGAAATATCGACCGCCCCCCCATGCCGTCTACCGGCTTCATAATGATGTCGCCGTGCTCGGCGTAAAACTCCCGAAACCGCTGCGAGCTGCGGGTCACAATCAGCGGCGGAGTTAAATCTTCAAACTGTGCGGCAAACAACTTCTCATTGCAGTCCCGCAGCGTTGAGGCGGGGTTAACCACCAGCGCACCCTGCTGCTCGGCAGCATCAAGAATATAGGTCGCCATCAAGAACTCACGATCAACCGGGGGATCCTTGCGCATCAAAATAACATCCAGATCACCCAACGCCCGATCCTGGCTGGCACCATAACTGAACCAATCGTCCGGGTTAGCCCGCACGGTCAGGCTGCGGGTGCTGGCCCGAGCCTGGCCTCCCGCCAAATACATATCCTGGAGCTCCATGTACTCAAGTTCCCAGCCACGGTTTTGCGCCGCAAGCAGCATGGCCAGCGAGCTGTCTTTTTTGAAATGGATGTCCTCGATCGGATCCATAATGATCCCGAGCCGAATTGCCATAGAGTCTCCTGGAATATCAAGTTGAAAATCTGCAAATAAACCACTGAAAACACGAACCAGGCAGCAGAGTGCATCACTGATAAAGTGCTATGCTGATGATGGTATTGTACCCCAGTCACGAATGCATCCGCAGAAATCCTGTGGCAATTACGTGACAAGGGCTGCAGAAGTACATTTGGTCACAAACAAATGCTTTTTATCCAGCCATGGATACTCTATAAATGAGAGGGCTTTATAGAACAACCTTAAGGTTTGTGCTAAAACCCTCTCTAAAATAATGACACCCGCTCGAGCGCAAGGCAGTCGGACAATGGATGACAACTTCGAGAACTTGAAGATCATGGTGATCGACGATAGCAAAACCATTCGTCGCACCGCAGAAACTCTCTTGAAAAAGGTAGGTTGTGAGGTCATCACTGCCACTGACGGCTTTGACGCTCTGGCCAAAATCGCTGATTCCCAACCAGACATCATCTTCGTAGACATTATGATGCCTCGCTTGGACGGCTATCAGACCTGCGCCTTGATCAAGAACAACTCTACGTTCAAGAACACGCCGGTCGTTATGCTTTCGAGCAAGGATGGCCTGTTTGATAAAGCAAAAGGGCGCATCGTTGGCTCGGACCAATATCTGACCAAACCGTTCAGCAAGGATGAGCTGCTCAACACCATCCGCCAGTACACGCCTCAGGCGGAACAGTAATCCTGCTGCCACCCCAGAACCATCGAGGAAACCATGGCTCGCATTTTGATTGTTGACGATTCGCCAACAGAAGTTAAAAAGATATCCACCATTCTGGAAAAGCACCAACACGACGTCCTGACTGCCGATAACGGCGCAGACGGTGTTGCCAAAGCCCGTGCAGAGACTCCAGATTTGGTACTCATGGACGTTGTAATGCCAGGCCTGAACGGCTTTCAAGCAACCCGTCAGCTGACCCGTGCACCGGAAACCGCATCCATTCCGGTTGTGATCGTCACCACCAAAGATCAGGAAACTGACAGAGTGTGGGGAACCCGCCAGGGTGCCAAGGGTTATCTGGTCAAGCCAGTTAACGAAGACGACCTGATCAAAACAATCAATAACCTGATTGCCTGATCCATCGCCGTGGAGTTAAGCATGTCCGCCGAGGCCGCCCCTTTCGCCGTTCTGACGGATATCGCCCAGCGCAGCCGGGCAAAGGCCTCGGGCCTTCCAGAGCAAGAACAAGCTGTTGAGCTTTGGAATGGCATCGGGTTTATCCTCTCCGGCCAACGCTATGTTGCCCCAATGGGCGATGTAACTGAGATATTGCACGTACCGCGGTTCACTCACATACCCGGGGTACGCCCATTCATGATGGGTGCGGCCAACGTTCGTGGCCGACTTCTGCCCCTGATAGACCTCGCCAGTTTCTTCGACATTCCCCGGTCCTCGCGTAGCCCACGTGAACGTCGGGTGTTGGTGATCGAACAAAGCGATATCTTCAGTGGACTTGTCGTAGACAGCGTTCTGGGCATGCAATATTTTGCAAAAGACAGTTTCCGGGCCAGTCCGAAAGGGGTGCCCGACAACGTTCGGCCGTTTGTAGATGGCGGTTACGAGCGCAACGAGGAGATCTGGAATGTGTTCTCTGCCGCCGACCTGGTGGACGACGAACGCTTTCTTGATGTCGCACAGTGGTAGGGATGATGGTACTGGCAGGAACGTCACCCTGACCGTCTGCAACCCGTTACAACAACTTGCCATTTCCAGAAGAAAAAGGCCGGGAGCCAGAAGATGAAAAACAGAGCCGGAAAACTCAGTATGGGACAGGGAGGCAACAAGCTGATTGCCGGCCTGATCGCAGCACTGATTGCACTCACTATCCTGCTCGTTGTGGTGCTGTTCATCATCAACAAAGACAGCCAGAACGACCAGGAGTACATCGCCAATACCGCAGAAATGCGCGTGCTTTCCCAGGAGATAGCGAAAAACGCGACCGAAGCGGCCGGCGGTACTGCCGAAGCCTTCGACCAGCTGCGCCGCTCCCGGGATGAATTCCAGCAGCTCTGGACCAGCGTTACCAAAGGTAATCCGGAAACTGGCCTCCCGCCCAGCGAGCTCGCCCAGCAGAGTAATACTCAAAAGTTATGGAACCGGGTGCGCGAAAACGCAGACAGCATCCTTTCCACTCAGGAAGCGGTACTCGGCCTGCACGAAGTGGCCCGCACACTGAACGAAACCATTCCACAGCTGCAGGTTGAGTACGATGATATCGTACAAATCCTGCTGGAAAACGACGCTCCGGCTGAGCAGATCGCTCTAGCTCAACGCCAGTCTCTGCTGGCAGAGCGGATTGTACGCTCGGTCAACAACGTACTTTCCGGTGATGAAGACGCCGTCATCGCTGCCGACCGTTTTGGCCGTGACGCCAGCCTCTTCGGGCGTGTACTGGACGGACAGTTGAACGGCAACCCCGGCATGGGCATTTCGCAAGTGGCTGATGAAGATGCCATTTACGGCCTTGAGGCGGTAGATGAGCTGTTCGAGTTCGTTTCCCAGAACGTTGATGCCATCCTTGAAGCCTCCCCTGACCTGTTCAAAGTGCGTTTGGCGGCCAGCGACATCTTCCAGAACTCGGAAGTTCTGCTGACAGAGCTATCCACCTTGGCCAATGACTTTAGCGCCCAAGCCGAGTCGCGTGTAATCAACGCTACGCTGGCTTTCGCCATCCTGGCTGCCATGGTTGCGATCGTCGTTTTCATCGGTCTTGCCCTCTACCGGGAGACCCAGTCTCGCCTGACCACCACTCAGGAACAGAACGAGCAGAACCAGAACGCAATCCTGCGACTGCTAGACGAACTTGCTGATCTGGCCGACGGTGACTTGACCACCGAGGCTACCGTAACCGAAGACTTCACCGGTGCCATCGCCGACTCCATCAACTTCGCAATCGACCAGATGCGTGGATTGGTACAGTCCATTCGAGGCACCGCGGTACGAGTTGCCTCCGCCGCTCAAGAATCTCAGGCTACCGCCATGCATCTGGCCGACGCCTCCGAGCACCAGGCTCAGGAAATCGCCGGTGCCTCTGCGGCGGTTAACGAAATGGCCGTGTCCATCGACCAGGTATCCTCAAACGCGGCTGAATCTTCTGCGGTTGCGGAGCGCTCGGTTGCCATCGCCAAGAAAGGCGCGGAAGTGGTGCAAAACACCATTCGCGGCATGGACAACATTCGTGAGCAGATCCAGGAAACTTCCAAACGGATCAAACGACTGGGTGAATCTTCCCAGGAAATCGGTGACATCGTATCTCTAATCAACGACATTGCCGACCAAACCAACATCCTGTCTCTGAACGCCGCGATTCAGGCCTCCATGGCCGGTGACGCAGGCCGAGGCTTTGCGGTTGTTGCGGACGAAGTTCAGCGCCTTGCGGAACGTTCCTCTGCCGCCACCAAACAGATTGAAGCGCTGGTTAAGACGATCCAGTCTGACACCAACGAAGCCGTTATCTCCATGGAGCACACCACCGCCGAGGTAGTACGTGGTGCTCGCCTGGCTCAAGACGCCGGTATCGCGCTCGAGGAAATCGAAAACGTATCCATGAGCCTTGCGGAACTGATCCAGAACATCTCCAACGCTGCACGCCAGCAGTCCTCTTCTGCGTCGCACATTTCCAACACGATGAACGTCATCCAGGAAATCACCTCGCAGACGTCTTCCGGTACCAACGCTACCGCGAAGTCGATCGGAAATCTGGCAGAAATGGCTTCCGAGCTTCGTTCTTCTGTTGCCGGCTTTACCTTGCCGGATGAAGAAGCGCTCAGCGAAGACAACGAAAGTTACGACGAATCGGTGGTCAGCTGACCACCGGCCCGGGGCAGCTGAAGGTTCATGGTTCAGACACATAACCAAACGGCACCCGCAGACGGAATCTGGTCGCTGCGCAAACTTCCGGAAATGGACGATGCGCAGTTCGGTCAGTGGCAGAGCCTGCTGGAACACCGTACAGGTATGACCCTGACCTCAGACCGCAGATCGTTTCTGGAAACCAACTTAGGTATCCGGATGCGGGAAATTGGCTGCAACAGCTACCAGGCCTATTACGAACAGATCGTGTCGGGCCCAAACGCTATTCAGGAATGGGCCACGCTGGTAGACCGTTTGACGGTTCAGGAAACCCGTTTTTTCCGTGATCCTGAAGCGTGCAAACTGGTGTCTGACTATGTCCTGACCCGGCCCCGGGAAGGCCTGAAAAACCAAGCTCTGGAAGCTTGGAGTGTAGGATGCTCGACCGGCGAAGAGCCTTACACACTGGCTATGGTGCTTAACGAATGCATGGAACAGCTCGGCCTGCAGCCCCTGTACGGGGTAACCGGCTCGGACATCAGTCAACCGGCACTCGTTAAAGCCAAATCCGGTTTGTTCAGCGCTCGCAAGCTGTTAGGCATGGATAAGGCCTTGAAATCCCGGTACTTCCAGCCTGCCGAGCGGAATACCATAGAAATCGTAAATAGCATCCGTGAGCGGGTGTGCTTTGCCAGGCTCAACGTATTAGACCTGAACAAAGCCCCGATGCACGGCATGAACATTATCTTCTGCCAGAACCTGCTGATTTACTTCCGCCGCTGGCGCCGGCGCGAGATTGTTAGACGGCTTTCAGAGCGTCTGGCACCGGGGGGGTTACTGGTGTTAGGCCAAGGTGAACTGACCGATTGGCAGCCACCGGGCCTGCAGAGGGTTCCCTCGGAACATGTACTGGCGTGGATCAAACGCCAGTCCGACGAAGAATAACCGGAGTGGTTATGGGCAATCACCATGACAGTATCGCCCTCGACTGGGTTCGGGGCGAAATACAGGACACGCTGACTCAAGGCCAGCATGCACTCGAAGCGTACGTGGATAATCGTGACGATACCGCTCGCCTGCGCTTCTGCCTGAACTACCTTCACCAGGTGCATGGCACCTTGCAAATGGTGGAGCTCTACGGTGCCGCATTGCTCACCGAAGAGATGGAGAAACTCACCCAGGCCATTCTGAACGAAACCGTCGTTAACGTTGATGATGCCATCGAAGTGTTGATGCAGGCCATTCTCCAGTTGCCACAGTATCTGGAGCATCTGGGCAGCAGCCGCGACGACTTCCCGATGGTGTTGTTGCCGTTGCTAAACGACCTGCGCGCTGCTCGCGGCGAATCACTGCTGTCTGATACATCGCTGTTCAAACCGGACCTGACCGCAGCCCGTTTCAATGTAACCGGCAAAGTCTCCGAGCGCCTTCAAGACCCTAAAGTGCTAGGTCACCTTCGAAAACTGCGGCAGATGTACCAGTTTGCACTGGCTGGAGTGGTTCGCGAAGAAGATCTGGACGCTCATTTTGGCTACATGCAAAAGGTCATCGACCGGCTTTCGCGCTTGTGCCAAAAAACCGCTCGGGGCGAACTGTGGAAAGCCGCCGGGGCGTTTGTTGAAACCCTCGAAGCCCACGTAAACCCCGTCAACACCGCGGTTAAATCGCTGCTGCGCGAACTCGACGGCGAAATTCGGAAGCTGACAGACGAACACGCTGACATCCTACTTCAGCCGGTTCCCGAAGCACTGCTTAAGAACTTACTGTATTACGTTGCCCGAGCCCGGGATCTGGACCGGCCACAGGTTAATTACCTGCGAAGTGCCTACCAATTGTCCGAAGCCCTGCCCTCCGACGACGATGTCAGCGAGGCCCGCACACGGGTGTCTGGCCCTGGTCGCGATGCCATTCAATCGGTGGTCGGCGCGCTGAATGAAGAGCTTGGACGATTAAAAGATCAGCTCGATTTATTCGTACGTGCGGAACACCGCCACAACAACGAGTTGGATGAACTGCTCCCCGGTCTACGCCAGGTAGGCAATACCCTGGCAGTACTTGGCCTCGGTATTCCTCGCAAAGTGATCACGGAACAGATTGAACTGCTCGAAAAGCTGTGCGGCCAATTAGAAACCATCGATGACGGCACCTTGATGGACATTGCAGGCGCTCTGCTTTATGTCGAAGCCAGTCTGGCCGGCCTCGACGTCGATCGCCACACCGAAGTATCCGACAGCGTCGAGACGGGTGAACCCACGAACATCGGTTCTCGTGAACTGTCTGAAGCCAACGAAGCTCTGATTCGGGAATCCCGGAACACACTGGAACAAGCGAAGTCCGCCATCGTTAACTTCATTGCCTCGCAATGGGACATCCAAGAAATCGAACACGTTCCAGCGCTGCTACACAGCATTCGTGGTGGCCTTGGGCTGGTCCCTCTTGAGCATATTCCAGACATGCTCGACTCTGCCGAGCGTTATATTTCCGATGTCTTGCTCTCCAGCCAACAAGTGCCAGATTGGCGCCAGCTGGACACACTGGCCGATGCCATAACCAGTATCGAGTACTACCTTGAACGGGTCGCCGAAGGCATCACCGATAACGACACCATCTTGCGTATTGCCAATGAAAGCCTGGCTAGCCTCGGCTTCCCTGTCGGGGAAGATCCCACATGGAACAAAGCCGGCCACGTTGAGGCCACTGAAGCCGAAGATGTTCCGGTTTTAGAGCCGGTCCAGGAAGAACCTGGCTCACTACAAAAAGGCTCTGACAGCGAGCTTGTGGATGATGAAATTCTTGGCATCTTCGTTGAAGAAGCCGAAGAAGTTCTCGGCACCATTCAGGAATACTACCCTCGCTTGCGTAGGGATCACGGCGACCGGGAGGCACTGACAGAAGTTCGTCGTGCGTACCATACATTGAAAGGCAGTGGCCGACTGGTAGGTGCCGAGAGCTTGGCCGAAATGGCCTGGTCGGTTGAAAACCTTCTGAACCACGTGATCGACCAAACGCTAAAAGCCACAGACGACATGTTTGCGCTTCTCGACGACGTGAATGCGCGCATTCCAGAGCTCATTCAAGACTTCCGTGAAGGCGAAACCACAGGCGACGTCGAAGCACTCATTGCCCGGGCTGAAGCATTGGCCACCACCAGGCGCACCGAAGCCGACTCAGCCGAAGAGACGTCAGCCGCCCCCACTCCGGTAGAGCCCATCGTCACTGAAGCCATCGATTCATCCGAGCCAACCGAAGACGACGAAGACGACGAAGACGACCTCATCGACGATGAAATCCTGGAGATCTTTGTTGAAGAGGCAGGCGAAGTACTCGAAACCATCAATGAGTACCTGCCCATGCTGCTACGTCAATACGATGATCGCAGCGCGTTGGCCGAAGTAAGGCGCGCCTTCCATACCCTCAAGGGCAGTGGCCGCATGGTCGGCGCCGAAGTGATTGGGGAATTGTCCTGGTCCGTGGAGAACATGCTGAACCGAATCATCGAAGGCAGCATCTTCATGAACGACGACCTCGCCGCGCTGCTCCAGGACGTAACCGAAGTCATCCCAGCGCTGGTCAATGATTTCGAGAATCGCGTTGAGGCAAGTGTCGCCACAGCGCCACTCGAAGCCCGTGCTCACGCCCTCGCCAGTGGCGAGCTCGACACCTCAGCCATACCTGCGGCGGAAACGCTGGACACCTTGTCCGACGCGACAACCGGCACCGACGAATCTGACCATCAGCATTCCGAAGACGCAGATCTAGTCCTGCTCGAGATTTTCGAGCAGGAAGCCCAAACCCATTTGCAAACCATCAAAAATTACCTGCTGGCTGCCCAGCAACAGACCGCAGCCTATACCGACGACCTGTCTCGAGCTCTGCACACCCTGCGCGGCAGCGCCAATACCGCGGGCATTGCTCCGATTGCCGCCATCATTACGCCTCTGGAGCGATTCATTAAAGAAGCCAGAGCGCAAAACAAACGGGCCGATCACGAGGTACTGGAGTTAATTTCCCGAGCCAGTGTTTTCCTGACTCAAGGGCTGGCGCAAATTCATATTGATCCACAAGCCGAACTTGACGGCACTGCCGACTACCTCGAAAAACTCGAAAAGGTCAGCACCGCCACATTCCAAGGTCAGGTTTTTGATGACGACATCGCGCCAGCAAATCAGGTTTCATCGCAACTGGTTCAGCTATTTTTGGGTGAAGGCCTCGACATCGTTTTGGATGCAGAGACGATTCTGGACGAATGGGTCGCCAACCCACAGCAACAAGAAGCTCTGTCCCCCCTGCGCAACGAGCTTGAATCTCTGACCGACAACGCCGCAGATGTCGGCTTGGCTGACATCGCTAACCTTGCCGACGCACTCACTCGCCTGTACGGCGCAGTGACCTTGTATGGTTTACCAGGCAACGGTCAGTTCTTTGAAACCGCCAGGAAAGCTCAGGAACAGCTCATCAACCAGATGGATCAGGTGGCGGCTGGGCTGGCAACAGACCCCTGTGACGATGTCATCCTCGAACTTCATGCGTTGACCGATGCGGTTAACCGGACCGACGAACCTGACGAATTCGAGCAACAGTTCACCGAAGATCTCGAAGAAATAGATCTCAGCCTGAAAGACAGTGAATTTGCAGTTCCCGATACCACTGACGAACAGCAAGCCACGTTACCAGACGTCTCCGATGACAGTGAAATGGACGAGGAATTGGCCGCCATCTTCCTTGAAGAAGCTCGGGACCTCATCGATAGCACGGCTGAAGCACTGCAAAACTGGAGTGAAGACACAGGCAATATCGATATTCTGCGTCTGCTGCAACGAGATTTACATACCCTTAAAGGGGGCGCACGTCTGGCCGACATTGAGGCCGTCGGCGATCTGGCCCACGAGCTGGAAACCCTGTTTGAAGGCCTGACAGAACAACAGCTTACCATCAACGACACGCTTTCCGACTTGCTGTTCCGGTGTCACGATCGCTTAGCAGGTATGGTGGATGCCCTCGAAGCGCAAGGTGAACCCAACCCAGCTCCTGATCTGGTCGTCGAAATTCAGCAATATGTTGCTGACGCCCAAGGCACCCGACCGGTCACCGATATCGCACCAGAGGCTGAAACCGCCATCGAATCCGGCGACCACGATGCACCTGTGCAAGATTTTGGCGACATTAACGTCGACGAAGATACTGACAGCAACGTAGCCGACCTTTCCCACCTGGACCCGGAACTGCTCGGTATCTTCCTCGAAGAAGCCTACGATCTGATCAACGCCACCGGTAGCGCCCTCCATACTTGGAGCGAGAACCCGTCTGACCGCCTTATTGCCGCGGAACTTCAGCGAGATGTGCACACCTTGAAAGGGGGTGCTCGCATGGCAGGCGTAGACGCAATCGGCGATTTGACTCACGTTCTTGAAGACCTGTTCGAAAAGGTTGCTGAAGGCCAACTGAAAGCTAACAGCGCCATGACTGACACCCTGTTTGCTTGCCACGATCGTCTGGCACAAATGGTCGAGCAAGTGGCCACACAGCAGCCTTGCCCACCCGCTAAGCAGCTGGAGGCGCAGGTGCAAGCCATCCTGCAGGGTGAAAATGCTACCGATACCAACGCCAACGTTGAGGCTGATATCGAAGCACACCCTCAACAAGCGAGTGTGGAAGCCCAGCACGAAAACGTTGCTCCGGACTTCGAGGCAGACGATATTCTCAGCATCTTCCTCGATGAAGGTCTGGAAATTCACGATGCAATTGCCGAAAACCTGGAGCATTGGCACGAGCAACCGACGGAACTTACGGCGGTCATGTCACTGCGCCAAGACCTCCATACCCTCAAGGGCGGTGCTCGCCTCTCAGATCTCGATGCCGTTGCGGATCTCGCCGAGGCTTGGTCTGAACTACTTGACGATACGCTTGCCGGCAGTAAACCGGCGGAAACCGCACTGACACTGAGCGTTCGCGCGCAAGACTGCCTACGCTCGATGCTGGACACTATGGAAGCGGGTCAACGGCCGGAACTCGATTTCAGCCTGATCGACGCGTTGTCCCAATCCAGCCCTGAAATGTCGGAGCCGGTTTCTCAAATCGAGCAGGCTGAACCCGAGATTCAAGAAGCGCCAGACCCTGAAGTTCTGGAGATCTTCCTCGAAGAAGCCAGCGAAATTATGGACCAGCTCGAACAACTGCTGGCCGATTGGCATAAAGAACCAGGCAACCATCATTTCAACCAAGAGGCTCAGCGAGCCATGCACACCCTGAAAGGGGGTGCTCGCCTGTCTCAGCTCTCAGGATTGGGCGACAAAGCGCATACCTTTGAAACCTTGTTGATCGATCTCGGCGGTAATGCGCCTACCGACGCGCAGTGGCAGGAAATTGCTCGTCAGCATGACGACATTATCGCAGCCGTAGCGGCAGTTCGTGCTCATTATGAACAAGGTACCGCGCTGCCTGAGCCGGAAGATAGCCAACCCGTCGAAGCGCCTGCACTGCAAGCCACCGAAGCGACGATCACTCAATCGGAGCCCGAGCCAAAACCTGTTGCCAGGAAAGCTTCCAGACGCCGCAGCAACAAGGCGGCCGAAGCTCAGCGCGCGGCACAAGAAACGATTCGCGTATCGGCGCCGTTATTGGACGATCTGGTCAACCTCGCCGGTGAAACCAGTATCACCCGTGGCCGACTGGAACAGCAGTCCAGTGACTTCGGTCACACCCTCGACGAAATGGCCGCCACCATCGAGCGTCTGCGCGAGCAGCTGCGTCGAATGGATATCGAAACCGAAACCCAGATTCTGTTCCGGGCCGAACAAGAACACGGCGCCGACTATGGCGAAGATTTCGATCCGCTGGAGATGGACCGCTATTCGTCGATCCAGCAGCTTTCCCGTGCTCTCACAGAGTCCTCATCTGACCTTGCCGACCTGAGAGAAACATTGGCGGATCGGGTGCGCGACACAGAAACTTTGCTGGTTCAGCAGTCTCGCATCAACACCGAGCTTCAGGAAGGTCTGATGAAGACCCGAATGGTTCCATTTGCTTCTACTGTGCCACGGCTGCGCCGGATTGTGCGTCAGATCAGCGGCGAACTGGGTAAAAAAGTAGACTTCGACGTCCGTAATGCCGAAGGCGAGATGGACCGAAGTATTCTGGAGCGCATGATTGCGCCACTGGAACACATGCTGCGAAACGCCTTGGATCACGGCATTGAAACCCCGCAAGATCGCCGTCAGTCTGGCAAACCTGAGACCGGCGAGGTGGTTCTGTCGCTGACCCGCGAGGGCGGAGATGTAGTGCTTCGCATGATCGATGACGGCAAGGGCATTCCCGCGGATGTGATTCGCGAAAAAGCCATTCGCCAGGGCTTAATGCACGAAAATGAAGCCCTCTCCGAGCGGGAGGTCCTGCAATTTATTCTGCAGCCCGGCTTCTCTACCGCCGAGAAAGTTACCCAGATTTCCGGCCGTGGCGTTGGTATGGACGTAGTAGCCAGCGAGATCAAACAGCTTGGTGGCAGCCTTGATATTGATTCGTCTCTGGGTCATGGCAGCACCTTCACCGTGCGCTTGCCGTTCACCGTATCGGTAAACCGTGCCCTTATGGTTGCCACTGGCGAGGATTTCTACGCTATCCCGCTGAACACGATTGAAGGTATCGTTCGGGTCAGCACGTACGAGCTGGAAGAGTATTACAAACCCGATGCGCCTCTGTACGAGTACGCAGGCCAGCAATATCGTTTGCAGTACCTCGGCAACCTACTGAACAGCGACCACCACCCCAAGCTGCAAGGCCAGGCTCTGCCGCTGCCGGTCATTCTTGTGCGCGGAGCCGAGCAACCACTAGCGCTGCAGGTGGATCATCTAATGGGTAGCCGCGAGATCGTCGTTAAATCCCTCGGCCCGCAGTTCGGTACGGTGCGTGGGGTATCCGGCGCTACTATTCTGGGTGACGGTAACGTGGTCGTGATTCTCGACCTGCCCGCAATGATCCGTTCAGACGTTCTGTCTGACCGCCAGCGCATGGCCAACCTGGCCAAAGAACGCTCGACCAGTCGCTTCGAAGAACAAGTGACAACGGTGATGGTAGTGGACGATTCGGTCACCGTACGCAAGGTGACCTCACGCTTGCTGGAACGCAACGGTATGGAAGTTGTCACCGCCAAAGATGGTTTGGATGCCGTCGCACAGCTACAAGACCACCGCCCGGATGTCATCTTGCTGGATATCGAGATGCCCCGGATGGATGGTTTCGAAGTCGCCAGTTTTGTGCGCCATGATGAAACGCTCAAACATACGCCGATTTGCATGATTACCTCCCGAACCGGAGAGAAACATCGCGAACGAGCTCTGGCCATTGGCGTTAACGAGTACCTCGGCAAGCCTTTCCAAGAAACCGTGCTGCTTGAAACCATCAAACGGCTAACTGAGAGCGAGTGATGTCCGGCCAGACCGGCCGACCGAAGGTCGGGATTGTTTCCGATGACGCGTTGCAGCGCCGGCGGCTTCAGGAAGCCGCCGGCAAGTTTGGCTTGAGCAGCTGCTTTACTGGTGATCCCGGTCGATTAATCGATTATCCGGAGTTTCCAGAGGCTGCTTTGTGGCTGATCACCCTGCAAGACGAAGCGGATCACCCGACCTTTTTCGACCATTTGCTCGGTCACACCGACGCGCCCGTGCTGTTCGGTGTCGATCTCGCGCCCAAACCGAGCAGCAAAGACTTTATTCGCTGGGAACGCCGCCTTCAGAACAAACTGGAAAAACAGCTGGGACCTTTGGAAGCATTTGATAGCGTCCGCGATCTGGAAGAACTTGTTGATTGCGCACCTGCACCCAAAAACCCGCCGAGTCTACCCAGTTCCGTCACACCCGCATCGCCCGGTTCACTGGCCAGCGAAATCTGGATATTGGGCGCTTCTCTCGGAGGCCCAGCTGCCGTAAAAGCCTTCTTGGACCAGCTGCCATCGGGTTTGCCGGTAGGCTTTGTTTACGCACAGCACATTGATGCTAATTTCACCGATGTCTTGGCTCGGGTCTTGGGTCGTCACTCCCATTATCAACTTAAAAAAGCCGAGCCAGGCTATCGAATACAGAACGGTGATGTGGTGTTGATGCCGGTCGAGAACGAGTGGTCTTTTGATTCAGAAGGCCGTCTCCTGCAGCTGGACAAACCCTGGCCCGGGCCATATGGCCCTTCCATTGATCAGGTGCTGCTCAATGTTGCCGATCATTTTAATAAACACTGCCACGCCATTCTCTTTTCAGGCATGGGCAACGACGGAGCCCTTGCGGCTCCCATGCTGAAAGCCTACGGTAGCCACATCTGGGCACAGGAAAGCCAAAGCTGCGGGAACAGTTCTATGCCGGATTCCGTTTCAAAGACTGGCTGCACCAGCTTTCGTGGCACACCGGAACAGTTGGCTGAAGAGCTGATTAAAACCATCAAGAACAACAGCCTGCTCAAGAGTCGGCACAAACGGGATTCCGCCTGAGGACACACGCTATGAATGAAAACAGCCAATCCCTATCCTGCGTTATGGTACCGGTCAGCGGCCGGCAATTGCTGCTTCCCAACGTATCCATCGCGGAAGTTGTTGATCTAAACAACACCAAAACGGATCGGGGCACCCCCGATTGGCTGGTCGGTTTCATCGACTGGCGTGGCCTTAGCTTGCCGGTGATTTCTTATGATGCCGCCAATGGCAAAGAACTGGTCGTGCCCGGCGGCAACCGAGGCCATATTATCGTGATCAACACCATCGGACCGCACCATAACCAATTGCCATTCATGGCGCTGGTGACACAAGGCATCCCCAGTCAAACTCGACTGACCGAGCCCGAAATCAAAAAGATGGAAGCGCAGCCCGGCCCCGCCGACCTTATGCAAGTTGAGGTTGAGGGCGAAGCCGCCTGGATTCCGAACCTCGAATATCTGGAATCACTGGCGGTAAACGCAAAACCCTGATGTTACGGCGAGCCCCCATAGCGGGTCGGCCTGCAAATGTTATAATGTTGCAAATTTTGCAGGAGCCACCCCATGCCAGAGCGCGCGCTTCCGTACCGCCCGCACAATCATCAAACTTGCGTCAGCCAAGCTCTGACTGACGCACAAGAGATTTGCCGTCAGCAGAATGCCCGTCTGACCCCCATTCGGGAACGGGTTCTCGAGCTGATCTGGCAATCCCACAAACCATTGGGCGCTTACGACATTCTGGCTCAGCTCGGAGCCGAAGGTCACAAGGCCGCGCCCCCCACCGTATACCGGGCATTGGACTTCCTATTGCAACACGGCCTGGTGCATCGCATTTCGTCTTTGAATGCCTTTATCGGATGCACCCATGCCGGCGAGCATCATCGCAGCACCTTTCTGATCTGCCGTGAGTGCGGCATTGTGCTGGAGCTCGCCATAGACACCGTAACCGAAGCGATTGAGTCTGCCGCCAAAGCCGAAGCTTTCCAGGTTGAAGACATCACACTGGAAATTTCCGGGTTGTGCCCAAGCTGCCAGGGAAACGCCGGCCATGCCTGAACACTTGGTACAGCTTAATCAGCTTACGGTGCGCTTTGATGAACGGATCGTAGTCGATCACGTCAATCTTGCGGTTGGCCGTGGCGATATCATTACCATCATCGGCCCCAACGGAGCGGGAAAAACCACTCTGATCAAAACCATTCTGGGTATTCAGAAAGCCACCAGTGGTCAGGTATCTTTAGCACCGGATCTGGTCATCGGGTACGTGCCTCAGCACCTCTCTCTAGAGGCAACTCTGCCTTTAAGTGTTAAGCGCTTCATGCTGCTGAGTGGCCGCCCACTAGCCGCCTGTGAAACAGCCTTACAGCGCACCGGCGTAGGGCATCTTCTCAATGCCTCGGTACACCATCTTTCGGGGGGAGAAAAACAGCGTTTGCTGCTGGCACGCGCGCTTGCTCGACAGCCCGATTTATTGGTGCTCGATGAACCGGCCCAAGGGGTTGATATCAACGGCCAGGCCGCTTTGTACGAACTGATCAGAGAACTGAGGGACGAACTGCACTGCGGCGTGATCATGATCTCTCATGATCTTCATCTGGTTATGGCCGCCACGGATCAGGTTATCTGTCTGAACCAGCATATCTGCTGCAGCGGGCATCCTGCAGACATTTCCCACGATCCGGCTTTCATCGAAACCTTTGGTCATCAGGTTGCTGAATCACTGGCGGTGTATCACCACCAGCACAACCACAGTCATGACCTGCACGGCGATGTCGTCACGGGAACCGAACCACACGGAGCCTGCAACCATGAACATCATTGATCTGATTCTGGGTGATTTTTTCTGGCGGGCGTTACTTGGGGGGCTGGGGGTCGCTCTGGTCGCCGGCCCTCTCGGCTGCTTTGTGGTCTGGCGCCGTTTGGCCTACTTCGGGGATACTTTAGCCCACTCGGCCCTACTGGGCATCGCGCTGAGTTTTCTGATCAGCATCCCCCTCAATCTCGGCGTGATCATCACCTGCTTGCTCATTGCATTGGCCTTGGTGCTGTTATCCCGAACCCGTGCTCTGGCCACCGATACTTTGCTGGGCATCCTGGCTCACAGCGCGCTGGCTATCGGCCTGGTAACACTCAGCTTTATGCCAGATATCCGGGTTGACCTCACCGGGTTGCTGTTCGGGGATTTACTGGCAATGAGCCGTCAGGACCTGCTCTGGATTTACGGCGGGGCCGCCGTGGTGCTGACCCTGTTGGCATTGCTGTGGCGTCAGTTATTGATGAGTACCATCCACGAGGAACTCGCGCGCGTGGAAGGCGTGCCGGTAGAACGGTTGCGCCTGGCGCTCATGCTGATGTTCGCCTTGGTCATTGCCGTGGCGATGAAGATCGTTGGCGTGCTGCTGATTACCGCGTTGTTGATCATCCCCGCTGCCACCGCCCGACGCTTGGCAAAAACACCGGAACATATGCTGGGCTTGGCGATTGTCTTTGGGGTTATCGCCGTTTCAGGTGGCCTGACCCTGTCTTGGCACTTAGACACCCCGGCGGGGCCGTCGGTTGTCGTCACTGCCTTTTTGACGTTTTTGCTGGTCTACGGCGGCGCGCGCAACACCCGTTATTAAATTCCTCAGGCTTTCCGGATGGGGCAGACTGGTCTATTGTGGATTGGCTGACCAACGGAAAGCCTGAGGGAGGGTCCTGGCATGGGCAGCAGCCCGGACAGCACGACACTAGGTTGCAAAATCCGCAGGGCTTTTTGGCCGGGCTTATGGGTGCCTGTAGTTATCCTGCTAGCTGGAAGTGCGCTCAGTGTATCCGTCGCCAAACGAGTTGCCTTCCAAGCCGAAACCCTCGCTCACCAAAATTATCAACAGCAGCACCGAACGCTGGTTCTTATGGTGCTCGACCAGTTATACCAACACGGCAACGACGTTTCCCTGTTGAAGGTGCCATTGGCCAAAGCCATGCCTCAACATCTACACCTTCGCATTGATACCTTGGACCGGCACACCAAAAGGCCGTTACTGGAACTTGGCTCGATTCCTACACCGATGAAACGCCACGCCCTGCGCAGTGAACTGAACATCGATGGTCATCGCTCGATGATCACCACACTGCCGGATGCCCGATTGCTCACTGCACCTGCTCAACACTCACGCTGGCTGATTCTTGTCAGTGGTGTGGCTCTTTCTTTGTTAGCGTTTCTTCTGTCGCTCTACTTGTGCTGGCGCAATCAGCAGCAGCGCAAGCTAACCAATCAGCAACAAAAAGACCTGAAAACCCAAAACCAGAAAATCGCCAACCTGAACGTTGAAAAACTCGTTCTAAGGCAAGCACTCAACGACAGCGAGAGCCGGTCACGGGATTTGATCAACCTGTCGGGCAACCTGATTGCCGAATTGGACGATCAGGGGAGAATCGCCTACATCTCGGCCTTGGCGGCCGATATTTTCAAGCAAGCACCGTCCGATTTGGACCAAATACCCTTTCAGCAACTGGTCGCGCAGGCCGACCAGCAGCGTTTTTCGGAATGCCTTGAAGCCGCCCGCGCTGACCACGACATGACCCAGGCCGATCTCGCCTTGGTGGGCGAGCATGCTGAGCAAAACATGCCAGTTACCCTACGATTGAAAGCTTTAACCGACCCGGTAAGAGGTATTGCAGGGTTTCGGCTCAGCGCACAGCTAAAATCCCCTGAGGTGGATTAAGGCTTCACAATGGCTGCACCCGCTCCAGTAGCCGCCCAGTTGCGAGCAGTTCCAAAAACTCGTCCCCGAGCCGGTCACTCTCGGCAATCGCCCGTTGCCAGGACCTCTCCCGCCCGGCATCGTCGCCCAGGTAGGTCTCGAAATCCTTTCGGTCCGGCAGTTTTCGGTCAGGCAAAGCTTCCAAATAATCTCGGGACGGTGACAGCAGCAGAACATCTTGCAGACGAGCGGCATCGCCTTTGCGCCAAGGCAATGTCTTATCAAACCACCCAGGGACCACTCGATCGGTAAAGTGAGGGTAAAGCACAATGCCAGGCTGCTCATACGGTAGATCAAGGTGATAATCCAGCAACCCCCCGTCCCGATAGACCCCGGCCGGTGCTCCCGGAATATCGTGCACCGCCGACATCACCATCGGGATGGATGCTGAAGCCAGCAAAGCAGACAGCAAGTTGTCAGAGCTCAAAGTCACTTCATGACGCGGGAACTCGGCGTGGGTGGATATTGGCGTTTTCTGCCGAACATCGTGCACAAAGCCTCGCTCCATAAAGCGGCTGAGGTGGCGGCGGCTGAGCATATTGGCACCGATAGCGCTCATCAGCCCCATACCCAAGCGGCCTTTCGAATCATGCTGCAGCAACCCAAGGCTCCGCACCACCACGACACTCAGCCGGTACACCGGATGGGCCAGCAGGTAATCTTCCCGACCGCCAAGCAGCTCCTGCAAAAACGCGACACTTTTGCGACTGACTTCCTCTGCACTGACGCCTTTGCTGAAACGTTGTTGAGTGTAAAGCTCCGCCAACTTGCTCAATTGCGCGCGAGGGTTATCCGAGGAAGCCACCGCGGCAAAGCGCCAACTTCCGATCGATGAGCCAATCAGCGCAATTTCCTGTTCGGCATCGGCCAACCACTCGCCGAATATGGCTTTGTCCAGCCCACTGATGCCCAGAGCTTTCGGGCCGCCGGCAGCGCCAGGAACCACATGCACATCTGACACTTCCAATGGTTTCTGCCGCAGCCGCTCCAAAGCGCGGCGGCCGGCTCGAATCGTGAGTGCCGGGGCACGAGTATGAACTGCAGTCATTCGATATCCTCTCGTTAGCTGGCAGGAGTGTAACCAAGGCTTATGGGGCCGGCCAACTGAACAAAATTCATGACGCCCATTGGTATTGTGCATAAACCGTCAACATTGACGATAAAACAAACAAATTTCGACTTTTCCGAGAAAACTGCCATGCTAGACTCTAATCAATAATGGCACAGGAAACGTGCCGTAGATTATCAGCCGGAGCTGAGCGTGAACCTTCTGACCTCACCAGACACCATGCAGTCTAACCCCAACCTCGCGGTGCTCGGATTCCGGCGTCAATTGGTTTACCACTTACACTTCTGGTCTTTTATCGCCGTCGTCCCGCTGATTCTGATTCAGTGGCAGCACGGCAACCACTTACTCGCCGCTTTTTTAGCTCTGTTCTGTGCCAATGCCGTGCTCGTTATTGGTTGCTTGCGGCTGACCGGCCGTTACTTTCTAAAAGGCTGGCTATTCCCCATTCTGGCGGTGGTTTCCGCCGCCTATTCTACAGCCATCAATGGGCATGCAGGCCTATACTGGGCCTATCCAGCCGCCATCGCTTTGTTCTTCCTGCTCCCTCTGAAAGAAGCTGGAGTTTGCAATATCCTGTTTGTCACAGTCATGTCGGTGACCTCGTTCCTGAAGTTTTCAGAAGCCGATTTCTGGCGCATCACCTTCTCGCTTGGTTTGAGCTGCGTGTTTGCCATGGTATTTGCCTGGCTGGTCGGACGCATGCAACAAGAACTGACAAAGCTGGCTACGACCGACCCTCTGACGGGCTGCCTGAACCGCTCCCAACTCGCAGACATTCTGAATAGTCAGATCCAGATGCGCGAACGCTACGAACGAGTTTCAAGTCTGGTAATATTGGACTTGGACTATTTCAAGCTTATCAACGATCAATGGGGCCATCTGGCAGGTGACAAGGTGCTGAAAGAGCTGGCACTGCGCATTCGTAAACGCCTGCGAGAGAACGATCAACTGTTCCGTATCGGCGGTGAAGAATTCATGATTGTGCTGCCAGAAACCCGCCAAAAAGACGCCGATACTCTGGCCCACCAATTATTGAGTAGCGTCAGCGCCACACCTTTTCTGGAAGACATCCGGGTAACCGCCAGCGCCGGCGTAGCCGAAGTTATTCAGGGTGAAACCTGGTCGACCTGGCTCAACCGGGCCGATCAGGCCCTGTATACCGCCAAACATCAAGGCCGGAACCAGATTGTAAACGCTCCTAAACCCAACACGGCGATATCAGCAATGATCGAAGAAGAATCATTGCCTCCGATCAACAAAGGTGGCGAGCTGGCTTAATACTCACTCCCATTCGTCGTCAGCTGCCGTTGGAAATCACGGTAGGCTGAAAACACCTCCCAAGGCTTCTCGAAGTGCGGGTAGTGCCCCGCCCGCCTGAGACTGACCACATCAGCTGACGGCACCAGCTCGCGGTAACGTCTAACCATTGCAGCACCCGATACCGGATCTGCCATGCCTGAAATAAGTCGCATCGGTTGGTCCGCATGCTGCAACGCACCCACCCACCGATTACGATGGCATCGGCGCTCCTCCATAAACTGGATGAGCTCATGCAGAATGCCACGGCCGTTGTTGTAATTCAGCAGATGCCAAAAATCCATGAGATCATCACTGCCCGGCTGATTGTCTGCGCCAAACAGTCGCCTAAAGCTTCTCTCAAAAGAGGCCTTGCTAAGGCCTCGGCTGATCAACCCGCCTAATGAGCTCTTCAGCACTTTCTGGATAAATAAAGGGGAGTGCACTTCGGGAAAGAGGCCACCATTCAACAAACATACGCTGCTGATCCGAAATCCCAAGATGCCTTCCTGATCTCTGGCCAGCAGCTCCTGCACCACAGAGGTACCATAGTCATGAGCCATCAGGTGGACTGCCGGCAACCCGAGCCCTTCCAACCAGCCCTGAACCAAATCCGCTTGGTCCTCAATGCTGTACCGATAGGATTGCGGCTTATCGGAAAATCCGAAACCCAGCATATCCAACGCTAATACCTGATAGTGCCGGATCAGCATCGGCCAAAGCCGACTCCAATCCCAACTGGCCGACGGGAAACCATGTAACAACACCAATGGTTCGCCTTTGCCTGCCATACGGCTAAAAACGGCATGGCCACCATAGCTGAACCACTTTCCCGCTTGCTGCCAAGCCTCTAAGGTGGCAGCCATCTCGCTTGTTTCTGCCATTGATCTCGACATAAACCGACCCATGATTTGCCCCGACACCCCCTGTGACCAAACAACTTTAGTGCAAAGCACCATCACTGGCCACCTTCACTCCCGTCACTTTGCTTTCCTTAAAGACCACCGAGCGGCCTAAATCGTGGAGGTGAAGCGCGATTTGCCTTAAGCTTCACACTTTGACAGGCACACTATCGGGAACCACTATGTCTCTACCTCTTGATGATCTCACCGGCCATTACCACGCGATTCTGGAAGGCTTGGGGGAAAACCCCAGTCGCGAAGGCCTGATGGACACCCCAGCCCGCGCTGCAAAAGCCATGCAGTTTTTAACCCGGGGCTATCAACAGGATCTGCAGAGCCTGGTGAATAATGCGGTGTTCGAGTCGGCCATGGATGAAATGGTGGTGGTCCAGGACATCGAGCTCTACAGCATGTGCGAACACCACATGCTTCCGTTCATCGGAAAATGCCACATCGCTTACTTGCCCCAAGGCAAGGTTCTGGGGCTCTCCAAGTTTGCGCGCATCGTAGACATGTACGCCCGTCGCTTGCAGATTCAGGAAAACCTGACACGGCAGATTGCCGAAGCCGTTGAAAGCGTAACCGGCGCGAAGGGTGTGGGTGTCGTGATCGAAGCGCAACACATGTGCATGATGATGCGCGGTGTTGAAAAGCAAAACAGCCGCATGAAAACCTCGATGATGCTGGGCCAATTCCGCAAATCACAAGCAACCCGCAGTGAGTTCCTTACCCTGATTTCGAGCAACCGCGGGTAAATTTGGCACATTACCCTACTCAGATTGGCGTTTTTGGCTGCTGAAAAACCATCATGGTTGCGACAGGATACACCGGTACCGGCTAACAGCAGCCTCCGATCATTGCTCACGCACCCCGCAGCCTGATCGGATGAACGCTGCTCCGGCGTTAGCCTTCACTGTTCAGGAGCTGCCATGAGTTCGCTAAAAAATAAGACCCTCATCATCACGGGTGCCAGCCGAGGGATAGGCCGAGATATCGCGCTCGCTTGCGCTGCCGAGGGTGCCAACATTGTTATCGCGGCCAAGTCTGATCAGCCCCACCCGACACTGGACGGCACCATTCATTCTGTTGCCAAAGAAGTCGAAGAAGCAGGCGGCAAAGGCCTGGCCATCAAAGTGGATGTCCGAATCGAAGAAGACATAGACAACCTGATCGCCAAAACGGTTGAAACCTTCGGCAGCATTGATGGCATCATCAACAACGCGGGCGCCATCGCCTTATCCGGCGTTGAATCCACGCCGCTGAAAAAGCTCGACCTGATGATGCAGATAAACTTTCGCGCGGTGTTTTTGCTGAGCCAAAAAGCACTGCCGTATCTGAAGAAGTCTGAAAACGGGCACATTCTAAGCCTTTCCCCACCCTTGGACCTCGACCGCAGCTGGATCCGCAACCACGCACCCTACACCTTGACCAAGTACGGCATGTCGATGTTGACCTTAGGCATGTCTGATGAATTCAAGCGCTACGGCATTGCCGTCAACGCCCTGTGGCCTCGCACCGTTATCCGTACCGACGCCATTGCGTTCGCCGGTAAGG
Source organism: Marinobacter sp. AL4B (assembly GCF_019916045.1). NCBI lineage: Bacteria > Pseudomonadati > Pseudomonadota > Gammaproteobacteria > Pseudomonadales > Marinobacteraceae > Marinobacter > Marinobacter sp. AL4B. The sequence continues at coordinate 738,329 of NZ_JAILWZ010000013.1, forward strand.
AAACATTGGAGCGTGCCCGTACACCAAAAATCATGGCAGATGCTGCCCTCGCCGTGTTGAAAACACAGAATCGCCAGGTTACCGGTCAGCTGCTCATCGACGAAGATTTCCTGCGCACCCAAGGAGTCGAAGATTTCGAACATTACCGGGCCAACCCGGAATACAACAAAAAGGACTTGATGCAAGATCTCTTTGTGCAAGCACCAGATGCTTATGTGAAAGGCTCGGTGCCACCCCTTGCAGGCTGGCCTGCTGACGAGTGAACTAACCAACCGCGTCGCCACGAACACGACACAGCTGTGACGATGCGGTTAAACCCACTTGAGACGATTCTACATGCCCCCACTCAGTCTTCGCCGTGAAGATCGCGTCGCGATCCTTTCCATGGACAATGGAAGCAACACCAACAACTTGGTCTTTGCCCAGCAGCTTTTGGCTTTGTTAGAGCAAGTCGTTGATGACAAAACCTACAAAGCGCTGATACTGACCTCAAGCGACGAGAAAAACTGGAGTCAGGGCATTGATGTTGGCTGGTTGCTGGACAGCATTCAGAACGGCAACAGAGACGATGTAAAAACCTTCTTATCCACCATGGATGAGATTTACCGCGTTATGCTGCAATACCCCATGCCCATTATTGCCGCCATCAATGGCCACACCTTTGGCAACGGGATTGTGATTGCCGCCGCCTGCGACTTCCGGTTTATGCGCAGTGACCGGGGCTACGCGTGCTTCCCAGAGGTAGACATGAACATTCCGTTTCTGCCCGCCCTGATCGACGTAATTCTTAAAGCCCTGCCACAGCACACCTTTAACCATATGGTTTTGACTGGGCGGCGCGTTACCGCAGAGGAACTCGCCGATGCCCATTTCGTAGACCATACCTTCGATTCAGTTGATGCCTTGAATGATGGCGCGTTAGAGTTTGCAAGAACCTTCAAAAAAGGCCGCGCCATTTTTGCCGAGCACAAAAAACGCTTGCACAAGCCCGTGCTCGACGCACTAGCTGAGAAAAACCCGCCGGTCATTGAAGCGTTGGACATTCTTTTGTAATCACGCCATCGCCATTTCAAGGAGAACACTTGTGCCGATTGAAAACGATCAAGGCCTTCGAGACATTCTAACCAGCGTTCGTACCATCGCCTTGGTAGGCGCCAGTGAAAAAACCAGCCGGCCATCTCACGAAGTGATGGAATATCTGCAACGCCAGGGGTACCGGATCATTCCAGTGAATCCACGGCTTGCGGGCAAACAGGTTCTTGGCGAAACCGTTTACGCAGACCTTGCCTCCATTCCGGAATCTGTTGATATGGCGGAACTGTTCCTGGCCCCCGAGCGCACCGATGCGCTAATCGATCAAGCCATAGCCGTAAACATTCCGGTACTATGGCTGCAAATCGGTGTCATCAACGAAGCCGGCGCGGAAAGGGCCGAGAAAGCCGGTTTAAAAGTAGTCATGGACCGCTGCCCCAAAAGGGAAATTCCCCGGCTCAACATTGCCAGCTAAACCGAGCTGATCTATTCTGAAAAGAACTCAGGATATGTGAGCGGGTCTATGTCGTTCAAAGATCACCCAAGGAGTGGACAGGTGCCCCCAATTGCGCCCGGGCGCTCAGGCGCCCGCACAGAGACGCTCTTGCACAGGGCCCGCATTCCTGTCGATTTGCTACAGCTCGGCATGCGTGTTGTGCAGCTGGATCGCCCTTGGAACGATGTACCGGTGTTGTTTCAAGGCTTTACCTTATCCACGCCCGATGAAGCCAAGGTTTTACGCCAGTATTGCTCGTGGGTTGTTGTGGAAGATGAGGAAACCAAACTGGCCCCGGTGCTCAACAAGATCCCCCAGCTGCGGCAAAAAACCACCGAACCTATGCCGGAAACCCGCACTCTGGAACAAGAGTTCCCGCGTGCGAAAGAAACCTGGCGTCGTACTCAGGCCTTTGTTGATAAAATTACCGTTGGCATCATCCAGAATGACACCCTGGAGCTTGGCGATGCACGCATCATGATTCGCTCGTGCGTTGAAAGCGTCAAAGCGAACGCCAGCGCCATGCTGTGGATGGGGCGAATCAAAAACAGAGATGCGTACACCGCCGAACACTGTCTAAGGGTAGCCGTTTACGCCATCGCGTTCGCGCGTTTCCTGGGCATGCCGGATGAAGATATCGAAACGGCCGGCATGTGCGGCCTGCTACATGACCTGGGCAAGCTTAAAGTGCCCAGCGCCATCCTCAACAAACCTGGCCCGCTGACGCCTGATGAATACGTCATCATGCAGTCACACACCACACACGGCTTCAATCTGCTCAAGCAAGATGAGAGTCTAGAGCCCATCATTCGTGATGTGACACTGCACCATCACGAACGAGTGGATGGCAACGGCTACCCGACACACCTGCCAGAATCCCAGATCAGCCGTTTTGCCCGGTTGATATCCATCGTGGACACCTACGACGCGATTACCAGTGACCGCTGCTACCGGGACGGACGATCTCCTGCCGAAGCCCTCAAAATCCTCTACCAAAACCGCGGCCAACAATTTGATGCTGATTTAGTAGAAACCTTCATTCGAATGATCGGCATTTACCCACCGGGAACCCTTGTGGAGCTGAACACCGAAGAAGTCGCCTGGGTTGTGAGTACACACCCCGGGCGTAAACTTAAGCCCAAGGTTGAAATTGTATTGGATAGAAACAAGCACAGAATGACACCATATATTCTTGACCTGAGCCTGCAGACAGCCGAAGATGGAAAAGTTCGTGAAATTCGTACACCACTGCCCGACGGTGCCTACGGAATAACTATAAATGAGCGAATTCACAACTAGCGACTCACGATAGAAAGGACTCTGCCGTTACCCCTAGGAATACGCCCAGGTAAACTCGGAGCAGAGCGTGACCCCACCACAGTGCAGCATGCCGTTTGTAACGCGTGTCCTTAAGAGCCCCTTTTTCGCGGCTGTTGTTTTTTTGGCTTTTTTCGCCTTAGCGTGGGCGCTTCGAGCAGGCCTGGTTCAAAAAGATACCGATCAAATTCAAGCCAATCTGGCTAACGAAGCCCAAGCTCTGACTAACAATCTGGAGCGAGAGTTTTCGGTACAGGCAGGTGCCTTGGGCCGTATGGCTCAGCGCATGAAAAACAACGCTTACCCATCAAAATCCGTTTGGCAAGCCGACGCCCACACCTACCTCAACGACTTTGGCATTTATCAAGCCATCGAGTGGATTGATAAAGATTTCATTATTCGGTGGCTGGAACCTTTCGACGAAAATCCGTCGGTCATCGGTTACAACGTAGCCTTTAACGAGCAGCGACGCCGAGCACTGGAGCGCTCAGCTGAGACCGGTCAGCCGGACATCTCGGGTATTATCGACCTCCGCCAAGGCCCTAAAGGTATTGTGACCTACCACCCCGTCGGTGAAGGCTCGGGGAATAACGGCTTTATAGCTGGTGTATTCAAAATGCAGGTGTTGGCCAAACAACTGTTAACGACACGCATAATCGATCAGTTTCAAGTCGAAATACTGCAACGTGGTGAACCCAGTTACGTCCTGAACAAATCGAATGATATCAGCGCCGTATTTCGCGAATCCGTGCCCGTCAACCTCCCCTCGCTCGATTGGTATCTTGCGCTTAGCCCCACCAAGGACTGGGTCGAGAATCAACGCAGCCAATGGCCAAGTATCACCTTTGTTAGCGTCATCCTAATGGGGGCGCTGGCCAGTCTGACCACCCTGTTGGGACAGATGATCTTCAAACGTACGCATTCACTGCTCAGAACGCGGCTGGAATTGGAGCGTCAAGTCGATAAACGCGTCGCGATCCAGGTCGATCTAGAGCGTTTGGAATCGACGGACACTTTAACCGGCCTGGCCAACCGTCGCTTCTTCATGCAAGACCTGTCACACACTCTGAATATTGCTGATCGTCAATTACGCCAGGTTGCTTTGGTGATGATCGACCTAGACCGCTTTCAAGTTCTCAACGACACCCTGGGTCACCAATTTGGTGACGAGCTGTTGATCAAGGTTTCGGAACGGCTGAATTGTCTCAGCAACGAAACCATTCTTGTGGCCTACTCGGGGGGTGACGAGTTTATGATCTGCCAACAACAGATGGACGACATTGACGATGTCATCCATCTGCTTGGCGAGATCAAACAGTGCTTTGCCGAACCTTTCGAAGCCATGGAGCAAGTTCACCAGATCACCGCCACCATGGGCGTTGCCGTATACCCCCAAAGCGGTCACGACGCCGACACTCTGATTCGCAACGCGGATATTGCTCTTTACCGGGCCAAAGATCAGGGCCGCAATACCTATCAGTTCTATACCGAAGGTATGCAAGAGAAAGAGATGATGCGACTGGAGCTCGATAAGGATCTCAGCGAGGCCTTGGCGAATGATGAATTTGTTCTGTATTACCAACCTCAGTTGAATCTCGACACGGGTGAGATCAATAACGTGGAGGCCCTCATTCGTTGGCAGCACCCGACTCGAGGCCTGCTGTCGCCGGTCGAGTTTATTCCGTTGGCGGAAGAGAGTGGCCGCATTACCGAGATTGGCCGATGGGTGGTGTTGGCTGCGTGCCGTCAATTGGCTCGTTGGAAAGGAACTCCCTTTGAACACTTGCGCATTGCCGTGAATTTATCCGGTCGAGAACTGGAAGATGCCACTTTGGTTGACCATGTGCGAGATGCTCTGGCGGCGGAGAATATTGCCCCGCACATGCTTGAACTTGAATTGACTGAAGAGATTTTCATTCAGAACATTGCTCAAAATCGTAGTCAGTTATCGCAACTGCATCAATTGGGAACGCGTCTGGCGATTGATGACTTCGGTGTGGGTTATTCGTCATTGGGCTATCTGCGGGATTTCCCGGTGGATTTGCTGAAAATAGACCGCTCGTTCATTACCAATGTGACGGAGCGCCATGACGATGCGGTGATTACCCGAGCGGTGATCAATCTGGCCCACAACCTGGGTATTCAGGTGGTGGCAGAAGGAGTGGAAACAAAGGAACAGCTGCATTTTCTCCAGGCCCATCGATGCAACTTGGTGCAGGGTTATCTAATCAGCCGTCCAGTTCCTGGTGCTGAGCTTGAGAAGGCGATCCGGGAAGACTCCTTGTTTACCGGTCAGCCGGCCACTTCCGAATTGTAATTAGAGCACCGGCACTGCAAACTTTGTGGTCTGTCTTTCTTGAGTGTGATGTCTATGTCTGCCAGGTATTTGTCTTCTGAGCAAGATGCGAAGCTGCGCCGCTGGGAGCGCTGGAACCGCAACTATTTCATTTTTGCATTTTTCGCGCTGATTCTGGTGCTGGTGTTCAGCAGTCAGTTGGGGATTTCATCGGGTGATGACTGGGGCGGTCTTGGGGTGCTTCTGGTGGTACTGGTGATCCCTATCATTGTGTTGCAGTTGCGGTTGGCTTGTCCTGCTTGCGGCACGAAGATTGGTTGGCAGGCCAAGTTGATGGCGCCGGATCAATGTAAGTCCTGTGGTGTTTTTCTGCGTTCTAAGAACTCTTCTTCCTAAAACCTTTGACCTGTGAGTGGGTCATAGGTTTTAGTCTATCCTTCAAGTAGCGTGTTTTCCGTGCTGGCACGGGGTAAGTGCTTCCGAAAACCGCTGCTCGTGCATCCTTGCACGCTTGTCTCCGCCATCTATGGCTCCGAACATTTTCGGAAGCACTTACCCCGCACCAGCACTCCGCTGACTTGATTCGTGGATTCTGATGAATCCAGCTAGTCATTATTCATTGGGTGCCACCTATGAAAGTCAAAGAACTCGCCACCGCGGCCGGTGTCACCCCGGATACCGTTCGGTTTTATACCCGGGAAGGTTTGCTGCGGCCCAGTCGTAATCCGGACAACAATTATCAGTACTACGATGCCGAGGATCTACGGCGATTACGGTTTGCCCGGAAAGCTAGGCAGCTGGGTTTTTCGTTGCCGGAGATTCGGCAGATTTTGGAGCAGGCAGACGAACACCATTCTCCATGTCCGATAGTTCGGGATGTGTTTGAGCAGCGATTGGCCGAGGTGGAGCGGGAGATTGCCGAGTTGCAGCAGTTGCGCACCCGGATGGCATCGGCGTTGTCGGCCTGGCAGGAGATGCCGGATGGTACGCCGGACGGGCATACGATTTGTCAGTTGATCGAGCATTGGGACGATCCTGCTACTTGTTCACATAAGGAGCATTGAGTCATGAACGAAGCACCAAATTTGAGTATCGCTCTGAGTATTTCCGGAGCCTCGTGTCAGGGCTGTGTGACGAAAATTCGTAATGCCTTGGAACCGTTAACCGGGGATGCCGATCTGGTTGAGGTCGATTTAGAGGCACTAACGGTTGCCCTGCCCAACAACGTCGACAAAGCCGAAGCGGCAAAGATTGTGACCGATACCGGGTACCCGGCAGAGCCGGTAGTGGCTGAGGAGCCATCGTCGAGCTATTGCGCGTCGAAGAGGAACAACGCCTCCGGGGACACGGCCGATCAGGTGGCGCAAACAGAATCGAAAGATGGTGTTCAGGCCAAACCGGCCGAGGGTTCCAGCGAAGACCCAGTGCTATTGGCGGTGACCGGCGCAACCTGTGCGTCCTGCGTGAACACCATTGAGAAGGCGCTGTTGTCCGTGCCCGGCGTTTCTCAAGCGCACATGAATCTGGCTAACAATACCGCAACCGCGACGGGCGCTTCTGACGCCGCACGTCTGATTCAAGCCATTGAGAGCGCGGGTTACGGAGCCAGTGAGATCGAGGACGAAGACGCCGCCGACGATCGCAAGCAAGAGGAAGACAAAAAGCAGTACAAAGCCCTGTTGGTCAAGATGGCCATCAGCCTGGGTTTAGGTATCAGCTTGATGATTTGGGGAATGGGTTTTGGCTCGATGACGGTATCGGGTGAAAACCAGATTACCTGGCTTAATCTCGGCATCCTGACGCTGGGCGTGATGGTTGCGACCGGGAGCCATTTTTATACCGGGGCCTGGAAGGCATTCAAGCATCACAACGCGAACATGGATACGTTGATTGCGCTGGGCACCGGCACTGCCTGGTTGTACTCCATGTTGGTAGTGAGCATTCCAGAGGCGCTGCCCGAAATGGCGCGGCATGTGTATTTTGAAGCATCCGCGATGATCATTGGTTTGATCAATCTCGGGCAGGCTCTGGAGCTACGAGCCAAAGGCAAAACCTCTGAAGCCGTGCGGCGGCTGTTGGATCTTCGGGCGAAAACCGCTCGGGTGATTCGGGACGGCGACGAGCAGGACATTCCGGTCGAAGACGTTCAAAAAGGCGATCGTATTCGGGTTCGCCCCGGGGAAAAACTGCCGGTGGACGGCGTGATTGCAGAGGGCACAACGCGCATCGACGAGAGCATGCTCACTGGCGAACCCATGCCGGTAAACAAGGCCGAAGGTGATGAAGTGTCCGCCGGAACTTTGAACACCCACGGGTCCATTATTTATGAAGCCACGCGGGTGGGCAGTGAGACCGCGCTGGCACAAATCATTAAGCTAGTGAAGAAGGCCCAGGGCTCAAAACCGGCGATCGGTCGGTTGGCTGACAAGATTTCTGCGGTGTTCGTGCCATCAGTCATGTTGATCGCGGTGGCATCGGCACTGGTTTGGTACAACGTTGGGCCGGAGCCAGCGATGGTGCACATGATGGTCGCGGCCACTACAGTGCTGATCATCGCCTGCCCGTGTGCGCTTGGCCTGGCGACGCCGATGTCGGTAATGGTGGGGGTTGGCAAAGCGGCGGAATACGGTGTCCTGATTCGCCAAGGCGATGCACTGCAAACCGCCGGCAAGATTGACCTGGTGATTCTGGATAAAACCGGCACCATCACCGAAGGCCATCCGGCGGTGACCCGAATCCACGCGCTCGACAACGATAAAGACAAACTGCTGGCGCTGGCCGCAGGGCTGGAGCGGCACTCGGAACACCCTTTGGCAGAAGCCATTGTTGCTAAAGCCAAAGGTGACGGCATTTATCCCGAAGCGGTTTCCGGCTTTGAAGCCCTCAATGGCAAAGGAGTTCTTGGGCACGCAAACGGCCAAACCCTTCGCTTGGGCAACCGCCGCTGGCTGGAAGCCGAAGGCTTATCCGTTGATAGCCTGTCTGATGCCGCGAAAGGCATTACCGACGAAGCCGGTACGCCGCTGTATCTGGCGCTTGGCAATGACGTGCTAGGTGTGATCGGTGTTGCTGATGCCATCAAGCCCGATTCCAAGGCAGCTATTGAGCGCCTGCACGACTCTGACATTAAAGTCATGATGGTGACCGGTGATATCGAAGCCACTGCCCGGGCTATCTCAGATGCCGCCGGCATTGACGATTTCCGCGCTGAAGTGCTGCCGGAAGACAAAGCCGACGTGGTGAATGAAATGCGCAAACAAGGCTATACCGTAGCCATGGTCGGTGACGGCATCAACGACGCACCGGCTTTGGCCGCTTCGGATGTCGGCTTTGCCATTGGCACCGGCACCGATGTAGCTATCGAAAGCGCCTCGATTACTTTGATGCGGGGTTCGCTACACGGCGTTCCGGATGCCATCGAGATTTCTCAAGCGACGGTCACCAACATCCGGCAGAACCTGTTCGGCGCCTTTGTCTATAACACCTTGGGCATTCCTGTCGCAGCCGGTTTGCTGTATCCGATCTGGGGCCTTCTGATGAGCCCGATTCTGGCCGGCGCGGCCATGTCGTTGTCATCCGTGACCGTTGTATCCAACGCCAACCGTCTGCGTTTATTCAAAACCACTCAGCAACCCGTTCAGCACAAGGAGCCGAACTAATGACGACATTTCTGGTCAATACTGGCGGTATCGCACTGATGGTCGCCATTGTGTGGTGGTTCTGGCTTTCTGGTTCAGGCAAAGATTCTACTGATAGCCCACATCAGCACTGAGGTAATACTATGAAAAAACCCACTTTGGCCTTTGGTTTTACGGCGATTCTCGGATTCTCAACTGCAGCCCTTGCCGGTGGTGCAGCGCCCAGTATTCACGTTTACAAATCACCCACCTGCAGCTGCTGTGTCGATTGGATCGACCATCTCGAGGAAAACGGTTTTGACGTGACCGCCACCAACAGCAACAACATGGGCCGAATCAAAGCTGAAGTCGGCTTGATCCCCGGTCTGGGCAGCTGTCACACAGCAATCGTCAATGACTACGTGATTGAAGGCCATGTACCGGCCGGCGATATAAAACGCTTGCTCAGCGAAGCCCCCAAAGCCACCGGGCTGAGCGTACCGGGAATGCCAGTGGGCTCTCCGGGGATGGAAATGGGCGATCGAAAAGATCACTACAAAGTGATTTTGTTCAACGAGCAGGGCCAAACCCGAGTTTTTTCTGAGTACCATTGACCCTGTCAATACGATGCCGAGGCGCGAAAGCCTCGGCACAAACTGCCTATTTTTTCTCCACTCAACCGGCCTAGTGTTCTATTATTGAGTCTTACCGCAGACAGACCAATAACAAGGATAAGTTTTGAGCCTCAAAACTCGGTTTCTAGGCATCGTAACGCTGCTGATCTTAATTGCGGCAACGGCATCTTGGCTCGCCTATCAACACTTGTCTTCAAGCATTGTCGAGCGCTGGGGTAAGCAGGTCGCAGAAATCCAGGTTCGGTACGACAGCGCACGTCTTCTCCAATCTTTGGAGCGGGAGATCGGGCTTGCCCGACAAATGGCACAATCCTCAGCCATTCTCGATTGGGCAAATAATCCCGAAAACGACCAAGCAAAAAAAATAGCGCTCAAACAATTGGAAAGTTTCCGAAGCAACTTCCGGGGTAAAAGCTACTTTGCTGCTCTCAGAAACAATAACCACTATTACTTCAACAATGCAGAAAACGAATATGCGGATAACCCATTTCGTTACGTGCTCGATCCCAATAAACCCGACGACTCCTGGTTTTATCAGCTGATTGAAGAGGGGCGAGATTTTCACATCAATATCAACCCAGACCAAGAACTGGGGGTCACCATGCTCTGGATCGACGTGCTGATGCGCGATGAAAACAGCAACATACTCGGCATGGTCGGTACCGGTCTGAATCTAGACAACTTTCTGGAAAACATTGTCGATCTGAACCAAGAGGGCATCACCACGCTGTTTGTAGATTACAACGGCGCGATTCAGCTCTACCGAGACCGTAACTACATCGACTTTGCCAGTATCGTCAAACCCGAAGGCCAAAAAAACACCATCGATTTGCTGTTTGAAGCCTCCCAAGACAAGCAAAAGATTCTGGGCATGCTACAGATGCTCAAAAAACGCACGCATGAACACAATCCGATTGAGAGCGGCTTCGTCACAATTGATGGAAAAAAACACCTAGCGGGCGTTGCATTGCTACCCGCCATAGGCTGGTTCGAGATTACCCTTCTTGATTTAAATGCACTCATTCCACCCAGCTTCCTGTGGCCGCTTATTGCTGTTTTTTTAGCCAGCTTGCTGATCACCCTGTTAGTCTTTCACCAAATTATTCAATCACGAATTCTGAAGCCAGTAATGAGTTTGGAACAAGGTGTTCAACGCCTAAGAGATGGCCGCTTTGATCTGCCGTATCTGTCTAAACCGGATAACGAAATTGGTCGACTGGTCGATCACTTCGAAAAAATGACGACTGCCCTGCGGGACACTACCCATGATCTCGAGAGCAAAGTCACCCAACGTACAGAGGAGCTGTACAAACTCGCACGCATCGATGCACTCACGGGGCTCAAAAACCGCCGCGGCCTGGACGAAGCCATCAACTCCTCTGCCCACCAATCCCGGCGTGAAGACACAGGCTTGGGTCTCATCTGGCTGGACATCGACCACTTCAAGGTCATCAATGACACCAAAGGCCATCAAACTGGGGACGAGGTTCTTCAGAATGTTGCTCGCTGGCTTGAAACCTCGGTACGCCCTTATGATCATCTCGGCCGCTGGGGCGGAGACGAATTTGTCGTCGTGCTATCGCCCTGCGATGAAGAGGTTCTGGAACATATTTGCCACCGCATACGAGCCTGTATTGAACAGGAGAGTATTAACACCGGCATCCCGGTTACAGCGAGCGTGGGTGGCTATCTCTGCCAACCAAACGATAGTATGGAGACCATCCTTCGCAATGCAGACAATGCTCTTTATATTGCCAAAAATGAAGGTAGAAACCGGGTCTTCATCCAGATCGGTGCTCGCGAACACGTTCTGACCTCCCGACAAATCTGACTCACACTGGCAGAACCGTTATACTTCGCAGCATCATCCATTTTAAGCCCAGGTTACTTCTTCATGCTCAATGCCGACGCTCTCAATCAGTTGCGCCAGCTGAAAACCGATATCAAAGAAAACAAGGTGGTCTTCCCCGGAACCGTTAAGTCCACCAACGGGCGATTCGGGTTCGTCGCCCTTGATGAAGGCCGGGATGTGTTCCTGCCCCCCGAGGAAATGCAGAAAGTACTGCCGGGTGATCGGGTCAACGTTGTTGAACAGGAAGCCGACAAGGGTAAAACGCAGGGCGTCATCGACGAGCTGTTGGAAACCAACCTGACCACCTTTGTGGGTCGTTATCTGGTCAAAGGCAAAGGCCACTTCGTGGCTCCGGAAACCCCCGGCATCAATCGCTGGATCTTCATTCCGCCAAAAGAACGCATGGGCGCCGAACCCGACGATTTCGTGTATTGCCAAATCCACCGTCACCCGATCAAGGATGGCAAAGGACAGGCCAAGATTTTGCGGATTATCGGTAAAGCCGGCGAACCGGGCATTGAACGAGCCTTTACCCTTGCCAGCTTCGATCTCGCTGACTCATGGCCCGAGAATGTGCAGCAACAGGCTGACAAGCTGACAGAAGAGAGTATCACTGCCGCTGCCAATGACCGCGAAGATCGCACCGCCGAGCCCTACGTCACGATCGACAGCCCGGGCACACAGGATATGGACGATGCCCTGAAGGCAACGCCAAATGCCACCGGCTGGATATTGTCGATCGCCATTGCGGACCCTACCGCTTTGATCGAGCCAACCAGCCCGGCCGAACAAGAGGCTTATAATCGGGCCACGGCCATTTACTTCCCCGGTGAGCCACTGCCCATGCTGCCGGACAGCATCAGCACTCGCTTGTGTTCACTGATGCCCGATGTACCGCGACTGGTTCTGGTGTGCGACCTGCAAGTAAATAACGATGGCAGCCTGGGTGATTACAGCTTCCATCAAGCAGTCATCCGCTCAAAGGGTAAGCTGAGTTACGAACTGGTGTCTCACCTGATCGAAGGCCGAGAAGACGAAGAAATCAACGCTCTGCCTGACGATGTCAGCAACAGTCTGGATCAGTTGCACCAAGTCGCCACAGCGCTACGTAAGTGGCGTTCTGAACACGCACTGCTCAGCACCGACCGACCGGAATTCCGCCTGCGACTGGATGAAAACCGCCGTATTCGACTGATTGAACCGTCCGTGCAGAACGAAGCTCACCGCTTGGTGGAAGAATGCATGGTGGCCGCCAACCGTTGTGCCGCCGACTTCCTGAGCCAGCAAGGCAAGGGTTTATTCATCCAGCATCCCGGCTTGCGCGACGACCGTGCGGACAACATCCGTAAACTGTTGGAAGGTTATGCTCCGCATCTGTCCGATATCGACGCCATTAGTGCAGAGGGCTTCAAAGCATTGATGAAACAATGCGAGCAACTGGACGCAGAAGTTCCGGTGAAATCCATCCTGTCACGGCAGTTGGCGCGGGCGGAACTGAGCGCAGAGCCTGCACCGCACCAAGGCATGGGGCTGGCGGCTTATACCACCTTCACCTCGCCGCTGCGCAAGTTCTCGGATTACTACGTCCACCGACTGATCAAAGCTGCGCTTTGGGGTGCGCCCATCACCCCGTTGGACAAAAACCAGCTGGAATCGCTGCAAGCGACTCAGTTCAAGGCGCGCCAAGCCGCTAACTCACTGGAAACCTGGCTGAAGGCCGACTTCGCCAAGACACTCACGGACGAACCGATGGAAGGCACCATCAGCCGCACGGTACCGGCTGGCTTCTTCGTCCGTCTGGACTGTAATGGGTTGGAAGGCTTCGTCAGCTGCCGGGATCTGGACGGCAAGTTTGGTTTCGATCCGATTACGATGCGACTGGTGCACAATAAAAACGGTCGTATTTTTCAGATCGATCAGCGAGTAACCGTCAGCTTTGTCGGTGTGGACGAAGAGCGGCGACAGATCAACTTTAAACTGAAGAGTGCTGTCGAAGTCCCAATCGCCAAATCGTCTACATGACCACAATCAGGGCATATTTACGATCCGTTACATAAATATATATATCTACACACGGTAAGCCTCTTTAGAAAAAGGGGCTTACTTTTAATGACTTACTCATCTTTTTCGCGGCTCGTCCCGCACTGATCGCTTCAACGCCAGCCACACTGGCACTTCCTGCCTAACACCTTTATTAAAAGTTGGTTATAAAATCATCCTATTGATAATGCTTGGCCTTCCCTTTTGGCCTTCACTTCTTTCATAGGATCTCAAGGATGACGTCTCGCCCCGTTCATACCTCGCCCAAGGCACCACGTACTTTCCTTCAGCGTGCCGGCAGGGCACTTATCGGCTTGAGCATAATCGTTCTGCTCTCCGGTTGTCAGACCTTCAATTTCAGCCCCGACAGCGTTCAGGTTACCGCTCCATCAGCCCATGGAACCGCCCTGGTCCCCTTTCGTCTTGTGGGCGACGATCAACCCAATTGGTTAATCCCGGCCGACGGTTTAGCACCTGAACTTACCGTTACCCGTCAAACTGAAAAAACCGATCAAGACACCAACTGGCTTAGCGTTCTACTGTACGCAGTCACTCTGACCCTCGTGCCCGCCCACGACGAACACATCTACACCGATAGCTACGAACTCAGCTGGCAAGGTGAACCGTTGGTAAAGAGTGAAATCGAATACACCATCGATACATATTTCACACTCTATTTCCCGACCGCTTTATTCTTCGGTTCCTTAGATTCGGGCCCGGAGATACAACAACAAATTGCCCGAGATTATTTATACGACTTTCATAAAAGTCAGGTACTGACGGCAATTGATCAGCAACGCGAGGAATTCGAGCTCACCGATCCTCAAACACGAACGGAACTCGCGGAATATCTGTTAGGACCGGGGCAAAACTCGGTATACCGTCCATCGGCACTCATACGTCTCGCCGAGCTCGCTCCGAAAGAGGATGCGCTGGCCTACCACGCGGAACACGTTTCTATGCCGGGTTATATCCAAGTTCTCCCGGAATCAGACCAAGCTTGGCTCATAGGCCCTCAAGGCTTAAACGGTTTTGACCTCCAGGCCGAGCTGAATCAAGGTGTCGCGGCCGACGAATTGTTGGTCCAGGTGCTGAATGCCTATCCAGAGGGCGAATACGCAATACCCGTTGTGGTAAACGGCCAGACCACCGATATTCAGGAATTCCCCTCCGGTTATTACAACGGCCTGACAGACAATCATCGCGAAATACTCAAAGCCGGTGGCCTGCCCTCAGGCTTAGTGGACCGCATGACCAACAAAGCTCCAGACCCGCAACTGCTAATGGCCGCCCGAAGCGGCAAGTTGCGCGATGCCGACGGGAACATTCGTATCCCGACCGAAGACGAACTGCTTGAACAGTTGGTGCGCCATGATAACCAGGGCCAATACATGAGCCCGTACACCAGTGACGATGTGCTTGCTGAGTGGGTCAACTCCGCCATCAACGCCAACATTGGCGCCACCGCGGGCACCGGCGTCGGCGCCGTAGCCGGTGCCTATCTGGGCGAGAAAGCGCTTGAGCAGATTCCGTTTGTCGGGAGCTTTTTGGGCGGCGCTGTTGGTGCGGAGATCGGCAAAAGTGTCGGCCGGGAGACCGCTATCAGCGCGTCAGGCGGCTGGGAAGCTATTCGCGCCGGCTCCGACCGCAGCTTTGATGACATCGCTTCCATGGCGCGATATTTGAAAGCCAAATATGGCACGACGGAAAATTTCACCGATGCCATGAACGCCACGCGACAAATTTACCCCGAACTGGCCGAAGTCCTCGCGCAAGTCCGCTAACCCCCTAATGGAGAACGAAATGTTTAGGAAAACTACGTTGAAAACGGTCTGCGCTCTGGCAACCGCCAGCCTTGTTCTATCGGGTTGTGCGAGTAATATCGACAACGCTAAAGGCAAGCCGAGCGTTTACGAAGATGTGTCCACCACGGGCAGTGTGGGAGGCGTAGGCATCGAGAGTCAGGACGTGGTCGCCGTAACTGACAAAATGATGCGCGACATGCTGGCTAACCCTCTGCTGACCGGTCGTTCAACACCGCCACGCATAATCATCGACAACGAGTACATCAAAAACGAAAGCACGTCGGTCGTAAATACCAACATGCTCACCGATCGTCTGCGCATCGAACTAAACCGCGCTGCCAACGGCCGCATGATCTTCGTTGGTCGCCATTTCTCAGACATGGTTCAGAAAGAACGGGACCTGAAACGTGACGGCACTGTAGATGGGGGAACCATTCGCAAGACTGCCGCACAAGCCGGCGCAGATTTCCGTCTGGGTGGCCGGATTTCGTCACTGGACGCCATCGACCGCAACACCGGTACCCAGTCCCGTTACAGTCAAATTAGCTTTGAAATGGTTGATCTTGAGCTTGGCACCATCGTGTGGAGTGGTCTCTATGAAATGAGAAAGGCAGCTCGTGACAATGTGGTCTATCGATAATCGTTTCTTGAAGCCTGCACTGGCCATGGCCATTGCAGGTACGTTGGTCGGCTGCGCAAGCGGCCCCAAGGTGTACGACCGCGCCGCACTCGCTCCTGCGGAACAAGCACTGATTACCAGTAAGCCGGCGCCGTTACGTGCAGATTTTCAAAACCTGTTCGAAGAAGGCCCACGCAATAAAGTACTGAACCTGATGGAAGTCGGTGTCAAAGCTTACCGGGCTGGCTACAAAAGCGAGGCTAAGAACACCCTCACTCAAGCTCGACTCGAAATCGAGAACGTTTACGCCGACACCGATTCCGCCAGAAGAGCACGAAGTATCTGGTACGAAGAAGCCGAGAAGGACTTTAAAGGCGAACCTTATGAACGGGCCATGGTGTACTTTTATCTTGGCCTAATTTATCTGGAGGAAGGCGACTACGGCAACGCCCGGGCAAGCTTTTTGGCTGGCCTGCTGCAAGATGCTTTCGCCGAAGAGAAACAAAACAGCGCCGATTTCGCTCTGTTACTGTACTTAGCGGGCTGGTCAGCACTGCAGATGGGTAGCGAGCAACTGGCCCAACAACATTTCGAAGAGCTCAAACTGTACCGCCCCGATGCCCCAATCCCGAACGCCACCGACAATGCCTTACTGATTGTTGAAACCGGCCACTCCCCTCGAAAACTCGGCGATGGCGTCGGTCATTATCAGCTGGTGTACCGCCGAGGTAAAAATTTCAGGGATGTTGGCGCGGAGGTTCGCGATGGCGAACAATGGTCTGCCGTATACCCTATGGAAGATATTTTCTTCCAGGCTTCAACCCGAGGTGGCCGAGCCATTGACCGAATTGTTGAAGGCCAAATTCAATTTAAGGAAAACACCCGGGCTGTTGGCTCCGCACTCAGCACGATCAGCCAGGACAGCATGCTGGCTGGCGCTGGTGCCGCTGCCGGTGGGGTAATCGGCGCCGGTTTCGCCGCGGTGAGTCTGATCAGCGTAGCGGCTGACGGCCTCTCAGCCTCAGCCAACACCCGGGCGGACATACGTTACTGGGCCGGGTTGCCCGATACCGTGCACGTACTGCCTGTCACCGCAACCGAAGGACAGTCCGTTACTGTCCGTTTTCTTGATAAGCACGGGCACCAAATCCCGGGACTCAAGGACTCAACAGCGTTCACGTTTGATGGTCGCGGTGCAGGTTTGGCTTTTGCCACCTCGCGCCGACCAAGCCAAGGAGCAATACAATGAACTCTATCGTTAAGACATTCACCGCCGCCGTCATGGGATTGGGCTTACTGGCGGGTTGCACCAACTTGCCTTCGGACAGCACCCGACTCACCGAACGCACCGCACCGATTACCATGAATTCCGTGGTGTTTAGCGACTACAACCTGAGCCGTACATGGGATGGCGGTATATTTGGCGATGGTGAACGCTACCGGCTGACCGTGGCACAGCACGGCCAGCGGGCAACAGCCACAGGCACCACCGAGGTTTATGCCGTGCTTCGTAACCACACCGACTATGACTATCAGGTCGAGGCACGCACGCAATTTTTCGATCAAGACGGTGTACCCGCTGACGTTAAACCCACTTGGCAACGCCTTACCGTTTCGGCGAACAGTCTTGCGACTTACCGTGAACTGTCCACCTCCACGCAACCCCTGCAATACCGCGTGGAAGTACGGGAGCTGAACTAATGAAACGCCTGGTCATCGCACTTTGTGTGCCACTGCTGGCGCCCGCTCTGAGCGTTTCAGCCAGCACCAGCCACGAGGCAGCGCCGATGATGGCGCCTGCCCAAAAACCTCTGACCGAGAGTGATCTACAAGACGAACGCCTCGCACCTCAACGGCAAGAAAGCGCAGAAGACATCCTCAAGCGTTTCAGAGCCTCCTATGGCAGCAACATGCCAAGAGTAGCCGTGTTCTGGAACCGGGCTTTCGATGATCAAGTAAGTGACTGGAGTAGTAACAGCCGAAGCGTCGTATCGGCACGCGGCACTCTTAAAGGTGAAATCCCCGACGGCAAAGTCAATTTGCAGGGCGCCAGTCAGGCGGCGGCACAAGCCGAATACCGCTCAAACCGTAACAGGGGAGCTGCCAGCCCTGCCTTTGAGTTGCAGAGCGGTTTGGTCAGCCAGCTCACGGAGGCCGGCGTGACCGTCGTCGACCGCGACGCGATCATGAGGATTACTGATAACGCGTTGGAAACTGGTGATTTTTCTAGATTATCCCCAGATCAACGCCGCCTTGAAATGCGCGCGCTCGCTGAACACGCCGATATGTTGATGGTCTTTAACCGTTTAACCTCGCGCGCGTTCGAAATTGAAGTGCTCGATGTTAGCAGCGGCGCCATTAAGGTCATGCTCAGTTCCAACGGTGTCCCTCCTGAAAAACAGAAGGCTTACCAATGGAAAGCAACCGATCACGGCTTCCAGAAAATAGAGCAAACCGTAACCCTGAATGAAATAGGCGAGGAACTCGCGCTTCAAACGCTGGCAAAAGTAACTCGCTAAAACTCTTTTAAAGGGAAGAAAGGCTGCATGACTTTGCGAATAAAACCGGTTTTATGGCTGCTTCCGTTAGCCGCTGCTTTGAGTGGTTGTGCAAGCGCTCCTGAAAAGCCCTCGGACCCCGCGCAGATGAACGCATACCAGCGCTTAGAAGCGGGGCTCACCCTGTGTATACGATATGGCTCTATGGGCGACGAAATTCGGATTTATCCCAAAAACACTGCGGTAACCCATGTCCCCGAATCGTTCAATTACACTTGGTGGTGTCAAGACGAAGGGCGTGGTTTTAGACACTCCGATGTCAGCAGCCATCCGATCGCCGAAGCCGATAAACCCGGCGACGGAGTGATCGGTGCCTCTCTTAAGAAAACAGAGGACGGGACCATAGTCACATGGCTCGCACCGGATGGCCCAGCCCTCACCAGCGGCGCAATATCAGAGGGTGACCAGATCCTTTCCATTCAGCCCTCTCCAAACGAACCAGTTTACCCGGTGAACGACCTGTCGCTAGCTGAAATGATTTGGCTGATTCGCGGCACTCCCGGCTCAGACGTTTCGCTGACGATTCTGCGCTCTGGCAGAGATTCACCCAAGGACGTCGCGCTCACGCGAGCACTAGGAACGGGGAAAAGCTACCTCGCTTTGAAACAGCATAATGCCAAGATGAAACGGAAAGCGGCAGCTGAAGCACAAAAAGAATTGGTCATCCGAAACAACACTGGCCAGTTCATGAGTCCTTATACCAGCGATGGTGTCACCGCTGAATGGGTCAACAAAGCGATAAATGCCAACATTGGTGCGACAACAGGCAGTGCCGTGGGAGCAGTGGCTGGCGCTTATGCCGCCAACAAAGTGCTGGAGTCTGTTCCCTTTGGCAGTTTCCTCGGCGGCATGATTGGTTCAAAAGTCGGCAAGGAAGCAGGGCGGAGCACTGCCATCGATAGCATTGGCGGCTGGGAGTATGTCAGATCGACATCCGACATGAGCTTTCGCTCACTTGCCGATATGGCTCGTTACCTTAAAGCGGAGCATGGCTCGGACCCCAATTTCAACGACGTCATGACGGCGACCAGCCAGATCTATCCCGAGTTCGCCACACTTCTGGCCTATTCTCAATAATTATCGCCTTTGGAGCGGTTGGACAGCATCTTCGTCAACCGCTCATCTTTCGCCTGCCAGATCTCACCCAACCACGTCTTCATGTTCTGACGGTGCTCAGCATCGTTGCTGTAATCCCGTCCGTTCAGATGTCCGGGGATATTTTGGGTTCGAATATCCATCTGGATCTCAGGCACCTTGCCGCACAGGAAATTCCAAAAGCTTGGCGCGCCTTTCGGATAAGCGATGGTGACATCCACCAGCGTTTCGATGGAATCACCCATCGCATCCAGCACAAACGCAGCACCGCCCGCTTTAGGCACTAACAAATGCTGATACGGTGAATTCTGTTTATCGTGTTTGGCCTTGGTAAAGCGAGTGCCTTCCAAAAAGTTCATCACGCTGACCGGGGTATATCGAAATTTCTCGCAAGCCTTACGAGTGGCCTTCAAATCCTCACCACGCTTTTCCGGATGCTTGATCAGGTATTCCCGGGTGTACCGCTTCATAAACGGGAAATCGAGCCCCCACCAAGCGAGGCCAATCACCGGTACCCAGATTAGTTGCTGTTTCAGGAAAAACTTTAGAAACGGTGCCCGACGGTTAAACACGCGCTGCATGGCCAAAATGTCGACCCAGCTCTGATGGTTACTGAGTACCAGATACCAGCTTTCCCGCTTCAGATTATCCGCACCACTCACTTGCCACTTGGTACTTTGAGTCAGTTTCATCCACCCGGTATTGCAAGCCACCCAGGATTCCGAGATCCAGATAATCAGCTTGGTGCAAAGCACCCGGAAGCCTTTATGGGGAATCACCAGTTTTAGCAGTGCCGGGATATACAACAGCACGCACCAAAACACCGTATTGATGGCCAAAAGAATGGAGTTGATGACACCGATAAGAGGAGCAGGCAGAAAACTGAGCATGGTGGTCCTGTTTTGATTATTGTCGCCAAAAGATGCGCCATCATAGCAATCCGCAGGGGCCTTGGGCAGTGGCCAAACGTGACCCTTTCGCCGGCACCAAATGACAATTTCGCCATGGACTGAATATTTATTCAGCCTTACGCTTAACGCATTCTGACTCTGAAGCTCCACGGAAACACCTATGCTGAAGCCACTAAAGCTAGCTCTCAACACAGCCTCCGGTTTATCCCACAAAGGCCTGCACTACGCTAGCAACGCCTTCGATCGCGTTTTTAAAGCCACCAGTTTGGTACAGGCTGGACAAACGCCGTTCGAAACCCTGCACACCAATGGGCTCGTCAGCCTACGTTACTATCCGCCTCTGGAAGAGGATTCCATTGAAATAGACGGCATGACGATCCCGGTCGAGCCCTCAACACACAAAACCCCGATCGTGATCATTCCACCCTTGGCGGTGAACATGCTGATCTACGACTTGTTCCCGACCCGCAGTCTGATGCGCTTTCTTCGTGCCAAGGGCTTTGAGGTGTATTTAATCGATTGGGGCATCCCACAACGGGAACATACCCACTACAACTTGCACACCTATGTTGCCGAATTTCTGCCCGAATACCTGAACCGCGTGCGCGAACACAGTGGCGAGCAAGAATTATCGCTGCACGGTTGGAGCATGGGCGGCATGTTCACCATGTTTTATTCGGCACTCAGCCAGGACCAGCACATTCGCAACGCCATCGTTGTCGGCCTGCCCATCGACAGCCACGCGTCTGGCATTCTCGGCATGATGTACCAGCGGCTGGCCGACATTTCCGGGGCGGTATACCGACGCACCGGTTTCCACATCCATAAAGTAAAACCGCACTGGTTCCACACCCCGGGCTGGGCCAACACCCTTGGTTTCAAACTGACCAATCCGATTGGCAGCGCCATGGGCTATTGGGAGTTGCTGGTGCGCTTGGGAGACCGGGAGTTCGTCACCAACCACGCCACGACCTCGGCATTCCTCGACAAAATGGTTGCCTACCCTGGCGGCGTTATTCAGGACACTCTGGTTCGCGTCTGGATTGACAACCAACTGGCGAAAGGGCAAATCCAGATCGGCGACGACTTTGCGCGCTTAGCGAACGTGAACGCCAATCTACTGGCCATCGCAGGGGAAACCGATACCCTGGCAACACCTGGCGCCGCCAAGCGCATCATGGACCACGTTAGCTCTGTGGATAAAACTTTCCGGGTAGCGCCCGGTGGGCACATGGGCATTCTGGCTGGCAGCAAAGCGCCAAAAGCTAGCTGGCTGGAATTGGCGGAATGGCTGGCCGCTCGCTCGAACTGAGCCTCTCGCGGAGTTTGGTATAAGGGTGCGCCGTGACAATCCGGGCACCCTGCCCTAAACTCCAATCGATGAAATCCGTTGATATATTAAATCTCGATCTTCGATCGCTGGCCACGTTTATTGCCGTGTTGGACGAAAGCAGCGTATCCCGCGCGGCCGTTCGCCTGGGCGTTAGCCAATCTGCGGTCAGCCACACCTTGGACCGCCTGCGTTTGGCTTTCGGTGACCCACTATTTGTAAAATCAGGGCGAGGCATCGTGCCGACCGAATACGCGCTGCGCACCGGCCCTCACATTCGCCACCTGCTGGACGACCTTCGCACCCTGCCCTCAGGCCCCCCGTTTGACCCGGCCACCGCCGAGTTCACCTTTACCATTGCCGCTAACGATTACCAGCGGGACCTGCTGCTACCAGGCTTGGTGAAAATCCTGCGAGAGCAGGCACCGGGCATTCATTTACAGGTGATTCCTTCAGGCATTCCCAACCCCGATATGCTCCGAAAAGAAGCCTGCGATCTGGTGATCAGCCCCCACGCCCCGGAGGCCACCGACATCATGCAGCGAGGCTTGATGGCCGATCGCATTGTGGTGTTCTTCGACCCGAGCATGCGCGAAGCACCCGTGGGCATGGACGATTACATGAAGGCGGACCACATCACCGTGCTGTTTTCCAGCGGCGAAAGACCCGCTCTGGACAGCACTCTGGATACCCGGGGCGTTCAGCGCAAGAACACGGTGACGGTGTCTAATTTCTCGGGCTTGCCCGAACTGTTGCGAGGCACCAGCATGCTCGCTTCGGCGCCCGAGCGAATGAGCACCCAGCTGATGCGTGATTTCGCCCACGTGCCGCTGCCGTTTGAATACAACCCCTTCACCCTGCTGATGCTTTGGCACCGTCGACACCAAACCGACCCCGCCCACCGCTGGCTTCGCAACCAGGTGAACTCAGTCGCGGCGACCATGAATGGTTTGAACGACTAATCAATCGATTTCATTCATATATTAAATGAAAATCTGACCGTTATTTTTTCTGCCTTCGCCCCCTAGACTTCATCTCCTCAGCAGACGGCAAGTGTGGGGGTGTCCTTCCAAAAACCGCTCCTTCGGCACATCCCTGTGACGCTTCTGCTCCGCCATCCATGGCTGCGCACATTTTTGGAAGGACACCCCCACACTCGCCTCGCAACCCTCAACATGGCGTCAAAATCGCAATGCTCGCACTGACAAGTATCTGGACAACTGTATTATTGGCGGCAGCCGTTGCCCTCGCGCCCATGGCAATCGACATGTATTTGCCTGCATTTCCGCAAATCGGCAGCGATTTTGGTGCGAACACCGCACAAGTTCAGTTAACACTGAGCATTTACATCGCGGGCTTTGCCTTCGCGCAATTAATCTGCGGGCCATTGGCGGACCGCTTCGGGCGCAAACCCATCATGATAGGCGGTATGCTTTTGTTCGCTCTGGCGAGCATCGGCTGTGCACTGGCCACAAATATCGAAACGCTGCAATTGTTCCGATTTCTGCAAGCCTTGGGCGGCTCCGCTGGGCCAGTACTTGCCCGAGCTATTGTCAGAGATGTTTATACCCCCCGAGAAGCCGCCAAAATCCTCGCCATGCTCGCCGGCATGATGGCCCTGGCACCAGCCATAGCGCCCACATTAGGCGGTTTCATCGTCGCGATCTTTGATTGGCACTGGATCTTCATCGTCATGGCCGCCTATGCCCTGATCATGGTTGCCGTCATCGCCTTCGGCATCCCGGAACCTCTGCGACCAGAAAACCGCCAGCCATTCCGCCTGTGCAGCCTATTGCGCAACTACCGGTTAGTAAGCACCGACCCAACCTTCATCGGCTATGCACTCACCAGCGCTGCCGTCTACGGCGGCTTGTTCGCTTACCTGTCGGGTTCTGCCTTCGTGTTAATTGAGGTACTTGGCGTGCCCCCCGAGCATTTCGGCTTCTACAACGCCGTGCCGGCCGCAGGCTACTTGCTCGGCAACATCACCTCGATTCGTTTAGCGAACCGGTACGAGCCCGATCAAATCCTGCGCTTTGGTCTGCTGGGCGGCCTCACCTCCGGAGCGATCATGACGGCACTGGCCTACAGCCAAGTCCAAAGCCCATGGGCCGTGGTAATGCCGCAAGCCGCCATCATGGCCGCACTGGGTATGATCCTGCCTCAAAGCATGGCCGGGGCACTGGCCAACTTCCCGAAAATGGCCGGCTCCGCCTCGGCCTTGCTCGGCTTCACCCAAATGGCCGCCGCAGCCACTGCAGGCGCCTTAGTCGGCCACCTACACGATGGCACCCCCTTAGTCATGGCGACCATCATCACCGCCTGCGCGGCACTGGCTTTGTTCGCCTACTTGTTCCTTGTTCAGCGTTACCCTGATCAAGCCCCTCAGACTATTTATATCCAGTCCAACGAATAACAAAGATGAAAACTCATCCGATTTAAGCTAAACAGGGTAAGTACACGAACTCAAAACCAACAATGGGAGCAAAACATGCCAACCAACGTAACTTTGGACGGAAACCCGATCGAACTCAGCGGCACCTTCCCAAATGCCGGCGACAACGCCGCCCCCTTCACCCTGACCAGCAGCGGTCTGGAAGAAGTCAAACTCGACAACTGGGCAGGCAAGCGTAAAATCCTGAACATCATCCCCAGCATCGACACCGGCGTATGTGCTGCCAGCACCCGTAAATTCAACGAAAAAGCCGGCAACCTGGACAACACCGTCGTACTGGTCGTCTCCGCCGACCTGCCTTTCGCAGCATCCCGCTTCTGCGGTGCAGAAGGTCTGAACAACGTTGAAACCCTCTCAACTTTCCGTAACTACAGCTTTCAGCAAGACTACGGCGTAGGCATCCAAAACGGCCCCCTAGCCGGCCTGTGTGCTCGTGCGGTTGTGGTTCTGGACGAAAACGACAAAGTTATCCACAGCGAACTGGTCAGTGAAATCAAAAACGAGCCAGATTACGAAGCTGCATTGAAAGTGCTCTAACCAGCTGGCAGCTATACGCACTGTTCGTGCACTGGAGAAAACATCTCCGGTGCCGAAGCAGTCGTGCGGGGAGGGCCTTCCAAAAATGTGCGCAGCTATGGATGGCGGAGCAGATGCACCAAACCCATGACCTGTTAGAATCTGCGCCAAACACCCAACCGAAGGCCCCAAAACCAACGTGCAACAAGCCCTGCAAAACGCCTCCCTAGGCCGCCAGCTCTACCACATGACCTGGCCCATGCTGTTCGGCGTCCTCTCACTGATGACATTCCAACTCACCGACAGCGCCTTCGTCGGCCAACTTGGCCGCGACCCACTCGCGGCACTGGGCTTCACCGTACCCATGCAGCAACTCGTCAGCGGCATGTACGTCGGCCTCGGCATCGCCACCACCGCCATCATCTCCCGAACCTTAGGCCAGGGTGACGACCAGCGAGCACAACGCCTTGGCGGCCTCGTCATCGCCGTCGGAGCCGGCCTCGCACTAACCTTATGCATCTCCGTGTGGTTACTGCAAAGCGTAATACTCGATTTACTTGGCGCCGAGCCGGCGCTACGCCCAGTCATCCGTGAATACTGGGCACCCTGGCTCACCTCCGCCTGGGTCGGAGCCATGGTCTACTTCAGCTACTCCATTAGCCGGGCCAACGGCGATACCCGATTGCCTGGTTACATGATGATCGTCAGCAGTTTGCTCAACATCGCATTGGATGCCCTCTACATTTTCGTATTCGGCTGGGGCCTGCCCGGTGCCGCTTGGGCCACCATCACCGCCTTCAGTATTGGCGGCCTCGTTATGTACCCAATACTACTGAAACGCCAGTGGCTAAGGTTCGACCTGCTCCAACTGCAATTACTCAAAGCAGCGAAACAGCTGGGTGGCATCATGGCTCCCGCCATGGTCAGCCAACTCATGCCGCCACTGGCCGCCATACTCGCCACAGCCCTGGTCGCTGGCTTCGGCTCATCCGCAGTAGCCGCCTGGGGCCTGGGCACCCGGCTGGAATTTTTCTCCATCGTGGTCGTACTGGCACTCACCATGTCCATGCCTCCCATGGTCGGACGCTTGCTGGGTGCGGGAGAAATCGATCAAATCCGCAAACTGGTGCGCATTGCTGCGCGCTTTATCATCGGCTGGCAGTTATTCATCGGACTGGTGTGGCTTGGCGTCTCCGGCGTTGTGTCCACCTTGTTCAGCTCAGACGCCAACGTGCAAGACGTGCTGGTCAGTTACCTGCTGCGCGTGCCGCTGAGCTACAGCGGTCTAGGCGTGTGCATCCTGATGGTCTCCATCAACAACGCACTCGGCATGTCCATGCGCGCACTTTTGATATCTGTCCTGCGCCTGTTTGGCTGCTACCTGCCCTTACTCTGGATAGGCTCACAAATCGGCGGGCTACCCGGCCTGATGACCGGAGCGCTTATTGGCAACTTGCTCGCGGGCATCATGGCTTACAGCCTCTACCGTCAGGGACAAAAATCGTTAGATCGCAGCGCGGGCCAGTAGACTCCAGACAAGGCAAAGGACAGGTGGGAAAGCTTTTAAGCAACCACCTTACGACAAGCTCACAAAGTCGTAACACGGGATAAAAATTGCCATTTTTCAGTGGGATAACAGAACGCGCGCTCACGCAAATTCTGCCGCAGACAGCTCACAGGTTGTCAGAGCAAAACACCTATGCCAGCCTGATTATTGAGCAGCACAGCTCAACGACAAAGCAGCATAGTTTTACCTTGAGCTAAAGGCCGCCACTTCCCTTTAACGCTATACGGGAAGCGAACACAGGCATACGGTATAGGATTAAGGATCACCTGCCCCTTTAGCTCGTAATTCATGCAATTATTTTCAAGACGAGGATAAAGTTATGAATAACGACATTCTGGAAGGCAACTGGAAACAGCTGAAAGGTAAAGTGCGCGAACAATGGGGCAAGCTGACCGATGACGACGTTGATGAAATCGGCGGCAAGAAAGACAACTTTATCGGCAAGCTTCAGGAAAAGTATGGCCTGAAAAAAGAAGAGGCCGAAGAAGAGTGGAACAAACTCTCCAGCTAATGATTTGTTCACACGACTGACCCCGATACCGATGGCGCGCCCGCGCCATCGGTTGTTTTTTGACCTACCTTTTTATGCAAACCTCGCGCGGAAACTCTCCGGCACCGGCGTGACTTCACGGGTGTTGTAGTTGAAGAACACAAAACCGTACTTCGCCAGCGCAACCGGCTGACCGCTATCGGCCTTGGTCACCCGGAACACGAAGTCGCCACCGTATTTATTAAAATCCATCAGCCCCACGTCAAAGCGCAGCATATCCGGGTAAAACGATTCACCCTGATACATAGTGGCGAGATCGGTAACAATAATGCCGTTACCGCTCGGATCGGCCTCTTTAATGCCATTAGCCACCAAAAACTGCGCCCGGGCCTCCGAGAGCATGGAGATCAGGGCATCGTTGCCCAAATGATTGGCTCCGTTAATATCGCTGATTCTAACGGGCAGCAGAGTTTCGAAGCTGAAGGCGTCGTCCGGAAATTCCAGTTTGATTCTTGCCACGGTGGTGTCCTGTTTAACGATCGTTTTTGAAGTGGACGCATCATACCCTTGCGCTTGTGACTTCTCATCTTACGTCGGTATCGGGTATCTTGGTTTCTGTTTCTGTTTCTGCGTTCTGGCTCAGAAGTAGGGATGGCTTGGGGGAAGGCTTTCCAAAAATGTGCGTAGCCATGGATGGCGGAGCAGAAGCGTCACATGGACGTGCCGAAGGAGCGGTTTTTGGAAAGCCTTCCCCCAAGCCATACCGGCAACTTATGCACGTGCCGAAAATAACGAAAAGAGTGATCTATGAGCATTCGTCCTGCGGCCACTTTGGCCCTGACTCGTGATAGCGAGAACGGTATTGAAGTCCTCCTGCTGCAACGCACCTGGGAGGCCATTTTCCTGCCCGGTTATTACGTCTTCCCCGGCGGAGCCGTGAATGTGGAGGAGACCGAGTGCCGGGATCATGCGATCGGTGTGGAAGACTCCGCCATCAGCCAGACCATGAGTTTGGTGGAAGGTGGCGGAGTGGATTACATGCTAGCCGCGGTTCGGGAATGCTTTGAAGAGTCCGGCGTTCTGCTGGCCCTGGACAAAACCGGAAAACTGATCGGGGCAGACCACCCGGTACACGCAGATCGGGACGCGCTATTCCAGGAAACCATTTGCCTGGCGGATTTGTGCAAGAAGCATGAGCTAACCTTGCCGCTCGACCATTTGGCGTATCTGAGCCACTGGGTCACGCCACCGGGACCGCCTCGCCGGTTTGATACCCGCTTCTTTGTCGCCGCCGCGCCCGAAGGGCAAATTGCCAGCCACGACGGCTCGGAAACCATTGATCACGTCTGGATTTCACCGACGCAAGCATTGGCGGAACACAAAGCCGGGCAGCGCTTGTTGGGGCTCCCCACCATCCGCACGTTGCGGGTGCTGTGCGACTTCGACACCACAGCTGAATTGATGCGCTACGCCCACGCCAACCCGCCAGAGCCCTTCCCGACCGATCCCTGGCCAGCGATTCGCAAAGGCAAACCGGTTTTTCTTGAGCCGAACGCACCGGCTTACGACGAAGCCGTAAAACTGGACCCGGAAGGTGCAGGCTCGGTGCAGGCGCAGATTACACCGGGTGAACCGGTTGAGGTGGCGGCCGGGGTGGTTCGATTAACCGCGCCGAATCCGGGAATGATGACAGGCCCCGGCACCAACACCTACATTCTCGGTTTCGATCGTTTTACTGTGCTCGATCCCGGGCCGGCCGATGAAAGCCATATTGAACGTATTCTGGAGGTGACCGGCGGTGCGGTGGATCAGGTAGTGATCACCCACACCCATCTCGACCATTCTCCCGGCACCCGGTTGCTGAAAGAACGCGCCAACTGCCGGGTTTTCGGCTGGCCAGCGCCGAAAGGTGCCGCGCAGGACACCGCATTCACTCCGGATGATATCCCTGAACACGGAGAGCTGATCGCCACCGAAGCCGGGGTATTGAAAGTTATCCACACCCCCGGCCACGCCTCGAATCACCTGTGTTATTTACTAACAGACCAAGACCTGCTGTTTTCCGGTGACCACATCATGCAAGGCTCGACCGTGGTGATTAATCCGCCGGACGGCGATATGAAAGCTTATGTGGAATCGCTGTACGAATTGCTGGAAGAAAAGATTCAGTTCATTGCCCCGGCACACGGGTTTCTTATGGGTCAGCCAGAAGCTGTGGTGGATTATCTGATTACCCACCGCCTGTCACGGGAGCATAAGGTGTTCCGGGCGCTGGAAGCGCTGGCACCGGTATCCCTGAAAGATTTGACCGCGAAAGCCTACGACGATGTGCCAGCCGCAATACACGGGCTGGCTGCCCGCTCCGCGCTGGCACATCTTCTGAAGTTGGAAGCCGAGCATCGGGCCTACCAAAAAGAAAATCTCTGGCATACCGTAAGCCCGGCGTAATCGCTGGGCTATTTTTTAGCGATCACCCATACCGCATGAACAATGCCCGGGATATAGCCGAGAATGGTCAGTAGGATGTTGATCCAGAAGTGCTTTCCGATGCCCACCTGTAAAAACACCCCCAGTGGCGGTAACAGAATAGCAATCAAAATACGCAAAAGGTCCATACAGTTCTCTCCTTAGTCTCGGTATAACGGTCTTATGATTGAAAGATAGTTCAGTTATACACAATCAGCAGCCAGAATTCGGACCAGAATCATGAAAGTGGCATTACAGCTTCTTCACAGCCGTATTCATTACTCGCTGCGAGCCCTATCCTAGGCCCGTTTGGTCAAAGTACTCGAGGATTTATGCTGTTTCAACGTCATCACAACCGCACCACCCCCACATGGTTCGCCTACTTGGTTCTATCCATGACATCCGTGGGTGCCGTGGCCGATAGCCAAAATTCAAAGGCGGATTCCGAGCCGCCGGCTCCTCTGGTCGCCCAGTTGGCGGAGGATGAAAGTGTAGAAGACGTGGTTCAATCCGAGCCCCGGCATGACACTAAAAAGGCATCGTCGAAGACCAAAAAAACTGCAGAGCCCGACACCACAAAGAAGGCTGACGCGGAACCCACTGCAACCAAACCCAAGCAGCCGCGAAAGATTGCCCCCAATGTGGATCTCAAAGAAGTCGCGCCCATGCCTGAGCCTGAACCCGAGCCAGAACCCGCACCGGAAAACGCGGCGACAGACTCTACAGAACCCCCAGTGCCGGCTCCGACCGAAGAAATCGAGCCAGAGGTGACTGAAGCCGAGCCCATTCCTTCGGAAACCTTCGCCATACTGGGTAAAGAAGTGCTGCCCGGCACCTCGACCCGTCTTGCTTGGTCGCCAAACATTCAAATTGCCGGGCTTTCCCAGATTACACCGGTTCTGGTGGTGAACGGCGCTCACGCTGGTCCGACTCTGTGCCTGACCGGCGCTGTTCACGGCGATGAATTGAACGGCATCGAAATTGTTCGGCGGGCTATGTACGACCTGGACCCCGCCAAACTGAGTGGCCAAGTCGTTGGTGTGCCCATCGTAAATCTTACCGGTTTCCAGCAAGGCACCCGCTATCTGCCCGACCGCCGTGACCTGAACCGTTACTTTCCAGGCCGTGCCGACGGCACCTTGGCAGACCGCATCGCACACTCTCTGTTCAACAGTGTCATCCGTCATTGCGACATGTTGGTGGACATCCACACCGGCTCGCTCAAGCGCACCAACCTGCCGCAGCTGCGTGCCGACATGAACGACCCCGAAGTCGCCGAATTCACCAAGGGCTTTGATCGCATGGCCGTTGTCCACAGCTCAGGTTCTGGTGGCATGTTACGAACCGCCGCGGTCAACGCGGGCATCCGCGCGGTGACACTGGAAGCCGGCGAGTCGCTGCGCATTCAGGAACACCAGATCAAAGCCGGCGTAAACAGCCTCAACAGCCTGATGGAAAAACACGGCATGATCTCCCGGATGTTTGTTTGGGGTGACCCGCAGCCCGTGTACTACGATTCGCTGTGGATTCGCGCCCAGCACGGCGGCATTCTGTTCAGCGAAGTCGCCTTGGGCGATCGTATTTCCGAAGGGGACATCCTCGGGTACGTGTCAGACCCCATCACCAACGAGCAATACCCAATTCGCTCGGATGCCAACGGCCGCGTGATCGGTATGGCGGTAGACCAAGTGGTGATGGCAGGCTTTGCGGCCTACCACATTGGTACAGAGGCAGAAGTTCCAGGAGAGTAGTATGCTAGGCGTTTAATGCATCGAGCCAGAAGGATAATGACGTGGCTGCAGAGAACGCTGGCATCGCGCCCCGCACCCCGGGGCTGGCCTATATCGGTTTAGTACTGACGCCCCTGTTTTGGGCGGGCAACGCTGTGGTCGCACGGGGTACGGTAGACAGCATTCCGCCGCTTTCCATGTCGTTCTGGCGCTGGGTGATCGCCCTGTGCATTCTGTTGCCTTTCGGTCTACCCGGCGTTTGGCGCCACCGGCGAGTGATTCGCCAGCACCTCGGCTCTATGCTGGCCCTGGCCACCTTCAGTGTGGCGGCGTTCAATTCGTTGCTGTATTACGCAGCGCTGACCACCACCGCCACCAACATTGCTCTGATCAACTCCACCATTCCCATTTTCGTGGCCCTACTTGCCTGGATCTTGTTGGGCGACAAAACCCGCCCACTGCAGGCGTTAGGCATTGGGTTCGCAATTTTGGGTATTGTCACGGTGGTGGCACAGGGCGATCTGTCGATCCTGCTGAATCTGCAGGCACAACCCGGCGATTTGATTATGGTGGCGGCCGTGGCCAGTTGGGGGCTATTTTCGGTATTGCTGCGGCGGCAAGCCGTGCCATTGCCACCCCTGACCTTTCTGACTACCCAGATTCTGCTGGGCAGCTGTGTACTGTTTCCGTTCTACCTTGTCGATCTATTGTTCTTTTCCGGTGGCTTCAGCTGGTCAACTGACACGGCGTTGCCGTTACTGTATTTCGCCATCTTCCCCGGCATTCTGGCCTATGGTTTCTGGAACTATGGCGTGAAGCTGATCGGCCCCGCCAAAGCGGCCATTTTCATGTATCTGGTACCGGTGTTTGCCTCGGTTCTGGCCAGTGTTTTTCTGGACGAAGCACTGGGCTCAGCGCATCTGATCGGCGGTGCTTTGATACTGTCCGGGCTGCTGCTGGCAACCCGGGTAGGCCGGCGCCCGCCGGTTTAGCCTGCGTTACCACTGCGCCAGGGCCGACTCCACACGGGCCATTACCTGTTCTAATACGGCTCGAGGGCAACCAATATTGAGCCTCATAAAGCCGCTACCTGGCTCGCCAAAGGTGATGCCTGGGTTCATGCCCACGCCCGCCTGTTGCACAAAGAAACGTTTCAACCCGGCATCGTCCAGCCCCAACTCGCGACAATCTAGCCACATCAGATAAGTACCTTCCGGCGCTGACACCCGAATACCGGGCCAGCGCGTAGCAACCTGTTCCAGCACGTAGTCCCGATTAGCCTGCAGATACACCATCAGCTGATCCAGCCATTCACCTCCCTGTTGGTAACCGGCTTCAAAGCCCGTCACGCTGAAGGGATTACACTGAGGCACATGCAAAGAATCAAACACCGCTTTTATGGCCCCGCGGCGTTCAGCATCTGAAATCACCAACGCTGATAGACCCAAACCGGGCATGTTGAAACTTTTGCTCGGCGCAATGGCCGTGACCAGCGCATCGCTCTCACCCGCCAGCCGGGCCAGCATGGTGTGAGCGGGCTTGTCCGGATACACCAAATCGCAATGAATCTCGTCGGTCAGAACCAACAGTTGATGCCGACGGGCGATATCAAGAACCGCTTTTAACTCGTCTTCGGTCCACACCCGGCCCACCGGATTGTGAGGTGAGCAAAACATCAGAATGCGCGCGTCCGGCCGGGCGGCGCATTGCTCAAGGTGCTCCAGATCCATGCGGTATTGGCCGGTCTCCGCGTCCTGCACCAATGGGTTTTCGATCACCACCCGGCCACTCTGCTGCACGGAACTAAAGAACGGAGGGTACACCGGCGGCTGAATGATCACCCCTTCGCCGGGCGCAGCATAAGCCATGCAAGCAGCATGCAACGATGGCACCACACCCGGCGCCATCAGAATCCATTCTTTCTCGATCTGCCAATTGTGGCGTTCGGCAAACCAATCAATGATGGATTGGTAAAGGCTGTCCGGAAAAATCGTATACCCGTACACCGGATGCGCAGCCCGAGCCTTTAAAGCGGCGGTTACCGCCTCGGGCGCAGAAAAATCCATATCCGCGACCCACACCGGAATCACATCGTCACGGCCGAACACCGCCTTACGCACATCAAATTTCACCGAGGCGGTGTTTTCTCGTTGTATCGGCTGGTCAAAATCCATAGCTACCGTCATTCCCCATTAGCTTTACTAACAGCTACTTGTCGAAACCGTTCAGAATTGCGAACCTGCCTAGTTTTAACACAGTCCGCACCGGAAAATTTATGATCGCGCAAATACTGGCCACCATGCTACCCGTATTCCTGATTGCAGGCTGCGGAGCTTTGTACGGGCGTTACCGCACGCCGGATATTCAAGGCCTTAATGTGCTCAACATGGAGCTGTTTGTGCCCATGTTGGTGTTTGCCGTATTGGCCGACCAGCAAGCGCCCTTGCAGGATTACGGCTGGCTGGCGCTGGCCGCAACCGTGGTGGTGCTGGGCTCCGGCATCATCCTGTACCCGTTAGCCCGGGTGCTAGGCCTGAACCTGAAAACCTTCCTGCCGCCAATGATGTTCAACAACTCAGGCAACATGGGCATTCCGCTGCTGGTGCTGGCTTTCGGAGAGGCTGCGTTACCCGCGGCCATCGTGCTATTCATTGTCGAAATGCTGCTGCATTTTTCCGTCGGTCTGTACATGCTGGACCCGTACACCTCGGTGCTGAAACGCCTGCGCCAGCCCATTGTCTTTGCCAGCATCGCCGGCCTTGCGGTGAATTTCAGCGGCGTGGCCCTACCCAGCTGGCTACTGGAAGCCCTGAACATGCTCGGCGGTGTGTGCATTCCGCTGATGTTGTTCGCCCTCGGCGTACGCATGCTGGACGTCGACTTCAGCGACTGGAAGCTGGGTGTAATCGGCGCCATCGCCTGCCCTCTAAGCGGCCTTGTGCTGGCGTGGCCGCTCATCGCTGTGCTCGACCTTCCGGGCCTTCAGGTAGCGACACTTTGGGTGTTTGCCGCCCTGCCCCCGGCGGTTCTGAACTACATGGTGGCTGAACAGTATCGCCAGGAACCCCACAAGGTCGCCTCACTGGTACTGATCAGCAATCTGGGCAGCCTGGGGGTAATGCCCATCGTGCTGGGCCTGGTGTTTGCGGCAGGTTACCTCTAGGCAACTTGCAACAACCTATATTTTGGCCGATGGTTAGAGTTCAGCTTGCTGATTTCAAAACCGATACGGAGGTCTGCCCTTGAGCGTTCTGCTTCTTGTTCTCAGTGCTTTGGTGCTGATTTATTTCAGCATAGGCGGAAAAACCGCTGCAATTATTATGTCAGCAGCCACCTTGGTTGGCGTGGCACAAGACGACTGGCACATTCTCAGTTTTCTAATCGGCGGTTTGTTACTGGCGCTCGCTTTGTTGGTGGTTATGCCCAGCGACCTGCGCCGGGAAAAACTCAGCCGCCCTTTACTCGGTTGGGTACGGGGCCGGTTGCCAAAGCTTTCCTCCACTGAAGAAGAAGCCCTGAAATCTGGCTCGGTAGACTGGGACGGCGAATTATTTTCAGGCAAACCGGAGTGGAACAAGCTGTTGGATGCGGCTCCGGCGCACCTCACCAGTGAAGAACAAGCCTTCCTCGACGGCCCGGTGGAAGAGCTCTGCAACATGCTGGATGACTGGCAGATCACCCATGAAAACTACGACCTGCCGGAAGAAGCCTGGTCGTTTATTCGCAAGAACGGCTTTTTCGGCTTGGTAATCCCCAAAGAAGACGGCGGCAAGGGTTTCTCCAACACCGCCCATTCCGAAATCGTCATGAAAATTTCTACCCGCAGTGTGTCGGCCGCAGTCACCGTTATGGTGCCTAACTCTCTAGGCCCGGGCGAGTTGCTGATGCACTACGGCACCGAAGACCAGAAACAACACTATCTGCCCCGCCTCGCCGGCGGCGAAGAGATTCCTTGTTTTGCCCTGACCTCGCCCATTGCGGGCTCTGATGCCGGGGCCATCCCGGACAAAGGCATTGTTTGCAAAGGACAATGGAACGGCGAAGAAGTGATGGGCCTGAAGGTCACCTGGAACAAACGCTACATCACGTTGGCCCCGGTTGCCTCACTGATAGGCCTCGCCATCAAAGTTTATGACCCGGAAAACTTGCTCGGCGAACAGGACGAAATTGGCGTGACCTGTGTGCTGGTGCCCCGAGATACCGAGGGTGTGCACGCCGGTACACGCCACCTGCCGATGAATACGGTCTTTATGAACGGGCCGACCTGGGGCACCGAGGTATTCATTCCGATGGATCAGGTTATTGGCGGGCAAGATATGCTCGGCAAAGGCTGGACCATGTTGCTGGAATGCCTTTCCATCGGCCGCTCAATCTCGCTTCCGGCGTTGGGCACCGGAGCTGGCAAACTGGCCAGCCTGGCCACCGGCTCTTACGCCCTTTCCCGTGAACAGTTTGGCCGCACCATCAGTCAGTTTGAAGGGGTTCAGGAAGCTCTGGAACCCATCGCTGGCTACACCTACATGATGGATGCCGCGCGCCTGCTCACCGTGGGGATGCTTGACCGTGGCGTACGCCCGGCCGTGCCTTCGGCCGTGTTGAAGTACCGCAACACCGACCTGATGCGCGAAGTCATCAACCACGCCATGGACATTGTTGCAGGCCGGGGGGTGATCACCGGTCCTCGCAACTTCTTGGCTCGCGCCTATCAAGCGGTGCCGATCGGCATCACGGTAGAAGGCGCGAACATCCTGACCCGCAGCCTGATGATCTTCGGCCAAGGCTCCATCCGCTGCCATCCCTTCATTGTGGATGAGATCGAAGCCGCTGGCATGGACGATAAAGAGGCCGCGACCAAGAAATTCGACGACATTTTCTACAGCCATCTGGCTCACACCACCCGAAATTCGTTGCGGGCTTTCGTACTGGGCCTAACGAAAGGTTTGTTGGAAACCGCTCCCAGACAGGGCGATATCCAAGGCTATTACCGCCAGCTTGGCCGGTTCTCGGCAGCCTTCGCCATGATGACCGACGTAACGCTACTGACGGTAGGCGGTGGCCTGAAAGCCCGTCAACGGCTGTCTGGCCGTATGGCCGACTGTCTGGTGCATCTGTATTACGCCACCGCCGTGATCAAGCAATGGCACGAAGAAGGTTACCCGGAGGATCAGCGGGATTTGGTGGAATGGAGCCTGCAAACCTGCCTGCATGACCTGCAAAACTCCATGCGCGAAGCGATCATCAACTTCCCGGTTCCGGCGCTTCGCTGGCCCTTGCGCATTCTGGTCTTCCCACTGGGTGCTACAGGCCTTAACGGCCCGGATGACAAGCTGGGAGCGAAAGTGGCCGCCACCATCGTCGACGACACGCCTGCACGCCAGCGGGTGAGCCGCGGCACCTTTACCACTGAAGACCCGAACGACCCGTTAGGGCGAGTGCTGAATGCATACCGGCTGGCCAACGAAACCCATGAGATGCGCCAGCGTCTGCACGAAGCCATTCGTAACCGCAATGAGGATGAGCTCGATGGAATTGCTCTGTTGATGGGCCACCAGCGCAAAGAACTGGTGGACTGGGCCTGTGCCCAAGGCATCGTGACTGCTGATGAGTGTCCGAAACTGGAAGAGGCCCTGACCGCCTTGTACGACGTGATTCGCGTTGATGCGTTTGAGCCCGATGGGCTGAAGTCTCTGGCGAAAACAGCCAAGGGCAAGCGCAAAGTGGTCGAACGGCCCAAGAAAAAGCACTAACCCTTGATTGAGGGGCGTTCACTCGCCCCTCAAACCTGCCCGAAACGCCTCATCCACCAGCCAGCGCCGCAAAGTCTGGATGCCTCGCTCCCGCCGACGACTCGTCTTCCAGGCAAAGTAGAACTTATCACCGGTCATCACGGCATGGGCCGGCAGCCGCACAAAGTCTTCCGAATCCTTACGGGTGCTAAGCATGTAGTCGTTGGTCAACGCGATGCCTTGATTGAAGCGCGCTGCTTCCAGGGCCAACAACATATGGCTGAAGTGCTGAACCCGAGTGCCACCGGGCAGAGGTTGATCCACCGCGCGAAACCACTCGGCCCAATCGCCGGCCGGTCTGTTGAAAATGCTGTGCGTCGATAACAAAGGAAATTGAGCAATCTGCTCCGGCGAAATAACCAACTCACTTCGGGCATCGGGCTCTGTGTCCCAGCCCATTTCTCGCCGTATTCGCTGCCAATAATCCTGACTGCACACTGGAAACAGGCGCTCGGTGTATAGATGTTCGTAACTGTAAGCCGGGGCCGAGGTGTAAATGGTGATGAAACAATCGGCGACCCGATCCGACAACACCGGATTTTGACTGCTCATCTCCAGCGCCAGATCAATCTGCGGGTGCAACCGCTGCAACTCGGGCAACCGTGGCACCAGCCAGCGCACGGCAAAGGAGCTGAACACCGACAACCGCAGCCGCGCCTCTTCATGTCCCAGCAACTGCTCACTGGCCCGCTCGATCTGCAGCAGCGCCGAGCCAATGGCATCGAAGTACTGACGGCCTTCGTCGGTCAGGGTCACCATGCGCCCTGAACGCCAGAACAAAGGCTCACCCAGATAGGTTTCCAGCTGTTTGATCTGGTGACTGACGGCACTTTGGGTGATCGACAATTCCTCGGCGGCCGCGGAAAAACTGGTCAGCCGGGCAACCGCTTCGAACACAGGTAACGCTTTTAAGGGCGGAAGTCTCATCTATCTAAATTTCTAATAGTAAGTGAATATTCATCATTTTATCGGATAGTAAATCACAGATAGATTGGTGTTCACAGTTCACCGAGGCGATCGCCTCTTCGTCACAGCTCAATGGTTAAAAAAAAGGGGGGATTGAATGTCAGGCAAAACCGTAAATAGCGCTATCTTGTTACTGGTCATCGGCAACGCTATGGCCATTCTCTCTGATATTTTTATCAAAACGCTGGAGCCCGGTGGGTCCGTTTTTCAGTTCGCTTTTTTGCGCATCCTTATCACGCTTGTGTTCTTATTGCCGCTGATCGGCAAACTGAACCGTGATCACCTGTTCAGCGGTTTCGGCGTTCACGCGCTTCGCGCACACGTGCATCTGGCGGGTATTCTGGTGATGGTTATCGCCCTTACCAATCTGCCGCTGGCTACTGCAAACGCGTTGTTTTATGCCGCACCGATCATGGTGATGGCGTTGTCGGCCATATTCTTCAGTGAAAAACTCACCCGGTTGAGTATGGCCACCGTGATCAGCGGTTTTGCTGGCATCATCGTGATCCTGCGGCCAGTGGACTTCAACTGGGCCGCCATCGCGGCACTGGTTTCAGCTCTGACGCTGGCCATCAATGCGGTTCTGGTGCGCAAGCTGCCCCAAGAACAAAGCACAGTGCACAAGCTGTTTCTGAACTACCTACTCGTCATTCCGGCGGCTGGGGCTCTGGCACTTTGGGAAGGCGCCGAATGGCAGCCGGAAATGTTGATCAGCGCGGCAGGCTCGGCGTTCTTCATTCTGGGGTATAACATCGCGGTATTGCTGGCTTACCATCAGGTCGACGCCAATCAAGTAACCAGTGCCGAATACACCGGGCTGATCTGGGCGGTCGCAATTGGCTGGATATGGTTTGGCGAAGTGCCCGACCTATTGTTCATTGTCGGCAGCTTGATGATCATCGTGCCGTTGGTAATGATCGGCCTGCGTAACCGCAAACGTTCACCGGCGCGGGGCTTTAATCCGGCATCACGAGATCGTGAGCACTCGGCAAGCTACGAGGCACGTCAACGTTCTGAGGAAAGTTGTTCTTTTAAACAGGACTCGATCGCAAAGGTGTGATCACACTGATCACCCAGCGCACGGAGTGATTCGGCCAGCCGAAGCAAGTAATCGGTGTTGGGGCCACTGGGCCCCAACGCCTGCGCAATCTGCCGGGCAATGTCTTCTGCCGGGGCTTCGCCCAGGAACGCTTCGTTGTCTTCCGTGGCGATGTACACCAAACCTTCAGCCTGGCAGCCATCATCAAAGGTCATGGTCGTACTGAAACGCAGATAACCGTTCTTTTCCCGCACGTCCAGATGCTCGAACACCTTTGGCGATACCCGAAAAGCCATCCCCTTACACACGGCCCCAAGCTGCTCGATCAGAGTCACAACCCTGCCGGGCGCCTCCGGGGTCCCGCGATGATCGTGGGACCCTTGCCAGAAACGCCGAGCCCAGCCTTCGATAGTGGCTGGCTTTTGCTCCAGAAAGGGGAAGTCGACCTTGTAAATCAGGGACCCATAACCAAACAACCATACCGAATCGATACCCTCGAAATTCTGGCGCTTACGATTATGATCAATGGTATTGGCGGGCATGCTTATCCTCGTGTTTTAACTTCAAACACAGTGTCTCAGGCGGTCTGGGTGCTGGCAATAAAGCCGGCGATGCCGGTCAGTACAATTTCAGCCGCCATGGCAGACAGGATCAAGCCGCTTATTTTCGACATGATGTTCAGGCCAGTTTTACCCAATGCCTTCTCAAGATAACTCGACAACCGCAGTAAAACACCCAGAAAGACCAAACTGGTCACCAGTCCCATCAGACCACCGATCACTTCCGGCACCTCTTTAAGCTCAGCACCGTAAACCAGAATCGCACCAATAGTGGCTGGGCCGATCATCACCGGAACAGCCAGGGGGACCACCGCAACGTCTTCCCGATCTTCTTCTGGCAGGCTAGTTGCGTGATTTCGCGTACCGCTGGTCACCAAACTGATGGCCGTCAGGAACAACAAAGCACCGGCACCAATCCGGAACGAGTTCAGGGTAATGCCAATCGCACTGAACAGCAGCGGGCCGGCAAAGAATAAAATAAGACCAAGAATCAGTGCAGAAACGCAGGCGCGACGGATGATGGATGCTTTCTCCGACGCGGGTAACCCCCGGGTCAGTGCTAAGAACATAGTCACCACGAAGAAGGGTGCAATCAGGAACCAAAAGCGGATAGTACTGCTGAGGTAGGTGGAGAAAAACGTTTCAAGCATCCAAGGAAATCCGGCAGAGAAATGTTCTAACAAGGATAGCCCTTAGCACCGCATTCTGCCGTAAGGAACTGAACCTATTTCCCGTCCATCAGGCACTTAACGCTTGATGGACGGCTTACGCGGCTTCTTGGGCTTGGACGGCCGTCCCTTGGGACCTGTCGGGTTGCGCCCGGGCCCTTTACCTCGGCCCTTGCCGGAGCCTTTTCCGGGCGCACCACCCGCACCCTTACCGCCTCGACCAGCCCCCGGCCGTCCTCCGGGCTTGGCGCCCGGCCGCGGCGGTTTTCCGCCAGCCCCGGAACGGGCCGGTTTTTTCTTAGGCTTGCTCTGCGCAGGTTCTGTCGCTTCAGACGACGAATCCCGCACGGCATCCAGCAATGTGGTTAACTCTTTCTCGGTTAAATCACGCCACGCGCCAACGGGCAAACCACTGAGGTTCACGTTCATGATCCGCACCCGCTCCAGGCGGGTGACTTCGAAACCGAAGTGCTCCGCCATGCGGCGAATCTGACGGTTTAACCCTTGCACCAACGTGATACGAAAAACAAAGCGGGAGACTTGCTCGACCGGACAAGGCTTGGTCACCGTACCGAGAATCGGAACACCCTTGCTCATGCCCTTAATGAATTCTTTCGTCACCGGTTTATCCACAGTGACGATGTATTCCTTGGAATGATTGTTACCCGCCCGCAGGATCTTGTTCACCAAATCGCCATTGCTGGTCAAAAAGATCAGGCCTTGGGAGTCCTTATCGAGCCGGCCAATCGGAAATATGCGCTCGCTGTGGCCCACAAAGCGAACAATATTATCTCGCTCCGCACTGTCGGTGGTACTCACCACACCCACAGGTTTGTTCAGCGCGATAAAAATCAGGTCTTCTTCGTCCCGCGGCTCCACCACCTGGCCATTTACCTTCACGGTATCGCCTGGCATCACCTGATCACCGACTTGCGCCCGACGCCCGTTAATATGCACGTTGCCTTGCTCAATATAGCGATCCGCATCCCGCCGGGAGCACATCCCGCTTTCGCTGATGTATTTGTTCAAACGGGTGGATGTTTTGGTGGCCATGATGTCCTGCAGGAGATGGTT
This sequence comes from Marinobacter sp. AL4B, assembly GCF_019916045.1. Classification (NCBI taxonomy): domain Bacteria; kingdom Pseudomonadati; phylum Pseudomonadota; class Gammaproteobacteria; order Pseudomonadales; family Marinobacteraceae; genus Marinobacter; species Marinobacter sp. AL4B. Next base: position 779,249 of record NZ_JAILWZ010000013.1, read on the forward strand.
GTGGAATCGATTTCAGGAGTGCGCTCTGCACAGAGGGCATCATCCCATCGAGATGCGGGCACGGCAACCGCCCAAGGGGGTTGGTCCACAGGCTGCGGCGAACAAACATAGAACAATTACTATAATTAGACCAATTGATTACGCAAATTCACTAACAATTTTCACATGACCTTCATAGTTCGCTGCTAAAATAGAGCGTTTTTTTGTAGCTCGCTAATCGTCAGCGTATTTTTCCTGCTCGCTCCTACCGAGCCGTTGCCCTAAACGTGAGGTCGATCATGTCCACCGAATCCCGAATTCGTTGCCCGAAACTCCGTCAGCGCATTATGAGCGCCCAAGATGCCGCCGCTTTGATTCCCTCTGGTGTTAATGTCGGCATGAGCGGCTTTACTGGCGCCGGCTACCCGAAAGCGGTCCCTGGAGCTTTGGCAGAACACATTCGGGCGGCTCAGGCGCGAGATGAGCGTTTTCAGATCAGCGTGTGGACGGGCGCGTCGACCGCCCCTGAGCTGGACGGTGCACTGGCCGAGGTCAATGGCATTCAAATGCGCCTGCCCTACCAGAGCGATCCGTTATGCCGTCAGAAAATCAACGATGGCCAAATGGAATACATGGACATTCATCTGTCTCATGTTGCTCAGCATGTGTGGTCCGGCTTTTACGGCAAGCTGGATATTGCGGTCATCGAGGTGGTCGGGGTTACCGAGGACGGCCGGCTGATTCCCTCCTCGTCTATAGGCAACAACAAGACCTGGATTGATCAGGCTGACAAAGTCATTCTGGAAGTAAACCACAGCCAAAGTGCCGGGCTGGAAGGCATGCACGACATTTACTACGGTACGGCCCTGCCTCCCCGCCGAAAACCCATTCCGTTGACCCGCCCTGAAGAGCGTTTTGGTGAAAAATACCTGATGTGCCCTCCGGAAAAAATCATCGCGGTAGTGGAAACCAACGCGCCCGACCGTAATTCCCGGTTCAGCCCGCCTGACGAAAACTCGCAGAGAATCGCAAACCACTTGTTGGACTTTTTCAGCCACGAAGTCGAAGCCAAACGGCTGCCGCCGGAATTGCTGCCGTTGCAATCCGGTGTGGGGAACATCGCCAACGCCGTGATGGCCGGTTTGAACGAAGGTCCGTTCAACAACATGACTGCATTCACTGAAGTGTTGCAAGATGGCATGCTGGCAATGCTGAAATCCGGAAAGTTGACGAAAGCCTCTGCTACTGCCTTCTCCCTAAGCCCTGAAGCCAATGAAGAACTGGCCACCAACATCGATTTTTACCGCGAACGCATCGTTTTGCGTTCTCAGGAGATCAGCAACCACCCCGAAGTGATTCGTCGTCTGGGCGTGATCGCGCTAAACGGCATGATCGAAGCCGACATCTACGGCAACGTAAACTCTACTCACGTGATGGCATCCCGCATCATGAACGGTATAGGTGGCTCCGGTGACTTTGCCCGCAACGGCTACTTGTCAGTGTTCATGACGCCTTCGACCGCCAAAGACGGCAGCATTTCCACCATTGTGCCTATGGTGTCGCACGTGGATCACACCGAACACGACGTCCAGATCGTGGTTACCGAACAGGGCCTGGCAGATCTACGCGGCCTGCCACCCCGCCAGCGGGCCTTGAACATCATCGAAAACTGCACCCACCCGGATTTCCGGCCCCAGCTACGTGACTACTTTGAACGGGCCTGCAACAGCAAGCGAGGCATGCACACACCGCATCTGCTGGACGAAGCCTTAAGCTGGCACCACCGGTACGAAGCCTGTGGGCAAATGTAAGCGGCCAAACAAAAAGACAAAAAAAGCCGCGGGCCCGAAGGCGCGCGGCTAAAAGGGATCGCAGAATCGAAGGGAGCGATCAGTAAAGCTTGGCCAGTGACTTCTTGGCAAAGGCATCCACTTCATTCAAGCGGCCTTCTTTCACTTTCACCAACCACTCAGGGTCTTGCAGCAGTGCGCGGCCTACCGCGATCAATTCGAATTCGTGGTTGGTCATGCGCTCAACCAGCTCATCGATACCCGATTGCTCAACGGCTTCTTTCTTGCTGGCAAAAGTACCGCTGATGAAGTCTTCGGTCAGACCAACACTGCCCACCGACATCGTCGGGATGCCAGTCAGCTTTTGAGTCCAGCCGGCGAGGTTCAGATCGGAACCTTCAAATTCAGGTTCCCAGAAGCGACGCGTGGAGGCGTGGAAGATATCCACACCGGCATCCACCAGCGGCTTCAGAAACTGTTCGAGCTCTTCGGGGCTGTTAACCAATCGAGCTTCGTAGTCTTGCTGTTTCCATTGAGAGAAACGCAGCATGATCGGGTATTCCGGGCCCACGCGGTGGCGTACTTCTTCCACAATTTCGACCACAAAGCGCAGACGGTTTTCCATGCTGCCGCCGTATTCGTCTTCACGCTGGTTGGTGCCTTCCCATAGGAACTGGTCCAGCAGGTAACCGTGAGCACCGTGGATTTCCACACCGTCAAAACCCAGCGCTTTGGCGTCCTGAGCGGCATCACCGAAGGCTTTGATTACATCCTGGATGTCGCCTTTGCTCATGGCTTTGCCATTGGGCTTACCCGGCGCAAACAAGCCAGAAGGACTGTAGCCTGGCTCAGACGGATTCGGCTCTGTGCCTTCTTTACGAACCGCGCCCACGTGCCACAACTGCGGAAAGATCGCGCCACCCGCTTCGTGTACGGCATCAACCACCTTCTTCCAGCCGGCTAAGGCTTCTTCGCCGTGGAAAGCCGGTACGTTCGGGTAACCGTTAGCACCTGCATGGTTCACCGTGGTGCCTTCCGTGATGACCAGGCCAACCCCAGCTTCTGCACGGCGACGGTAATAATCCACCACGTTCTGCCCCGGTACACCCTTGGGTGAAAAGTTACGGGTCATCGGGGCCATGGCTACGCGGTTGCGCAACTTGAGGCTGTGGAGTTCAAACGGTTCAAACATCGGGCCTAGATTCATGCTCATAATTCGGTGCAACCTTGTTAATTTGGTTTCTTTACGCAACCCTATTCAAATTGGTTTCATAATGCAACCCTATTCGGTACACTCACCTACATGGCCAGAAAACGTTTTGATGACTCCAATTGCTCCGTTGCCCGCGCACTCAATGAAGTGGGCGACTGGTGGTCCCTGTTGATTGTGCTGCACGCTATGTACGGCACGCGACGGTTCGTGGATTTCCAGCAACAGCTGGGCATTGCGAAGAACATCCTGTGTGACCGCCTGAGCAAACTGGTGGACAACGACGTGTTGCGCAAAGTGGAAGCCGGCGAGCACGGTTCCCGTTTTGAATATCGCATCACCGAAAAAGGCCGGGACTTGTTTCCGGTGGTGGTTGCCCTGCGCCAGTGGGGCGATAAGTGGAACCCCGCGCCCGATGGCGAGCACCTGGACCTGCGCGACCGTGCTACCGGCCAACCCATTCAGCCCGTTACCGTGCGCAATAACGATGGCGAGCCCTTAACCATTCGCGACGTTTTGGTGGCCGAGGACCTGAAGGCAGCAAAAGACGCAGGTTGAACAGTGTGGAAAGCCACATGCCGTGTGGCTTTTTGAGTTATATCAATATCTCGCCCCTAACCGCCCCAACGCTTTGCGTTTTTTGCGCTAAATCAAATACACACAAGCCAACACCGGTAAATTGGAGCCATCAATTAATGGCGCAATTCTGGAGATGGTTATGTCTCGTAGTTTCAAACTCAGTGTTCTGGCAGCAGCCGTACTGGCCGTAGCTCCGGCCGCACAGGCATTCGAAGCAGGTGATTTTATTGTTCGCGCAGGCGCTATCCATGCGGCACCGGATGATTCCAGTGATCAGGTTTTTTTGTCCGGCGGCGCGGCTACCGGTTCTGAAGTTGCCGTAGACGCCAATACGCAGCTGGGTATCCGCGGTACCTACATGTTCACCAAGAACGTGGGGCTTGGTCTATTGGCCTCCACCCCGTTCAAACACAACATTTCGGGCAAAAGTGGTGCGCTTGAGGGTGCCGATATTGGCGAAACCAAACACCTACCGCCAACCATTACACTCCAGTACTACCCGATGAACAGCACCGAAAGTGTGCAACCGTATGTAGGCGTAGGCGTTAACTACACCACTTTCTTCGAAGAAAAGTCTGCTCTGGGCGATCTTGAACTGGATGACAGTGTAGGCGTGGCGGCAGAAGTGGGCGTGGACTACATGCTGAATGAACAGTTCGGGCTGAACGCCGCTATCTGGTGGGCAGATATTGATACTGAAGCGGAAATCAAAGGAGTGACCGAAAAGCTCGATGTAGAAATCGACCCCATGATCTACATGGTCGGCTTTACCTACAAGTTCTGATTCAAGCAGCTTTTCTAAAGCCAACAAAAAAGCGGGACTTTTCAGCCCCGCTTTTTTAATGTCCGAAAACCGGCTTGGCTTAGGCGCTATGGCGCTGAGCCGGGCGACCACCACGACCTTGCCCTTCACCCTGGCCTTGACGACCGCGGCCACCACTGCGACCTGCAGGCTTAGGCCCGAAGCTCTTGCCATTACCACCCTGTGGGCGACGGCTACGGGCTTTGCTCGGGTCCGCCTTCGCTTTCGGCTTCAGCGGCAGGTTGTTCTTCGGCTCAAAGCCTTCGATTTCCTTACGCGGCAGCTGCTTCTTGATCAAGCGTTCGATACCCGCCAGCAATTTGCCTTCGTCGGCACTGACCAGTGACAAGGCATGGCCTTTTTCACCGGCACGGCCGGTCCGGCCAATACGGTGCACGTAGTCTTCAGGTACGTTCGGCAGCTCGAAGTTCACCACTTGTGGAAGCTGTTTGATGTCCAGGCCACGGGCGGCAATGTCGGTTGCCACCAGCACACGCACTTCGCCGGCTTTAAAGTCTGCCAGCGCACGGGTACGGGCGCCTTGTGACTTGTTGCCATGAATAGCCGCGGCCGTAATGCCGTCTCGTTCCAGCTTCTGGGTCAGACGGTTGGCACCGTGCTTGGTGCGAGTGAAGACCAGTACCTGATCCCAGCTGTTATCACGCACCAGCTTGCTCAACAGCGCCGTTTTCTGGCTCTGATCGACCGGGTAAACCGACTGTTTGATGGTTTCAGCCGAGGTGTTCCGTGCGGCTACTTCAACCTGCACCGGGTTATCCAGCAGGCCTTCGGCCAAGCCACGGATTTCGTTGGAGAAGGTAGCAGAAAACAACAAGTTCTGACGCTTGGCTGGCAACAGTGCAAGGATCTTACGAATGTCGCGAATAAAGCCCATATCCAACATGCGGTCGGCTTCGTCCAGCACCAGAATTTCCACTTCATTGAAACGCACCGCGTTCTGCTGGTACAGGTCCATCAAACGGCCCGGTGTTGCCACCAGAACGTCCAGACCTTTGCGCAGCTTCATCATCTGCGGATTGATTTTGACACCACCAAACACCACGGCGGCTTTGGTTGGCACGTATCGGCTGTATAGGTTCACGCTGTCGTGAACCTGCGCAGCCAGCTCCCGGGTAGGCGTTAGAATCAGCGCGCGGGGGCCTTTGCCTGCGCGCGGCTTTTCAGACAAACGCTGCAACAGGGGCAAAGTAAAGCCGGCCGTTTTACCGGTACCGGTCTGGGCCGCCGCCATCACATCTTTACCCGACAGAACGGCAGGAATCGCCTGCAGCTGAATGGGGGACGGGGTATCGTAACCCTGATCGGAAGTGGCACGGACCAGCTGCTCGGACAAACCGAGGGAAGAAAAACTCATAAACGATGTACTCTTGATTAATTCTGCCTCCACGAACACCGTCGTCGGCGAATGCGGGCAGATGCCATGAAAGCTCATGGAGTAAAAGACGACTACGGTCACGCGCCGATAATGGGGTGACGTCCTCTGACAGGTCGTATGGAGTGTTCGCAAAGCGGCTTAAAAGCCTAAAACTGCGGAATCCCTAGAGGCAGGATGCGTGCACGGTACCAGAGCACTTTAGAAATAGCCATAAGTGTTTATCGTTTTGCTGCCGTACGATTTACCCCGCACAGTGGAACTAATGGCCGGCTCTGAGGTCTGTACTCGCTCATAACCGATTATTTAATCAAAGAAAATGGGAGTCGTCATGATCAGCGTTGGTATCGGCCCACTGAGCCTTTCGATTGAGCACCTGCTTCTGGTGCTGGCCTTTGTGGTTGCCCTGATCGTCGGCGCTCTGACCGGTCGCAAAAGGCAAACTCCGGTGTCCGGCACCTTGGCTGATATTTTTCTGGTAGCGATGGTCACGGCTCGAATCGGCTTTGTAGTGCGTTACTTTGAGCACTATCAAAACGATTTGTGGGGCATCATCGATATCCGCGATGGCGGTTTTGATATGGTCACCGGCCTAATTGCGGCACTGCTTTTTACCGCCTATCTGATCTGGAAACGGGCCGCCATGCGGCGCGCGCTTGGTTCCGCCGTTGTCGCGGGCCTCATCACCTGGGGGTTTACTACCGGGGTGATTGGCTTGATCCATCAGCAAACCCAAGGCTTGCCGGAGGTGGCACTGACGAATCTGAATGAGGAACCCGTCCGTTTAGAAGCCATCGCCCAGAATCGCCCCACCGTGGTGAACCTTTGGGCCACCTGGTGCCCACCCTGCATTCGCGAAATGCCGGTGCTAGAGCAAGCCCAACAACGCTATCCCGGTATCAACTTTGTGTTTGCCAATCAGGGCGAGCATCCGGAAACCATTCGTAAGTTTCTGATGGAACAGAACCTGAACCTCAGCCACGTGCTCAGCGATCGCCAAGGCCAATTCGGCCGGGTTGTCGGCAGCTACGGCCTGCCCACTACCCTGTTCTATAGCGCCGAAGGCAATCTGATCGACACGCATTTAGGCGAACTGTCCCACGCCAGCTTAGCCCGCAGCCTTGAGCGCTTTGATCATGCTCCTTAGGGAGCGGTTAATCAGCTGAACTTCAGGTAGCCATCATCAACCGCTTCTGAACACAGCACCCGAGTGTCCCGCTGATAGTCCTGAGCCGTTAACCAAGGACCATAAGTGCCCTGGCGGGGCAACTCGTCTGATGCGCGCTTCACATAACCCGCACCCAACGAGTCCATCATGGTCTCCTCACTGCGGCTGCCTTCGGCACCCGCTGGCGTTGCTACCTGGTATTTCTGAGTGTCCATGTAATCAATCAATCGGCATAGATATTCGCAAGCAATATCCACTTTTAGCGTCCACGAGGCGTTGGTGTAACCAATAATCACGCCAGCATTAGGGACACCTTCCACCATCACACTCTTATAGAGCACCTTCTCTTTGAGCACGGCATCCTGGCCATCAACGGTCGGTTTGATACCGCCTAACATTTGTAGATTCAGCCCGGTTGCCGGGATGATGATGTCGGCGGCTAACTCTTCTCCCGATTTCAGGCGGATGCCACTTTCCGTGAAGCGATCAATGTGGTCCGTCTTGATAGACGCCCTGCCCGCTTTAAGGGCCTTGAACAAATCGCCATCCTTCACCACACACAAGCGCTGATCCCATGGGTTATAGTCAGGCGTAAAGTGACGCATATCCACTTTCCCCTTCAACTCGCGCTTCACAACCCATAAGAGAAACCGTCGCATGGCTCGCGGGTTTTTGCGGGAGCGATCGTACAACTGCTTTGAGATAAAGAGGTTTCGTGAGCGGGTCAACTTGTACGACAGTTTTGCGGGCAGCACCTTTTGCATCGCAAGGGTGGCCTTATCTGTCGACGGGAGGGGCATCAGATAGGACGGCGAGCGCTGAAGCATAGTCACATGCCCGGCGTCTTCTGCCATGGTCGGCACCAGTGTAATGGCGGTTGCGCCACTGCCAATCACCACCACCTTCTTGCCCGTGTAATCCAGATGCTCCGGCCAGTGCTGGGGATGCACAATCTGGCCTTTGAAATCGGCTTCTCCCGGGAAATCCGGCTTATAGCCCTGATCGTAGTCATAGTAACCGGTACAACCCACCAAGAAGTTGGCGGTCCAGGTTTCGACTTCACCGGTTTCGGCATTCTCGGCGACCAGTTTCCAGCATTTGTCCTCGCTGGACCAGTTGGCCTCTTTCACCGCCAGACCATAATGGATGTGCTTATCGACCCCATTCTCTCGAGCGGTCTTGCTCAGGTACTCCTTGATTGAGGCACCGTCCGCCAGCACCTTACCACCGGACCAAGGCCGGAACTTGTAGCCAAAGGTAAACATATCGGAATCGGAGCGGATACCGGGATAGCGGAACAAATCCCAAGTGCCACCGAGAGACTGGCGGCGTTCCAGAATGGCGAAACGCTTGCTAGGGCACGATTTCTTGAGATGACATGCCATACCGATACCGGAAACGCCCGCGCCGATGATCAAGACATCGTAATGTTGCTGATCCATTGGTGTTCGCCCTCAATTGTTGTTTGTTCTATGACGATCTCCAACATTACGTGCTTTGCCATGCACTTCGATTGGCCGCAAACTCAGTGCCGATCAAAAATCAGGTCAAATCGTTTACCAGAAATAGTATTTCCCATAGCTAGCTAACTGCGAGATGATCACTCAATTGATACGCAGACTCGGAATAAAAACAATGCAAACGTACCTGAAGCCAACGCCATTTTTCGACTACGAATCGCCAGCCGTACAAGCCTGGTTGCAGCAACAGCTTGAAGGCGTACCAAAAGATCCAACCGAACAAATCAAAGCGCTCTATTTGGCGGTGCGGGATGGCATCAACTACAACCCCTACGTATTCAGCCCTGACCCTGAGACATTTAGCGCCAGTTATGCACTCTCAGCCGGCGAAAGCTACTGCATTCCCAAGGCGGTTCTGCTGGGCGCGGCGGCTCGTGCAATCGGGATCCCCAGCCGGTTAGGCCTTGCCGATGTCCGCAACCACCTGTCGAGCCCCAAGCTGATTGAATGGCTGCAGTCCGATGTATTCCGCATGCACGGGTTTATCGAACTCTACCTGAACGGCCAGTGGGTCAAAGCAACGCCCGCGTTCAACAAAAAACTCTGCGCTTTGATGAACGTGGACGTACTGGAATTCGACGGTGTTAACGATTCGATCTTTCAGGAATACACCGAATCCGGCGCGGCACACATGGAGTACATCAACAACCACGGCGTATTCGACGATGTTCCCCATCGCTTTATTCTGGAGGGCATTAGAGCCGCTTACGGTCATCTGTTTGAAGAAGAGGACGCCGGCCCGAATGGTCAAAGTCTTGAGAAAGACATATCCGAGCGCTCATAAAAAACCGGTAGCCGCATCCTGCGGGTACCGGTTTCAGGGGTCAGCCTGACGCTGTCAGGCTTGGCTCGGCTGTTACTGAGCTTCGTTACGAATCAAGAAGTCAAAGGCACTCAAAGACGCTTTAGAACCCTCGCCCATAGAGATCACAATCTGCTTGTACGGCACCGTGGTAGCATCGCCGGCAGCGAACACACCCGGAATCGAAGTTTCGTTGCGCTCATTGATGACCAGCTCACCGTGCTGGCTTAGCTCGATGTCGCCTTTCAGCCACTCGGTGTTCGGTACCAAGCCAATCTGTACAAACACACCTTCCAGTTCGACGTGGTGCTCTTCACCGGTGGTGCGGTCTTTATAGTTCAGGCCGCTGACCTTGCCGTTTTCACCCACGATTTCAGTGGTCTGGCCGGAGGTAACAACGTCCACATTGCTCAGGCTGCGCAATTTCTTCTGCAGCACTTCGTCTGCACGCATCTGCTCACCGAACTCGATCAAGGTGACGTGGCCGACAATGCCGGCCAAATCGATGGCCGCTTCGACGCCAGAGTTACCGCCACCAATCACTGCTACGCGCTTACCTTTAAACAGAGGGCCGTCACAGTGCGGGCAATAAGCCACACCTTTGTTACGGTACTCTTCTTCACCTGGAACGCCCATCTGGCGCCAGCGGGCACCGGTAGACAGAATTACCGTTCTGGATTTCAAAGAGGCGCCATTCGCCAGACGCACTTCATGCAAACCGCCTTTCATTGCGGCCGGAATCAACTTCTCGGCACGCTGCAGGTTCATCACGTCTACGTCGTATTCGTTCACGTGCTGCTCCATGGCAGACACAAGCTTCGGGCCTTCGGTGTAAGGCACGGAAATCAGGTTTTCGATGGACATGGTATCGCCCACCTGACCACCAAAACGCTCAGCCGCCAAACCGGTCGAAATACCTTTACGAGCCGCATAGATCGCGGCCGCAGAACCGGCCGGGCCACCACCAATCACCAACACATCGAACGCGTCTTTCTGGTTCAGCTTCTCGGCTTCTTTCGCGCCGGCGTTGGCATCCAGCTTGGCGACGATCTCTTCCAACGTCATGCGGCCCTGGCCCCAAGACTGGCCATTCAGGTACACGCTGGGCACTGCCATCACTTCGCGCTGCTCGACTTCTTCCTGGAACAGAGCGCCGTCGATGGCGGTATGCTTGATACTCGGATTCAATACACTGATCAGGTTCAAAGCCTGCACCACGTCTGGGCAATTCTGGCACGACAACGAGAAGTAGGTTTCAAACTCGAACTCTCCGTCCAACTCCTGAATCTGTTCAATCAGGTCTTGGGAAGCTTTCGACGGGTGACCACCCACCTGCAACAGCGCCAGTACCAAAGAGGTGAACTCGTGGCCCATCGGAATACCGGCGAAGCTCACGCCTACATCGGAGCCTACCCGGTTGATGGCGAAAGACGGGCGACGCACCTCCGCAGATTCTTCATCACGCAGACTGATTTTGTCTGACATGCTCGCGAGCTCATCCAGTAACTCTTTCAGCTCTTTGGACTTGTCACTGTCGTCATACGCCGCTACCAATTCAATCGGCTGCTGCAGCTTGTCCATGTATGCGTTCAACTGTTGCTTGATATTAGCGTCTAACATTTTGGCTCTTCCCCTCAACACAGGTGAAATCAAATGTTTGCGTGATTAAAGATCGCAAACTGAATATGTCTCTAAGATAAAGACTCACTATTAAAAGCTCAAATTAATTAGCCAAAAGCATTTGATAGTAAATCCCTATTCTTCTATTTCCGCCAGCCCCTACCAAACTCCCAAAAAAAAGGCCCGCATGGCGGGCCTTTCATTCGCTTTACCTATAAGGCAAAACTTAGATCTTGCCAACCAGGTCCAAAGACGGAGCCAAAGTCGCTTCACCTTCTTTCCATTTAGCCGGGCAAACTTCGCCAGGATTGTTGCGAACGTACTGAGCGGCTTTCACTTTGCGCATCAGATCGTCTGCGTCACGGCCGATACCTTCAGCAGTGATTTCCATCGCCTGGATGATTCCATCCGGATCGATCAGGAAGGTAGCGCGGTCTGCAAGGCCTTGACCTTCACGCATCACACCGAAGTTGTTGGTGATGCTGCCGTTCTGGTCGCCAACCATGTAGTAGTTGATCTTACCAATGGTTTCAGAGCTGTCGTGCCATGCTTTGTGGGTGAAGTGCGTGTCGGTGGACACGGAAAATACTTCAACGCCCATCTTCTGAAGCTCTTCGTAGTGATCTGCAACGTCGCCCAGTTCAGTCGGGCAAACGAAGGTGAAGTCGGCTGGGTAGAAGAAGAAGATCGCCCACTTGCCTTTCACGTCTGCGTCAGAGATTTCTACAAACTCGCCCTGTTTGAAGGCGGTTGCGTTAAACGGTTTAATTTCGCTGTTAATAATTCCCATCTCAGAATTTCTCCTGTTGGTACACGTGCGTGTTTAAAATCTACGGTGCCTAGAATAGGCAACGAGACACTTTTGGTAAAATTGATTATTCAAAAGATAGAGATAGATTTGAACTATCTCCTGATGCAACGTCAACGTGATGATCTATGGTAGGAGCTTAACAAATATTAGCAATAGGGATTGTAACCACTAGACTCCGCCGGAAGGTCCGCTTAAGTCTACCTTTCACGTAAAAAGGAGTGCAATGTGCACTCCTTTTCATCAGTTATCCGGCTCACAGAGCCGCCTTTAGCCTCGGGCACTCCGGCGACGAAGCCCTAAAGCAACCAGGCCCAGCCCTAACAAAGCCAGTGACGCTGGCTCTGGCACACTAATCGGCGGACGAGGTGTAAACACCAGAAGATCCTGCGACTTCGGTGCGGTCAGCACGTACATATCGAAGCCTTCGCTCTGCGAACCCAAGCCTGATAGCCAACCATCCGCAATCCCCCGAGCCCCACTATAGTTGCTCGATGTGAAGGTGCCGGTGGTCATGCCATATGACGAGTCTGTCTCGTAAATCAGCTCCCAAAGAGCCAGCTGAAAAGCGGCAGACGTACTCGCATTCGACACACTGCTCTCATACCCGGTATAGAGCTTGGTGATCGACGAAACCAGTCCCGCATCGCCAAAATGGCTGGCAGCCGTTTGCAGCTCATAGGTAGTGTTGGATTTATCCAAGTAGGTATCAAGCTCAATACAAAAAGCATCCAGCTTGCTCGACCAGGTAATAGGCGACGCACCCACCGGATTACTGGTATTGAATGCAAACATGCCCGCATAAACGTTGTAATTTTTGGAGGTTGCGGTGTCGCTCAACGAGCCGGACTTATAACCGTGTGTAGCGCCGGTATAGTCCAGATCGATGGTAGGACCGGCCAAAGCGCCGCCGGTAAAGAGGGCTCCGGATAATGCAGCCGTGATGAGAAAACCTGTTGTTTTATTCATGGCGTATTCCTTTATTCCCTTTCTGAGTTCTCGATTACTCAAAAGCAATACCCGAACCAGAACGGAAAATATGACCACTTTTCAAACAGATCTTTGCTTCAGCGCATTCAGAACGGACGCTTCAGGAAGCGTATATGTAAAAAATTCCGACACTCAGAGCCGCCAAGTACCCTAAGTCACGCGCTCAATGCTGAACCGACGACGAGAACACGTTCATTACCACAATCCCACTTATTATCAGCGCCATGCCCCCGATGGCAGGCAGGTCCAATTTCTGGCCGAACATGGCCACACCCAGCACCGAAATCAACACCACACCGGCCCCAGACCAAATGGCATAGGCCACCCCTACAGGAATCTCGTTCAACACTAACGACAAGAAATAAAACGCCATACCGTAACCCAACACCACGATGATGCTGGGGACTAAATTGGTGAAACCCTCAGAGGACTTCAGGGCAGCCGTGCCGGCCACTTCGGCAAAAATGGCAAGGGCGAGGTACACGTAGCTCATAGTAAAACCTTTTAAACAGGGCTCAGGTGTCAGTTGGCGCAATCATGCGGCCTCTATGCGCCTTTTGCCAGCGCCCGAGTGAGATCGGCCGCGGGAACGTCCTTACAACCACTCACGTTCTGGCCTGCCCACAACGGTGAAAACTCGCCACAATCGGCCTGCTCCGCAGCAGCACGCAGAGGGCCCAAAGCCGCCGAAGCCAGCGGGAATGCTGGCGCTGCCGGGCTGATCGGCCCCAGTTCGCTCATAATGCGATTCACAATGCCTCGGGCCGGTCGCCCGGAAAACACGTTCGTTAAAGCCGTTACTGCCGCGGCATCGCTTTTGATAGCCGCCCGATGAAGTGCACTTGTGTTGGCTTCCGGGCACAACAGAAAAGCCGTTCCCGCCTGCACCCCCGCTGCACCCAGCGCCATAGCAGCCGCTACCCCGCTTGCATCTGAAATCCCACCTGCCGCAATCACCGGCACTTTTACGGCTTGAACAATTTGTGGCACGAGTGCAAACGTTCCGAGCTGGCTGTTGAGATCTTCCGACAGAAAAATTCCGCGGTGCCCGCCTGCCTCCAGCCCTTGTGCAATGATGGCATCTACACCCTGAGCTTCCAGCCAACGGGCCTCGTCTACTGTGGTGGCCGTAGAGAGAATTTTTGCGCCCCATGCGCGCACCCGGTCCAGTAAATCCTGATTGGGCAGGCCATAGTGAAAACTGACAACAGCCGGTTCAAACTCCGCCAGCACATCAGCGGCTTCCCCACCAAAGGGCAAGCGCCCGGCCCCGGCCGTTATGGCGTTCGAATCAATACCAAACTCCCGATAATAGGGCGACAAAGCTGCTTTCCACTTTTCATCCTGTTCCGCATCAGGTTCAGGCTGGGTATGGCAGAAGAAATTCACGTTGAAAGGCCGGTTTGTCCGAGCCTTGATCGCCGCCAATTCCTTACGCATAGCGTCTATACCGAGCATTCCGCACGGAAGAGAACCCAGGCCCCCGGCCTCAGATACCGCAATCGCCAGCTCACTACCCTGAACGCCCGCCATTGGTGCCTGAATAATGGGAAACTCAATACCCAGAAGATCCTGAATGTTCATAAACCGCCTCTTTGAGTTAGGGGTGGAAAGATCACAATGTCATCGCCTTCCTGCCACGGTTGATATTTGACCATGACCTGCTGAAACACTGGGTGATCCAGCCAATCGCGCAGCCACTTCTGAAGCTTGGCGTAAGGCAGGCTGTAGAACACCTCGCGATCTACATGAGCAAACTGGCGCACAAACGGCATCACGGCAATATCGGCCATGCTGATACGGTCCCCCAGCAGGTATGTGCTGTGGGCCAGCCTATCTTCAAGCGCCTGCAAAAACACCTCGCCCTGTTGCCGATATTCAAGCTGGCTTCTTTCAGGATGCCGATCAGCGTATTTATAGCGGTCCAGCCAGTGCTTGAACTCGTTGTCGTTGCGCTCAATCAGGGCACTCGCGCTGGCCCGGTCGGTGTTGAGCAATCCGTGCGGGTCGCTCTGCCGCAGCGCCCATTCAAGAATGTCCCGGCTTTCCTCAATCACCCTGCGTTGGCTGCCGTCATCCTCAACCAACTCCAGCACAGGCACCGTGCCTTTTGGGCTGATGGCCAGCATTTGGGCGGGTTTGTTTTTCAGGACGATTTCCCGCAGCTCAACCTGCAAACCAGCAAACACCAGACCAAGGCGGGCGCGCATGGCGTAGGGGCAACGGCGGAAGGAGTACAAACGATGCAACGAGGTAGTGATAATAGGTTACCTGGCTAAAACAGTTGAAGGATCCATATTAAAGCGTCAGTTAACCTATTATTTGTCCGTTTTTCAAACGTTCAATCGGCTGGAGAACCGACCGCACGCGAGACAAAATA
The DNA here is from genome assembly GCF_019916045.1 of Marinobacter sp. AL4B. NCBI lineage: Bacteria > Pseudomonadati > Pseudomonadota > Gammaproteobacteria > Pseudomonadales > Marinobacteraceae > Marinobacter > Marinobacter sp. AL4B. The sequence goes on from NZ_JAILWZ010000013.1 coordinate 794,290, forward strand.
ATGCCTGCCCAGGATGACGATTAAAATGCCTCCAAGCACTAAAGCCGATGATTCAGCTAGGCGCAGAGTAATCGCCTCTTGGGCGACGATGACACCTCCCACCGCAGCGATGATGGGAACAAACAACTGAACCACAGCCGCCTGCGTCACCGACAACCCTCTGAGTGCGAAATACCACACCGCGTAGCCCGCGCCAGAGGCAATGGCACCCGACACTATCGCTAGCAGAACACCCTGCTGGGTTATCTCAGCATCCTGCAGCGTGAAAACAAGCAAGATCAGAACAAAAGGTGACGTTCTCAAGAAATTATAAGCCGTGTCTGCAAGCGGCTGCGTTGAAGACCTTCCAACGAGCGTGTACCCGCCCCATGCGATACCCGAAAGCGTCATGAGCAGGAACCCCGTCAGAGATGGTGTGGTGACGCTAGGCAAGATCAAATAAACGAAACCTGAGAAGGCAATGAATAGCCCCAACCACTCGGCAAAATGAAGCCGGTTCCCGGAAACAACACCAACGGCAATCATGGTGATTTGAACCGCTGCAAACAGGATTAACGCGCCGGTGCCGGTGTCTAGAGAAAGGTATCCATACGAAAAAGCCAGCGCATAGACAAATAACATACATGCGGCCAACCAACTCCCTTTAGGTTGGCTTTTCTTTGGTTTCTTCGTCATGGCAACTACGACCATCAGAATGGCGATGCCAGACAGAAGCCTTATCGTCGTGAAACTGGCTGCATCAATGGTGTTTCCGCCCAAGGCTAAGCGGCAAAGCACGGAATTCCCCGCAAATGCCAGAAGCGCAAAAACGGTGCAAGCACTGATTTTTATCGTATTTTTATTCATCATCCAATGCTTCACCGACTGATTAAATTGACGACTTTCTGGCGTTCAGAAAACCCTATAACGACTCCATCAAGGCAAACATTCGATCGATCATAGGCTCGGCCAAATGGTCTACACCCGGACGATTAAAATAGCTGCGCAACCCTGTAAATTGAACTTGAAAAAAACGCGCATACTCCAGCCCCGACACACGGCTGCTCAGCTCTCTACGACTGATTGCTTGTTCAAACAATTTCGTTAAATAAACCTCAAACTCAGCCGACAAATCTACACTTAGATTGCGTAACGGAGACTCCGTTTCAGAAAACTCACCATTGGCTTTAACCAACATACAAATAGCACTCGGGCTACAGCTCTTTTCTTTAACGATCACACTTTCCACAAAGGCGCGTAACCCCCCGAGTACCGAATCAGAGCCGGCTACAAAACCCTCGATCTTGGTTTTCATTAATACGGTGTAAGCTTTCAGAGATTCGCTGTACAGCCCCTCTTTCGAGCCAAATGCTGAGTATATGCTACCCGGGCGCATGTTCACGGCGTCTTGCAAATCACGCGTGGATGTTGCGTGAAAACCCTTTTTCCAGAAGAGCTCGCTAGCAACTCGCACAACGCTTTCGCGCTCGAACTTGACCTTATTTGCCATACTTTCTTCTACCAAAATGAGCGATTGCTCAATTTTAACTTGAGCAATCGCTCAAATACAACTACAGTGGCTCCCGAAATCATCCAAAACCGTTAGGAGTGACTGATGACAGACTTTACTCTGTACACCAAAGAAAACGCACCAGAAGAAGCGAAGCCGTTACTGGAGGATTCCATAGCCGGGTTTGGCATGATCCCTAACCTCCATGCGGTCATGGCAGAAGCACCCATGCTGCTTAAGGGCTACCAAGTACTGCATGGCTTGTTTCAAAAAACCTCGTTTAATGCTGAAGAGCTAACCGTGGTTTGGCAGTCCATTAACGTAGAACACGATTGTCATTACTGTGTTCCTGCACACAGCGGAATTGCCGCTTCAATGAAGGTTGATCAGGACATTGTTGATGCGCTTGTTAACCAAACACCGCTGGCAGATCCTAAGCTGGAAACCCTGCGTGAAACGACGCTCGCTATGACGCGTGAGCGCGGTGTTATCAGCGATGAGCAAATCGAGAAGTTTTTTGCAGCGGGTTACGGCAAGCAGCAGCTACTTGAAATTATTGTAGGCCTATCTCAGAAAGTGATGAGCAACTACACGAATCACCTTGCCGATACGCCCGTAGATGATGCGTTTAAGAAATACGTGAAGTAAATGCAATCCTGATTGTGGGCAATGCAGCCCATGTTAACGCCCCAATTTTTCATGTTTTGACTGGGATTTTGGGGCGTTGCTGAGCTTTCCTCGCTAAAGCTTACCAGCTTATTAACATAGCAAGAGTAAGCAGGCCTACATAGTTGAACGTAGCAACATATCTAAACCTTGTTGGTAAAGATTTTTTAAAGAAATAAAATGTCGTGAAAAATATAAAAATCATACATGGAACAGTAACCAATATAATCGCGAAGCCATGCGCTATGCCCGCACCCGCGGCATCGTTATTCGAAGTAAAATCCGAGAAGAAGTTAGATAAAATGGCGAGCCAAGCAATAATCTGAAACGAAAGGATAACAAATGCTTTACGCGGAATACGTTGAGGTTCTGTAGTTTTCATACTGACTCACTAACATTTGTTTTTTTTCGGTGGGCCGGGGATGGTATTCCCCCTAAATCAGACACGCCCAATCCGTTCGTTCCTTCGAACCCTACCGGAGTCCGGTAACCAAGGCCACTATACTCTGTGCGATCTCTGGCCCTTTGTATTCTTCGATAAAGTGCCCCATGTCCGGATAAACGTGCAAGTGTTCGGCCATTCTTGGCAATGCTTCAATCCACTGCTCCCTGACTGATTTCTTACCACATGGATCGTATTCTCCAATGTGGGCTGCCACGGGAATATTACGCCCCTCTGGCCCCCAGAATTTCGGAAGCTGTTCCTGCATTTTGCGATAGAACTCGTGATTGTTCTGCGTCCCATGTGTCTTATCTTCGTATTCGTATCCATGCCCCCAATACGGCGTTTGAAGCAAATTACGTTTTGAACTTCGAGCGTTGGCGCTACTTCTCAACGACTCGGAAAAGACATAAGCCGGAGTGCCCTTCGAAAATCGCCGGAGTGCAAAACGGCCCTGAAACACAAGGGACTTCCCATACAGCGCTGCCAACGAACCTGGGTTAGCTTCCTGCAATACGAATGCCGCCACTCCGCCCCATAACCTATCCGGAATAAGCCACCCGAAACTGTTCCATGGCATTAGCTTTAGTGGCCAATTTGCATACGTAATCCCTTCCGAAGGCATTGGGAAGATGGTGGTGTTCAGCACCACGAGGGCGTCTACCCGATCCATTTGGTCCAGGAAGGCCCCAACGCCGATTGGGCCGCCCCAATCGTGGACCACCAGAACGACGTTGCGTAAATCCAAGTGCTCAATCAGCAATCTAAGATTTGCCGAATGGTGCATATCCACCATCTCGAAATCAGCCTGATCCGAAATGCCCATACCAATATGATCGGGACAAATGATTCTCAGGTCTGGATTTTGACCCAGCAACGCATCTCGGGCATGCCGAAAAGTGTACGAGCATTCTGGGTTGCCGTGGACGAACAAGACTGTTTTATCGGCTTTCCCATTCGCTGGACCATAGTCGGAATAGAACAGCTTTTTACCCTTATCGAAGCCATCGGTAATTTCGAACCAACGATCCGCTCCATCGGCACAGTAATCTTCGGGCAACGATCGAAGCGGTGAATTGGACTTAATTTGAATTGGCATATCAGATTCCCGGCATCTGCCTTTGATGGCTTACGATTAGCTCAGGCATAGTAACCGATCTCTCTGTGCATAACGCTGTATTAGAGGCCATTTCTCCCAGCCCGCGCCGCTAGGACGCCAGCGGTAAATGCGATTGCGACTTCCAACACAAGATAGGCATACATCAGGGTGTTCGCCGTTCCATCAGTCAAGATTCCATAGGCGCGTGCAACGGCCATGCACAGCATCAAAAGCAAGACTCCGATGAGCCCTTGGCGCAGGTCAGAACGGGACAGCAAAAGGAGCAAAACACCAACCGCAATTGACATCCCACCATAGGTTGCGCGCATGTCAATCAGGCCCGATGCCGATGATGGCATCGAACCTGTTACCGCTTGGGAAAGATACCCCGGAGCCAAGGCAAAACCGAACCCATAGGCAACAAACACAATTGCCGATAGCACTACAATTAGTTTACTTCCGGTATTGTTCAAAGGCTTCTCCTGGGTTCTAGCGCTGAAATAAGCGGCGGCCCATCAGGAACCACCGGGCTTAGCCAACCTCACCACAACATTGCTGTGTTGCGATCCAGCTTCGCTCTCCTGCCGCGAACCGAAAAGATTGACCCATTGCCCTTGAACCAGCAGCAACGACCCGTTGCCAGCATTGTTCCCATTGCTCGTAGTGTAATTGCCAGCATAATTGAATTGAAATTGGTCGGGCGAGCCTGCGACTGGCTTGAGCTCATAACCTATGGACAACTCATTTGAAGAAGCAAAACCTTTGTCCTCGCCCGATACGCCAGTCTTTAAAAGGCGCGACTTCTTCAGAAAATTTGGCAACAGCTCAGAGGGTGCACTATCGGTTTTGGTGGCCTGACACTCGCAGTACCGAACCTCCAGCACCAGTGAGCTACTTTCGAGATAGTCTTCAGGGGCCGAGTTTCCGGCAAGGGCAAAGCTAGAGAGCAGGGATAGAAAGAGCAGATTAACGCGCAGAATAATTTGTGATGCGATCCGTTGCATGTGACCTCCTGTGTTTACGTTTTAACACCAACAGCATACGCGGCTTCGGAATGAAGGCGAAGCCGCAATGTAGCAGACGTTGCCGTGCCTGTGATTATTAGGAATCTGCTCTCGCAGCCTCCAATGCTAAAGGAATATAGTGAGCAAGTTGTTTGGATTCAATGTCGTTGACGGAGTAAAGCTTCAAGTGCCTACGGGCTTTGCGGCGGTTTTGGAGGAGCGGAGCGGCGGAGAAACCGCCCGGCAACAGCCATTTGTTAGCTGATGAACTTAGCCATGGCACGGTTGTGCGCTGCGGCTCCAGCCTCAAGACCTGCTTTGACACCGGCCCGGTTCTTTTCTGGTTGGTTCTGACTTGCTTTCAGCTTACCTGTAAGAGTCTCAATCTCGATTTCTACACCAACGATCGCCTGTACCAAGCGTTCGGTAAAATCTGTTGGTGCATCATCAACGGACCAGGGATTGCCCATGCCCGACTCATGTTGGTCTGTAAGTCGATGGAGATGATGTGTCAACCAGTTCGAATCCTCAACAACGCGAGCAGTCCCTTCTACATGGACAGCCAAATAGTTCCATGTTGGAACAACACGACCTGTTTCTGCCTTGGTCTCATACCATGAGGGTGACACGTAGGCATCAGGCCCTTGAAAAATTGCAAGAACCCGAGCGCCATCATGCAAACGCTGCCAGACAGGATTGTTTCGAGCCAGATGACACTGAAGCTGCCCAAGGGAGCCATCTTTTCCAGAAATCAGATGAAAGGGGACATGGTTGGCTTCAATTCCACCCTCATCCGCGACTACCAGCAGACCAAACCCGTAGTCCCGAATATATTGCTGTAGCTTGCTTGTGTCGTCTTCCTTGAAGTGGCTCGGTACATACATTCCTTCAAACTCCTTGATCGAGGTCTCGCCCAGCTAACGCGAAGCTTTGCGGCAATTTTGCGGCCGCAAAGCGGTGGGAAAATTGTCCGGCAACAGCGGCTGGTTATGCATTACTCGTAGTGGCTCCAGAGCCTGAGAACTTTCACCACTCGCTCGTCATCGAGCACTTGGTAGACCAGACGATGCTGAATATTGATGCGGCGTGAATAGGCCCCCGCAAGATCACCAATGAGCATATCAAATGGAGGCGGCTTGCGGTATGGGTCTTCCGCTATCAGCGCTAATAGTTCCTGGGCTTTTGGCTTGAGGCCGCTGGAGGCCAACTTCTTTGCATCTTTCTGGGCTTGCTTTGTATAGACCAACTTCCATGTCACCAGTCCAGCTCCTCATCGCATTCATCCACGGGGGTATCCATCCCCTCACGAATAGACTCCCGCATGCCCGGTACGGACAATAGGTACAGTGTTTCCTGAATTGCAGACCAATCTTCTTCGGACACCAAGACGGCTCTGTTTCGTTTACCCATGATGATGATTGGTTGGTGGGACTCGGCAGTTTCGTCGATCAACCGATAAAGATTGCTGCGCGCCTCAGTTGCTGTGATTCCGGTCATGACGCACCTCTTGCGTGTTTAACTTTTAACCAATTGTACGCCTTTACGTACGTGCGTCAAGACGAACGCCCTGCATAACGCCGCGCTCACCGGCAATTTGTAGTACAGCGTAAAATTGTCCGAGTGCAGCGCCTTGTTATACCCTTGAACTACACATTCATTTCATTTTGTAATTCTTTTAATTGATCAAGAATCCGAATAAATTTTTGACCAAAAGGCGTAACTAAATATTCAACTTTTGGCGGAATCTCGTTGTATTCAATTCGCTTAATGATACCAAATTCAATGTTTTTTCTAAGGCATTCATTAAGTACTTTTGTTGATAACCCTTCAACACTTCGTACCATTTCTCCTGGGCGATTGATATCTTCCGCCAAAAGCTGATACACCGTAAGTGACCACTTACATCGAAAAACACTCTCTACCATTCGCGCACTTCGTTCGGGGGGAGAGTTTCTCAAAAATATTTTTCTGTTACTAATCATAAAGATGTACCTAATTGTACCTACGTTACTCAATTGTACCTACTTTTTAGGCATAACGAATACTTGTAATCTTTCATTTCACTTTGCACAAACCCAAAAGGATTACCAGATGAAAAATACAAGCCAACCTACAGCACTTATCATAGGTGGTTCAAGTGGAATGGGATTTGAAAGCGCGAAATTATTATTGAAGCGTGGCATAAAAACAACCATCGTCGGTCGAAATCTAGAAAAATTAAACCAAGCAAGTCAGAAGCTTTCTGAATATGGAAGTGTTGAAACACTACAAGCAGATTTATACAAAGAAGAAGATGTTCAAAATATCATTGAATTTGTTAACAGCAATAATCAGCAGATTAAATATTTATTAAATTCTGCAGGTTATTTTAAACCAACTCCATTTATTGAACATAGTAATGACGACTATGATGTCTATCAAGAATTAAACCGAGCTATCTTCTTCGTATCACAAGCAGTTGCAAAAAACATGATTGCTCATGACGGAGGATCTATCGTAAATATCGGTTCTATGTGGGCAAAACAAGCGATTAAAGCTACCCCTTCCTCAGCATACTCAATGGCAAAAGCAGGTTTACATGCGCTTACTCAACATATGGCAATGGAATTAGCTGATCATAATATTAGAGTAAATGCAGTATCACCCGCTTTAGTAAAATCAACGATATTCGAATCATTTATTGACCCTAACGCAATGGATGAAACACTAGCCACTTTTAACGGTTTTCACCCAATAGGGAGAATAGGTCAGCCAGAAGATATAGCCAAAGCAGTTAACTTTTTATTAAGTGATGAAGCAAGTTGGGTTACCGGGGCTATTTGGGATGTTGATGGAGGAGTGATAGCAGGACGAAACTAAGCCTGTCAGGTAGCCAATATCTCATTGGTTACCTGTATTTGATTGTAAGATATAACGCTTTTGTTTAGCGGCGACTACAGAGCACAGCGCAGTAGGCGTCGGGTGTAGGGCCGCTAGGCGCGGAACGCACTACAACAATTTGTTATGCAGTGCCCAGTCGTCGCACGACATTCGATACACCCGCACAGGTCGGGCATGGAACTCTCGAATCGTATAGTCTTCGAACCCGACCTTCTCCGTGACCCTGACCGAAGCTGTATGCTCCGGCTCGATAATAACAATTACCGACTCGCAGTGTTTTTGGTCGAAAGCATACTGGAGAACACCTTTTACAGCTTCTGTTGCATACCCCTGATGCCAGAACCTACGCGCCAGACGATAACCTAGGTTGATCTCCTCAGCATTGCCAACCAACTCCGGCCCAACGCCACAGAAGCCGATAAAATTCCCTGATTCTTTTTCACACAATGCCCATGGCCCTATCCCACGAGAGGCGTAACACTGAAGGCACCAATCAACGAATTTTCGGGTGGCTTCTTCGTCACAAACTCCACGGACGGAGAACTTCATGACTTCTGGATCACTGAGCATTGCGGTAAGCACCGGAACGTCTTGATGGGACAGCTTCCTTGCAATCAACCTCTCTGTTTCAAACAGTGGCACCTATCTCTCCCTATGCATAACGCCCGCTTAAAGGGCAGTAACACGTAGGCTAAACTTGGAGCGAAGCGACAGAGTGCCTACATGTTACTGTCCCTGCGAGCCTGCGAGCGATTTAATGCGATTGTTATGTGCATCTCAATTAGCCAAATGAAGCACGTACAGGCCGCCTAGAATGGTAACAAACAAGCTTATACCAATGAGCCCGATGGGCTTTTCAAACCATGTTTTTTCAGATCTTCTGAGTTGAATGGTAGCTTCAGTGTTTTCTACGGCTAGTCTTAAATCTTCCCGAATAAATGTGCCGGGCTTCGATTCCTGAAGATACTTCCTTAAAACCAAAACCAAGCCGCATAAATTTTTTAAACTTGCGTCAGAAAGGTAACTTCCTTTGGTTAATGCGATAAGCTCATCTCGCTGGGAGGAACTTGATTCAAAGGAGAATTGTTTCATTGAACCTCCATGCATATAACGCCCGAGTAATAGGCATGAGCTTGCGAGCGTCTTAATTGACGCGCTTGTTAGGGCTAATCCAGATGAACGCACAGTTCCTCCGAGTTAACCACTGCTTCATAAGCTTTTCGAAGGGTTATTGATACCCTTTCTGCATAATCAGCGTTATAAATCCGAGCAGGATGCTGGGGTGATTTTAAGAATACAGATCCATTTAACTCTCCATGGCCCTCTATCAAATGTGCTTTTACCTCTCGATGATAGCTATTAGGGCTTGCTGTTCTAATTCTCACATTCTGACTTTTCAAGTCAACCAAACAATAATCTATTTTGATAACCTGGACTAAAGCTTTATATGCTTTTGTATCTAGGGCGACAATAATTCTAGGTTGAATTTCTTTCAATACTTTTAAAACAACAGCTTTTCCCTCATTAACTCTAGACATGGGCACTTGTGATGAGTCTGGATTTTGAATCCAATCGAAATTAACGAATGCAAATAGCTTATTTGAACCTTCAGATAACGGTAGCTGAAGGACAGTTTCGACTATCGGTTTTAACGAGGTCCTAAATCCATTACTCCATTCTTCAAATGGCTCATTAAATTCAAAATTCCAATAAGCGCCATTAGCATCAAAGTTTCTTGCAGAATATTCTGCATCTACTTCGCCGCCCCCTGGGCTCGGTCCAACAAAAACTAGGGGCGCGTTCGATGCTCCGTAGCATCCTTCGGGAAAGACTGTATTAGGTTTGTCTTGTTCTTTTTGCCGTTGTAATCGGTCACGAAACTCTTCAAGACTCACATATACTCCTCTATGCCCTAACGCCAAGCTAAGCGGTGCCCTCACAAGGGCATCCGGTGGACGGCCCTCGGGCCGGGAACGTACTTAAGCGATTGGTTATGTATTGGTTCCCGCAGTACGAAGTTTTCGGAATATCTGGGCTAATACGTTGTTACCAAGAATCAAGCCGAAAGACAAAATCAAAACCACACACCAACCATAATTTATCGGTGCCTGAGCGCTTAGCTGAGTCACCACAACACTAAACGAGCGGATGAGCCAATAAACGCCGATCAAAAACACTCCTGCGGCTACAATTCCACTCTCAGGAATTATCGGTCCTGGTGTTTCGGTAGAAAAAGCTTTCTTGGAAATTTTCGGGGCTCTAAGCCATAAAATAATGCCAATACCGATGGGTACCAAGACGCCTGCTGTCAAATATCCAATGTTTGGTGAATTTGGCCCACTCCAGGCCCCAGGAACAAACGCAAGAGGCACATAGTTTCCCACAGTGCTAAGGGCCAAGTACGCGGCAAAAACTTTAATAACGATCTCGATGAGTGCTCTCATAGTCCTCTATACATAACGCTGAGCTAAGCGGCGCCACGACAGTGGCGTCCGGTGGACGGCCGACAGGCCGGGAACGACCTTAAGCGGCTTGTTATGGATTGCTAATTCGGGAGTTGTTTCCATGGATAGCTTCCATTGCCCTCTGGACCAGATTTCCATTCTTTATATTCTGCACGCATGCACCTACCGCATGGTCTGTAGCCTGCTTCTATTGCGTCCTGCTCATTAGCGAAGAAGACACGGTGCTGCGCATAGCCTTTAGAAAGAGCACCATTGGCTGCCGTGCAATCCAGGCGACCGTAAATTCCAGCTTTAGAATTACCGCCCAAGGTTCCAGGTGTTTCGCTAATGATTGTGGTTCCATCAGCCGCCAACAATTTATAGGTCTTCACGAATACTCCCTTATCCATAACGCCAATATTCAGCGGCGCCCTGACTAGGGCGTCCGGTGGAGGCCCACCAGGGCCGTAACGAACTGGAATGACTTGTTAAGCATTTCAATGCCGGAGCTTAAGGAAATATTCAAACTTTTCCTCAAGCTCATGAAGGGTACATTCCATCCAATTCTTCACCTCTTGGGATTCCTGAACGAGCTGCTTCCGCTGCTGACCCTCGGCAGATTCAAGCTCTGCCTCGATTCGCTGTAGGTTGACCATCTTTTTATAAACATCATCGATGAGATACTTTACCCATAAGGCGCACCCAAATAGAAAATATGCCTTGTTCGTTTTGCGTAGGAAATCAAACTCAGCACCCGGCCTTACCTTTCCTTCCACGCCAACATTGGCCAAAGCTTCGGCTATCACCAGGTAAACCTCATAGCGGCGATCAAACAGCTCGAATTTGAGACGCTGTCTATTTGTAGACCACTCCCGCCAAGCAATGAACGCGATTAAAAAAGAGATGATTACGGCTGAATCCATTGCTCTTCCTTGTGCTTAACGCCAGCAATAAGCGGCGCCCTGACTAGGGCGTCCGGTGGAGGCCGTAAGCCGGAACGAATTTGATTGCCTTGTTACGTGGATATTGTGTAAATGGAAAGAGCTAGCGATAAAAGCCCGAAGGAAACCGTACCAACGGTACCCCAGCGGGTCCATCCAGCAGCTTTTGAATTTTCAAGCTGCAACTTCTTTATATCTTGATGTTTCAATTTAATGATGTCTGCGAGCTGCTGAGCTTTCTGTCGTGGTATTTCCTTGGATGGTTCAATCTCTTCAATTAAGTCGATAAGCAGAGACCGCTCAGGGTCTTCAAGGCCGTCAAATGGAACCCGTTGCCGAATTTCGTGAAGATTATCGGCGATTTCGTCCAAGAGTTTGAGGATACGCTCTTTGATTTCAGTGAAATTTTCCGACTCAATAGAATCGCGTAAAATTTCTCGCAGATCATTTTTTACACGTTCAAGCTTTATTTCTCTTGTAGATTTCCCCCTACCGAAAAAATAATGCCTTGGACTTGCGTCGGTAATTTCTTCTAATACGCGAAGCTCTACATCGCCTCGCATCACCAGCTTCTCAATATTGTCATTTTTCTTATTTTTTTCGTCATCTAGGTAGCTAATGCTCCTAGATATTTCCCTGAACTCAACCTCGGTTTTTCTTCTAAACCACAGAAAGACAGTCATAACGCCAGTAATAACTACTGGCAGAACATAAGAGAGGTTTTCGAGAATACTACTCATTGAATGCCCTTATACGTAACGCTGAACGAAGCGGCGCGTCTTACGCGTCCGCCTTCCGTGACTTGTTATGCAATTTACTGATAATCTTCAAAAACTCTGACGCCAGTTGCTCTTTGTCCATCCCAATCAACGGTTTTAAATCTCAAAGCCTCTGAGTTAAAAAATAAATACATTTTTTGGGAACCTGCATCTAAGATCACTTCGCGAGGCTGATTAACAACCCAACTAACACCAGACCAACTATTAAGTTTTTCTATACTGCCATCGGGGCTAAACGAAAAAATATACTCTCGATCTCTCCAGCGATATGACCATGTTGTGCCGACTATTTTTGATTTGAAAGCAACTGCATCTACAACTTTTTCATAATTTTTAGATTGCTCAGCGGAAGCTTGAGACATGACCAAAAGACTAAATAAAAATACTGATATTACCCGAAGCACGTCAGCTCCTTATTCGTGCATAACGCTTGCAGCATGCGCGCCTGCGAAATGGAGCCAAAGGCGCAATGTAGTGGGCGTCGCCGTGCCTGCACTGGTTATGTTTGTTGGCAATTAAAGCTTTTTTTCGAGCTTGGCTCTTTTATTTTGCAATCTCATTTTCGCTGCATCAATGTCTTTTAAACTGGATATATCATTGAATACGCTGAGGCATATGGCGGCGGCAGCGCCCCACGCTGGGACTGACATTGACCAGACAAAAACTTCAGCAGCCTTTGGCAAAGGATAAGGAAACACCTTGATTGCCAAAATCGCTGTTACCGATGAGAAAACCAGGAACAGGGAAAAAGAGATTGCCCTAAAGCCGTGCTGTATGAGACTTTTATAACCATTCCCAATACTATCTATAAGCTTCTCTTTGTACTCAAGCTCCCTAATTTTTTCATTAATTTTTTTCCCTCGACTCCGTTGATTCAGCCAAAAAAGCCAACTGGCTGCAAAACCAAAAACAACGGAAATGACACACGCCAAGATTATTTCACTACTTTCCATAGTTACTGTTACCCCCTAAACATAACAGCAACTAGACCGCGTTCCGCGATATTGCAAAAAAGTGCGTTCTCGATAATGCCACTTTTTCATATCCGCGCCGCGCCTCTAGTCTCAACTTTAACAACAGGTTAGCGCAGTTTTGGCTGCCCCACCACGTAATCGCTTGACTTCTCGTTTTCGTGAAACCAATAATACTGTACAAATAAACAGCATCAAAGATTACAATCAAAGGTACGCCAACATGGATGGCATACAACCTCAACCGCGCCTTCGGGATCAGGTTCGCGCGGTCATTCGGGTTAATCGCTACAGCATTCGTACAGAAAAATCCTATTGGTACTGGATCCGTTTTTATATCCGCTTTCACCAGATAAAGCATCCCAAGGATATGGGGCCAAAAGAAGTAAATGAATTCCTCACCTGGCTAGCCGTTAACCGCAACGTAGCTGCAGCAACGCAGGCCCAAGCTTTAAACGCTCTTGTGTTTCTGTACTCCAAAGTTCTCGACATCCCCCTCGGGGAAATCGGTTCCGTTGTCCGCTCAAAAAAACCAAAGCGCTTGCCCGTTGTGCTCACCCACGATGAGGCTATGGCAATAATCGCACACCTCAAAGAACCCTATCGCCTTTTAGCTTCGCTCATGTACGGTTCTGGCTTGCGGGTAACGGAAGCTTGCCGTTTAAGAGTGAAGGATATTGACTTCAGTAACCAGGTCATCATTGTGCGGGATGGTAAAGGCGCAAAAGACAGAACAACGCTCATGCCAAGCACGCTGATTTCTGAATTAGAAAGGCAGATTGCTTCCATTCGAAAGGCTTGGAAAGAAAAAGACCTCTCCCTCCAAACACCAGTCAGCCTTCCGTTTGCGCTTGCCCGCAAGTACCCCAGTGCAGATATGTCACTGGATTGGCAATGGTTGTTTTCTTCGCACAGTCTGTGCAAAAACGACTTCGGTAAGGTAGTTCGCCACCACATTCACACGAGTTCAGTGCAAAAAGCGATAAAGGTGGCGGTTACTGCGACCGGAGTCGGCAAACCTGCAGGGTGCCACACCTTCCGCCATACCTTCGCCACGGAACTTCTAAAACGCGGCAACGATATCCGTACTGTGCAAGATCTACTCGGCCACGCAGACCTGCGTACCACCCAAATCTATACCCACGTGCTGGGCCAGGGCTTTGCGGGGGTGCGCAGCCCGCTGGGTTGATGGTTTCAAACTCCACTGGATCCAGAACTTAAGTACTGATACCCGAGTCGCAGGCAATTCACCCGTTATGTCGATTCGTTTGCTACCAGCGGCCCGGTAACGTACCTGTATATAGGCCTCTTTGGCTGGGCTTTGAAGCCCATTATTCATAGCAACCCCATTAACTTACTGGCTTGGGCGGTTGCCAACAGTGAAGGATACATCATGAGCGATCTGACAACTCTGCGAGACATCGTGGGCTTGGGCAATGCCGCCAGCCCGATCAGCGATTCTGCCCTGGTCATTATCGATGCCCAGAATACCTATCGTGAAGGCGTGATGAAGCTTGATGGCGTGGAGCCAGCGTTGGAGGAATGCAAAGCGTTGCTGGAGCGCTTTCGCGCCGCCGGGCGCCCGGTTTTTCATATTCAGCACGATGCGGGTGAAGGCTCACCCTATGATCTGAATGCCCCGATTGGTCAAATAGCCGATGTGGTGGCGCCGGTGGCAGGCGAGCCGGTCATCACGAAGAATGTTCCCAGTTCATTCGCCCAGACGGATCTGGACGAGCAACTGAAAAAAGCGGGCATCCAGAATCTGATCCTGGCCGGGTTCATGTCGCATATGTGTGTGAATTCCACCGCCCGGGCGGCGTTTACCTTGGGATATAACCCAACGGTGGTGGCCTCTGCCACAGCAACCCGCGCCCTGCCCTCCAAAGCCTCCGGTAAGGTTGTTCCGGCGGATCAGGTTCAGGAGGCAGCACTGGCTGCTCTGTCGGATTTGCCATCTGCCGTGGTTCCTTCCGCGGCAGATGTCCCTGACTGACCGGATTATTCCGGTGGGCAAATAAGCCGGCAGCGCGGTCTCACCACTCCAGCTGAGCCCCGGTCTGGTACTCAATCACCCGTGTCTCAAAGAAGTTCTTTTCTTTGCGCATGGTGGCTTGCTCATCCAGCCAGGGCGAGACGTTTTTCGCGCCCGGGAACGGCTCTTCCAGCCCTACGGTACGGGCTCGGCGGTTGGCCACAAACCGGAATTGTTCGGTGTGGTATTCCGCGGAGTAGCCCAGTATCGGGTCGCGCAGGATGTAGTTGGCGTAGTCGTGTTCGGCGGCTTCGGATTCTTCCCACATCTCGCGCACCGCTTTGGGGTCCAGGCTGATGTTTTCTTCTTCCAGTATCTGGTTGACCACTTTCAGGCCGAAGGCGAAGTGCATGGCTTCGTCGCGCAGGATGTACTGGAACTGCTCACCGGTGCCGCGCATCAAACCGCGGCGTTGCAAGGCAAAGATCGGGCTAAAGCCGTTGTAGAACCAGCAACCTTCAAACACCGCTGCAAAGAACAGGTACGACATGACGAATTCTTGCAGATCGTCTTTGTTGCGCAGGTTGATGTCGGGGCGCATGGCGGCATCCAACCGGCGGTTAGCCATCTGGATTTTGGCGTTAATCTGCGGCACCACGCGGTAGCGGTTGTAGATTTCGCTTTGGTCCAGGTTCAGGGTTTCAATGCAGTGCTGGTAGGTCCAGGTGTGCAGGGCCTCTTCGTACACTTGGCGCGCTTGGTAGATTTGCAGTTCCGGCGCGGTCATTTTCTCCATCACCGCCAGGCCGATGTTGCGCATGGCCAGAATGTCGGAGGTGGTCAGGTAGGCCAGCACGTTTTCGAACACATGCTTTTCCGCCGGGTTCAGGCGGTGGTGGTAGTCGTGAACGTCTTGCGCCATGTTCACGTCCAGCGGCGTCCAGTGGTTTTTGTTGGCGTTCATGAAGAACTCCCAAGCCCACGGGTATTTGAACGGTGCCAACTGGTTTACGTCGGTTTCGCCGTTGATCACACGTTTATCGTCAACGTTTACCGGCGCCACGCTGCTGTCAGCAGCGGGCGTGCTTTTTGGTTTGGTTTCGTCGTCCCAATTCAACATGGTTATGCCTCTCTGAATAAGTAAGTGGTTACTGACAGGCTTCGCAGTCGGGTTCGTCGATGCTGCACACTTGTGGCTGCGGCGCGGCAACCGGGGCGGCTTGTTCGTTCACGCCGGTGGCACCCAGGGAGCGCAGGTAGTAAGTGGTTTTCAGGCCCCGTTCCCACGCCAGTTGGTACAGCTCGTCCAGTTTTTTACCACTGGGTTCGGCCATGTACAGGTTCAGGCTCTGGGCCTGATCCAGCCATTTTTGACGGCGGGAGGCCGCTTCCACCAACCAACGGGCGTCTATCTCGAACGCAGTGGCGTAGCGGGACTTCAGTTCCGTGGGTATGCGCTCAATTTGCTGCACGCTGCCATCGAAGTATTTGAGGTCGTTCACCATTACGTTGTCCCACAAGCCTTCGGCTTTGAGGTCGCGCACCAGTGAAGGGTTCACCACGGTGAATTCACCGGAAAGGTTCGATTTCACAAACAGGTTTTGGTACGCCGGCTCGATGGATTGCGACACCCCCACGATGTTAGAAATAGTAGCGGTGGGCGCGATGGCCATTACGTTGCTGTTGCGCATACCGTGCTGGGCGATGAGTTCGCGTACTGGTGCCCAGTCCAAACGGCTGTCGGTGTTCACGCTGATATCGCCTTCCCGGCGCGCGCTTTTCAACAATTCGATGGAGTCGATGGGCAGTATGCCCTGGCTCCACAAGGAACCTTCGTAGCTTTCATAGGCGCCCCGCTCTGCAGCCAGCTCAGCGGATGCACGGATGGCGAAGTAGCTCAGCTGTTCCATGGCCACATCGGCGAATTCCACCGCTTGCGGGCTGGTGTACGGCAAGCCCAATGCGTAGAGCGCATCTTGGAAACCCATCAGGCCAAGGCCGACCGGGCGGTGCTTCAGGTTGGAATTGCGCGCTTGGGGCACAGCGTAGAAATTGATGTCGATTACGTTATCGAGCATGCGCACGGCGGTGTTTACAGTGCGCTCCAGGCGCTGCACATCCAGTTCACCGTTGGCGATGTGAGCCGCCAGATTCACCGAGCCCAGATTACAGACCGCGATTTCATCGGCGCTGGTGTTCAGAGTGATTTCAGTACACAGGTTGGAGCTGTGAACCACGCCCTTGTGCTGCTGCGGTGAGCGCAGGTTGCAGGGGTCTTTGAAGGTGATCCACGGGTGACCGGTTTCAAACAACACGGTCAGCATTTTGCGCCACAGCTGTTTGGCCGGAATGGTTTTGAACAGTTCGATCTTGCCTTCGGCAGCCAGTGCTTCGTAGTGCTCGTAACGTTCGCGGAATTCGTTGCCGTATAGGTCATGCAAATCGGGTGCGTCGCTGGGGCTGAAAAGCGTCCAGTCGCGGTCCTGGCGCATACGCTCGATGAGCAAGTCCGGCACCCAGTTGGCGGTGTTCATGTCGTGGGTACGGCGGCGTTCGTCACCGGTGTTTTTACGCAGCTCCAGAAACTCTTCGATGTCCAGGTGCCAGCTTTCCAGATAGGCACACACAGCGCCTTTGCGCTTGCCGCCCTGGTTTACGGCAACGGCGGTGTCGTTGACCACTTTCAGAAACGGCACGACGCCCTGGCTCTGGCCATTGGTGCCTTTGATGCGGGAGCCCAGTGCGCGCACGGGTGTCCAGTCGTTACCCAAACCGCCAGCCCACTTGGAGAGCATGGCATTGTCACGGATGGCGCCGTAGATGTCTTCCAGATCGTCGCCCACGGTGGTGAGGTAGCAAGACGACAGCTGGGAATGGCGGGTGCCGCTGTTGAACAGTGTCGGCGTGGACGCCATGTAGTCGAACGAGGACAACAGGTTGTAGAACTCGATGGCTCGGCTGTTGGGGTCATCTTCACGCAGGGCAAGGCCCATGGCTACGCGCATGAAGAATACCTGTGGCAGTTCCAGACGGTCGCCTTTCCAGTGCAGGAAGTAACGGTCGTACAACGTTTGCAAACCAAGGAAACCAAACTGCTGGTCACGCTCGGGTTTGATTGCCGCACCCAGCCGTTCAAGATCAAACGCGGCCATAGCTTCATCCAGCAGCTCGTAACGAATACCGGCGTGAATGAACGCGCTCAGGGCCTGTGGATAAACGTCGGCAAGGCTCAGGCTAATATCAAGATTCAGTGCGGTGACGCTTGCAAGGCGCAACTGTTCCAGCAACAAACGCGCGGTCACGGCGCTGTAGTCTGGCTCGCGTTCGATACGGCCACGAGCGGTCATAATCAGGGCACTCAGGACTTCAGCTTCGTCGATGCCGTTGTAGAGATTGCGAATGGCTTCTTCCACCAACGAATCGCCTTCAATGCCTTCCAACCCTTCGGAAGCCTGTTCGACCTGGCGTTTCATCAGGCCCAGATCCAGCGGCACAGTGCGGCCACTGGCTTGTTTTACGGTGAGATGGGGGTGCGCTTCCACCGGTTCGTGCTGGGCGCGCTCACGGGCGTGTTCTTCACGGTATAACACGTAGGCACGTGCCACTTTCTGTTCTTCGGCGCGCATCAGGGCCAGCTCAACCTGATCCTGAATGTCTTCGATATGAACCCGGCCACCGGCTTTCAGGCGGCGGCTGATCGCCTGCACAACCTGTTCGGTCACGCGGTGGACGGCATCGTTAATACGGGCAGATCCTGCAGCCTGATCGCCTTCAACGGCCAGAAAGGCTTTGGTAACGGCTACGCTGATTTTAGAGGGGGTGAAACTGACCAGATTGCCATTGCGCTTAATAACCTGCAGGGCTTCTGTGTCGGATGGTGAGGCGGGCCGTGGTTCGGCCTGGGCTGTAGCAGACATACCGTTATCTCCTGAATACGCGTGAGTTCTATAACCTTCGCGTACGCAGGACGAACAAAGCATCAACCCATGCGGGCTGTCGCTGTGCCATGTTCGTTGCTGCTCACCTTAGGGTGCCAAAATGCAGGCGCCTGAGTCGCGAAGGTGCAGTCGAGCGGTTTTCTTCGTGGCGATAGAAAACAGCACGTCTCTGGCAGGTCTTCGGACTCAGGAGCGTGAACCTTGTGGTTCGGCCTTGTGTGGCGACTTCCCGGCGGTTGCCAGTGTCTGTATGCCACGCTCGTTCCCCAATACCGCTGCGCGTCAGTTCCGGATTCTCACCGGATTCCCGGCTACCTTTTGAACGATGTGTTTGAAATTCACTCAAAACACAACATCTGGTAGCTAGCCAGAGACACCACAACTATATACACGAAATGTGAGAGAAACAAGATGGAGAAAGTTTTACTCGTTAGGGCGTAGGAAAACCTTGCAGCAGGGTAGCTATGTCACCCGTGTCGGCCGGCGACAACTCGCCTCGCTCTGCCAAACGGTGATAGGCCGCATCAAATTCGGCCTTAAGGGTTTGCGCCTCGGGTATGGCTGCAGAAAACAACCAAGCGCCCGTTCGGGTTCGGATTTCGGTTTCCTGGATCAGCGCATCCGAAAATCTCATCAATTCTTCCCGCACCGGATCACGGTAATCCAACAGATAATCGCCACGGCCGCGCTTGAGCATATCAATGGCCGAGCGGTGATTGGGAGCATCGGTTATGCGGATGTCGTCCTGCCGCTCCAGCCACGACCGAAGGCCACCGTACGTGAACCCGTTGACCAGTATCACCACCTGATCGCGTAAATCGTCTATGTCTGTTAACGGCGCTTGGCCTTCCCGATACCAAGCACTCAAGACAACGGAAACCAGGTTGATTTCGCTGTCAATCACCGCACCGTCCAGTGTAGGAACTTCGGTTAAACCTAACGCGAAATCGATGCTGCCGTTTTTCAGGTAGAGATAGGTGCGGCTAACGGGAAGGTACAGAAATTTCAGCTCGTAGCCCGCTTCTTTGGCTACTTTACGCGTTATACCCACCATCTCGCCCTCTGGCTCTCCAAACGCATTCTGGTAGGTAACCGGCGGAAATTCCATATAAGCCACGCGCAGGGTGCGGGCGTCAGAACCGGTGTGCTGGATAGTTTCTGCTTGCACAGTACCCACCGCCCCAATGAGGCACAGTCCGCTTACGAATACATAAATAAAGCGGCGCAATGCTCTGGGCAGGAGAAGGTTAAGGCGCATAACAACCCTCTGGAATCTCTTTAATGATAGCGAAGAGTACCAGATCAGAAGATTGCCTGTGCAATCCAATAGTCAAAATGCTCAGAAAGCGCTGGTGACCATATACAACCCAACACCGCCCATCACCAATGTGTAGGGGAAGGCCATGATCACCATTTTGCCGTAAGACAAACGTACCAGCGGTGCAATGGCCGAAGTGAGCAAGAACAGGAACGCTGCCTGGCCATTAGGCGTTGCCACGCTGGGCAGGTTGGTGCCGGTGTTGATGGCCACGGCTAACGTCTGGAAGTGCTCGTAACTGATGCTGCCACTATCCAGCGCCTGCTTCACTTCACTGATGTAGACCGTCGCCACAAACACGTTGTCGCTGATCATGGACAAGATGCCATTGGCGAGGAAGAACATACCCGGCTGCTGGCTTTCCGGCAGGCTCAGAACGTAATCGATAATGGGCTTGAACAGGTGCTGTTCGTGGATCACGGCCACCACGGCGAAGAACACCACCAGTAACGAGGTAAACGGTAGGGATTCCTGGAAGGCTTTGCCGATTTTGTGTTCATCGATCACGCCGGTGAACGAGGTGATAAGGATGATCACCAGCAGACCAATCAGGCCCACTTCAGCAATGTGCAGCGCAAGCCCCAGTACCAGCACCACCGCCGCCGCGGCCTGAACCCAGAGTGCTGCTTTATCGGAAGCGGTGCGGCTGGTGCGCTCGTTTTCAGCAAATTCTTCCAACACTCGGCGCACGGGTTTCGGCAATCGGCCGCCGTAACCAAACCAACGCAGTTTCTCCAGTGCCCAGCAGGTGCACAAGCCAGCAACCAGAACCGGCAAGCTCACCGGGGCCATGTGCACGAAGAACTCCACAAAATCCCAACCTACCACTTTGGCGATCAGCAGGTTTTGAGGCTCCCCAACCATGGTGGCCACACCACCGAGTGCGGTACCGATAGCACCGTGCATCAGCAGGCTGCGCAGGAAGGCCCGAAAGTTTTCGAGATCTTCCCGGTGCAACTCGACAACTTCGGCATCGCTATTGGCGTTGTGATCTTTCTGTTGATAGCCCTTGCCGGAAGCCACTTTGTGGTACACCGAGTAAAACCCGACCGCAACACTGATGATCACCGCCGTTACTGTGAGTGCGTCCAAAAATGCGGACAAAATCGCGGCGGCAATACAGAAGAGTAATGAGAGTGCGGATTTTGACCGCACGCCCACCAGAATTTGGGTGAAGGTAACCAGCAACAGCTCCTTCATGAAGTAGATGCCCGCCACCATAAACATCAGCAGCAAAATAACCGGGAAGTTAGTAAGCACTTCGCTGTAAACCGCATCGGCCGTGGTCAGCCCGATCAACAAGGCTTCGATCGCCAGTAACCCGCCCGGCAGCAAAGGGTAACACTTGAGGGCCATCGCCAGCGTGAAGATAAACTCAGCAATCAACAACCAGCCCGCAACGCTCGGCCCGAACACGTACATTACGATGGGATTGGCAATTAAAAACAACAGGATGACTTGTTTGTACCAAACGGGGGCGTTGCCGAGGAAATTCTGGCTAAAGCCGGAGATCACGGTTTTGGGCATTGAAAGACTCTTCTAAAACTCGGGGGGCTGACAAGTCTAACAATTATTACATTTAAATCCGTTATTTTCCTTGATATATGCGATTAGAGGGTATGGTTTATCAATTAAACCATACCCTCGTTCTATGCCACTCTATTCACTCGGCAGCGAGTTCTTCCTTTCTGGAAGCCCAGTAACGGTGCACGGCAAAGATCAGAGATGCCGCGGTAAGGAGTATGAACACCCAAGTGATCGGGCCTCGGTAGAAAATCGAAGGATCACCTTTACTGATTAGGATGGTTCGTCTCAAATTGTCCTCGAACATCGGCCCCAGAATAAAACCGATCAGGAAGGGCGCCGCAGCAATGCCGGTGCGATTGAAAATGAACCCCATAACCCCGAACGCCAGCATCAGACCGATATCAAATGTATTGTTATTGACGGCGTATGCACCATAGATACAAAACATTAAAACAATGGGGAGCAGTATGGTTTTCGGTATATCCGCAATCAAAGAGAAATACCGAATCGCTGCATTTCCCACAAACACAAGAACAAAGGAGCTCACCAGGATGCCGCAAAACAACGCGTAAACCAGAGGCAGATTTTCCTGGAACAGGACTGGGCCTGGCGTCAGGCCATGAATCATGAAAGCTCCGAGGATAATCGCAGTGATCACATCACCCGGGATCCCAAGCGACAATAGAGGAATCAGCGTGGCACCTGCGACGCCGTTGTTGCCGGCCTCAGCGGCGGCAACACCCTCAACCTCACCTTTCCCGAAGTTGGCTTTGCGAGGCGATGTTCTACGGGCTTCACTATAGGAGATGAACGCCGCAGACGTAGCGCCCGTGCCCGGAATCGCACCGATAATGACACCGATGATGCTACCCCGAATAATTGTTTTCAGGGAGCCCTTAAATTCTTTCCACGTCAGGGAAGCTCCGGTCACCGCCGTGCGTATATGCGGTGCCACTTTGGACGTATAAAACTCGATAACTTCAGGAATAGCGAACAGACCGATCAATAACGGAATGAACGACACTCGATCCATCAGATTATAGTTATCAAAGGTCAGCCGCTGAGTGCCGTATACCGCATCAAGCCCGACGGTGGAGACGATAACACCGAGCCCAGCAGCGATAAGCCCTTTGATCACTGAGGTGCCCGAGACCGAAACAATAATCGTAAGAGAAAAACAGATCAGCCAAAAATACTCAGGCGGCCCGAAATTCAGCGCGATCTTGGCCAGATACCCTGCAAAGAAGATCAACGCGACATTCGAAATCAAATCCGCAACAACCGAGGAATAAAGCGCCGTTTTCAATGCTTTTTTAGCTTGACCCTGTTGGGCCATGGGATAACCGTCCAGCAACGTGCAGGCTGCCGCCGGCGATCCGGGGGTACGGATCAGAATGGCCGTGATAGAGCCGCCGTACATTCCACCTTTATAGATACCCACCAGCAGCAGAATGGCGGTTACCGGTTCCATGGAAAAGGTAAAGGGTAGAGCCAGCGCGACCGCCATTGTAGCGGTCAGGCCAGGAATAGCGCCCACCACGACCCCGATCAGAACGCCGGCCGCGATTGCAAGAAAATTATCGACGCTCAGAAAAAGCGTTAAGACTTCTGAAATATTTTCCATCATGTTTAATCCGAAATGTTCTGTCTGATACCAGATGGGAGCTCAAACTCTGCTTCGAGCCCCTATTCGTGGCCGCCGGGGTACCTCAGATCTGGAAGATCACTTCCCAAAGTGTTCCAACGGGAAGTGGGACATTCAGCACGTAGATAAAGAGCAGCGTCACAACCACCGGAAAGACAATCGCCAATGCGTAAATCCTAAGTCCACGGAGATCGCTGGCGAGAAACAAGAACGCGCTGGCAAGCATGCCGCTTCCCATGGCCCCCAATTCTTCAAAAAAGATCGCATAAATGACCCCGGCTGCCAGAAGTAGGGCTTGTCGGGTCAGCGGCACACCGCGCCGAAGATCGTCAGACTCAGCGCGTTTGGGTGGCTTCATTATTCCGTCAATCATCAGAAGAAATGACAGGCTAAATACTAACCAGCCGGCAACCTGAGGCAGAAACCGTGGCGAAAGCAACGCATTCTGCATGTAGGGGGGCATGTTGATATGGGTAGGAACCACATAAAACAGAAAGACTGCTGCCAAGATGCAGAAAGCCCCACCCAGCATCGAATTGGGATTCAAGCGACCATGATGGCTCGCCGCGGCTTTGACGGAGTGAATCTCAGATGTTTCCATGGATGACCTCTGTATACTGATCAGCCTCAAAGAAAAAGGCGGGACGACTCTGCAGCCAACCCCGCCTCACTTAGCAGTTCTTATCAGCGTTTCAGGTTCGCCTGCTCCGCCACTTCAGACCATTTCGCCAACTCATCCTGAACAAACTTGCGGAAATCATCACCCGCTTCCGTGCCGGCAACCGCACCAAACTGCGGCAAGAACTTCTGAAAGTCTTCACCTGACATCATAGTGTCCAGCGCTTTCTGAAGCGTCACCAACCCATCTTCCGGGAACGACTTATGGGCAATCAGACCAAACCACGCTGAGGTTTCGTAGTTTTCCAATCCGTAGCCTTCGCCAGCCTTTTGCATTGCTGGAACACCCGGCAGGAATTCAGATTCGTTGGGTGTTGTTACCGCCAAGGCCTTGAGCTTGCCGGACTGAATGTGAGGGTACACCGTCGGCATGTTTTCGAACGCAACATCTACGTCACCCGCCAACAGGGCAGGCAAGGCTTCACCTGACCCACGGAAGGGCACGTGCACAAGGTTGGATTTCGTCAGGTTTTTAAACAGCTCACCGGACATATGAATAGAGCTACCGATACCAGGGGAACTGAAAGACAGCTCTTGCTCACGGGCGGCTTCGACGAATTCGGCAACGGTGTTGTAGGGGCTGTCGCCCGGAACCACCATGACGTTCGGAATATTGATCACGTTGCGGACAAACACGAAATCTTCAACGGGATCGTAACGGAGGTTTGGATAAATCGCTGCACCGATGGTATGGCCCGGTGACGCCATAAGCAACATATGGTCAGAGCCACGCCCGCCTCGGGCCAACTGACCAGTGGCAACGGTAGAGCCCGCGCCTGGACGGTTTTCCACAATAACGGTGTTCAATTCGCGTTGCAGCAGGTCCGCTACTTTTCGAGAAAGCAGGTCGGTTGTGCCGCCTGCGGAGTATGGGACCACCAAACGGATGTTGTCCTCAGGCCACTCATCTGCCTGAGCTGTGCTACCCAGAGCCACGCACGCCGCACCCACAGCACACAAGATCGAGCGCGTTAAACGAAATTTCATTGCTTTAATCATTTTTATGATTGTCCTCATAAGACTCTAATATGTTCGAATATCGAACTTATGTTCGCTTATTGTTCGCGACGCTAATTTCACACATTCAATAACGAGGTGCAAGATTTTTTTACTGCATTAAACAGCCGCCATTACAATTCATAAAATCCCGTATTCGCTCACGGCGAAATCGTGGCAACGCAGAGGCGCGCCCTAAATGAAAGCTTCAGGCTAAGTAGAGTTCGCCCTGAGGCGGCGATCGAAGAGAACGGTTAGGTTGACCCCTCTTTTCCCAGAGCCGTGCTAGGGAGCGGACAACCTAAAACGAGATAGGGCTGGGGTTGGTTAGGGCAGGACTTCGGCAATTTTTCGGGCGGCGTTCTGCATGATCGGAACGTATTCATCGACAATCCGATCCAGGGAAACGGAGCTGACATGACTACTCGAGTTCAACGCAAATCGTGCCTGACCGCGTCGATCGAGCACTGGCACGGCCAGCGCACGCATGCCTAGCTCCAACTCCTGATCTACGATGGCGTAACCATTGGTGCGGATTTTCTCCAGTTCCTGGCGAAGCTCATCGGGACCTTTGGTATAAGCGGTCAGTTTTTCGAACTGAGTCTTTTGGAGTAGATCTTCCAACTCGGGATTCGCTAATGCCGACATCAGTACGCGCCCACCGGACGTTGCATACGCTGGCAACCTGGCACCGATCTGCAGGTTAAGGGGGATCAAACCACGCCGAGGAATTCGAGCGACGTAAACAATATCAAGGCCATCCAGCACCAGTGCGGAGCAGGATTCACCCAATTGATAGGTCACCTCTTCCATAAAAGGCGTGATGGTATCGGAAAAATCCAGTGATGCGAGATAGGAGTAGCCAAGTTCGAGCACCTTGGCGGTCAAACGAAACTTTTTGTCCTCCAGCGAAACATAACCGAGCTTTTGCAATGTCAGCAAAAACCGTCGGGCAGCCGCTCGCGACAACTGGTTTTTTTCCGCAACCGCTGACAGTGTCATGGAAGGCGTGTCAGTGCCAAAAGACCGAATGAGTTGGAGTCCTCGAGCGAACGTCGACATAAACTCTTTGTCGGCCTTATGAACATCGATTTCTTTCTGACTCACCCGACACCATCCCTCTCATCATTGACTGAAACGATCGTTCGATAAGCGATCAATTTCTAAAGATGCGGGATGATGACAGTGAAAAATCAGCTATGCAAGCGGCCCTGATCCTCTGCGTTCAGGGCCGGGAGCCCGACCCCGAGCACCTCAACCAGAGCCTCAATTCGTTGTTGCCACCCAATCATCCAGGCTCTGGCCCTCCAGAACCAACGTTTCAAGCAGTGATGCGGGCGCCCAGTGTGCTTCTCCCGTTTGCTTTTGGAGAGCAAGCAGGCGCTCATACACATCTCTAAGTCCTCTGCGAGCTGCGTAAAACATTGGCCCCCCCCGATATGACGGGAAGCCATAGCCACACAGATAGACCACATCAATATCGCTCGGGCGCTGGGCAATGCCCTCCTCTAATATCCGGAAACCCTCGTTGACCAAAGCCAACAAATGCCGGTCGAGAATTTCCCCATCCGTAAAGGTGCGACGCACCACTCCGTGCTTGCGTGCCTGGGCTTCAATAACCTCCAGAACGGCCGGGTCCGAAGAGCGGGCTCGGGTTTCAGGGTCGTATTTATAGTAGCCAGCCCCTGTTTTCTGACCGAGCCGGCCCATTTCCACGAGGGCATCGGCAATGCAATAGCTACGAGGATCACCTTTCTGATCATCGGTGAGTGCTTGGCGCGCCTTATAACCAATGTCCAAGCCCGCCAAATCACCAACGGCCAGAGGCCCCATTGCCATGCCAAAATCCATCAGCGCTCTATCGATCTGCTCAGGCTCAGCACCCTCAATCATGCACAGCTGTGCCTCGCGTGCGTATTGCCGAAGCATTCTGTTGCCAATAAACCCATAGCAAACGCCAGACAGGACCGGCACTTTACTGATGCGTTTACCCAGCGCCATCGCAGTGGCAATCACATCGTCCGCTGTTTGATCTGTGCGCACCACTTCCAGCAAACGCATGACATTCGCAGGGCTAAAAAAGTGCAGGCCCACAACATCCTGTGGACGGGAGGTAAAGGCAGCAATCTCGTTGATATTCAGATACGAGGTATTGCTGGCCAGAATCGCGCCGGGCTTACAGACCTCATCCAGACGGCTGAACACCTGTTTTTTGACGTCCATGCTTTCAAAAACGGCTTCAATCACCAGGTCAACGCTGGCCAATGCTTGGTAGTCGGTACTGCCGTCAATCAATGCCTGACGTGCCTCGGCCTCTTCTTGCGACAGTTTGCCCTTACGCACGGTAACGCCATAATTTCTGGCAACCAGAGCCATTCCCTTATCCAGACCCTCTTGGTTCAGCTCCAACAGCGTCACGGGGATGCCTGCGTTGGCGAAAGCCATAGCGATTCCACCACCCATGGTGCCAGCACCAATAATACCGACCCGCTTGAGGGCTCGAGGGCTCACTGTTTTATCGAGGCCCAAAACCTTCGGAGCCTGACGCTCGGCGAAGAAAACGTGGCGCAGCGCAGCAGATTGCCCAGACTGAGTGCGTTCAACGAAGCGAGAACGTTCAAAGGTCAAGCCTTCCTCAAACGGCTTGGCCATCGCCACTTCCACACAATCGACGATACTCTGGGGAGCTTCCTGACCTCGCTTTCGCTTTTTCAGCATATTGCGGTATGCCTCAAAGTCCTCAGAGCTGAAACTATCCTGCGGAATGTGGTTATCGCGGATACGCGGCAAAGGAGAGCCCTCCACGATGCAATCTCTCGCGAAAGCAAACGCGGCCTCGGGGAGCGGATCGTCCAGTACCCGATCGATCAATCCCATCGCCAGAGCATTATCCGCACTGATTTTTTGCCCACTGGTCATCATATCCAGCGCCGGCTTAACACCAACAAGTCGAGGCACTCTCTGAGTACCACCGGCACCTGGAATCAGACCCAGTGTCACTTCCGGCAATCCAACAAAAGCTGAAGGCACGGCGCATCGATAATGACAGCTAAGGGTCAATTCAAACCCGCCGCCCAGCGCGTTACCGTGAATTGCCGCGATCACCGGCTTGCTTGAGGACTCAATCGCCGCATTCACTTGGGGCAGAGAAGGTTCCTGTATCGGTTTTCCAAATTCGCTGATGTCGGACCCTGCAACAAACGTCCGCCCCTCACACAATATGACCAAGGCTTTAGAGTCATCTTCTTGGGCCTGGGCCACAGCGTCAAAAATGCCCTGACGTACGCCATGAGACAGTGCATTCACCGGCGGGTTATTAATGGTGATTACACCCAATTCGTCGATACGATGATAACTAACCAACATAGATATGGTTCTCGTGCGGTAAAAAAACCGTGGCCGACCTGTTAAACACGGCACGCCACGGTGGAGAAAAAAGTGCCGTCGACGTTACAGAACGCCACCGGCGCGTAACGCCTGAAGGTCATCCGCAGACTTGCCTAGAATGCGTTGAAGTACGCCATCGGTATCTTCACCCAATAAAGGAGGCGCTTTGGAATAATTCTGTTTCGTTTTTGAAAACTTGATGGGATTGGCGATCCCCGGCACCTTGCCCAGCTCAGGATGCTCGAGCTCCAGCTTCATGTTCCGTGCTTTAACCTGCGGATCCTCGAAGACTTCCGCAATGTTCTGAATCGGGCCACATGGGACGTGAACCTTTGCCAGACAATTCATCCAGTCAAGGCTGGTTCTGGTCCGGGTGTATTCGCACAATTTCCCGACCAGTTCCTGACGATGAATGACCCGCTGCGGGTTGGTAGAAAACCGTGGATCTTCCGCGAGTTCGGGACAACCGGCAGCCTTGCACAACCGCTGGAACTGCCCGTCGTTGCCCACCGCAACAATGACCTGACCGTCCTCGGTCGGGAACGGCTGATAGGGTGCTAGGTTTGGATGATATTCACCGGTACGCCCCGGCACATCGCCGCTGCAGAAATAGTTCAGGGCCTGATTGGCCAGCCAGCTGACCTGCACATCCAGTAGGGCCATATCAATATGTTGGCCTTCGCCCGTTTTCGACCGATGGTGGATCGCAGATAGAATGGCGATTACCGCATTCATACCGGTGGTCAGATCCGCCACGGCCATACCGACGCGTTGCGGGCCGGCACCTGGCTGCCCATCCGCGGCACCGGTGATGCTCATCAGTCCGGACTGGGCCTGAATCAGGTAATCGTATCCGGCGTAGTCTGCCATCGGGCCGGTATGGCCAAAACCGGTGACCGAGCAATAGACCAACCCAGGGTTGATTGCGGATAGATCGCTATAACCCAGACCTTTTTTATCCAGACCGCCTGTTTTGAAGTTCTCCACCAATACATCGCACTCAGCCGAGAGCTCTTTAATCAGTGCCTGTCCTTCAGGTTTACCGATGTCCACCGTTACCGAGTGCTTACCACGATTGGCTGACAGGTAGTACGCCGATTGTTGAGTCGGGTTACCCTGCTCGTCTTTCAGCCAAGGAGGCCCCCAGTGACGGGTGTCATCTCCCAGGCCAGGCCGCTCGATTTTGATGACCTCGGCGCCCAGATCAGCCAGGATCTGGGTACACCAGGGCCCGGCCATTACACGCGACAAATCCAGAACACGAATACCGGATAAGGGACCAGACATAACCGCCTCCTTGCTCACGCTGCACCATTTAGGTCGCGGATCATTTGTTTCGCAATAACCAGCTGTTGAATTTGAGAGGTGCCTTCGTAAAGGCGGAACAGACGAACGTCGCGATAGAAACGCTCAACACAGTATTCACTGATGTAACCTGCTCCTCCGTGAACCTGCACCGCTCGATCAGCTACCCGGCCCACCATTTCGGTGCAATAGAGCTTGCAGCTGGCTGCGTTCATCGACACGGCAGCACCCGAATCGTATGAGCGGGCGGTTTCTTCAACCATGCATTTTCCCGCGTAGTACTCGGTCTGACTGTCCGCTAGCATGGCCTGAACCAGCTGAAACTGAGCGATCTCTGTGCCGAACTGCTTACGCTGATTGGCGTACGCGAGGCTCTCATCGATCAGGCGTTTGGCCGTTCCAACACTCAGGGCACTGATGTGCAACCGACCCCTGTCTAGAACTTTCATCGCAGTTTTAAAACCTTGACCTTCCTTACCGCCTATCACCGCATCAGCCGGAACACGAACATTATCGAAAATCACATCGCAGGTATGTGCGCCTTTCTGGCCCATTTTCTTGTCCGGCTTTCCGAGTGAAATCCCCGGCAGCGTCGCGTCGACCAAGAAAGCTGAAACGCCCCGGCCACCTTCTTCTTTCGTACCTGTTCGGGCCATCACCGTAAAGACCCCTGCCCTTGGAGCATTCGTGATGAAGCGTTTGCTGCCGTTAATCACGTACTCGTCTCCGTCGCGGCGTGCCGAGGTCATCACCGACCCCGCGTCGGAACCGGCATCGGCTTCGGTCAGCGCAAAGGAGCCAATCAGCTCGCCACTGGCCAGCTTCGGCAGGTATTCGGCTTTCTGTTCCTCGGTGCCATCAATGATGATGCCTTGTGAGCCGATCCCCACATTCGTTCCAAACATGGAACGGAAAACGGGAGAGGTGTATCCCATTTCCTGAATAATAGCGACTTCCTCAGACATGCTCAGACCAAGGCCGCCAAATTCTTCTGGAATGGACAACCCAAAGAGTCCCATCTCCTTCATTTCGTCGATAACGTCTTCGGGGATTCGGTCTTCTTCAGCCACCTGCATTTCAAGTGGCACGAGGCGATCTCGGACGTACCGACGAACGCTATCAACGAATTGATTCAGGGTTTCTTGATCAAGTGCCATCACGGCCTCCACAGTGCTTAAATACTTACGAAGTCTGTCCCAGTATGGGAGCAGCAAGGACGAGGGCTGCGCAAAGACCGCCGCTCAATCCCAAAAAGAGAAATGAATACTTAAGGTTCCAGCCGTAGGCAGCTATGCGCGCGTGATACCCTGTGAACCGTTCCAAAAGCAGGGCATTCGCCGAATACGGTGTGCCCGCAATGGTGATGCCCCACCCCGTAACCATGCCGAGACCCAGTGCAACGAGACTGGCTTGCGGCCAGATCGGCCCCATCACGCCACCAATCACTGTGGCAGTGACAATCGGATTAACCGCCACCATTCCCCCCAGGTAAAACACCCAAGGGATGCAGCACGCCGCCAACGAATACGCTCCGGCTGAAAGAGCAAAGTCATCGCCCAGTGAATTCAACGCCGTGACGGCCAACGCGCCCCCTAGAAACGACGCTCCTCCCATAATGGCGAGCTCATTAACCACATTCGCCAGAGTAGGCAACCGGGCAGTACCCGTGGACACGCGCCGGACCAGCAGACACAGGGCCGCTACGGTTAAACAACTGATAGTCACCGCTTGTGAATATCTCAGGCCGGCCCAGGTATTAAATGCAAAAGCTTCCAAGGAAACGAACAGCGCGAGGCCAATAAAGCGGGCCCAGGCCCCCAGAGCCTCGGCTGCGTCTTCTGAACCCGACTCAACCATCTCGATGCTGTCTTTACCCGACGTTTCCTTCTCACGGAACCAGATGCCCATCATCAGATAAATCACCGCAAACGGTATGCTCCAAGCCAACAAACTCCAGCTCGCCAATCCAGGCAATAATGTAACGGTCATAACCACCGCTACAGACAATGGTGATCCCATCGGCGAGGCTCCGAACCCACGAATAACCGCTCGCGCTGCGTTCCGCGAGGCCGCGTCGTCACCCGATAGCTTTACCCGGGCACCAATCATCGAGGCGACCAAGCCGACAGAACCGAAGTTCAGGGGGATCGCCAAAATACCCGTGCCAAAGCTCAGGCCCATATACCGACTGGAAGATTGACCTCTAAACAAACTGCGGGAAATCACCTCCAGATCTTTAGAAGTGCCAAGAACGCCGGATAACACCATAACCGATAAAATTAACCCAACGATCCCGGCCATACTCTGCATTGCGCTGCCCAGGACCCTGGGATCAAAAGCCAGCGCCAAAACGGTGACGATCAGAATTAACGTCGCAATGGTTCGAGCAACCGGACGCAGTAAACCCCACCCGAGAAAAATGGCGGCGCAGGCCAGAATCACGGTGATGGCTGCGCTGGCTGGCAAAAAAACAGAAGCGCCGAAAAACAGAGCTAGGTAAGCGATGCCGGATCGGAACTGCGAAAGGGTGAATGCTGCCATCATACGATCGATGAAAAACCGAGAGCCGCTCGAAAGCCACTTAACCTTTCATTTTCTCTGTCTAGGTTCTGGTTATCCATCGTGTCGTCTCGCCGATCTTTTTAGGTATGCCGGCACGATAACACTGGGAACAGAATGCCACTATTATATACTTTATATATCTGCCATTTAATTAATGTATAGCTCGGTGACCCCTACCCTCCCCGAGCCGCAAGGAAACCACCATGGCCTTCCAGTTAAAAATTGATCTCCGGCAACTGAATACTTTTTTGACCATTGCCAACACCGGAAGCTTCAGTAGAGCCTCCGAAAAACTGTTTACAGCGCAACCCGCTTTAAGTCGACAAATCCGGCTGATGGAGGAAGCTCTGAATGTGGAAGTGTTTGTTCGGCACGGCAGGGGCGTCATTCTGACACCCGCGGGTGAGCTGCTCTACGAAAAAGCGGTCACCATTTTTCAGGATTTGGAGCGGACTCAGGCATCCGTGTCGGCCATTGCCGGTGAAGTCACCGGGCAGGTGGTTCTCGGCATACTGCCGACGGCCGCACACACATTTTCCGGCGGAATCATCGAAGAATTCCGTCGCAATTATCCACAGGTCAACCTCGCGGTTAAATCAGCGATGAGTGGCACCTTGCAGCAACTGGTGGCACAACATCGCGTTGATCTGGCAATTACCTATAACGACGGCAAACAAAAACACCTGAATTACACCCCACTCATCGACGAGCGCTTTTATCTGATCGCCCCTCCTAAAAGCGAGGTGGCAGAACGTCAGGACATATCACTGAGTGAAGTTCTGGAGCTACCTCTGGTGATGCCGGAAGAAAAGCACGGGCTTCGGGAGTTGATGGAACGAGAAGCCATGCGCCAGCAACAAAAACTTGAGCTGGCAATCGAGGTCAACGCTTGGCCACTGATGACCGATCTGGTTAGACGCGGGCTCGGATACACGGTTCTTTCTTATGCCTCAGTTCACGAAATGGTGGGTCGCTCGGAAGTGGTCGCCATCCCAATTGTTACTCCGGAGTTGTACCGGTCACTCGCGATCGTAACGCCGAAAGACCTGCCTCCATCCCTTGCCACCCTTAAGCTGGCAGAAACCGTGCGACACCAGGCAACCCAACAGATTGAAAAAGGCATTTGGAAAGGTCGAGCCCTGCTTGCCATAAACCAGCAAGATGATGCCGTTGTTCGCAACGACGAGAATCCCAGCCACTAACGAGGCCCAACTTATATAATTAATATATACACATTATCTAAATTAGATAATGGTGCGAAGTCTATAACACTGATAGCTTGCTGCCCGCTCTAACAACGGCACCTTAGCCCTTGGCGTCCGGTGCTCTAAAAACAGAAAAAATAACACTTTGTAAGGCAGCAACGATGAAAAAAAACAAGCTATCCCTGGCAGTAAAACTTTTTTCCGGTGCATTGCTTTTGGGCACCGCGAGCGCCGCCAGCGCCGTCGAAATCCAGACCGACGACGCCACTGTAAACATCTACGGCTACGCCCGTCTTAATGCCTCCTATGATATCAATGAAGACATCAGCAAAAGCACAGGTACTCGCTCAGGCGATTTCAGCCAAGTAAATACCGGATCGGCGGAAGACGACGAGGTGAGCGGCTATTTTGGTGCAGATGCTGTTCAATCACGTCTTGGTGTCACCACCACATTGACCAGCGGTGTAAAAATTAACGTGGAAGGCGATTTCCGGGGTGGTACCAGCGGAGGTCAGTTCCGCCTGAGACATGCTTACGGCCAATACAAAAACTGGTTAGTAGGCCGCACTTGGTCAAACTATAACAGCTTCGTGGGCAACACCTCGGTGCTGGAAATGGACGGCGTTGCGGGCAATGCTGGCCTGTATAACCGTACGGCTCAGGTTCGTTACACCACTGGCGGCCTATCTCTGGCTGTAGAGGATCCGAAATCCAAGATTGAGGGCCAGCCATCCAAAACTGGCTTCCCAACACTGACAGCGCGTTATGAAAACAAGAGTGGTCGTCTGAGTTATGCCACTTCAGCGTTGTTGCAGGAGGTCGGTTACGACACAGGCAGCGACGACGACTCCGCCATTGGCTTCGCCGTGTTTACAGCCGCCAAATTCCAGCTGACAGATACGGTCACGATCCAGGGTAATGTGAATTATACCGATGGCGCTAACGGCTATCTGTGGCGTTCAGGCACCAACTACTACGGCGAAGACGCCTATCTGAACGGTGATAGCGTGGAAACCATTGTTGGCTATAGCGCCAATCTGGGCACCACGATCAAAGTTGGGCCGGGTAGCCTTAGTGCTGTTTACGGCATGACTTCGATGGATTGGGACGACGCTGCTGATGATGGTCTTGACGTCAACGACAAGCACGAGCGCAACACCAACGCCTTCCTGACCTATAAATGGAGTCCGGTAAAAGCCGTCACGCTCGGTGTTGAATATGGCCGCTACGAAGTGAAGAAGGTCAGTGGCGACGAAGGCGACGCAAACCGCTTGATGTTCGCCGCTCAATACAACTTCTAGCCCCCTCCGCCTCCCAAAGTGGGGGCTTTGCCTGGACAGGCTTTCTGCTCTGTCCAGGCTTTTTTCCAAGCACTGATCACTAGCCAAGCACCATCGGCCCATACGATCCTGGAACCCGGGCTAAGGTATTACTGTGTGGCCCGCTGTACCGATTGTGCTGCGTCCTGCAACCGTGGCAGATAAACGCTGATCAACGTCTGCCTATCGACCCGAGCGGCATTGGTGCTGATATTAATCGCCCCGAGAAGCTCCCCGCTGCCCGAAAACACCGGCACGGCAACGGAACGGAGACCTGAATCCAGTTCTTCATCGACGATGGCATAGCCTTGTTCACCCGCTTTATCGATGGCATGGCCCAGCGCCGCTTTATCGGTAATAGAGGCCTCGGTGAAACGCTCCAGCTGGACCCGGTCTAGAAAAGCAAGCCGTTCCGGTTCCGGCAACTGCGCCAACAATACCCGCCCCATTGACGTGTAGGCTGCTGGCAGTCGCGTACCTACCGACAGAGTAATCGCCATCAAACGGTGCCGCGCTGCAGACCGCACCACGTAAACCACGTCGTCTCCATCCAGCACGGCCAGAGACGAGGATTCTCCCAGCTCTGCGGTGATGTCTTCCAGGTACTGCTGGATAACCGTCCGGTACTGATTCGACGCCTGATAGGCATAACCCAGCTGTAAAACCCGAGGGGTGAGTTCGAACTGCCGACCGCTGCGCTTTACAAACCCAAGCGCATGCAGGGTCAATAAAAATCGCCGCGCCTTTGCCCTGTCCATGTCTGTGCGCGCGGCCACCTCTGTCAGGGTCATTCGTGGAGACTCCGAGTCAAAAGCCTGAAGTACCTCCAACCCTGATGCCAATGCTCCTACGAAATCCCTATCCCCGGGCTTAAGAATCTGCTCGTCCATTTTCGCTCCTTCAATGGGCTTCGGTGTAAATAGCAGCTCAGGATACCAGATAGTTCGCAATGCGAACATCTGTTGATATTTTCCCATTCGTCGCATTTTACTCTTGACGAAGAAATCCAAATCACGACATCATGTTCGCATTAAAAACTTATGTTCGTATTACGAATTGGCATTATAACGTACTGGAGACACCGCAATGGCTGAATTTCTTTCCCTACGGGAAGCCGTGAGTCGTTATATCCACGACGGTGACGCGGTCTGCCTGGAGGGATTCACTCACCTGATTCCGTTCGCAGCCGGCCACGAAATCATCCGTCAGGAAAAACGTGAACTGACCCTCATCCGCATGACCCCAGACCTGATTTATGACCAGATGATTGGTGCGGGCTGTGCAAAAAAACTGATTTTCTCGTGGGGCGGCAATCCCGGTGTAGGCTCGCTTCATCGAATGCGGGATGCGGTGGAAAGAAACTGGCCCAATACGTTGGAAATCTTTGAGCACAGCCACGCGGCCATGGCCTGCGCCTATGAAGCAGGTGCCGCGGGCCTGCCATTCGCTGTTTTACGTGGTTACGTCGGCAGCGACCTGCCAAAAGTAAATACCCAGATAAAATTCATCAATTGTCCGTTCACTGATGAACGCCTGGCCGCTGTGCCATCTGTTCGTCCAGACGTTGCCGTCATTCATGCCCAGCGCGCTGACCGAAACGGTAACGTGTTGATCGAGGGCATTGTTGGTATTCAAAAAGAAGTCGTTCTGGCAGCCAAACGCAGCATCGTAACAGTCGAAGAAATCGTCGATGACCTTGGCGCCTCCGTTAACGCATGTGTGCTGCCTGCCTGGGCAATAACCGCCATCGTTGAAGCGCCCAAAGGCGCAAGCCCGTCTTATGCCTTGGGTTACTACGACCGAGATAACGCCTTCTACAAAAGTTGGGATGAGATCGCCCGTGACCGGGAAACCTTCCTGACCTGGCTTCAACACAACGTCTTCGAGAAAGGAGCCGCATCATGAACCTTGAGTTTACCTCCTCGGAAATGATGAGCGTCACTGCTGCCCGAGCATTGACCAACGATATGACGTGCTTCGTTGGCATTGGTCTTCCTAGCGAAGCAGCCAACTTGGCACGCCTGACCCATGCGCCCGACATCACTCTGATCTATGAATCCGGCACACTGCAAACCAAGCCCGACGTACTTCCCCTATCCATTGGTGACGGAGAATTATGCGAATCCGCTCTGACCACCGTAGCTGTGCCCGAAATGTTTCGTTATTGGCTACAGGGTGGGCACATCAGCGTTGGCTTTTTGGGCACGGCCCAGATCGACCGCTATGCCAACCTGAATACGACCTTGATCGGCGACTATAGAGAACCAAAAATACGTCTCCCCGGTGGCGGAGGCGCTCCAGAAATTGCCACCAACGCGAAAGAAGTCTTCATTACCATGAAGCATTCCAAACGCTCGTTCGTAAAGGACGTGGATTTTGTGACGACATTGGGTTTCGGACGAGACGGAAAAGCTCGGAATAAGGTGCCCAATATCGGGCGTGGCCCCACGATTGTCATCACCGACTTGTGCATTCTTAAGCCAGACCAGGAAACCAAAGAGTTGGTGGTTACGTCCCTGCATCCAAACGTGACTCGGGAACAGGTGATCGAGGCCACGGGCTGGGAGATCCAATTTTCGGATCGACTAGAAACCACTCCCGAACCGACCCCAAAAGAACTAAACGTCCTGCGTGATCTAAAGGCACGCACGAACGCCCACCATGCCAGCCAATTGTGAGGTTTAATATGACTGACGTTTTTCTCTGCCATCCGCGCCGTTCGGCGATCGGCCGCTTTGGTGGCACCCTAGCCAGCGTTCGCCCAGACGACCTCGCGGCACATATCTTTAAAGCAGTTTTGCAGGAAGCCCCAGAACTAAACCCGGCCGCTATCGACGAAGTGATGATGGGCTGCGCCAACCAAGCCGGTGAAGATAACCGAAACGTGGCGCGCATGTCAGCGCTACTCGCGGGGATGCCCAGCTCAGTACCGGGCACCACGCTCAACCGGTTATGCGGCTCCGGCATGGACGCCGTAGGCACCGCTTTCCGTGCCATTCGTGCCGGAGAAATGGAATTGGTTTTGGCGGGTGGCGTGGAATCCATGTCTCGCGCCCCTTACGTGATGGGCAAAGCAACGTCTGCCTATTCCCGAGGGCAGATGATCGAAGACACCACCATCGGCTGGCGCTTCATCAACCCACTGATGAAAAAGCAGTACGGCACCGACTCCATGCCGGAGACAGCAGAGAATGTTGCCGAACAATTCCATGTATCGCGGGAAGATCAGGACCAGTTCGCTTTCCGGTCTCAGCAGAAAACCGCTCGAGCACAGAACTTAGGAATGTTCACCGAAGAAATTGTGCCAATCTCCATTCCGCGCCGGAAACAAGACCCCCTCATTTTCGACACCGATGAACATCCGCGCGAAAGTTCATTGGAAAAACTTGCGGCCCTGCCAACGCCCTTCCGTGAAAACGGTAGTGTCACCGCGGGCAATGCTTCAGGCGTTAACGACGGCGCTGCAGCCATGTTGGTTGCTAGCCAAGAAGCCGTAGATAAACACGGCCTCAAGCCAATGGCGAAAATCTTGGGCATGGCCACCGCGGGTGTAGAACCCGGCATTATGGGTATCGGGCCAGTGCCTGCGGTTAGAAAACTGCTGGAGAAACAGGGGGTCAGCATCGATGAAGTCGACGTCATCGAACTGAACGAAGCCTTCGCCGCCCAAGGTCTGGCCGTTCTGCGTGAGCTGGGCGTCGCCGACGATGACCCAAGAGTGAACCCCAACGGCGGCGCTATCGCACTGGGGCACCCACTGGGCATGTCCGGCGCCCGTTTGCTGATGACCGCAGCCTACCAGCTCCAACGCACGGGCGGGCGCTATGCCGTTTGTACGATGTGCGTGGGTGTCGGCCAAGGCATTGCGACACTGATTGAAAGGGTGTAACCCAAGACCCTTTCCGTCATTTTAAGCAGTGGGTCGTGCCTCCTTTGGCCCACTGCTAGTCGACAGCAGCTGCCCGAAGCTGATGATCCAGATCGTTTTGGTCGAGCGTATGACTGATCACTTCCAGCCGTGATTCATCGGTGGGCTCGGTTTCCAGTAGGGTCAGTGAACCTTGCACGGCATTGAACATCCACCAGCCATCGGTTGTATTCACCACTCCTTTAAAGCGTTCAAATCCCTCGTTGCAAGCCAAGCTTTGCAGAGCGGTCAGATCAAACACCGTGTCTTTATGGATGCGCCAGCCCATACTGGTATAGCCATCCCCTGTATTGAAATACGACTGCCAGGGCTCATCCACCAACGATGGTTTTTCAGCCAGAGCTTTGTCGTGGTGATGATGGTGAGCTTCTGGAAACCGAGGCGAAAGCTGGTCAGATTCCCCCGCCAACCATGCCAGAGGAAGCTGCCCTCCGCTGATTTTTTCGATGCGCCGCTTTGCCGGTTGCCAGTCACTCGCCCAAGCATCAAACCGGGCTAGCTGTTCGGGTGTGCACAGATCGACTTTGCTCGCCACCAACAACTCCGCTACGGCTACCTGATCATGAAACTGCCGGCTGGCAAGCACTCGCTCGTCTTCGAGCCGGCGCGGATCAACCAGGCAAACGGATGTAGAAAGGTTCAAGACATCTCGATAAAACTCCCCCGTCAGTGTTTCGATCACCTGTGCCGGATGACCCAGCCCGGTTGGCTCAATGAACAACCGATCCGGGCGTGAAAAACTGATCAGGCTGTTGAGCCCCATCTGCATCGGCAGGCCCGACACGCAGCACATGCAGCCGCCAGGCACTTCTTTCACCGCGACACCGTGATTCGACAGCATGGCGCCATCGATGCCCACCTCGCCAAACTCGTTAACCAGCACCGCCCAGCGCTCGCCATCCGGCTTTTGCTTCATCAGATTAAGAATTGCCGTGGTTTTGCCAGCGCCGAGAAAGCCAAGCACCAGGTGAGTGGGAATACGTGTCCGGATGTCTGCCATGGGTTCGTCGTTCTCTTCTTACAATCCATTGATGTGTGCGAGTCTAGAGGCTCATTGATCGTCTGAGGGCTCGGTTACTCCCAGATTGGGAACGGATCATTCAGGGTTTGCCAGAAGGCTTTCCCCGCCAACAACTGTTGTTCATCCAAAAGGCAGTCGTCCAGCTCGCGAGTCACAGCCGCCTGATCGATGTTCTGGCCAATAAAAACCAGTTCCTGGCGCATATCACCGAAGGGCTCAACCCAGGTTTCCATAATAGAGTTACGGTACTCGGTATCCTCCGGCCAATTTTCCTTCGGCACGGCTTTCCAG
The DNA here is from genome assembly GCF_019916045.1 of Marinobacter sp. AL4B. NCBI lineage: Bacteria > Pseudomonadati > Pseudomonadota > Gammaproteobacteria > Pseudomonadales > Marinobacteraceae > Marinobacter > Marinobacter sp. AL4B. The sequence goes on from NZ_JAILWZ010000013.1 coordinate 834,100, forward strand.
AACATGCCGACGAACCCGTGCCGCGCCATACCGCCTGCTTGGCTCCAGTGGCCCGCATACTCTGGTCGAGTGGCGAGCCAAAAGTAGCCCTTGGAACGTATCAGTTTGCCATTAGAAACGGGTTGATGCAGAAATTCATAAAATTTCGCCGGATGGAACGGGCGCCTAGCACGGTAGACAAAGCTGGAAATGCCATATTCCTCGGTTTCCGGGATGTGTTCGCCCCGCATTTCCTTTAGCCAACCCGGCGCCTGCTGCGCGCGCTCAAAACTGAATCGACCGGTATCCAGCACTTTATCCAGTGGCACCGCGCCCTGCTCAATGGCAACGATCTCCGCCTCTGTATTCAGACTTCCCAGCACGCCCTTGAGTCGCTCCAGTTCTTCTGGAGCAACCAGATCGGTTTTGCTGATCAACAAGATGTCGCTGAATTCAACCTGATCCACCAGAAGGTCTGCGACACTGCGCTCGTCTTCTTCGCCCAGACTTTCCCCTGCTTCCTGCAACAATTGCGCTTCATCGAAGTCCTTGAGGAAGTTCATCGCATCCACAACGGTGACCATGGTATCGAGACGGGCGATGTCAGACAGACTGATTCCATCCTCATCCGCGAAGGTAAACGTTTCCGCTACCGGCAAAGGTTCCGAAATTCCCGTGGATTCAATAACCAGACAATCGAAGCGGCCCTCGTCCGCCAGCCTACGCACCTCTACCAGCAAATCCTCACGAAGTGTGCAGCAAATGCAGCCATTACTCATCTCAACCAGCTTTTCCTCTGATCGATTCAGGGTGACTTCTTGCTGGACCTGGGCAGCATCAATATTGACCTCGCTCATGTCGTTGACAATCACGGCCACCCGACGTCCTTCGCGATTGTTCAGGATGTGGTTCAGAACGGTGGTTTTGCCTGCGCCAAGAAATCCTGACAATACCGTTACCGGAAGGCGCGTATCTTGAAGGTTCATTTTTTGTCTCCGTGTTGCGTTAGCTGTTCCGCACTGAACGTTGCTTTACATTAATAATGTTATAACATAACATTTCCAACTCTTCGGCGATACGCCCTTTAAGGATCAACAAACCTTCGACACCCCACACCTGGTGTTTGGCCTTGATGGGTTTTCCATATGCTTTATTGCAACGTTATAACATGTATTGGAGATTGTATGACTTACCCACCTAAACCACTCTCGTCTGCTCAGCGCCCTTTGGCTGCTTCGTTGGTATTGGCCTCAGCCACATTGCTGTCTGCTTGCGGTGGAAGTGACAGCAGTTCAGACGACGCCCATACGGAAATAAGCATTGAGACCGGCGGGCGCCTCGCCTTGTTTGATTCCGATGCATCGGCGCTGAAGTTTCTGAACTTAGACGACGCCCAGGTACTGACTTCAATGAGTATCGACGGCGGTTCCCCAAGCCTCTATGCCTCACCGGATAACCGGTATGCCATTGCTATTCAACGTGAAGACGATCGAGTGTCGTTTTTTGATAGCGGGCTTTATACCGAAGATCATGGCGACCATCTGCACGACTACGCTGAAACGCCCAGCGCGCTGTCCCTGACGCTGAATAATCACAAGCCGACTCACTACACCGCGGGCGACTCCTACGGTGTGGTTTTCTTTGACGGCGGTGCCGCTGCCAGCTCAAAAGTAACCGTTTTCTCTGATACCACTTTGGGAAATAACGCGACCCTCTCCAGCCTTGAACTTGAGAACAACATGCACGGCGTTGCCAAGCTGATCGACGGTCACCTGTTCGTGACTTACCGGGATAGTGCCATTACCGACACCACGCTCCCTGCCGCCGTCGAGCGTTACCACCTTGATGGTTCCAATTTCGAATTCGAAGAGCGCTACGGCGAAGCCTGCCCGAAACTTCACGGTGCCGCCGAAAACGCTCACAGTCTCGGGTTTGGTTGCGGTGACGGCGTACTGGTGATCGACCTCCACTCACCCGGCTATCCCGCAACCAAGCTGGCGAATCCTGAAGGTCTTGACGCACCGGCTCGCATTGGCACCCTCGTTGGCAACCACGACGTCGAAGAGTTGGTCGGTATTGCGGGAAACCGATTCTTCGTCATCGACCCGGAATCAACGAGCGCTGTTTATCGTGAACTGACCATTGGTGAAGGCGTGGGACGGCTTGCCCAAGGCTTCACCACCCATGGTGAAGTGTTCTATGTGCTTGGTGATGACGGCGGCCTGCGACTGTTTGATCCTGCCGATAGCTGGGCGCTACTTAACACAGTTCCGTTAATCGACGCGCCCACCGACGGCGATACCTTGGCCACAGCCGTTTCAGCAGCCCAAGAGCGTCTGTTCGTGTTGCACAACCAAACGGTGATCGAGGTGGATACGTCCACCGGCCAAATCGTTCGAACCATCACGCTCGATTTTGAGGCCTCTTCCATTGCGTGGCTGGGGCTAACCGAGGAAGCCCACCATGACGATGATGAACACGATCACTAACGTTCCCACCCACCCTTTATGAACCTCCCAGGGCAGCTCGGTGCATGCCGGCCTGCCCTGCTGCGTTAACGTTGGAGTATTTATGATTCGCCGTACGATTTCTTTGACCGCCCTTGCGCTGACGCTGCCCGCAGCCGGAGCCGTTGCAAACGAATTAAACCCCGATGTGAGCCTGACCCTGGATGGCTATTACAAGCAGAATGACACCGCGCTGTCACACCGGGACCAAGGCTTTGGTCTCGGCCATACCGAACTTTCCTTATCTTCCCCCATCGATGATCTGTTCTCTGGGCGATTGACCGCCGTTTTCGAGGAACATGACGGCGCGAGTGAGGTGTTGGTTGAAGAAGCTTACCTGCAGACCAACGGTTTGCCCGCAGGGCTCAGTGTTCGCGCAGGTCGCTTCCTTTCGCAGGTGGGCTATCTCAACGGCCGGCATATGCACGAAGATGACTTTGTCGAACGACCGGCCGCCTACCGTGCGTTATTAGGAAGCCACTACTACGATACCGGCCTGCGTGTGAATGCCCTGTTGCCTGTGCCGTTTTTCTGGCAAGTCGGCGCAGAAGCATTCGGTGGCAACGAGCTCTCAGAAGGCGACGAGGATATCGGAGTCTATACCGTGAACACTCGGGTCGGTGGTGACCTTTCTATCTCCCAAAGCTGGCAGGCGGGGCTGTCCTATCTGCACAACCGTCAGACTCGTGTCGAGAGCAGCGAAACAGAAGATCACCACGACGACCATCACGATGATCACGATCACAGTCACGGTGCCTCCTACACCGGTGAGAATCTCTACATAGCCGATGTCGTTTGGAAATGGTCACCGAATGGCAACAACCGTGAGCAGCAGGTGACGCTCAGCGCAGAATACCTCTATGCCGATGACCTGAACGAATTCGCGACTTCCGATGACGATCACGAAGGCTGGTACGTGTCGGGTGTTCACCAATTTTCCCCACAGTGGTCTGCGGGTGTCCGGTATGGTGAGGTAGAGCTGAGTCAAGCCCACGGTGACCACTTCCACAAGCAAGACCTGCAAGAAACGGACGTCATGCTGAGCTGGTCACGCTCCCACTTTTCAACCGTCAGGCTTCAATACACGCATCAGTCCGCAACCGGGTTTAGCGATGCGGATAACACCGTGGCGATACAATATGTGATGTCGCTCGGTGCGCACGGCGCCCATGGCTATTGATATGCGCCACTCACGATCCCTCATTCTGTGTGTTCTGATCGGGCTGGTTTCTTTGCCAGCCCGGGCAGATTTCCATGTATTTGCCTGTGAGCCCGAGTGGGCAACCCTGACCCGAGCATTGATGCCAGACGCTCACGTCACAACGGCGACTAGTTATCTGCAGGATCCCCATTACATTGAAGCGAGACCAAGCCTGATCGCCGCCATGGGCCGGGCGGATATTGCCATCTGCACGGGGGCATCTTTGGAAGCTGGCTGGTTGCCGACACTGCTTCAGCGGGCCGGCAACGCACAGGTTCAGCCGGGCCGGACCGGTCTGTTTTTTGCCGCCGCTCATGCCCGATTGCATGCGCCTCATGATCACGTAGACCGCAGCATGGGGGACGTACACCCGGAAGGAAATCCCCATGTGCATCTATCGCCGGATCAGCTACCCAAGATTGCCGAAGCATTGGCCCAGCGCCTCGGCGAACTCAGGCCTGAACACTCGGCCGATATTTTTGCTCGTTACATAACGTGGCGCGTGAACTGGAACAGCCACCGGGAACAATGGCGCGAAAGTGCGAAAGCCTTGGAAGGGCACTCCGTTGTCGTGCAGCACACCGGCTTCAGCTACCTGTTGAACTGGCTGGGTGTGGGCTCCACCGTGGATTTAGAACCGAAACCGGGGTTGCCACCGAGCGCCAGTCATCTGAGTCAGTTGCTGACCGATCCGGGGCTGGACAAGGCATCGGCGATCCTGATTGCCAGCCACCAGGACCGAAAGCCCGCTGAATGGCTGGTGAAACAAACGAATAAGCCGATTCTCGTGTTACCGGGAACGGTGACCGACAATTCACCAAACGACAATCTGGCCGGGTTGATTTCTACCATTGTGGGCCGCCTCGAAGCGAGCATCACCGAGGTGTCAGATGGGAGCCTTTGAGTGGCTGCTTCTGCCGGTATTGGGTAGCGCCCTGCTTTGCCTGCTGTTGGTGCCGCTGGGGTATCAGGTAATTGCCCGGGGCGTGATCTTTGCCGATCTCGCGATTGCCCAATGGGCGGCACTGGGCACCCTCGCGGGGTTGTACTTCATGCCGCACTACACAATTGCCGGGGCGCCAGTGAGCAGTTTGCTGTTCGCCCTGCTCGCAGCCATGACGGTTCACCTGATCTTCAGGCGGCTCGGCGAAGCCAAAGAGGCCTGGATTGGCCTGCTGTATGTGGTAGGTGCCAGTCTGGCGATACTGCTGGTAAGTGACGACCCCCATGGCGCTCAGGCTTTGCAACGTGCGGCCGCTGGCGATCTGCTATGGGCGAATTGGGAGCTGGTCATGGCAACAGCGATACTGGCCGCACTTGTCTGGTTGCTCGGCTGGAAGTTATCTGGATGGCTTTCCAGCGCAGCGTTCATGCCGGTGTTTGCGATCGCAGTGACCTACTCGGTGTCGTTGGCGGGCATCTATGTTGTGTTCGCAACACTGATTGTCACCCCGCTGATCGTGGGATCCATCCTAGGCAAATCGCCAATAGCCGCTGCTCTCTGTGCGATCACCGGACATCTGGTCGCCATCGTTGGTTCCGTGATGTTCGATGTACCGGTCGGGCCCGCCATCGTTATAGCAACACTGTTTACTGCGCTGCTTTGGCTTGGCGTTCGATCATTGTGTTCAGAAAATGGTCATCACTTGTGATTCAGCAGTGACAAACTCCGATCGACTGATTGCGTGCGCCATAACAGACATCTGTTCTCTTAGATTTTCTTCGAAGCGTGCGGCAGCCGTCTCGGGTATGGCCGCGGCAGTCGGAATATCGGCGGTCAAAGGATCAACCGGGCGACCATTGATGTGCAATTCAAAATGTAGGTGAGGACCAGTGCTGCGACCGGTATTGCCAGAGAGCGCGACCTTTTGGCCACGCTCCACATGAGCGCCTTTGCGCACCAGTATTTTTTGAAGGTGGAGGTAGCGCGTGGTGTGGGAGCCGCCATGATCAATATCGATATATTTGCCCGCATAACGGTGGTTACCCACCCGCCTGACAATACCGTCTCCTGTGCTGAAAATTGACGTTCCTATTGGGGTGGCAAGATCCACGCCGTTATGTGGTGACCGCCGCCCTGTTATCGGGTGCAATCGGTTCCGGTTAAAAACAGAACTCACCCGATAGGGCTTGTCAGTAGGCCATCGAAGAAAGGCTGGCGTCACGCTTTCACCGCTTTCATCGTAGTAATTGCCGTCATCGAAACGGAAAGCATTGTAGGTTTTTTTGCCACGAGTGAAGGATACGGCTCCAAGCCGCGTATTTCCCGTTGTTTGCTCGCCCAACATCTCGTGATCAACAATCACGGCATAGGCATCCCCGGCGCGGAGATCTCTACGAAAGTTCAACTGATTTCCCAATAATTGATCGATTAATAGAACCTGGGAACGGGTCAGTCCAGAACGAAGGGCTGAATTATAAAAGCTGCCCTTAACCGATCCCCGGAGCACTTCAGAGACCCAGTGGGTATCTGCCTCGAATGTCTGGTGGACGAATGATCCATCCGATTGTTTGCTGTAAACCACCTTCCGGGCAACATCCAGATGGAGTGTCAGTGCCGAAAAATCACCCTCATGATCGAAGGTCAACGATAGCTTGGTTCCCGGCGTCAAGGTCTCGAGCGACAAGTATTCGGCGTCTGCCTCCATAATTCTGTACAAGTCTTTCACAGACGCGCCACTGGCTTGGAAAATACTGCTCAGGGTGTCACCGGACTGCACCCGACGTTCAAACGTTTCGTGGGCGGGGTGATCTGCGGATGGTTTGACCGGCTCGGCTAACAGTTCGGCGTTATCCAATTTCTCCGAAAGATCATGTTCTTCAATGTCGTGGAAGAACACGCTCCCCTGCGTCAACGCACGGGAAGTTTCCATCGGTAGCAAACTGGCAACAAGAAGAATCACACCTGAAATCGCAAGGAAATATTTACGGATTGGTGTGAACATTGGGGATTTGTTCATTGTCGCAACGACTCCCGATTATTCGTGAACACGTCTCTCATTATTGAGCCTCGGACCCATCTGCCGAAAGACCGGTTTGGTGAGTCATAAAGCGATCGACGGAATGTCGGCTTGCCAACTCCATTGGGACCAATAATGGTGATGATCTCGCACGGATCAACCCAGACATTCACGTTTTCGACTCTTCACCGGCGTGATTAAGCGTGAGGTTCCTAAATCTTATATTATGTTATAACATAACATTTATCGATTCATCTATAACGCCACTTGACCTCCAAAAATAGTCTCGAGTAACCGATGGAAACGGATCGATGAATAAAGAGTGCAACACTCGACAGGAGAATGCTTGTTATGTCCGGAGAGATAAAGGGAGCCGTCATACCGGTGGCTGTCCACGGCGATAAACCGGAGAGCCTGACAGCGATATTTCAGGAAAACGTCAATTTAGCCATCTGGCAACGAACACTGCCTAAACAGGTAACCAAATTCGCCACGCAGTTTGCACTGGAGGCTCGCCGATTTGAGCGTTTCTTGGGCCTGGATGCGAAAGATCAGCTCGACCAGATTTTGCCCGGATGGGCTCTTGAGCTGCCTGGGGCAAGCGCTTGGCTAGACGACGTACAAGAACTTATCGAAATGTACCGCTGCCTGTTTGAACCCGCGGCCGTTGGCGTTCGTTTGCATGTGTTACCGAACACCATGTGTCCGCGTTTTCATACCGACCGGGTACCGACCCGTTTATTGGTTACGTATAGCGGCCGAGGCACTGAATGGTTGCCGGAAAGGATCATCAACAGGAGAAATGAACCGGGGCCATTGCCGGATCAAGAGGTTAGTGACCGAGACATTCAAGTGATGCCCACTGGTGCGGTGTGTCTGCTCAAAGGAGAAGCTTGGGTGGGTAACGAAGGTCGTGGTGTGGTTCACCGTTCTCCGGCACCCAGTAACCAGCCCCGGTTGGTCTTGGGGCTGGACTGGTTGTCATAGCCGGGGCTGGTTATTCGACCGTCACGCTCTTAGCCAGGTTACGAGGCTGATCTACGTCGGTGCCTTTCAGTACCGCGACATGGTAAGACAGCAGCTGCAGGGGCACGGTGTAAACGATTGGTGCGGTGATTTCGTGTACCGAAGGTAACTGCATCACGTGAATACCGGGTTCGGCTTTCACGCCGGCTTCTCTATCGGCAAACACGAACAGCTCGCCACCGCGGGCCCGTACTTCTTCGAGGTTGGATTTGAGCTTCTCAACCAAGTCGTTGTTCGGGGCAACCGTCACCACCGGCATCTCACTATCCACCAGAGCCAAAGGCCCATGCTTCAATTCACCGGCAGGGTAGGCCTCTGCGTGAATGTAGGAGATTTCTTTCAGTTTCAGCGCACCTTCCATCGCCACGGGATACTGTGAGCCGCGGCCCAGGAACAAACTGTGGTTCTTGTCCATGAAGGCTTTGGACATGCTCTCGATTTCACCATCCAGCGCAAGCACATCGCTGACTTGACCTGGCACCAGGTGCAAAGCTTCAACGATTTCGGCTTCTTTCTCCTCGCTCAGGCCATTGTGACGGGCCAAGGCAACCGAGAACAACAACAAAGCCACCAGCTGAGTGGTGAAGGCTTTGGTGGAGGCCACGCCAATTTCCGGGCCGGCCTGAGTCATGATCACTAGGTCGGATTCCCGCACCAGGGAGCTGCCCGGCACGTTACAAATTGCCAGTGCGGCACGGAAGCCGGCTTTTTTAGCCTGACGCAGCGCCGCAAGGGTGTCAGCCGTTTCGCCCGACTGCGAAATGCACAGGAACAGGGTGTCCTGCTGAATCACGTGCTTGCGATAGCGGAACTCGGAGGCTACCTCAACCGAACACGGCACACCGGCCAGTTCTTCGATCCAATAACGGGCAACCATACCCGCGTGGTAAGACGTGCCACAGGCAATGATCTGAACGTGGCGAACGTTCTCTAACAGTTTCGCGGCGTCGGTGCCTAGGGCCTGTTCCAGAACTCGGCTGTCGGTGATGCGACCCGTCATGGTCGCTTTGACCACTTTCGGCTGCTCATAGATTTCTTTGAGCATGTAGTGGCGGTATTCGCCTTTATCGGCCGAATCCGATGCATGCTCGAAACGGGTGATTTTACGTTCAACCACATTACCGTCGCGGTCTTCGATAGCGATCTTGTCTTTGCGGATGTCGGCGATGTCGCCTTCTTCCATGAACATGAAACGGTCGGTCACCGGCAGCAGCGCCAATTGGTCAGAAGCAATAAAGTTTTCGCCAATGCCAACACCAATAACCAGCGGGCTGCCTTCACGAGACACCACCATGTGGTCTGGCTCGTCGGCGTGGACAACCGCCAAAGCATAAGCGCCGCGAAGGCGGGTCATCGCCGTTTTAACTGCTTTGTACAGGTTGTTGTCGGCTTGGTAATGCTTGTTGATCAGGTGCGCAACCACTTCGGTATCGGTCTGGGAGGTGAACTCGTAGCCTTCGGCTTTGAGCTCGTCGCGCAGTTCCTGATAGTTTTCGATGATGCCGTTATGCACGATGGCCAGACGGTCACCGGACATGTGCGGGTGGGCATTCAACTGTGACGGTTCACCGTGGGTCGCCCAACGGGTGTGGGCGATGCCCATGTGGCCCGCAACAGGGTTGGCTTCAATCGCGTCAGCCAGTGCAGCGACCTTACCGACTTCCCGGGCGCGCTGTATCTGGGCCTCGGCACCCACAACGGCCATACCGGCGGAGTCGTAACCACGATACTCAAGTCGGCGCAGGCCCTCCAGCAGAATCCCCTGGACATCCCGTTCAGATACCGCTCCTACAATCCCACACATGCTGCTATCACCTGTTCGTTAATCGGTCTTTACGCTTTTTTAGGCCGTTCCCAGCCTGAAATATTCCGCTGCTTACCCCGAGCGACCGCCAAGTCGTGCTCGGCGACATCGCGGGTAATCGTGGAGCCCGCGCCAATGGTTGCGCCTTCGTCGACTTTCACGGGCGCCACCAAAGAAGTATTAGAGCCCACAAAAACACCGTCACCCAGTTCGGTGCGGAATTTGTTAACGCCATCATAGTTGCAAGTAATGGTGCCTGCACCCACATTCACATTACGGCCAAGAGAGGCATCGCCTACGTAACTGAGGTGGTTGATCTTACTGCCCTCACCGACGATGGCTTTCTTAGTTTCCACGAAATTGCCTACTTTGGTATTGGCCGATAACTCGGTACCGGGGCGCAACCGTGCAAAGGGTCCGATTTGAGCATTTGCGCCAACAACCGCGCCTTCAATTACACTGTGGGCTTTGATCTCGGCACCATCGGCGATGGTGGCATCTTTAATGACACAGCCAGGGCCAATGCTAACGTTGCTGCCAAGGCTAACCTTGCCTTCAAACACCACGTTGACGTCAATCCACAGGTCGTTGCCAATAGTGAGCTCGCCGCGCACATCAATGCGGGCGGGGTCTGCCAGCGTGGCGCCTTCGGTCATCAATCGTTCTGCTTGCTGCTGCTGATACCACCGCTCCAGTTCCGCCAGTTGCAGGCGGTTATTCACGCCCTGCACTTCGAATGCTGTCTGTGGCTGGGATACCGCTACACTCAAACCGTGCTCGACCGACATCGCAATGATGTCCGTCAGGTAGTATTCACCCTGAGCGTTGCTATTCGAGAGCGTGGGTAACCAGCTCTTAAGGTGCCTGGCAGACACGGCCAGAATGCCCGTGTTTACTTCTTTGATCGCCTGCTGTTCTGCGGAGGCGTCTTTCTGCTCAACGATGGCCTGCACCAGACCTTCCGCACTACGCACTATCCGACCGTAACCCTGTGGGTTGTCCAGATCGACCGTGAGTAATGCCAGGCGCTCGTCGTTGAGCTCTTCCACCATGCCTTGCAAGGTGTCTTTGCGGGTTAGCGGTACGTCGCCGTATAACACCAGCACTCGTGCGTCGTCTGGTAAGTCTGGCAACGCTTGGGCAACCGCGTGCCCAGTCCCCAATTGCTCGGTTTGCAGCACCCAGTTTACGCTGTCGTCCTGCAGGGAAGCCCGCACCTGATCTGCACCATGACCGATCACCGTGTGTATTTTTTCTGCGCCCAGCTGTTTTGCGGTTTCAACAACATGGTGCAGCATGGCTTTGCCGGCTACCGGGTGTAACACCTTCGGCAGTGCGGATTTCATCCTTGAACCCTGACCGGCGGCCAGAATAACAACGTGTAGCGGACTCATGGGGCGATCAACTCCAAATTCGTTGGTCATCTCATAGTAAAAAACCGCATCCCGATGAGGGGCCGCTGGTTTCCTTTCGGAACACCAACGCCCACCACCTGCGGATGCGGTTCACTGTCAGGCCTGTCCGGGCACTGACGCAAGTACTGCTTATCGCAGGTTCTTGCGCAGTTTCTGGATAGTGCGCAGCTGAGCGGCGGCTTCTGCCAACTCTGCTGCGGCCCGGGAGTATTCAAACTCACCTGATTTGTTTGACAGTGCCTTCTCAGCTTCCTTCTGGGCTTCCAGAGCTGCAGCTTCGTCTACATCTTTTGCACGAACTGCAGAGTCAGCCATCAGAGTCACGAGGTTCGGCTGTACTTCGATGTATCCACCGGATACGTACAGAATTTCCTCAGCGCCACCCTGCTTGATGATCCGCACTGCGCCCGGCTTGAGCGCAGACAATAGCGGAGCATGGCCAAACTGAATACCAAGCTCACCCTCGGTGCCGGTGGCGATCAACATCTCCACCAGACCAGAGTAAATTTTCTCTTCGGCACTTACGACGTCACAATGTACGGTCATAGCCATTTCTTACGCCTCTTGCGTCTGAAAGTGAAGAAAGGTGTTACTTACCTTCCTTCGCCTTCATTGCCTTAGCTTTCTCAATTGCTTCTTCGATGCCGCCGCACATATAGAACGCCTGCTCTGGCATGTCATCGTAGTCGCCGTTAAGAATTCCTTCGAAGCTGGCGATGGTCTCTTTCAGAGACACGTACTTACCGGGGGAACCGGTGAATACTTCAGCAACGTGGAAAGGCTGAGACAGGAAACGCTCGATCTTACGTGCGCGGGATACGATCAGCTTGTCGTCTTCTGACAGCTCGTCCATACCCAAAATGGCGATGATGTCTTTCAGTTCTTTGTAACGCTGAAGAACGTTCTGAACACCACGAGCAACGTTGTAGTGCTGCTCACCAATCACCAGCGGATCCAGCTGACGGGAAGTGGAGTCAAGCGGGTCGATCGCAGGGTAGATACCCTTGGACGCGATGTCACGGCTCAGTACCACAGTCGCGTCAAGGTGCGAGAAGGTGGTGGCTGGGGATGGGTCAGTCAAGTCATCCGCAGGTACGTATACCGCTTGGATAGACGTGATAGAACCGTCTTTAGTGGAGGTAATACGCTCCTGAAGCTCACCCATTTCCTGGGCCAGAGTCGGCTGGTAACCTACCGCTGAAGGCATACGGCCCAACAGTGCAGATACCTCAGTACCGGCCAAGGTGTAACGGTAGATGTTGTCTACGAACAACAGTACGTCACGGCCTTCGTCACGGAACTTCTCAGCCATAGTCAGGCCGGTCAGTGCAACACGCAGACGGTTTCCTGGGGGCTCGTTCATCTGGCCGTAGACCATCGCTACTTTATCAAGAACGTTAGAGTCCTTCATTTCGTAGTAGAAGTCGTTACCTTCACGAGTCCGCTCACCAACACCCGCGAATACGGAGAGACCGGAGTGCTCTTTCGCGATGTTGTTGATCAGTTCCATCATGTTAACGGTCTTACCAACACCGGCACCACCGAACAGACCAACTTTACCACCCTTGGCGAACGGGCAGATCAGGTCGATAACCTTGATGCCTGTTTCCAGCAGGTCGGCAGAGGCTGACTGGTCAGCATAACCCGGTGCTTTACGGTGAATGCCCCAACGCTCTTCTTCACCGATTGGGCCAGCCTCGTCGATAGGACGACCCAGAACATCCATAATCCGGCCCAGTGTTTTTGTACCAACGGGTACAGAAATCGGCTTGCCGGTATTTTCTGCTTTCAGGCCACGCTTGAGGCCTTCGGTGCTGCCCATGGCGATGGTACGTACAATGCCGTCACCCAGCTGCTGCTGGACTTCCAGAGTTGTTTCGCCACCTTCAAGCAGCAGTGCGTCGTAAACGCCTGGCACGGAGTCACGTGGGAATTCCACGTCGATAACCGCGCCAATGATCTGAACGATGTGTCCGCTACTCATGCTCGGTTCCTCGTTATCTAGTAGTCAATAAAACCAGTAGGTTAGTGAGCGCGATCAAACAGATGCTGCGCCGCTCACGATCTCCGAAATCTCTTGTGTGATCGCTGCCTGACGGGCCTTGTTATAGGCCAACTGGAGCTCATCAATGATGCCACCAGCGTTGTCAGTTGCGCTCTTCATAGCGATCATCCGGGCGGCCTGTTCACAGGCCAGATTTTCTACCACACCCTGATACACCTGGGATTCGATATAACGTGGCATCAACCCGTCAAGAATCGGACGTGAGTCCGGCTCGTAGATGTAATCCCACTGGCGACCGATGTCGTCATCTGAACCTTCCGGCAGAGGCAAGAGCTGCTCTGACTTCGGGCTTTGCGTCATGGTGTTCACGAACTCGTTGCTGATCAGGAACAGGCGGTCAATCTTGCCTTCCTCGAACGCAGTCAGCATCACCTTAACACTGCCAATCAGCTGTTCCGCACTTGGGCTGTCACCCATGTGGGTTAGAGCTGCCACCACATTTCCGCCGTAGCTGCGGAAAAAGGAAGCGGCTTTCGCGCCGATGGCACAGATATCGGTCTCAATACCTTTTTCTTTCCATTCACGCATTTCGCGCACGAGCAGTTTGAACGCGTTTGTGTTCAAACCACCACACAGGCCACGGTCTGAGGAAACTACAATGTAGCCTACCCGTTTGACCTCACGCTCCTGCATGAACGGATGACGGTAATCTTTATTGGACTTGGCAATATGTCCGATTACCTGACGCATCTTTTCCGCATACGGGCGAGTCGCCTGCATACGTTCCTGAGCTTTACGCATCTTACTCGCCGCCACCATTTCCATGGCGGAAGTGATCTTCTGCGTGCTCTTGATGCTTCCGATCTGGTTACGTATTTCTTTTCCGACGGCCATAAGTCACTGCCTTTTCAAGTTAGACACTCAAAGGGACCAGCAGGCCCGCTTATCCGCGGGCCCAATGGATTTACCAGCTCTGAGTGGTCTTGAATTTTTCCAGAGCAGCTTTCAGGCCGGCAGCGATGTCGTCGTTGAACTTACCTTCAGGACCGATTTGGTCGAGCAGTTCTTTCTGCTCGGCACGCATCCAGTCGAGAAGTTGTGCTTCAAAGTTCACAACCTTGTCTACGTCAACATCGTCAAGGAAGCCTTCGTTCGCTGCGAACAGCACAGTACCCATTTCAGCCACAGTCATCGGGCTGTACTGGTTCTGCTTCATCAGCTCGGTTACGCGCTGACCATGCTCAAGCTGCTTACGGGTCGCTTCATCAAGATCAGAAGCAAACTGGGCGAATGCCGCAAGTTCGCGGTACTGAGCCAGTGCCAGACGGATGCTACCGCCAAGCTTCTTCATGATCTTGGTCTGAGCTGCACCACCTACCCGCGATACCGAAATACCTGCGTTCATAGCAGGACGGATACCGGAGTTAAACAGGTTGGTTTCCAAGAAGATCTGACCGTCGGTGATGGAGATCACGTTGGTCGGAACGAACGCAGAAACGTCACCCGCCTGGGTTTCGATGATCGGCAGAGCGGTCAAAGAACCGGTCTGGCCTTTCACTTCGCCGTTAGTCAGCTTTTCAACTTCTTCAGCGTTGATGCGAGAAGCACGCTCCAACAGACGAGAGTGAAGATAGAAAACGTCACCCGGGTATGCTTCACGTCCTGGCGGACGGCGTAGCAACAGGGAAATCTGACGGTAAGCAACAGCTTGCTTGGACAGATCATCGTATACGATCAGAGCGTCTTCACCGCGGTCACGGAAGAATTCACCCATAGAGGTACCGGAGTACGGAGCCAGGAACTGCATCGCTGCAGGATCGGCGGCGCCAGCGGCAACGATGATGGTGTGGTCCATGGCGCCGTGCTCTTCGAGCTTGCGCACAACCGCAGCGATGGATGACTGCTTCTGACCAACCGCAACGTAGATACACTTGATACCAGTGTTCTTCTGGTTGATGATCGCGTCGATCGCAACAGCGGTCTTACCAATCTGACGGTCACCGATGATCAGCTCACGCTGGCCACGGCCGATTGGAACCATGGTGTCGATCGCTTTCAGACCAGTCTGAACCGGCTCGTCAACAGACTGACGAGCGATTACGCCCGGTGCAACCTTCTCTACCGGAGCGGTCTGAGTGTTACCCAGCTCGCCCTTTCCGTCGATCGGGTTACCCAGACCGTCTACTACACGGCCCAGCAGTTCGTTACCAACTGGTACTTCCAGGATACGACCAGTACAACGAACTTTCTGACCTTCGGCCAGATCTTCGTAGTCGCCCAGAACAACCGCACCAACAGAATCACGCTCAAGGTTCAGCGCCATACCGTAAGTGCCGTTGGCAAATTCAATCATCTCGCCGTACATAACGTCGGCCAGACCGTGAATCAGTACGATACCGTCAGAAACGGAAAGAATCGTACCTTCGTTCTTTGCTTCGGAAGAGATGTCGAGTTTCTCGATTCTCTTCTTGATGATGTCACTGATCTCGGATGGATTCAGTTGCTGCATGCCTTTGTCCTCAAACCTTGTGCTGAAATCAGGAGCCCAGAGCCTTGGCCATTCTAGCCAGCTTGCCACGGACTGAAGCGTCGATAACCAGGTCGCCTGTGCGTACTACCACGCCGCCGATCAGAGACTGATCTACTGCGGCCTCAAGCTCAACCTTGCGCTCCAGCTTTCTGGACAATGCGTCAATCAGTTTCTGTTGCTCGTCGCCCGACAACTCGAATGCGGTATCGATTGTCAGCTTAACGGATTGCTCCAAATCTGCACGATACAGAGCGAATAACGCAGAAACTTCTGGCAACAGGGCCAGACGCTTGTTTTCAGCAAGAATCAACAGGAAGTTTCTGAGTGCTTCAGGCAGCGGCTCTTCAAAACAGTCTGCGAAGAGTTCCGCCTTGCGTTGCTCAGACAAGCCAGGATTGGCCAGGATTTTCACTACCTCTTGGTCAGCCGCAACCTGAGCTGCGAAAGCCAGAGCCTGATCCCACTGATCAACGGCGTTCTGGTCCTGCGCGGCTTTAAAAACGGCTTTCGCGTAGGGTCGGGCTAACGTAGTTAGTTCTGCCATGATGACCCTCTATTAGAGTTCTGCGGCCAGCTTTTCCAGCATCTCGCTGTGAGCTTTGCCGTCGACAGAGGTTTCCAGAATCTTCTCGGCACCGGCAACAGCCAAAGCTGCTACTTCGTTTCTCAGTGCGTCGCGAGCCTGAACACGCTCCTGTTGAATTTCTGCCCTTGCCTGTTCAATAAGCTTTTCGCCTTCTTTGCGAGCGTCGTCCTTGGAGGCTTCGACGATCTGGGCGGCACGCTTGTTGGCTTGGTCAATCAGGGCTGCAGCTTCTTCTTTCGCTGTGCGCAGTTCGTTTGCAGCTTTCTCTTGAGCAAGCTCAAGGTCCAGTGATGCACGATCTGCGGCGGAAAGGCCATCTGCAATTTTCTTCTGGCGCGCTTCCATGGCTGCCGTGATCGGCGGCCATACGAACTTGACGCAGAACCAGACGAAAATAGCGAAGGCAATTGATTGCCCTATCAACGTAAGGTTTATATTCACGGCAATATACCTCTTGCTATTCGTTGCGT
This sequence comes from Marinobacter sp. AL4B, assembly GCF_019916045.1. Taxonomy (NCBI): domain Bacteria; kingdom Pseudomonadati; phylum Pseudomonadota; class Gammaproteobacteria; order Pseudomonadales; family Marinobacteraceae; genus Marinobacter; species Marinobacter sp. AL4B. Next base: position 850,583 of record NZ_JAILWZ010000013.1, read on the forward strand.
CCTGGTTTCCGGAAATAGGGCGCGGTGACCTGCACCAACGCCCTCAATTCGCGGGCTTATTAACCAGCAACAACGAAGATCAGGTACATCGCGATACCAACACCGATCATGGGAACGGCGTCAAGCAGACCCGCCATGATGAATGCTTTAGTTTGCAGCTGGTTAGCCATTTCTGGCTGACGAGCAGTAGATTCAAGCAGTTTGCCGCCCAGCAGACCGAAACCGATACCGGCGCCCAAAGCACCCAGACCGATGATCAACGCAGCTGCGATAAATACCATTTCCATTGAGAACTCCTCAGTTTTTTCAGATAGTTAAGGGTTTGTGTATTTAAGGGTAAATCAGTGATCTTCGTGCGCTGCACTGAGATAAACCACAGTCAGCACGGTAAAAATAAAGGCCTGAAGCGGGATAACCAGAATGTGGAAAATAGCCCAAGGTACGTTCAACGTCCACTGAGCCCACAACGGCAACAAGGCAATCAGGATAAACACAACTTCACCGGCGTACATGTTACCGAACAAACGCAGCGCCAGACTGATTGGCTTGATGATCAAAGCCAAAATCTCGAGCATTAGGTTAACCGGTATCATGGACCAATGATTGAACGGGTTAAAGGCCAGTTCCTTACTGAAACCACTCACACCTTTTACCTTGAAGCTGTAGTACAAGATAAGCAGGAACACGCCAAACGACATGCCAAAGGTGGCGTTTGGATCGGTGGTCGGTACAATTTTGAAGTATTCCAGCCCCATGGCGTGCGCCAAAGACGGGATGAAATCCACAGGAATGAGCTTCAAGACGTTCATCAGGAAAATCCAGACGAAAATCGTTAACGCCAACGGCGCAATCAGAGGGTTTTTGCCGTGGAATACGTCACGAACAAGCCCTTGGATAAACTCGAAACTCACCTCTACCAGGTTTTGCAGACCGCTCGGCACACCTTCGGTTACCCGAGAAGCGGCAAAACGGAACAAACCCAAAAATAGAAGGCCCATTGCGAGGGACCAACCCATGGTATCCACGTGGATTGCCATGAAACCCATGTCGGTAGCTTCCTGGGCGGTGGTTGCAAATGACCAGCTGGTCTCTTGCACGACACTGCCATCAGCCCGCTCATAGCCAGCCGGAAGCTTGCCATAGGTAAGGTTGGTTAGGTGGTGTTTTATATACTCTACTGGGGTATCAGCTGCCATACTGCTCTCGTCCAGTCATCGCTGTGGTTGCGGCCGGATGAGCCAGCGCAATGCCGTACCCAAAACAACCATCACAGCAAAAGTGAATAACAGAGCCGGTACATGTACTGGCTCCATTAAAGTGAAAACGGCCGCAAAAAAAATTGCGGTAAGGGCGAGCTTGATGCTCTCAGCCCTGAACATATTTCCCACCGCCACATCAATTTGGCGGGCGCCCTGATACCGGAAGGTTCGATGGGCAAAGTACGCGTTTGGTATGACAAAAATAAGACCGCCGGTAAACGCGGAATAACTCGCCAAACGACTTTCTGTTAACCAAAACAAACTGAGAATGATCAGCGCGGCCATCTCAATGGTGAGCCACTTTGCCAGCGGCACATACGTGATGGCTTTCCTGTAACGGGTCATATCACCTACTGTCATTCCAAGCGCGCGGAATTATATGTGTTAACCGATAGGTGTTCAACTGAGTTGAACGGAAAATCAGGGTGTTTTTTGATCAATTCGAGCCGTTCAACGTTTCAGTATCACACAAGTTGTGGTCTGCAACCTAATGCACAACCACATCTGGTGTTTATTATCGAAACTAGGCCTTTAGGATGATTTTGCTAAATTTATACGTGTTAGCGAATATGGCCTAAAATCCCGTCGAGTTCATCCAGCGATGTGTACTCAATCACTAGCTTGCCCTTGCCGCGCTTGCCATGAGCAATAGAGACCCGGGCACCCAAACGATCGGACAGATCGTCTTGCAAGGCACGAATATTCGGATCCAGTGCTTTTTTATCAGCGTCTTTCTCGGCAGGGGTTTCCTGCTGTAGCCGGCGAACCAGTGCTTCCGTTTGACGAACTGAGAGGGATTTGGCGACGACTTGCCGGGCCGCCTGCATTTGCTGTTCGGGCGGAAGTGTCAGCATGGCTCGGCCATGGCCCATTTCCAGATCGCCGTGCTCCAACATGGTACGTACGTCTTCGGTTAGCCCGATTAAACGCAAAAGGTTGGTTATGGTTGTGCGGGACTTACCCACAGCCTCGGCCACTTGTGCCTGGGTAAGGCCAAACTCGTCTTGCAACCGCTGAAGGGCAAAGGCTTCTTCAATAGGGTTGAGGTTTTCACGCTGGATGTTTTCAATCAGCGCCATGGCAATGGCGGCTTCATCCGGCACTTCACGAATAATGGCGGGGATGCTGTCGAGCTCGGCCAGCTGAGTGGCACGCCAACGACGTTCACCGGCAATCAGCTCATAGCGACCATCGGCAATGGGGCGAACAACAACAGGCTGCATCACACCCTGTTGGCGAATGGAATCCGCCAATTCTTGCAGTGCAGCAGGATCCATATCGCGACGAGGCTGGTAACGCCCACGTTGAATGAGATCAACAGGAATATCCTGCATCTCGCCGTCGCGCGTTGTGGTTTCGTCGCTCTGATTGAGGTTCACTTTGGAACCCTGCAACAGAGCCCCTAAACCACGTTCGCCCAAGCCTCGCTTCTTCGCCGCCATGGTAGTTGTCATTCTTCCTAGTGAAATAATGGATGCATGGTTGCCTGACGGCGAACTATGTTACACCGCAACGGCGCTGGATGTCTTTTTTGTGCCGTGCCTACGGACCATCTCACCCGCCATAGCCAGGTAGGCAATGGCGCCTTTAGAGGCTTTGTCGTAGTTCAGTGCCGGCATGCCGTAGCTCGGTGCTTCCGCCAAGCGCACATTGCGGGGAATCACCGCCCGATAGACCTTATCGCCGAAATACTCTCGTAACTGACCGGAAACATCGAGTGTCAAACTATTGCGCGGATCGTACATGGTGCGCAGGATGCCTTCCATCTCTAACTGAGGGTTCACCGTTTCCTTGATTTGCTCCACGGTGTTCATCAAAGCCGCCAGTCCTTCCAAGGCATAGTATTCACACTGCATAGGAATTAACACGGAATCGGCAGCAGACAGCGAGTTCACCGTCAACAAGTTCAATGACGGTGGGCAATCAATAAGAATATAGTCGTAATTATCCCGCACTTCACTCAAGGCCAAACGCAGTCGGTGTTCACGGCCAATTTCGTTCATCAGCTCGACTTCAGCGGCTGTCAGGTCACCATTACCCGGCAGCAAATCAAAACCGGCCGGATCAGTTTTTACCAATACTTCGTCTGCCGTTGCGCGCTTTGTCAGCAAATCGTAGCCTGACAGCTCAAGGGTATTTTTATCCACACCACTACCCATGGTGGCGTTGCCCTGTGGATCCATGTCGACCAGCAATACCCGGCGCTTGATGGCAACCAGCGACGCAGCAAGATTGACGCAGGTGGTGGTTTTACCCACACCGCCTTTTTGATTGGTCACTGCAATCACGCGCGTCATGCTTTGCCTCCTGCTGTTGCGGGTTACCGGGGTGATGGGTGCGGGGTGATGATCAACAGATGTCGCTCACCATCTGCACCTGGCACTTTCAGAGAATGGTTGGATTCTACCTGCCAACGGCTTGGAAGGGCAGCTACTTCATCATCCGGATACTGACCTTTCATAGCAAGAAACTCGCCGTCTTGCGACAAAAGTTGCTCACACCAGGTCACCAGATTCTCTAACGCGGTAAACGCCCGGCTACTGATCTGGCAAAACGGCTGCTCGGGTTGGCAATCTTCGGCGCGGCCGTGGATAACGTCCACATTATTTAAACCCAACTCCAGCACGCACTGGTTCAGGAATCGGGTTTTCTTGCCGTTGCTGTCCAAAAGCGTAAAGCGCTTGTCCGGAAACGCTATAGCCAGAGGAATACCGGGCATACCACCACCGGCACCGACGTCGAGCAAATGATCGGTGGTGATCCAAGGCATGATGCTCAAACTGTCCAGTAACTGACGCGACACCATGACCCGTTCATCACGAACCGCGGTCAGGTTGTAGGCCTTGTTCCATTTGTTCAGCAAAGCGAGAAAAGCCAGCAACTGCTGTTGCTGGCCATTGTTGATGGAAAGCTGCATTTCCGCCAGCCCATCTCGGAGCTGGCTTTGCCATTGTGGATAAGTCATAGGTTTGGATCAGGCGCTTTGCTTGCGGAGAAGGTCCCGCTTTTTCAGGTGAACCAGAATCTGGCTAATGGCGGCGGGGGTAACCCCTTGGATACGGGAAGCCTGAGCGACCGTTTCCGGGCGCACTTCCTGCAGTTTTTGCTTAATTTCATTGGATAAACCGCCGATCACCTCATAATCCAAATCCACTGGCAGCCGGGTGTTCTCGTTTTTACGCAAGCGCTCGATCTCATCCGCCTGGCGGGAAATGTAGCCTTCGTATTTAACTTCGATTTCCACCTGCTCGGCCACGACCGGATCTTCCGCACACTCACCGCCAATATCGGCAATGTGCTGGTAAACAATTTCCGGGCGGCGCAGCAATTCGGCCAGAGACTGGTCACGGGTCATCGGTTGCTTGAGGAATCCGTTGGCGCGCTCCCCAGCTTCGGTGTTCGGGTGAATACGAGTTTCTTCCAGGCGCCGACGCTCGCCGATGATGGCTTCACTCTTTTCACAGAACTTCTGCCAGCGCTCGTCATCCACCAGCCCCAGCTTACGACCGGTTTCGGTCAAACGAAGGTCTGCGTTGTCTTCGCGCAGAATCAAACGGTATTCGGCACGGCTGGTGAACATACGGTAAGGCTCACTGGTGCCCATGGTGATCAGATCGTCAACCAATACGCCCAGATACGCTTCGTCCCGGCGCGGATACCACTCCTCTTTATCTTGCGCACGCAGCGCGGCGTTGATACCCGCCAGCAAGCCTTGCGCACCGGCTTCTTCGTAACCGGTGGTGCCGTTGATCTGGCCGGCGAAGTACAGGCCCTGGATAAACTTGGTTTCCAGCGTGTGGCGCAGATCCTGCGGGTTCAGGTAATCGTACTCGATGGCATAACCCGGGCGCAGGATGTGTGCGTTTTCGAAGCCGGGAATGGATTGCACGGCTTTAAGCTGAATATCGAATGGCAAGCTGGTGGAAATGCCGTTCGGATAAAGCTCGTTGGTGGTCAAACCTTCCGGCTCAACAAAGATCTGGTGTGAATCTTTGTCCGCGAAACGATTGACCTTGTCTTCGATCGACGGACAGTAACGGGGCCCAACACCTTCGATGTTGCCGGCGAACATGGGAGAGCGGTCGAAGCCGCTACGGATAATGTCGTGGGTTTCTTCAGTAGTCCGCGTAACGTAGCAGCAAACCTGCTCCGGGTGCTCATCTCTGCTGCCAATGAACGACATAACCGGTGCCGGGGTATCGCCCCACTGCTCCTGCATGACCGAGAAATCCACCGTGCGCGCATCAATACGCGGCGGGGTACCGGTTTTTAAGCGCCCAACGTTAAAAGGCAGTTCCCGCAAGCGCTTGGCCAAGGCATTGGCTGGGGCATCGCCCGCGCGGCCGCCAGCATGGTTCTGCATACCAATGTGGATAACTCCGCCCAGGAAGGTGCCGGTGGTGAGAACCACCGTTTTTGCATTAAAACGGATGCCGGTCTGGGTCACCACACCCACCACCTGATCGTTTTCCACAATCAAATCATCGGCGGCTTGCTGAAACAGTGTGAGATTCGGCTGATTCTCCAAGGTGTGGCGAATCGCCGCTTTATACAGCACCCGATCTGCCTGAGCGCGTGTTGCGCGAACAGCCGGGCCCTTGCGAGCATTCAATACTCTAAACTGGATACCAGACTGGTCGGTGGCTCGAGCCATGGCGCCGCCCAAGGCGTCGATCTCTTTCACCAGATGGCTTTTACCGATACCACCAATGGCGGGGTTACAGGACATTTGCCCCAAGGTTTCAATGTTGTGAGTCAGCAACAGGGTTGCTGAGCCCATGCGCGCGGCCGCTAGAGCAGCTTCAGTACCGGCATGGCCACCACCAATGACTATGACATCGAAACGGGTCGGAAAATCCACACTACACCTCGGGAATCGGGGGATAAAATCAGGTGCGGGAGTATACCGCTTCGTCGACGAGATTGCAGTCAGAATGTGCAATTTTTAACCAGATTACGTGTAATCACAAACCGCTCAAACGCCACTGACAAGAAACGCAACATAAAGTCAGGTTTAATTTTTGGGGAAGAAACCGAAATCTACGTTTTTTCAGAGACTTGAATACAGCTCTTTATAAGTTCTTAAGGTTTTTATCCACAGAAAAAAGATCTGAAAAACCTGTGAAAAATTAACTTAACTATCTAAAAAATATAACTTTATTGGAAGTAATCCAAAACTCTTCCCAAACTTATCAAACAATTTATCCACAAATTCGGGAAGGCATAATAGGCCATCTGCGATAAATCACGGCGTTCATATCTGGCCGGAATCCTCAACCTTCCCCCCGGACAACCGCTCCAGCTCTTTTTCCACAGCATTGGCGGATTTTGCATATCGGGCCAGCAAGTTATACAACACCGGGATAATAAACAGCGTTAACGTGGTCGCGAAAATCAGCCCACCCAGAATCACCACACCGATCGCAGCACGGCTCTCCGCTCCGGCGCCGGTGGCAATCACTAAGGGCACCGCACCGAAGACTGTGGATATCGTAGTCATCAACACCGGCCGGAAACGAAGAATGGCACCTTCCAGAATGGCATCTCTGACTTCGTACCCCTGGTCCCGGAGCTGGTTGGCAAATTCAACGATGAGTATTCCATTTTTGGCCATCAACCCTAATAGCATGATGATGCCGATCTGGCTGTATATGTTCAGGCTGATGCCCGACCAAGCCAACGCCAGCAAAGCACCCGTGACCGCCAAAGGCACGGACAACATGATAATCAACGGATGAATCCAGCTTTCAAATTGTGCCGCCAATACCAGAAAGACAATCACGAACGCCAAGGCGAAGGTGACTACGATGGCCGATGACGATTCCTCGAACTCCCGGGACAAGCCTCGGTACGACACTCGCGCTTCCGGCGGCAAGTTATCCACAGCCAGATTGTTCAGATAGTCGAGCGCGGTGCCCAGATCATAGCCATCGGCCAGTGACGCACTGATCACCACCGCGGGTAACCGGTCAATGCGCTTGAGATCCGGGTTAGCACCAATTTCATCCACCGATACTAAGGCTTTCAACGGGATCAACTGCCCCCCTGCCCTCGGCCGCATAAATATTTGCTCCAAGTCGTTCGGCGTTGCGCGTTGCGCATCATCAGCCTGAACAATCACATCGTATTCCTGGCCGCGGTCCATGTAGGTCGTAACTTGACGAGAGGCCAGCATGGTTTGCAGCGTCAGGCCAACGTCTTCCACCGTAATGTCGAGATCTGCCGCCCGATCCCGGTCGATGTTGACCCGCAATTCCGGGCGAGTCAGCTCAAAGTCGCTGTCTACGTTCAACAGATTCGGGTTTTCTTTAGCCCGCTCAACGATCTCATCACTCCAGGCTTGTACCGATGCGTAATCCGAGCCTGCTACCACAAATTCCACAGGCTGACTGAAACCGCGCTGACCAAGGCCCGGCGGGTTAATCACATTGATACGAACGCCGGAAATGTCTGCAAGCTTTTCTCGTATTTCAGAGGTTACCGCTTGCTGCTTCACAGTTCTTTCATCCCAGGGAGCCAGCCCCATGATCATGAAGGCACTGTCTTCCTCGTCACGGAAGCCAACGATCGACAATAATCGCTCTGCCGTATCGTCATCCAGGTATTCGAGCAACTCTTGTTCAGCTTGTTGAACAAAATGATCGGTAAACTCCACGGTGGAACCCCGCGGCGCACCCACCGGCATGATGATCACCCCGCGATCTTCCGTCGGTGCCAACTCCTGTGGAAGATTCGGGTAGATCGCCGCAGCCATTACCAGCCCAGCCAGGCCCACCCCCAACAATAAGCCGGATTGGCTCAAGGAAAACCGCAATGCTTTCTCGTAGCCACGGGTCAGGCCATTCAATACTTTTTCACTGAACGCCCACAAACGATGTCCTTCTTCCGTTTCGGGGCTGTGTCTGAGCCATTTGGAACACAACATGGGCGCTAGCGTTAGAGCCACTAGGCTGGAAACAATCACCGCTGCGGCCAGTGTAAAACCGAACTCCGCAAACAGCCGCCCGATGTTGCCGCCCATAAACGAAATCGGCACGAAAACAGCCACCAAGGTCAACGTAGTGGCAATCACCGCAAAGGCAACCTGCTTGGCACCATGATAGGCCGCCAGCAATGGCGGTTCCCCTTCATCAATACGACGCTGAATGTTCTCCAACATCACGATGGCATCATCCACCACCAGGCCAATCGCCAGAATCACCGCCAGCAGGGTCAGCACGTTAATGGAAAAACCTAAAAAGCCTAAACCGATAAAGGATCCTATAACCGCAACCGGTATGGTCACTGCCGGTATAAGAGTGGCGCGCCAAGAACGCAGAAACAGAAAAATTACCAATATGACCAGCGACACAGAGATCGCCAGTGTGATCAGCACTTCTTTGATGGAGGCGCGGATAAAGATAGATTCGTCATAGCTTTCGGCAATCGACACTTCGGGAGGCAAGGTTTCACGTATTGATTCCAGCTCGTTTTTCACGGCGTCGGACACAGCAACGGTATTCGCTTTTGACTGACGAATGATGCCCATACCGATCGCCGTACGCCCGCTGGCCCGAAGCCGGCCAACATCGGATTCCACGCCCATGTGTACGTTGGCTACCTCGCCCAAGCGCAAGAGATCGTTGCCATCCCGGCGCACCACCAGATTACGGAACTCGTCCACTGTGGATAATCGGCCTTCAGCTCGTACCGTGAAATTGCGGGTAGCTGAATCAACCGACCCAGCCGGGAGTTCCACGTTATTGGCACGAAGGGCCTGCTCGACTTCCGCCACAGTAATATTTCGCGCCGCCAGTTTTTCCCGATCCAGCCACACCCGGATGGCGTAGCGGCGCTCGCCCCCGATACGCACATCGGCCACACCGTCCAGTACCGAAAAGCGATCACTCAATACCCGGTCAGCGAAATCACTGAGTTCGGCGGCGTCCCAAACGTCACTGGTCAGAGTTACCCACATCATGGGTCGCGCGTCGGAGTCGGCCTTGCGGACTACGGGGGGATCGGCTTCGTCCGGTAGCCGGTTCAGAATTCGAGACACGGCGTCACGCACATCGTTAGCGGCGATGTCGATATCTCGGGAGGTGTTGAATTCGATGTTGGTACGGGATTCGCCCTGTTCGGTGGACGATTCAATCGATCGAATGCCTTCTATTCCGCTGATGCTGCCTTCAATCACTTGCGTGATTTGGCTATCCACTACCTCTGCCGCGGCGCCGGTGTATTCGGTAGATACCGACACTACGGGCGGGTCAATATCCGGGTATTCCCGCACCGGCAAACCAAACAGCGCCGAGAGACCAAAAACAACAATTAACAGGCTAAGAACCGTGGCAAAAACCGGGCGCTTAATTGAAATGTCGGAGAGCACCATAAATCAGGACTCCCGAACCGATTCGAACCGGTTTTCGGGAATCGAACGATCAGACTCAAGCACACGAATGCGGTTCCCTGAGCTCAGCCGGTCTTGCCCGGTGACCACAACAGAGTCTTCGAGACTCAATCCTTCTTTGATTTCCACCCACCCCGGCATGCGATTGCCAATCCGGACGAGCACCCGGCGGGCAAGGCCGTCCTCTGCCAGGAACACGTACTTCTCATCACCACGCACCATCACTGCCTGTTCCGGGACCACCAGTGCTTCTCGTTGCTGCAGGGTCAGTGAGGCCGACATAAACTGCCCCGGCCGCAGTTGTCCATGGGAGTTGTCAATCACTGCGCGCACCGCCAAGGTTCGGCTTAATTCACTGATGCGGGTGGCAAGTTCCACCAACTGGCCTTCAAATAATTGGTCGGGAAAGGCCGGCGACACCGCTGAGACCGGCTGGCCAATCTTTACCTGGCCAACAAATCGCTCCGGTACTGAAAAGTTCAACTCAAGCTGGCCGCTGGAATCCAGCGTGGTAATGCTGGTTCCGGCTTGCAAAAAGGCGCCGGGGCTAATGTCTGAAAGCCCAATCACGCCAGCAAACGGTGCTTCGATGCGGTGGTTTTCCAAACGAACTTTGGCGGCTTCCAGCTCAGCCACCGCAACAGCGACCGAGGTTTGCAGCTCATCAACTTGGGACTGGGACACACTGTTGTTGGCCCGCAAACTTCGAGACCTGTCGTACTGGCGCCGGGCATCGGAAAGCCGCGCCTTCAATACCGCCAAATCGGCACGGGCCTGTCGGTCGTCCAAGCGAAGCAGAACATCCCCTTGTTGAACCGGCTGGCCAGGTTTTAGATTCAGCTCCACCACCCGACCGCTGGCTTCCGTCATCAATTCAACAGAATCAACCGGCCGCAGGTTAGCGACCGCAGAAATCTCATCGCTAATCTGGCGCAAATGTGGCTGGCCTACATTGACTGTCGTCGGCTTGGCTTGTTGACTTTGCTCTTCCGAAACCGGTTGCTGGTTCAGATATACACCTGCTCCCACCAGCACTATGACGATGACCGCCAGACCAACCAACCACTGCTTCCACATGAATGTCGACAACCTGTCCGTTATTAATTTTGCGAGTAGGAGCCCGCCCCTTTTTTCTGGATAACCAGCACCACTTCTCCCACCTTAATCCCCCACTTCGTCATCGTGGTCTGATTAATCAGGGTATCCGGCGTAATCAAATACATCCAATCGTCCATGCGCACATCAATCGTGCCATCCCCGTAGGCGACTCTGAGCAGATAGTTCATATGCAATGCGTTACCTTGCCAACGCATGTTGCCAGGCTTCACGACATCTCCAGCGTCCGCATTGTAACTGTTGCCGTCCGGCGTTAGAGTCCAAACCCGTGTCTGAATTTCACCATCATTGAAACGAAATACCTCGTCCAACGTGCCCGTACCATCGACATCCCAGCTCGCGACAATGTCGGCATCGAAAGTACGAATCACCTCACCCGAAAAGTTCTTGACCACTCCTCGGGCTGAAAGTTCGCCATTAAAAAACACCTGCGGTACCAGGACAGGTCCGGCGTCCTGATGGTTATCCAAAGATGGTCCAGCACAGCCCCCGAGCACCACTACCATCAACAGTATAAGACCTGACAAGCTCAATCTACGGGCCTTTCGAGAAACCCAATGACTTTGCATGATATTTACACTCCCGCACTTAATAAATGATGGACGACTCAATGATTTACGTGCGCAGAGGCCTTCTCGATCATCCCAAAACCCCCACCGTCATTTCAGCCAATTGTCCAAACTGACAGTGCGCACGGGGCTTTTCGTCAATGGCAGCTTTCTTTGAATGCCGTACAACTAAAAGCATCAGGGTCGTCGAGCCCTCTAATGCACACGGGAAGGATTGGATATGCCTCAGTACAAAGCCCCCCTGCGGGATATGAAATTTTTGATGAACGACGTGTTTGATTATCCACGTCACTACGCGGGTTTGAGCTCGGGCGAGAACGCCACTCCAGACATCGTTGAAGCGATCCTGAATGAATGCGGCCGCTTCTGTGAAGAAGAGCTGAGCCCGTTGTACCAGGTAGGCGACGAAGAAGGCTGCAAGCTGGAAAACGGCGAAGTAACCACGCCAAAAGGTTTCAAAGACGCATACAACCAGTATGTGATGGGCGGCTGGCAAGGGCTTTCGGCTCCTGAGGAGTTCGGTGGCCAAGGTCTGCCAGCTTCTATGGGCTTGTTGAAGCAAGAAATGATGGGGACCGCCAACTGGTCTTTCGCCATGTACCCGGGTCTATCTTTGGGTGCGATGAACACTATTTTCCTGCACGGCAGTGACGAGCAGAAGCAAACGTATATGGTTCCCCTTACTGAAGGCCGTTGGGGCGGCACCATGTGTTTGACCGAGCCCCAGTGTGGTACCGACCTTGGCCAGGTGAAAACGAAAGCCGAGCCCCAGAAAGACGGCACCTACAAACTGACTGGCACCAAGATCTTTATCTCGTCCGGTGACCACGATCTGACCGAAAACATTGTCCACATCGTACTGGCTCGCTTGCCAGGCGCCCCGAAAGGCACGCGCGGCATCAGCCTGTTCATCGTTCCCAAATTCCTGCCAACTGCAGACGGTGGCGTGGGTGAGCGTAACGGCGTTAACTGTGGCAGCCTTGAAAAGAAAATGGGCATCAAAGCATCCGCCACCTGCGTGATGAATTTTGACGATGCTACCGGTTTCTTGATTGGCCCCGAAAACGAAGGCCTCGAGTGCATGTTCACCTTTATGAACACGGCCCGTATCGGTACCGCCATCCAGGGTGTTGGCCCTGCAGAATTGTCCTATCAGTGGGCGCTTGAGTACGCCAAAGATCGTCGTTCCATGCGGGCTCTGTCCGGAAAAAAAGAACCTGACCAAGTAGCCGACAGCCTGATCCATCATGCCGACGTTCGCCGCATGCTGCTGACTCAGAAAGCCATCGCTGAGGGCGGTCGTGCCATGCTTTACTACGCAGCTAAGACAGCTGACCACATGGTTGAAGCGCACACCGCCCACGACGACGAAGCAGCCCAAAAGCACGACGATAAGCTTGGCTTCCTAACGCCAATTCTGAAAGGTTTCCTAACCGAGCTGGGCAACGAAGCAGCAAACCTCGGTATGCAGGTATTTGGTGGCCACGGCTACATTCGGGAACACGGTATGGAGCAGATCGCTCGGGATACCCGAATTGCCACACTGTATGAAGGTACTACCGGTATTCAGGCGCTGGACCTGCTGGGCCGTAAAGTGTTGCTGATGACCCAGGGTGGCGCGGTACGTGAGTTCACTCTGAAAGTTGCGAACTTCGCTCGTAAGCACCTGACCAACAGCACGCTGCGCCCAATGGCTGTTGAGCTTCTGAAACTGACGGCTCAATGGAACCTGCTGACGGTTCGCGTGATGCTTGCTGCTCGCAAAGACCGCGATGTGGTCAGCGCAGCAGCATACGACTTCCTGATGTACAGCGGTTATGTGTCAATGGCGTATATGTGGTTACGTCAGGCTGCGGTCGCGACTGACAAGCTGGAGAAGGGTGGCGAAGAGTCAGAAGCCTTCTATCAGACCAAAATTAGCACTGCCGAGTTCTACTATGAGCGCCTGCTGCCCCGTGCTCAAAGTCATGCCACCAGCATGCTGAGCCCAACCCGTAACCTGATGCAGATCGAAGCGGATAATTTGGCCTTTACCGGATAACTCCACCGGTAACCTTTCTCCCGGGTAGACTCTTCTACCCGGGATTTTTTTACTAAAGCTTATAGCCCGTATTTAGTCTCAATAGCCTGATACATACCATTTTCCTTCATGGCTTCCAGGCTTTCTTGCAACTTCTGAATCACTTCATCCGGGGTGTTCGGGTTCATCGCGAGATACAGTTCAGACTCGTTAAACGAATAAACCGGTTCCAAGCCTTCCACATCTTGCTGTGACGCAAAGTAAGGTCCCGCCAGTCGATCCGAGATCCACAAATCTACCTGGCCCAGTTCCAAACGCTTGGGGTTGATGTCATCACTTTCCATTTCCGAGACTTTATAGCCACGCTCCAATAGGTAGTTGGTCATCACATCGTTGCGAAAGCCTCCGTATAACATACCTTTGGTATCTTCCAACTTGTCGATGTCCAAGTTGGTGCCGGCGGCTGCAAAAATTGTCCACAGGTTCTTCGTCAACGGCCCTACCCATTTAAAATTAGGCGCCCGCTCTTCGGTGTAGGTTGTGCAGAAAATGCCGTGGTTTCGTTTTCTCAGGGCACGCTTGTAGCCGTAATCCCAATTTCGCAGCTTGATGACATGGTCCAGGCCCGATTTATCCAGAATCGCTTTGACCATTTCAGAACAGATACCATCCACTCCGTCACCGTTATGCTCAAACGCACGGCCTGTGGCGCTCATGTTGTAGGGAGGAAAGTTCTCGGTGTAGATGTAAAGCTTGTCGGAAGCAGAAACAGTTGCGGCCCCGCCGCCCAAGACCAGAATGCTCACCAACGCTATGAATTGACCCAATTTACGCACGGATACTCTCCTTTTTCATTTATAACCTACTGCCAATCTAAAAACTCAGCGAATATAGGATGTTGCAGGCTGGAGAGTACCCGATTGCCGGTCAGTCGTTTAGTATTAAACTGTTAGTTTTCGTAATAGTGCTACGCTGAGCACACGTTAGAACGTGACGTTCGCGGATAGCCACAGGCGGCGTCCTTCTTCTGCATTCGCGTACCGGTTTCCATAGCCGCTACCGTTGTCATACGCTTTATAGTCAATGAAATCTTCGTCCAGAAGGTTGTAAATAGTAGCGCTTACCGTAAGATTTTCTGTTGCTTTAAATTTCCCGCCCATATGCACCAGAGTCACTGATTTGAAGTCGCCTAGATCCGAATAGGAAGGGGCTCCACGTACCCGTTCTCTGGCACGATAACGCTCACTTTCATACTGTGCTTTCAAGAAAGCTGACCAGCGCAATGAAGGTGTCCAACGCAGCTCGGCGTTGGCCATATGCTCCGGAGTATCGGTAAGAGGCTCACCTTTCTGCTCTCCGGATTTCTGTTCGCTGTCGGTATAGGTGTAGTTCGCTGCCAAGCGCCAATCTTGTGCGAAAGGCACTGAACCGTGCAACTCCACCCCCTGAGTGATGGCTTCATCAATATTCTTATCCTGACCAAACACGTCGGCCAATGGCCAGTTACCTTTATCCACACACCCCGGGCGATTCGGGTCCTGTGCATAACTGCAGTTCAACAGATCCGGGCCTTCTGCAATCTTGTCCGTAAACTCGTTGTAGAAAACGGTTGCGCCAACACGGTAGCCCGCGGGTTTTTCATACATCACCGCAAGCTCGGTTGAGGTTGAGGTTTCAGGTTGCAGATCCGGGTTCCCAAACATTGGAATGGTGCCTTGGCCGGTAAACCCGACAACACCAGATTCCAGTTGTTCAAGGCCGGGCGTTTTATACCCCCGACTCACACCACCCTTGACGGTTAATTCCGGCGTAGAATTCCAAACCAGATAGGCTCGCGGGCTAAATTGGCCACCAAAAGAATCGTGGTGGTCGTACCGACCTCCCAGAGTCAGCGCCAAATCATCCGCCAGGAACCACTCATCTTCGACAAACAACGCTTTGGTTTTTTGTTTGAATTCCTGCTCTGCCACACCATCGATCATACGGGCATCAAACCATTGGCCTCCCACCGTCAGGACATGATTTTCCATGGGCATAACCAACTTACTGTCGATGACCCGATTCTCAGCCTTCAGTTCCCGATGCGAGCCGGGCGCTTTCCCCGGAACTCCGTTTGGAATGACCCGGCCGCCGGTTTCAGTGACGTTTCTCATAATGCTGGTTTCAAGCGTCCCGACAGCAAATCGTCCTGTATGGCCAACAGCAAATTGATCCCGATCGAATTCCAGTTCCGGGCCATAGCCGCGGGGGCCCAGCGTGCCCAACTGCCCTTCCGAGTTGTCGTAGTCCTGCTTGCTGGTTTCTATATCAAGCCATAAGTCGTGAGCATCACCCGGCGTGACCGTGAGTCTTCCGCCCACGGTGTATTGCTCGGACTCTACCGGGCTCGGCCCACGGGTGCTGACTTCAATCGGGTCACCATTGAGGTCCAAAAACTCCAATTCCGATTCATCACGCTCAAACCAACGGCCCCGAAGTTGCAGACCAATCAAGTTATCCACAAGAGGACCGGTGGTGTACGCACTGTAGGCTCTGCTGTCACCAAAATCGCTGTCTTGATTAAGTGTGGTTTCTGCAGTCAGAGAAGTTGTCCACTCCGGGCTGACCTTGCGGGTGATGATATTAATCACGCCACCCATGGCATCCGAGCCATAGAGAGTGGACATAGGACCTCGGACAACCTCAATACGTTCAATGGATGCTGGAGGGGGTAGAAAACTGGTGGCTGTTTGCCCAAAACCATTAGGTGTTACGTTACCTGCGGTATTCTGCCGCCGACCATCAATCAGGATCAGCGTGTATTCGGCCGGCATGCCTCGCATACGAATATCAAAACCACCTGTTTTACCTGCAGAACCGCTAACGTCCACACCTTCTACATCGGCAAGAATATCGGTGAGACTAAACGCTTGTTTATTCTGAATTTCTTCATGACCTATCACGGTAATGCTGGCCGGAGCCGCGGACTGGCTCTGTTCAAAACCCGAGGCTGACACCACGATTTCATCCAGCTCGACCGGCTGCGCTGAAACTTGCAACGTAAAACCCGAAGATACAACGGCAACCGCAGCCGAGAGAATGGAAATCCTGAACCGCATGAGCCACTCCTTTAAGTTGAAAACAAATACTAGGGGCAAATGATAATCTTTTACATTTGATAATTGCAACAACTTAATGAAGAGGAAAGTTTTCTCGAAATAGGGGATCTATGAAAAAGCCCCGAAAGTGGTCACCTGCGGGGCGAAAGGGTGTTACTGATTCAAATACTTCGCATGAAAGCGAAGGTGCTCTTCAATAAAACTGGAGATAAAGTAATAGCTGTGGTCGTACCCGTCATGCCGGTTCAGTTCCAGCGGATAGCCACTTAGTTTGGCAGCGGCTTCCAACATTTCTGGTTTCAGCTGCTCGGTCAGGAAGTTGTCCGCTTCACCTTGATCCACCAACGCCGGTACAAACTTGCTTGCCTTTTGCATCAGCAAGCTGGCGTCGTATTCGGCCCAGCTGGCGGTGTCTTTACCGAGGTAAGCGCCAAAGGCTTTCTTACCCCACGGGCAATTGACCGGATTGCTGATTGGGCTAAACGCCGAGACGGACTGGAAACGCTCCGGGTTGCGCAGTGCCAGCACCAATGCTCCATGCCCGCCCATAGAGTGGCCAGAGATGGAACGCTGATCGCTCACCGGGAACATGTCTTCGATCAGTGTCGGTAATTCGTTGAGCACGTAATCGTACATGCGGTAATGCTGGCTCCAGGGTACCTGAGTCGCATTCACGTAGAACCCGGCGCCCTTACCCAGATCGTAGCCGTCATCATCGGCCACATCGTCACCGCGGGGGCTCGTGTCCGGGGCAATGATGGCCACGCCCAGTTCGGCTGCTATACGATGGGCACCGGCTTTCTGCATGAAGTTTTCATCGGTGCAGGTCAGGCCAGATAACCAGTACAACGCGGGTACCTTTTTGCCATTGGAGGCCTGCGGGGGCAGGTAAATGGCAAACCGCATAGAACAGTTCAGCGTCTCGGAGTAATGACTGTACTGCTTGTGCCAACCACCAAAACTTTTGTTACTGCTCAGGTTTTCAATAGTCATTGCAACCTCTCAACACAACGGTCGCCTGCCTGATTGGCAGGCGACCTGATTTTATTACTTGTCGTAGTGGATAACGGTACGGATGCTCTTGCCTTCGTGCATCAGATCAAACGACTTGTTGATATCCTCCAGCCCCATGGTGTGAGTAATGAAGTCATTCAACTTGAACTCACCTTCCATGTAACGCTCAACGATGCCCGGCAGCTCGGAGCGGCCTTTCACACCGCCAAACGCAGTACCTTTCCAGACCCGGCCGGTCACCAACTGGAATGGGCGGGTAGAGATTTCCTGGCCGGCACCGGCCACACCGATGATGACCGACTCGCCCCAGCCTTTGTGACAACATTCCAGGGCCGAACGCATCACATCCACGTTACCAATGCACTCGAAGGAGTAGTCGACACCACCGTCGGTCAGCTCAACAATCACTTCCTGGATCGGCTTGTCGTAATCTTTCGGGTTGATGCAATCGGTCGCGCCCAGCTGACGCGCCAAGTCAAATTTGCTCTCGTTGATGTCGATGGCAATGATGCGGCCGGCTTTTGCCATAGTGGCACCAATTACCGCCGACAGGCCGATGCCGCCCATACCGAAGATGGCCACGGTGGCGCCCTCTTCCACTTTGGCGGTGTTCATCACGGCACCCATGCCAGTGGTCACGCCACAACCGAGCAAGCAGACTTCTTCCAACGGTGCTTCTTTGTTCACTTTGGCCAGAGAAATCTCGGGCAGTACGGTGTACTCGGAGAAGGTTGAACAACCCATGTAGTGATAGATCGGCTCGCCGTTCAAAGAAAAGCGCGTAGTGCCGTCTGGCATCAGGCCTTTGCCCTGGGTTTCACGAATCTTCCCGCACAGGTTGGTTTTACCCGAGGTACAGAATTTACATTCGCCACACTCGGGGGTGTACAGCGGAATAACGTGATCACCCACTTTCAGACTGGTAACACCTTCGCCGATGGACTCAACAATACCACCACCTTCGTGGCCCAGAATGGTTGGGAAGATGCCTTCGGGATCTTCGCCTGACAGGGTAAACGCGTCTGTATGGCACACACCGCTGGCAATCACCCGAATACGAACTTCACCCGCCTGTGGCGGCATCACATCCACTTCTTCAATGGATAGAGGTTGCTTCGGGCCCCAGGCAATGGCTGCTTTGGATTTGATGGTCTGAGTCATGTTGTGTGCTCCAGTTTTTGTCGGGCTTGGGCAGAGACTTCTGCCATGTTGATGGGATCATTGTATTATTATTCTTATGATAGATAATCCACCCACCGTACAAATCACCTTTACTGTACAGTAATAATAAGCAAGTGATTTGCTGGCGGTATCTTGTATCTAAGCTTACCCAACTCGTAACTCAAGGAACTGAACATGTTTATTTGGGAAGGGGTCAGTGAGTTTGTTGCGGTCGCGGAAGCCGAAAGCTTTACCGCTGCGTCGAAACGTTTGGGCATTTCAACAGCGCAAGTCAGCCGACAAGTCAGCGCACTGGAATCCCGGCTTTCGACCAAGCTGCTTTATCGCACTACCCGTAAGGTTTCGGTAACGGAAGCGGGCCAAACCTATTATCAGTATTGCCGTCAGGTACTCGATGGTTTGGAAGACGCCGAACGGGCCATGACCAACCTGCAACTTATCCCCAAGGGCAAATTACGGCTGACAGCGCCAGTGACCTACGGAGAAAAAGTGATCGCGCCCTTGGTGAACGATTTCATACTGCGCTACCCAGAGTTGGAGGTGCAACTGAATCTGACGAACCAAAAGCTGGATCTGGTCGGTGGCGGTTACGATTTAGCGATTCGGCTGGGAAAATTGGACGATTCGTCCATGATGGCCAAGCGGTTGTCATCACGAACCTTATACGTGTGCGCCTCACCAGATTACTTATCCACCTACGGCGTTCCCCATTCGCTTTCGGAACTGGATCGACACAATTGTTTGCAAGGCAACCTGGATTACTGGCGATTTCAGGATCGGGGCAAGCCCCACAACGTTCGCGTCAAAGGCACTATGAAGTGCGACAGCGGTTGGGCGTTGCTGGATGCTGCCCTGAAAGGTATCGGGATCGTGCAACTTCCCGACTATTATGTTCAGCCATCACTGGCCTGTGGAAAACTCATGAGTTTGCTGGAACATTATCACGAAGCCGACGATGGGATCTGGGCGATTTATCCACACAACCGACACTTGTCCCCAAAAGTTCGCATGCTGTTGGATTTCCTGGACGAATCATTAAGCTAAGGGCAAGTGAGGCTTGATCGCCTTACTTGCCGATACAGAACGAGCTAAAGATTTTACCTAGCAGTTCATCCGGGGTCAGGTGCCCGGTGATCTCGCCAAGCGAATCTTGCGCCGCTTTAAGATCTTCTGCCAACAACTCCCCTGCTCCGTAGCCCTGTAACTGGGACTGCCCTTGCAGCAAGGAATCTCTGGCCCGCTCCAAAGCGTCGAGATGACGACGCCGCGCCAAAAAACCACCTTCGGTAGTACTGGCGAAACCGATACAAGCTTTTAGATGATCACGAAGGATATCTAAGCCTTCAGCTTCTTTGGCTGCCAGCCGAACTACGGGCGCTGCTTGTGCCGATTCATCGCGGATACCCACGGGTTCACCAGACAAGTCCACTTTATTTCGGATCACCGTAACCGGTGCATTCTTGGGTAGCTGGTCGATAAAATCCGGCCAGATTTCGTGGGGTTCGGTTTTATCCGTGGTGGTAGCATCGACCATTAGCAGAATACGGTCGGCCTGTCGGATTTCATCCCAAGCGCGGGCAATACCAATCTGCTCGACTTCATCCGGGCTGTCGCGAAGCCCGGCGGTGTCGATGATGTGCAACGGCATACCATCAATGTGAATATGTTCCCTGAGAACATCCCGAGTGGTGCCTTCAATGGCCGTTACAATGGCCGCTTCCCTACCTGCCAAGGCATTAAGCAAACTGGATTTTCCGGCGTTCGGGCGACCGGCGATCACCACTTTCATACCGTCGCGGAGAATGGTGCCTTGCTGGGCTTCCGAAAGAATCTTTTCCACACGCTGTAACAGATCGTCGAGGTCGGTGGCGACTTTGCCGTCGGCCAGAAAATCAATTTCTTCTTCCGGGAAGTCGATCGCCGCCTCTACATATATACGCAGATGCGTTACCGCATCAACCAGATCGTCTATCTGCCGAGAAAACACACCCTGCATGGAACGTACGGCGCAGCGGGCGGCCTGTTCGGAGCTGCTTTCAATCAGGTCGGCAATGGCTTCGGCCTGAGCCAAATCAAGCTTGTCGTTGAGAAACGCTCGCTCCGAGAACTCGCCAGGGCGGGCCAACCGTGCTCCAAGATTGCAAACTTCTCGCAATAGCAAATCAAGAATGACCGTCCCGCCGTGCCCCTGCAGCTCAAATACATCCTCGCCTGTGAACGAGTTCGGGTTCGGAAAGTACAAGCCAATACCTTCATCAATCAGCTCAGCTTGAGTATCCAAAAAAGGGCCGAAATGTGCGTACCGTGGTTTGGGGTCAAACCCCAACATGGCGCGTGCAATCACTGATGCTTTCGGGCCCGAAACCCGGACGATACCCACCCCGGCTTGGCCTGGCGCGGTGGCAATTGCGGCGATGGTGTCAGTGGCTGGCTGCATGATTTTTGTCCCGACTAAAACTGACAAAGGCTCCACAGAGGAGCCTTTGTTGGGTTAGAAGTACCGAATGATCAGTACTTCTTGCCTGCAACTTCCGCTTCAATCTTGCGAGTAATGTACCACTGCTGCGAGATTGAAAGAATGTTGTTTACCAACCAGTACAGTACTAGACCAGCCGGGAACCAGAGGAAGAACACGGTAAAGATCAGTGGCATCAGCTTCATGATCTTGGCCTGCATAGGATCAGGCGGTGTCGGGTTCAGGCTCATCTGGATGAACATGCTGGCACCCATCAAGATTGGCAAGATGAAGTATGGGTCCATCTGGGACAAATCCTGAATCCACAGCATGAAGGGTGCATGGCGTAGCTGAACACTTTCGAACAATACCCAATACAACGAAATGAATACTGGCATCTGAACCAGAATCGGCAAGCAACCACCCAACGGGTTAATTTTTTCCCGTTTGTATAGGGCCATCATTTCCTGGGACATGCGCTGGCGGTCGTCACCGTAAAGTTCTTTCAAACGGGTCAGTTGCGGTGCCACAGCACGCATTTTTGCCATTGAACGATAGCTGGTTGCGGACAGGTGGAAGAACACAGCCTTTACCAGAACCGTCAGCAGAATAATGGCTACACCCCAATTACCGACAAGGCCATAGAACCATTCCAGAATGATGAACAATGGCAATGAGATAAAGAAGAGCCAGCCGAAATCTACGGTGCGGTCTAGGTTTGGCGCTAAGGCTTCCAGTCGATCAATGATCTTGGGGCCAACGTAGGCGGTTGCGCCCACTTCCGTTGTTTCGCCTGCAGCAACCGTTGTTGCCGGATAAACAAAGCCCATCACATGCAATTGACCACGTTGTGTTGTCTGGAATTGCGCTGATGTTTCCGAATCGGGTACCCAAGCGGTAATGAAATAGTGCTGCAGGAATGCCAGCCAGCCATTGGTCACTGATTGGTTAATGCGAGATTCTTTGAGGTCGTCGAAGTCGTATTTTTCATACGGATCTTCTGGTGTGCTCATGACCATGCCCAAGTACGCTTTGATACCCATACTGGCTTGAGCAGTAGGGTCGGGAGCCTGGTCCCGAACAATTTTACCCGTGAAATTACCCTGCCACGGACTGTCGGATTGGTTGTCGATCAGATAACGAACTCCAATCTCGTAGCTATCACGCTGGAACTGGTAGCGTTTGGTTATCTTAACGCCGGCCTCGGTGGTGAACGCCAAATCCAAATTCAGTTCGTCACTACCTTCTGCCAGAACAAACTCATTGGCAGAAGCCTCGAAGACTGGAGGCTTAGCGGCACTGCGGCCATCGGGTCCGTCGCGTCCAATCAAACCACTTTCGAGGAAATAGGTGCGGTTATTGGTATTGGAAAGGAGCTTTAAGGGTTGCTCACTGTTCAAAGATTCGTCGAATTCAAGCAGGGAGCTTTCGACGATGTTACCGCCAATGCGATCAACTTTCAGGTTATAAACATCGGTCTTCACTGAAATGTAACGGTTACCGATGTTTTCGTCGGTTGTTGTATTAACCGCTGCAACGCCACCCGTTTCGGGTGTGGAAAACTCTTCTTCGCCGTTACTGGAAGATCCACTCTCAGGCAAAACCATACTGTCCGCAGACTGGGTGCCATTAGAAATAGATTCTGTCTGAACTACCTGTTCGGTTTGTGGCTGGTGATAATCTTCGTTCCAGGCTAGCACCATCAGATAACTGACAATCGCGAGGCCGGCAAACAAAACGATGCGTTGAATATCCATAAACTTAGTGTCTGGTCTGAGTAGTGGATTGGAACGGTTCAGTTGGGCTAGCTGTTACTTGAGGGTGTTTATCCCCGTTTGATTCAGTGCCTGGCACTGGATCATAACCGGCGTCCCCCCATGGATGACATCTCAACAAACGTGCACCAGCCAAGTAACTGCCTTTGAATGCTCCGTGATGTTGAATAGCCTCAACGGCGTATTGTGAACAGGTAGGAGTGTGTCGGCAATGGCTAACCATCATGGGACTGATAGCGTACTGGTAGAATCGTATAGGTAACAGCAGAAGTTGACGCATTACTCGTTGCCTTGAGCGCTAGCATCTGACTGGGCGATGGCAACCTGGCGATACTTTTTCTTCACCCTGCGCCAAATGTCGTTCAGTGATGAACGTACATCGGGATTTTCAAGCTTATTCAACCCTTGCCTGCCTAAAACAATAATATCGAGGCTCGGCAAATCTTGCTGCAGTCTGAAGGTTTCTCTTACTTGGCGCTTTATTCGGTTTCTTTGAACCGCATGACGCAAGTTTTTCTTTGAGAAAATTAGACCGACCCTGGCGTGACCGAGGTTATTCGGGGCAGCCAGGATCAGAAAATTCCTATGCGGAACTTTCAGCTGCACGTCATCAAAGACTTTGCCGTAATCAGCTGGCTTCAGAAGCCTAACAGATTTTGGAAACGTCAAAGCCTTCATGAGGCAGAAATCAGCTTACGCAGACAGACGTGCGCGGCCTTTGGCACGACGACGGGAGATCACCTTACGGCCGTTAGCAGTCGCCATACGGGCACGGAAGCCGTGAACACGCTTGCGCTTCAGGACGCTTGGTTGGAATGTTCTTTTCATGATGATGTTCTCACAAATCGTAAATTGAAATTTGTAACTGGCTGCAAAATAGACAGCTGAAACAGGAGCGGCATTCTAGTCAAATCTGAGGGGAAGATCAATCGAAGACTGTTGTGCTGACGAAGTTTTCTCTGTGGGTAGATACCACAACGATGAATAATAAAAGTATTAGGTTCTTTTAAATTTCTTTTAAAGATTAATTATTACTGTTATTACGCACCCATTTTTCTGTGGATAATGGTAAAAAAAACAATAGGAACAGATAGATACGGTAATGATAAGGCTTGTGACATGTGTACCTGAGCCCTGTGAGTAAGATCAAGACGGATTGTGAACAAGTAGCTTTTGGAATCATGGAGCGAGTTATGCATCGATCGGTGCAGAGCTTTCACACAGGCCTCTACCCCGGATGTGCACAAGGTTCTGTGTATAACTATTTTTTAGTGGATTTCTGTACACAAGGCTGTAGATATGTCTGTAAGAGCCTGAAAGGCGTATATAATTGTTTCCACAGGGTGTTCATTACCTAGATGAACGCTCTTTTCCTAGAGGGCTGGTCGGGGTAGAATTCGTGGTCATCTTGAATAACGGGCCGAGTTTTCCCGTTTAGAAGCATAGTCAGGTAGTTGGGAGCAGGCGGTCTTGCCTAATAGTATGTGGCATCAATGTCTTGAAGTACTTCGGGATGAATTTCCCGCACAACAGTTTAATACCTGGTTACGACCTCTTCAGTCTGATCATCGTGAAGGGTTGTTGATGCTGTTTGCTCCAAACCGCTTTGTTATGGATTGGGTCAACGAAAAATATCTCAGGCGCATCGAAGAAGTATTGAAGGACCTGAATGGCGGTCAGGCACCTCGGGTTCAGATGAAGGTGGGCTCCGCACCCAAACCCGATGACCCTGTGGTCAGGTCTGTTCCTGAAGTGGATGAGACCGGGCACGCCGTTACCGAGGAAGAAAAAAATGTTGCGGCTACCGCCGTGCAGCGTCGCGCGGCACCGAGCCAGCCCGCGAGTCAGCCAGCACCGACAACGCCTTCAGTGGGTGGCGGTCAGCGTCGGTCAGTGCAAGTAGAAGGCGATATTAAGCACCAGAGTTTTCTTAATGAAACCTTTACGTTCGATACCTTTGTCGAAGGTAAGTCGAACCAATTAGCTCGAGCAGCGTCCATGCAGGTTGCCGAGAATCCGGGCGGCGCATACAACCCATTATTCCTCTATGGGGGGGTTGGCCTGGGTAAAACTCACTTGATGCATGCCATCGGTAATGAAATTGTTCGCCGAAACCCAAAGGCGAAAGTCGCTTACCTGCGCTCGGAACGTTTTGTGGCGGATATGGTTAAGGCGCTGCAATTAAATGCGATCAACGAATTCAAGCGCTATTACCGCTCGGTGGATGCGCTGTTGATTGACGACATCCAGTTTTTTGCTCGGAAAGAGCGTTCTCAGGAAGAGTTTTTCCACACCTTTAACGCACTGTTGGAAGGTGGGCAGCAGGTCATTGTTACCTGTGACCGTTTCCCGAAAGAAATTGTGGATATGGAAGAACGCCTCAAATCGCGATTCGGTTGGGGTTTGACGGTGATGGTTGAGCCGCCGGAACTTGAAACCCGGGTGGCGATTTTGATGAAAAAGGCCGATCAGGCTAAGGTGAAACTGAGCAGCGAAGCCGCTTTCTTTATCGCTCAGAAAATTCGCTCAAACGTGCGAGAGTTAGAGGGTGCGCTACGTTTGGTGATAGCGAATGCTCACTTCACCGGTTCTGAGATTACTCCTCCCTTTATCCGGGAAAGTTTGAAAGACCTGCTGGCATTGCACGAAAAGCAGGTCAGCATGGATAACATTCAAAGAACGGTCGCTGAGTATTATAAAATCAAAGTGTCTGATCTGTTGTCCAAGCGTCGTACTCGAACGGTCACCCGTCCGAGGCAAGTGGCGATGTTGCTTTCCAAAGAATTGACCAACCACAGTTTGCCCGAAATTGGCGATGCCTTTGGTGGGCGCGACCACACAACAGTGTTGCATGCGTGCAAAAAGGTCCGCGAATTGCAGGAGACCGACCCGGGTATCCGGGAGGACTATCAAAACTTTATGAGATTACTGACCACCTGATGCGACGGGTGGCAAGTTAATAACATTCACTTCCGATAACTGAAGCCGAGTGCCATGAAACTGACAATCAGCCGTGAATCCCTGCTTACTCCGCTGCAAAGCATCGCTGGCGTTGTGGAAAAGAAACAAACCATGCCGGTTCTGTCGAACGTGTTGTTGGAAGCCGAAGACAACACGTTGACTCTGACTGGTACCAACATGGAAGTCGAACTGGTAGGCCGGGTTACGCCGGTACACGTGGACCAGCCAGGCAGAATTACGGTTCCAGCGCGGAAATTGTCCGATATTTGTCGTGCTTTGGGTGACGAAGCGCCGATTGATTTGGCCCAAGAAGGCGACCGGCTGCACGTACGCGCCGGAAATTCGCATTTCACCTTATCTACCTTACCGGCCGAACATTTTCCCAACGTTGAAGACGAGCCCGAAAGCTTCCGTTTGGAACTCCCTCAAAAAGAATTGGGCCGTATGTTGGATGCAACGGCGTTCGCGATGGCGCAGCAAGACGTGCGTTATTACTTGAATGGCCTACTGTTGGAAGTGGATGCGGGCCACGTACGGACTGTCGCGACCGACGGTCACCGGTTGGCACTGGCGCACTTTGATATGGACACTGGGTGCCCCGAGCCACGGCAGGTGATTGTGCCCCGTAAAGGTATATTGGAACTGGCTCGCTTGCTGGATGACAGTGAGTCTCCGGTTACCTTGGTGATCGGAGACAACCATCTGCGCGCGACGGTGGGTTCTTACACGTTCACCTCCAAACTGATTGAAGGTAAATTCCCGGACTATAACCGGGTTATCCCGCGCGGCGGCGACAAAGTAGTTATGGCTGACCGTGCCACGCTGAAAAACACTCTACAGCGTGCAGGCATCCTTTCGCACGAGAACATCCGTGGCGTGCGTTTGAATCTTAAACCTGGTCAGCTCGAAGTTTTCGCGAACAACCCAGATCAGGAACAGGCCGAAGATGCACTGCCTGTGGACTATCAGGGCGAATCCCTTCAGATCGGTTTTAATGTAGGCTACCTGATCGATGTGATGAATGCGCTCAGCGACGCACAGGTGAAGGTAACTTTATCCAACCCGAACAGCAGCGCATTGATTGAAGCTGAAAATGATAATGGCTGTATGTACGTTGTCATGCCGATGCGTTTGTAATTATAGCGGGAGGAGTTGATGGGACCTGTAGTGAATGGAATCAAAGGTGCGTTCAGGATTGGTCAAACCCTGAGCGTACTCGGCCGTACCGGCGTGAATTGGGTGCGAGGCGATCGCCCCCCTACTCCAAAGCTGTTGCGTCAAACCTTCGAGAATCTGGGTTCGACCTATATTAAGCTCGGACAGTTCATTGCCAGTTCACCAACTTTCTTCCCGAAAGAGTATGTTGAGGAGTTTCAGTTCTGCCTCGACAGCACTCCGAATCTACCGTTCAGTGTGATTAAAAAGATCATCCGGGACGAGCTTGGACGTCCGATTAACGACGTTTTTTCAGAGATTGACCCGGTGGCCTTGGCGTCGGCGTCTATCGCCCAAGTGCACTCGGCCAAACTGGTGACCGGTGAAGACGTGGTAATTAAGGTTCAGAAGCCGGGTGTGGAAAACATACTGCTGACTGATCTGAACTTTCTTTATCTTTCCGCGCGTATTCTTGAGACTTTGGCGCCCAAGTTATCCTGGACTTCTCTGTCTGGGATCGTGGATGAAATCCAGAAAACCATGATGGAAGAATGCGACTTCATCAAGGAAGCCGATAACCTGAAGGTGTTCCGGGAATTCTTGGAAAGCACCGGCAACGAAGACGCGACCGTTCCCCAAGTGTACGAACACTGCAGCAGTCGTCGCATTCTCACAATGGAACGTTTTTACGGTGTTCCGTTAACGGATCTTGAGAGCATTCGTGGTTATGCGAAAGATCCGGAACGCACCTTGATCACCGCAATGAACACTTGGTTCTCGAGTTTGACGCAGTGTGAATTTTTCCACGCTGACGTACACGCGGGAAATCTGATGGTGTTGAAAGATGGTCGGGTGGGTTTTATTGATTTCGGTATTGTTGGTCGAATCAAACCCGACACCTGGCAAGCGGTGAGTGATTTCATTTCTGCGATTATGGTGGGTAATTTCCAGGGCATGGCCGATGCCATGATACGGATTGGCATTACCCACAGGGAAGTACAAGCGCAGAATTTGGCCGCTGACCTTCAGCGATTGTACAAGCAGATGGATAGAATGGTGCCCGATGAAAGCGCCTACCAAATGGATCAGGCGGAAGACGACGTAAACCATATACTGATGGACATGGTGAAAGTGGGCGAAAGTCATGGCCTGCACTTCCCTCGGGAATTTGCACTGCTACTCAAGCAGTTCCTGTATTTTGATCGCTATGTTCACATTATGGCGCCGGAAATGGATGTGTTCATGGATGACCGGCTGACTATGCTGCATTAACGAGCGTAGAAGCATAGCTTCTTGTACACTAGGGCAATGCTGGTGATCAGCATTGCCTTTTGTGTTTTAAGGCTCCTTGATTTCCATCTGATATTGAGATTCCCTCCTTTATGGCGCTCGTCAAACTCCAGACTCAATGGTTTAGAAACCTGGAGCCTGAACCGGTTCGGTTCTCCCCTTCGTTTAATCTTCTTTACGGTGCCAACGGTAGCGGTAAATCCAGCGTGCTTGAAGCCATTGGGTATTTAGGGCTGGGCCGTTCATTTCGCATATCTCGGCATCAGGCCGTGGTTGCTCATGGTCAGAGCAAACTCACCGTTTTTGGAGCTCTGGATGCAGGTCTTGATGAGCAGGCCGATGGCGACGGCGGTAATGAGTTGGGCGAACACCGTGTGGGGATTTCCCGAGATATTGCTGCTAAAGAAACGTCTTTGCGGGTAAACGGTGAATCGGTTCGTAGCCTGTCGTCATTGGCGAAACGATTGCCCGTTTCGGTGATCGACCCCGGAGTGTTCGATATCGTAGCCGGTGGCCCGGGTAAGCGACGACAGTTTCTGGATTGGTTAGTGTTCCACGTGGAACCTTCGTTTTCATCTTTATGGCAACAATGCCAGAGAGTGACATCACAGCGGAATCAAACGCTCAGAAATGGTAGAATCGATGAGTCGTTGATGAGGGTATGGGATAATCAGTTTTCCGTGCTTGCTGAATCTCTCAGCGACACTAGAGTCGCGGTTTTCCACAAGTTCAAAAGTGCCTTCAATGAAGTGCTTGAAGAATTGGACGCTGGTTGGACCGATGGCCTGAAACTTGAGTTTTATCCCGGCTGGGATCGAAACCATTCTTTGGTCGATGTGCTGAAGAATCACAGAGAACAAGAACGGCGGATGGGGCATACGCTTTATGGCCCAAACCGTGCTGATATTCGTCTGAAATTGGGCGGGCGTCCTGTGGCAGAAACCTTCTCCCGTGGACAGCAAAAGACCTTGGTTATTCTTATGAAGATTGCCCAAGGCAAGGTTTTGAGTGATTTGGGTAAACAGGTCACTTTTTTACTGGATGATATTAATGCTGAGCTCGATATCCGTCATCGGATTATGTTAGCTCGGAAACTCCAGGATTTACGTTGCCAGGTGTTTATTACGTCCATCGAACACCCGGAACCAGACGTGTTGTGGACGGATGGACAAACACCAGATTACAGAATGTTCCACGTGGAACATGGAAAATTGACGGAAGAATAAACTGGGTAAGATTTCAGTAGATCCTTTATGTACTGCTGAATCTATTACCGGGTATCACCTTCAGGAGTCTCGTTAATGAGTGAGTCGAATTACAATTCCTCCAGTATCAAAGTCCTTAAAGGGCTGGATGCGGTGCGTAAACGCCCGGGCATGTACATCGGTGATACCGATGATGGCACCGGCCTGCACCACATGGTCTTTGAATTGGTGGATAACTCCATCGATGAGGCTTTGGCAGGTCACTGTTCTGAAATCGGTGTATTGATTCATCCGGATGAGTCCATCACCGTTCAGGATAACGGTCGCGGTATCCCTGTGGATATTCATGCAGAAGAAGGTGTTTCTGCCGCGGAGGTTATCATGACCGTTCTGCACGCAGGCGGTAAGTTCGATGACAACTCCTATAAGGTATCGGGCGGTCTTCACGGTGTGGGTGTATCAGTGGTTAACGCCCTCTCCTCCAAGCTGACCCTGACGATTCGCCGTAACGGAATTGTGTATGAGCAGGTTTATACACACGGCGTGCCTAACGCACCTTTAGGGGAAGTCGGTGAAACTGATGCCTCTGGCACCAAGGTTCACTTTATTCCGTCACCGGAAACCTTCACCCAGATTAAGTTCCACTACGATATATTGGCCAAACGCCTGCGCGAACTGGCTTTCCTGAACAGCGGTGTACGCATTCGGTTGACCGATGAGCGTTCAGGCCGAGAAGAAGTGTTCGAGTACGAAGGTGGCCTTCGCGCGTTCGTTGAGCATCTGAATACCAACAAGACACCGATCAACCAAGTGTTTCACTTCAACCGGGAACGTGAAGACGGAATTGCGGTAGAAGTGGCAATGCAGTGGAACGATGCGTTCCAAGAGAATCTTTACTGCTTCACCAACAACATTCCTCAGCGCGATGGTGGTACCCATCTCGCAGGCTTCCGGGCTGCCCTCACCCGTTCTTTGAACAACTACATCGAGCACGAAGGTTTGGGCAAAAAGGCAAAGGTTGCTACCTCCGGCGACGACGCCCGTGAAGGTCTGACAGCGATTGTCAGTGTTAAGGTGCCTGATCCCAAGTTCTCGTCTCAGACTAAAGACAAGCTCGTTTCATCGGAAGTAAAAACAGCTGTTGAGCAGGAGTTGTACCAAAGCTTTGCCGACCATTTACAAGAGCACCCGAACGAAGCCAAGCTGATCGTCAACAAGATGATTGATGCGGCTCGTGCTCGTGAAGCTGCCCGTAAGGCTCGTGACATGACTCGCCGCAAAGGCGCTTTGGACATTGCCGGTTTGCCCGGTAAGTTGGCCGATTGTCAGGAGAAAGATCCGGCTCTTTCCGAACTGTTCATAGTGGAGGGTGATTCTGCGGGTGGCAGTGCCAAGCAGGGTCGTGATCGAAAGACGCAAGCTATCCTGCCTCTGAAAGGTAAAATCCTGAACGTCGAAAAGGCGCGCTTCGATAAGATGTTGTCCTCTGCCGAGGTTGGTACGCTGATTACGGCACTGGGTTGTGGTATTGGCCGGGAAGAGTTTAATCCCGATAAGCTGCGTTACCACTCCATCATTATCATGACGGACGCCGACGTGGATGGATCTCACATCCGCACCTTGCTGCTCACCTTCCTGTTCCGTCAGATGCGTGAAATCATCGAGCGTGGCCACGTGTTTATCGCTATGCCGCCGCTGTACAAGGTCAAGCGCGGTAAGCAGGAGCAGTACCTGAAGGATGAGAAGGCTAAGGTGACTTACCTTACCCAGACAGCTCTAGACGGCGCTCAGTTATTCGTAAACCCGGATGCACCTGCGATTAAGGATTCCGCTTTGGAAACCATGATCAAGGATTACCAGGCCGTGATGAACATGATCGACCGTTTGTCCCGAGCCTACCCGGCCAAGGTCCTGAACCAGATGGTGTATAACGACACCCTGGCCTTTGAACAACTGAAAGACGAAGCCGCGGTGGCAGCTTGGGTTGGTCGTTTGGGTGAAGGTTTGGAGCTAGATACGCGTACCGGTACCAAGTACACCTTCTCGGTTACCCGGGATGAAGAGCGTAACCTGTTTTTGCCGAAGGTCACTGTGTTTATGCACGGCATCCCTTACGAGCACGTGTTCGGTCACGATTTCTTTGAATCTACGTCGTACAAGGCAATCGCCGATCTTGGCGAAACCCTCGAAGGCTTGATTGAAGACGGCGCCTACATCCAGCGTGGTGAGCGCAAGCAACCAGTTCTGTCTTTCGCGGGTGCTTTGGCGTGGTTGATGAAGGAAGCCCAGCGTGGCCTCAACATTCAGCGCTATAAGGGATTGGGCGAGATGAACCCGGAACAGCTTTGGGAAACCACGATGGATCCTGAAAGCCGCCGGATGATGAAGGTCACCATCGAAGATGCCTTTGCGGCAGACCAGATCTTTACTACTTTGATGGGGGATGATGTTGAGCCTCGCCGTGACTTCATCCAGACCAATGCACTGGAAGTGACGAACCTGGATATCTGATTTCCCAGAACATCCGGTATAAAAAAACGCTGGTCTCCGAGAGGAGCCAGCGTTTTTTTGTTGCATGAGAAAACGGAACGGCGTTACTTGGAGGACTGTGCCCTCTTTCGCTCTTTTTCTTTCTCTTTTTCAATCAGGTGCGGAGACATAACCTCTTCTAAAGTGTGCCCGGTGAGGCGGCGAATGGTGCGCCACAGGTACCAGAAAATCAGCATCATCATCACCATGGACGGGATGGCTATCATCGGGTAGCTGACGAGCGTCATGCGCCCCAGCTCTTCGTTGAAGGCTTGTGTCCCGGCCGGGCTCACCACAATCCATTTGGCCAGAACGTAGTTCATGATGGATGAGAACAGAAACGTGCCGGCGAAAAAATAGCTGGCTTTTAGCAAGCGGTTCTCGAACTCAGCCACACTGTCCCGCTCTTCCAGAGATTGGTGAATCTTATCCACATCCAGAACATTCGGGTTATACAACAGTGTTCTGACCAACGGGTACTTGGTTCGGGTG
This sequence comes from Marinobacter sp. AL4B, assembly GCF_019916045.1. Lineage (NCBI taxonomy): Bacteria > Pseudomonadati > Pseudomonadota > Gammaproteobacteria > Pseudomonadales > Marinobacteraceae > Marinobacter > Marinobacter sp. AL4B. The sequence goes on from NZ_JAILWZ010000013.1 coordinate 883,092, forward strand.
GAGATCAATACCGCCAAACCAATCACCGCAGGAACCGCTGCTTCCTTGATGGCCAGCCAGCCAGCATCCAGTTCCAGCAGCCCAATACCACCGGTTAAAGCGACACTGATCAGCCCCAAAAGCGCGATAAAGTTCTTTTTGCGGTAGCGAATCAGTTCAAACAAGCCCCAGCTAAGAGGAAACGCCAAACCGATGATCAGTGCGTTGACGCTACCCAGGTGTTCATCGCCACTGAGCTTCATAAGAATCACTGAAGGAATGACAATACTGACCAGAAGATCAATCCACGGGCGTGGTTGATGCTCAGGAATGGTCGGGGAATTCTGGGAGGTCATGGTTACCGCCTGATAAATAGATCAAAAAATGGGTAAAGCGTATCGTTAGCCGCAACGGGCATTGGCAGTATACGACGAATTGAAAGGCTAGGGTAACCGCCCTTTTGAGTCGCACAGTTTGGAAATTAGAGCGCGAAAGGCCGGGCAATGGCCCGGCCTGGTGGGATGACTCGACGGGGTCAGGCGCCGGTATCTTTAAGACATTCTTCGACGATGTTAAGGCCTTCTTCCAGCACGTCGTCCTCGATGGTGACGGGCATCAGAAAACGTAAGGTGTTGCCAAACATACCGCAGCTAAGAAGGATTAGACCTTTCTCTTTGGCCTTCTTGGTAATCGATGCGGCAAGCTCTGGCAGCGGCTTGCGTGAATCTTTGCTTTCCACCAGCTCGAAAGCGGCCATGGGCCCAAGGTTGCGAACGTTATCAACGTGGGCAAATTGGGTTTGCCATTGATCGAACCGTTTTCTTAAGGTTTCGCCCAAGCGCCGGCTTTTACCCAGAATGTCTTCCTCCTTGATGACATCGAATACCGCCAGCGCCGCCGCACATGCAGTGGGGCTGCCGGTGTAGGTACCGCCCAATGAGTTGGGCCCGGAGGCATCCATCACTTTATCGGTGCCAACCACGGCTGAAATTGGCATGCCGTCGGCCATGGATTTGGCCATGGTCATGATGTCCGGCTCAATGCCACTGTGTTCGATCGCAAACAGCTTGCCGGTGCGGCCAAAACCGCTTTGAACTTCATCGACAATCAACAAAATGTCGTTGTCATCGCAGTACTGCCGCAGAGCTTTCAAAAAACTTGTCGGAGCGGCGTAGAAACCGCCCTCCCCCAACACCGGTTCCAGAACAATGGCAGCGGTATCGTCAGCCGGTGAATCGGTCTTCACCGTCATCATCAGGCCGCGCAGAGCCTCTTCCTCGGACACACCGTGGTAGGGAACAGGATACGGCGCCCGGTAAACCAGGCCGGGCATGGGGCCGAATGAGGTTTGGTAGGGAGCGGCTTTGCCGTTCATCGCCATGGTGAAGAAGGTGCGGCCGTGATACCCGCCATCAAAACAAATGACGTTGTGTTTGCCCGTAGCGGCTCGAGCAATCTTTACCGCATTCTCGAGTGCCTCAGCCCCGGAGTTGGCCAGCATAACTTTAGCGTGGCCGCGAACCGGCGTGACCTCGCTTAGTTTCTGAGCCAACTTCACATAGCCCTCGTAGGGCATAACGGTCTGGCAGGTGTGCATAAGTTTATCGAGCTGTGCTTTGACGGCCTCCACCACTTTCGGATGGCGATGCCCTATGTTGAGAACGCCAATGCCCCCGGCGAAATCAATCATTCGCTTGCCATCGGCGTCCCATAATTCGGCATTTAGCGCATGATCGGCAAACTGTTCATTGGGGCTCGCTGCCCCAGCGGCCACGTAACGTTCTTTGAGTGCTTGCAGTTCTTGATTACTCACGTGTGTATTCCCCTGCTTCAGAGAGATGAATGTCTAACTTCAGTGTAGGAAGTTCGCGGCTAGTACACAAACCGACCATCGAGGTGGCAGGCACACACTTGCGTTCTGCAGTACACTCCAGCAATTACTGAATAACTTTATCCACAGCCCGATAACCGGTTTCGCTTTGAACTAAGGATGCCCTGTGCGCGCTTACGCCGATAACGATTACCCAGCCGACCACAAGCCCGACTGGAAGCTCATCGCCGGGCTTTGGCCTTATCTGGCCGAATATCGGGGCCGGGTTGCGCTAGCACTGTGCTTGTTGGTGTTGGCCAAACTGGCCACCGTCGCCACGCCGGTGGCGTTGAAATACATTGTGGATTATTTGGATCAGACACAAACCGCAGACATGCTGCTCTGGATCCCGTCGCTCTTGGTCTTGGCCTATGGAGGCCTACGCTTTGGAAGCACACTGTTCAGCGAATTACGCGACGCTGTGTTCGCTCGAGTGGCTGAACGAGCCATGCGGCGAGTATCGCTGCGGGTGTTCGAGCATCTTCACCAGCGTGAGCTGGGGTTCCATCTCGACCGTAAAACCGGCGGGCTGGCGCGGGATATTGAGCGTGGCACCAACGGCATCAGTTTCTTGCTCCGCTTTACCCTGTTCAACATTGTCCCCACCTTGCTGGAAATCCTGATGGTGGCAGGCATTCTTTTGGTGGTGTTTAACGTCAGTTACGTGCTGGCCATTATGGTGGCGGTGGTGGTGTATGTTGTGTATTCCATCAAGATTACCGAATGGCGTACCCGCTTTGTGCGCGAAGCAAACGCCCGGGACAACGAGTCCAACTCACGGGCCATCGACAGCCTGCTGAACTATGAGACGGTCAAATACTTCAACAACGAAGGTTACGAAGCCGAGCTTTACGATGAAGATCTGGATAACTGGGAGCAGGCGCGGCTCAAGAACCGCCTGTCTCTGGCGGCTTTGAACATCGGACAGGCCCTGATCATCGGTGTCGCGCTGATTGTCATCATGACCATGGCGGTGCGGGAGGTGGCCAGCGGCGAGATTACCTTGGGCGATTTCACCATGGTGAACGCCTATCTGTTGCAGCTATTCATCCCTCTGAACGCTCTGGGATTCGTGTATCGGGAAATTCGCCAGGCGCTGGTTAATGTTGAGCGCTTATTCAAACTGCTTGGGGATAAACCGGCGATTCAGGATGCACCGGATGCCACGAATTTGATTGTGGATAACTCGGAAGTGCGGTTTGAGCAGATTCACTTTGCCTACCGGCCAGACCGCCCTATCCTTCAGGATGTGAATTTCTCCATTCCGGCCGGCCATACTGTGGCTGTGGTGGGGGCCAGCGGCGCAGGGAAGTCTACCCTCGCCCGTTTATTATTTCGCTTTTACGATGTGGATAAAGGCCGCATCAGCATCGATGGTCAGGATATCCGCAAGGTAACGCAGGATAGCCTACGGTCCGCCATTGGTGTGGTGCCGCAGGACACTGTGTTGTTCAACGATACTCTGTACCGGAACTTGGCCTATGGCCGACCCGATGCTACTGAAGAAGAAGTGCACCGGGCTGCGCGCATGGCCCATTTGGATAACTTTATCCACAGCTTGCCAGAAGGCTATAACACCAAGGTGGGCGAACGGGGTCTGAAGCTATCCGGTGGGGAAAAACAACGGGTGGCCATTGCCCGGGTCATTCTGAAAAACCCACCCATACTGATTCTGGATGAGGCCACGTCGTCACTGGATTCGCTGTCTGAGCAGGCCATCCTCAGCGCGTTGAAAGAAGTCAGCCAGCAACGCACAACCTTGGTGATTGCTCATCGGCTTTCAACGGTGCGGGACGCCAACACCATTCTGGTCATGGATAGCGGCCAAATTGTCGAGAGCGGCAGCCATAACGAGTTGTTAGTGCAGGGTGGCTACTACGCTAACTTATGGGAACAGCAACACAGAAGTGACGACAACGCCCAATCTAGCCAGTGAGCGGGAGGCCCCGCCAAAACTGTGCGGAGCCACGGATGGCGGAGCTCAAGCGCCACAGGGAAGTGCCGAAGGAGCGTGTTTCGGCGGGGCCTCCCGTTTACTGGCGCTCCGTAGACTCGTTATCCACAAGCCGAAGCGCCAACCCTGAAGCGCGAACCACCCGCTGATTAACCGCTTCGCTGAGCACCTGAGCATCGCCGGTGATCAGACTGAACCAATGCCGGGCTCGGGTGATCCCGGTATACACCAGTTCTTTGGTCATGACCGGGCTGAGCCGGTCCGGCAACACCAGACAGGTGTGGATAAACTCCGAACCCTGAGACTTATGCACAGTCATGGCGTACACCGTTTCCAACTGCTGCAAACGGCTTGGAGCAATCCAGCGGATGCCTTGCGTACCATCGCCGCTCGGGAATGCCACTAACCGACTTTCTATGGGCATGCCGTTGGCATCTCGATCCCACGTCACTCTGAAGGTAATGCCAATGTCACCGTTCATCAGGCCGAGGTTATAGTCGTTGCCGGTAATTAACACCGGTCGGCCGTGGTACCAAGGGTGTTGTTCCTTGATCAGATGTTGGGTCCGCAAATGCTCTTCTACCCGTTCATTCAAACCATCCACACCCCAAGGGCCCCGGCGCAAGGCACACAGAATCTGAAAGTCGTTGAAGGCAGTCAGCACCTGCAATGCCAACGCATCCCAATCCTCGCGGGGACTGTCGGCGGTCAGCCTGTGGCCATTCATCATCGTCAAATAGTGGTGATAGCCGACCGGAGCCGCCAGTTCTTTGTTATTCACAACCCTGCCCTGCCCGGCATTGCGAAACGCTTCCGGTGTACCGGTAACCGCGTGCTGGCAAATTTTCTGCAGTGTGGTGTCAAGATCGGGCTTTGGCGTGTCGCCGTTGAGCCAGATCACGTCATCGAAGCCGGCTCTCCACATGTTCTGGCGCATCGAGTTATCCACAGCACTGTTGTTGACTGCCTCGGATAACGCGCGAATGCCGCTGCCCTCCTCGAAACGGTAACTCTTGCGCAGCATCGCCACGGCCTGGTCCAAGGCGAGCCCCTTGGCGTCGATCAAGGCCTCCGGCAATGGTGTACCTGTCATGGCCGCCAGCCAGGCCGACGTTTCGGGCGTGTAATGGCCTGCATAGGCGCGCTGGCACAACTCGCCCAGCACAGCACCGGCGTCCACCGAGGCTAGCTGGTCTTTGTCGCCTAACAGAATCAGTTGCGCCTGAGCTGGTAGGGCATCGAACACCGAGGCCATGAGATCAACATCCACCATGGACGCTTCATCGATCACCAGAATATCCACCATCAACGGGTTGTCTTGGTGGTGGCGGAATTTTCGGGAGTCCGGCCGGCTGCCCAACAGGCGGTGTAAGGTTGTCACTTTGGTGGGGATATCATCCTGCTGTAAGCCGCCGGGCAGTTCCGGCAAGGGTAATTTGTTCACCGCGCCGGCAATGGATTCGTTCAGGCGTGCGGCGGCTTTACCAGTCGGTGCCGCAAGCCGAATGCGGTATTTGCGCCCGGCCCGCTCTGGAGATTCACCTGCGATTGCCTGCAGTGCCGCGAGCAGCTTCACCACGGTGGTGGTTTTCCCGGTGCCCGGGCCCCCGGTGATCACCGAAAATCGGTTGCGAGCTGCCAAGGCACACGCCAGTTTCTGATAATCGGTGTCTTCGTTTGGTTTAAACAGCGTGTTCAGTGCCTGCGACAGGGTGCGCGCCGCGGGGGAATCGGGTTCCGCCACGGCTGATGGCAACGCCAATCGTTGCAAAATGCCCTCGGAAATACGTTGCTCGTAACGCCACAGGCGACGCAGATAAAGCCGGCCATCGGTCAGAATCAGCGGCGATATTCGGCTGCCGTCGCTGACCGCAAAGGATTCCGATAAGGCGGATACGCAGCCCGACAAAGTGATTCGGGCCAGTAGATCCGCCGGTTTCAAGTGGTGTAGATCCAGCGTCACGCCCGGATTCAATTTATCCACAACAGGCGGTGCCCCAGACGAAGGTTCCTCCGGCGGCAGCGACAAGGTGGAATCGGCATCGGCCAGAAGAGTGGCCAAATCAATGCACACATGGCCCCGGCCCACTTGGTGGGAAATCAGTGCAGCCAAGAGGAATACAAGGGGATGCAGGGGGGTACTACCCTGCTCGTCGGACAAATCCCGAAGCAAGCGGGCAAAGCCCAAGTCCAGTGGTCGGATCCATTCCGCGTGCTGCCAGTGTTCTAACAGGGCATCAATGTTATCCACATTGTCTAATAGACGAGAGTTATCCACAGGCGATTTCGCCGGCTCGGCTTGGGTTTCATCACCCAAGTCCATTGTCATTTGCTGGTCATGGTTCCGGGTACGGTTCATGCGGCCACCTCCCCTGAGGCTGAGTCGCCGTCAAACAAAGCGTCCAGTTGCTCGATCAGTGTTTTCGGTGGTTTGTCGGTGAAGGCTCCGCCGCTGGCCGAGTTCACGCCGCGCAGGAACAGATACACGGCACCGCCGATATGTTGATCATAGTCGTAGCCCTGTATTCGGTCTTTTAACAAGCGGTGCAGCGCCAAGAGGTAGAGCACGTATTGCAGGTCGTAGCGTTTGTCCAGAATTGCTTCCCCCATGGCCTGATCGGTGTAGGCACTGTCTTCTTCACCCAAGGCATTGGATTTGTAGTCCAGCACGTAATACTGCCCGTTGTGTTCGAACACCAAATCAATAAAGCCCTTGATCATGCCATTGAACGTGTTTGCCTGGGCTTGAGGCCGGTCGGCGCCGTTGAGCGTGTGCGATTTCACCAACTGATCGAGTTTACGCACATTGACGTTGCGGCTTTCGAACCAGAACTCAAGCTCCGGGCGCAAGCTGGTCAACTGGGCCAGGGTCACCTGTTCGTCGCCTGAGCGTTGCAGGGGTATAGGTCGGGTAATCAGTGCCAATACCCAGTGTTGCAAAGGTTCCACCCAATCGCTCCAGCCACGGGTGCTGCAGCGTCGGGTCAGTTGTTCCTGCAGTTGATCTGGGTTATCCACAACCCACTGGAAACCATGATGGGTACACCACTCCAGCAGTTCGTGCAGGAAGGTTCCGGGGCCGGCGCCTTTCGGGAAGTGGTGATGGTTGCGGACGGCCGCCTCGGATGAGGTAGCCTCATCGTCCAGGTGGGCGCTTTCTTCCAACAGGTTCTGAGTTTCGGCGTCTTCAATTTCACCGGTGAAAACAATGCCCGTGCCGGCCATGCCGGTGTATTCGATCGACGAATAACTGGCTATCCACCAGTCTTCTTTGGCCTCCCGGCCGGACACAAGTGCCGGGCCGAGCGCTTCCGGAGTCTGTTCGGTGTAGAGCGTGTTGTCCGGTTCCGGTAATGGCATCACGATGATTTCCGGCCTGTCCTCGGCCAGTGTGTTCAGGCTCTGGCTGAGACTGTCGGCACCGCTGCCGGAAATCAGATATCCCAACCCGCTTTGCTGCCAGTTATCCAGGGCGGCGGCGCCCACCCAGGTAGCGAACCTGGCCCGGGTTAGCGCCACGTAGATTTTACGAATGTCTTCACCCAGGCGTTCCTGGTCGGCTTTGGCGACGTCGTCGGCACTCGGGTCGAACACGGTCACCAGCTTGTTGCTGTTGTGATAGCTGACAAAAGACTGTTTTTCACTCTGGGCACGGTAGGCGGTGCCAAAGGGCAGGAACACCAGCGGGTATTCCAGGCCCTTGGACTTATGCACAGTAATGACTTTCACCAAGGCGGCATCGCTTTCCAGGCGCAGGGTTCGGTGCTCGTCTTCTTCATCGGCAGCGCGCAAAATCTGAGTGAAGTGGTGCACCAGAGCATGTTCACCGTCCAACTGCAGACTGTCTTGTTGCAGCAATTCGGCTATGTGCAGAATATCGGTCAATCGGCGCTCACCATCGGGCCGTTGCAGCAAACGCCCGGGCACGTCAAAATCCATCAGGAAGCTGCGCAGCAAGGGCAGCACGCCTTGGCTGTGCCATTGCTGTTGATAATCGATAAACCGTTCGATTTCCCGTTCCAGCGCCAGTTCATCGCTGAGCAGTTGGTTCATCGCTTGCCAGGACTGGCCCAGTGTCGGGGTTGCCAGCGCAGCCCGGATGTAAGCCAGTTGCCGGGGTTCGGCAAAGGCTCGCAGCCAGGACAGCACTTCTTTGGCTTCCGGCGAGGCCAGCACTGATCCCCGGTCTGACAGGTACACGCTTTTAATGCGCCGGCGGCCCAGGGCATCGCGCACGGCACTGGCTTCATTGCGGTTGTTGACCAGCACGGCAATGTCTTGCGGGCTGACGGGTTCCAGATCGCTCGGGTCGTCTTGCAATACAAAACCGGCTTTTTCGCCCTGCCCCAGCGTCAGCAGGCGGGCAATTTCACTGGCACAGGTCTCGGCTATGTCGGCGGTGGCGGCACCCTTTGTGATGGCTTTTGGGCTGCCGTCTCTATTGTCCTCGTCGGATTCCTGAGTCCAGAACAGCAGGCTCGGTTGCGGTTTTCCGTTGACTGACCATACCCGTTTGGTGCCGTTGGCGGCGACACCCTGGAACGGCAGCGGCGAAGTATCACCTTGCCCAAACAGGAAGGCCCCGTCGCGGCTGTGTTGGTCGCTGTATTCGAACACCCGGTTAACAGCAGAAACCATCGTATGTGCGGAGCGGAAGTTTGTTCCCAAGGTGTAAGTGCGGTCTTGCACCCCTTGGCGAGCCTGTAGATAGGTGTAGATATCTGCACCCCGGAAACCGTAGATGGCCTGTTTCGGGTCACCAATCATCAGCAGGCAGGTATCCGGATGGTTCTCTTCAACCCGGTAGATGCGGTCGAAAATCCGGTACTGAACCGGGTCGGTGTCCTGGAATTCGTCAATCAGCGCCACCGGAAACTGGCGACGAATGGTGGCGGCTAACTGATCGCCTCTTGGGCCGTGTAGCGCATCATCGAGCCGGGTCAGCAGGTCGTCGAAGCCTATTTCCGAGCGCTTTTGTTTTTCCTCTTCCAGCCGCTGCGCGATCCAGTGGCTGGCGTGGCGCAGGATGTCGGATTTCGCGCTGGGCTGGTTCTGGCCAAATGCCATCAGTTCGTCGATGGCGTCGAACGCCGGATGATGCGGGGCCGGGTCGTCGCCTTTCAGGATGTTATCCAGCCCTTCAGGAGTCTGGTTTTTGAAGCCCGCGGAGGAATCCAGTTTTTCCGGCAACAAGTCGTCGGAGTTGGCCCAGGCCACCAGGGCATCCCAGGCTTTCAGCATAGTTTTCTTGCTGTTGCCATGAAGCCGTTTGCTCTTGCTGAGATCATTGAGCAGGTCGGTGACTTCACCTTGCCACTTGGCCCAGTCGTAGCGTTTCAGTGCGCTGGATTGGTTTTCTCTGTCGGTGACGGCCTGTTCGATAGCGCTGTGCACATCCGAGGGGGGCGTGCCCAGGCTTTTCGGATCGCCGATCAGGTTACGGACGGCGGCACGCAGATCTGTTGGGGTTTTCCAGTGACTCAGGGCTTCATCCATCAGCGCCGGTGGCAGCGGGTAAACAAAGGTGCGCCAGTAATCCCGGGCGACTTCATCCAGCAGCTCGCTCTGGTCGGTTTCCAGGGTGAGCTTGAACAGGCTACCGCTGTCGAAGGCGTGCTCGCTTAACATGCGGTTGCAGAAGCCGTGGATGGTGGATACTGCTGCTTCGTCCATCCATTCCGCAGCGAGCAGCAGTTTTTTGCGGCAGTCCGGCCAGCTGGCCGGGTCCGGGTAACTGTCATCCCGCAGCTTGTGGATAAGTGCTGTTTCCGCGGATGGCTCAAGGTTGGCCGCGTGCTCGGAAAACACCTCGGCGGCTTGGGTCAGCCGGGTGCGGATACGGTCTCGAAGTTCTTTGGTGGCGGCTTCGGTAAAGGTTACTACCAGCAGGTTCGGTGGTAGCAGGTCTTGCAAAGGGCTTTGCTCTGTCTGGCCGTGGCCCAGCACCAAACGCACGTATAAAATGGCAATGGTGAAGGTTTTGCCGGTACCCGCGCTGGCTTCAATCAGCGCGCTGCCGTTCAGGGGCAGTGCCAACGGGTCGAGATTGGGGTTTCGGTTGCTCGTGTGTTCAATCATGCCATCGTCTCAATCTGTTCAGCCGCTGATTTGCCCTGCTCGGCTTCCCACAGGGGAACATATAAGTCGTGCAGGAGCGCTTCAAATTCCCCGCTGGCCATGAGGGATTCCGGCGTATCGAAAGCGCCGCGCAGGTAGCCGGTGTCCCGCTCCAGAGCGGTGTTGTAGGCCTTTTCTACTTCATCAATGGCGCGTTCATGATCGCCTATGTGTTTCTTGCCACCATAGAAACTGGTGACCCAGGCAAAGCCGGCGTCGCAATGAATGGGTAAGGCCCGAGTGGTGGCCTCCATCCAGCGTTTCAGCACGGTGTTGAAGTGTTGTTTGGCTGAGGCGATGGCCATGGGGGCGAAGGTGAATTTACGGTCTTCCTCTTTGCCCAGGATCAGAGTGGTAAATGGTTGGCCACTGAGCTGCCCGGCCAGATGAATCAGCCAGTCTCGCATCAGGTTGGCGTAGCGTACTTTTTTACTGTAGCCGGAGCCGGTCAGCAAACCGGAACTGGCCACCACCAAGCGGCACAGGTCGCCGTCAGCATTTCGGCGCAAGCCGTCAATCAGGTCGGCTACTTCTACTGTTCCGGTGGTGTTGTTAAACGCGTAGTTGAAGGCCAAGGGCTCCGCCATGGCTTCGGGCCATTCCGCCAATGCGCTTTGGTAGCGCTCGAACAGGTTCGGCAAGCGCCGGGACAGTTCGCTGCGCAGCCGGTGTTCGGTGACACCCATACCCAGATCCCCTCGCCGGGCCATGCGGTCCAGGGTGGTTTCCAAACGCTCGTGCAGTTCCTCTTCGGTACCCGCTTTGATCAGGCTTTGCTGAATCAGCTCGTTATCCAGCTGCCAGCGGTCCAGCCCGTTCAGGTCGAAGTTTTCGTTGTCGGTATCGTCGTCTTCCACCTCTTCAAAGCGCACTTGTAGGCGGCGTTGGTAGAAGGTTTCGACCGGCTTTTTCAGGAAGCCGGCCAGATCGTTCAGGCTGATGGGCTCTTCCGGTGTTTGGTAGGGCAACGGAGTGTTCGTGTGTTCTCCGGCCGTTACGCCATGGGCGCTGCGCCATTCCCGCTCGTAGGTGAACAGACTTCGGCTTTGCAGTATCTCAGCCAGTGGCTTGGCGGCTTCTTCCGGGCTGTTTTCTGACCGACTGGATTTCGGGAAATAATCGCGGCTGAACGGCTGTAACGGGTGTTGAGTGGTCAGCGCGTTCGTCACCTTCTGATCCGGCTGGCCGGATACGCTCCACAGACTGTCGAGATGGTCCTGAAGCTGGGCCACCAACACCGAGGGTGGCCGCTCTGAGTCGTCCTTGATACTGCGCCCTACCCAGCTGATGTACAGCTGCTCACGGGCCGACAATAAGGCTTCGAGAAACAGGTAGCGATCGTCCTCACGGCGGGAGCGATCCCCGGGTCGATAATCCTGCGCCATCAAATCGAAATCCACTGGCGGTCGGGAGCGAGGGTAATCGCCGTCGTTCATGCCCAGCAGGCACACCTTGCGGAAGGGTATCGCCCGCATCGGCATCAGCGTGGCGAAGTTGACCTTGCCGGCCAGGAAACGCTGGTTCAGGCCGCCTTCGTCCAAACCGGACAGTAGCACGTCTTTGACGATGTTGAGCGGCAGTGGTTGCTCGTTCAGCCCGGCGGCCAGCGTATTTTCCAGCCATTGCTCCAGATGTCTGCGGAAGCGGTTAAGCAGCAACAGGTCACTGCCTTCGACCTTGTGGAAAAACTGTCCCAGCATGCCCGAGAACAGGGTCTCCCACTGTTCGGGCGTGCGCTGGGTTTGCAGCGCCTGCCACAAGGTTTCCAGTTGATGCACAAAGTCGCTCAGCCGGCCGGCGAGATCCGCTTGCAAACCGCCGATCTCGCCATAGGGTTCCACGCCCGCCCATGGATCATCGTCGCCCATGCCGTAGCCCAGCAGCATCGACCTTAAGCCGGATTGCCAGGTGTTGCGGTCCAGTTCTGCCGGTAAATCCAGACTTTCCCGGTGTTGGCCGTGTAGGCCCCAGCGGATGTTGGCACCTTCCACCCAGCGCCGAGCCAGTGGGATGTCGTCTTCGGTGATGCCGAAGCGATCACGGATGCCGGGAACTTCCAACAGGCTGATGATCTCGCTCACGCCGAAGCGGCTGCGGGGCAACGACATCAGCGTTTCCAGGGCAATCAGCACCGGTTCGTGGTGGCGCTGTCCTTGGTCGGAAATAGTGAACGGAATGTGACGTTTACGACCGGGCTGGTAACGGCCGAACACCGCCTGAATATGCGGTGCGTAAACGTTTATGTCGGGCACCATCACGATGACATCCCGGGGCCGGAGGTCCGGATCGGCATTGAACGCGGCCAGCAATTGGTCGTGCAGTATTTCCACTTCACGCTGAGGGCCGTGGGCTTCGTGGAAGGCGATGGAATAATCCCGGGTCAGGTCCAGCTCTCGCGCTTGCTCGCGGATTTCCTGCAGCGGGGTCAGGCTGTAGATGTCATTCTGCAGCTGGTTCAACAGGCGGGGAGTCTCGCCGCTGCCGTGCTCCGAGAAGATGTCGATCTTCTGGTCCGGGGTCTGGAAACTGCTGCGGTATTCTTCCGGGTTGTCGAATTCGTCCAGCAGACGGATGTAATCCCGGCCTTGCTTGCCCCAAGCCGCCAGTAGCGGGTTGGCGTGTTGGTGCAGCTGGTCCTTGTCATCAATCTGCGACAGCACCGGATGGGCCAGACCGCGCTTGCGGTTGGCGCGGAGCAGTTCCCGGTCGCTGATAATATCCGCCCAGTAAAACTGACTGGGGTTATGCACACACAGCACCACCTGGCTGAAGCGGCTGAGCACGTATAAGGCTTCCAGCGCTTGTCGGGGTAACGAAGACACGCCAAACACCACAATCCGTTTGGGTAACCGGCCGGGGTCGGCCGGCGTGGTGATGCGCTGGCCCTGTTCCATAAAACGGGTGTGGATATGTGACCGGCTGGTACCGGCGGCTTCGCCCACATCTTCAACCAGTTTGCGCCACAACAATGGTTGCCACAGGGTTTCCGGTGTCAGCGATTTTTCTTCGCCCCGGGGCGTGATGAGAACATCCCTGCCCTGCTCCCAGGCGGCCAGCCAGTCGGCGCGGAAGACCTGATACTGGTCGAACAGGTCGGCGACTTTCTCCGCCAGTTGAAAATTACGCAGGTCGGTATCGCTGCCTTCCAGAAAGCGAGCGAGCGGTGTGAAGGCATCGTCCTGCCCGACCAGTTCCGGTAACAGCCGGTACAATCGCCAGACCAATCGGCTTTTATCGAAGGGTGACTGCTCAGGTACTTCGCCCGCTGGTAACACCGCCCGGTAGGCCTGCCAGATAAAACGGGCCGGGAACAAAAAATCCATACCGGCAGCAATGCCCAGCCCGCCTTCCATACCGTCGTCGGTGCGTTTCTCCGCCAGTGCCAACTTCAGCCACTGGGCGATGCCGTTACTTTGAACCAGGAAGGTTTCGCTCTCCAGCGGCGGCAGCGAGTTTTGTCGGCATATGTACACCACCGCCCGGCGTAGATCTTCCAGATGGTTGGCGTGAATGGCGTGAAAGCCGGGTTCAATACTGTTGGTGTCAGGCATACCAGTGTTATCTTGATTCCGGAAAATGGGTCTGGGTGACAGGTTACCCCAAACCCGAGTTTGTTTCGTCAGGCAGGATAGCCCTTTCATGCGACAAGTGCGGTCGTATCCAAAAACAGCGGACCTTGAAAATCCCCTGTACTACTTAGAAAACATGAATACCTTGGTGGATTGGGTCGCTGAACACCACGGTGATTTGCTGACCGAAGGCGAGCGTGCGTGGCTGATAAACTTTCGCCAACTGCCTATCGCAGCCCGGGCTCTGTTGACTCGAATGATTATGCGCAGCGGTGAATTGTTCCGAGTGGATAAGTTGAATTACCCGGAACTGCCACAGCCGGAAACCGAAGCTGTGGCCGAGCTGATCGCGCAGCAATGGCTGGAGCCTGCCCCGTTGCTCGGCCTGGATGATGTGTTCCGGTTGTTTACGCTGGCGGAACTGCGGCTGAAGTATGCGGACTGGCTGGCGGACAAAGGTTGGCCCAAAAGCCTGCCCAAAGCCCAATTACGAGAAGTGCTTGCCGACACAGAGCCTGAACCTAATACAGTTGACCAGTGGTTCGAGCAGCCGGCGCCGCAAGTCGTGCGAGTTCAGGGCATGGATCTGTTTGATCGTATCCGCTTGATGTTCTTTGGCAACCTGCGCCAAAGCTGGACCGATTTCGTGTTGGTGGAACTGGGCGTACAGCAATTTGAAACCGTGCCTTTCACCCCCGAATCCCGGGCCTTTCAGCACCGGGCGGAAGTAGACAGTTACCTGCAGATGCACCAGTGCCGGGAGCGCTTGGACGAAGGCGAACCGGCTGACGACGTTTGGGCAGATATTCCCGATCCTGTGGATAACTCTTGGCTCACCAGCCGCCGGAATCGTCTGCTCTTGGAGCTGGGCCGACAGGCTGAGCGGCAAAGCAACCCGGAATTGGCATTGCAGGCGTGGGCCGCCAGCGGGCATCGTGAGGCCAGGCTCAAGCAGTTGCGATTGCTGGAACGCCTGAAGCGGTTCGAAGAGGCCTGGGCCATCGCCGGTCAGTGGCAAACCGGTGAATTGAGCGATGCCGAAGCCCAGGGGCTGGAGCGAATTCTGAAACGGCTGGCACCGAAAATGGGTGAACCGAAACCTCAAGAGCCGGCCAAACCATTAATTCGGGAACTCACCGTTACCTTGCCGAAACCGGACACCGGCTCTGTCGAACATGCGGCCTTGGCGCATCTCAGTACCGACGAAGCGCCGGTGTTTTATGTGGAAAACACGCTGATCAATGCTTTGTTCGGCCTACTTTGCTGGCCGGTGATCTTCAAACCCATCGCTGGCGCGTTCTTCCACCCATTCCATGCCGGCCCGGTAGACCTGACCCGCGAAGACTTTGTCGCCCGTCGACAGGCGGATTTTGATCAATGCTTCGCGGTGTTGAAAACGGGAACCTATCGGGAAAAGATTCTAGGCACCTTTCGAGCGAAGCAGGGTATTGCTAACCCCTTTGTGGTTTGGCCGGTGGTGACCGAAGCTTTGCTGGAGCGAGCTCTGGATTGTATTCCGGCTGAGCAGCTAAGTGCACTGTTCCAGCGCTTGCTGACCAACGTGAAAGAACACCGAAGCGGCTTCCCGGACCTGATTCGTTTTATCCCTGACGCCAAAGCTCCCGAACACCGTTATGAAATGATTGAAGTGAAAGGGCCCGGTGACCGATTGCAGGATCACCAACGCCGTTGGCTCGCCTTTTTTGACCAGCAAGGCATACCCGCCAGTGTGTGTTATGTACGCTGGCAAGAAGCCGAGGTGAGCTCATGAAGGTGGCCGTTCGGACCCTGTGCGAGTTTGCAGCTCGCCACGGTGATCTGGACTTCCGGTACATCCCGGCCCCGAGCGCAGAAGAAGGTATTGCGGGCCACCAAGCAATTCAGGATAACCGCGGTTACGGCTATAAAAGCGAGTATTCACTTACCGGAGAGTGCTTGGGGTTAGAGCTATCCGGAAGGGCTGATGGTTATAATCCGCACAACGGACGACTGGAGGAGATCAAAACCCATCGGGGGGATGTGTCCCGGATTCGTGCGCATCAACGGGCGCTGCACCGCGCCCAGTTACGGGTCTATGGCGCGCTGTTATGCCGCCAGGAAAAGCGCAAGAAGCTGGAGCTGGCGCTGGTTTATTTCGACATCGGCAAGAGCAAAGAGACCTCGATGCTGGAAACCGCCAGTGCTGACGAGCTGTGGCAAGAACTCGAAGCCCTATGCACCCTTTATAAAGCCTGGGCTGAACAGGAAGAGCATCATCGGGAACAGCGTAATGCCCTGCTGACGGGCCTTATTTTCCCGTTCCCGGACTTTCGCCCGCGCCAGCGGCAGCTGGCCGAAACGGTGTATAAAAATGCCGTAAAAGGCGAAACCTTGCTGCTGGAGGCGCCCACCGGCCTGGGCAAAACTCTGGGCACCCTGTTTCCGGCCTTAATGGCCATGCCCGCGGCGGATCAGGACCGACTGTGCTACCTCACCTGCCGAAATACCGCCCGACAGTTGGCGCTGGATGCTGTGGATAAGTTGCGTTCAGCCCAGGACCCGTTGCAGCCATGGCCGTTACGCACGTTGGAGTTGGTGTCTAAAGACGACGCCTGCGAGCACCCGGACAAAGCGTGTCATGGCGATTCCTGCCCGTTGGCGCAAGGCTTTTTCGATCGTTTGCCGGATGCTCGGGCTGAAGCCGTTCAAAGCAGAAGTCCACTTACTCAGGATGTTTTGCAGCAAATCGCTGCAGGTCATGACATTTGCCCCTATTTCCTGGCTCAGGAAATGGCTCGATGGAGCGATCTGGTGATTGGCGATGTGAACCGGATGTTTGACCAATCCGCTCTGCTCCACGGGTTGATTCGCCAAAACAACTGGAAGGCCGGTGTGTTGGTGGACGAAGCCCATAATCTGGTGGATCGTGGCCGTGGTATGTACTCGGTGCGGCTGGATCAGCAGCGTTTGCTGAAGGTAAAGAAAACCGCGCCCAAACCGCTGAAGTCGGCCTTGGAGCGAACCGCTCGGGCCTGGCAAAGTCTAATCCGCGATTACGGAGAGCAAAGCCAATCGGTGTTTTTGGCCACCCTGCCCTCTCAGTTATTGGGGGCCTTGCAGGCAATGGTGTCTACTATCACCGATTACCTCGCCGATAACCCACCAGACTTGCCCTTACAGGAAGTACTGTTTGAAAGTGTGGCGTTTATGAAGCTGGCAGACAGCTTCGGGGATCACTCTCTGTGTGAATTCCAACGCAGCGGTCGGGGGCGTGCCAGCTTAACGTTGCAGAACCTTATTCCAGCGGATTTTCTCAGAGACCGCTTTGCCGCGGCCAACTCGGTGCTGTTGTTCTCCGCGACCCTGAGTCCCGGCGTTTATTACCGGGATCTGCTGGGCCTGCCGGAACATAGCCGGTTTACCTCCCTGCCGAGCCCGTTCAGTGCGGACCAGTTGCAGGTGAACTTCACGCCCGGCATCAGTACCCGACAGGTACACCGGGAAGCGTCGCTGCAACCCATCGCGGAGGTGATTGCCAGCCAGTACCGACAGCGTCCCGGTCATTATCTGGCGTTCTTCAGCAGCTTCAAATACGCCAACGAAGCCAGCAGGACGTTGGCAGAATACGCCCGGGATATTCCGCAACGCAGTCAGCAACCAGGCATGAGCCCGGAGCAGCGTCGGGAATTCTTGGCCGGATTCCAGAAGCCCAACGGCAGTGTGGCTTTCGCGGTATTGGGTGGGGTGTTCAGTGAAGGCATTGATCTGCCTGGTGATCAGCTCATCGGAGCGTTTGTCGCCACTTTGGGTCTGCCGCCCTTTGACGCCTGGCATGAAATTCTGAAGGCGCGGCTTCAGCAGCGGTTTGGCAACGGCTATGACTACACCTACTTGATTCCCGGCCTACAAAAGGTGGCCCAGGCGGCAGGCCGGGTTATCCGAACGCCAGAAGACCAAGGGGTGATCTGGCTGATTGATGATCGTTTCATGAAGCGTTCAGTGAATCGATTATTACCGGGGTGGTGGTTTCCTGACCGCCAGTAAGCGTTTGGCCGCCCAACGTCATCTGGCATAAAACGGGTTGAATTCAAAAACTTTGCAAGCTAATTGACCCCTGTCAGAACCACTATTCCATTTTTCCTTATACTAATGGCCAAGACCGAATTTCTTTTTTATCAAGGAAGGGCTATGGCCAGTAAAGGTATTCACACTTCTTCTAAGCTCATTATTACGCTGGTTGTTTTAGCTACTATTGCCATTGCGGTTTACGTCTTAATGCCGAATGGCGATGAATTGCCCGAGCACATTGCTTCTGGCAATGGCCGCATCGAAGCCACAGAAGTGGATATTGCGACCCGCATTCCCGGGCGACTGGAATCCTTTGCCGTGCGTGAAGGCGAGATGGTAGAAGCCGGCCAGCAGCTGGCGGTTATGGACACTGACGAAATCAAGGCTCGTTTGTCGGCTGCGGAAGCCAATTTACGACAGGCGGAACAGGCTCGCTTACTGGCAGATGCAGTGGTAGTGCAGCGGGAAAGCGAGCGTCGCTATGCCGAAGCTGAATTGGCACGGATTGAGACCCTGGTTGACCGTGGCCATGTCTCCCGAGAACAACTGGATCGCACCCGCACGGCAGCAGAGACTGCGGGCGCAGCCCTGCAAGCGGCTCGGGTGCAAGTGGCCTCTGCAGAAGCCGGTATAGAATCAGCCCATGCCGCCATCCGGCAAATTCAGACCAATATCGATGACAGCGAACTCACCACTCCGGTGGGCGGGCGAGTGTTATATCGCTTGGCAGAGCCCGGCGAGGTACTAGCGGCCGGCGGCAAGGTTGCGACCGTGTTGGATGTCAGCGATGTGTATATGACTATTTTCCTGCCGACTTCTCAGGCGGGTCGGGTTCGAGTGGGTTCTGAAGCCCGGATTATTCTGGACGCCCTACCGGATTACGTGGTGCCCGCAGAAGTCAGTTTTGTGGCCGCAGAAGCTCAGTTTACACCCAAATCCGTGGAAACTCGCAGTGAGCGGGAGAAGTTGATGTTCCGGGTGCGCATTCGCATTAATCCGGACCTACTGAACGCTTATCGGGATCGCGTGAAAACCGGCGTACCCGGCGAAGCCTTTGTCCGTCTGGATGAAAGCCAGCCGTGGTCTGAACGTTTGGACGTGAGATTGCCCAATGATTAATTCCGTGGCTCGGCTGGAAGGAATCAGCCACACCTACGGGGAAACCATGGCACTGTCCGACATCACACTGGATTTCCCCTCTGGCTGCATGGTGGGCCTGATTGGCCCTGACGGGGTAGGTAAATCCACCTTGCTGGGACTGATTGCCGGCGCCCGCCAATTGCAACAAGGCCGTCTGGAGGTATTCGGCGGCGATATGGGCAGTTCCCGATTCAGGAATCAGGCCGCTCCGCGCATTGCCTATATGCCTCAGGGTCTGGGCGGCAACCTCTATCACACTTTGACTGTTGACGAGAACATTGCGTTCTTCGCTGACCTGTTCGGCTTGACAGGCCCCGCCCGAAAGCAGCAAATCGGTCGATTGTTGGATGCCACCGGCCTTTTAGCTTTCCGGGATCGCCCGGCCGGTAAATTGTCTGGGGGTATGAAGCAGAAGCTGGGTCTGTGTTGTGCACTTATCCACAACCCGGATTTGCTGATTTTGGATGAGCCCACCACGGGGGTAGACCCTCTGTCCCGCAAGCGCTTCTGGGATTTGATTGATACCATCCGCCAGCAAAGCACCGGCATGAGCGTGCTGGTGGCTACGGCCTATATGGAAGAGGCGGAACGCTACGATTGGCTGGTCGCCATGGATGCTGGCAGGGTGTTGGCAACCGGTTCCCCCGAAGCACTGCGCAAGCAGACACAGACGGCCAATCTGGACGATGCCTTTATTGCCCTGCTGCCGGAAACTCGTCAGGAGGGTGAGCGGGGCGAACCCGTAGCCGCCGGCGCGCTGGAGCCTGCGGCAAACGGCAGAGCCACACCCGCCATTGTCGCCAGCGATCTGACGTTGAAATTTGGCAGTTTTACTGCGGTTAAAGACGTCAGCTTTGCCATCCCGAAAGGCGAAATTTTTGGCTTTCTAGGTTCTAACGGCTGTGGCAAAACCACCACCATGAAAATGCTCACCGGCCTGCTCACTCCCACCGAGGGTAAAGTCGAGCTGTTTGGTGAGCCATTGGATGCCAAAGACCTGGCCACGCGTCGAAAAGTGGGCTACATGTCCCAATCTTTCTCCTTGTACGGAGAGCTGACCGTGCGCCAGAACCTAGAGTTGCACGCCCGGTTGTTCCATCTGCCTGCGGCCAAAATCATTGATCGCATTAACACCCTGACCCGGCAGTTCGGGCTGGATGGAGTGCTCGACCAGCGTTCTGGTAGCTTGCCTCTGGGTGTGCGCCAGCGTTTGTCTTTAGCGGTAGCCGTTGTCCACGAGCCGGAATTACTGATCTTGGACGAACCTACCTCTGGCGTTGACCCCGGTGCCCGTAACCGGTTCTGGCAGTTGCTGATGCGCTTGTCCCGGGAAGATGGTGTGACCATTTTCATTTCCACTCACTTCATGAACGAGGGTGAGCGCTGCGATCGTATTTCGTTGATGCACGCCGGAGAGGTGTTGGCCTGTGACACGCCCGAGGCGTTGATTGAACAAACGGGCGGTGACAGCTTGGAAGAAGCGTTCATGACGACGTTGGAAGCGGTGGATAAAGAGCCCGAACCGCAAGCCCATGGCGCTCTGCTGGGTGAGGATAACGGGCACGGCTTCCGCCACAAAGTCTTCAGTTCTCGGCGCTTGTTGGCTTATGGTCGGCGAGAAGCCCGGGAATTGTTGAGGGACCCTATCCGCATGGCGTTCGCTTTTGTGGGCTCTGCGCTACTTATGTTAATACTCGGTTACGGCATCACCTTGGACGTAGAAGATTTGTCGTTCGCCGTGCTTGACCGTGACCAGACACCCCAAAGCCGGGATTATGTGAGGGCCATATCGGGTTCCCGCTACTTTCGGGAGCACGCGGTTATTACTTCGGCAGAGGAACTGGATCAGCGAATGCGTTCCGGTGAACTGAGTTTGGCTATCGAAATCCCCTCCGGCTTCGGAAAAGATCTGAAACGGGGACGGACCACCGAGTTAGCATTGTGGCTGGACGGTGCTATGCCCTTCCGGGGTGAAACTATCCTTGGTTATGTGCAGGGAGTGCACGTCAGTTACCTGAGTGAGCTTGCCCGGCAGACATGGGGCCAGGTGCCTGCAATAAGCCTGATTAACCTAGAAGCCCGGTACCGTTATAACCAGGACTTCCGCAGTCTGGACGCTATGGTGCCAGCGGTCATTCCGATTCTGCTGATCTTTATTCCGTCGATACTGATGGCGCTGGGGATTGTGCGGGAGAAAGAGCTGGGCTCTATCACCAACCTGTACGTAACACCGGTTACCCGCCTGGAGTTTTTGTTGGGCAAGCAATTGCCTTACATTGTTTTCAGCATGATCAGCTACGTAAGTCTGGTTTTGCTGGCGTTGTACCTGTTTGATGTGGAGCTCAAGGGGGGAGTCCTGACACTCACGTTGGGGGCACTGTTGTTTGTAACAACAACAACGGCTCTGGGCCAAGTGATTTCCACCTTTGCCTCCACCCAGATTGCTGCGCTGGCCGCCACGGCCATTATTACCATTCTGCCTACCGTGCAGTTCTCTGGTCTGACCGAACCGGTATCATCCCTTAGCGGTGCCGGTGCCTTGATTGGGCCGATATGGCCTGCCACCTGGTTCCTGCAGATCAGCCGAGGTGTATTTACCAAGGGCCTTACCCTGATGGATCTGCAGGGCGCATTTTTGGCGTTGACAGTCTTTATTCCCGTGCTGACCGGATTGGCTGTGGTACTGCTCAGAAAACAGGGACGCTGAAAATGGAATCTTTAGGCAATATCTGGAACTTGGGTATCAAAGAATTGCGTAGCCTATGGCAGGACAAAGTGCTGATGATCTTTGTTCTGCTGGCGTTCACTCTGATGATTTATACCGCGGGTTCTGCTGGCTCCATGGAGCTACACAACGCCCCGATTGCCGTGGTGGATGAAGACCAGACCGTGCTTTCCGGTAGAGTCATCAGCTCCTTGCAGGAGCCTTGGTTCCAACCACCGGAAATCGTACGTTATGATCAGATTGATCACTTGCTGGATAAGGGCAGTCATACCTTCGCTCTGGTGATCCCGGAAGGGTTTGAGCGCAAGATCCGGCAAGGCCAGCAAGTGGATTTGCAACTGAATATTGACGCTACCCGGATGAGCCAGGCCTTTATTGGCACCTCCTACATTGAGCGTTTCGTCATGACGGAAGTGGCGGAGTTTCTGCAGCCCGGGAGCTCCACCAAGGATTTGCCCGTTACCCTGGTGACTCGCGCCAGTTTCAACCCGAATCTGGATGGTACCTGGTTTGGTGGCGTCATGGAGTTGATCACACAGATCACTCTGATCAGCATTATCCTGACCGGTGCTGCGCTGATACGGGAACGTGAACACGGCACTGTAGAGCATCTAATGGTGATGCCGTTGCGGCCCTTCGAGATCATGGCCTCCAAAGTCTGGGCCAACGGCGTTGTGGTGTTGCTGGTCGCATCTATGTCGATCACACTGGTTATTCAGGGGTGGCTGAATGTACCCATCGCTGGCTCCATTTGGCTGTTTTTGTTCGGAGCCTTGATCCACCTATTCTCCACCACTGCCATTGGTATTCTGATTGGTACGGTGGCTCGTACCATGCCGCAATTTGGCCTGCTGTTGATTCTCACCATACTGCCGTTGCAGCTGTTGTCGGGAGGCATTACGCCACGGGAGAGCATGCCGGAGCTGGTTCAGAATGTTATGTTGGCAGCCCCCACGACCCACTTTGTGACCATGGCACAGGCGATTCTTTATCGCGGTGCAGGGTTTGACGTAGTTTGGCCACAGATGTTGGCACTGGTGGCTATTGGTGGGGTGTTTTTTACTGCAGCACTGGTTTTATTCCGGCGGCATTTGTCGGTGTGATTAACCGCCAGTTACTCCCGTTTACTTCACTTATCCCCAAGGCAGACACAGCAGATGAATAACACCGATCTTGTTTTCCAGAGCTATGGCCGCTGTTGCCGAAAAGAAGAGTTCTTTGTCGATTTTTACGATTTCTTCATGGCGAGTTCAGACGCTATTCGTAAGCGCTTTGCGGACACCGATATGTCCGCCCAGCGACATTTGCTCCGTCACGGCGTGATGCAAATTATTCTTGTGGCCCGAGGCATGCCCGACCGTAAACTCCGGGATTTGGGAGAGAGCCACAACCGCAACAATTATGACATCCAGCCGGAATGGTATGGCTTGTGGGAAGAAGCCCTACTGAAAACCGTGCGCATGCACGATCCGGAATATACGCCCGCTTTGCGCATAGCTTGGAAAGAGGTGTTGAAGCCGGGGATTGATCTGATTCGTGGAGCTTACTAAGGCTCTCGGTGTGTGTTCTGAATGTTTAAAAGGCCCTGCAGTGGTTAGCTGCGGGGCTTTTTTTGATCAACCGAACTGGAAGAAGGCCAGTTTGTTGCCGTCTGGGTCACGGACGTAGGCACCGTAGAACTGGTTCGGGATACGCTGTCCCGGCTCGCCATCGCAGGTGGCGCCCAATTCAAGGGCTTTCTTGTGGAGGCTGTCGACGACTTCTTTTGAGCCTGGCTGAATCGCCAGCATGTTGCCATTGCCCGGTTGGTTCGGCTCACCGTTGAACGGTGTGCACACGGCCAGCATTGGCGAGCTCATGTCTTTACCAATAAACGCTATGCGGCCCATATCCAGCAGCACTTTTGCACCCATGTCGCCCAGCAAGTCGCTGTAGAACTGCTTGGCTTTGTCCATATCGCTGACGCCGAGGGTTACATATCCGATCATAAAGATTCTCCGTTAGTCGTTGAGGTTTGGGTATACGCAAAAAATCGGAAGTCAGAGCAGTTCACAATGATAGCGGAGTTCTTCGCTTTGTAATGCTATCGTCTCGGAAGCATTTTAAGACTAAGGATACCCCATGAAGCGCTATGCTCTGTTAAGCACCATACTACTGTTATTGCAGGGTTGCACCGGTCTACCTAAAGACATCGTCCCGGTCACCGGTTTCGAGAAGGAGCGTTTTCTCGGCACCTGGTACGAAATCGCCCGCCTCGACCATTCTTTCGAATCGGGCCTGAGCCAAGTCACTGCAGAGTACACCGCCAACCAGGACGGCAGCATTCACGTTCTGAACCGTGGCTACAACGAGGCCAAAGATGAATGGACAGAAGCCGAGGGCCGAGCCGTGTTTGTGGGTGACAGCCATGTGGGCCACTTGAAGGTGTCTTTCTTCGGGCCTTTCTATGGCTCGTACGTGGTGTTTGAACTCGAAAAAGAAAACTACTCGCGCGCTTACCTAACCAGCTACAACCGGGATTTCCTGTGGTTTCTGTCCCGAACGCCGGAGGTGAGCGAGGACGAATTGGAAGCGTTTAAAGCCAGAGCGGTGGCGGAAGGTTTTGAATTGGGGGAATTGATTGTGGTGGAGCAGTAAAAAAAGAAAAGCGGGAAAATGGTCGGCGTGGCAGGATTCGAACCTGCGACCCCTTCGTCCCGAACGAAGTGCGCTACCAAGCTGCGCCACACGCCGATCAACGGCCGGTATTATACGGATTACCGGCCGTTTTGCTAGCCCCTTCCCTGGGGAAATACCTACTTAAAACTGCGCGTTAGCCTGTTTACCCGGCAGTGGGTAACAGGGAAATATCCGCAACGCGGAGGAACAGATTGCGAAGACGGTTGAGCAACGCCAAACGGTTGTTTTTAACGGCTTCATCATCCGCCATCACCATCACTTCGTCGAAGAAGTTATCCACAGGCTCGCGTAGGCTTGCCAAGGAAGTCAGAGCGGTGGCGTAGTCGCCTTGCTCGAACAACGGCAATACTTTCGCGGCCTGTTCTTCAACCTTCTGTGCCAGAACTTTCTCGGGCTCATCCTGTAGCAATGCGTTGTCAACGGTTTCGCCGATGCTGTCACCGCCTTGCTTGGTCAGGATGTTCGATACCCGCTTGTTGGCACCGGCCAAAGCCAGGGCTTCTGAAAGCTGGCGGAAGGCTTCAACGGCTTTCACGCGGCGATTGAAATCCAGTGGGCAGGTCGGGCGACGTGCGTGCACGGCCAGATAGACTTCGGCACTGATGCCCTGCTCGTCGTAGAAAGCACGGAAGCGTTCGAGCATGTAGTTGACCACGGTGCTGGCAGTGTTCTCTTCAGTCAGTACCGTGAAGTTCTCTTCTGCCCATTCACACAGGGTCTGCAAATCCAGAGGCAATTCGCGCTCAATGATGATGCGCAGCACACCGAGGGACGCACGGCGCAGGGCGAACGGGTCACGAGTACCGGAAGGCGGCTGGTTGATGCCAAACAGCCCTACCAATGAGTCGATACGGTCCGCGATGGCGACGGCGCAACCGGTCAGGGTCGTGGGCAGGTCGTCACCGGCAAAACGCGGCATGTACTGCTCGTTCAGGGCCTTGGCAACGTCCGCGTGCTCACTGTCGTCGGTGGCGTAGTAGCTGCCCATGATGCCTTGCAGATCAGTGAACTCCAGCACCATTTCGGTAACCAAATCGGTCTTGGCGAGCATGGCGGCACGCTCGGCCAGCGCGGGATCACTGTCGATCGCGTCGGCGATTTTCTTGGCCAGTGCAGCGACGCGCACAGACTTGTCGTAAATGCTGCCCAGCTTTTCCTGGAAGACAATAGGTTTGAGCGCATCGATGCGATCTTCGAGCTTGGTTTTTCGGTCGGTCTCGAAGAAAAAGGCGGCGTCCGACAAGCGTGGGCGGATCACCTTCTCATTACCGGCAACCACCTGAGCCGGATCTTTGCTCTCCAGGTTGGCGACGGTAATAAACAGCGGCAGCATCTGGTCGTTGCTGTCCACCACGTGGAAGTATTTCTGGTGCTCCTTCATGGAGGAGATCAGGGCTTCGGCAGGCACTTTCAGGAAGCGCTCGTCGAAGCGGCCCATCAGCGGCACCGGCCATTCATTCAGAGCCGTTACTTCGTCGAGAAGGTCTTCATCGATAACGGCAACACCACCGGCTTCGTTCTTGGCCAGTGCGTTCACACCGGCACGGATCTGCTCACGACGCTCGGCGAAATCCGCCAGTACGTAACCTTCTTGCTTGAGGACGGTTTCGTAGTCAGCCGGGGTTGGAATGATCAGTTCTTTCGGGCAGTGGAAGCGATGGCCACGGGTTTTGTTGCCTGGCTTCAGGTTCATGATCGGGGTTTCGATCACGTTGTTGCCGTACAGCATGATCAGCCAATGGACCGGGCGCACGAATTCCGTGCGGTGGGCCCCCCAGCGCATGCGTTTGGGAATGGGCAAGGCCGACAGAGACTGATTGACCAGTTCGGGCAGAAGCTCAACGGTGGGCTTGCCCTTTTCAACGGTACGGAACACCAGCCAGGCACCTTTGTCGGTTTCCAGCGTGTCCAGTTGATCGGGGGTAACGCCCAATGAGGTGGCGAACCCGGTCAGTGCGCGGGTCGGGTTGCCGGCATCATCAAAGGCGGCTTTAACCGCGGGGCCGCGCTTTTCCACAGACTTGTCGGGTTGGGCATCAGCGAGATCCCGAATACGCACGGCCAAACGGCGTGGAGCTGCGAACGCTTCTACTTTGCCGAAGTCAACGCCAGCGTCTTCCAAGCCTTTGGTGATGCCTTGGGTGAAGGCGTCAGACAGGCCTTTGAGGGCTTTCGGAGGCAATTCCTCGGTGCCTAGTTCGACTAGAAAATCCTGTGTAGCCATTATGCTTTCCCCTGTTCCTGCTGTGCCTTTTTCGCTTTTCCGGACTTCTTGCTTTTGGCTTTGGCGTCAGCCGCATCGGCTGCTGCCAATACCTCTTTGCGAAGGGCTTCCGGGGCCAACGGGAAACCTTGCTTGCGACGGCTTTCAAAATAAGCCTGAGCCACGGAGCGAGCCAGGGTACGTACACGCAGGATGAAACGCTGGCGCTCGGTTACTGAGATGGCGTGTCGAGCATCCAACAAGTTGAAGGTGTGGGAGGCCTTGAGTACCTGCTCGTAGGCAGGCAGCGGCAGGCCGGCTTCGATCAGGCGGGCACTTTCCCGCTCGTAAACGTCGAAGCTGTGGAACAGGAACTCGGTGTCGGCGTGCTCGAAGTTGTAGGTGGACTGTTCCACTTCGTTCTGGTGGAACACGTCGCCGTAAGTTACTACGCCATCCGGGCCGTTAGTCCAGACCAGATCGTAGACGCTGTCCACGCCCTGCAGGTACATGGCGATGCGCTCAAGACCGTAGGTCAGCTCGCCAGTGACCGGGTAGCATTCAAGGCCGCCAACTTGCTGGAAGTAGGTGAACTGGGTGACTTCCATACCGTTCAGCCAGATTTCCCAGCCCAGACCCCAGGCACCCAGAGTCGGGGATTCCCAGTTGTCTTCCACAAAGCGGATGTCGTGTACCAGAGGGTCTAGCCCCAACGCGCGCAACGAGTCCAGGTAAAGTTCCTGAATGTTGTCCGGAGACGGCTTGAGGACAACTTGGAACTGGTAGTAGTGCTGCAGGCGGTTCGGGTTTTCACCGTAGCGGCCGTCGGTCGGTCGGCGGCTGGGCTGCACGTAGGCGGCGTTCCAGGTCTCGGGCCCGATGGAGCGCAGGAACGTAGCCGGGTGGAATGTACCGGCGCCGACTTCCATATCGAGAGGCTGGAGTACCACGCAGCCATGCTGCGCCCAGAAATTCTGCAATGCCAGGATCAGACCTTGAAAGGTCTTGATGTCTGGCGCGGAGTTATTGGTTGCCTTGTCTGTCACGACGATTGCCTGCTGGTCAGTCTGTGTGTGGCGCTCCGTTTGAACGGAGCACTCCGAAAATTTAAAACGCGCATTATACGCTGGCTGGCGCTGCTTTTCTAAGTGCCAATCTGCGTATTGATTTGTTTGCGATCAATCAGAAGAATGTGAGCCCCACGTGGAATAGCTTCTCCACATCCCGGATCCGGGATTTATCAACCAAGAACAAAATAACGTGGTCGTTCGGTTGCACGCGTAAATGATCGTGTGCGATTAGAACCTCGCCATGGCGAACGATCGCACCGATGGTGGTGCCCGGCGGCAGGTGGATCTCATCCAGCCGTCTGCCCACTACTTTCGAGGATCGATGGTCACCGTGGGCAATGGCCTCGATGGCCTCGGCAGCCCCGCGGCGCAGGGCGTGTACGTTCACCACGTCGCCCCGGCGCACGTGGGTCAGCAAGCTGCCGATGGTGGTTTGTTGTGGCGAGATGGCAACGTCTATGACACCGCCCTGAATCAAATCGACGTAATCGGGGTTGTTGATCAATGTGAGCACTTTGCGGGCACCCAGACGTTTGGCGAGCAGCGACGCAATGATATTGGTTTCGTCGTCGTTGGTGACCGCACAAAAAACATCGGTATTCTCGATGTTTTCTTCCACCAAAATGTCTTTGTTAGCGGCGCTGCCTTCGAGCACGACAGTTCTGCGCAATTTTTCTGACAACATGATGCAGCGGTCATGATCCCGCTCGAGAATTTTTACCTGGTATCGGCTATCAAGCGCCCGTGCCAGCCGGTAACCAATGTTGCCGCCGCCGCAAATGAAAATGCGTTTATAGGGCTTTGACAGAGGTTGCAACTCGCTCATCACCGAGCGGATGTGGTCGGTGGCTGCGATGAAGAACACTTCGTCGCCGTCTTCGATCACCGTATCCCCTTTTGGGATGATGGCGCGATCTTTTCGAAAAATTGCAGCAACCCGGGTGTCAATTTTAGGCATATGGGTGCGCAGATAGGAAAGCTCTCGGCCAACCAGAGGGCCGCCTTCGATGGCTCTGATCGCTACCAGTCGGGTCAGGCCTTTGGAGAACTCCAGCACCTGAAGCGTGCCGGGGTATTCGATCAGCCGGGTGATGTGTTTGGTGACCAGCTGCTCTGGGCTGATGATGACATCAATGGGAAAGCCCCGGAGTTTATCCAGATCTTTCTCGCTATCTTTGTTGTAAAACAGCGCAGGATTGGCCAAATAGGAGCCCGCGCGCACCCGACAGATGGTGGTCGGGGTTTTGTGCAGCAGCTTGGCAACCTGGCACGCCACCATGTTGGTTTCATCGCTGTTGGTGACAGCGATCACCATGTCGGCGTCTTCGGCATTGGCCTCGTTCAGAACCGCCGGATAAGACGCCTTGCCATGCACCGTGCGAATGTCGAGGCGATCTTGCAATTCTCTAAGGCGAACGCTGTCGCTGTCGATGACGGTAATGTCGTTGGCTTCGTTGGCGAGGTGTTCGGCCAGCGTACCGCCGACCTGACCAGCACCGAGAATCAGGATGTTCATGCGTCAGGTTTCTCCAGCACGGCGTAGAAAAAGCCGTCATGGCTGTCCGGATCCGGCAACAAATTACGGCCGGCTTCCATATCCAAGCCCCAGCTCGCTTCGATGGGAATCAGCTGAGCTTGCTCTTGCTGCTTCAGGAAGCGTTGAATGATGCGGTGGTTCTCTTGCGGAAACACCGAGCAGGTGGCGTATACCAAACGGCCCCCGGGTTTCAGAATAGACCACATAGCGTTCAGCAGGCCAAGTTGAATACCAGCCAGTGGCACGATGTCGGATTCCCGGCGCAACAGTTTGATGTCCGGGTGTCGACGGATAACACCCGTGGCGCTGCACGGCACATCGAGCAAGATGCGGTCGAAGGCTTGGCCGTCCCACCATTGTTCGATGTCCGCTGCATCGGCCTCTAACAGGCTGGCGGACAGGTCGAGCCGGTCCAGATTTTCTTGCACCCGGGGCAAACGATCGGCCGATTCGTCAATGGCGACTACTTCGGAAAGCTCGGCACAGTTTTCCAGAATGGCGCAGGTTTTACCGCCTGGGGCTGCGCAAGCATCCAACACCCGTTGGCCCGGCTGCAAATCCATCAAAGTGGTGCTTAGCTGAGCGGCTTCATCCTGAACACTGACCGCGCCGTCTTCAAACCAAGGCAGATTGTCTACTGGAACCGGGCGGTCCAATTGAATGCCAAGCGGGGCGAAGCGTGTAGCTTTGGCGCCAATGCCCGCATCGCTCAGTAACTTCAGGTATTCGTCGCGGCTAAAACGCAGGGCGTTAACGCGCAAGGTCATCGGTGCTTGGGTGTTGTTGGCATCGAGGATGGTTTGCCAGTGGTCGGGCCAGTTATGACGCAGTTTTTCCACCATCCAGACCGGGTGGCTGTAGCGGCTGCTGTCGTCGCCCAGCTCTGGGGCACCTTCCCGCTCGGCCGCTCTTAATACGCCGTTGACCAGCCCAGTCAGGTGTGGCCTATCGAGTGCACGGCACGCTTCTACGGTTTCGTTGAGTACGGCATAGGTGGCCTGCTCACTAAAGCGAAGCTGGAACAGGGCAACCAGCATTAAATGGTGAATCACCCGATCGGGTTTGCGAATCGGTTTTTTCAGTCGTTGGTTGAGCTCACCGTCGAGCCGGTGAAACCAGCGGCAGGTGCCGTAGCAAATGGCCTGTAACTGGGGCCGTTGCTCTGGTGGCAGCTGGCTCAGAGCATAGGGCAGGCATTGTGACAGCGACTGTCCGTTCTCGACGGAGAGCAGCACGTCGGCGGCCACAGCGCGAAACGGCAGGGAGTCATAGAACATAATCAGTTCAGCTCCTGTTCGGGCATCAGGACGGGTTTGCCGCCGTTAATCAAATCGTTCACGCTCAGGGCGCGGGTGCCGGGCAGCTGCACTTTGCTGACTCTCAGGCTACCAGTACCGCAGGCGATGTCGATGCCTTCACGTTCACGGCGAAGCACGGTGCCGGGGGCTTTGTCGCTACGCTGCTCTATGGCTTGAGCCTGGTGCAATCGAATGCGTTGTTCGCCCAGATCGGTGAAGGTGCCGGGCCAGGGGTTGAACGCCCGGATCAGCCGCTCGATGTCGGTGGCGCTGTTATGCCAGTTAATATGGCCTTCCTCTTTGGAAAGCTTGTGGGCGTAACAGGCTTCGTCGTCGTTCTGGGGATCGCCGGCCAGCGTGTTCTGGTTCAGTTTGGCCAACGCCTCCACAATCGCGTCGCCACCCATATCCGCTAGCCGGTCATGCAGGCTGCCACCGGTATCGTCCGGGTTAATCGGTGTCGCGGTTTTCAGCAGCATGTCGCCGGTGTCCAGGCCCACATCCATCTGCATGATGGTAATGCCGGTTTCTGCGTCACCGGCCGCAATGGCCCGCTGAATCGGCGCGGCACCGCGCCAACGAGGCAATAACGAAGCGTGGATGTTCAGGCAGCCGTGGCTCGGTATCTCAAGAACCGATTTTGGCAAGATCAGACCGTAAGCTGCGACAATCATCACGTCCGGTTTCAGGGCGGCCAGCTCTTGTTGCGCCTCTTCGGACTTCAAGCTCTGGGGCTGGAGCACCGGGATGTTGGCATCCAGCGCTACTTGTTTAACCGGGCTCGGCATCAGTTTGCGGCCCCGGCCTGCGGGCCGATCAGGCTGACTGTAAACGCCTACGACAGTGTGCCCTGCCGCAAGAATGGCTTTCAGGGCGATGGCAGCGAAATCCGGAGTTCCGGCAAAAACAATGCGCACGTTGGTGTTATCTCTGTGTTGTTGAATACGAAAAAACCGGGTCGTAACCCGGTCCTGAATTCGATGTGAAGCTGAGCGACATGATCCGGCTCGGACTCAGGCGCTCTGCTTGTGGAGTTTTTCCAGCTTCTTGCGAATACGGTTGCGCTTGAGAGAGCTGAGGTAATCCACAAACAACTTGCCGTTCAGATGGTCCATCTCGTGCTGGATGCAAACCGCCAGAAGTCCGGTGGCTTCAATCACGAACTCTTCACCGTCTCTGTCTTTGGCTGTGATCCTGACGTGTTCGATGCGTTTTACATCTTCGTAAAAACCGGGCACCGACAGGCAGCCTTCCTGCATGGCTTCCAGATCGCCATCCAGTACGTCCACTTTCGGGTTGATGAATACCCGCGGCTCGCTTTTGTCTTCGGACAAATCCATCACGATGATCTGCTTGTGCACGTTGACCTGTGTCGCCGCCAGGCCAATGCCGGGGGCATCGTACATGGTCTCGAACATGTCGTCGATCAGCGTTCGGATTTCGTCGGTTACCTCGTCGACCGGCTTGGCAATGGTGCGAAGACGCGGATCCGGGTACTCAAGAATATCTAAAATCATAGTGCTCTGGCTTCTCTGAAATGCGACAGCGTACTGCGCAAATTTTCTTCACAAATCTATTATGAAGGATGTGTGATGGGGGTATTATCCGATAAATTACCGATTGAGTACAAACTGATCAGTTAATAGTGGAATTCTATCGAGTATTCCGCAGAATTTACTGGAAGAACAAAAGATAACATCACAAATCCCCATACATCTTCTATAGTAACGGGAATAACAGTGTAACAAGCTGCGGATCATCTGTGGTGATGTTACCGAACGCTAAGATTCAAGGCACGCGATCAAGGATACAGACGATGAGGAAATTGTTGTACGCTCTGGCGGCTACTGCGCTGCTATTTACCTCTTGGGCCCAGGCACAACCCGAGTTCAAGGCTGACTATCCTGAGCGTTACACGGTCGTCAAAGGGGATACCCTTTGGGACATTTCAGGGCGTTTTTTGAACAACCCCTGGTATTGGCCGGAAATCTGGCACGTTAACCCTCAGGTTGCCAACCCTCACCTGATTTATCCGGGCGACCGTTTGGCGCTGGTTTACATTGATGGCAAGCCGCGCATTACCAAGGTGGCGTCCGGCGACGTGAAACTGTCTCCGCAGATTCGTTCTGAAGCTATTGATACGCCTATCCCCGCGATTCCGCTGGATGCCATTGCCAGCTTCCTGACTGACACCCGCATTGTCAGCCCCGAAGAAATTAACGGCGCGCCTTACGTTCTGGAAGGTGAAGACGGCCGCATCATCACGGGTGCCGGCGACAAGATCTATGCTCGTGGTGAAAAACCCGCTGATCGCGTCGGCGTGTTCCGCCGCAGTCAGGAGTTTGTTGATCCGGATACTGGCGAGTTCTTGGGGCTGGAGGCGCGGAGCATCGCCCGGGGTAACGTAGCGGCCGAGAACGGTGACGTACTGACCGTTAACTTGACCCGCTCCAGCGAAGAGGTTCGCATTAGCGACCGCTTGCTGGTGAGTGAAGACCGTCGATTGACCACTAATTTTATGCCTAGCTCACCCGATGATGAGATTGAAGGTAAGATGATTTCGGTCGATGGCGGCGTTAACCAAATTGGCCAGTACAATGTAGTGGCCATTAACCGCGGAGCCCGTGAAGGCATGAAGGCAGGTAATGTGCTGGCGGTGCTGAAAGCCGGCAACCGGGTTCGTGATCCCATTACCGGCGAAACCATTGAACTGCCCTCCGAGCGGGCCGGCCTGCTGATGGTGTTCCAGGTTTACGAGAAGATGAGCTACGGTTTGGTTTTGAAAGCAACCCGTTCGCTGTCGGTGGGTGACAAGGTCGTTAACCCCTGATATTTCACTATCTGCGCAGCGCATACAGGCTGCGCGTGATGGTAAGCAGTACCATTGAATGGCTGGGCTGGAGCGCCCGGCCATTATTGTTTTCAAGGATGAAAAATGTCGGAACAGGAATTTCTGCAGTCTGAAACCGGCCGCTGGCTGGTGCTTTCGCTTCTTCCCCGGTTTGGGGTGCGAGTTCGTGAACGCGTGCAAGCCAATACCCCCAGTCTGATTGATGCCCTCGATCTGAATACCGCGACCCTCAAAGCGTTGGGTATGGGTGCCGAAGCCATTGAGCTGGTGCATGCCTGGCAAGCGAGGGATGTTCATCATCCCAAAATCCAGCACGCGCTCTGGATTCATCAAGCGTGCTTGCAGTATGGCATTGAGATCATTGGCCAGAGTCATCCCGATTTCCCGGAGGCGCTGCGGCAGATACACAGTGCGCCGCTGGTGCTTTATTTGTTGGGCGATAGCCGGTTGTTGTTGCAAGATCAGATTGGCGTAGTCGGCAGTCGCAATGCCACTCGGCAAGGCTTGGATCACGCCCGGCAATTTGCCGCGGAACTGAGCAAGCGCGGCTTGCTGATCACCAGTGGCTTGGCGCTGGGCATTGACGGAGCAGCCCATGCCGGGGCGCTGGATGCCGGACACCCGACCATTGCTGTGGTGGGTTGTGGTCTGGATCGGCTTTACCCGGCGCAGCATCGTAAACTGGCGCACCGAATCGTGGATAACGGGTTGATTGTGTCGGAGTACCCGCCGGGCACCCAGGCACGGGCCGCCTATTTCCCGCAGCGAAACCGAATTATCAGTGGCTTGAGTCGTGGCGTACTGGTGGTAGAGGCAAGTTTGAAAAGTGGCTCGTTAATTACGGCGAGAACCGCTCTTGAGCAAGGCCGTGAGGTATTCGCGATTCCCGGTTCCATTCACAGCGCGGTCGCAAAAGGCTGTCATCAACTGATCAAGCAAGGAGCGCGACTGGTCGAAACCGCGGATGATGTGCTGGAAGAGTTAGGCACCTGGTGGTCGATGCAGGAAACGCCCGCGCCGGAGGTTGCCAGTCCGGTTAAAAAATTGGATCTGGATGGCCGGGAAATCGCGGTATTCGAGGCTTTGGGGTATGATCCACAGTCTACCGATGCACTGAGCCTTGCCACCGGATTACCGGCCGATCAGTTGATGCAGTCGCTTTTGCTTCTTGAATTGGAAGGTTTGGCGTGTTCCGCCCCGGGCGGGTACTTGCGGCGAGGCTAAACGGTGCATTTCCATTATCTGATCAAGCAGGTTGTACGATTTCTTTATGTCGCCAACGTCGTCCTTGAATGCCTGGCAACTGCACTGTGCCCGCCGCACCGTGTTGTCCGGCGGAGTAATTGCTTACCCCACTGAAGCGGTATGGGGGTTGGGGTGTGACCCTTGGAATCAACAGGCGGTAGAACGCATCTTAGAGCTGAAACAGCGGCCGATGGCAAAGGGCATGATTCTGGTGGCATCGTCCATTGATCAGGTGCGGTTTCTTTTGGACCCTTTGCCTCGAGTGTTGCAATGGGAAGCCGAGCAACACTGGCCCGGGCCCATCACCTGCTTGATTCCGGATGTACTAGAGCAAATTCCCGAATGGGTGCGGGGACAACACAGCACCATCGCCGTTCGGGTGTCTGATCATTCCTTGGTGCAGGACCTGTGTGAAGCGGCCGGAATGCCACTGGTTTCAACCTCATGTAACCCAGCAGGACGCGCTCCAGCGCGCAACATTTGGCAGGCACGGCGTTATTTTGGAAAGGAACTCGACCGAGTGATACCGGGCGCACTCGGGGGCAACCGTAAGCCCAGCCGCATTATTGATATCCTCACCGGAAAACAGTTTCGTTAGGAGCAAGCATGTCACAACAGCCGGATTCTCAGGTCGTTAAAGCGTATTTACTGGGCCTTCAGGATCGTATTTGCCAGCGTTTGGACGCGTTGGATGGTCAGGCTTCTTTCATCGAGGACAGCTGGGAGCGCCCCGAAGGCGGTGGCGGTATCAGCCGAGTGATTTCTGAGGGCAAGGTGTTTGAAAAGGGCGGCGTGAATTTCTCCCACGTGATGGGCGCCACCATGCCACCCTCGGCCACAGCGCATCGTCCTCACTTGGCCGGTGCACCTTGGCAGGCGATGGGGGTATCTCTGGTGATGCACCCGGAGAACCCTTATGTTCCGACCTCGCACGCCAACGTTCGTTTTTTCATTGCCACACCTGAAAAAGGCGAACCGGTGTATTGGTTCGGGGGCGGCTACGACCTGACCCCTTACTACGGTTTCGACGAAGACTGCGTGCATTGGCATCGCACCGCGCGCAGTGCTTGTGAACCCTTTGGTGACGACGTCTACTCGCGCTTCAAAACTTGGTGCGACGAGTACTTCTATTTGAAACACCGACAGGAACCTCGCGGTGTCGGCGGCCTGTTCTTTGATGATCACAACACCGGGGACTTCGAGCGGGATTTTGCCTTTATGCAATCCGTGGGCGACAGTTACATTGAAGCCTACGAGCCTATCGTGCAGCGACGGGTGGGTCATGCCTGGGGCGAGCGTGAACGCGATTTCCAGCTATATCGCCGTGGTCGTTACGTGGAATTTAACCTGGTGTATGACCGTGGCACGCTGTTTGGCTTGCAATCGGGTGGCCGGACCGAATCCATTCTGATGTCGTTGCCGCCGATGGTGCGTTGGGATTACAGCCGCCAACCGGAGCCCGGCAGCGAAGAGGCCCGGCTGACGGATTACTTCCTCACGGACCGAAATTGGTTGGAGGGTCTGGATGAACAATGAACTCTACGCGGTCATTGGAAATCCCATTAACCATAGCAAGTCGCCCCGGATTCACAGCTTGTTTGCCCAACAAACCGGTGAGCCGGTGGAGTACACCGCCATTCAGGCGCCGCTGGACGATTTCACCGGAACTGTAAAACGATTCTTTGAAGGCGGCGGCAAAGGCCTGAACGTGACTGTGCCGTTTAAGGAGGAGGCGTGGGCCCTCGCCGAGCACAGAACGCCCAGAGCAGAAAAGGCCGGAGCGGCCAATACGCTGTACCTAGATCAAGAAAATGATCTTGTGGCCGATAACACAGATGGTGTCGGTATTGTTCGCGATTTGCGCGATAACCAGAACGTACCGCTCAAAGGCGTGCGCATTCTTGTGCTGGGCGCGGGTGGTGCCGTACGGGGCGTATTGGGTCCGATCCTGGCGGAACAGCCTGCAGCGTTGACCCTCGCCAACCGAACCGTCGCCAAGGCCGAAGCATTGGTCCGTTTGTTTGCCGACGAGGCCGCCGACGCTGAGTTGTCAGCCTGCGGTTTCGAGCAGCCGGCACAGCCGTTCGATGTCATTATCAACGGCACCAGCGCCAGTTTGCAGGGTGATCTGCCGCCGATCTCCGGGAATGTGATCGGGCCGGATACGGTGGTGTACGACATGATGTACTCTCTGCAAACCACCACGTTCAATCAGTGGGCGCTGGATAACGGAGCGCAGCGGGTGTACGACGGGTTGGGCATGCTGATCGAGCAAGCGGCTGAAGCGTTTCAGGTGTGGCGGGGTGTCCGTCCGGAAACCGCTCCGGTTGTGGACGAACTGAGAAACGACTGAGCCGGGTTGGATAACCTCGGCCAAAAGGGAAGGTCATGGATATTCTGACGTTGGTAGGGCTGCTAGCCGGAGTTGTTATCGTTGTGCTTGCCATGCTGGCAAATGCCTCGATCATGACCTTCTTAAACTTGCCAGGCCTTGCGATCGTGCTGGGCGGCACCTTCGCGGTTACGTTGATCAAGTTCCGGTTGCCCACCGTTGCCAGTGCATTCCGGCTGGCGGCGAAAACGGTGTTCACCGATCGTCTTCCCCGTCCATCTTCGTTAATTCTCGAAGTGGGCGAGCTCGGGCGAATGGTGCGAAAAGAAGGTATTCTGGGTCTCGAAGAGCACGAAGCCAGCGATGAGTTTTTAAAGAAAGCCATTACCCTGTGCGTTGATGGTCACCCACCGGAATTGGTTGAAGAAGCCTTGCTGCAGGAAAGCCAGCAAATTGCCGAGCGTTACGAAGTGGCTGAGCGGGTGTTCCGCGGTATTGGTGAATCTGCACCTGCGATCGGCATGCTGGGCACCCTGATCGGCTTGGTGCAGATGTTGAATACTCTTGATGACCCTTCCACCATCGGGCCCGCCATGGCCATCGCTCTTCTGACCACCCTGTACGGAGCTTTTCTGGCCCAGTTGATTGCCCTGCCCTTAGCGGAAAAGTTGCAGCTGAAAGCCGAAGACGACGCTCGAAACCAATTGCTGATCATCACCTCGATCAAAAGCATTATGCGGGGTGAAAACCCAAGGGTGATGACCGAGTTTCTGGCTTCCTACTTGCCCCCCGAGCATCGAACCGATCTTGCGCCTGAAAAGGAGGCATAAGGTTTGTTGCTGCCCCGGCCACGTAAACGGCAAAAAGCCAAAAACGGTGCGCCAGACTGGATTGTCACCTTTGCTGATCTAGCTACCTTGCTGTTGACCTTCTTTATCTTGCTGTTGTCGTTTGCCGAAATGGACGTGGAAAAGTACAAAGCGATGGCGAACTCCATGTCGGTAGCGTTCGGTTCGCAAAACGTTATCGGTGAAGGTATTGGCGGTTCGCCGATCACCTTGGTGGAATCCGACACGGTGTCGCTGCCCGAACCGTCAGATAACTTGCAAGACCAGCCTGACTTTATTGACGAACGATCGGAGCAGCCGGAAATTCGCAAGATTCCGGGTGGTGTTCTGGATTTGAGTTCCAGACTGGTGCGAGAGCTGGAACCGGAAGCGGCGGCCGGTACGTTACAAGTGAACTACGACGAAGATCAGGTGGTTATCCGCTTTGCCGAGGAAGCGACGTTTCGGTCAGGGGAAGCGGCGATTAAGCCCAGTATGATTCCGATCCTTGAGCGAGTAGTGACGGTTTTAGCCGGTTGCGAGGGTGATGTGGTGGTATCTGGCCATTCCGACGACCGCCCTATTTCCAGCAGTAAATACCGCTCTAACTGGGACCTTTCCGCGGCACGGGCCGTATCGGTGGTGCATGAGTTGGTGATGAATCGGCAAATTCCCGCAGACCGGGTAATGGCAGCCGGGCGAGCTGAAACCCGCCCGTTGGCAGCGAATGACAGCCCGGAAAACAGGGCCTTGAACCGCCGAGTGGAGATATCCATCCGAAATCCCGAATGTGAGACGAACGAAGCGGTGGCAGATCTTCCGGTCGAAATTCTACCCTGACATGCGCAGCCTTATGCTTGCAGCGTA
This sequence comes from Marinobacter sp. AL4B, assembly GCF_019916045.1. NCBI lineage: Bacteria > Pseudomonadati > Pseudomonadota > Gammaproteobacteria > Pseudomonadales > Marinobacteraceae > Marinobacter > Marinobacter sp. AL4B. Next base: position 921,402 of record NZ_JAILWZ010000013.1, read on the forward strand.
GATCCTCATAGTACTTTCATATAACTGACACAGTTTCAAAGCCTTATACTGTGCAGCCTTAATACTTGGAACCCATGGGGAGTAAGATCAATGAGCGGACCGGATAAACCGAAAGTCCTTGATGAATTGTGGAATGACGAGCGCGTTAAAAGCTTCCTGGATCTGGAGCCCTATGACAAAACGTTGCAGGCGGATCACTTCGTCCTACTGCGTGCCTATGAAGCCATGCGTGCCGAGGATTTCGAGCGTTTCGTCGGATTCTTTGTCGCTGCTGGCCGTAATCTGGATGCCACCGACGAGCACGGTGAAACCATGCTGGATCGCATCTCCCAGCATGGCCGCAGCGGCGATTACGCCCGCGCTTTAGAAAACGCCGGCGCCAAAACGCCAGCCGGAAACTGAGTTCCGGCTGAAGTTATTCTGAAGCGTCGAGGTATTCGTTCTTCAGCTTCACGTAGTTGGCAGCGGTGTACTTGAAGAAGGTTTTCTCTTTGTCGCTCAACGCTCGCGCTTGTTTACAGGGTGAGCCGACATAGAGGTAACCGGACTCAAGCCGCTTGCCCGGCGGTACCAGTGTTCCTGCTCCGATGATCACCTCGTCTTCAACGATGGCCCCGTCCATGACGGTGCAGCCCATGCCGACCAGCACTCGACTGCCAATGGTGCAACCGTGAAGCAGCGCTTTGTGACCGACGGTGACATCGTCACCGAGAATCAGCGGCCAGCCACCTGGGTTGAAATCACTGGCGTGGGTGATGTGCAAAACCGACCCGTCCTGAATACTGCAGCGATCGCCAATGCGGATTTTGTGCATGTCACCGCGGATCACCGTCATCGGCCAGACTGAGCAATCGTCGCCCATTTCCACATCGCCGATCACCACGGCACTCTCGTCTACCCAGGTACTTTTACCAAATTTTGGTGTGCTACCCTTGTGAGTTCGTACATTCGCCATTACATATACCTTTTACAGGCCTCGAATTGAGGCGAAGGAGTCTTTGGGAGGTAGGCTTTCCAAAAAACGCTCCTGCGGCACATCCATGTGGCGCTTCTGCTCCGCCATCCATGGCTACGCACATTTTTGAAAAGCCTACCTCCCAAAGACTCCCCCAAGCATTGGAGTTGCCTGAAAATACCTTAAACTGGAATAGCTGAGAAGGGGACCTATGAATAACCCGCTACTGACTGACGATCTGCTGCCGAAGTTCGAGCACATTCGCACCGAGCACATGGAAACGGCGATTGACCAGATTCTCAGCACGAATCGGATGAAGATCCAAGCGCTGGCTGAACAGGACGATCCCACCTGGGATACGTTGGTGCAGCCTATGCAGGCGATGGAAAACGCTTTGAGCAATGCCTGGTCGGTGATTTCTCATTTAAACGGTGTGATGAACAACGACGACCTGCGCAAGGTATACAAAAACTGTCTGGAAAAACTGACCGAGTACAGTACTGAAATCAGCCAGAACGAAGCCCTGTGCAATGCCTATAAGAAACTGGCCGCCCGGGACGATTACCAGAACCTCAGTGAAGCCCAGCGCAAGTCCATCGAAAACACCCTGCGCGATTTCCATCTGGGCGGTGTTGACCTGCCGGAGGACAAGAAGAAGCGTTACGCGGACTTGTCCCGCGAATTGGCAGAGCTCTCCAACAAGTTCAGTGACAACGTGTTGGATGCTACCCAGAACTGGTTCAAGCAGATTACCGATGTCAGCGAATTATCCGGTGTGCCGGAAAGCGCCATCGACGGTGCCCAACAGGCCGCTCGCCAAAAAGAGTTGGACGGCTATGTCATCACTCTGGATTTCCCCAGCTTTTATCCGGTGATGACCTACTGCGATAACCGCGAACTGCGTCGGGAAGTATACGAAGCCTTTGTGACCCGCGCGTCGGATCAAGGCCCGGATGCCGGTACTTGGGACAACACCCCGGTGATGGCCGAGATTCTTAAACGCCGCCACGCGTTGGCGCAGCTGTTGGGCTTTAACAACTACGCCGAGCGTTCATTGGCTACCAAGATGGCCCGCGGTGTGGATGAGGTGCTGGAATTCCTGAGCCAGCTGGCGGAGAAGTCCAAGCCCCAAGCCGAGAAAGAGTTCGCCGAGCTGAAGGCATTTGCCAAAGACGAGCACGGTGTCGACGACCTGCAAGCTTGGGACGTAGGCTATTACAGTGAAAAGCTGCGCCAGAAACGCTACGACATATCCCCCGAGACCCTGCGTCCCTGGTTCCCTGTGGATAAAGTGGTGCCAGGCCTGTTCCGGGTAGCGGAAAAGTTGTTTGGAGTGCAAATCGAAGAAAAAGCCGAGGTCGAAACCTGGCACGAAGAGGCTACGGCTTATTGCATCAGCCGCAACGGCGAGCCGATTGCCTGGTTCTACCTGGACCTCTTCGCCCGCCAAGGCAAGCGAGGCGGAGCCTGGATGGCTGATTGCCGGGTACGCTGGCGCAATATGCGCGGCCAGTTGCAGCTGCCGGTTGCCTTCCTGACCTGTAACTTCACCCCGCCGGTAGATGGTAAACCGTCGCTGCTGACCCACGATGAAGTGACTACCCTCTTCCACGAGTTCGGTCATGGCCTGCATCACATGCTGACGCAGGTTGAGGTGATGGATGTCTCCGGCATCAACGGCGTGGCGTGGGATGCCGTTGAGCTACCGTCCCAGTTCCTGGAAAACTGGTGCTGGAACCCGGAATCTCTGGCGCTGATTGCCAGCCACCACGAAACCGGAGAACCACTGCCGGAAGACCTGCTGCAGAAACTGCTGGCGGCGAAGAACTTCCAGTCCGGCATGGGCATGGTGCGGCAGTTGGAGTTTTCGTTGTTTGATTTCCGCCTGCATGCGGAATTCACTGATGAAGCCCCCACTAACCCGCTCGATATGCACCGGAAGGTACGTGAAGACATAGCCGTGGTTCAGGCGCCGGAGTTCAACCGCTTCCCGAACGGTTTCTCTCACATCTTCGCGGGTGGTTACGCAGCGGGTTACTACAGCTACAAATGGGCCGAGGTTCTGGCGGCGGATGCCTTCTCACTGTTCGAGGAAAAAGGCATCTTCGATCCAGAAACCGGTAAGGCGTTTTTGCAGAACATTCTGGAAAAAGGCGGCTCGCAGGAGCCCATGGAACTGTTCAAAGCCTTCCGGGGCCGCGAACCACAGGTGGATGCGTTATTGGAACAATCCGGCATCACTGGCGAAGTCGCCTGATACAATGAAAGCTGGCCGTGCTGATGCGGCCAGCTGGTTAATCTGGAGTTGAGTTATGCCGAGTCCAAAGCGTTTTATCGCCGGTGCGATTTGTCCGCGCTGTGCGGAGATGGACAAAATTACGATGTTCACGGATGACAAAGGCGATCAGGTGCGCGAGTGCGTGGCTTGTGGTTATACCGATGCCTTGTCTGAGGTTGAGCAGCCAGCGGCACCTGAAATTGAAACCCGGGTGAATACGCGGGGCAATGAGGACGACCATACCGTTAAGCAGGTGGTGTTTTTTAAGGCTGGTTCCGAGGACTGACTTGCTTGGGCTACTGGCTTTGTAGCCTGGTTGTTTGGGGGATGGTCGGGGTTCGGGAGAGGGGGCCAAAACGGAAAACGTGGTTTTCCTGATAGTTTTGGCCCCCTCTCCCGAACCACCCCGCAAAAAAGCAGGCTACAAAGGCAGGCTACGAAAAAGGTTAAAGAACCATAGCCGCCAACCACCCAAAGCCAAGTAGTGGCAGGTTGTAGTGCAGGAAGGTAGGAACAACCGTATCCCAAATGTGGTTGTGCTGACCGTCTACGTTCAGACCAGCTGTCGGCCCAAGGGTAGAGTCAGAAGCCGGGGAGCCAGCATCACCCAGAGCACCGGCGGTGCCTACCAAGGCAACAATGGCCAACGGGCTGAAGCCCATTTGCAGTGCCAGCGGAACGTACAACGCCGCGATGATGGGAATGGTGGAGAACGACGAACCAATACCCATGGTAATCAGCAAGCCCACCACTAGCATCAACAAGGCTGCGAGTGGCTTATTCTCACCAATGGCGGCAACCGAGCCTTCGACCAGATTGGCAATATCACCGGTTTCCCGCATTACTTCCGCAAAGCCGTTGGCAGCGATCATGATGAAACCGATCATCGCCAGCATCTTCATGCCTTCGGTGAACAAGTCATCCGCTTCCTGCCATTTAACAACGCCCGACAAGTTGAACAAAACGAAACCTGCCAGCGCGCCCAGGATCATAGAGCCCAGCCACAGCTGAACCACGAAAGCCACCACGATGGCAATCAGTGCCATGATCAACGTTTTCGGGCTGTATTTCACATCCACCCGTTCGGTTTGGCTGATCAGTTCTAGGTCGTAGCCACGACCGCCGCGGTAGCTGAAGAACACCGCGATCAACAGTCCCACCAGCATGCCCAAAGCGGGTAAAGCCATGGCAGACATAACATTTAATTCACTAGCATCGACACCGTTGTCTGCTACGTTCGCCAACAGTATTTCATTCAGGTAAATGCCACCGAAGCCCACCGGAAGGAACATGTACGGGGTGATCAAACCGAAGGTCAGTGCACAGGCCACCAGGCGGCGGTCCATGTGGAGTTTGGCCATCACATACAGCAGCGGCGGGACAACCAGTGGGATAAAGGCAATGTGGATGGGCAGGATGTTCTGGGAAGACATCGCAACCGCGACCAGCAGGCCGATAATCATGAAACGTATGCCGGTTGCTGCGCCGCCTTCGTCCTGTTTTCCGACCAGCGCCAAAGCCTTGTCAGCCAATGCGTGGGCCAGCCCGGATTTGCCGATAGCAACAGCGAAGGCACCCAAGGTAGCGTATGATAAAGCTACAGTTGCGCCGCCGCCCAAACCGGCGTTAAAGGCATCAATCGTGGATTCTAAAGACATCCCTGCGACAAGGCCGCCAGATATGGCGCCGACAATCAGGGCAACAACAACGTGGATACGGCACAAGCTCAGTACGAGCATGATCAGTACCGCGGCAACAACGGCATTCATGGCAAACTCCGGCTAAAAACTGAAGGTGAGCTGGCACCTTCAAGGCACCAGCGGTACGAAAAGTGGGCTAATGTGCAGGAAATGGCCGTGTCAGTCAAAGTGCTTATGTAACTAATCGTTGGAGTCTAACCGGGCAAACCGAGGTACGTCTTCCCCAGCAACCTGAACGGTTTCACGAAACATACTGAGCGGCCGCACCCATAAACTGTGGTCGCCGTATAAGCAACGGTAGACCACAAGCGACTCTTCGGTTTCGCTGTGTTGGGCCAAGCCAATGACCTCGTAATCCCGGCCCTTATAGTGGCGGTAGCGGCCCGGTGTAATAGTTTGCGGCGATCGGCTCATAGTGTTGCCCCGTGCGAAGTGAGCTATGCTCAGTGTGTGCGTAACGTCCAGCCAGTCGAACCAGAATTTTCAGCCGGCCGATGAGCAATGGTAGACGTCTTGTGAGAGCTATTCTATTTATTTTACTGTATCTGATTAGCCCAGCAGCTCTGTCGGGCAACATGGCTTTTCAATGGTTAGAAGTGCCCTATGGTGAGCTGTCTCTAGATGAAGTGCGAACCGTATCTTCGAATCAGTGGCAATCAGTGTCTGCTGATGAAACTTTCAACCAAGGCTTCAGCGACAGTGATTATTGGTTGAAAGTCTCTTTGCCTGTGGTTAAGCGCAACCGGCTTCTGGACATCGGCTATCCGCTGCTGGATGAAGTGTCTGTTTACTGGACGGTTGCCGGGCAAGTGATTGAAACCCATCACACGGGTGACACGCTTCCATTCGACAGTCGCCCGATTGTTCACCGTAACTTTGTGTTTTTGGTCCCCACCTCTACCAAACCGTTAACCGCTTGGGTGCGTGTGCACACGAATGGCTCAGCTCAGATACCGGTCTCAGTAATGCCCTCTGCGGATTTTCTGGCGAAGGAACAAGCGTCGTTTGGTTGGCAAGCCATGTTTGTTGGTGTCGTTTTAGCGCTGGTTTTGTATAACTTCTTTTTGTTCGCGATGGTCCGTGACACAACCTACTTGTGGTACGTGGCGACCGTACTCACCACGAGCTTGGTTCAGCTGAACTTTAATGGCCTTTTGTTCCAGTGGTTGTGGCCAAACATGCCGTGGTTGAATCAATTCGTAACCGCTCCGCTCGTGGGGGCCGCTTTAATTTTCGCGCTCACCTTCACCATCAAGTTTTTGGCGTTAAGGCAATTCAGTCCGACCAGCTATCGCCTGTTTTGGGTGTTTCGAGTGCTGGCGTTCGTATTCATTGGGTACAGCACTTTTGTGTCGTATCACTCCGGGATTGTACTGGTGAGCGCGTTGGCAGCTATCGGCACACCAGTGGTTTGGTTGGTGGCGCTGCGGCTCTGGCGTCGAGGGCAGGCGCTGGCGGGTTACTATGTTCTAGCCTGGACGCCTCTGTTAGTGGGACATTTGGCGTTGGCCACCAGCAAGTTAGGGCTAGTGCCCCGGAGTTTGTTTACGGAAATGGCTCCGCAAGCCGGGGTTGCGATTGAAGCGGTGTTGTTGTCTTTTGCTTTGGCCTACCGAATCAACATTGAGCGCGAGAAGCGTCAGGAAGCCCAGGATCATGCGTTGGCGGTTCAGCGCGAAGCTAATCTAATGCTGGAGAGCAGGGTTCAGGCACGGACTGAGGAGCTGCAAAGTGCCAATGAGTTGCTTAAAGCGGCGAGTTTGACCGATGGTCTGACCGGTGTTGCCAATCGTCGTCGTTTTGACGAGAAATTGAATGAGGAATGGCAGCGGGCCGTGCGTCATGGTCAGGAACTGAGCCTGATAATGCTGGATGTCGATCACTTCAAAAAAGTGAATGACTCCTTGGGCCACCTAACCGGAGACGATTGCCTGGTCGCGGTCGCCCATGCCATCGATAACGAAGTGCAGCGTTCTATTGATCTGCTTGCCCGGTACGGCGGAGAGGAGTTTGCGGTACTACTGCCAACCACTGATAGCGAGGGTGCTGCGATTGTTGCGGAGCGTCTGAGGGTGGCGGTTGAACGTTCTTCGGTGGAATCGGGTGGCGATAAAATTTCGGTAAATCTTACCATCAGTCTCGGGGTTGCGACCCTTCTGGCGAGCCAACATACCGACCCGCAAGAGATGATACGGCGCGCGGATGAAGCGCTTTACCGAGCCAAAAATACAGGTCGAAACCGGGTAGTGGTCTGGCGTGATAGCCAGACAACCACCGTTGATTGATGCTCAGTTTTTCAGTTTGTATCGGCCCGGGCCGAGGAAGATGAGCGCTAAAGCCGAGAATAAGAAAAAGCCTTGCAGTTCTAATGACCAGCCGCCATTGCTTCCGAGAGAAAGAAGTTGATGGCTGTGCACCAGCGCGATGGCCACAATCATGTTGAAGACAACGATGAGCGCACCGATACGAGTCTGGTAACCCAGAATAATCATCAAGGGTGCAAGAATTTCACCGATGTAAACGCCATACGCCAAGATGGTCGGTAGGTTGTGGCTGGCTAACTGGCCTTCGATAAAGCCAACGCCGTTGAGCAACTTAGACACCCCGTGGAATAGCAGAAGGCCGCCAAGAGTGAGTCGAATAATCAGTTTTCCCAAGTCTGCATTGTCCAACACGACAGTGTATCTCCTTAATTATTTCAACCAGTAAGGTAAGTTGCGCGCTTAGTTTAGCGTGTTGCTGAGTAGTCAGGAAGCAGCGGAGTAAAGCGAGGACTGGATCATTCCCGGAGGGTTAAAGCATACCTGGTCTGAGTGAAAACTGAATGTGGTTTCGATCCAGCAGGTGCTCCCAAAATTGGCGCATCCAGTCCCAGGCACGGTTGTTGACCTGATTTACGAAAGGTTCGAGATCAAGGCTGTAGTAATCGGGCGTTCCGGCAATCTGAAGTACCGTGATGGTAATGGCATCATCGAGTTCATTCGCAAAGGGTTCGCCAATTAACTCATGGACCAGCAAGTTGGCCCGGGTGGCCTCCAGGTCGATGAGTTCGCTGGCACGAATAGAACGGTTGTTGTCGTGCATCTCCTCCATCAGACGATGGCACATGTAGGCGCGGATGAGCAGCCCATCCAAACCGTCGTACTGAACCAGTAAAACCGAAGGCTGGGTGAAGTATTGGGCCGCGCCGGCGATGAACGGTTTGAACAGTTCTCTGATGCCGGCTTCCTGAGCGCATGCGTCTACGCATTCGATCAAACGAGGGGCCATTTCGATGTATTCGATGGCGAACTGGAACAGGCTGGTAGCAGGGTTCGCCCCCCCCACCACAATCGACGCCGGTAACCGGGCCACTTTTTCCTTCATCTGGCGCAGAAACTGGCCGGAACGAGCTTCTTTTCGTCGAGCCTGAGCAATAATCTCGAGTACTGCTTGTGGTGTCATTGCAGGAGACGCCGCTTTGTGTACGAGTTGAGGTCGCAAGGCCCCTCCTTGGTTTTACTAAGAGCAACCGGAAGCAGGTGATGGGGTGGCTGGCCGCCACGACATGCCTGCCATTTCTGGTTATTGTAGCCAAAATTCTCGAGGTTGCTGCCGCCGAGTGTTAAATAACGTTACAACTGCGGACGTTCGATTTTGGCTTATTGAGATCGAAACCAGAGATCGTGGCGCGTGTACTGCCAGCATAGCCAGCCCATGCTGGCGGCTCGGGCCAGCATCAGGCTGATCAGTGACAGCCACAAACCGTGATTGCCCCAGCCGGTTGTTAGCCACCAAATCGGAAGAAACACCACGAGTGCTGAAAACAACATCGTGTTTTGCATCTCCCGGGTGCGGGTAGCGCCGATAAAGACGCCATCCAGAAGGAATCCCCAGACTGCGGCGAAAGGCAGTAACCAAAGCCAAGGTAGATACTGCCAAGCTGTGAACTGCACTCCCTCAATGTCAGTCAGCAAACTGATCAACCAACGACCGCCAAGCACGAACGCAATCGTAAGTAGCAGTGCACCCCATATCGACCAGCGTAGGGCGCTGCTGAATACGGTTTTAAACTGATCTTTGCTGTTTTTGCCAATGGCTTCGCCGATCAATGCTTCGGCGGCATTGGCAAAACCATCGAGCGCGTTGGAGATAACCAGTAGGAAGGTGATCAAGACCGCATTGGCGGCAAGAATAATGTCTCCTTGCCGGGCTCCCTGCGCGGTGAAAAAGGCTAGCACCAGCAGTAAAGCGATGGTGCGCACCATAATGAAACGATTGACCTGAAGAATGCGTAAATAATCGGAAATTTGTCCGAACAGCTCCTTGGTCAGCGTTTGACCCTCGGGCATGCGCTTGAGCACGATGACGAAACCGATCGCGGTGGCGCCGTACTCGGCCAGAACGGTGGCCATGGCAACGCCACGGCTGTTCCAGCCCAAGACAGTCACGAAGAAAATATCCAGTGCTATGTTGATGCCGTTGGCTATGATCAGCATCACCATTGGGCCCCGGGGATACTGGGTACCAATCAGCCAACCCACTAACGTGTATTGGCACAGAACCGCGGGGGCGCTCCAGATACGAATCGAGGCATACTCAGCCGCCAGCTCCGCCACAGAAGGGCTCGGGTTCATCAAATGCAAACCAAGGGTGATCAGAGGCTGATGAAACAGAATCAGTAACAGGCCTATGCCTACCGCAAGCATTAATGAGCGCACCAACAGCGCAACTTGGGCGAAGGAATCCTGTTGGCCCCAAGCTTGGGCGGCGAGCCCGGTGGTCCCCATGCGCATAAAACCGAAGGTCCAGTACAAAATACTGAACAGGTTCGCGCCAACAGCAACTGCGCCGAGATACTCCGGGTTATCCAGATGGCCCAGCACGGCGGTATCCACCAACCCCAGAAGTGGCACCGTGAGGTTCGTCAGCATCAGCGGCCAGGCAAGCAGCCAAAGGCGATGGTCCGTTGGGCTGAAGATCTTTTTATGCAAATTTCTCATTAAAACGGGCCATTTATCTCATTTAGGTTTAATGGGATTTTTAGTGTTTTGCTAATCAGTGTCTACACTGATTATCGATGTATCCATAAGCAGGCTTTCACTCGCGGATGTTCTGGTGTTGCGAGCATTAGAACGAACCGCTGAGGGATGACGCAAAATCCGACAAGAATAACACTCTGTGGAGACACAGTATGCGCGTGCATGCCAAGCGGGCACTTGCCCTAGTTACTGGTCTGTTGCTTCCGACTGTTGTCATGGCCGACTGGACCATGAATATGACGCCGGGTGTAACCGGTACCAGCAATCAGATTTTCAGCCTTCACATGACCATTTTATGGATCTGCGTTGCCATCGGTGTGGTGGTGTTCGGGGTCATGTTTTGGTCGATCTTTGCCCACCGCAAGTCGCAGGGCTATAAAGCGGCCAACTTCCATGAAAACACGTTGGTGGAAGTACTCTGGACCGCCATTCCGTTCGCGATTCTGGTCGCTATGGCGGTGCCAGCCACGGCTACCCTCATCGAAATGTACGACACCACAGAATCCGAGGTCGATATCAAGATCACCGGGTATCAATGGCGCTGGCAGTATGAGTATATCAATGACGACTTCGGTTATTTCTCCAGCTTGTCGACTCCTCGTGATCAGATTGAGAACCGTCAGGCGAAGGGAGAAAACTATCTGCTGGAGGTCGATAAGCCGCTGGTCATTCCGGTTGGTAAGAAGGTTCGTTTTCTGTTGACCGCTAACGATGTCATCCACTCCTGGTGGGTGCCCGAATTTGGCGTGAAGAAAGACGCTATTCCGGGCTTTATCAATGAAACCTGGACCCGAGTGGACGAACCCGGGATTTACCGTGGGCAGTGCACGGAGCTGTGCGGCAAGGACCATGGCTTCATGCCTGTGGTGGTCGAGGCCGTACCTGAAGAGGAATATGTTGCTTGGGTGGCAGAGCAAAAAGAGGCCGCCGAAGCGGAGCGGCAGCTTACCCAAAAAGATTGGACCTTGGATGAGCTGATGGTGCGTGGCGAGAAAGCCTATGCCAGTGCCTGTGCGAGCTGTCACCAGCCAGACGGGGCGGGTATGCCCCCGGCCTTCCCGGCGTTGAAGGGTAGCCCGATTGCTACTGGCGATATGGCGGCCCACATCGATATTGTGGTGAACGGCGTCTCTGGCACCGCAATGCAGGCTTTTGGTGGGCAGTTGAGCGAGGTCGACCTGGCGGCTGTGATTACCTACGAGCGGAACGCGTGGGGTAACAACACCGGTGAGATGGTCACGCCGAAAGAGATCTTCGATTTCAAGAATAAAGAGTAGTTGACGCCAGATAACAACAATCACCAGCCATAAAAAACGGCGGTAACGGGGGTTTTCATGAGTGCGGTTGCAGATACCCACAACCAGGAACATCACCACGGCCCAGCCAAAGGCATCAGCCGTTGGTTGTTGACCACCAACCATAAAGACATCGGGTCTATGTACCTGATTTTCAGCTTTGCTATGTTCCTGCTGGGTGGCAGCATGGCGATGGTCATACGGGCGGAATTGTTCCAGCCGGGTTTGCAGATTGTTCAGCCCGAGTTTTTTAATCAAATGACCACCATGCATGGGCTGATTATGGTGTTCGGTGCGGTCATGCCTGCGTTCGTAGGTTTGGCTAACTGGATGTTGCCGCTGATGATTGGTGCGCCCGATATGGCGTTGCCACGGATGAATAACTGGAGTTTCTGGCTGCTGCCCTGTGCCTTCCTGATCCTGGTATCCACACTGTTTATGGAAGGCGGCGCACCCAACTTCGGCTGGACCTTCTATGCGCCGTTGTCCACCACCTACGGGCCACCAAGCACCACCTTCTTCATTTTCGCCATCCACATTATGGGCGTGTCATCCATCATGGGTGCCATCAACGTAATCGCCACCATCCTGAACCTGCGTGCGCCGGGCATGACCCTGATGAAAATGCCGTTGTTCGTCTGGACCTGGTTGATTACCGCGTTTCTGTTGATTGCTGTGATGCCGGTATTGGCAGGCGCGGTCACCATGATGCTGATGGATATTAACTTCGGCACCAGTTTCTTCGATGCCTCGGGCGGCGGAGATCCGGTGTTGTTCCAGCATGTGTTCTGGTTCTTCGGGCATCCTGAGGTTTACATCATGATCCTGCCGGCGTTCGGGGCCATCTCCCATATTGTGCCGGCGTTTTCCCGCAAGCCGCTGTTTGGCTATCCGTCGATGGTGTACGCCACCGGTGCGATCGCGCTGCTGTCGTTCTTGGTCTGGGCGCACCACATGTTTACCGTTGGCATTCCGCTGGCGGGGCAGCTGTTCTTCATGTACGCAACTTTGTTGATTGCGGTACCCACCGGGGTGAAGGTGTTCAACTGGGTAACCACCATGTTCCGGGGTTCGCTGAGTTTTGAGGCGCCTATGTTGTTTGCGGTGGCCTTTATCATCCTATTCTCGATCGGCGGATTTTCCGGTTTGATGCTGGCCATTGCGCCGGCTGACTTTCAGTATCACGACACCTACTTCGTAGTGGCGCACTTCCACTATGTGCTGGTGCCGGGCGCTATCTTCGGTATCTTTGCCTCCGCTTATTTCTGGTTGCCCAAATGGACCGGCAACATGTACGACGAAACGCTCGCCAAAACACACTTCTGGTTGTCGTTTGTGGGCATGAATCTGGCGTTCTTCCCCATGCATTTCCTCGGTTTGGCGGGCATGCCACGGCGGATTCCGGATTATGCGCTGCAGTTCGCGGACTTCAATATGGTGTCGAGCATTGGCGCCTTTATGTTTGGCGCCACTCAATTGTTGTTCCTGTTTATCGTAGTGAAGTGTGCCCGGGGCGGTGAGAAAGCGCCGGCCAAACCGTGGGATGGAGCAGAAGGTCTGGAGTGGACTGTGCCCTCGCCTGCTCCTTATCACACCTTCACAACCCCCCCTGAAGTGAAGTAACCGGGAGTTTTGTCATGGCTGATCAGCAGCAAGGCAAGCGCAGTAACAGCCGGGTCATTGCCTGGTGCATGACCGGCGTGGTGGGTATGTTCGCGTTTGGATTTGCCCTGGTTCCTTTGTATGACGTGTTTTGTGACATCACCGGAATAAACGGCAAAACCAGTGGCCGCTATGAAGCGGGAACCAGTGAACAGGTGGATGAGAATCGAACGGTTACCGTTCAGTTTCTGGCCAGTAATGGCCCCGGTATGAGCTGGGAGTTCCGGCCAGTGGTGCGCAGTGTGATGGTCCACCCCGGTGAACCGATGACCGTGAAGTTCTTTGCGGCCAATCCCACCGGCAATGACATGGTGGGGCAAGCAGTGCCCAGCCTGTCACCCTCGGAAGGCACCCTGTATTTCCACAAGACCGAGTGCTTTTGCTTCAACCAGCAGCCACTGGAGGCTGGCGAAAGCGTGGAGATGCCGCTGGTTTTTATCGTGGACCCAGAGTTGCCTGAACACATCACCAAGCTGACGTTGTCTTACACCCTGTACGATCAGGGTAAGCCCGTGGAAGTTTCTGGCCCTGCAACGGCAGACACAATAACCAACAATAACGGCTAAGCCATCGGAGAGAACTATGGCGGATCACCAGACCTACTACGTTCCCGAACAGAGTAAGTGGCCTATTGTCGCCACCGTTGGCCTTGGGGTCACCCTCTACGGTGCCGCATCAATCATGGTCAATGGCAATCAAGGTGAAAGTACCACCGGCTCATGGGTGATGTTCTGGATTGGCGCATTGATTATGGCTTACATGCTGTACGGTTGGTTCGGCAGTGTGATTCGTGAAAGCCGGGCTGGCTTGTACAGCGATCAGATGGACCGTTCGTTCCGTTGGGGCATGAGTTGGTTCATTTTCTCTGAGGTGATGTTCTTTGCCGCGTTCTTCGGCGCGCTCTTTTACGTTCGAATGTTTGTCGTGCCCTGGTTGGGTGGCGAGGGGGACAAAGGCAGCACCAACATGCTCTGGGAAGGCTTTCAGGCCAGCTGGCCTTTGGTAAATAACCCGGATCCGGAGGCCTATCGGGGGCCTAAAGAAGTCGTTGGCCCTTGGGGACTTCCGTTGGTGAATACCCTTTTGCTGGTTACGTCTTCTTTTACGGTGACCATAGCCCACCATGCGCTTAAAGCCGGTAATCGGGCCAAAGTGAAATTGTGGCTGGGTCTGACGTTGGCACTGGCCGTGGTGTTTTTGTTTGTACAGGGATACGAATATGCCCATGCCTACAGTGACCTAGACCTAACTCTGCAGTCCGGAATATACGGCAGCACTTTCTACATGCTGACCGGGTTTCACGGGGCACACGTGCTGTTGGGTACCATTATGCTGGCGGTCATGCTGATCAGAATCTCCAAAGGCCACTTTACCGAAGACAACCATTTCGGCTTTGAAGCCGCATCTTGGTATTGGCACTTTGTGGATGTGGTGTGGCTTGGGTTGTTCGTGTTTGTTTACGTACTTTGAGCGCCGGAGTCGATTACGGTGTCGGGTTGAGGGTAATCGAACCGGACCAGAGCGCGATCAATAACAGGACGAGCAACATTACGCTTAAGGCAACCCGGACCGCCAGGGAGTTCACCACTCGCCGGGTTTTGCCGCCATCGTGGATCAAGAAAAACAGACCGCTGAACAAGCTCGCGATGACGGCAAACAGCAGTATGACGATGGCGATTTTAAGCATGGGGGGATCCCGTTGTTATTGATTGTTTTGGCATTGGCGGAAGAGGTTTAGCCCCTCGCCTTATCTTCACTATAGCAAAGCATAGGTAGGCCGTTTTGATAGATCGCCGATGGCATTTTGATTGGCGTTTGCTTGTTTTCAGCGGGTTACTCCTGCCACTACTATTGAGTCTGGGCATCTGGCAATTGAACCGGGCTGATGAAAAGCAAACTTTGTTGCAAGTATGGCAACAACGAGCGAACGATAGGCCTTGGGCGGAAGTTGTGACGGGTGATTTACAACCCGGTTTGCCGGTCTATCTGACGGGGTTTTACGATAAGCAAAGCTGGTTGTTGGATAACCGTACCCGAGACGGAATGCCCGGTTATGAGGTGCTAACGCTATTTCGGCCGCTGGAAGGGCCCGCCGTCGTGGTCAATCGAGGCTGGGTGCCGGGCCTGCGAACCCGAGACCTGTTGCCGATGGTTGAAACCCCTGATGAACTTCTTACATTGGAAGGCCGTTTGGCGGAGTACCCGGAACCCCCGGTCTTGGCCGAAGTAAATTCATCCGAAACCGGTTGGCCGAAACGAGTGCAAGCATTGCCGAAAACCAAGGTTGCCGACTTCGTGCGCGAACCCGCTCCGATGACGGTCATGCTCTCTGACCCAAAACAACCCGGAGCCTATCGCGCCGACAGGGTGCCGGATGTGATGGGACCACAAACTCATTATGGATATGCGGTGCAATGGTTTGCGCTTGCCGCAGTGCTGACTATATTGACTGTAGTAGCGAGTTATAGGCGTAGCGAGACATAACAATAAAGAAAGCCTGAAAGGCAGGAGCCGATCATGACAACGACAACGGCTGACTCCATGAGTGGTCGAGAAACCCCTAGCCCCGAACAAACTCGACGTGGCCGGCGCACAGCGATTCTGCTGTTTGCTGTGGGCTTTGGGCCTATGGTGCTGGCAACCATCATGTTTTACACCGGTTGGCTGAACCCGGCCGGTCACACGAACAGTGGTGAGCTGTTGCAGCCGGTGGTTCCGGTACAGGTATTGAGCCTTGAAACTCATACTGGGGAGCCGTTAGCCGATCGATTTGGTTCTGACAAAACGGATCCCGAGTGGTTAATGCTGGTGACAGCGTCCAATTGCACTGACGATTGTGAGCAATTGCTGTACTTGGCGCGGCAAGTGAACATTGCCCTCGGCAAAGAGGCTGCGCGAGTCAGCCGTGCCGCTTGGTTGGGCGCGATGCCCGCAGCGCTGGATGCGCGCTGGGAGCAGGAATATCAACGTATGGAACGGCTGACGCTGATGCCAGGCACCACGCCGGACTGGCCGGAGGGTGTTAATCCAGCCAAAGAGCCCCGTATCTTGCTAGTTGATCCCTTTGGTAATGTCATGATGCATTACGGCACCGAACACACCGGAAAACAGATGCTGAAAGACATCAAGCAACTGCTGAAGTTATCGCAGATTGGCTAACCGGGAGGGCGATGCGGTGAACCAGACTTCAACCGAGGCCTTGGCCCGAAAACTGGTTGCTTGGTCCACATTGGCCTGCGCACTGGCGGTGGTTGTGATCATGCTGGGGGCATGGACGCGTTTGGTACATGCTGGCCTGGGCTGCCCGGACTGGCCCGGCTGTTACGGCTTTCTGACAGTGCCCCAAGGCGAAACCAACATCGCCATCGCGAACGCGCGTTTCCCCGGTACCCCCGTGGACGTTGCCAAAGGCTGGCCAGAAATGATCCATCGATACGCCGCTGGTACCTTGGGGCTGATAGTTTTTGGCTTGGCCATTGCGGCTATTCGCCATCGTCGCGAACGTTTGCCTTTGCGGTTGCCGTTGTTCATCGCGGGTTTCATTGTGCTGCAAGGCGCTTTTGGCATGTGGACGGTTACCCTGAAACTATGGCCGCAAGTGGTAGCGCTGCATTTGTTGGGTGGATTTACCACGCTTAGCTTATTGCTCCTTTTGACTTTAAGACTACGCAAGAGCGCAGGCATTCAGAATCTGGCGGCGGGGCGAGTGGCAGCCAGCCTCACCAAACTTCGTCCATGGCTATACGGTGGCTTGTTTTTGGTTGTGCTACAGATTGCCTTGGGCGCATGGACGGCCGCGAATTACGCGGCGGTGGCCTGTACAGATCTACCGACCTGCCAAGGTCAGTGGTGGCCGGACGGCATGGATTTCCAACATGGATTCGATATTGCGCAGCAGGTGGGGCCGAATTATCTGGGCGGGCAACTGACAGATGATGGCCGTATCGCCATTCATGTGACCCATCGAATGGGGGCTATGATTGTGCTGCTCTACTTGGGGCTGCTGTTAGCTCGACTTTGGCGGCATCGGGGCAGCAGTGGTCTGAACCGCAGCATCATGCTGGTGGCCTGCGTTCTGGCGCTTCAGTTCAGTCTGGGATTGGCTAACGTCTGGTTGCATATTCCGCTCGGCATTGCGGTGGCTCATAACGCCATGGGAGCCGGGCTACTGCTGTCGATGATCAACCTGATTTGGCGGCATTTCCAGTTACCGCATTCAAATACAGCGATGGCATCCCCTACAACAACCATAACTCGGGAGGTAACGGCATGAGTGAGCAAGCGAAAGCACTGCCGGTGCAAGAATCTACGGGCTCAGTAACACACATCTCGTGGCGCGATTATCTAGAGCTCACCAAGCCACGTGTGGTGGCATTGATGATTCTGACCTCTCTGATCGGCATGTTGCTGGCGGCCCCGGGTGTACCGGGCTGGGGCGTTCTGTTGTTTGGTAATCTCGGCATTGCTTTTTTGGCCGGCGCGGCGGCCGTGGTTAATCACGTAGTGGATCAGAAAATCGATACCGTTATGGCTCGCACCCGCAAGCGCCCGGTTGCCACAGGCCGGATAACTCCCTTTGACGCGATTCTGTTTGCTGTGGTGTTGGCGGCGGTGGGAATGGTCGTGCTCATGTGGCAGGTGAACGAGCTTACGGCCTGGCTCACTCTGGCCTCCTTGGTGGGCTACGCCGGTATTTATACCTTGTTCTTGAAACGCGCTACGCCGCAGAATATAACCATCGGCGGTCTTGCGGGGGCCATGCCGCCCTTGCTGGGCTGGACTGCGGTAACCGGGCAGGTGGAAGGACACGCGTTGCTGCTGGTGTTGATCATTTTTGCCTGGACCCCTCCGCATTTTTGGGCATTAGCCATTCACCGAAAAGAAGAATATGCCAAAGCAGGGATACCGATGCTGCCAGTCACTCACGGCAACAAATACACCGAGCTGCACATTGTGTTGTATACCGTCATGCTGCTGGTGGTTAGCCTACTACCGTTCGCTACCGGCATGTCGGGAGGCATCTACTTGGTGGGCGCTCTGGTTTTAGGCTTACGGTTCCTGCAATATGCCATTCGTTTGCTGAAAGGCGATGATCGCCGGGTAGCCATGGACACCTTCAAATATTCCATCGTTTATCTGATGGCGTTGTTTGTGGTGCTGCTGGTGGATCATTTCGTCTTTTTCTGAGCACTGGGCATAACACTTATCTGACAGGGGGCCTCATGGGGCGTTCGCTACGTATTACGCTGATCGCGTTGTTTCTGATCGTTGCTCTTGTTTTCGGCTTAACGGTAGGGCGCCAGGTGTTTCTGGCGAACAGCGAACCGGCACCGGCGCCAGACTTGAGCGAGTACAACACGTATGTGTACGACCAGCCGCGTGAGTTGACGGAATTCACCCTGACTAATGAACAAGGGAAAACCGTGACTCGGGACGACTTGAAAGGCCGGTGGAGCTTTGTGTTTGTGGGCTACACCAACTGCCCGGATATCTGCCCCGCGGCCATGGCGAATCTGCGTCAAACCGATAAATTACTGTCTGCCGAGCTACCACAGCCGGATTATTTGCTGGTGACCGCAGACCCAAAACATGACACTCCGGACACCCTGAAAGCGTATACCGGCTTTTTTGGCGAACATTTCCACGGACTGACCGGTGAGCTGGACACTCTAAGAGCGCTGGCGAAAAGCCTGAGTGCGGTCTTTGTGCACCGAGAAGTAGACGGTCAGCTTCTGGTGGATCACAGCGGTCACTTTGCGTTGTTGAATCCGGATGGCAAACTTCAGGCCTTGATTCAGCCCCCGCACAAGCCAAAAGAATTGGCGGAAGCGTTTGAACGGATTTACAGCTGGGCCAAGGAAAATCATGCCAGAGCTGCGGGTGCCTGAGCGTATAGGGGCAGAGTCCAGCTGACACAGATAACCGACTATCTTATACTCCGCGGCTATAACCTAATTCTGGCATAGTCGGGTCTTAACCATGAGTTCCTCATCGCAGGTTTCCAGCAAACAGCTATTCACCGTGTTATTGGCCGGCGGTTTGTTGCTGTTGGTGGTACATACCCTTGGCCGATTTATCTACACGCCTTTGTTGCCTTATTTGGTGGCGGATAACCAGATCAGTGCGTCCCAAGGCGCTGCGGTGGCTACCTGGAACTACTTGGGTTACCTGGTGGGAGCCCTGTTGGCTATTCGCTGGCACCGGATCGACCAGATCCGCTTCCTGTTACCGTTGTTCATGGCGGTGCATGTCATCACGACACTGATCATGACTCAAACTGACCATCTCACGGTGATGTCGGTGGTCCGCTGGGTGAATGGTGTCGCCAATGGCGTGATCTTCGTTCAGGCCCCGGCCCTGATTCTGGAATGGTTGGTTCTACGAAACCGCGCGTCTCT
The DNA here is from genome assembly GCF_019916045.1 of Marinobacter sp. AL4B. Classification (NCBI taxonomy): domain Bacteria; kingdom Pseudomonadati; phylum Pseudomonadota; class Gammaproteobacteria; order Pseudomonadales; family Marinobacteraceae; genus Marinobacter; species Marinobacter sp. AL4B. The sequence goes on from NZ_JAILWZ010000013.1 coordinate 940,711, forward strand.
GAGCGGGCTGGTGTATATCGGTGTGGGTACAGGACTTTTGGTGTCCAGCGGTTTGGTGACCGGCCCTGCCGATGCTCTTGAAGGTGCGCAGCGCTGGTGGCCTGCCCTGTTGGTATCTATCCCGTTGGGCTGGTGGGGCGTTGTGCAACTGCGAAAGCTTGATGTGCCCGTTCGAGAGCAAGATGATTCCGGCAAAGCGATAACCACCACGCCATTGCTGGATCGCGCCAGTGTGCCGCTGTTCCTGAGTTACGCCGGCGCAGGCCTTGGATACATTCTGCCCATGACCTTTTTGCCGCTGCTGGCTAACCTCGAATTACCGGCCGACCATTTTCTGCAAGACGGCACCTGGATGCTGGTGGCCATCGTGACGATTCCTTCGCCGTGGTTCTGGAACAAACTCGGTGCCGTTATCGGCGATCTCCGAGCGTTAAGACTGAATTTCATCATCCAGTTGGCGGGCGTATTGGCGGCCGTCGTTTGGCCGGGCGCGGTTGGTTTGGTGTTGTGTGCCGTGCTGGTGGGTGGCACCTTTGTCGGGACGGTTTTACTCACCCAAAGAACCGGCCGTGCGTTGCATCCGCATCAAGGGCCAAGGCTGTCGGCAGCGATGGTGGCGTTGTATGGCTTTACCCAAATGGTCGGCCCATGGTTAACCAAGCAGTGGCTGGATGCCGGTGGCACGTTGTTATCTGCATTTGGGATTGGTGTAGCGGCACTGGCCTTTGGATTGGTGTTTGCGTTCTTTGTGCCTCGCCCGGAGGTTTGGCATTCTCGGTCGTGAGCTTAACTTGGCCAACTGAACCTTAGCCCGACCATGGTAACGTCCCGCACCACCCCCAAACCAAAAGGCTAAACCCAACAACAGCCCATGCTCCCAATAGAAACCATACTCCCAGAGCTAACCCAAACGCTGAACCAAAGCACCACAGCCTTGCTGCAAGCCCCCCCGGGAGCCGGTAAAACCACCAGGGTGCCATTGGCGTTGTTGGAAGCCGAATGGCGGGATGACCGAAAAATTCTGATGTTGGAACCGAGGCGGCTAGCGGCCAGATCTGCGGCGCGGTTTATGGCGAAACGGTTGGGGCAAGCCCCGGGGCAGATTGTAGGCTACCGGACCCGGTTGGATACCAAGGTTTCTGCGAACACCAAGATTGAAGTGGTCACCGAAGGCATTCTGACGCGCCTGATTCAGAACGACCCCATGCTGGAAGACTACGCTGCCGTGCTCTTCGATGAATTTCATGAGCGGTCCCTGCAGGCCGACCTGGGCTTGGCGTTGGTGCGGGAAACCCAGCAGGCGTTGCGGGAGGATCTTAGGATACTGGTGATGTCGGCGACTCTGGATACCGCGCCAATTGCCAAAGTACTGGGTGATGTGCCAGTGATCAGCAGTGAAGGCCGGGCGTTTCCGGTAGACGTGATGTACCGACCGCTGCCACGCAATGGCCGGGTGGTGGATCAGGTGGTGGCGGTGGTGCAGGAGGCTCTGCAGGATCAGACCGGGTCGGTGCTGGTGTTTTTACCGGGGGCTGGTGAAATTCGGCGGGCCGAACAGCAATTGCAGCGGCAGTTACCCGCCAATGTTCTGCTCGCCCCGCTCTACGGCAATTTGAAATCCGAGGAACAGGACCGCGCCATATCACCTGCCCCCGAGAGGGCGCGAAAGATTGTGTTGGCCACCGCCATTGCTGAAACCAGTTTGACCATTGAAGGTGTGCGGGTGGTGATTGATGCCGGCCAGCAGCGTCGGGCGGTTTTTAATCCTAACAGCGGCATGACTCGCTTGGTGACCGGCCGAGTCTCCAAAGCTTCTGCAGAACAGCGGAAAGGCCGGGCGGGGCGTATCGAACCGGGTGTGTGCTACCGACTGTGGAGTGAATCCGAACAGTTTGGGCTCGCGGATTTTACCCCGCCAGAGATTCAAGAAGCTGATCTGGCGCCTTTGGTATTGGAGTTGGCTCAATGGGGCGCTCGTACGCCTGATCAGGTGGCGTGGATTGACTCTCCGCCTCTCGCCCACTGGCAGCAGGCGGTCACGTTGTTGCAGTGGCTGGATTTGCTTGATGCCGAAGGTGCCATAACCGACCACGGCAAGGCCGCTCGGGAACTGGGGATGCATCCGCGCTTGGCGCACATGGTGCTTAAAGGGCGTGATTTGGGGTTGGGGCAACTGGCGGCTGAGTTGGCCGCGCTGCTGGAAGAGCGGGATTTGTTGAGCCCCGGTTCCGGGGCGGATCTGCACGAACGCATCCGGGTGTTGCGCGGCGAACGCGGTCATCGCGGGCTAGATGTGGCGCGGTTGAACGCGATCAAACAAGCAGCGAAACGACTTCACCGAGGGGAAACAGCTTCCGGGTTGCCGACCGAAACCGACGTCGGCCGGGTGTTGGCGCAGGCCTACCCTGACCGCATTGCCCGCCGCAGACCGGGCTGTACGCCCCGTTACCAATTGAGTAACGGGAAAGGTGCGGTGTTGCGGGAAGATGACGCTTTGGCACGCCACGAGTGGTTGGTCGCTGCCGATCTGGACGGCAAAGCCCGGGAAGCGACCATATACTTGGCGACACCGGTGGATCTTGCTGACCTAGAGCAGGACCTCGCGGCTCATATTGAGGATCGGGAAGAAGCCCTGTGGGATGATAAACGGGGCACCGTCGTGGCGCGAAAAGTTCGCATGCTGGGTTCTTTAGTGTTGGCTGAGAAGGCTTTGGCTCAGGTCGCGCCAGAATTGTTTCAGCAAGGACTGTTAGACGCGGTGCGTCGTAAAGGTTGGGATAGCCTGCCCTGGACTCCAGCAGCCCGGCAATGGTGCGCCCGAGTGCGATTACTGGCAGGAGAGTATCCCGGCGAATGGCCAGAGGTCAGCGGTTCTGCGTTGCTGGACACCTTGGAAATTTGGCTGGCGCCTTATTTAACAGGCATGAAACGTTGGACCGATTTGACCGGTCTGAATCTGGTTCAGGCGCTGAATACACTGCTGGATTACCCACAACAACAGCGGTTGGAAGAACTTGCCCCCCGTGCGCTGACGATACCCACCGGCCAGAGCGTCACCCTCGATTACAGCGCCGACAACGGTCCCGTGCTGGCGGCCAAGCTGCAGGCGTTATTTGGCTGGACGGAAACCCCCAAAGTTGCCGGGGGCCGCGTACCGGTGGTTATCCATCTGCTATCACCGGCCCAGAGGCCGTTGGCGGTCACCGCAGATTTGGCCAGCTTCTGGCGTAATGCATACCCCGAGGTGCGTAAGGACACTCGAGGGCGTTACCCCAAGCACCCTTGGCCGGAAGACCCGCTGACTGCGCAAGCACAGCAAGGCATCAAAAAACGACCGGCCAAGTGACGCAGTCGGCTATTTAATAATTGTGCGAGTTTTGGTCAGGTAAATCTGGCCTTCTTTTTTTACGGTGTCCGGGTCCGCGTGCTCTGAGGCCTTGTGCACCTTCTCGAGCCGCTCGGCAATATCTTCCAGCTCGTCATCCAGTTTGCCTAAGGCGTTTTCCAGGGTGTAGGTCAGCTGATGGACTTCGTGCAGCGACTCCGGGGTTAAATCCCTGGAAAGCACCTGTTCCAGCTTGTTGTTGTAGTCGGACAAATTCACAACGGCCTGGGTCAGAGTTTCCGCGGGTTCGCCTTTGAAATGGTTGTAGTCCTCGCCTGCAAACGCCGGAAAAGTAAACAGCAAGGTGGCAGCCGCGGTGGCCAGTTTTAGTGTTAGTGCCATGACAGGTTCCTTTACCCAGTTAGTGTAATGAGAATGATTAACGATATCGTTTGCGCTGTCTTTGAGATAAGTTAAGTTTTCCCGACCACCTGGAAAATTCCACCATGGCCCGCTGACATTGGCGGTTTTACTCGCTCCAAAAAACAGGGTTTATTATGGGTATATCTGCGCATTTGTAGTGTTTCAGAAAAAGCCCGATGATCGCGCAATCAAGGGGGTGCTGCAGCCGTGCTGCAGTGCCTTTTTTTATGTCTGCTTTCCCTATGGAGGGATGCACCACTGATGATCGACGCAGCCAACGCGAATATTGCTGATTACTACAACGCCGACACTTTTCAGCGTATCAAGGCTTTCTCGGAAACTAAGGAAACGCCCTTTGTTGTGATTGATACCGCCACCATTGACCGTCAGTACGACGAATTGGTGGAAGGCTTTCCCTACGCGAAGGTGTATTACGCGGTAAAAGCGAATCCGGCCCCGCAGATTCTGACTCTGCTGAAAGACAAAGGTGCCAATTTCGATATCGCATCGGTGTATGAGTTGGAAAAAGTAATGGCGTTGGGTGTCACCGGCGATCGAATCAGCTATGGCAACACGATCAAGAAGGTGAAAGACGTTCGTACCTTCTATGAAAAAGGTGTGCGCATGTTTGCCACGGATTCCGAGGCGGATCTGCGTAACATAGCGAAAGCTGCGCCTGGCTCGAAGGTGTACGTGCGTATTCTGACAGAAGGTACGCTCACGGCAGACTGGCCTTTGTCTCGGAAGTTTGGCTGCCAGACCGACATGGCGATGGATCTGTTGATTCTGGCCCGTGACCTGGGTTTGGTGCCTTACGGTGTGTCGTTCCACGTGGGCTCTCAGCAGCGTGAAATCGGTGCCTGGGATGCCGCGTTGAGTAAGGTAAAAGTCATCTTTGAGCGTCTGAAAGAAGAAGACGGCATTGAGCTGAAAATGATCAATATGGGCGGTGGTTTTCCGGCCAATTACATCAGCCGTACCAACGAGCTGAGTGTTTATGCCCAGGAAATTGCCCGTTTCCTTGAGGAAGACTTCGGTGCCGATCTCCCGGAAATCATCATTGAGCCGGGCCGTTCGCTGATTTCCAATGCCGGTGTGTTGGTGAGCGAGGTGGTGCTGATTTCGCGAAAATCACGCACCGCATTGCACCGATGGGTGTTTACCGACGTGGGTAAGTTTTCGGGTTTGATCGAAACATTGGATGAAGCGATCAAGTTTCCGATCTGGACAGAAAAGGAAGGGGTGGGCGAAGACTGCGTGATTGCCGGGCCAACCTGTGACAGTGCCGATATTATGTACGAGCATCACAAGTACCCGTTGCCTTTAAATCTGGCGAACGGCGACCGGATGTATTGGTTGTCTACAGGTGCCTATACCACTACTTACAGTGCGGTAGAGTTCAACGGATTCCCTCCGCTGAAGGATTACTACATCTAAAAGGTGTGGCGGACTGGCCGAGGTTAGCTGCCTGGGCGACCTCGGCCTAGGCCGCATCATTGAATCAGGTGCGGTTCAGCTTTAACCCGAAGGCGATGGGCAATACCAATACGCCGTAGGCAAAAATGGCCCAGACCGCATGACGGATATCGCCGGTCCAGTCTGCCAGAACCCCGCCCAGCATCGGCACGGAAAACGCCAGCGTGTAGCCGACCAGAAAAGTACCAGCGGACAGCCGTCCGGTTTCTTCGGACGGCACCAGAAGTGGCGGCAAGGCCACGAGAAGGATCAGCAATATTCCCGCACAAAAGCTCATGAAGGTGGCGCTGATGATCGACGGCCAGCCGGTTAGTAGAAGTGCACCGAGAGTCCCGCTAATGCTCAGAATGGCCATAATGACGATCAAGCTGCGGAGTCCTACCCACCGCCGTGCCATTTTTAGCATAACCAGAGAGGCGAAGACTTGCGCAAAGTTGTACCAGAACAACGCGTCCGGGAGCATGTCGAAGTTCCCCTGTTGTTCCAGCAGGTTGCCCATGTAAGCGTTGAGCCCAAAGAAGGATGAGCCGGATAGCCCCAGCAGTAAGCCCAAGCGAAGGGTCAGTGGGTTCTTCCAGTCAGGTAGCCAAGCGGTTTTCCGTAGCGGCCGAGCCAAATCCCGCTTGGGAAGAAACAGCGCTGCAGCGACTAACAGTGCCGGCAGCGACCAGGCCAGCAGGGTGGCACGCCAACTGTTTTCCAGCAAAGGCATCAGCACCGGCAGAGTAATGCCGGCCCCGATGAACTCGCCCATCAGCATGCCATTCATGTAAATAGCGGAGCCGATGGCCAGATGATGCGGCTCAAGCCACCGCGGTAACAGAGCCGGTAAGGCCGGCTGCATCATGGCCACACCAAGCCCCATGATCGCGCTGGCGATCATCAGTGTCAGGGTATCGGGCACTAACCCCCTGCCCGCTGAACCAATCACCATGATCAACATGGCTAGCGCCAGAGTGTTACGCGGGCCTATGCGGGAAATGGCGAGTGAACCGGGCATAGCGCCAATGGCGAGCATCAGAATAGGGAGAGTGGTCAGTGCGCCGGTGAGAGCTTGAGTCAGGCCCAGCTCGTCACTGATGAACGGTGCAAGCGGCGGCGCCACCAGCACAGGAATTCGTAAGTAAACACCGGCTAACCAAAGCAACACCGCCACCGGCAGCAGCTTGGCTGGCGATGGCGATGTGCTTGTTGCGGCGAGTTTTTTTGCCACGACGCGCGAATCAGTCTTCGCTGGTGTCGGGCAAGTAGGCACCGTCTTCGTCGTGAACTTCCTGGCCGGTCACTGGCGGGTTGAAAGAACAGATCAAACGCATGTCTTCAGTGCCACCGCGCAGGGTGTGTTGGTCGTGCTGGTCGAGTGCGTACAAAGTCCCGTCGGTGATTTCATGGGTTTCACCGGTGGCTTTGTCCGTAATGGTGCCATTACCGGCTACGCAGTAAACCGCTTCCAGGTGATGCTTGTACCACAGGTTCAATTCGGCACCGGCCGGGATGATGGTTTCGTGGAAAGAGAAACCCATGCCGTCTTTTTTCAGAAGCATGCGGCGGCTGGTCCAGCCCGGGCCCGTTACTTCGCGTTCGGTACCAATAATGTCTTGCACTCGTACGATTTTCATTCACATTCCTCATTGTGTGATGGAATAGCCTTACAGTATAAACATGCCCCTCAACCGCGGTTCAACCGCCAGTTGTCATAAGCGGCCATCGCCTGACCAATCGCTTGTGCGAGATTTTGCCGCTGCGAATGGCTCAAGGCTCTTTGTTTTCGGCACCGGTCCAGCGCTCGTTGGATCTCTCGCCGACTGGTTTTATCAAGCTGTTCCAGCCAGTGCTGATCGGCTGGCTCCAGTGCCAGCAAGTCGCGCCCTGCGTGGTTTCGGCGGCTGATGTGCCACCAGTGGTCGACGGCTCGCCCGAGAATGACATAGCCAAACTGGCTGTCCTGAACCGGGCCAAAGGTGGCGGACTGCAGTCCGTTCTGCAGAGGGCCGATATTGAGCGCTGGCAGCACCAAGCGATCGCCGTAAAAATAACTTCCCGCTGCGCCAATCAAGCCACCCACGAGAGCCCCCGTGCCCAATGAGGAGCCAAAGGTAAGCGCATCTACACCTGCGCCGCCCATGGCCCCGGCCCCGAACCCGGCGGTAGCCAGATACTTTTTGCTGACCGCCCAATGTTGGCGCGTATCTTCCGAAAACAAGTCGTGCTGGTTAGCCCATTCCAGCTCGGCTTCCTGACGAGTGATACGTTGGTGCTGGTAAAGGTGTTCGATGTCGATGCGCAGGGATTGCTCGCGCCGGCGCTGTCGTTTGTACCAGCGGTCTCGAAGAATTTCAGCGAGTGTCGCTTCGCTGGTGCTGGCGACTTGGTCCAGCGTAAGCGTGCGTTTCTCCTGATAGCTCATCAATTCTTCCAGAGCCCGGGCGATCATGCTGGCCGCCAGGCGCTGGCGCTGGCTTCGCTGCTCGGCCAGTAGCTGCGTGGCTTCCCCCAGAGGCTGTTCCCAGTCTGGCTCTAGCTGACCAAAGGTTCGCAAAAGGCCTAGATGTTGCTCAAACGGAGCGCGAACTGCATCGAATTTGCGTACAACTTGAAAGAACTGGCCAAGCGCTGATTGCCACACATCGCTGTAATCATCGGGACCAATGCTGTTGATCAACGCCAAGCTCGGGCGTCCGGTCCAGCGCAGGATGGTCATTTCCGCTTCGTGCTCGGCGCTGTACGGCACAGAGCCATCGACCACGTAAATAACGCCGGCACCTTCGATGATGGGGGTAAGCAACTCGCATTCGTCCACGTAGCGTTCGTCGCCTTTGTGCTGAAGTACGAAGGCTCGAACTGTATCGGGGTGGTCTGATGCCGACAAACTGTGAGCTTCCAGCCATTGCAGTACGCGTCTTGGGCGCTGAAAGCCGGGGGTGTCGGTCAGCGTATAAAGCTGTCGGCCATCCACCGTTAACGGGTAGCGCTGGCTGGCTCGGGTGGTACCGGGTTCGAGTGCGATGGCGATGGCGTCATTCTGAGACAGGGTCGCGACGACGCTGGATTTGCCTTTGTTCGGATGGCCGACAACCGCAAATACGGGTGATTGGGTCATAAGGTGGACGCTCCCGTGATCTGATAGGGGGTATCCGGCGGAGGTGGCAGCAAAGCTACCGTGGCAAAACCTTCGGGAAGCCTTTCGGTAAAGCGTAACCAAGGCTGAATTAGAGGGTTTTTCGGACACTGATTGGCATCGTTGGCCAACGGCAAAATCATGACTCGAGTGCCGGCAGGCCATTGCTCCCAAGCCTGTTCCAGAAAATCATGTAACTCGCCGGTGGGCGGCTCCCAGCAACGGGTAACCAGGATGACGGCTGGCGAGTTTTCCTGCGCAAAAGTCTTGGCCAAGGTGGCTAAAACGTGATCGTCTTCGGCTAACGAAGCTCTGCCCCCCGCTTTCAGAATTTGGCTGTCGTGCATGGTTAATTGCAGGGGCAATTCGGGCTCGCCGGCACCAGCCCAGCAAATCAGGTGACGGGTGTCGCACAAATCGCTGGCGGTGGTTCGAGTGCGGATATCCGGCAGGTCGTCGGCATCATTATGTTGGTTGCCGGTGTCGAGTGTGGGGGTTTCCATTCGGTACAGCAGCGCTTGCATGCCTGGGTGGCCGCGCAGCAATTGGCGCGCTTTACGGGCTGTTAGCCAGTGGCCCAGTCCTAACAGTAGCATTCTTGGAAGCATTACCCAGGTGACCCAGAGCATGACCACAAACGGCCACCAGCTGCCCCATTGCTCCGGGGTTGCTCCTTGGCTGGCGGGTGCGGCCCGGAAGAAACGAGTTGCTTCAACAAGCTCCAGAGATGGCACGGCAGAAGGCCACAACAACGACCAGGGTGTGGCGATGGTTTGAACTAAGCGGTGATAGCTAGCGGCGGCGGTATCGAGCGTGGTACTCCAGCCAAATGCCAAATCCTGAATGACCAGTAAAATGAATAAAGTGAACAAGCCGGTCAGGGCAAAGGCAACACCACCCGTGTGTCCGGCACGAGCCATGAGTGCCGGTTGTAGAGGAGCCAATGCACTTTCCGGCGCTTGCAGATTAAGGCGTTTGGTAAGCCAGGACCATGGCTGCCAACCCATCAGCGATTGCGCAGTGGTCGCAAGAGCCAGCAATAGTTGTAAAAGAACGAAGGCAAGAAACACGGTGATGTTGATACGTTGGCCGCCGTCGTAGAAAAGCAGGCCAGCCATCGCGAACACACCGAAAAACGCACCAACGGTAGCGAACCCGCTGTTGATGCGTTGCCACTGTTGTTGCACTTTGCGCCCAGCTTGCTCTTCGCTGCCGGGGCCGCTGAGTCGCCGCATATGATCGAGCCAACGCTCAGGAGTCGGGCTGATTCCCTGTTGTTCACAATCAAGTGCAAAGCGACGGTCCCGGCGGTGCAGAAATGCCGGGGATTGGTCCCTGTCCCGCTGGAAGCGGCTGTCTACGTCCAGCAATAGACGGAGGGTGTTCTGGCTCATGCAGAGTCCTGATAAATTCGATCGGGTTTGCTTTCCTGCTAGGATATAGCCAACGACGCTAACGAAGCCAGCCGGAAACCCTATGCCCCACCACTTGATGAATCTTCGCAACGTACCGGATGATGAGGCCGATGACATCCGCGCGCTGTTTGAAGAGCACGATGTCCGATACTACGAAACACCACCGAGTCGATGGGGCATCAGCATGGGCGGTTTTTGGGTGCATGATGATGACGAAGCGGCCCGGGCAAGAGCATTGTTGGATGACTACCAAGCGCAACGCTTGGCCCGGCAGCGCCAGGAATACGATGCCCGTTGTGAGCGGGGTGAGACCGGCCTTTGGCACCAGTTCCGTTCCCGGCCGGTAACATTTCTTGCGGCAATCATTGCGATTGCCGCTATTCTGAGTTTGACGTTGCTACCATACATTCGTCTGTAGTGACGATGGCGAGCCTTTCATGAAGCAAATTTTTCCTGATAAAAACAAAACCGGTTTGACCCGTGAGCTAATCGACGCAATGGCACCCATGTTTGAGCAGGCCAGTGCCGGAGCCATCGTTATTGATGTGGAGAGTCGCATCACCTGGATCAATCAATGTTATGCCGATTTGTTGCAATTACCGTCTCCCTCGTCGGTGGTTGGCAAAGAAATCTGGCGTGTGATTCCGCATACCCGAATGCCGGAAGTGGTTGCGACCGGAAAACCAATGCTGCTCGATATCATGGAGCACAATGAACAGCAGTTGGTGGTTTCTCGTCTGCCCTTTTATGACAATAAAGGCGCGGTCGTTGGTGCCGTGGCCTTTGTGCTTTACGACGACGTTCAGCCGTTGACGCCACTGGTTTCCAAGTTTCGGCGTTTGCACCAGGATTTGGCCGCTGCCAGAAAAGCGTTAGCCAAAAAGACCCGCGGCACTCGCTACAGTCTGACCGATTTTGTGGGTGCTAGCCCCCAGGCATTGGAAGTAAAACGGAGGGCTCGACTGGCATCCGGCCGAGATGTGCCGGTGTTGTTATTGGGTGAAACCGGCACAGGTAAAGAAGTGTTGGCACAGGCGATTCACTCCGCTTCGGAACGAGCGGAAAAACCGTTTGTCGGGGTTAATTTAGCGGCGGTGCCGGAAAACCTGCTCGAAGCCGAATTTTTCGGCGTTGCACCAGGGGCCTATACCGGTGCGGACAAGCGCACACGAGACGGCAAGTTTCAGCTGGCCAATGGCGGCACGCTGTTTTTGGACGAAGTCGGTGACATGCCCTTACCACTGCAAGCAAAGCTGTTACGTGTGTTGCAGGAAGGCGAAATAGAGCCGCTGGGCTCGAACAAACTCAGTTCTGTGGATGTTCGGGTGATTGCAGCTACCAGTCGGAATCTTGACGAGATGATGGCTGAAGGCAGCTTCCGTTCCGATTTGTATTACCGGTTGAACGTACTGGAAATTTGGATACCGCCACTGCGTGAGCGCTTGGTGGATCTGGGGATTTTGTCTGAGGTACTGTTGGGTGAAATCTGTGAAAGCCAAGGCCTGCGTGGTGAAATCACCGATGCCGGTATTGCGGCTTTGGGCGCTTATCATTGGCCGGGGAATATTCGGCAATTGCGGAACGTGCTTGAGCGGGCTCTGACCATGAGCGAAGAAGGTGAGCTTTTGGATGCAGATGCTATTCTGAAAGTATTACCCGGTGGCGATGCGGAGTCGGTCGCTAAAACGCCGTTCCGCCCTGTACGACCGCTGGCTCGGGTTGTTGCGGTGGCGGAAGCTCAGGCAATAGAAGAGGCGTTGGCGGCGTGTCGCGGTAATCGTACGCGAGCGGCGAAGCTGCTTGGGGTTTCGCGTTCGGTTCTGTATGAAAAACTGGCGAGATTGTCCGGAAAATAGGACGCATGTCCGGATTTCCAGACATTCAACTAAGACCTTTTGCGTTTTTTGTCCGGATTTCCGGACGTCCATATCGCACGTTTAGCATTGTGATTTGGTAAATTTCATTAAAATTCAGTGACTTATGTTGTTTGGCATAAGGGTTGCTGTATTGCGGGTGTAGTACGTCAGAACAACGCTTGAATAACAACTGACGCAACACTGTTGGACCACATAACCGCGCCAGTTGGATTTCCAGCGTTGTCTGATTCTATAAAAAGCCTACCGGCGGAATGACCGGATGGCGGACAACAACAAGAAGGATCCAATACATGTCGATCAAGCAAAAGCTCTCTCGTCTTACGTATGGCATCACTGCCGCGGCAGTGATCAGTGGCGGCCTCGCCAGCAGTGATGTACTCGCAGCCGAGAAAGTGCGCTGGCAAGTACCTCTGGCCTTCCCCTCGCATCTGATTGGTCTGACCACTCCGGTGAAGCATTTGAGTGAAAATCTCAAAGCAATTTCCGATGGCGACATTCAGTTGCGTTACTACGAGCCCGGGGAGCTGGTTCCACCGTTTGAAATTATGGATGCCGTTGGTAGCGGCAAATACCCGGCCGGTTATACCTGGGTCGGATATGATCAAGGCACCATTCCCTCCCTGCCGCTTTATTCCGGTGCGCCCTTCAATATGGAGCCACCCGCCTATCTGGCTTGGTATTACCAGGGTGACGGCCGTGAACTGCTGGAAGAAATCTACGCCGAACGCAACATTCACCCCATGCTATGTTCCATCATAGGCCCCGAGGGTGCAGGTTGGTTCGCGGAACCTATCAAAGGCGTGGAAGATTACGACGGCCTGAAAATTCGTTTTGCCGGCATCGGCGGCAAAGTTCTGGAAAAGCTGGGAGCTTCGGTGACCATGGTTCCTGGCGGCGAAATCTATCAGGCGCTTGAACGTAAGACCATTGACGCGACCGAGTTCTCCCAGCCTGCGATCGACAAGATGTTGGGGCTTGATCAGATCATCAAGAACTACATCATGCCGGGTTGGCACCAGACCCTGACCACCTCTCACCTGCTGGTGAACAAAGATACCTGGGAAGGCCTGGAGCCCGCGTCTCGCGCGTTGATCGAGATGGGTTGCGAAGCCGCCACGCTTAAGGGCTTTGCCCAGAGCGAGTGGGCGCAGCCTACGGCCTTGCGTGATTACGAAAAGGAAGGTGTAAACGCCCAAACCCTCCCAGAGCCAGTTCTGCGTGAGTTACAAAAGGTCACCGCCGAAGTGTTGGACGAAATCGCGGCCAAAGATCCGATGTTTAAGCGGGTTCTGACCAGCCAGCGCGACTTCATGGAACACCACTCCATCTGGCACTCCAAGGGCTACCTGCCCCGGGATTTCTACCAGTACGACTGATCACTGGATGATGATCATGACAGGCAGCGAATCAGCGCTGCCTGTTGTTCTCTCCTGCATCCGAAAGAATCGAGGTAAACGTGACGGACTCCAATACACCGGTGGGCGATCCAACCCTGCCCTACGATAAAGAGGGATTGCCCTCCAATGCACTTTCAACGCGACTGGATTGCCTCGTGGTCGCTGTCGGCCGACTGAGTTCCTGGCTATGGATAGGCGTGCTTTTGGTGGTACTGACAAATGTGTTCTCGCGCTATGTACTGCAACAAGGGTCGATCGCTCTGGAAGAGCTGTCCTGGCACCTGTTCGGGATCGCCACCATGCTCACGCTGGGTTACGCAGTGGTTCTGGATGACCATGTCCGGGTTGATGTGTTGAAAGAAAAGTTTCCGCTGAAGGCCCAAGCCTGGATAGAGCTGCTGGGAATCTTTTTTCTGGCGCTGCCGATTATCTATCTGATGATCGATGCACTGGTGCCATACGCTTGGAAAGCCTGGATCTATCAAGAACGTTCGCAGGCGCCCAGTGGCCTGCCGTACCGGTTTATTTTCAAGAGCATGCTGCCTCTTGGCCTGCTGCTTGTCATGGTGGCTTTATTCTCACGAGCCACCCGGTGCTCCACCTTGCTGTTTGGTTTTCCGAGAGCCATAGCGCCCACCCACGATGATCGCCGTTCCGCCGGCCATCCCAATCCTTGAGAACGAGACAGACGCTATGGGTGTAGAAGCAATTCTAGTTATCGCCATGTTTGCCAGCTTCATGTTTTTGCTGTTGCTGGGTTTTCCGGTGGCCTGGTCGCTGGCCGGTATTGGTCTGGTGTTCGGCATCGTCGGCCACGTCATGGTCGAGTATTTCGACTCCCCGATTTGGTATACCTGGCAAGGCACCATCGGTGTACTCGACGCCAGAATCTACGGCATTGTCGCCAATGAGTTAATGGTCGCGCTGCCGATGTTTATTTTTATGGGCATTATGCTGGACCGCTCCGGCATTGCTGAGAAACTGATGCACAGTCTGGTGCGGGTCTTGGGCCCTTTGCGCGGCGGCTATGCCGTGACCGTCGTCATCGTCGGAGTGTTGCTGGCGGCCTCTACCGGCATTGTCGGTGCCTCCGTTGTGCTCTTGGGCATGCTGTCGCTGGGACCGATGATGCAGGCCAAGTACAACAAGTCGCTGGCGGTGGGTACCGCATGTTCGGTGGGTACTCTGGGCATTTTGGTGCCGCCCAGCATCATGCTGGTGCTGATGGCCGATCGGCTGGGTACGTCTGATGCGTCTGTAGGCAAGTTGTTTATGGGCGCCCTGATCCCTGGGGTAATGCTCGGTGCCATGTACATCCTGTACATCCTGATAGCTTCCTTCATCAAGAAAGATCTGGCGCCGGCGCCGGAGAATCGTGAGCCGCTCGATGCCAAAGCGATTCTCGGTGTGATCCAGGCGGTGTTGCCGCCGATGGTGCTAATCATCGCGGTGTTGGGGTCGATTTTCTTTGGTATCGCCACCACCACCGAAGCTTCTGCCGTGGGTGCCGGGGGCGCGTTGTTGATGGCTTTTGTCAGCAAGCGCTTGAGCATGGAAACACTGAAAGAGTCGTTGTATCAGACCAGTCGCACGTCAGCGTTTATCTTTGGCATCTTCATTGGCGCCACGGTGTTTGCGTCGGTGCTGCGCGGATTGGGAGGTGACGAGGTCATCGAAGGCGCCATTACCGGTTTGCCCTTTGGCACGACTGGTGTGTTGCTGACGGTGCTGTTGATCACCTTCCTGCTGGGCTTCTTTCTCGACTGGGTTGAGATCACCTTGATCGTGCTGCCGCTGGTGGCGCCGGTGTTGTTCAAGATGGGCGTGGAGCCCGTGTGGTTCGCGATCATGTTTGCCATTTGCCTGCAAACCTCGTTCCTGACCCCTCCGGTCGGCTTTTCACTGTTCTACATCAAAGGTGTGTGCCCACCGGAAATCACTACTCGGGACATTTACCTGGGCGTATTGCCCTTCATTGCATTGCAAATACTGGCGTTAGCGTTGGTGTTCTGGTTTGAGCCGCTAGCAACCTGGCTGCCCAACGAAGTCTATGGCGGCTCTTGAG
Organism: Marinobacter sp. AL4B; assembly: GCF_019916045.1. Lineage (NCBI taxonomy): Bacteria > Pseudomonadati > Pseudomonadota > Gammaproteobacteria > Pseudomonadales > Marinobacteraceae > Marinobacter > Marinobacter sp. AL4B. The sequence goes on from NZ_JAILWZ010000013.1 coordinate 955,807, forward strand.
CCCACTTGCAGTGTTAACGACAGATCATAACGAAACAACAATAAGGGAACTGTGATGAAGCGTCTTCAACAGCAAACAGCGCTAGTAACAGGGGCTGGACGAGGTATTGGTCGGGCTATTGCGGAACACTTCGCCCGCGAGGGTGCCTGCGTGGCCGTCGCCGATCTCACGCTGGAAAGTGCGGCAGATACTGTAGCCGTGATTGAGCAGGCGGGCGGCACGGCGATGGCTCTAGCTATGGACGTGACCGATGAAGAGGCGGTAAGCCAAGGCGTTGCCGCGATTGTGGAAAAGTGGGGGCGGCTGGATATCGCCCTCGCGAATGCTGGTATTCAGCACATTGGGCCGGTACATAAATTGGCCTATGCCGACTGGAGTAAGGTGATGCATGTGCATTTGGACGGTGCGTTTCTGGTTACCAAAGCGGCGCTGAAGCAAATGTATGAGCAAAACAGTGGCACCATGCTATACATGGGGTCGGTGCATTCGCTTGAAGCGTCGCCCCTGAAAGCACCCTATGTAGCGGCCAAGCACGGCATGCTCGGATTGTGTCGAGCGGTGGCAAAGGAAGGTGCGGAATTTGGCGTGCGCAGTAACATCATCTGCCCGGGCTTTGTACGCACCCCGTTGGTGGATAAACAGATTCCTGAGCAAGCCAAAGAACTGGGAATCTCGGAACAAGACGTCATCAGCAAAGTCATGTTGAAGAACACCGTCGATGGCGAGTTTACAACTGTGGACGATGTGTCGGAGCTCGCGGTCCACTTGGCGGCCTTCCCATCCAATGCTCTAACAGGGCAATCTATGGTGGTCAGCCACGGTTGGCATATGCAGTAATAATTATCTGGAGGGGCCGATGAGTACAGCAGAACAATCAACGGTGGTTTGGACTCCGACAGAAACCACGTTGGCCAGTTCCCGGATGGGTCAGTTTAAACGCTGGCTTGAGCTCGAGGGATACGGCCCCTTCGTGGATTACCACGCGCTGCACCAGTGGTCGATCGACGAACTTGAAAGCTTCTGGCAGAAAGTCTGGGATTACTGTGGGTTGGTCTGCGACACCCCGGCTACTCGAGTGCTGGGGAGCCGAAAGATGCCGGGTGCCGAATGGTTCCCGGGTATGAAGCTGAACTTCGCCGCCAATTTGCTGCGCTGGGCGGACAATGATCACGCAGACAAAGAAGCGGTGGTCGCCTACTGTGAAACCCGTTCGGTGTTGCGAAAAAGCTACCGGCAACTGAAAGCCGATACCGGCGCGTTGGAAGCCTTCCTGCGCAGCGCAGGCATTGGCAAAGGCGACCGGGTTGCCGGTGTCGTCACCAATGGCTACGAAGCTTTGGTGGGCATGCTGGCCACAACCAGTATGGGCGCCATCTGGAGTTCCGCGTCACCAGATTTCGGAATCGGTGCCATCAACGATCGTTTCGGCCAGATTGAGCCGGCAGCGCTGATTGTGGTGAACGGTTATGGCTATGGCGGCAAAATCTTTGCGCGTCAGCAAGACTTCGCTGGTCTCATTGCCGGCTTACCCTCACTGAAAACAGTCATCAGCGTTCAGCAACTGCCTGAAGAAGCGCCGGTATCCGGCGATCGGGTGACGACCTGGGAGAAGGCTCTTGAACATGGCGCCGGACAAGCGCCATCGTATACTCCGGTGGGGCCGGATCATCCTGTTTACATCCTGTATTCCTCCGGTACCACCGGAAAACCCAAGTGCATCGTACACGGCACCGCTGGCCTGCTGATCAACCACGCCAAAGAACTGATGCTGCACGGCGATGTCGGCCCGGAAGACCGCTTCCTGTACTTCACCACCTGTGGCTGGATGATGTGGAACTGGCAAGCCTCAGCCCTGATGACCGGTGCCGCCGTGATTACCGTAGACGGCTCACCCGGCTACCCCAGCCTCGACTTTCTTTGGGAAACCGTGGCCAAAGAACGCGTTACTCACTTCGGCGCAAGCGCGCGCTTCATCGCCAGCTGTCGAAAAGCCGGGCTCAAGCCCGTGAAAAGCCACGACCAAAGTGCCTTGCGAGTCGTATTCTCCACGGGCTCACCGCTGCTTCCTGAAGACTACGATTGGGTCTACAGCGATGGCGCACCGAACGTATTGCTGGGCTCCATCGCCGGCGGCACCGACATCTGCGGCTGCTTCGTGGGCGCAACGCCGTTGTTGCCGGTACGCCGTGGCGAAATACAGTGCCGCATTCTCGGTGTGGATGCCGTTGCTTATGACGACGAAGGCAAACCGGTCAGCGGCGGCCGCGGCGAACTCGTCTGCCGCCAGCCGCTGCCGTGTATGCCTGTCAGCTTCTGGCAGGACCCGAACAACGAACGCTACCAAGACGCCTATTTCAACACCTTCTCCGGTGTATGGGCCCACGGCGACTTCATCGAATTCACCGAACACGGCGGCGCCATCATTTACGGCCGCTCTGACGCCACCCTGAACCCCGGCGGCGTAAGAATCGGCACCGCAGAAATCTACCGTCAGGTCGAAACCGTGGCGGAAGTGAAAGACAGCCTCGTGGTTGGTCGCCAAATCGAAGGCGACGTAGAAGTGGTTCTGTTCGTCGTGCCCGTCGAAGGCCGGAGTGTCACCGACGAGCTGATAAAAACCCTGAAAGCCAAAATTCGGGAAGGCGCCAGCCCAAGACACGTACCTAAGCACATCGTCGAAGTGCCCGATATTCCCTACACCCGTAGCGGTAAGAAAGTGGAGCTCGCGGTGGCCCGCCTGATGAACGGTTCAAAAAAAACTGATAACCGGGATGCGCTGGGTAACCCTGAAGCGTTGGATAAAATACGGGGGCGGCTAATGGAATCAGGCCTGCTGCCGGAATGATCTCAAGTTCAGTAACGCGTCAGCACGAAGCATGGAAATGTTAGAAAGTTTCGTAAATTCCCGCCGTTTCATCCAGTTGTAGTGAATGATCTGGCATTGTTCGTACGTTCTTATACTAAGATCGTAATCCATAAGCCGCAAAAAATGCTATCTTATTAGGTCTATCAAAAGTTCCGAATCAGTCATTGCCCCGGCCAGACGTTCACAAGACGACCGGCCTAGCCATGACCGTCCTGAACCCACCCTTTAGCCTGAGGACGAAAATGACCACATCCAAATCCAAGATCATTTACACCCTGACCGATGAAGCCCCCGCACTAGCCACCCGGTCACTGCTCCCCATTCTGGAATCTTTCGCCAAGCCGGCAGGCATCGAATTCGAAACAAGCGATATCTCTCTTGCAGCTCGTATTCTGGCAGGTTTCCCGGATTTGCTCGAAGAACACCAGCGAGTCACCGATGACCTGGCCGCATTGGGCGAATACACCAAAGACCCTGATGCCAACATCATCAAGCTGCCGAACATCTCTGCCTCTATTCCGCAGCTGCGCGCAGCGATCAAAGAACTGAACGAACACGGTTACAATCTTCCTGAGTACAAAGAGCACCCAGAGACCGACGAAGAAAAAGACGCCAATGCTCGCTACTCCAAAGTGCTGGGCAGTGCGGTAAACCCGGTTCTTCGTGAAGGGAACTCCGACCGCCGTGCCCCGGCAGCGGTCAAAGCTTTCGCTCGTAAATACCCGCACACCATGGGCGAATGGAGCCCGGCGTCGCGTACTCATGTTGCTCACATGAATGGCGGTGATTTCTACTCCAGCGAGCAGTCCGTTACTCTGGAAAAGGCCACAAACGCCCGCATCGTGTTCGAGAATACAAAGGGTGAACAGACCGTACTGAAAGCTGACCTGCCTCTGCAGGAAGGTGAAGTCGTCGACGGCATGTTCATGAGCAAGAAAGCGCTCTGCAAATTCTTCGAACAAGCGATCGAAGATTGCGAAAAGACCGGCGTGATGTTCTCCCTGCACGTGAAAGCAACCATGATGAAAATCTCTCACCCGATCGTATTCGGTCACGCGGTGAAGATTTACTACAAAGAATTGTTCGACCAGTACGGCGATCTGTTTGAAGAAATCGGAGTGAACCCGAATAACGGTCTGTCCTCCGTACTCGAGAAGATCAAGCAGTTGCCGGAGTCCAAGCAAGAAGAAATCCAGGAAGCGCTGCATAAGACTTACGAGCACCGTCCTGAAATTGCCATGGTTGACTCCGTGAAAGGTATTACCAACCTGCACGTGCCGAGTGACGTGATCGTCGATGCGTCGATGCCAGCAATGATCCGTAACTCCGGTAAAATGTGGGCCCGTGATGGCAAGCTGAAGGACACCAAGGCGATCATGCCTGAGTCCACCTATGCCACCATTTATCAGGAAACCATCAACTTCTGTAAGACCCACGGTGCGTTTGACCCCACCACTATGGGTACCGTGCCGAACGTTGGCCTGATGGCGCAGAAAGCCGAAGAATACGGCTCGCACGACAAGACCTTTGAAATCCAGGAAGACGGTATTGTTCGCATCGTTGCTGAGGACGGTACGGTACTGACCGAACACAACGTGGAAGAAGGTGATATCTGGCGTGCTTGCCAGACCAAAGACCTGCCCATCCGCGATTGGGTCAAGCTGGCTGTTAATCGTGCCCGCGCGACCGGTATGCCAGCGGTATTCTGGCTCGACGATGAGCGTGCCCACGATGCTGAACTGATCAAGAAGGTCAACACCTACCTGAAAGATCACGACACCGAAGGTCTGCACATTCGCATCGAGTCTCCGGTGCGCGCTATTCGCTGGACCATGGAACGTCTGATTCGCGGTCTGGACACTATCTCGGTCACAGGCAACGTGCTGCGTGACTACCTGACTGACCTGTTCCCGATCCTGGAGCTGGGCACCAGTGCCAAGATGCTGTCGATCGTGCCTCTACTCAATGGCGGTGGTTTGTACGAGACCGGTGCTGGCGGTTCTGCGCCCAAGCACGTGCAACAGTTGGTTCAGGAAAACCACCTGCGTTGGGATTCTCTGGGTGAGTTTCTGGCGACGGCTGTGTCACTGGACGAGCTGGGTGAGAAGCATGACAACGCCCGTGCCCGTATGCTGGGCCAAACCATGGACAAAGCGACTGAGCGTTTGCTGGAGAACAACCAGTCTCCATCCCGCGTAACCGGCGAGCTGGATAACCGTGGTTCCCACTTCCATCTGGCCCGTTACTGGGCAGAGGAACTGTCCAAGCAGGACAGCGATAAAGAGCTGAAGGAATTCTTCACCAAGTTGTCTGAGCAGTTGGAAGCCAACAAGGACAAGATTCTGGAAGAGATGACGGTGGTTCAGGGTAACCCGGCGGACATCGGCGGATACTACTACGCACCGGCTGAGAGGGTCTCTGAAGTGATGCGCCCAAGCGCTACCTTCAACAAGATCCTTGAGGATGCGGCTGCAGCCGTGAAGTAAGGTTCGACTCAGGCCGGGGATAAAACCCCGGCCTGTTTTCTTAGTTTTGCTGCAAAGGTGCGAAACCTGCACCAGCCAGTTGTGCGAGATCCGCCGGGGCGAGTTCGATTTCCAGTCCCCGTTTACCCGCACTGACGAAAATGGTGTCGTACTGCTCCGCAGTCGCATCGATGAATGTCTTCAAACGTTTTTTCTGGCCCAACGGGCTAACCCCTCCCAGTACATAGCCTGTGCTGCGCTGCACATCCTGCTTGTCGGCCATGCCGGCTTTCTTCGCACCTGCCGCTTTTGCGATCAGTTTTAAGCTGAGCATGCCGGTCACCGGCACCAGGCCTACCGCCAGTTCCTTGCCATCTACGGCCACGACCAGTGTTTTAAAAACCCGGTTCGGGTCAACGCCCATCTTGTCGGCGGCTTCATTACCGTAGCTTTCGGCCGACGGGTCGTGTTCGTATTCGTGCACGGTGTAGCTGATCTTCGCTTTTTTAGCGGCGAGAATTCCGGGAGTCATGGGTAATCCTGTTGCCTGAACGATGTGCCGGAATTAAAGCACGGACGGTAGCGGAGTTCACCCCCGATCAAACACTGGCCACAGCTCTGAAATTTCGCCCTTTGTTGCGTCGAAAACAGCCAGGTCTCCGAACTCAAGTAAGACGGCCTCGCTTTGGTGGGGGCGCAGGAATACCCGGTCACCGACCTTGAGCGGAACGCCTTCCGCGAGATTCAGCATTTCCTGATTGGTGGAGCGGCCGTAAAAGTGGTTGTTCAGCAAACCAGCCGGTGACACCGGGTTGGCCTTCCAGTAGCCGCCATAGATAAACGCGGTACGCGCGTGATTGGGGTTCCACAGCGCTTGCAGGCGGCCCAACCCGGGCGCCCCGGGGATGCGGGTACGACCCAAAAGCTTCAGTACCGGTGTCGCAATGAATGCAGCGCGTTGGTGGTCGGACAACGTTGGCACATCGAAATCGGTGGGCAGAACCAGCGCAGAACCTGCCGCCAGTTCATTAGCGGGGATTCGCCCGGCCATACCCTGATACAACTGATACGTCGTGGAGCCACCGGTGTTCAGGGTCAGGTCTGAAATGCTGCGGCCCAAGGTGCGCTCTGCGGTTTCCACAAACTGCTGATAACGAGCCATGGCTTGGTCGCGCAGCCAGTCCGTCGGTCCTGGTGCTTTGGCAATGTGGGGTTCGTACCCCATGAACCCGCTGAAGGTGAGCCATGTGGAACGTTCGATGCTCGAAAGTGCCCAAACTAACGCTTCCTGACGGGTAAACCCGCCCCGGTGCAGACCAATATCGATTTCAAGATTTATCCGCATTGGTTGTTTGAGCTGCTCGGCCAGTTGCTGGTACTCGGTCAGTCGTGCCGGAGAATCCACCAGCCATTGCAGTTGCGTATCGGGTTTGAAACCGCTTGGGGCCGCCTCAAGCTGTTTATAGAAACGGGCAGCACAGGTTACCGGAAGCGGTTTGCCGAGCAGGATGTCAGAGTCAGTCAAGGCTCGGGCTACCTGGTTGAGACTCGGTTGATGAAACAACATCAGTTTACGGGTGCCGACGCCCGTCATGGTGTGTTGGAGCAAGGGTATTGATGGCAAGGACTTGGCGACGATCCGGTAACCGAAACCCTCCCCAATGCGACGTTTTAAAACGGTGATGTTGTGGTTTAAGCGCTGGCGGTCGATCACCAGGGTTGGCGTTGCCAGGCCTTTTTCGCTCAGGGCTTTTTGCAGGGTTAGGAAGTAACGGGAGTGCCCGGCGGTTAGCGCTTCAGGCTTCAGTAAGCCGGCAGCGCCCAAACCACCCACTGCGACGCCGGCCAGCAGCAGATTGCGGCGTTGTTTGCGAAACGCTTCGCTGTGAGCCATGTTTGCTTATCCCGTCCTCGTGGGTTGGCTGAACAGGCGAGCCAGATAGGGGTTCAGGAAACGGCCGTTCGGATCAAGTGCTTCCCTCACTTCGCAAAATGCCTGCCACTGCGGATAAAGTGACTCGAAATCGGCCCCGGTGAGCGTGTTCAGTTTGCCCCAGTGTGGTCTTCCCCCATGTCGTTTCAGAATCGGTTCCACGGCCTCGAACAAGGGCGTATGGTCTTCTTCAATGAACCGATGTACGGCGATAGAAACAGAATCGCGCTGGTAAAAAGGGCTAAGCCAGGCATCGTCTGACTTTACAAACCTTACCTCAATGGGGAAGAACACCTCGGGGAATTGGCTTTCGATGGTATCGATTACTTCACGAAGCGCCGCCTGCCAACTGTCTCTCGGCAGGTGATATTCCATTTCATTGAAACGCACGTTCCGGGCGCTGGTGTAGTTCTGCCAGGACGAGGCTACCTTTACCTCGGTACTGAGGGTGCGCATGTAGCTACCAAGTATGAGCCGGCGAAGGCGTGGCGACCATGACAGATAATCGCGGGCTTGCTGGAGGTCCCGGGCGCCGTCATTCTGGTCGATGGCGTCGGTTTCCGATAGCGGCTCATCGGTGATGTCGTGGGTGCTGGTAAAACCCATGCCCGAGAACGGAATATAGAAGAACTCGTAGTTTCGGTGCGCTGTGGCCCGTGCGTCGGCGTTTTCGAGAATGTCTTCGACGGCCAACCATTCGGTGGTTTTTTTGAGCCGGTAGGGGCGCCGATTCTGCAGAGTTACATCGGTTACGAAGCCCAAGCTGCCTAGCCCGACTCGTGCTGCCTGGAAGATGTCTGGATTCTGGTCTCGGTTGCACGCCAGTACATCTCCCTGCGCGGTTACCAGGGTGAGTCCCTCAATATAGCCCGACAAACTCATCAGTTCAGCCCCGGTGCCATGGGTGGCTGTTGCCAGTAAGCCGCCGAGGGATTGTTGATCAATATCCGGCATGTTGAAAAGCGCTTGGTTGATGCTTTCGAGAGGTTGGCCAAGTTGGCCGAGCAGCGTGCCAGAGGCGATGCGGGCACGGCACAGGTCATCGTTGTGATCGAGGATACCGTTCAAGCGGGCCAGTGACACCAACACATCGTTGGTGGGCACCAACGGCGAGAACGAATGACCGGAGCCGACCGGGCGAATCTGGGCGTTTTTGTGGGCGGGGTCATTCAAGATATCCAGCAGTTCGCTGATCGAACGCGGCGCGAGCCGGTGGCTCGGGTTCGAGTTCTGCGAACCGGACCAATTTCGCCAAGTCATTGGGCCTGCGATGGTTGTTTTTTGGCCGGACGACGTTCGAGCATGGCTGAGTTCGGGCCATCCCGCTTGACTGGCAAGAGCGCTACCTACCAGTAAATTCAAAAACTGCCGTCGTTGCATGGTGCGCTCCTATATCTGTGCCGGTGTTGCCATGAAGGTGATCAGCGCCTGGAATTCTGCGGCGTTGCAATCCATGCATAGGCCATAAGGGGGCATGCCGCCCGTGCCCGACACGACGTTATTCAGCAGTGTGTCCATGCCTTTTTTCATGCGGGGTTGCCAAGCGTTCGTATCCCCGGTAAGTGGCGCATCGGAGGTACCGCTGCCATGACAAGCCATGCAGGAACGCTGATAAACCTCAGCAGTTTCGGGGTTCTCGGGGGTCGCTGAGCGAGCGTACTCGATGACCTCTTCAGATGGACTGGACGTTTTTGTGCAGCCAGATGACAGGCTGATCGACAGCAGCGCAAGGATAGCGCACGAAACAGATTTCAATGAACAGTGGGGTCGCATCATGGTGTATAAACGTGATTGAGTGTCACATTTATTTTTGACTAACTCGACATTAAAATCAAGCCATACTCGACTCTGCACCCGACAGTGACTATTTTTGAAGAGGGCCATAGAACTGTCAGGCAAGGTGTTTTCATGAGTCAGGGGCAACCAGAGGACAGCGGTACAGCGCCGTTGCAGGCAAATCGCAGTCCGCTGCGACGCGCGCTGTGGGCGGTCTTTGTGTACCTGCTGGTGGGCCTGGCCTGGATCCAGTTCTCCGATCAGCTGGCGGAAACTTGGTTTCAGGATGCCCGTGCGTTGTCGAAGGTTCAAACCTGGAAGGGCTTTTTATTCGTTGGCGTGACAGGCCTCACTTTGTTTATCGTCATGTTTCGCCAACTCCGCAAAGACCGGTTGCTTCTTTTGCTGCAGATTCGCCAGCGCAAGGTGATGCGTGAGCATGAGCGGCAGTTGACGGTTTTGCTGAATAACTTGCCCGGTATGGCTTTTCGCTTCAGAAATGATCTTCTTGGCAGCTTTATTTTTATTTCTGATGGTTGTGAAGAGTTGACCGGTTACAGCGCAGAAGAGCTGATGACAAAAGGCTCGCTCAGTAAATCGGGCCTGATGGGTGACGAACGCCGTATGGCGATAGCTCAGGAAGCAGCAGAATCGATTCGCCAGCAGGGTTTCTTTTCGATCGAATTTCCGATTACCCGAAAATGTGGACGGGACATTTGGGTTTGGGCCAGAGGGACCGGTTTGACCGACGATGATGGTTCTCGACTGCTTGAGGGGATCGTGCTGGATGTGTCCAAGCGAAAAGAACTGGAGCAGGAGCTGGAGGAGTTAGCCACAAAAGACGCGCTCACCGGGTTGCTGAACCGTCGGGAGCTGAGCCGCGTTCTTGCAGAGGAATTAGAGCGTGCGCACCGTTATCACCGGTCATTAGCAGTATTGTTGGTCGATTTCGATCATTTCAAAAAGGTAAATGACGGTTACGGCCATGCCGCCGGTGATCTTGTGTTATCCACCGCCAGCCAAATTCTGGAAGATAGTGTTCGTGCCGTAGATTCCGTAGGCCGATTTGGGGGCGAGGAGTTTGTGGTTGTCTTGCCGGAGAAGGGACAAATCGAAGCTTTGGATACGGCCGAAAGATTGCGACAGGCCGTACGTGAAAAACCGGTTATTCTGGCGACGGGTGAGCGTGTGTTGGTCACTGCAAGTATTGGTGTTGCGGTGTATCCGATACACGGTACGAGTGTCGAAGAGTTGTCAGCAGAGGCCGATAAAGCGATGTATCGGGCCAAAATGCGAGGGCGTGACTGTGTGGCCATAGCGCAGCCGGCACAGCCCATACATAATGAAACGACATAAGATCATACCTCAGGGGTAAGCAGCTCCCGGAGGAAGTGAAACCCGTCATTCTGATAATAAAGGCGCTTGTTATGCATTCACTCGCCCGTCGTGCTTTGCACACCTGCAAGGTGCCCCAAGACCTTTCCTCCCTTATTTTTCGTGACAGCTCAGGTGAACACCCTGAGCGTGTAAATCTGTCTCAAGGTGCGGTGGAGTCTATCTGGCAGAGTGTAGAGTCACTGTATCGTACCGGTGTTCATCCGGGTATACAGCTTTCGTTGAGGTACCGCGGCGAGCAAGTATTGCACCGGTCCATTGGCCACGTTCACGGCAACGGCCCGAATGATGGCTCGGGTGCGCCGAAAATTCCGATGAGTACGGAAACCCCTATTTGCTATTTTTCGGCATCCAAGGCTGTAACTGCGCTGCTCATCCATATGTTAGCGGAGCAAGGTCTGGTTAATCTGATGGACCCTGTGTCGTATTACTGCCCGGAGTTTGCGAAAAACGGTAAGCGCACCATCACCGTGCATCAGATTTTGTCGCACCGGGGTGGCATCCCCGCGATCCCTAAAGATACCCCCATTGATGTGCTGTGGAACAGAGACGAAGTGTGGCGTTTACTGTGTGAGGCCAAGCCGGTAGAAGTGGATGGCGCCAAGGTAGCCTATCATGCGATTACCGGCGGCTTTGTGCTCCAGCGGGTGTTGGAGAAAGTCACAGGTGACACCATCGAGAATTATTTGGACAAGTATCTGCGCAAGCCCATGGGCATGAAATGGTTTACCTACGGTGTGGCGCAGGACCATGTGCATGAATTGGCATCGAACTACGCCACCGGTCCAACGCCTCGTTTCCCCGTATCTTGGGTGGTGAATCGAGCTTTGGGGGGCGATATTAAAACCGTTGAGCAGGTAACCAATGACCCGCGTTTTCAGGAAGCGGTCATTCCGGCGGGTAACCTGTGTGGTACGGCGGAGGAAATGAACCGCTTTTTCCAGATGATGCTGGACGGCGGTATGTGGCAAGGCAAACGAATTTGTAGCGAGTTGACTATTCGTCGAGCCATTCAGCAATTTGGTTCCATGCAGCTGGACCGCACTATGTTGGTGCCTATGCGATTCAGCGCCGGGATGATGCTGGGTGGCAATCCGGTTGGTCTATGGGGACCGCAAAGCCGCCATGCGTTTGGCCATATTGGCCTGATCAACAAAATGTGCTGGGCGGACTCCGCTAGAGATATTTCGGTCAGTCTGCTTAACACCGGGTTCCCGATAGTGGGTCATCACATCCCGTCGCTCGCCCGATTTGTCTATACGGTTACCAAGCAGTTTCCAATACTGCCGGAGCAAGAAAGGCGGCTAACATCCGTATAAAATGGAACTTTTTCCATTTTATTGTTTTTTGTCTGACAGTTGGGCAAAATGGCAATTGGGTTTAGGATCGCCCATGATCTCAATGGATGAGGTGCCGCTGTATGAACCGATCAAATATGCCGATTGCCGATGCCTCTCGCGTTGAGTTGGGGCAGTACGACAGTGTCCGCACTCACGTGCGACAACAGGTGTGTGATGAAGTCCGGAAACTGGAACGCCGGATCGAAACCTTAAAGCTGACCCAAGCTCCACACGCCGAGATCATCATCTCGGCCTATGAGCGGATGATCGAGCGAAAACGAGGCTTTTTGCAGAATTGGGATATGTAGTGCCTACTGGCGGTGAGCCGTAGGCACTGTGCTCCAAACGACTTTTGCCTGATCTACGCTCTGATTGACGCAGTAGTCCGGATTAGGCACGGTTGGTACATCTTCCGGGTTTTCATCATCGTCCGGATCTGCTTCCGGATCTTCTATTCTGGCCGGCTCGTTATGTGAGGTGTAAATTTTCACCTGACTCGTGGTGTAATTCAGTTCGACACGCTGGCAGTCCGGGTTAGTTTCCTCAAGTATCACCCCGTGGCGGCGGTAGTCGATGACCGGCTGTTCGCTGTTTTTGATGAACAGCGCATCTTTCTCTTCTTGTCCGATGAACTCCTGACGTAATTCAATCCCGCCATAACTGCGGCTAACAAAGTCAGCCGTGGCCAGCTCCGGCTCGTTATACCCCGAAGCGCTGAAATGCGTTGCGCTGAATCGCGCGCCGGCGAGCAGACTTATTAATTCCGGTTGTTGATCTTGTTGGGCCGCATCGACGCTGCGCGCTACGTATTGGATGGTGCGGTAGACCTTTTCATCCAAACTGCTTTCATTGGCGGTTTTCGGGACATAGCGCCAGTCGAGCGTTTGGTATCGCCATTCGCGGTCGTTGAGGGCTAGCTGAGCGTTCGTGGCCGCTTGATCGGTGAAACGAATGCTGGCACCCGCACTGCGTGTGTTGTAGGTGCCCGCTATGCTTTGACCGATACGGTCGCTGATGTACTGGCGCCCATCGTCGAAGTTTTGCACGTTGCCCACGCTGATGATCTGGTTCATCAAGTCCAGAGGGTTCCGTACCTTGGTGTAACTGTTGCCGTCCTCGGCTGGCATAGCGCCAATGAAGATATCGATATGGCGGCGGATGTCTTTAGTCGTTTGCTGGTTTTCGGGGCTGTTACTGTCTCCGCTGGGCTCTATGCCGGCGTAGTAGTCACTAAACAGAGTGTGCTTGAGTGTTTCGGGTGCCTGGGGAGTGTCGGTTAGATCAAAGGTTGAAAAGGTAAGGTCAACATCACTGGCAGGGTTTAGCGCAGACGAACCGGAGCTGTCTGAGCCGCATCCTGAGACTGTGGCGACGGCCATGGAAAGCGTGGCATAGAGAAAAACAGATCTCATTTCGAGTGACCTCAGGGTGCGAAAACCATTGCGAACAGCTAAAGTAATGATTGCTGACAATAAACGATAAAGTAGACAGCTGCCCGCTCGGAGATCACATTTTGCAGCAACGGTTACGCGATACTTGGGTCCGGGCGCTCCTGATGGGCCTGTTTTTGGTTGTGATTGCCCTACCTTCCCAAACCTTTGCACAGTCCGGGTGTCGTGATGGCGTGTTGTCGTTGGGGAATGGCAGCGAAGGTATTCGAGATCTTAACGGGTGTCTGGCCTATCTAGAGGACCCTGACCAAAGCTTCAGCTTCGAAGACGTACGCAATCTGCCCCTTGGTCAATTCAATCGCCACTATGAAGGCGTGCTCAACTTTGGCTACACAGAATCGGCTTATTGGACTCGGCTGGATGTCAGTACTCGGGAGCTGCAAGGTCCTGCTGATTGGATGCTTGAGCTGGCTTTGCCGTTGGTGGACGATGTCCGTTTGTATGTTGTACGTGATGGTCGCTTGGTGGAGGAGCGCCGCGCCGGTTACTACGATGATTGGAGCGAGCGTGATTTAGCGGTTCCAAACCCGACGTTTCAGATTTCTTTCGCACCGGAGACGACAACGACGGTTTATCTTCGGGTAACCAACATCAACACGTTTCGATTGCCCATCACCCTGTGGCCTCGTGAGGGTTACATCGCCAAGGTGTCGTTTGATGAAGCCGTTCGAGGCATCCTGCTTGGCGCTATTCTGGCGATTCTTGCCTACAACTTGTTTGTTGCCGTCTCCGTGCGTGAGCGAAGCAATATTTACTACTTACTGTACCTGGTTTCCGCCGTGCTCTTTACAGCCACCGAACAAGTCCATGGGGTTCAGTTGTTCGATGAGCGCCCGGCACTGTTGAACAAAGATTACCTCCACTACCACATCATCTTTACGCTGTTTTTCGGGTTGCTGATGGCCCGTTCGCTCTTGGAAACCCGTCACCGATCGCCGGACCTCGATAAGGTGCTTGTAGTTTGCTTGTATGCGGTGGTGGCGACGTTCGTTTTAGCGTTGTTTATGCCATATGCGGTCACTATGGAGTGGATTGTGGTGGCATCCATTCTGATGAGTAGTCTTTTGATTGTTGTCAGTTATCTATCGTGGCGCTATTACAACCCCGCGGCTCGTGCGTACTTTTTTGCATGGGCAGCCGCTTTAATCGGATTTGGGGTTTATGGTCTGACGGTGATTGGCTACCTGCCGCTCAATACGTTCACAACTTACACGCCGCAATTTGGCCTTACGGCTCAGGTTATTCTGTTTTCGTTTGCCTTGGCTGATCGAATCAAACAGGTGCAGGGAGAGGCATTGGCGTGGAACAGGAAGGCTTTGGCCAACCTCCAGCGTTACCAGTCTTTATTCGATAATGTGATTGAAGGCGTCTTTCAGATGTCCCCAGAGCGGCGCTTCGTAACCGCGAACCCAGCGATGGCCGAATTGTTAGGTTACCGGAGTCGGCACGAACTGCTGCGTGCTAATCCCGATGTATTGGAAACCTTTATTGAGGATGGTTTGCTGAGACGCCTGGTTGTCGAACAGTTGGAGAGAGCTGGAACGGTGAAAGGCGTGGAAGCGAAATACCTGACCCGGAGTGGAGATGAGCGCTGGGCGACGATTTCGCTGCATACCGTTTATGACGCAGAAGGTATGCCGATGCATTTGGAAGGCACCTGCATTGATACCACTGAAAGTCATCAGCGACTGCAGATTGAGCGCGAGCGAGAGCAAGAGCGATTGGAAAAAGAACTGGCCCGGAACTCGGCGCAGGCAAAAAGTCAGTTCCTGGCCAACATGAGTCACGAGATCCGGACACCTTTGGCGGCGATTATTGGGTATGGGGAGACGCTGCTTGATAACGAGCTAAGCGAAAGCGAAAAACGCAGAAGCGCGGAAACCGTGGTACGAAGCGGTCGGCATTTGCTTGAGTTGGTAAACGATATATTGGACCACTCGAAAATTGATGCCAATAAACTCGATGTCGATGTGGTCCCGGTCAGTTTGCCGGAAATGCTGGATGAGATACAGGCATTTTTTGAGCCAAAAGCCAACGAAAAAGGCCTCGATTTCAGTATCATTTGTGACTACCCGCTGCCTGAAAAAATTCAGACGGACCCTACGCGTTTTCGACAAATAATTATTAATTTGTGCGGAAATTCTCTGAAATTTACCGAAAAAGGCTCGATTTCGTTGGTTGTTCGTTGCGATCGTGAGAACGAAATGTTGCACGCTCGTGTCGTTGATACCGGTATCGGTATGAAACCCGAGCAAATCGACCGGTTGTTTGATCCGTTTGCTCAAGGCAGCAGTGCGATTGCTCGGCAATATGGTGGCAGTGGCTTAGGCTTGAGCATTTCTCTTCGCTTGGCTGAATTGTTGGGCGGCAACATTCGGGTTGATAGCAGGTATGGCGAAGGCAGCGAATTTGAGGCAACGGTCAGCACTGGCTCGCTGCATGACAGTCACTTTTTAAAGGATGCTTCAGAATTTATTGAACGACGCCGGGCGATACCGATGGTGGCCGCACCAACGTTGAGTGGTTGTATCCTGTGTGCTGAAGACAACGAACTGAATCAACGGCTGGTATCGCTTTTGGTGGAACGAACAGGAGCCGAGTTGGTGCATGTTCTCAACGGTGCAGAGGCGCTGGAACGGGCCACCAAAGAAGCGTTCGATCTAATTCTGATGGATATTCAGATGCCGGTCATGAACGGTCGCGACGCGACGCTGGCTTTGCGGGAAGCGGGGGTAAACACTCCCATTATCGCGCTCACGGCCAATGTGATGACTGAAGACATCGTTGAATATCGAAAAGCCGGGTGTAACGGTTATCTGGCGAAGCCCATTGATAAACAGCAGTTCTATCAATCGTTGGCAAAGTATTTGGGGCGGAATGCAGGGGCCATGCCGACCACGTTTAGTGGACGGGTGTTGGTGGTGGAAGAGAACGATGATAACCGGCGCCTGGTTGAGCGCATGCTCAAGCGTATTGGTGCCGATCCTATTTTAGCGAGCAATGGCGAAGAGGCGGTGCGCACGGCCTTGGCCGACACTGTGCACTTGGTGTTGATGGGTCGGTTTTTGCCTGGAATGGATGGTGTGGACGCCACCCGGTTGTTACGGCAAACCGGATTCCGGCGACCGATCATCGCGTTTACCGGAGGCGATCAATCGGAAACGGACGCACTGATCAGTGCGGGTTGTGATGGTGTTTTGCGCAAGCCCACTGATTACACGCACTTGCAGGCGCTGCTGGATCGTTACTTGAACAGAGATGCAGGCGATGCCGTTGATGAAGATATCGGCTATTTATCGTCGCGATTTCTGGCCGGGCTGGCTGACCGGCAACAGCGCATGAACGAGGCTTTCGCCAGCCACGACTTGCCCAGTCTTCAGCTAGAAAACCATCAGATTAAGGGCACAGCGGGCGCTATGGGCTATCCGCTGATGACTGAGCAGGCGGCGGTTTTAGAACAGCACATCCGCAAAGAACTCCCGGATTGGCAGCGTATTCACGCCGGGCTGGATAAGCTAAACGACATGATTAATCGCGCCTTGGCAGAGACGGACCAAGGGCATGCTGATAACACAGGATCCGATGTATGAACCACAGCCAACACCGACAGGAACAGCATTCACTGAGCATGATGTACGGCACCTACGCTGACATCCTGTTCGTGCTTTTTCCTTTTTTGATTATTGCCATGCAGCGGCTTTGGGATGGAAATCTGTACCATACCTTAATGCAGCCGGACCTCAGCATTGCTGCCATTATTCTCGCCGGGTTGGCGATGGGGAAGTTTGTATTGGGGTTGGTGACTAATCAGGACCTGGGGCGCTATAAAGAGCGTATAGTGTTCTTTATCGCGTTGACGCTGTTTTTGGTGCTGGGGCCGGCCATCATATTGTTATTGAGCCTAACGAGTGATGCAGAAGTCCCCCGATTTGTGGCCTTCGTGCAGCCGGTTTTGTTGATTATTGCCATTTCGCTTTACACCACTGCAGTGAGCATTGCTAATCTTCTGACACGCACGAGTGACGGTGGCGGGCGGGTAGACCTGGATCAGCCCTATCCAGACAGCGCCGTGTCACGGGGGGCGGTAGACCACCCCCCGTTGGATTTGCCGAGACGAACCAACAACGACGCGCACTGAGTGAGCAGAATAACAAGTGAGGTACTGTGAAATGAGTGATCTTAGAGTCTTGGTGGTTGAAGACGAACCGTTGATGCGCGAACGATTGGTCGGCATGTTGCATAAAGCGGGTGCGACAGAGGTTAAAGAGTGTGGAGATGCCGCGTCAGCACGTGCTGCGTTCGATGCCAGCGAATTTAATATTGTATTACTGGACCTGGGCTTGCCGGACGGTAACGGCCATGAGTTGATGGCCGCGTTTAAAGCGGAGCGAAAGGAGCAACACATTGTGTTGGTAACGGCTGACGACTCGATTGAGAGTATTCAAAGGGCGATCAGCGCGGGTGCAAACGGTTACGTTGTAAAACCGTATTCACAGGAAAAAATTCACGATGTGGTTAATAACTTTGCCATGGTGCATGGTGGCGATATGTCCGTTATTGAAGGACTGAACCGGCACCATTGACCGGTTCAGTCGCTGACCAAGCTATAACTTACGCGACCTGGCGAGCAATCCATGAATTGTAGCGGGTTGCCAATGCTTTGACGTACCGAGCCTCGGCACCGTCGAGGTTGCTCAAGACTCCGTTAAAAATCCAGCCTCGTTCATAAACACCCAGTACGCGCTGTTCGTCGTCCAGATTGACGCGCTGATTCAGCTTCTTGCAAATGGCATCGAGCAGCGGCAGCTTCTCTGGTCTTCTGACCGAGGCATTGCGGTTGCTGCTTGGCTGGTTAGCGGCCCGCCTCATTGGTTGTCTTTTCATTGTCTTCTCCTTGCCTTTTGCTGCTGCAACAACAGAAAACCCCGGAGCTTGAAGCAACCGGGGTTTGGCAGAGAAGCTGCCCCGGTCGCTGCAATGGCTCCCGGGACTTGACCGAAAGCCGTTAGATGTCTTTCACCATGGCACGCTGGGCCTGCCCAATCGGGCAACCTGCGAATGTGTAAACATTGTGTTGGAAACGCATGATGGTCATATCAACTCTTAGAATTCGGTTCAGCTGTCAGTGTATAGCCAATTGCAGGGTTTGCAATAGCCTGGCCTATTCGGCAAACGCGTACAGACAGTTTTTCGGTTAGACCCCATAATTCTCATCGTCACGTGTTTTTACGTTGTGTAATCCGCGACACCTGCCTGGTGTCGATTGGATCTCTCCTTTCTGGCGCAGTCTTATGACTGCGCTTTTTTTTGCTTCAGAAAAAGTCATCTCGGTTAGTTCGTAGCCACTAGTTCGTACAGCATTAATGTTCCAAATTGGTGATAATTTGAGCACTAAAGAACATCAAACTGAAATGAACGAAGAGGTTGAAACCTAAGAAAATGCCCGAAGACCGCGCACGCGCCGTTAAGATATTTGTGTCTGACTTTATCGTGGAAATTGCTCTGGTTATTGCCGTTGCTGTGTACTTTGCGATGGCTCAAGGACAATCTGTTGGTGAGAACCTGACCTTCACTATGGTCGGCGCAGGATTGATGGCTGTCGCGACATACTGGACCTTGCACACTGCACGCAAAGGTCTGGAAGTTATCGCGCTTCGACTTCATCCGAGCAAATAATACGCTGCCAGGTCTGATGAAGGATTAAGGCATCGTTAGAGGCCCTGTGAACCGGTAATCCCAGCTGTTCAATCACTTGCTGACGAATAGCTGGCCATTGTCGGACCTGTTCCGGATTGAGCAGCGAAGACACCGATTCCAGTTGAAAGGCGGGCGTCATGCCCGCGGCACGGAACAGCCGGTGCAGCCAGAAACTGTCGAAGGTCCAAGCATCACAGAAAACCTGCTCTGGCAGTATCGCATTGAGCTGCTCGGCAATATGCCAAATGGAATGACCCTCTTCTTCGAGTTCTTGACGACTGATACCGTGAATCGCTTCTGCCCGAGACGACCAGTCGTGCCACGTTTTGTGCGGATCAATCAGCCAGCTGTGCTGGGTACCATCCGCCAAGCACACGCCCACCTCGATCGGATAGCCTGCGATCAAATCCAGACTGGATGCTTCGAAATCGATGAATGCCGGTTTCGTGGTAACGGTCATGAATAAGCGCTGATTGTTGCCGATTTTCACCCGAGTTTACTCCTGATCTTTCTTCTGTGCGAACCCAACAAGCCGCAGCGCTGTTACAATGTACCCTCGCTATGTATAACCTTGATGACAAATCCTCTTTTAACCCGGTGACCGTTCCATGACTGACACAGTTGTTGTTATTTTTTCCGGAGGCATGGACTCCTTTACTCTGCTTCATCTTGCCCGTGCCCGGGGCCACAAGGTGCATGCCCTGTCGTTCAACTATGGTCAGCGCCATGTGCGTGAACTGGACGCTGCTCGGGCCGTGTGTGAAGCCGAGGGGATTCCTCACAAGGTCATCGACATCCGGGCGATGAGCGAGGTGATGTCGGGGTCGGCTTTGACCTCGGATGCTGAAGTGCCCGAAGGGCACTACGAAGAGGACAGCATGAAAGCGACGGTTGTGCCCAATCGCAATATGATTCTGCTGTCACTGGCTACCGGTTATGCTATCACCGTGAATGCACAAGCCGTTTGGTACGGCGCTCACGGTGGCGATCACGCAATCTACCCAGATTGTCGCCCCGAGTTTGTCGAGAAAATGGATGCGGTATGCCGGGTGGCCAACTACGAACCGGTCGCCGTGAAAGCGCCGTTTATGGCGTTGGATAAAGGCGAGATTCTGGCGGAAGGGTTGAAGCTAGGGCTCGATTACGGTCAAACCTGGACCTGTTACAACGGGCGCGAGAAGGCTTGCGGCTTGTGTGGTTCCTGCGTTGAGCGGCTGGAAGCATTCGCTACCCACGGCATTGAAGACCCTTTGATGTATGAGCGTGGTATCTGATGTACCGGGTTAAAGAAGCGTTCTACACCTTACAAGGCGAAGGTGCCCAAGCAGGCCGCGCCGCGGTGTTTTGCCGGTTCAGTAAATGCAACCTGTGGAACGGGCGTGAGCGTGACCGCGTCAGCGCGGTGTGTAATTTTTGCGACACGGATTTTGTCGGAACCGATGGCCAGAATGGTGGCGTCTTCGAAACGGCTGAAGCACTGGCCGCGCATATTGGTGCACTCTGGCCTGAGGGGTTGGGAAAGCCATACGTTGTGTGCACCGGTGGTGAGCCGCTCTTGCAACTGGATGCAGAGTTGATTGCGGCATTTCATGACGCGAACTTTGAGGTAGGTGTCGAAACCAATGGTACCTTGCCTGCGCCCGAGGGGATTGACTGGTTGTGCGTCAGCCCCAAGGCAGATGCAGAGGTGGTGATTACGGAATGCGATGAGCTGAAACTGGTGTATCCGCAACCGCTGGCGATGCCGGAGCGGTTCACTGGGCTTATCCAGGCAAATCATTACTTTTTGTCGCCGATGGCCTCGCCTTCGATACCCGAACAGGCAGCAGATCCAGTCAAACAGAGTAATACCCGTAAAGCGACGGATTACTGCCTGGCCAACCCCCAATGGCGATTGACCTTGCAGATGCACAAAATCATCGGCATAGACTGACGGAGGGGGATCAGGCCCGCTTCGCCAGATTCGAGTTTGCGATTCTGTACTGGCTTGGGCTGTTCCCTGTCCAGCGCTTAAATGCCCGAGTGAAGTTCGCCGCATCGGCATAACCCAGAGCATCGGCAATCTGGGTCAGGTTCATCGAGGTGTTCTCCAGCAAGTCCTGAGCGCGTTCCAGACGCACTTCGTCCACAAGACTCTGAAAACTGGCGCCTTCCTCTTGTAAACGCCGTTTCAGTGTTCGCTCCGAGACGAAAAGCGTACTGGCCGCCCGAGCCAGTTTGGGCGGAAACGGGTGGCTGGCTTCGATTACTCGACGCACTTTGCTGGCCACCCCGGCGACCTCTCCTAGCTCTTGCAATGCTTGTTCGCACTGCTCTCGGGATGTTTCAGCTAGATGTTGATTGGCGAAGCGGGTTGATTGGCTGAGATGGCTGACGGGCACCACCAGGGCGTCTTCGGTTGCACCGAACTCAACGGGCACGCCAATCATGCGTCGGAAACGATTAAAGTGGCTCGGTTCTGGCCCTCGCCTCATGATTCTCAAGCCCGGCAACGTGGTGCCAAGGAGCTGTGTCCCCATAGATATGCAGCCGAACAACACGGCATCCAGAATAAAATTGAGAATCGAGCCGAGTTGAGTTTCGCAATTCACGGCATACCAGACGCTGGTCCCGGTCATGTGCTTTCGAACTTTTAGATGGGGCACCCGAAGCGTTAGATAGCGAGTCATTAGCTCGAGGGCTTCTTCAAGCGTGCGGCTGCTCATGATTGCCGTACCTAAAGCGCCGTGTAACGGCAGTTCAAGTTCTCGTGCCAACAAGATGCCCAGCCCTGGTTCGCCGCTTTCAACAATGGCTCGGGTAACGAATTCCGCAGCCTGAGCCTCGCTGACTCTGAGGTCGGTGGATTTCAGCCGCGTTGGGTCCAGTCCGACGCGTTGAATCAAGTCCCTTTCATCCACTCCAATAGTGTGGAGCAGCTCGGCCAGAGTGTGTAGATAGATGGCCGGCATGCCCAGATCCTGTGTGTTAGAAACTGAGACGCCCATGAGTTTCCTCGATCGTGGCGGTTATTGTTATGTATGTGGCAAAGATTATGGCCGCTTCGTGGCCTTGGTCCCATGACTTGGATGACGGGTCAATTAGCTGAAGAGGCCAATTCGGGGTGGTGCCGGAAGTAATCGACCTAGTTATTGTGGTGCTCGATAAAGCTGGACAACACCGCTGCAGAGCGCCTTGGGTTCTCGAGCATCGGAAGGTGACCAACACCGCGAAAGACCTGTATGTCAGCTTCCGGTGTGGCGGACTTGAACCAGTCAACACAGCGTGTAGGAGTAATGGTGTCTTTGTCGCCCCATTGCACTTGAAGCGGGGGCGTTTGACTTCCGAGATACCGGGTGGGTGCCATCGGGTCTGCAACCATGTCGTTAAAAATATGCTGCAATGAATGCCGCCGTTTCATCAGATCTGGGCCGAGCAAACCGGTCATAGCGATGCCGGGTAGCGTCGGTTTGCCACTCCCGACGCTGTTGAACATACGATAAACGCCCGCCCAATCCTGCGGAATGAGTACGGAATCTATGGTCGGGCGTGTGGGTGTGTTTTGTACCATGCCGGGAGACTCCGGGATGCCTGCGCTGTTCAGCAGGGTGAGTGTGCGGGGAGGTGCTTTAAGTTGGTGAGCCAGCAACGCGGCAATCGCGCCCCCCATGGAACTCCCGGCAATATGCAGGTGGTTGCTGCTGTATCCGGCCAGCCACTGACTAAGACGCTGGGCCTGGCTTTCATAGCCGTAATTAGCATCAGGGCGGTATTGGCTTTCGCCGAGCCCCGGTAAATCGGGCACTAATAAATGCCAATGCGAAGGTAATTGTTGCATCCAGAAGGCCCAGTTCTCCTTCATAGACGCAAAGCCATGGAGGAGGACTAGCGTAGGTGCGCCCGGCTGTGCTTGACCTCGTTCCAAAAACACCATTCGGTGACCATCCACCGAGGTTTCTCTGCGTTTGGCCCGTAACAGCAGGCGTTGGCCAGTGCGAGCTAATGGCCAAACGTTGGGCATGGGAAGTTTCATGGCAGATTCACCTGATCACGATGCATGGAATGTCAGTGTAACGGGAAGAACGATGGGTGCTATTGCTGCGAAGCCTGGTACTGCAGGCAGCAAGGTCACTTGGGTGGCTGGGTGTTAAAGCCGCAGATCGGTGATCACAGGATTGTGGTCGGAAGTCCGCCAGGGACCGTTAAGCTCAGGGGCGCTCTGGTAGCCCAGTGCCCGGGGTTCATCGGCGTTAATGTTCCAAATGTATACGTCTGCGACGTGAGGCATGAGCGCTTTATTGGCAAGCGCATAATCCAATGAGCCCTTCTCGCCTCGATAACGATAGCTGTGATATCGGCAGTCGTCGGGCTGACATGGGTGAAAGTGATGTAGCAGACTGGTGAAGCCAGCGGCGTAAAAGGTATCTAACGGCGTTTCTTGAGCATAGCTGTTGAGATCACCGGTGATAAGGGTGCCAGCCAGATGATCTGCCGTGGATAAGTTGGAAAGCCAGCCGATGATGGCGCGTGCTTCGCGGGTGCGGTGGGCGCTGAAGCAGCTTTGGCCGTCGTTCTGATCGGAATTTGGCCCCTTGGCGTTGCGGCAGGATTTCGATTTCAGATGAGGCACCACTACCCGTATAGCTTGGCCCCCCGTCACAGGCGTAAATATCTGCGCCAGCGGCGGACGACCTCTGTGTCGGTAAATGTCTTGTTTTAGCCGCAGCGCTTTGCCTTCGGGCCGTACCCGATCGTTGCGGAACACAAGGGCTGTTCGAATGGCATCGGAGCCGTCCCGTTTGGGCGTTTTTATAAAGTGCCAGGCTGGTCCAAGCGCCTGTGTGAATTGGGCTAACGCGCTGCGTGGGCCATAGCCATCGTTTTCAAGTTCCGTGACTGCCACGATATCCGGAGCAACCTGATGGATGGTGCCGACCAGACGGTGGAGTTGGTTGTTATGGGCGCTCAGGGTTTTGGCACCCCTGGGGGTTGGAAAACCGCCACGCTTCCCGTCGCCGTTGAAGTAGTTCTGAAGGTTCAGGGCCATGATCCGGGTGATATCGCCCGAAGGCTTAGGTTGAGCATCTGGCCTTGGTTCCGGTCGGGAAAACCTGGGATTGTCGTCGGGCTGAACCCGCCACTGGCCAAATCGGTAATCCAGCACACCACGGACCTTAGTCACCTGATCGCCGGCTCGGACCGTGTTGTCCTCACCCAGATCAAGCCAAGGCGTCGGAGCGGGGTCTTGGATGCTTTTACCATCGTCCAGAAGAACGCGATGCTCATGGTTTTCGAGCCTTTTCTGAACCGCCTGGTCACCGGGTGCCAGATACTCCGTAGGGATAATTTGATCGACTTTGGCCAGCGTCAGCTCACCAAAACGGGCCAGATTTTGATGTGCTATGACGGTCAGCGGAGCATTGAATGATACCCGCATATTTTCAAAGCTTTCCGGTGCTTGTGGCCACGGCAGCGAAAGCTCAACGGGCTCAGGGAGTGACGTCTGGCCGCAAACGGTGAGCCGGCTGACTTTCACCAGTTCTGTCAGGTCATGGAACTCTTTGACGATGCCGGTCAGTCGCAGCCGTTGGCCGGGGGTGGCCTTGCGGCGAGTATAGACGAACAGTGCTTCCGAGGTGGCCGGGTCGTTGTCCGTTTCTGCATCCGTTTGTTGAATGTAAAAACCGTTAAAGCCGTCTTGGTCGCTGGATGTGTAGGTTACAATGCCTTCGATCGAGACGGTTTGGCCCACCAGCGGTGAATGTGAACTCGCACTCTGGATCTGGTGGATAGCGGTGGCGGGTGACCCGCACTCTTGTGCAGCGGGCGCTACCGGGCTGGCTGTCAATAAAAACAGCCCGGCGACGGCGAGGAACATTCGGAAGAAAGGCTTGATCACAACGCCTGTCTGCTAAAGACCGGCGACCGCTTTAAGGGCTTGTTCACGTTTGCTTCCAAAACCTAGCTGGTCTGGGTTGACCAGTTCCAGTTGCTGCACCAGAGGATCCGGGTGGTCGCGGTCAAAGGTAATGCCCAACTGTGACAGCACGTAGGGCGCAAGGGCTGCACGAGTTTCAACCTGCAGGCTGCCATTCTGCATGCCGTAGTCACGCGCTACGATTTGTTGCTGGGCATCGGTTAGCCGTTGGTCCGGTGCGATATCAAGAGTTACTCGGCGCTGCCAGTCTTCATCGTGCTGAGCGTTATAGCGAGCTTTTTGGCGCAGTGCTTCCGGGGTGCTCTGAAAACGGCTGAGCGCGAAATCACGGAACTCCCGGTTGGAGCTGCACCAGGCACGTAGGTGCCAGTTGTTCCCTGCGCACACCAAAGAATGGGGTTCGAGCACACTCTCAACGGCTTCGGGGCGGCTGAGCGAAACGTAGCTGGCTTTGAGCAGACGCTTGTAACGAGTGGCGGCGACCACAGCGCGCATGGTTTCTGGCGCAACGTATCGGCCGGGGCCGGTAATAACCTTGTTCCCGGGCATTCCCAGTTCAAGCTCGGCGAGAGAATCATTGAGATTCTGCTGTTGGGCAAGCAGGTCCTGATATTCAGAGGCTTCGCCATGGGTAACCACAGGCTTGAAGTGGCTGGATGGCACATAGCCTTTGAGATGCCGGTCGTACACCAGGTTACCGGGTGCCACCTCTCGCAAGTAAGTGTTGATATCCTTGGAGGCCTGCTGGCGACCAATGCCGAAACTGTGGCAGATATGGTTGGTGGTCAGGCGTCCTTCCCATAGTGCTACGGTTTCGATGAGTCGATAGCGAAGCAAAAGATCCCAACGAATGGGCCAATCCGTTTTCTTCATAACCAGGCGCTCACAATTCCAGAAAATAGCTTCTTAATTATCTTACCCGTTAAGGGTTTAGGGGTCTGTTACGGCCCATTAATGTAAAACAATGTCAAATTAGGCCCAGTGTAATACAAGTCTCGGCATCTCCCTAGTTTCGGCTATCCCATAGACTGATTAAATGCTGGTCAACCGCCCAAGGATAATGCTGCTATCCTTCTCTTGAGCATGCCCACCTTGTCGATTATGCGGAGTCAGTCATGACCCGAATGGTAGCTTCTTTATCAGCACTGCTTCTGAGCATTGTCTTTCTAGTTAGTGGTAATGCATTTCTGATGACGCTGCTTGGCATTCGGCTGAGTATCGAGGAAGTGTCGCCAGATATCATCGGTTGGATTCTGGTGTGCTATTCCATCGGATTTGTCGTTGGCACCCTCTATGTCCATCGCATCATAGGCCGCGTGGGTCATATACGAGCGTTTGCCGTCTTTGCAGCAATGGCTGCCGCTGCTGCGTTGTTGTATCCGATGGCTGTGTCGGCCTTTTTCTGGGCGGCATTGCGAGTATTGTCGGGCTTCAGCGTCGCAGGGGTATTGGTGGTTATCGAAAGTTGGTTTTCTAGTCGCGCAACCAACTCCAACCGCGGCTCAATGTTCGCGGTTTATCAGATTGTGTTTTACCTGTCGGCAGCCGGTGGCCAGCTCGTGGTGAATGTAGGCAATCCTGCCGACTTTTTGCCATTTTCTTTGGCCGCCATCCTGCTGACGTTAGCCGTCATTCCGTTGTCGCTAACCCGAATGGAAGCGCCTGCGATAGAACACACCAATCGGATGTCGGTGTTCAAGCTGGCCCGGGAATCGTTTTCAGGTGTCGCGGGGGCCTTGGTGAGCGGGGTGATGATTGGTGGTTTTTACGCGCTGGGGCCGGTGTATGCCACCTTGGTGGGGCTGGATGTTGGAAAGACTTCTACTTTTATGGCTTCGGCAATTGTCGCAGCTATGTTATTGGCGTGGCCCATGGGGCGCATCTGTGATTTTTTTGATCGCCGCCGGGTTATGTTTTGGGTGGCTCTGATGGCTTGTTCGGCGGCCATTGGGGTTGCGGTGGTTGGCGCAGAGAGTTTGTTGATTCTGACTCTGCTGGTCGGACTGTTTACTGGTTTGTCCGCCACCCTGTACCCCATTGCTGTAGCGATCACCAACGACCGAATGGACAGCAATCGTATTGTGGCCGCCAGCGCGACACTCTTGCTCAGCTACGGTATCGGCAGCGTGATTGGGCCTATTACCATGGCTGAATTGGTCAACTTGTTGGGTCCGTCCGGACTGTTTTACGGCAATGCTGGTTTTCTAATCTTGCTGGCCGTGATTACCCGCTACCGGATCACGCAGACCGATGACGTTCCGGTGAATGAACAGGAACACTTTGTGCCTGCGATGCCGGAAGCTTCCGCGGTGCTATCAGAAATTGATCCGCGGAATGAGGAATTCTGCGAGTCCCCCGAAGCCGAGACGATGCAGGAGGAGATGCGCTCCGCTCATTAGGGAATTTCGTGCGTTTTTGGGGTTGGTTTCGCATTTGAATCTTTTCTCATTCCAACCGGTAGCTTACTATTGGTGAAAGTCTTGTACCGTTAGCGTCTTGCCCTATCTATAAGCAAACGCGACGTCATTGAGGAGTGAATATTGTGAGAGATCAATTTCCGTTTGCGGTTGCCCGTGTTACTCGCCGCTGGCGCAAAATGCTGGATGAGCGCTTGAAAGATCTGGGAGTTACTCAAGCTCGCTGGAGCACCATGGTTTATCTGAAGGAAGGTGGCGAAGGTCTGACCCAGCGAGAGTTGGCCAGTTTGATGGCGATCGAGAACCCAACGTTGGTTAGGCTGTTGGACAGCCTGGAGCAGCAGAACTTGATCGAGCGTCGCGCCTGCCCTAAAGACCGTCGTGCCCGAAGGTTGCACCTGACTGATGAGGGGGTGAGCTTTATGGAGGAATTGACCGAACGCGCAAACGAACTTCGTGAAGAAATGCTCGACGGCATTTCCGACAAAGAGATCGAGAGCGCACTGACTGTATTCCATAAGATCATGGAAAACGCAGAAGCGCAGAAATAAGCTTTGGCGGATAATACGATTGCCGGGCTTGAGGCCCGCTACGGTGAACGTTGGCGGTGGCTAGCTGTTGCCACTGTTGTACTTGGCACGATGGCAACGGTACTCAGCGCGACTGTCGTCAACGTCGCGCTTCACGATATTATGCTGGAGTTCGGTTTGCGCCAAGGAACCGTTCACTGGTTAGCCACCGGTTTTATTGCGGCTATGACCACCACCATGTTGGCGTCCGCTTGGTTGCTTGACCGCTTCGGTGTGCGTAAAACCCTCGCGATCGCAATGGCGTTGTTTGCTGTGATTTCGGTGGCCGGTGGTTTTGCCCAAACCCCAGCCCAATTGATCTCTGCTCGAGTGGGCCAGGGTGCTATGGCGGGTTTGATGCAGCCGATGGGCATGTACCTTGTGTTCCGAATCTTTCCGGCCGATCGGCGGGGTCAGGCCATGGGTATATACGGCATGGGTGTCATTTTGGCGCCTGCGTTGGGGCCTGTGCTCGGTGGTTTTCTTGTCGATCAATTCAATTGGCGTTATGTCATGTTCGCCCCTGCCCCGGTGACCTTAATAGGTGTTTTGATGGCCTGGCGCTTTCTGCCGGTTCCTGTATCCCGGCCTGCGCGTTACGCCTTTGATTGGCCGGGGTTGGTGATGTTGGGTGCGATTGTCGGCTTGACCCTGGATACCCTGACACGGCTTCAGATGCTCGAAGGCCATGAACTTAGGTTGCTTGTGCAGGCCGTTATGGTCTTGCTTCTAATGATGACCTTCATCAGACGTGAGCGAACAATCAAGCATCCGCTGGTGAACCTCGCGTTGTTGCGACAGCCTGTTTTTCTGTATGCCACCATCGGTGCTATGGCACTTGGGCTGGCGCTTTTCGGTTCTACTTATCTCATTCCACTTTTTGTGCAAACCACGTTGGGATTTTCGGCTACCGAAGCAGGTTTGCTGATGCTGCCTGCGGGTGTGGTGCTTGGCTTTATCTTCCCGCTCTCCGGCCGGCTAGCGGATAAGCGGAGTGCACGCAGTTTGGTGTTGTTCGGCATTGGCGTATTTGCGCTTTCCGCGGTTCTGTTTGCCTCAACAGGGCACTTTGCCGGTTTTGGTTGGCTGACGTTGTGGGCAGTGCTTGGTCGTATTGGCATAGGTTTTATGTTGCCAGCTCTCTCAATGGGTGCCTTAAACCCATTGCCGCCGGAACTTATGGGTGCAGGCTCCAGCAGTATCAATTTTGCCCGTCAGCTTGGTGGTGCGTTGGGTGTGAATATGGTGGCATTGACCATCGAGTTTGGTGAACATCAAAATGGTATACCTACGCTGCAGGCGTTCGAGTCTGCTTGGTGGTTGGTCGCCACTTTCGTCGCGCTGGCGGCCATACCGATCTGGAAAATGCGCGTTTAGTCAGCGTCTCCGCGTTACGAAACGGCAAGATACCCGCGATTGTCCACCGCCGATGGATGTTGACGGCGATTGATGCCGATATAATAGGCAGCTCTTGTTTAACGAGAACGCGTCCCGGCGATCCAAAATGAACTCTGAAGCCGAGTACCGGTCAGTCTTACCAACCGGCCCTGAACCGATGTGGAGTGTTATGCTGTTGAAATACGTTGTTTCTCTGGTGCTGAGCCTTGCTCTATGGGCTCCTACGCTGGCGGCGGCCGAAACCAGCCAGGCATCGCCTGCTGGAACGTCTAAGGATGCGAACAGCGCCAAGGTTGATCGCTCACCCCGCGTGCCTACCTTTTCCCTGAACGGCGATCTGGCCGGTGATCTGCAGGTGTTCACCACCGCCTATGAAGATACCTTTGCCGGTATCGGCAACGAGCTGGCCTTGGGGTATCTGGAACTGGTAAAAGCGAATCCGGGGATTGATCCGTGGTTACCGGGGGAAGGTACCCATATTACCTTGCCGAGAATGTATGTACTGCCGGATTCCAATCGCGAGGGTATCGTAATCAATCTGGCGGAATACCGTCTCTATTATTTCACCGACAGCGGTGTGCAGGTGTATCCGGTCGGAGTAGGCACGGAGGATAACCCATCTCCGCTGACCAACGCCAAGGTCACCATGCCGTTGGAATCACCAGCCTGGTATCCACCCGCAAGCATCCGTGCGGAGTATGAAGCATCCGGAGATTATCTGCCGCGGATGATTCCACCAGGGCCGGACAACCCCTTGGGTTCGCACGCTCTGATGCTTAGTGAAAAAGGCTATCTGATTCATGGCACCAATAAGCAGTTCGGTGTCGGAATGGCGGTTAGCCACGGTTGTTTTCGCATGTATAACGAAGACATTTCCCGCTTTGCTTACCAGGTATCCAAGGGCACACCTGTGCAGGTGATCCGTGAGCCGGTGAAGGTTGGCGCTTCTGGCGGTGAAATCTGGCTGGAAGTGCACCGTCCCCGTGAAGATTACACGGCGGAGGATCGGGAAGAGCTATGGCGTGAAACCATGGTGAAAGTCGAAGCATTCCAGAAGCAGCATCCGAATACTCAGGTTAAACGAATGGCTATTGAGGTTGCGGTTGATCAGGCTGATGGGATTCCCAGAATGATCGGTGAGAAGCTGACGCAAGTCGCTGCGGATGAGAGCACGGATAAAGCTAAGCCCGAAAAAACCGCAACATCCGGGCAAACCCTGTATTTCTGACACAAAAAAAGGCCGGTTTTACCGGCCTTTTTCGTGCTAAACGTTAGCCTTACTTCTGGCTAGCGCGCTGCAGCATGCGCTTGGCGCGCTCGTTCGCTTCGTTAGCGGACTTCTGAGCGGCACGGGCAGCGGCCAGAGCTTCTTCAGCAGTCTGCTGAGCAGTGCGAGCAGACTTGGAAGCACTGTTCGCAGTGTTCAGAGCGTTGTTAGCAGTTTGCTCGGCGGAGCTTGCAGTTGCATTCGCTTCGTCGATAGCAGCTTGATCAGTTGTGGCACAACCTGCAGTTAGAGCAGCGGCCATTGCAAACCCAGCGATCGTCAGTTTACGCATAGTAAATCCCCTTATTGGTCGTTTTATTTCCTGAGACCCGGAAGTCAGTCGGACGACTTCCTGTCAGTCAAGCCAGTAGGCAATGACTACCGGAGTCGTTAAACAGTGTAAAACACTCTGGAAGAAAATGTTAACTGCGTATACGGGAATTTGCATAGCTCATGACAGCAACGTAATGCACTGATGTCATGGCGTTAATCATCGATTGCGACGTTTAGGGCAAAATCCTGATCGGGGTTCCGTCATCAACCAGCTCCCAGATCTCGTCAATTTCTTCATTGGTCACCGCAATACAGCCGTTGGTCCAGTCCAGCCCCGTGAAGGCGAATGCCAGATCGCCTGCGTCATTGGGCAAGCCGTGAATCATGATGCTTCCACCAGGCTTCAGACCCCACGCTTCAGCCGCTTCTCTATCGTCCGGATTGGGGTAAGAGATGTGAATTGATTTGTAGAAATCGCTGTTGGAGTTGCGCCAATCAAGGAGATAGCTGCCTTCGGGCGTACGTTCATCGCCTTCGTAGAGCTTGTGGCCGACAGGGTTGTCACCCAACGAAATCCGGTAACTTTTTACCTTTTCTTCACCGTTAAGCAAGTACAGGCGGCGCTCGTTTTTCTTAACCAACACTTCGGTGATATCGAACGACAGAGGCGCTTTGGGTTCGGGCAGAATCATCCGCTCGTCGGCCCGAGCTAGCAACTCGGTGGCTGCCACTAAGCTTGGCAGAACAAGGAATAACACTGGCAGAAGGGATCGAAAAATCATAAAGCCGTACTATCGTCAGAACGTTAAATTTTGTACATGGAACTTATAGCATAGGGTGCAAGGGTGTGGGTAAGAGGATTTTGTTACATTTGTTGGCTTTACGTACCCTTGCACAGTTTTCGGTCAGGATTCCATTTTGAGGCCGACTTTGGTCACACGATCGGCCTCAATCGCTCTGGCAACTAACGAAACTGGGCCAAGGGTCACAATATCGCCGACCACCGGATGCCCTTTGGTGCGCTGGGCAAAGCACTTGGCGAGCGTCAGCTCTGAAGGCATTTCTTTGAGTTCGATGCCATAAACCTGTTCGACATCGCCGAGCAAAGCGTCTCCATTGAGCACGAAGTCCCCGAAGAAGGTCCGTTCCGCCAGGTGTTTGGGGATGTCTCGTGTGCTGAGCACCTTACTGAGTTCCGTCACGCCCACGGGTGTTGCGAACAGTGCGAGTACATCTCCGGCGCTGACGGTTAAGTCTGGACGTGGCTGAAGGCATTCACGGTTGCGAAAAACACCGGCGATAGCGGTGTGATCGGGCAGGCGCAACAAGCTGATCTCTTTCGGCTGATTCCAGCTCTTACCGCGAAGGGGAAAAAGCATCAGTTCGTGGTCCCCTGTGGCGGGGACATCCAGAGGAAACCGCCGGAAAGGTGCTTCAGTCGCTGGCACTTCCAGTTTTAGTTTTCTGGCCAGAGGCGCCATGGTAGTACCCTGAACAAGAAGCGAGACGAGCACGATAAAGAAGGCCGCGTGGAATACCAGCTTGGCGTCTGGTAATCCGGCAAGTACAGGGAAAAGGGCAAGTACGATAGGTACTGCGCCGCGCAAACCCACCCAACTGATAAACCCAATTTCTCTCCGGTTGAAACCGAACGGCCAAAGGGTGGCAACCACGGTAATGGGGCGGATCACAAAGATCAGAGCGAAGGCCAGAATCAAGCCGCTTCCAACCAGCGGAACCAATTCCGATGGGCTAACCAGCAGGCCGAGAATCAGGAATAGGCAAAGCTGTGCCAGCCAAGCCAGTCCGTCATGGACCTGAAGGATCAGGGGCATCATTTTCACCTGACGGTTCCCAACAACCACGCCGCTTAGGTAGATGGCCAAGAAGCCACTGCCCCCCACGGCATTGGTGGCCGCGAACACCGCCAACCCCGCCGCTGCTACCAGCAGAGGATAAAGCGCAGGGGTTAGATGAATCCGGTTTACCAAAGCCACAATCAAATAGCCGCCCAGCAAGCCGGCTGGGGCGCCAATGCCAAATTGCTGAAGTAGCATTAACAGCCCGGAAGCAATGGCCCCGTCTTGATGTTCGCTGATGAGAGTGACCAGCATCAATGTCAGGAAGATGGCCATCGGGTCGTTGCTGCCCGACTCGATTTCCAGGGTTGCGCTCACCCGTTCGTTCAGATGCAGGCCTCGACCTTGCAACAATGAGAATACGGCGGCTGCGTCGGTGGATGAGATAATGGCACCGATCAGTAACGCCATTAGCCAATGAAGGTCGAAGACCCACCAGGCAACAATGGCCGCGCCAACGGCGGTCATGGCCACACCCATCGTGGCCAGTAGTAATGCCGGTTTCAGGCCGACCCGGAAGGTTTCGGCCCGGGTGCGCATGCCGCCATCCAGCAGGATGACCGCCAGAGCCAAACTCGCGATGATGACCGCAAGCTCGACATCGTCAAACTCGATA
The DNA here is from genome assembly GCF_019916045.1 of Marinobacter sp. AL4B. Classification (NCBI taxonomy): domain Bacteria; kingdom Pseudomonadati; phylum Pseudomonadota; class Gammaproteobacteria; order Pseudomonadales; family Marinobacteraceae; genus Marinobacter; species Marinobacter sp. AL4B. Next base: position 989,046 of record NZ_JAILWZ010000013.1, read on the forward strand.
CCGCCAGGACCGTCTTCGCCCATCAGCATGCCCACACCCAAAAATACCAGAAGGACCGGCATGCCGACCCGGCTGGAAAGGGGGCTGAGGACGATACTGAAAACCAGCATCAGGGCGCCGATGAGTGTGAACGTGGGATCCATGAGACTCCAGATCAGAAGGTATGCCCGAGCTTCGGCCCAAACAAAGTGTTGCTTAAGTTGGCATTATGCAGGGGGACTTACCGCATTGATAGCGTCCCCGTGTTGCCTAATGGAGCTTAAGTCGTGGGTGCATCGCACGGCTGATTTTGTCCATCAGCCAGATTACTCCCGTGCGCACAAAACCGTGCAACGCAACTTGATGCATCCGGTACAACGAGACGTAGAACAGCCGTGCTACCTTGCCCTCAATATACATGCTACGACCAGACAGGTTGCCCATCAGATTGCCTACGGTCGTGTAGTGGCTGAAGTTGATTAAGGAGCCGTGATCTTTGTAGACAAAAGGTACCGGGTCTTTGCCTTCCAGACGGTTACACAAGGTTTTGGACAGAGCATCCGCTTGTTGGTGAGCCGCCTGAGCCCTTGGTGGTACCGGACGTTCCGAATTGGGTTGCGGGCAGGCCGCGCAGTCGCCAAAGGCGTATATATGGTCATCGTGGGTGGTTTTCAAGGTCTGCTCGACCACCAGTTGGTTGCCTCGGTTGGTTTCCAAGCCTTTCAGCTCAGTAAGAAACGCCGGAGCTTTGATGCCGGCGGCCCAGATGGTCATATCGGACGGGATTTCCGAGCCGTCTTTCATCACAAGGCTGTCGCTTCGTACTTCGCTCACCGGTTGGCCTGTCAAAACCTTCACTTCCTGTCGCTCAAGCTCTTGCGTGGCCGCGGCTGACAAACGGCCGGGCAAGGCTGGCAAAATCCGGTCGGCGGCTTCAATCACGCTAACTGAGACGTCTGAAGACTTGAGATGGTTCATGCCATACACCGGCAGCTCGCGGGATGCCAAGCGCAGTTCGGCGGCCAGCTCCACACCGGTAGCGCCGGCCCCGATAATGCTGATATTCAGGGCGTGAGGGTTGCCTTGCAGCGCTTCATGGTTTTTGCGGAGGAACGCGTTCAACAGCAGGCTGTGAAAGCGTTGGGCTTGGTGAAGGCTATCCAGGAACAAACAGTGATCTTGCGCGCCGGGTGTGCCGAAATCGTTGGCGGTGCTGCCAACTGCGATAACCAATGTGTCGTACTTGAGATGCCGCTCAGGCACCACTTCGTTGCCTTCGCCGTCGTGAAAGGCGGCAATTACGATTTCCTTGTTGGTGCGGTCGAGACCATTCATTCGACCCAGTTGGAATTCGTAGTGGTGTTTGCGAGCGTGTGCCCGGTAATTAACTTCGTTCGTGCTGGCATCCAGCGAGCCAGAGGCCACTTCGTGTAGCAGGGGTTTCCAAACGTGGGTCAGGCCATCATCGACCAGAGAAATGCGCGCTTTTTTCTTTTTACCGAGTTTGTTGCCTAGGCTGGTAACGAGCTCCAGGCCCCCGGCGCCGCCGCCAACGACGACAATGTGGTGCAGACTTTCCATAACGGTGAAACCTTAAAGAAGTGAAAGCCAAACACTCTTGATCAGATCAAAAACGCTTGGCTATCGCCTCTGGTTCCAGTTGGGCGGGGGCACGTGCGGACTCCAATACTAGCGGCAAAGTTGGTTCAAGGCAATTGCCCGCCCGATGGTATTGCATCTAAAGTATATAGTTATCAGTCGGTTGTGCTTTCCGACAGTGGTTTCAAAGTTTTGTTAATCTGAATCGGTATACTGGCTAGACAGCGAATAACTGTGAACCCATATCGCTTGGGTATAAGCTAGTCTAAGACAATAAAAGGACCGAACAGCAGGAGATACTATCGTGAAATTAGAGGTTGGTGGTGTTGAAGAAGGACGCCCGGTACCAGAGAAGTTCGCATTCGGTGTGTTCAATCCCGATAACCATATGAGCTTTGGGCCCAACCGTAACCCGGAAATGAGTTGGGAGGGAGCCCCTGAAGGCACCAAGAGCTTTGTTGTGATGATGTTTGATCCGGACGTGCCCAGTATTGCGGATGATGTGAACCAGGAAGGCAAGACCATACCCGCGGACCTGCCCCGGGTAGATTTCTTTCATTGGCTGTTGATAGACGTGCCCGCGACGACCAGCAGAATTCCGGAAGGCGAAGACAGCGATGGCGTCAGCCCGAAAGGTAAGCCGTTTGGCCCGGGAGCGGTGGGGGTACGCGGGATTAATACCTACACCCAGTTTCTGGCAGGCAACCCCGATATGGCCGGCACGTATGCCGGATACGATGGCCCATGCCCGCCATGGAACGATGAAATCATCCACCACTATCACTTTGAAGTGCACGCACTGGATGTCGAAAGCCTGAATCTGTCCGGCGAATTTGACGGCAACGCTGTGCGTGAAGCCATGGCCGGCCATGTATTGGCCAGTGCTCGGGTAACCGGTACCTACACTCTCAACCCTGAGTTGCGCTAAGCCCTCCGCACCCTCCTGCAGGACGGTCTGTCGGCGGAGGGTGTAACAATCTGGCCCTGAGTGAGTCTGGTATCTGTATCCACAGTTCGGAGGTGCCCGATGTCATTTAAGCTTCATTGTTCAACTTGGTTAGTCGCGTTGTTGCTGATAGGTGTGATGCCCGTGCGGGCCGACTCCTCAGAAGCCCTGTATGCCCCCTTCCAGACATTGCTTAGCCAGCACGTTATCGAACGAGCGTTGCCCGGCAACGGGCTGGTGACGGCCTTTGATTATGCCGGAGCGCTTGCGGATGACCGCACCGACCGCCTGCTGCTGACGCAGAGACAGGCTTTGGTCAATTTTGATCCGACCAACCTGAAAGACCGAAATGAGTCGATCGCCTTCTGGATCAACGCCTATAACTTTTTCATGATCGATAAAATTCTGTCCGATCGGCCTAATGGCCAATTGGTGTCATCTGTATGGGACTACGGCGGGCGAATTAATCCGTTTGTGGATTCGGTGTTCGAGCGTGAAATTTTTAACGTGGGTGGTCGTGACCTGAGTCTGGATGGCATCGAGAAGCGGATCTTGCTCGGCGATGAATATAAAGCTAAAGGCTGGAAGGATGCCCGGGTTCACTTTGCGGTGAATTGCGCGTCTACCGGTTGCCCTCCACTGAGAAATCGAGTGTATACAGAGCATAATCTGGAGGCCTTGTTGGCAGAAAACACCCGGAGGGCTTTTAATACCCCGCGCCATCTCGCGCTTGAGTCAGGCGAACTCTTTGTCACCGAGTTGCTTAACTGGTACGAGAACGACTTTATTGAGGCTGAAGGTTCGCTCCGGGCGTTCATTCTCAAGTGGGCAGAGCCTGAACGGAAAACACAGATTGAACAAGCACAGGGCCTCGATTTTAGCGTCTACGAATGGCAACTGAACCGGCCAGAAAACTTCCCGGAACTACGGTAGTGTTGCTCCTGGATCGTCATCGTTCCAGTTCAGAACGCGGTAATCGAAGTCCATCTCGATCGTCGGTTTCACGATCCGGAAATAAGGTGAAGCGTCGAAGTCTCTTGGGGTGAACAGAGAGTGATGTTTGACTCGATATTGCTCCCGAAGACAGTTGTCGCAGTCCGGATCATTCGCCGGCAGCATTTCTACCACCGGTAGAATGGGGTATCGCAGCAATTGAAAGGCCTCTGCGATAAAGGTTGAACAGATTGCCCGTGTGGGATCGCCACTGCCAAAGACCAGCAGTTTATGCCGGTGGCGTGATGGCACGGGCGGCGTGGGGAGCAGGTAGCGCGCCAGATCAAAGATGTTCCTCATATCGTACTGGTGGCCAATGCGGCTGCGGGCGTAGTCGGTCAATGTTCCAATCTCTGGATCAGAGAGCCCCACCGGGCGGCAGATCCGAGTATGCGATTGTCGGTAGTGTGACAGGGGTAATGGCCGAATACCTTTTTCAAGGTCAGCTTCAACCAATGTGTACGCTTCTCCGTCAGCCGAAGTGCCGAGCCCGGCATTCGGTCCCAGATACAGTGCTGCGTGAGACCAGGTCGATTGGGTCAGGTACTTGATGGCCACACTGATTCTCGTGGTTCCTTCCACCAGTAATACATCGCCGGGTTGCAGGGCGTTTACCAGCGCATCCCAGGTCGAAGTTCGAATGGAATTACGAGAAACCTCTTTCGATAAGTAAGTTGCCAGTCGCCGCGTTAACCAACTCAGTAGCATGGAACCTCCCGATCAGAAACCTTTGTTTATTAGTAGCACAGACACCGCTGTAAAGCCTGTCTTGAGGCAAGCCCCGTTCGCGCTGAGGCTTTCCATAAAATCTGTAACAACTGGATGGTCAAGGTGTCTAAACATTAACCGCTCCGGTGAGCGGGGGATGGACTGTGAGGGTCCGCTATATAACTCCTGAACGGAGAGAGATGTCATGATAAAAACACACGCTCTAGCGCAAGCAATTCATAACACCGGTCAACACCGGCGCGCCGCTTGGTGGTCGGCGGCCGTGATGACGGCCCTGTTGGGTACTGGCGGCGGTCTGGCCATTGCAGCTTGTGGCCCCTGCTCCCCATGCAAAGGAAAGTGTAAGGCCGGGCAGTATTGTAAGGCCGGCTGCAAAGCCGGGTGTAAACCCTGGGGGGCAAAGAACCCATGTGCCAGCAAAAACCCCTGTGCCGTGAAGAACCCTTGTGCCATGAAAGACGCCATGAACGCCCCCTGCGCTGGCAAAAATCCGTGCGCGATGAAAAAGAACTGCGCGCCGAAGGGCTGTAATCCTTGTGCAGCGGCGGGTAAGTGCGGCGCCAAAGCCAACCCCTGTGCTGCCAAGAAGGTAACTCGGCCAGCCGACTATCAAGCCTATAGCGGCGACCCCGCCACATTAGCGGCTTTGGGTGAGAAGCTGTTCAACGACACTTCGCTCAGCAGTAACGGTCTCGCCTGTGCCAGTTGTCATAACGACGGCGCAAGTTATAACGCCACCTTTACCAACGAATACCCTCACCCGGTCGCTATGGCGAAAAACATCTTCGGCATGGATCAGGTACATCTGGATGAGATGGTGCAAATCTGCATGGTGCAGCCATTGGCCACCGAACCCTTCCCGTGGGACAGCAAAGAGCTTGCTGCGCTGACCGCCTATATGGCCACGGTTCAGATGAACAAGGTTCAGGCTAATTAGGCTGAATAAACGATGAGAGGAGGAGCGCTGTTTTCGCTGTAACGGGCGAAAACAGCGTACCAAGGAGCAAAGCTATGCCTGAAACAATCCAGATTCCTGAGCTCACAAGCCTGAGTGATCACCAATTGGCGAAGAGCCTTGCTGCCATAGATGAGATTCGCGAATGTTACCGGGTGCTGGAGAAAGGCGGCTTGAACATCGTCGGTGAAGTGCTTAAAGACCAAGGCCCGTTTTATGAAATGGACCACTACCCGAAAGATGATGTGTATGACCGGGAAACCGATTCTCAGTACTACTACCATGCCCATCGGGAAGATCATGACGAACATGGTCATTTTCACCTGTTTGTGCGCGACTCGGGGCTATCGGACAGCGTGAAACCTGTACTCGGACCGACGGAGGGCGATCGGGTGGCGCATCTGGTCGCCATTTCCATGGATGCCTGGGGCTATCCGACCGATTTGTTCGCGGTAAACCGCTGGGTCACGGATGAAAGCTGGCTGCCGGCGGAATCGGTGATTGCTGCACTGGATCAATTTGCCATTGATCATGCGCATCCCAGTTGGCCGGTGAACCGATGGCTGACAGCGATGGTGCGCTGTTTTAGACCTCAGATAGCGGCGTTGTTGAGTCATCGGGATGCGGTGATCGCAGGTTGGCAGGGGCAACAACTGGAGCAGGTATTGGAGGACCGTTCTTTGGAGATAACCGGCAGTATTCCCATTGACCTGGAGAGTTGGGCGGCCAAGCTGATAGTAGAGCAAGTCAACAGGGCCGAACGGATCAGTTGTCCTGCCGGGTCTTGAGCGCGTCGGCGACGCGTTGATCAATTCTGCGTATCAATTCTTCGTCAGGCTCTACCGATGAGTGTGCTTGTATGAGGTCTGTGCTGGCACGGAGGTTGCCGATAAACGAGCGGCAATGCTGGCACATCATCAAGTGCATTCTGACGGCCAGGTTTTGACGCTTGGTCAGCTCACCATCAATGTAATCGCTGGCGATTTCCGCCAGATCTTTGCACATTAACATTTACCAGACTCCTGGAAGGTTTCCACCATCAGAAAGATTTTCTGCCTCGCTCGGTGTAAGAGCACCCGTAGGTTAGATGCACTGACATCCAGAATGTTACAGACATCTTCAGATTTGTGTTGGTGGGCCTCGTACAGCATCAACGCAGAACGCTGGGTTTCGGGCAACGCTGACAGATGTTTGTTCAGGCAGTCACTCAACGCGCCGTTTTCAAGCAACGTGTCGGCGGATTCATCAAAACGCAGAAGAGGCGGTTGCTCCCAGCGGCGTGAGCTATTGAATCTATCGGCTAACTCTGGATCCAGCGTTTCCGTGAAGTCGGTGCTAACTTCACGCTTGATCGTGCGGAGTTTGTTTTTGCAGCGGTTGGCCACGATCCGGTGCAGCCAGGTTTTCAAGCCGGATCGCGCCTCAAATTTATGAATAGCATCGATCACTGTGACCCAGCAGTCCTGAACAATTTCTTCTGCGCTTGAGGAGTCCAGGTAGAAACGGGCAACGGCGAGCATACCGGATGAGTATTGGCGCACAGCCTTTTCATAGGCGATGTTGTCGCCTTGCTTGAGGGCTTGTATTAAGGCGTATTCGGAGTCTTTAGGTGCCGCTGTATCCATGAATAGTCGTCCCGGGCGCGCTTAACTGGCTTATTAGAGTTATTGATAGTGTTTTGGAACGGAAAAAAGTTCCTTTGTTGTGGAACTGTTACTCAAAAAGATTAGGGCAAGACCGGTGTAATATCCAGCGTTTGAGTATGTCACGGTGAGCATAACGACACTTTCGCACCCCCAAACCAAAAGACCTAAAAGACCTAAGTAGGTTTTGTTAAGGCCGTCTTGAAGCCAATACAAAAGTCTGGCGGCATCAGTCGGGAGTAGGGGGTCAAAACTATCAGAAAATCCACGATTTTCGTTTTGAGCCCCTACTCCCGACTGATGCCTTCCCCCTCTTTAAACCAGCAGGCCAATGTAAAGGAATGAATTCAGTGAATGCGCCAATACTTGGAGCCCTAAAGGTTTTGCTGCCCGTTATTTTAAATTAACGAGTTTTAGGTGCCTGGGCTACGTTTAGGGTAAGTGGGTTGAAGTGCGCTTAAATGCCCGTGTTGCAGGGGCTGTGGCGCTTTTTATGGATGATTTTTGGTCCTTTTAAGCGTATACATGGCGAGAATTAATCCAAGGCTTCGGGGAGCGATCTCTGATCGAAATAGGTCTTTTGCTTGAAATATATTTCGTGCTCTATATAATTTATGCCTAAATTTTGACGTGAAACGACAAAACATGACCTCAGAAGGATCGAATACCACCGCCATTACCCTGCGTACACCTAGCAAGGATGATGGCTTCAGGCTCCACCAGTTGGTGGCGGAATGCCCTCCGCTAGACCCCAACTCGATCTACTGCAATCTCCTGCAGTGTAGCCACTTTGCCGAAACTGGCGTGGCTGCGGAGAAAGACGGCGATTTGGTCGGCTTTATCTCCGGATACATCCCTCCCCAACAGCCCGAAACAGTGTTTGTCTGGCAGGTGGCCGTGCATGAGAAAGGTCGTGGACAGGGCTTGGCCAAGCGGATGCTGAAAGAAATCGTGGGTCGTGACGCTTGTAAGGGCGTTACCCACATGGAAACCACGATTACGGAAGACAACGACGCTTCTTGGGCTTTGTTCCGCTCGTTCGCACGTGACCTGGGTGCCGAGCTCACCTACCACGAGCACTTTGAGAAAGGTATCCATTTTGGTGGCAAGCACGATTCCGAGTTCTTGCTGCGCATCGGCCCTTTTACAAAGTCTGTCTGAGAGCTCTGATTCACAGCGAGTGAATTATTGACCGCGATTTTATACAGCCCGGGCCGCCCGAGGTGGGCCTGTTATGTGGCTGAAATAAACGCCCGGTAGGTTTGTTGCGACCGATACGTTTTACCAGCAAACCGCCGCGCACAACCTCGAACCTACTATGCTAAGAGGCAAGACAATGGAAATTTTTAAGTCTACAGAATCCGAAGTACGTGTTTATTCCCGCGCCTTTCCGGTGGTTTTTAACCGCGCCAAGAACGCTCATTTGTACACCGAAGATGGCAAGCAGTACCTGGATTTTCTGGCCGGTGCTGGTTCATTGAACTATGGCCACAACAACGACATCCTGAAAAAAGCGCTGCTCGAGTACATCGAAGCTGACGGTGTGAGCCAAGGACTGGACCTGTTCACCACCGCCAAGCAGGACTTCATGGAGTCCTACAAGAAGAATATCCTTCAGCCCCGTGGCTTGAACTACAAAATGCAGTTTACCGGCCCGACCGGTACCAACTGTGTCGAAGCCGCGATGAAGTTGGCGCGCAAGGTGAAAGGTCGTACCAACATCATTTCTTTCACCAATGGTTTCCACGGTGTAACGACCGGCGCTGTAGCGGCTACCGGTAACAAGCACCACCGTGGTGGTGTAGGCATGCCGCTGGGCAATGTCGACTTCATGTTCTATGACGGTTATCTGGGTGAAGATGTGGACTCCCTGGCAATCATGGACAAGGTGCTGTCAGACAGTTCCTCCGGTATCGAAACTCCGGCTGCCGTAATCGTGGAAGCGGTTCAGGGCGAAGGTGGTTTGAACGCTGCTCGTGCTGAATGGTTGAAAGGTTTGTCAGAGCTGTGCGAAAAGCACGACATCCTGCTGATTCTGGACGATATCCAAGCAGGTAACGGCCGTACTGGTGAGTTCTTCAGTTTTGAATTTGCAGGCATCAAGCCGGACATCGTTACCGTGTCTAAGTCCCTGAGCGGCTATGGCCTGCCAATGGCCTTAGTGCTGTTCAAGCCAGAGCTGGATATTTGGGAATCCGGTGAGCACAACGGCACGTTCCGTGGCAACAACATGGCCTTCGTCACCGCCCGTGCTGCCATCGATACATACTGGAAAGACGACGCCTTTGCCGACTCGGTGAAAGCCAAGTCCAAACTCTTGGGCGAGGAACTGCAGGCGATTTGTGACCGGTACCCAGGCGAGTTCAAGGTGAAAGGCCGCGGTCTGATGCGCGGTATCGAAGCGGCAAATGCCGATGTCACCGGTCCGATCACCCAGTTGGCGTTCGAGAAAGGCCTGATCATCGAAACCAGTGGCCCGAACGACGAAGTGATCAAATGCCTGATGCCGTTGACCACCAGTGAGGACGATCTGCGCCGTGGTGCCCAGCTGCTGGGCGAAAGTGTCGATGAAATCATGCAGAAGGAAATCAGCAAGGCGTCTTAAGGCGCTTGCACTGATTTACTCCTATTCTGTAGATAGCAGAGGCAAATTTATGACTACGGCACAGCACACCGTCGAGAAAATCGGCGGTACCTCCATGAGCAACTACGAGGCCGTGCGCGACAATATTATTATTGGTAATCGCGATAAGACGGACCTCTATCAGCGGATCTTCGTGGTTTCTGCCTACGGCGGCGTCACCAACGAACTGCTGGAACATAAGAAGACCGGTGAGCCGGGCGTTTACGCCCTGTTTGCCGATGCAGAATCGGATTGGGCTTGGGGCGATGACCTGACCACCCTGATCAAGCTGCTGACCGACATCAACGGTGACCTGTTTGTCGACCCGATGCTGAAACAGCAGGCCGACCAGTTCATTACCGACCGCATTGAAGGGGTCCGGGGTTGCCTGATCGACCTTCAGCGCCTGTGTTCCTATGGCCAATTCCAGTTGGAAGAACACCTGCTGACGGTACGGGAAATGCTGGCGGGTATTGGTGAGGCCCACAGTGCCTTCAATACGGCGCTGAAACTTCAGCAAGAAGGCATCAACGCTCGCTTTGTTGATCTGACCGGCTGGCGTGACAGCGAGTTATTACCGTTGGATGAAAAGCTGCAGCAGGCGTTCGACAATGTCGATCTGAGCCGCGAACTGCCGATCGTGACCGGCTACGCCCAGTGTAAAGAAGGTCTGATGCGTACCTTCGATCGTGGTTACAGCGAGATGACGTTTAGTCGTATTGCGGTCATGACCAATGCCTGCGAAGCGATTATCCACAAAGAGTACCACCTGAGCTCTGCGGACCCGAACATCGTGGGCGAAGATAAGGTGGTTCCGCTGGGTCGCACCAACTACGACGTAGCCGACCAGCTGGCCAACCTGGGTATGGAAGCTATCCACCCCCGTGCCGGTAAGGGATTGCGCCAAAACGAGATTCCCCTGCGGGTGATGAACACGTTCGAGCCAGAGCACACCGGTACGCTGATCACCGGCGACTATGTCAGTGAAAAGCCGCAAGTCGAAATTATTGCGGGTGCCAAGGGTGTCTTTGCCATCGAAGTGTTCGATCAGGACATGCAAGGTGAGCCGGGTTCTGATCGAGCTTTGCTGGATATTCTGTCACGTTTCAAGGTGCGTTTTATCTCTAAAGACACCAACGCCAACACCATTACCCACTACGTGGATACAACGCTTAAGCATGTGAAGCGTGTGGTGAAAGCGATGGAAGAAGCCTTCCCGAATGCTGAGCTGAGCACCCGAAAGGTTGCTTTGGTTTCGGCCATAGGCAGTGATATGAAAGTGCCAGGTATTCTGGCTCGTTCAGTAAAGTCGCTTGCAGATAAAGGTATCAGCGTACTGGCGATTCACCAGTGCATGCGTCAGGTGGACATCCAGTTCGTGATCGATGAAGACCACTATGATTCTGCGATCGCTGCGTTGCACGGCGCTCTTATTGAGCCCCACAACCATGAGTACGCGATCGTCGCGGCGTCCGAGACGCCCTGAAAATTACCCGCAGACGAACACGGTCGCTTCGTCTGCGGGTAATGGAGGTTGTCTTGCCTCCCGATCGGGCGCCCGGCCGGCCGTCTCACATTCTCTGAGACCTATTGGTCGGGCGGTTCGATCCCTTCCGTTTCCCCACATCCATACTTCCTATTTCGGTTTTCCGCTGTTCGTGGGGAAATCCATGCCACCCCAATCGGCGTATTGTCAGTAAATATTAAATCGGTACTGAACGATGCGGATACTGGGCCAGCCAAGGTTGCATCCGACTCCGCCCTACGATGGTGAAAGGGATTCTCTGGTAGGGCTGTATTTCAAGGATGCGTCTCGTTATGACCTCTTGAGTGAAACTGCCGAACGGCGTCTGGCCAAACGGCTGATCCGGTCGCTACGGATCATTCATGCTGAACTGGCAATGCCTGAAGACACGCCACCCACCCTGCGGGAGGCGATTGGTAGTCTGGGCGACCTATGTGCCTTTTCACCCCGCTTTCGACGGGCTTATCGTCTCGCCATGGCCTGTCGTGAGCGTCTGATACAAAGTAATCTCAGGCTGGCGGTGCATATCGCACGCCGGTACGGCCATTATGGCATTCCGATGTCCGACCTCATCCAGGATGCCAACGTCGGCCTGATCAAGGCGGTTGAGAGGTACGACCCGAGCAAGGGATTTCGATTCTCGACATACGCTTACTGGTGGATCAGCGAGGAAGTCCAGCGTTGTCTGCAACGGGGAATGCGCGTGGTGCACACACCGGAGAATGTGGTGGAGGAGATCCGGCGTTTGCAGAAGGTTTCTATGCGTTTGCATCAATCTCTTGGTCGGGAGCCCACTCAGTCCGAACTGGCCCATGAAATGGAGGCCACACCCTCCAGAGTTGGTCAGTTGAGAGCCTTGGCATCGAGGGAGGTATCTACCGATGTCCCGCTGGTCGAAGACGGCTCATTCACTCTGGCAGACAGGCTCGACGCCGGCGTGCTTACCCGCCCAGATCAACCGTTCCAGGCGCGAGACCGGATGGTCCGTCTTGAGCGCATGCTAAGTGAACTGTCAGATCGGGAGCGGGATATTCTCACCCGGCGATATGGACTTGGCTTGATTGAACCCGATACCTTGCAAACGATCTCGGAACAGATTGGCCTCAGTCGAGAGCGCGTGCGACAGATCGAAAAAAGTGCGCTAAGAAAATTGCAGGCTCTGTTCGGTTCCAATTCTGACGGCGTCTAATTCGGGCTTGATAAGATCATTGTGCCAGCTGTTGGCATTCGATGTGGGCGTGGCAAGACACAAGGTGATCATTAACCATGCCGCAAGCCTGCATGAACGCATAGACAATGGTAGGGCCAACAAAATTGAAACCGACCTTCTTCAAGGCTTTGGACATAGCTTCGGATTCGGGCGTGCTGACAGGGACTTCTTCAATCGACCGCCAGTGGTTTTGTATCGGACGATGTTCGACGAACTGCCACAGAAACTCCGCAAACCCGGTGCCCTGCTCTTTCAGGGCCAGATACGCTTTTGCATTTCGAATAATGGACTGAACCTTCAGGCGGTTCCTGATAATCCCGGGGTCCTTCAACAATCGGGCCTGATCGTGCTCGGTGAACCGGGCGATTTTCAGCGGATCAAAGTTGGCGTAAGCTGCCCGGTAGGTGTCGTGTTTGCGTAAAATGGTTAACCAGCTTAGCCCGGCCTGCTGGCCATCCAGACACAATTTTTCAAACAAAGCCTGATCGTCATGCTCTGGTCTGCCCCAGACCGTATCGTGGTAATGTACGTAGAGCGGATCGGTACCACACCATGGGCATCGTTGTTGAGTGTCAGGCATAGTTGTTCCTAGCGTTTGGCTCGAATCGTCCGATGGTAGAGCGGGTCCCAAATGGTGTCCAGAGATTTGGCCGGCGCGAGGCTGTAATCCTCCGGGGGTGGCTCCAGCAAGGTAATAGCGGGCCAATTGGCTTCCTGGCCGGAGTCTTTGGTCTGATACACTAGCGTGGCGAGAAAGCCCTCTACGTAACAGCCGCAGCTTTGCCATTGTCGGTCGGGTTGGTCACCGTACAGCTCAAAGTCTTTTCGGACTTCCAGTGTTTGTAGGTTGCCGGCGATACCGCGGTGCGTTGCCTTCAGCCAGGCTTCTTTCAGAGTCCAGACCTTCAGGAACTCGTAGGGGTCGTTTGCGCGCATTAACCATTCTTGCTCTACCGGCGAAAACCAGCGTTTGGCAACGCCTTGCCAATCAGGCTTGCGCTGGCTGGGCTCAACATCGATGCCCAAAGGGCTTGGGCCAATCGCAACGGCATTAAGTCCCTGACTGTGACTGAGTGACAGGTACCACCCGGCCGGAAACTGTGAAGCTATAGGACGGCCATCAACAGGATGGCACTGTTCCGCTGGTGTGTTGCTGGCTTGGCTCAAACCTTGGCGAATCAGCCAGCGGCTGGACAGGTATTCGCCGCGGCGCGGGCCCTCCAGTTTTGCAAGCGTGTCGCGCTCAAACGTCGTTAGCCATTCCGGCAAAAAATCCGGTACACGCGAGATTTGGTGGCACAGCCAGATTTTAGGGGTGTCAGGGTTGTAGTCGTTGGATTGTCCAGGCATCCGCTTCTCTCACGTATTCAAATCGGTCGTGAAGCCGGCTGGGTCGTCCTTGCCAGAATTCGATTCGCTCCGGAACCACTCGGTATCCACCCCAGAAATCAGGAAGAGGAATTTCTCCAGAGCTGAATTTGCGTTTCATTTCCGCAACTTTTTGCTCGAGCAAACCCCGTGATGTAATCGCTTTGCTTTGTTCGGAAACCCAAGCGCCGATCTGGCTGCCCCGGGGTCTTGAGGTGAAATACCTCAATGACTCCGCTTTACTGACTTTCTCCACCGTGCCTTGAATCCGAACCTGACGATTCAGACCGATCCAGGGAAAGAGCAGAGCGGCGCGCGGATTCTGATCAAGTTCGCGAGCCTTTCGACTGCTGTAATTGGTGTAAAAAACAAAACCGCGGTCGTCGAAATACTTTAGCAGCACGGTCCGGATATCGGGCATCTGGTCTGCGCCGCTGGTAGCCAGAGACATAGCATTAGGTTCCAGAATACCAGCCTTACGGCTGTCTTCGAACCAATTCTGGAATTGAATCACCGGGTCGTCATGCACATGTTCGCGGTCAAGACCCTCACTTTCAAATTCCCGACGCATATCGCCGATATCCATAGAGCTATTCTCCGTTGGCGGTCACAGGAGTTTTTAAGGAGTTGAGGATATCCGGTTCTGCGGCTGCTGTCAGGTTTGGCTGACAAAGCCGCTGTCTGAACGCTATGCTTGAGTGGTGATCGTAGTGTATGAACATATCGAGTAAGGGAGAGTTTTGTGGGCCAATCAGCGGCAGGAAGTCATAGGGTCAGAAACCTGTTGATCGGGTTGTGTGTGTTACTGGTGCTGTACGCACTGGCCGGATTCCTGTTACTGCCATGGTGGCTGGAGAAAGAGCTTCCGAGTCAATTCAAAGACAAAATGGGATGGCAGGCCCAGATTTCCGACATTCGCTTTAACCCGTTTCTATTCAGCCTGGAAGCAGATGTGTTTTCGGCTCAAGACGCCGAAGACCGGCCCGTTGCCGCGTTTGAACATTTGCGAGTCAATCTGGATGTGTTGCAGCTTGCCAGGGGTGTGGTGGGGTTTGATGAAATACGCCTTATCAAGCCCGACGTGCGGCTGGATCTGCTGCAGGATTATTCCGTCAATTTCGTGCGGGACTGGAAGCAAGCGAATCCGGAAGCAGGGGGGGATGCACCTAAGGCGAATAAAGAAGCGTCTGAGCCACCTAAATTCTATTTTGGGCACTTGGCTATTGAGGGCGGCCAGTTATTATTCCGAGACTTTACTCAGGATGACACCGTCGAATTGGAGATTGAGCCTCTGGACCTTGCTGTTGACGATCTGGCGACTTGGTCGCGGGGTGAAGAGGATAGTCGCTACTCCATTCAGGCCGCCATCGGTGAGCAAACCCTTGAATGGGAGGGTGAGCTGAGTATTAACCCGCTGTATTCCGAAGGACGGATTCGGTTTTCCGATGTCAATTATAAGACCTTGGCCAAGTACCTTGAACCGTACCTTCCCTGGCAGTTAAAGGGTGGACGGGTCACCGTTGAGTCGAACTATTGGCTCTCGAACGAACGTGGTTTTCAACTCGAAACCTCCGGCGGAAAATTGGAGCTTAAAAAGCTGGCGCTAGCGTTGGCCGAGGGTATTGAAGAGCCTGCGCTGAATATTGAAGCCTTATCAGTAGATGGCGTGGGCTTCGATCTGACCGGTAAAGAAGCGCAGGTCGGTACGGTAAGGATCGAACAGCCGATGGTGTCGGCAGTCCGGCGATCTGACGGCAGTATTGACTGGCAAGCTTCGTTGCCGCCAGCCGAGACAACGCCAGCGGCTGAAACACCGCAGAGTCCTGATCAGTCGTTCCGCTGGGAGGTTCAGGGTGTTGAGTTAACGCAGGGTCGCTTGCGCTGGCGGGATGAGGCGGCTGCTCAGCCCGCGGAGCTGGAGTTGGTGGATTTGTCCGTTACCATCGGTAAGCTTTCTCACCGGACGGATGAGCCTGCGGCCTACGAACTATCCACCAAACTGGCCAGTGGCGGCCAAATTACCGCAAAGGGCCAGCTTACTCCCACTCCATTCAATTTTGAAGCCGCTTTGGCGGGATCCGGCATTGCTCTGGCAGCGGTTGAGCCCTACATACAGCTTGGCGCCAATGTCGAGGTGGAGGATGGCACACTGGGCTTTGATGGCAATCTGGATCTGGATGGACAAGATGCTCCGGTAACCGGCACCTTCAGCGGTTCGGCACAAATTACCGGCTTTGATCTGCGCCTGCCTGACCTAGAGGGCGAGTTGGTGTCTTGGCAGTTGCTGCGATTGGCACCGGTGGAATTCAATGTTAACCCGGCGCGCTTGGAAATCGGCACGGTCACGCTTGAGCAGCCCTCTCTTAATCTGGTTCGAGTAAAAGGCGGGGCTCACAATATTGAGCGCATTGTTAAATCCGATCCGGATGCTGGGGCCCGCGAGCAATCCGCCAATTCTGCATCCGAAAAGCACGGAGACAGCGAACCCGCATTTATTTTCCGGATTGGCGAGTTGCTCATTGATGGCGGCTCGGTGGGTTACACCGACCGAACGCTCACGCCCGTTTTCACTACCAGCTTTGAGGCGTTATCCGGTTCTGTGAGCGGCATCAGCAACGTGCCGCCCCAGCAGGGACTGGTTAATTTACAAGGCGAATTGGCCGGAGGAGCCCCGGTGAAATTCGAGGGCTCGTTGGGCGCTTTGGGCACGGATGAAACCAGTGATCTGAAGCTCACTATGGAAGGCTTGTCTTTGCCGGTACTTTCGCCTTACATCGGCCGATATTTAGGGTACGCAGTGGATGCCGGAAAGCTGAATCTTGAGCTGGACTACGAGATTACCGGCACGAGCTTGAAGGCCTCGAACCAGCTCCGTCTGGACCAAATGCGATTGGGCCAAGCGATCGCCAGCGAAGAAGCTGTCAATGCGCCAGTGAAGCTGGGTCTGGCACTGCTCACGAATCGAAACGGCATTATCGAAGTGGATTTGCCCATAAAAGGGGATATCGCCAATCCCGATTTCCGAATGGGTCAGGTGGTGATGAGCACCTTCGTGAATCTATTGGTCAAAGCGGCAGCGTCGCCGTTTAGTATACTCGGCTCGCTGGCGGATTTTGCCGGCTTCAACAGCGAAGAACTGGGCCGGGTGAGTTTCGTGCCCGGTAAAATTGCTTTGGCGGACGGCGAGGCGGAAAAAGTCGCCGCATTGGCCAAGGCTTTGAACGATCGGCCGGATTTACTGCTGAGTATTCGTGGCGCCGCGGCACCCAAAGCGGATGGCCTGGTGTTGTTAAAAGCACGGATGAGGACCGCCGGTGAAACCGTCACGGACGAGGCCTGGGCACGAGCGCAGCAGGAGTATCAAACTGGCGAACGCCAATTGCCACCGGAAGCTTTGAGTCAGCTGGCAGCCATGCGTGGGCAAACTGTTCATCGGTTGTTGCAAGACACCCACGGTGTGCCCGATGACCAGCTTTTCACACTGGATACCCTGCAACACTCGGAATTGGATGAACAAGGGAACGTGATCGTACCTTTCACGCTGGATGTGCGCTAAGTGCAGCCCAACAGGAAACTTGAATGAGTCTGAAGAAAACGCCCGTGAGCCATTTTTTTGCCTATGTGTCCCGGCTGCGCTGGATCAAACGCTGGGGCTTGATGCGTAATGCCATTGAAGAAAATGTGGCAACCCATTCGTGGGAAGTGGCGACCATTGCCCATGCACTGGCGCTGATCCGAAACACCAAATTTGATGGCCAGATAAACGCCGACAGGATTGCGACCGCCGCGCTCTATCACGATGCCACTGAAGTGATTACCGGGGATATGCCGACTCCGGTGAAGTACCACTCGAAAGTGATGCGGGAGGTGTTCGGCGACATTGAACACAAAGCTGAAACCGAGCTGTTGGCGTTGTTGCCAGATGAATTGCAGGATGCTTTTGCGCCCTACCTGCGGGAATCGCAGTGGACCGCGGAAGAACAAGAGCTGATCAAGTCAGCGGACCGGTTGTCGGCGCTGTTGAAATGTCGAGCCGAAATCCAGACCGGTAACAAAGAATTCGAGCCGGCAGCGGAGCAGATACTCCGGCGCCTGCAAGAAGACGCGTCACCCGAAGTGCAGTATTTCCTTGAGGTATTCGCGCCCAGTTACGAGCGCCCGCTGGACCACCTGTTGGGTTAGCGAGCGCCTGGTTACTTTTAGTTGGTGCCGGCTGAGGCAACCATGCCGCTGCGCAAGCTATCACGTACGGTATCTTCGGGGCTGCCGGCCAACTCTCGGAACATGCCCATAGAGCCCAGCAACGCGGTCGATTCATAAGGCACGAACACGCGCTCGCCGTCTTTGGCCATGGTCGGCAGGGCTTTGATGTAGCTTTGGCCCAGCAGATAGCCCACAACGGTACGCTTGTTCTCTTCATTTTCGCCGATGGCATTCAGTACCAGGCGGATAGATTCTTGCTCACCCTGAGCGCGCAGGATCGCGGATTCCTTATCACCTTGGGCATTCAAGATGGCAGACTCACGCTGGCCTTGAGCCATGGCAATAGCTGCGGCTTTTTCACCCTCAGCTTCCGTCACCGTGGCACGGCGCTTTCGTTCCGCGGCCATCTGCAGGCGCATGGCCTCCTCAACTTCTTCCGGCATGCTGATGTCTTGCACTTCCACTCGCGTGAGCTTTACGCCCCACTTTGACGCAGCTTCTTCCATTTCTGCCTGGATGGCGCTGTTTACTTCACTTCGGGATTCAAACAGTTTGTCCAGCTCCATTTTGCCCACCACCGACCGCAGAGTGGTTTTAGCCAGCACCTCTACCGCCTGGCTCATGTTGGCAACTTCGTAAACGGCCCGGCGAGGATCGATGATCTGGTAGTAGAGCGCGCCGTTGATTTTCACGGTCACGTTGTCGGTAGTCACTACCGGCTGGCCCGGGAAATCCATCACGGTTTCACGGCGGTCGATGCGGACTTCATCACTGGTCACCGGGTGGTATTCCTCACCCATGCGCATGTAACGAATCATGCTGATTGGGCGGGGCTTTTCGATAAAAGGAATGATGATGTTGATGCCGCTCTCGAGTACGCGGTTAAATGAACCCAGCCGCTCGATAACCATCACCTCGGACTGACGGATAATCACCAGACCTTTGGCAATAATGAAAATGCCGACAGCGACAATAATTAAGCTGATAACCAGCCCCGGAGTAATGAATGCTTCCATGTTTAACCTTCCTGTTTGGGTTGAGCTAGATGCACGATGGCGGTGGTGCCATCAAATTTTTCGAAAATCACTGCGGTGCCTTCCGGCAATTCGGGGCTGCTGCCATCGGACAGCTTCAAACGATAGAAATCACCGTTGACCTTGATGCCGGTAGCCCCATCAAAGTCACGCAGTTGCGTTCGATAGGTCATTCCGTGTTCGACGCCGGTGCCGGTGGTGCCGTAGGCCACGCCTTTGGGTGAAAAACGAGGGCGTATCCAGCGAATGGCAACGGGCACCGAAATGCCGGACATGACGCCCATGGTGACCAGTTGCCATTCAAACGGGGCGCCCAGAAAAGACACTAAGGCCGTTAGTGCTGCCGCAATGCCAAGCGCCAACAGCAAAAGTACACCGGAGGTGAGCTCAGCAAGGCTGAGGACCAAGGCCAGAATCAGCCATAAATGGGTAAGACTCCATTCCATAATCAGTTCCAAGCGAAGGGCATGAATTCAGAAGAAGCTTGATTGTAACCAATGAACTCGATGCCGTCTCTGACTCGCTGCACGGATTGTTTGTAAGTGTTGTGGCCGGAATGACAGCCTCAAGGGATGTTTGATGCCATGGCGAGGCTTCAACCAAGTATTACAGTGGAGGGGTACTACAGTATCCTGATTAACCAACAATAAAACAAAAGGCTGTCCGAATGAAAAATCTCAAAAACAAAGTCGCGGTGATTACAGGTGCGGGTTCAGGAATCGGCCGCGGGTTAGCCAAGTTGTTGGCCTCGAAGGGATGTCGTTTGGCGCTGTCTGATGTTAACGAAATCGGTTTGGCAGAAACGGTGGCTGCCTGTCGAGGGGCAGATGTCAAAGCCTACTACTTGGATGTCTCGGAGCGCGATGCGATATATGCCCATGCAGAGCAAGTGCAGGCCGATTTTGGAGCCGTTAACCTCGTCATCAATAATGCAGGCGTCGCTTTGTCGGCATCGGTTCGGGAGATGACCGATGACGATTTTAAATGGATCATGGATATCGATTTTTGGGGTGTGGCTCACGGTTCTCGTGCTTTTCTCCCGTACCTGATCGCGTCTGGTGAGGGCCACGTGGTAAATATCTCCAGTGTGTTTGGCTTTATCGGGGTGCCGAAACAGAGTGCC
The DNA here is from genome assembly GCF_019916045.1 of Marinobacter sp. AL4B. NCBI lineage: Bacteria > Pseudomonadati > Pseudomonadota > Gammaproteobacteria > Pseudomonadales > Marinobacteraceae > Marinobacter > Marinobacter sp. AL4B. Next base: position 1,008,976 of record NZ_JAILWZ010000013.1, read on the forward strand.
TACAATGCCGCTAAATTTGCTGTGCGTGGGTTTACGGAATCGTTGCGACAAGAAATGAAGCTTGAACGCCAGCCAGTTCAGGTTAGCTGTGTCCATCCGGGCGGAATTCGGACGAATATAGCCAACTCAGCTCGGATGGGTAAAACTGAAAATGCAGAGGCTCAACGCAAGGGGTTTGATAAATTGGCTATCACAACACCAGAAAAGGCCGCCGAGATTATCGTTAAAGGGATTCTGAAGAACGAATCCCGGATTTTGGTCGGGCTTGATGCCTGGGGAATCGATGCTATCAACCGGCTGTTGGGAGCAGCATATCAACCCTTAGTTGAACGTTTCTCTAGAAAGAACCTGTATAACTGAGCGTTTTCAAAGCCGTTAGGGAATAACACGGCTCCGTGTTTTATAGTCGGTCAATGTACTAGACTAAGTAGAAGCCTGATCTAGGTCAGAACCATTATGGATATGTTAAACCACCCGGACTTGGGCAAAGCGATGACGCTGAGCCGTTCCGGGCTAAGGGATAACCACCGCCGATCGCTCGCCCGGTTTTTGCTTTGGGTGACGGGATTGTCTCTCATGGTGTTCGCCACTCTTCAGCTGTTCAGTGGCTACCCTTGGGTATCGGCTGTTGAATGTGTAATTGGCGGTTTGGCCTTTGTTGGTGTTGCCAGAATCAATCACACTCCGCATTTTGAACGCTGGGTTTACGGCTATCTGTTTATCCTGTTCTCATTTTTCATTGTCATCATGCTCTTGCCGGACGCCTCCATGGCGGCGTTTGTTTGGGTGTTGATGATGCCTGTACTGGCTTATCTGTTGTTGGGTAGGCGCGAAGGCATGACGCTTAGTGTGCCTTTCATGGCCTTGGGTTGCGTTGTATACGTCGTTTTCCTGAGTGGCATCGAGGGGCTTAGTACGGCCGATTTCGTCATTGATTTCCTGAACATGGTGCTGTGTAGCAGCTTGATGCAGGTGTTCATGTATATGTATGAAGCCCGGCGCGAGGAAGCCGAACAACGATTGATTGAAGTGGCGCAGACGGATGCACTGACTGGGTTGGCTAATCGTGGGAATTTTCAGTCTACGCTGACTCGAACCATCGCTGAAAGTGAACGCAGCAACGCAGCTTTTGCGTTGGTGATGATGGATATTGACCACTTTAAAGTGATCAACGACACCCATGGCCATGAAGCCGGCGACTATGTGCTACAGGAAATCGGCCAGTGCCTGCGGGAACGGCTGCGTGTGACGGACTTTGTTGGCCGCTTGGGTGGTGAAGAGTTCGGCCTCATCTTGCGGGATGTTCAGCCTGACGCCGCCTATGAACTCATTGAAGAGCTCCGGCAGCGAATAGCCGCCCGAAGGTTGAACCTTGGCAATGCGGATATGGCGGTCACCGCGTCGTTTGGTGTGGCGCAATGGCCAGAAGATGGCCGTCAGACAGACACTTTATTCTCGGTGGCCGATCAGTATCTTTACCGGGGCAAGCGGGCCGGCCGTAACCAGGTAACCTCGTCGTTCAAAGCGCAACCCGCTCGCGAGAATGATGCCGCGGCTGGAGGTGAGGGCTGAATACGGTATGCTTGCGCCGACCGATGATTTTGCTCGAGGAACCACCGAAATATGTGTGAACTGCTGGCCATGAGCGCCAATACCCCGACAGACCTGTGTTTTAGCTTTACCGGCCTCACTCGCAGGGGCGGCGAAACCGGGCCTCACAAAGATGGTTGGGGCGTGGCCTTTTACGAAGGCAAGGGCATTCGCTGCTTCCACGACTCCGATGCCAGCGCCAGTTCGCGTCTTGCCGAAGTGGTCCAAACCCATCCGATCAAAAGCGAAGTGGCGCTTTGCCACATCCGGCAAGCCAATGTCGGCGAGATCTGCCTGGCCAATACGCACCCGTTTATTCGGGAACTCTGGGGCCGTTACTGGGTGTGTGCCCACAACGGTCAGCTCACCGGCTTTCGGACACCGGAGGGTTTTTACGAGCCGGTCGGCAGTACCGACAGCGAGGCGTTATTCTGCGACATGCTTAATCATCTGCGCAGCCATTGCGACCGGGACGACAGCTTGGAACAGATGGTTGAACGGTTGGTCAAATTGTCTTCGCAATACGCCAGCCAAGGTGTGTTTAATCTGTTGCTGAGCAACGGTGATTGGCTGTTCACCTATTGCACCACCAAGATGGCCAGCATCACCCGCCGAGCCCCTTTTGGCCCCGCGCGATTGAAAGACACCGATGTGACCATCGATTTCGAAGCGGAAACCACCCGAAACGATGTGGTCAGCGTGATCGTCACCGAACCTTTAACCACCGATGAAAAATGGGACATTTACCAGCCCGGGGAATGGCGTTTGTGGCGTCAAGGTGAGGTAGTCATGAAAGGTGGCGCAGATAATTAGGTGCGAGCTTTTCGGAACTTTCAACAGAAACCAATTTATAGCAAACATCCGGGAGGATGCAGACAAACATGATCGAAAGCAGGAATACCCACAGTAAGATTATTGGTTACCTACTCTGGATTTTCGGGTTTTTGGGTTCACACCGGTTTTATTACGGCAAGCCCATTACCGGCACCATCTGGTTCTTTACGTTGGGCTTGTTTTTGATTGGTTGGATCATCGACTTGTTTCTGATACCGGCGATGGACCGTGAAGCCGATAGCCGGTTTCAGGAAGGCCAAACCGACTATAACATCGCCTGGATATTGCTCACCTTCCTAGGTGTTTTTGGTGTGCACCGTATGTACATGGGTAAGTGGATAACGGGCATCATTTACTTGTTTACTGGTGGTTTGTTTTTCATCGGGGTGCTGTACGATTTCTGGACCCTCAACAGCCAGATTTCCGAGCGGAACAGTAACCTTCGCTTGAGTTGATTACAGGCCGGCGGCAGCTTCAAGCTCCGCCAAACCGTCCTCTAGGTAATCCAGCATTCGTTGAAGGCTTGGCAAGGTACGCCGGCATCCGATCAGGCCAAATTCGATTTGATCGTTGTAGCTGGTCAGGGTCATGTTCAACGCCAGGCGATCCATGGCGATGGATACAGGATACATACCCTCCAGCTTGGCGCCGTTCCAGTAACGGGGGGTATTCGGTCCAGGCACGTTAGAAATGACCACGTTAAAGGTTTGCCACTTGGGTGCCATGCCGGTTAGCAAATGGAAGGCTGCGGGTGCCAGGGTCAGGGCTGTGTAGTTAATAATCTCTTCGGGTGACATCTGGCGATAGCGCTGTTTGGCTTCTTGCATGCCTTGGTGAATTTTCTTCAGCCGTTCGCTCGGGTCCGCGAGGTCGGTATGCAGGTTGGCGAGAATCACCCCGACTTGGTTTCCGGAAGAGTTGTCGTCGTGGTGTAGTGAAACTGGCACCATCGCAATCAGTGGTTTGGCCGGAAGCGCACCTTGGTTGATTAGATAGGTGCGCAGGGCCGACGCAGACATGGCGGTCACAACATCATTAACGGTCGTTTCGTAGGCTGAGCAAACGGCTTTAATGCGCTTCAAGTCATAGGACTGCGCTGCAAAACGGCGCGACCCCGTGATCTTCTGGTTCAGCACGCTTCGGGGCGCGTGGAAAATGGAGCCATAGGCCGGGTCTTTACGGGCCTGATTGATGGTCTTTAGTAGCTCTTTTGCTACCGCTGGAATGGTGTTGAGTTGTCGGCCGGAATTTCCCAACAAATGCGCCACGCTGCTCCACAGGGATGTCGAGCGGTCGCTTGCTCCGGATCGGCTGCGCTCTGGCATGGCCCAAATTGGTGCCATGTTGGTTTCTTGCGGGTTGTCACTGAGCATTCGAGTGGCCATTTTCATGGCGGAGACACCATCCACCAATGAGTGGTGAACTTTCGTGTAGAGCGCAAACTGCCGGTCTTTCAGGCCTTCAATCAGATGCACTTCCCACATGGGCCGCTCCCGGTCCATCAGGTGCGAATGCTCGGCCGACACAAACGACAGCAGTTCCCGGATACGCCCGGGGGTTGCCAAGGCCTCGAAGCGAAAGTGATGCTCAAGGTCCAGATGCTCGTCCTCTACCCATCCCGGTTGGCCCAGCTTATAGCTTAAGCGCTGATTGAATGGCGGGGTGATGTGCTCTTGCTTCCGAAGTTGCTCGGCCAGCTGGGCAACATAGTCGTCCGGAGCTCCCTCCGGAAACGAAAAAATCTGAAGGCCACCCACATGCATTGGTTGCTGGCGTTTTTCCAACCAGAGGAACAGTTGGTCTGTCGGGTTCAAAGGCTTCACGGCAGATCTCTTATTATTGATATTGAAACCGATTCTAACGCGATTATCGCTGTACGGGATTGACCCAACACTCGTCGGATTTTGCACAGGAAGCAAGTCGCCGGATAAAACGCGTTAGGGGTGCGAGCCCCTCAACGTTTTAACGTTTTCTTCCAGTGCTTCGGCCGTTGCTGCTTCTGGACGGACAGGCTCGTCGGCAAGAAGATGAATACGCGACCAGAAGCGTTTTGGTAAGTGCGTGAGCGCCGGCCCACCGTAATGACTGAAAAAGCTTCCCCACAGGCCCCGAAGGGCGAGTGGCACCACCGGCACTGGCCGACGCTGTAAAATCAGCTCCACCCCGGCTCTGAACGCCGCGACTTCGCCATCCGAAGTCAGTCGACCTTCCGGAAAAATGCACACCAGGTTCCCAGCGGCCAGTTCCTCGTCGATTTTATCAAACGCCGCTTCGTAGATTTCCGGTACCTTCACTTTCGAGCCGATCGGGATGGTTTTGGCCATCCGGAAGAAGGTGCCCATCACCGGCGTGGCAAAAATGTGGTGGTCCATCACAAAGCGAACCGGACGACGCACCGCGCCGGCGATCACCGGTGCGTCCATATAGGACACGTGATTGCACACCAGCAGCGCTGCCCCCTCTTCCGGAATCCGGTCCAGATTGTGGTGTTTAACCCGGTAGATCGTGTGCGACATCATCCAGATCACAAAGCGCAGCGCGAACTCCGGTACCTGCTGGTACACGAAGGCCGCGACCATCAGATTCATGATCGACAACACCAGGAAAAACTCTGGAATGCTGAGCCCGATCACGCCGAGCACCAACATGCCCAACAGCGCACTGGCCACCATAAACAGGGCATTGAACACATTCAGCGCCGCAATCACGCGGGCCCGGGTTTCTGGCGGGGTTTCCTGCTGAACGAAGGCGTACAGCGGCACGATAAACAGGCCACCGGAGACACCAATGCCCAACAGATCCAGTGCGACCCGGCGGTAATTGCTATCGGTGAAGATCATCCACCAGTCGGAGGGTACCGGCTGTGCGGGCATGTTCAGGTAGAGATCAATACCGAACAGACTCAGCCCCAATGAACCAATGGGGACAATGCCCAACTCCACCTTGTGGCCGGACATTCGCTCACAAATCATGGAGCCCACCGCGATACCGACCGTAAAAATGGCTAAAAGAACCGTGACCACGGTTTCATCACCGAGCAGTTCATCCTTGGCGAAGCCGGGGAACTGGGTCAGGTAGGCGGCACCCAAAAACCAGAACCAGGAAATGGCCACAACGCTCAACAGCACGTTGTGGTTTTCTTTGGCAATGGCCATCAGCTTCCAGGTTTCTTTCAACGGGCTGAAGTTGATCTTCAGATCCGGTGCCGCAGCCTCGGCCTTGGGTATTTTCAACGCAGAAAACAGACCTGCCCCGGCAACCACCAACACCGCGATGGCGATCATTGGCCCCGGCAAAGGCGCTTTCATCATCACCCCGGCTACCAGCGTTCCGAGCAAAATAGCGACGAAGGTGCCCATCTCCACCAGAGCGTTGCCGCCCACTAACTCCGAGTTATCCAAAGCTTGGGGAAGAATCGCGTACTTAACCGGACCAAAAAAAGCGGACTGAACGCCCATCAAAAACAGCAGCAGTAACAACATCTCATGCCAGCCAAACCACAGCCCGACCGCGGCCACCGCCATGATCGCGACCTCCGCGAACTTGACCCAGCGAATGATTCCGGATTTCTCATAGCGGTCTGCAATCTGGCCGGCGACGGCAGAAAACAAGAAGAACGGCAGGATGAAGAGCATGGCGGCCAGATTGACCACCACGCTGGAAGACAGCCCAAACAGCCCACCGGCGTTATAGGTCACCAGCAACAAAAGAGCATTTTTGAACAGATTGTCGTTAAACGCACCCGCAAATTGGGTGACAAAAAACGGTGCAAACCGCCGTTCCGACAACAAACGAAACTGGCTGTGATCTTCCATAACCTGGGGCACTCCGAATCCGCGGGGGTTTGCCGCAGACTATACGCGGCACCACACCCGGTCAAGCGCCTTGAAATGCCCGCATCAGGCTGCCTGGAATTCTGCGCGACCGACCGAAACAGGAAGCTCCAACAGAATTCGATCACCGTCCAGCAGCACAGGGTAAGTCTTAAGCTGCACGCTGTCGTCCTCGAGACAGAGCCCAGAGCGCAAACTGAAATGCTGCTTATATAACGGCGAAGCCACCACCGGTTCACCATTCACATCCCCGGTAATCCCCCGCGCTAACACGTTTGATCCACTGAACGGGTCGGTATGGCTGACCGCGAACAGCGCCGGTAACCGATGCGGCAAATAAAACACCGCAATCGGCCCGTCTTTCGTCCAAACCGCAATGCCTGAATCCGGTACCAGGTCTTCAACGGTACAAATCAAATCCCAATGAGTACGAGCTTTCATAACGTTCTCCAACTGTCTGTCATGCCCCGTCGGGCCACCAAATAAGTTCCTGAGTGAGGTGGTGTGGGGCTGCTTTCTGCAGGAAAAAAGATGTCTGAGCAAAGCGAGTTATTTTTTCCGGAAGAAAGCAGCCCCATGCCGCCTTGCTTCTGCACCAACCCAAAGCTCTAGGCAGATTCCAAAACAGGCCGACGTTGCCCACGCTCTGAAGTCCACTGCTGCACCGGGTCCTTCTGCTCGGGCGCATTCACAAACTCCCGGAAGCGCTTACGCTTCTCCGGATCCTCAACCGCCGTCTTCCACTCACACTGATAGGTGTCGACAATCTCCGCCATGTGCTGCTCCAGCTCTGCACCAATACCCAGACTGTCCTCCAGCACCACCTGCTTCAGATACTCCAAGCCGCCTTCAAGGTTCTCCAGCCAGACACTGGTCCGCTGCAACCGATCCGCCGTCCGGACATAGAACATCACAACCCGGTCAATCGCTTGAATCAGCTCTTCATCGGACAAATCTGTCGCGAACAGGTCCGCGTGCCGGGGCCGCATGCCGCCATTGCCGCACACATACAAGTTCCAGCCCTTCTCCGTGGCAATCACCCCAAAATCCTTGCTTTGCGCCTCGGCACACTCCCGAGTGCAGCCCGACACCCCCATCTTCACCTTGTGAGGCGCTCTCAGGCCCTTGTAGCGGCTCTCTAGCAGGATCGCCATGCCGACACTGTCCTGCACGCCATAACGGCACCAGGTACTGCCAACACAGGACTTCACTGTACGCAGCGACTTGCCATAGGCATGGCCGGTCTCGAAACCCGCAGCGATCAGCTTTTCCCAGATTTCCGGCAACTCGCTCAAGGTGGCCCCGAACAGATCAACCCGTTGACCGCCAGTGATTTTGGTATACAAGTCGTATTCCTTGGCTACCTCACCCAGCACAATCAGCTTGTCCGGCGTGATCTCGCCGCCAGGAATGCGCGGCACGATGGAATAGGTGCCGTTCTTCTGCATGTTGGCCATGAACGTGTCATTGGTGTCCTGCAAAGGCACATGATCGGTGGCCAGAATGTGATCGTTCCAGCAACTGGCGAGAATAGAGCCCACCGTGGGTTTGCAGATGTCACAGCCCTGACCCTGACCGTATTGATTGAGCAGCCCGCGGAAGGAGCGAATGCCGTTTACTTTAACCAGATGGAAAAGTTCCTGACGGGTGTAGGCGAAGTGCTCGCAGAGATCGGTGCAGACTTCCACGCCCCGCTTCTCCAGTTCGCTGTCGACCACCTTCTTCAGGAGTGCCGTACAGCCGCCGCAGCCGGTGCTGGCTTTGGTCTCGGCCTTTACTCCTCCGAGGTCTGTGCAACCGGCATCGAGAGCACTACAGATATCGCCTTTAGTGACGTTGTGGCACGAGCAGATGGACGCCGTATCGGGCAGTGCATCGGCACCGAGGGTGGGTGCTCCGCCCTCGCTTTCCGGCAGAATCAGCACTTCCGGATTGCTGGGTAAGTCCAGCCCGTTGAGCGCGTATTGCAGCAGAGTATCGTAGTGGCTGTTGTCGCCTACCAGAATGGCGCCCAAGAGCTTCTGGCCGTCCTGACTGACGACCATGCGCCGGTAGTGGCCGGTCTGCTCATCGTGGAAGCGAATATTGCGCGCGCCGGCTGTTTGGCCGTGAGCATCGCCAATAGAGCCGACATCCACACCCAGGAGTTTCAGCTTTGTACTCATGTCGGCACCGGTGAAAGCGGCCTCGCTGTCGTTATTGAGGGCCGCCGCGAGCGTCCGGGCCATGGTGTAGCCCGGTGCTACCAACCCAAAGATACGGTTGTTCCACAGCGCGCACTCGCCGATTGCATGAATGTGGGGGTCGGAGGTAGTACATTGATTGGTAATGACGATGCCACCGCGCTCCCCAATCTCGAGACCGCAATCCCGGGCAAGCGTGTCCTGAGGCCGGATGCCGGCGGAGAACACAATCAAGTCGGTTTCGAGGTGGCTGTCATCGGAGAAATTCATACGCAAGCGGGCTTCATGGCCCGGCACGATGGCGTTGGTTGCCTTCTCGGTATGCACTTGAACGCCTAACTCTTCGATCTTGTGTCGCAGCAAGGCGCCGCCTTGGTCATCCAGTTGAACGGGCATCAGACGAGGGGCGAATTCCACCACACTGGCTTGCAAGCCAAGGCTCTTTAGGGCGTTGGCGGCTTCCAGTCCCAGCAGGCCTCCGCCCACTACGACACCGGTTTTGGCCTCGCTGGCACTGGCACGAATGGCGTCCAGATCTTCCAGCGTGCGGTACACAAAACAGCCGTCGTGCTCATTGCCGGCAATCGGAGGTACGAAAGGATAGGATCCGGTCGCGAGTACCAACTGGTCATACTGATAGACGCCTTTAGGCGTACTGACCACCCGATTGCAGCGGTCGATGGTGGTGACCTGCTCATTCAAGTGGAGGTCGATGCCGTTGTCTTCGTACCAATCGGCTGTGCCCATCGCCAGGTCAGCGTGGCTGGAGCCTGTGAAGTATTCAGACAGGTGAACCCGATCATAGGCCAGTTGTTTCTCTTCGCCAAAAACGAGAATCTGGAACGACTCCGCCGCAGGGGTCTGGACGAATTGCTCGAGAAAATGATGGCCGACCATGCCGTTGCCAATCACGATCAAGGTTTGTTTACTCATGGTATGTTCCTCTCCCAAGGCAGCGTTCACGCTGCTGCTTCACAATAGGGTTTGCCGAAAGCGATGGCGCTTCGGTAGTCGGTAATGTCTTGGGCGCTGCGAATCAGATCGGTGTACCAAGCGCCGTTCGCGGTGTCGCCGAGCAACAGGGCGCCGACCAAACGATCCTGTTCGATAAACAGGCGGCCATAGCGGTGCTTGGGACCGTCGCGCCATTGAATGGTTTGGGTGTCCGGGCCCGGTTCTACGCGGCCACAGGAGTAAATGGGAATGCCGCTGATCTTCAGGCGTGTGGGTATTTCAACCGGTTTAAAGCCTTGGTCATCCTCATGCCGGCAGAGGTGCTCGGCGAGTACTTGTGCCTGATGAAAGCCCGGTTCAACCAGACCGAACGTCTCGTTGCCGAATTGACTGCACTCCCCAAGTGCGTAGATGGAGGAATCGGATGTGCGCATCTGGCGATCAACGCAGATGCCTCGGTCACAGCGCAAGCCGGCTGCGGCAGCCAGTTTCGTGCTCGGAGCAATGCCCGTGGCGATCACCACCAGATCGGTGGCGAGCACGGTATCGTCTTGCAGTTGAACCGCCCGCACCTGTTTTTTTCCGAGCAGTGCTTTCGGCGCGTAACCGGTCAAAATGTTGAGGCCGCGACGCTCTAACAGTCTCTTCAGCATACCGCCGGAGGTGGGGTCCAGTTGCCGGTTCAAAATGCGATTGCTTCGGTGCAGCACAGTCACCGCCATGCCCCTTGCGCGCAGGCCTTCGGCCGCTTCGAGTCCCAGGAAACCACCGCCGATCACGACGGCGCGTTGGTAGTTGCCGGCTTTTTCGATCATCGCTCGGGTGTCCGCCAAGCTGCGAAACATCAGCGCACCGTCGAGACCTTCGCCCGGTATGCCAAGGGTGGACGGACTCGAACCGGTTGCCAGTATCAGCTTGCTATAGGGCTGTACATGGCCATGCGCAGTCTCGACTTGGCGTTGTTCAACATCAATACGAGTGACCGGTGTGTGGTTGTGCACTTGGATCCGGTGCTGTGAGAACCAATCATCGGGCTTGAGGACAAGGTCCGTCTCAGTGATTTCATTGGCCAGCAGGGAGGACAGCTGGATGCGGTTGTAGGCCGAAACCGGTTCTCCGTTGAAAACCACAATCTTGCTGAAAGGATGACCATTAGCGACGAGTTGCTCGATCAAGCGCTGAGCCACCATGCCGTGGCCGCAGATCACCAAGGGAGCGTTTTCGGTTGCGGTCATAATGAGCCCCTTTCCGGATTCCAAAAAAAACGCCGGCATCCCGCTTTCCTGAGAAAGCACGATGAACCGGCGCCAATGCCAACAACAATGATCAAGTGTTCAGCCAACCGTGGCCGAAGTTTCGTCCTTGATTTACGTAATGCGATCTCCGTGCCAGTTTTTTAAGGCTATATATTTCAATGGCTTAAAGAAATTGATTTGTGGGTTTGTTGTAAGGGCTGCCCTTTGGTAGGGCGTGATGCCCGAAGATGGGGCCTCAGAGGCTGGTCTGTTAATTGCTCAGTTTTAGGTTCAGCTATGTGAATAAGCGTTGGTGGACAGAGGCAGCGTTGCCTGAAACCTGTCAGCTGGTGCAACAACAGGAGCAATAACGTGAGCAAAACATCCGGTTCAGCTCGATCACAGACTGCCACCGCGGCTGATTTCCTGATCGCTTCGCGGCAATGCGAAGTCCGAAGTCTGGAGTACTTTTTGTTGATGGGACGATTGGTGCAGAGCGTCGGGCACCTGATCCATGGTTTGCAGCGTGAGCGAGGTGTCACCAGTCTATATCTGGGGTCGGACGGTCAGCAGTGCGCGGGTGAGCGAGCTGCCATTCTCCAGCAGACGGACAAGCACGCAGCCGACTTCGATCAGGCCTTGAGCGATATCCAGCAAGAGTTGATCGGCCATCCGGTCAGCAGTCCGTTGCTTAGCCATATTGCCAGTGCACTGCACGGCTTGGGGCAGCTTGCAGGCGTTCGCCAGCGAATTGAGCAGCAGGGGATCGCGGCAGAAGAGGTTGTCGATTGGTTTGGTGAGACCATTCATCAATTGATTACGGTGGTTTGCGAGGCGGCAGAGACCGTTGTGGAACCGTCGATTGCGGGCCTCCTCGTTGCCATGGTTCATGTGATGACCGGGAAAGAGTATTGCGGACAGGAACGGGCGGCTGGCTCGAACGGTTTTGCCCGAGGGCACTTTGATCGTGCACTGTCACGGCGCATGGCGCACCTTTTCGAGGCTCAGGATCGTTGTTTTGAGGTGTTCGTTGCCCACGCTCCTGAGGGCAGTCTTGCGCTTTGGCAGCAGCTTCGCGAGCATCCGCGGGAGCTTGAGATAGAACGGCTGCGCCAGATCGGTGTGTCGGTTGGGCCCTACAAACCCCTGGACCCGAAGTTGGCGGAACGTTGGTTTATGTTGATGACGGAACGCATGGACGATCTGAAAAAGATGGAGGATTCGGTCGAAAGTGCCTTTCACCATCGTTGTGTGGAACGTTATGCCGAGGCTCGGAGTTCATTGGCTGATCAGGCAACGCTGTTGGCTTCCCTTGAGGAAGGGGTGCAGGGGAGCCGGTCGATCCTGGATTTGATTCAGGAACAGAACCAACGTTTGCAGCAGATGTCTGAGGAGCTGCAAAGTGCGAAAGAAGCGCTGGAGGACCGGCGGGTTCAGGAAAAGGCGGTTCTGCTTTTGATGGAGCACCGCAAGATTGATGACGATGAGGCTCACCGGGTGTTACGCAAGTTGGCAATGGACCAGGGTAAGCGCTTGCCGGAGGTGGCGCGTGCGCTCATCTCCATGGCGAACGTGTTGACTTGAGTGCGGACCCCCCGGGCCCTGCTGGTGCAAAACCCGGGATTGGATTATGCCCTGGCCTTGGCCGGGGAGGTGTCAGCAAACGCCTTTTGCGGGCTGCTTCGACGGGTGTTGATGGTTTCAAGCTTTCGCTGTTTTTCGTACAGGAATGAAAGTACTTCCTGACGGTAATGAACGTACTGGGGGTTGTCCGCCAGAGCGACCCGGTCGCGAGGCCGGGGCAAGTCGATCCGCAAATCCTCACCGACGGTCGCTGACGGCCCATTGGTCATCATAATGATGCGGTCAGACAGCAACACGGCTTCGTCGACGTCGTGGGTGATCATGATCACGGTATTGTTTAATTCCTGCTGGATGTCCATCAACGAGTCCTGAAGATGGGCCCGGGTCAGCGCGTCCAGTGCCCCGAACGGCTCATCCATCAATAGCACGCTTGGCTTCATGGCCAAGGCCCGGGCTATGCCCACTCGCTGGGCCATGCCGCCGGAAATTTCACCGGGCCGCTTGCTGGCAGCGTGGGCCATATTGACCAGTTCCAGATTGTGCATAATCCACTCTTTACGCTCCTGCCGGCCCATCGTCTTTTTGAACACCTGGCGTACCGCCAGCTCGACATTCTCATAGACCGTCAGCCAAGGCATCAGTGCGTGGTTCTGAAACACCACAGCGCGCTCCGGGCCGGGAGAGTTCACTTCATGCCCGTCCAGCACGCAGCCGCCTTTGGAGGCTTGCAAGAGGCCGGCCACGATATTGAGTACAGTGGATTTGCCACAACCGGAGTGGCCAATCAGTGAAACAAATTCGCCCTTTTGTATTTTCAGGTTCACGTTATCCAGCGCAATGAATGGCCCTTTTGCCGTATCAAACGCCATTTCAACGCCCGTCAATTCAAGATGTAACTTAGCCATGGAATTCCCCTTATTCGCTTGCGGAGTGCCGAGACCGGCCTCTTCCGGAGTCAGATTCACAGAGTCGTATTCAGCGTCCTTCGTTCCAGGCCACCTTTCGTTGAATCAACTGCATCACTCGATCCAGAATAAATCCGATAAACCCGATGGCGAGCACCGCCACCATAATGCGGCTGAGTGATTGGCTGCTGCCATTCTGGAATTCGTCCCAGACAAATTTGCCCAGTCCCGGGCTTTGCGCCAGCATTTCAGCGGCGATCAGAACCATCCAGGCAATCCCGAGAGACACCCGCAGCCCGGTGAAAATCATCGGTATCGATGATGGCAGGACCACTTTACGAACATGGCTCCAGAACGACAGGTTGAGCACCCGAGACACGTTCAGCAGATCCGGGTTAACCGCTGTTACGCCAACGCTGGTGTTGATCAGTGTGGGCCATAAGCTGCATAGGGTGACGGTGATCATCGAGGTCAGGAAGGATTTCTCGAACATCGGGTCGTCGCTGACATAGGTGGCGGAAACCACCATGGTAACCAGTGGTAGCCAGGCCAGAGGTGACACGGGTTTGAAGATCTGGATCAGTGGGTTCACCGCCGCCTGAAAGTGCCGGTTTAGCCCGAACACGATGCCCAGTGGAACGGCGATCAGTGCCGCGACAAGAAAACCCGAGAGTACCGTCACCAAACTGGTGCCAATTTGATCGATGAAGGTCGGCGCGCCAGGGTAGTCGCGGATGCGAACTTCGGCGTCCGGATTATCCGCCAGAATGCGCGCGTTGCGTTCTTCTTGCATGGTGGTGAATCGGTCGGCTTTGGCCCGCTGTTCGGAGTGTTCCTGCCACAGCTGGCCGGTTTGTTCCCAGACCTGCGCCGGTCCGGGGAAAGCGCCCAATGACGTGTCGACCTGAGGCGCAGCGAGATGCCAGAAACCCACGAACACCAAAATGCCGATAAAGGGGAGTATCAATTGGCGGCCTGATGACGCTAGATTCGCTGGCGAAAAGTTCTCAAACAGCTGCCTGAGGCTGAAGCTCATAGATTGACCGAGTTTTCCGGTTAACGAATTCATCTGCATTCCCCCTTAAGGCGTCTGGTCAGCTTTCAGGCCGATCTCGAAACGATCGATGTAAGCGTTGGGTGTTTCCGGAGTGAACGGGACACCGTCGATTAACGTGCCCTGGTGCGGACGCTTGAAGTTTTCTCCGGAAAAATCCGGGAAGTCGCTGGCGGCCATCAGACCGTCGTCGACAAGTGATTGGGCTGCCTGAGCGTAAATGTCACCCCGGTATACTTTTGCGGCGGTGTCCATGTACCAGCTATCGGACTTGGGTTCAGGAATCTGGCCCCAGCGACGCATCTGCGACAGATACCAAATGGCATCGGATGGATACGGGTAAGTCGCGTGGTAGCGGAAGAAGACGTTGAAATCGGGCACCTCTCGGATATCCCCTTTCTCGTACTCAAAGGTTCCCGTCATGGAGTTGGCAATGACCTCCCGGTCGGCACCCACATAGCTCGACTGTGAAAGAATGCTGACCGCTTCGGCCCGGTTGGCGTTATTGTCCTGGTCTAGCCAGTGCGCAGCGCGGATCAGGGCGCGCAGCAGTCGCAGATGGGTATTCGGGTACTTTTCCGCCCACTCGGCCGTGACCCCAAAGACTTTCTCCGGGTTGTTGGGCCAGATTTCGAAATCGGTGATCACCGGTACGCCGATGCCTTTGAATACCGCTTGCTGATTCCAGGGTTCACCGACGCAATAGCCTTGAATGGTGCCGGCTTCCATCGTCGCGGGCATCTGTGGCGGGGGCGTCACGGACAGGTGTACGTCGGCTTCCAGCGTGCCGCTGGTGTCGCCTCGCTGAGGTGCGTAAAAGCCGGGGTTCAGGCCACCTGCTGCGAGCCAGTACCGTAGCTCATAATTATGAGTTGAGACCGGGAAAACCATGCCCATTTTGAAGCGCTCGCCTCGGTCCCGGTACTCATCGATGATGGGCTTCAGGGTTGCCGCGCTGATCGGATGTGCCGGTTTGCCACCTTCGTCGGCAAGCTGGGGTTTAATGGTTTCCCAGACGGCATCGGATACGGTGATGCCGTTGCCGTTAAGGTCCATGCTGAAGGCCGTGATGATATTGGCTTGCGTGCCGTACCCGATGGATGCACCGAGAGGCTGACCAGCGAGCATGTGGGCACCGTCTAACTCGGAGGTGATGACGCGATCCAGCAAGACCTTCCAATTGGCTTGGGCTTCCAGTTCAACAAACAGGCCTTCATCAAGGAAGTACCCTTGTTCCCAGGCGATGGCCAGAGGCGCCATGTCGGTAAGCTTGATGAAGCCTAGCTTGAGGTCCGGCTTTTCTGCCGGCCCAATCTCGCCGTGTGCCAATGAAGCCAATCCCAACAGCAGTGCCGTTATACCGGACCTTAGGTGTTTCGGGGTTCTTGCCATGATGTCGCTCGCTCTGAATAGTCAGCACCCCTTTAATAACGCAAAAGCGCCTGCCCTCCGTTTCCGGAAAGCAGGCGCCTTTGCCTGAATAGAGTGCTGATTTGTTTTAGTGATTCACAGAGTTTTCAGCACAAGCTGTGCCAGCTCCGGAAAACCCTTGAGATAATGGCGCTCAGACGGGTTGGTGGTGCTTAAGTAGATGACGCTCCGTCACCTCGGCTTGTCGTGTTCTGGTGCAAGAATGAGTGCTTTGCACCAACGTGAATCGTTTTCCAGAGACGGAACCTTGCGTTGGTGCGGTGTACAAGGGATGGCCCTTAAATTGCTTCAGACAGGGCAAGTCGAATAGGTAAAAAGCCAACAAAGAGGACACACTGTGAGCCGTCACCAGAATACGTCGATACCCACTGCGACCACTTGCCCGTATTGCGGTGTAGGCTGCGGCGTCCTGGCCCGAGTGGACGGTGTTGAGGGCGATAGCCGTCACCCGGCGAATCAGGGCCGTTTGTGTGTGAAAGGTTCGGCGCTGCACGAAACGTTGGCTACCGATAGCGAACGATCCTTTGGTCCCAGAGTTGACGGCAAAGAGGTTGATTGGGGGCATGCTATCGCTCGTGTCGCCTCAGCCATCAGCGATGCCGTGAGGAACCATGGGCCAGGGTCGGTAGCCTTTTACTTGTCCGGTCAACTTCTGACTGAAGACTACTATGCAGCCAATAAGCTGGCGAAGGGCTTTATCGGCACACCCCACGTGGATACCAACTCGAGGCTGTGTATGTCGTCTGCGGTGGCGGCCCATAAACGGGCTTTCGGCGAAGATTGCGTGCCGGGTTGTTATGAAGATCTGGAGTTGGCGGACCTGTTGGTGTTGGCTGGCAGTAACGCGGCTTGGGCGCACCCGGTGTTGTATCAGCGGATGAAGGCGGCGCATCGGGCTAGCCGCAAGGTGGTGGTCATCGACCCCCGGCAAACCGCAACAAGTGAACTGGCGGATTTGCATCTGAAACTCCGGCCCGGTACCGATACCCTGCTCTTCAATGGACTCCTGGTGTGGCTGGATGAACAGCAGGTGCTGGATGTGGAATACCTGAGGCAGCACTGCAGCGGGCTGGAGAGCACTCTTGAAGAGGCAAGATTGTCAGCGCCTGACACCGCGGCGGTTGCCCAAGGGTGCGATCTGGCGGTGAAGGATGTGGAAACCTTTTATCAGTGGTTTGCGGAAACGGAGCGAACCGTCACAGCATTCTCGCAGGGCATCAACCAGTCAATTGCCGGCACGGACAAAGGTAATGCCATCATCAATTGCCATCTGGCGACCGGCCGCATCGGAAAGCCCGGTGCCAGTCCCTTCTCATTGACCGGGCAACCAAACGCCATGGGAGGGCGTGAAGTGGGTGGGCTGGCGAACACGCTGGCCGCCCACATGGATTATGACACGCCGGGCGCCCGACAGCGCATGGCGGACTATTGGCAGACGGATAAGCTGGCGGATGGGCCGGGACTCAAAGCGGTGGATCTGTTTGAGGCGGTACACCGGGGCGAGATCAAAGTACTGTGGGTTATGGGCACTAATCCCGCTGTCAGTCTGCCCGAGAGCGCGCGGGTTCGGGAGGCCTTAGCGCGTTGCGACGTTGTGATCGTTTCAGACTGTGTGAGTGAAACGGATACCATAAGCTTCGCTGATATTCTTTTGCCAGCGGCTGGCTGGGGTGAGAAAGATGGCACCGTCACCAACTCAGAGCGGCGAATATCACGGCAACGCCGGTTTCTTCCGCTCTCGACCGGAGTGAAGCCGGATTGGCAGATTATCAGCGAGGTTGGACAGGCTCTAGGCCACACACAGGCGTTTAGTTACCGAAAACCCGCGGATATCTTCCGGGAGCATGCAACCTTGTCGGGGGTTGGCAACACCGGTGACCGGATGTTCAACATCGCTGCGCTGGCAAGCCTTACTGACGATGGCTACGAACAGATGCAGCCGATTCAGTGGCCCGTTAGTAACACTGAGTCTGGCGGTTTTGAGTCGACGGCTCGTTTGTTCAGCGACGGTCATTTTTCCACGCCAGATGGCCGTGCCCGGCTGGTGCCGGTTCAGGCGCGGCCGGCTGGCCAGCAACCGGGGGCTAGTTACCCGCTGGTAGTGAACTCCGGTCGCATCCGGGATCAATGGCACACCATGACCCGCACCGGACTGGCGTCGAAGCTGTTTGCCCACCGGGAGGAGCCGTTCATTGAGGTCCATCCGGATGATGTGGCCCGTTTCGGGCTGTCAGAGGGAGGGCTGGCCACCCTGACCGGGCCGTCAGGCCAGTTCGTCGGCCGTGTTCGGGGTACTGTCGGCCAAAGGCCGGGGGAAGTGTTTGTTCCAATCCATTGGAACGGCCAGTTTGCATCGTCGGCTTTGGCGTCTGAACTCATGGCTGCAACGGTCGACCCAGTATCCGGTCAGCCTGAGAGTAAGTATGGCATCGCGGCCATCAAACCGCTGACCGCCCAGTGGCAGGCCCGGCTGATACAGCCGTGGGGCCAGACGGACTTGCCTACGCCGATGGCGGCGGCCTTTGATTATTGGAGCCGCCAGGTGCTACCCAATAGCACCGGATGGTGGCTGGCGGGTAAGCACCGGGCAGACTGGAGCGAATTGGGCTGGCAGTGTTTCGGGCGTGAGCCGGAGCTCGTCATGGAGGACGAATCGAAAGGTACGTTTCGCGCGGTATGGTTAAAAGAAAACCGGTTGGAGGCCGTGCTTCTGGTGGAGTCCGAAGCCAGCTCCATGCCCGGAGTGGAATGGCTGGATCAATGTTTTGCCGACGCTGGCTTTGAGCTTGAACACCGGTGGTCTCTGCTTGCGGCAGGAAGTGCGGACATAGAGCCTGCCGGCGCGTTGGTGTGCAGTTGTTTCCAGGTCGGCGAAAACGCTATTTTGCGCGCCATTGGTGAGGGTTGTAACAGTGTGGAAGCGCTAGGAACCACACTGAAATGTGGTAGCAACTGTGGCTCCTGCCTGCCGGAAGTGCAGGCCCTGCTCAATTCGGCCCTTGAACAAGACACCGAGGACACCAGCCAGCCAGTCAGTCTAGAGGCTTTAACAGGGCGAAAGGCACCCGATACAGCAGATTCCGGGGCTGGTGAGAGATCTCGACGGTGCAGGTTTTTCGGTTAACACGGATGATTTTGCCTTGTTGCTGCTTGCGGCCAGTTCCGAAACGCGCATGCTCGCCTACTTGCCACTGACTGCTTTGCAGATGCGGGTTATGCATTTCAAAGACGTCGCGAGATAGCACGAGTTCTGCTTTGTTCGCCTGTTCCTTCAGAAACTGCCGTGTCGCATCGGCGGCACCGCTGGCGTGTAGCTGGTCCAGCACCTCATAGAACTGCCGGTTGTGAACCGAACCGTAGCGCCGCTGCCCGGCGCTGTATTGCAGAAGATGGGCAAATTCATGGCAGCAGGTATGCGCCAGCAGGTTCAATTCACTGACTTCCCCATCGAAATAGCCTCGCTCACGAATTTCCCGGGTAGACAGCCAGCCTTGGGCCGTTTCCGGCTGGCGTTTGGCGGCAATCATGCGCACGCCGTAATTAATCAGGTGTTGTTTGGTGCGTGGGTCGTAGCGGTGATAGGTGGCTTGTCCGGAACCGATCCGCAACACCAAGTCTGCCCGGCTATTACGCTCGCGCACCCAATCCCGGGCCGGCTGCCAAAGAATGTTCCGGGTGGCGTGGCACATGAGAGTGCCAATTGTCTTGCTTGTGTGTATGGAGTTGGACATGAGATCCCCGAGCGTCAGGGAGCATGTTAGTCAGGAAGGCTTGTGGGCTCAATCAAAAACGGCCAGCACAAAGGCCAGCCGTTTTGGTGAAACCGAACGCGAGGAATCAGGCCTCGATCGGCGAGCGCCAGTCGTCAGCACCGGAAGTACCGGCAACGGCGTGCTCCCAGGTCACCTTGCGGTAGGACAAAGACACGGTCACCAGCTGAGTGAAGTCAGCGTTGGCGGTGTCCTGGCAGTGGGGCATGTTGCAGTCGATGTCGATGATGGTGGCATCTTCCAGGATGGTGGAGAAGAAATGCTCCTGTTTCCCTTCTACGGAAGTGCGGTACCACTTAAGCTCGACTTTCGGCAGCATTTCACCAGAGGCAAGAGCGTTGTACATCAGCGGGGTGGACTTGTTCAGAGCGGAGGTGAATTTGAAGGGTTTGTGCACGCGCTGGCCGGAAGGCTGGCCAGACTGAGGGTCAGTCGGAACGGTAACAACGTGGCTGAATTCCTGAACCAGAACTTCGTCTTCGTGACCTTCAACGTAGATGTTGCCTACGGAATCCGAAGTGAAGGCACCAGCGGTGATGTTGCCCTGAGTTTTACCTTCGATACTGATATAACAAGGAGTTGGCATAGTCTGCTCCATGACGTGTGAATGAATAATGGTCCTTTGGGTAATCCCTGGACGCGATTATAGATTACAAGGACCGTGCCAGATTAGTTAATCAGTTCAAAAACAATGATTTGTGGCGTTTGTCGGTGGCGTAGGCAATTGGCTAGGCAAGTGATTGCTTAGAGGGTGGGCGAACACTTGCTGATCAGGCGAAAAGTTGCCCGCGCCGATCGACGGGGAGTGGAGTCAGCGCAGCTGGAAGCGAACCGGTAATGCATAGGTGAAGCTTTCGCCGCGCATTTCCGCGGGAACTTTCGGTAAGGGCGCAGCCTTAGCCAACATTTGCATCGCTGCGTCATCCAATAGGGTGTGACCGGAACTGTCGCGCAGCGAGTGGTCAACTAGCGAACCATCCCTACGGAACTCGAATACCACAACCGGAGCGCCCTGCTGACCGAGGCGGCGCGCTCTTCTGGGGTAGTTGTAGTAGCGGGCCAAGTGCTGGCTGAGTTTATTAAGATAACTCTGAATTTCTGACGCACTGCCTGCTGTTTGAAGTGGCACAGATGTCTGTTGTTGTTCGGCTTGGCCTTCTTCGCCAGAAGACACTGCAGCTTCTGTGGTTGGTGCTTTCGCGGTTTCCGGTTCTGATGTTTCAACCGGGGCTGGCACAGGCTCCGGATCCGGATCGACAATGGGCTCTGGCTCTGGCTCTGGCTCTGGCTCTGGCTCTGGCTCTGGCTCTGGCTCTGGCTCTGGCTCTGGCTCTGGCTCTGGTTCTGGCTCTGGCTCTGGTTCTGGCTTTGGGTTCGGTTCAGGTTTGGCGACCGGCTTGGGAGCGGGGGACGGCTCGGGCTCAGCAACAGGCTCCGGGGTATGGCGGCCAGCCAGGCTGATTTTAATGGCCGGGGCGGAATTTACCGCGTTGTCTCCCAGTGTGGGGAGTTGCAGTGGTTTGTTAGGCACTGCGAGCGCCAAGGCGGCCACCGTGGTGCAAAGGGCAATCACCAGGAACAGAGCTTTGAGGCCTTTGGGTGGCGTGTTCATGTGCCCGGCTCCGTTAATAACAGCACTTCCGTGTAGCCCCCATCTTCCAGCAGCCGCAACAAGCGCTCCAGATCGTCCATTGTGAGGCTTTGGTCTGCCGCGAGTTTCAGAGGTTCCGAAGCGTTTGGTTCCGGTAGTGCTGCCAGCAATGTGTCTTCCGTGAGTGTGTTGCCGCTGACCTGCCACTGGCCGCCGGCTTTCACAATTAGATCAGCCTCCGGTGCCTGTTGTTGTGCAGATTGAGCGCCGCCGGGTAATTCCGGTAGAGGTTCGTCGGTTAGCTGCCCGGCCACAATGAAGAACATCAGCAAAAGAAAGACTAGGTTGATTAACGGCAACAGTGCATCTTCAACCCGGTCCAGCAGACCTTTTCCAGACGTGGACGGTGGTGGTACCAGCGCGTTCATGGGGTTTCACGCTTCCAGTGAGCGGTAATGCCCGCGTGATCGAGAGCGCTTAAGGTGCTTGTGAAATTGGCCAATGCGGAATCAGGCGCGGCGGCCAGATTAGCTTCATTGACGCCGGCTGCCTTCAGCGCTGGCAACAATTCCGACAGTGAGTACTGACTTTCTTGCCACTTAACCGAGCCGCCTGCGGATATCAGAAGCTCCGGCAAGGGCTCGCCTGCAGCGTTCTGGCGGTCTTTGGTGCTGTTGGCCAACTCAAGATGATCCAGTGGCATCAGCCGAGTGGTCAGCATGAAAAATACCAACAAAATAAACACCACATCAATCAGAGGTGTAATCCGAATGGGCATTGGCCGGCTAGGCCGGGGATCAACCAGCTGCATGGGCAAAGCGCGGGTTGTTGTCGAAATTAGTGGGCGAGTGGTTTGACTCTTCTACGGGTGCTTCCGCTTTTTTGAGCTCGGGTTGAGTCGCATCAGCAGTGGTAACGTTGCCGTCAGCCGGCATCACGTTAAACACACTCACTAATGCACTGTTGATGGTTTTGTGGATCCGGCGCAAGCGAAACTCGATCCATGCAGCCAGTGCTGCAAAAGGAATTGCCACCACCAACCCGGCTGCGGTTGTCGCCAACGCTTCGTAAATGCCCCCGCTCAGCTGGCTGGCGTTGGCCCGGCCCTCGGTAGCGGCCATCGCACTGAAGGCTTCCATCATCCCCATAACCGTGCCGAGCAGCCCCAGAAGAGGTGCAAGTGCGGCAATCACTTCAATGATTTTAAGGGGGGCTTCAAAGGGTTCCAGCGAGTTCTGGGCATCCCGTACCGCGGTTTCCCGTACCGCCGCGATGTTGGTGCCGGACTGGCAAGCCGACATGGTATTGACCAGCAGGTGCATCAATGGATTAGCGCGCCCCAAGCGGCCCGCATCGGCACGGGTGGCTTCTACCCGGGTATCGGAGGGGGCTTGCTGCCAGTGTGCAACGAGTTGCTGCAATGGCTTGGTAAACCGGGGCGTGTAAAACGCGCCGAACAACATAAGATAGAGAAAGGTAGCCACGCCGATAAACGCAATAGCGATCAAAACGACCATCACAGGGCCGCCCATGCTGATTAGCTCGGCAAGGGGGCCATTATCGGTTAGGGCGGATAGAGTGCCTTGGGATGAAAACATACGTGCTGCCCGATCAATGGATAATTGATCGAAATGGTAATGATTATCAATTGAATTGCAAGTTACAATTCCGGAGAGTTCAGGTGGCTATAAGCGGCCCCTTGATCATCCAGTGGCCGCTTGCCACAACAGTCTCAGCGCCAGTAAGGTGAGTACCACATTGAAGGCGGTGCTGAACCAGCGGTTGCTCATGGTTTTCAAGATATGAAGCCCAATCCAGGTACCCGCGAAGCCGCAGGTAATCATGGCGAGGATGAACGGCAGCCAATCGGAAAAAACAAAACCGGTAAAGCCGAATATGAGCGCTTTTGGGGCGTGTTGCAGGGTCATCGCGGTGGCGAATGTCGAGACGGTTTTGAAGCGGTCTTCATGGATCTGTTTGATAAATGCGGCCACAAACGGACCGGTGGCGCCAACAAACAGGCTGATAAAGCTGGTAATGCCGGACGCAATAAAAATGCCGGCAGGGCCGAAAGAGGTTTTTGGCAGCTTTGGCCCCCAGCAGAGATACAGTACAAACACAGCAATGGATAGCTGCCAAAGCTGGGCCGGCATATCGATCAGCAGCCACGCGCCTAGCGCCGCGCCCGCCAGCACGCCGGGGGCAAATGCGAGGATCACGCGCCAGTCTATATGACGCCAGGTTAGCATCGCACGGCCAGAGTTTGAGCCCAGTTGAATCATGCCATGAACAGGAATAATAGCAGCCGCGGGCAACCACGACGCCATTAGCACCAACAGCAATACCCCTCCCCCGGCCCCCAGCATGGCGGTGAGCCCGGAAGTCACGACAGACGCCGCCAACAGGAATAAGGCGACTGCAGGGCTGAGGGCTTCGGGTAGTAGAGTCGGGTCCATGGCGCTCACTTAGGTAATGACGTAAGCTCCTGAGTTTCCGGTTTATACGACAAATGTCCATAGGTCTTTGGGTAGATAACAACAACAGGATTGCCGATGAAACAGTCTGAATATCTGTGCTATGACGCCACGGCCTTGGCGGATTTGATTCGCAGAGGCGAAGTGACATCGCAGGAATTAGTCGAAGCGGCCGTTGAGCGCGCCAATACCGTCAACGGCAAATTGAACGCAATTTGCCAGCCACAGTTCAGTGAAGCGAAGGCGCAATCGTTCCCTGCTGACGGGCCGTTTGCCGGTGTTCCTTTGCTGTTGAAAGATCTGGCTCAGGAACAAGCGGGCTATCCTTGTACCTACGGAAGCCGAGCTTATCGCGACCACGTGCCAGCCCAAGATTCAGAGTTTGTTCGTCGTGCTCGCAAAGGCGGCTTGGTGTTTCTTGGCCGTACTGCGACCCCTGAATTTGGTTTGAAGGCGGTGACGGAGTCAGAGCTTTGGGGTCCTACTCGAAACCCGTGGGATCTGAGCCGAACGCCCGGTGGCTCCAGTGGTGGTTCCGGTGCAGCGGTTGCTGCCGGCATTGTGCCGATGGCGGGCGCCAACGATGGTGGAGGTTCGATTCGCATACCCGCCGCTTACAACGGATTGTTTGGTCTGAAGCCCTCTCGGGGGCGCATTTCGCCGGGGCCCAATGTGGGAGAAGCCTGGACAGGCGCCTCTGCAGACCATGTAGTGACCCGCACGGTACGGGATAGCGCGGCCATGCTGGATGTTCTGGCTGGCCCGGCCAGCGGCGACCCGTTTCGAATTCCCGAGCCGGAAATGCCATGGCTTAAGTCGATGCAGCAATCGCCGGGTAAACTGAAAATTGGTGTATTTACGGCATCGCCCTACGACACCGACGTTGCTCCGGAGTGCGTGGCGGCGGTAGAAGAAACCGCCCGCCTGCTGGAAGGTATGGGGCACGAAGTGGAGTACGCCCGCCCCGAGTTTGACGGACTGGCCTTGGCCCGTTGTTACCTCTCGTTGTACTTCGGCGAGGTCTCGGTGATGGCCCAGCGCGCTAAAGAACGCTATGGCGCGACCGACAAAGAATTTGAGCTGGATACTCGCCTGCTGGCGATGCTGGGCAACACCATGCCGTTGCCCGACTACGTCGCGCGGCGGCAACAGTGGAATGACTTTTCCCGTGCGCTGGGGGCTTATTTCGATCGGTTTGATCTGTATTTGTGCCCCACAGCCGGACAGCTTCCCGCCAAAATTGGTGAGCTCGATACTCCGGCGCATCTGAAAGTTGCCGGGAAACTGATGTTGGCTCTGAAGGCCGGTAAGTGGGTGCATCGCAGCGGTCAGGTTGACCAGATTGCAATGGAAAGCCTGGCTCGTACCCCGTTCACCCAGTTGGGTAACCTCACCGGCACGCCTGCCATGTCGGTGCCGATGCACTGGACTCAAAGCGGCCTGCCTGTTGGCGTGCAGTTTGGTGCCGCGCACGGTGGAGAAGCACGTTTGCTTCAGCTCGCAGCCCAGTTAGAAGAGGTCAATCCGTGGTTTGATAACTACGAGCGGTTAAACAACGCGTTCTGACTTGCCCAGATGTATTTGGGCGCAGGGTTGAGATCTGCGCCCAAGCCCCCACGTTTATCTTTTCTTCAGTGAACACGCTATGCTGTAAGTCAGGGGTCAGGTCCCCTGACCACTCTGATGGCATCGAGGAGGCGAGCATCTTATGAACCAATCGATGGCAATCGACGATCTGGTATCCGTAGCACAGGCGGAAGCTATGGGGGAGTTAGATGCCCCGATGATGGCGATCGTGTTGTCCAGTGACCAAAGCTATGACCTACCCATCCAATCTCTGGAGACCGATGCCGACAAGGCCCGTTGGGGATTGATTCTGCGGGCTGCGCGAGAACACGTAGAGGCTGATGCGGTTGCTGTACTGTACCCGGCCTGGACAACGGTTCGGCGTAAACCCACCGAAGAGCAAGCTGTGGAAGCGGCAGTCGACGATGAAGAGCACCCGGAGGACGACGCTGGCCCCATCGACACTTTGTTTGTGCAACTGCACACGCGGGAGCGCATCTATTGGCGAGGTTTTGAGCAAATCAGGGACCCCCGGCACCAGCGCATCATCGGTTTTCGACGGATCAAGGCGTTATCATCCGACTACGATCGGGACAGCGCCCCCAACATTGCGGCATGGCTGAATACCCTGTTTGAGCCTTTGCCTGATGAGGGCGAAGAAACGGCGATCGATCGCGAGCTGGCAGATCTGCTGGAAGAGCCAGAGGTCAGTGCCGCACTTTACCCCAGGCAGTTGCGTTCCTTGCACTGATGCGGGTGAACGCCTCACGCTACGGGTAAGGGCAACTACCCACAAACGGCCCTTGGACAGTGGTTCGGGTTTGGCCGCCGAATACGTTATAATCGGCGGCTTTCACTCTGCCCCACGACGCTTTGACGAAAGCGCTTATCCAAGGCACTGACCATGATTGTATTTGACGAGGTAAGGAAGTCGTACCAGGTAGGTGGCCGGGACATTCCCGCGTTGCGCCCGACCAGTATGACCATAGAAACCGGTGAAGTTTTTGGCATTGTTGGCCACTCCGGCGCAGGCAAATCTACACTGATTCGATTGATTAACAAGCTCGAGCCTGTATCCGGTGGCCGCATTCTGATTGAAGGCGAAGACATTACCGGCTATTCCGCCGCGGAACTGCGTGCTTTTCGCCGCAAAGTTGGGATGATATTCCAGCATTTTAATCTGCTGTCCTCGAAGACGGTTGCCGATAACATCGCGTTTCCGATGAAATTGGCCGGCATTTATAGCAAAACCGAGATCAGGGAACGGGTCGAAGAGCTACTGGCCCGGGTGAGCTTGAGCGATCACGCCAATAAATACCCTTCGCAGTTGTCTGGCGGCCAGAAACAACGAGTGGGCATTGCGCGCGCGTTGGCTTGCCGCCCGACCGTGTTGTTGTGCGACGAAGCAACCAGTGCATTGGACCCCCAAACCACTCAGTCTGTATTGAAGTTGCTGGCCGATATCAACAAAGAGCTGGGCCTGACTATCGTACTGATTACCCACGAGATGGATGTGGTACGCCGGGTGTGTGACCGGGTCGCCGTGATGGATGCCGGGCGTGTGGTTGAAATGGGGCCGGTCAGCGAAGTGTTTTTGCACCCCCAACACCCGACCACCCGGGATTTTGTATTGGAAAGTGAGAGCATCGACGGCGATGAGCTGCAGGAAAACCTGCAGAAAGCGGATGGCCGAATCCTACGCCTGACCTTCAAGGGCGAATCGACCTACAAACCTCTATTGGGTAGCGTAGCCCGACAGTCCGGTGTTGATTTTAGCATCTTGTCGGGGCGCATCGACCATATTAAAGACACTCCCTATGGCCAGCTGACTCTCTCACTGATCGGCGGCGATGTTGAGGTGGCGTTGAAAGCGCTCGAAGCCGCAGATGTACACGTGGAGGTGGTGCGCTGATGGAAGCTTTAATGGAAAGCCTGATGGGCAACGTCGACTGGGCCGAGATTGGTATTGCCAGCTGGGACACCCTGGTGATGGTGGGCATGTCGCTGCTGTTCAGTGTGCTGATTGGCCTGCCGATCGGAGTGCTGCTGTTTTTGTTCGGCAAGCGTCAGTTGCTTGAACAGCCGGTGGCCTACGCGGTGTTGTCGTTTGTGGTCAACGTACTACGGTCAGTGCCGTTTATCATTCTGTTGATCGTGATGATTCCGTTCACGGTGATGTTGATAGGCACCTCCTTGGGCGTGGCTGGCGCGATCCCGCCTTTGGTGGCAGGTGGTGCGCCGTTCTTTGCCCGCTTGGTTGAAACGTCGCTTCGAGAAGTAGACCGGGGCATTATTGAAGCCACGCAGGCGATGGGCGCAAACATTCGCCAGATCGTATTTGGTGCCTTGCTGCCTGAAGCACTTCCGGGCATCATCGCGGGTATTACTGTTACAGCGATCACATTGGTTTCTTATGCCGCCATGTCGGGTGTTATCGGCGGTGGTGGCTTGGGTGATCTGGCCATTCGATTTGGTTACCAGCGTTTCCAAACCGATGTGATGGTTATTACCGTCGCTCTGCTGGTGATTTTTGTGCAGTTACTGCAAATGGCGGGTGATCGTTTGGTGCTGTATTTCAGTCGTCGGTAATCAAGAATAGTGAGCTTTTAAAGCAGGAGTATGTGTAAATGAACTTGAAGAAAACACTGGTGGCTTTGGCCGCCGCAGCGACTTTTTCAACCGCGGTATCGGCAGAGTCATTGTCTGTAGCCGCGACTCCGGTACCTCACGCCGAGCTGCTGGAATTTGTGAAGCCGGCATTGGCTGAGCAAGGCGTAGAGCTGGATGTGAAAGTGTTCACCGACTACGTTCAGCCAAACATTCAGGTTGACCAGAAGCGGATGGATGCGAACTTCTTCCAGCACCAGCCGTACCTGGATGAATTCAATGACGGCCGTGGCACCAGCCTGGTCACCGTAACAGGCGTTCATGTTGAGCCGTTCGGTGCCTATTCCACTAAGATCGAGTCTCTGGACGATCTGAAAGAAGGTGCGGTTGTGGCTATTCCGAACGACCCTACCAACGGTGGCCGTGCCTTGCTGCTGCTTCAGAAAGCCGGCCTGATCACTTTGAAAGATGAAAGCAAAATCACCGCGACTCCGCGTGACATTGCCGACAATCCGAAAAGTCTGGACTTCAAAGAGCTGGAAGCAGCCACTCTGCCGCGTATCCTGAATCAGGTAGACGTTGCCCTGATCAATACAAACTATGCGTTGGAAGCAGGTCTGAACCCATCTGAAGATGCTCTGATCATTGAAGGTTCAGAGTCTCCCTACGTCAACATTCTGGTTGCTCGTCCGGACAACAAAGACAGCGAAGCTATGCAGAAGTTGGCCAACGCATTGCAATCCGATGCCGTTAAAGACTTCATCATGGAAAAGTATGAGGGCGCGGTTGTTCCGGCATTCTGATCACCGGCAACTGTTTACTCTCAGACATAAAAAAGGGCAGGTATCACCTGCCCTTTTTACGTTTATAGCCCGCAGTGATTAATCACCGCCCCAGTTGGTTTTGGGATCTGGAGTCATCCGCAGGTAAGACTTAACGGCTTTATAGCCTTTCGGGAACCGCTCTTTGATTTCGTCTTCATCTTGAAGCGAGGGCACGATCACGACATCGCCACCTCGTTCCCAGTTACCGGGTGTCGCTACCTTGTGGTCGTCAGTCAGCTGCAGCGAGTCGATCACACGGAGAACTTCGTTGAAGTTCCGGCCAGTTGATGCCGGGTAAGTGATGATCAGGCGAACCTTTTTGTTCGGGTCGATCACGAACAGAGAGCGAACCGTCAGGCTGCTATCCGCATTGGGATGAATCATGTCGTACAGCTCGGAAACCTTGCGATCCTGGTCTGCAATGATCGGGAAGTTCACCTTGCAGCCTTGGGTTTCGTTGATGTCTTTGATCCAATCATGGTGAGAGTCGACCGGGTCAACACTCAGGGCAATTGCTTTCACGTTGCGTTCGGCGAACTTGTCTTTCAGCTTAGCCGTCAGACCCAGTTCGGTTGTGCACACAGGGGTAAAATCGGCCGGGTGCGAGAATAAAACACCCCAGCTGTCTCCTAACCATTCGTGGAAGCGGATAGTGCCTGCACTGGATTCCTGTTCAAAATCCGGTGCGGTATCTCCTAGGCGTAAACTCATGCTTGGTCTCCTTTCACGCATTGTTGTAAAACAGACGTTTTTGGCGGCGCTTGTGCCTGCCAACTGGATAACCCAGTTTATACAAGTAACCATGGAGTCGCAGGGGGCTAAATGCAAGGGGGCTTGATCTACCTCATCTGCAACACCCACTTCCGTGTGGGTGAATTCTTAGTTTGAATCAGTGCGTCCCCTGGCTCATCTGTTTATCGAAATAGTCTTTGGTTAGGCGGAATACCACCGGGCTGAGTAGCAGCAGAGCGATCAGGTTGGGTAGGGCCATCATGGCGTTCAGCGTATCGGCTAGCAGCCAGATGAAGCCCAGATTAACGGTGGCACCGACAGGGATCGCAATGATCCAGACAATCCGATAAGGCACAATTGCTTTTACACCGAACAAAAATTCGATGCTGCGCTCGCCGTAAAAGGACCAACCCAGAATAGTGGTAAAGGCAAAGATCGCCAGTGCGATGGCCACCATGTAATTGCCCAGACCCGGAAGACCGGTTTCGAAGGCCAGAGAAGTCAAGGCGGCGCCCGTTTCGCCCGATGTCCAAACGCCGGACGTGATAATCACCAAGCCGGTAATGCTGCACACAATGATGGTGTCGATGAAGGTGCCGAGCATGGCAACCATGCCCTGGCGAACCGGGTCTTTAGTTTGCGCAGCTGCGTGGGCGATGGGCGCAGAACCCAGGCCCGCCTCGTTGGAGAAGATGCCGCGTGCAACACCAAAACGGATGGCGGCCCAAACAGCTGCGCCGGCAAAGCCACCCTCGGCAGCCGCAGGACTGAAGGCATAGCTGAAAATCAGATCGAACGCTGCGGGAATTTCATGGGCGTTAATGGCGAGAACCACCAGCCCGATCATCACATAAGACACCGCCATGAAGGGTACCAGCGCACTGGCAACCTGACCGATGCGCTTGATGCCGCCGATCAGAACCATACCCACCAGCACCATTAGCACCAGGCCGGTAACCCAGTGTGGAATGCTGAAATTAACTTCCAGCACATCGGCGACTGAGTTTGCTTGCACGGTATTGCCAATGCCGAACGCCGCGACCGAGGCGAAAACAGCGAATAACACACCCAGCCACGCCCACTTTTTACCCAAGCCGTTGCGAATGTAGTACATCGGGCCACCTACGTGAGAGCCGCGTTCATCCACCTCACGGAACCGAACGGCTAGCACAGCTTCGGAATATTTGGTCGCCATGCCCACCAGCGCCGTCAACCACATCCAGAACAACGCACCGGGACCACCCAAAAACACCGCGGTGGCCACGCCGGCGATGTTACCTGTGCCGACGGTCGCCGACAGCGCGGTCATCAGGGCCTGAAATGGCGGAATATCCCCTTCGTCGTCACCGCCGCGAGCACGGCCGTTCCACATCAGGCGGAAACCTGCGCGGAGCTTCATGATGGGCATGAGTTTGAGGCCTAGACTCAGGAATAGGCCAACACCCAAAATCATGACCAACATGG
The DNA here is from genome assembly GCF_019916045.1 of Marinobacter sp. AL4B. Taxonomy (NCBI): domain Bacteria; kingdom Pseudomonadati; phylum Pseudomonadota; class Gammaproteobacteria; order Pseudomonadales; family Marinobacteraceae; genus Marinobacter; species Marinobacter sp. AL4B. The sequence goes on from NZ_JAILWZ010000013.1 coordinate 1,039,607, forward strand.
GGGGTCCCCATACCAACCCGTTGATTTCACTTACAAAGTTAGAGATTGCTTCCATGAGGGCTCCCGGTGTTTGCGATGGATTGTGCGGCGGCTTTGGTGTGTTAAGAGATAACTGCTTGAGTTTAGTCGATAATTTCCACCTATGAAATGCTTGGCTGTGACGGTTTCCTATTTCGCAAAGAATTGCCTATGTTTAAAGAGAGGTTTGTCGGTCAGATAAGAGATTCTTTACCGTGATCAAAGGGGGTTGCCGATGCATACATTGAAGGTTTCTGAAGTTATGTGGAACCACATCGAGCCGATTCGGTGCGGGGAACCACTGACCAATGTGGTCAAAACGTTGTTGACCAATCACGTTACCGGATTGCCTGTGGTAGATGCACAGCGACGAGTATTGGGATTTGTGTCTGAACAGGATTGTATTCACGCGCTGTTGGTCAGTAATTATCACAGCGAAGGTGAGCCCAACGTAGACGATGTCATGTTTCGCAACCCAGTGACGGTGAATCCGGATACGTCTGTGGTGGATTTGGCGCAGAATCTGGGCGCGGGCAAACCGAAAGTTTATCCGGTGGTGGAAGACGGTAAACTCGTTGGGGTGGTTACGCGTTCAGCCATATTGGCTCAGTTGGCCAAAGCGGGCCAAACCATGGAGCGGTCTCGGTTTGCGAGCGCGGAAGATTAGCGAACTCGGGTAAATATCCCAAGGCAGGGGTTTTCTGATGACCTGCGCTCCAGACGCAATGCGAACTAGGTTGGTCAAAATTCACATCTTTTATGATGTCGTCAAGAGATACATGCCGTTATTATCGTCGCATGCTCGTTGCCAGTACAATGTAGATCGTTTTAGTGGATACTTTCTGACAATAATGTGTCTTTCGATGCATATTTGTTAAGAATCGTAGTCACTTGACGACCACCGCCCGGACGTACGCTAGGCTCTGGATTCCTCACCACTTTTGCTGGTCACTGCACTGCATGCTCTACCGCCTGAAAAATGATTTCCGGTTGTCCATCGTTACTCTGCTATCGGGCAGTGCGATTCTTGGTATCACCCCTTTTGCCATCATGCGGTTTTTGGATGGCAACTTGCTCGCAGGTTTCATTGATCTCGGCGTTTTGGTGGCTCTTGCCGGAAGCTTGATTTACGCCTGGATAACCCACGATACCTACCGCTCCGGAATTTTTCTCGCCATAGTCTGTTGCTCCGGTGCGGTCGCGGTGGGTATGTGGGTGGGTGAAGTCGGTTTGTTTTGGCTCTACCCTTGTTTGGTGACGACGTTCTTCTTAGCGCCCAGTCGAATTGCGGCGGTTCTCAATCTGGTATCTGTTCTGGCGATGATGACGGTTGAGAGTGCGTTCACCTCCTCTGTGAAAATGTGGACATTCTTTGCCAGCACCACGATTGTGAGTGCCTGTTCTTACGTATTTGCTATGCGCAATAAAGATCAGCGAAATCGCCTTGAGCAGTTGGCGACGATTGATCCATTGACCGGTGTGAAGAATCGCCGATCAATGGATCAGGAGTTGGATATGGCGGCGGCTAATGCAGAACGCACCGGCTTGTCTTATGCTCTGGTGATTCTGGATATTGATTACTTCAAGAAAATTAACGACGAGTATGGTCACGGTGTCGGTGATAACGTCCTGCGTGATTTGGTCGGTTTGATTGAGGAAAATACCCGCCGTACCGACCAGCTGTTCCGGTTTGGTGGGGAAGAGTTTGTGGTGTTGTTTCCGGGATTGGATGAAACCAACTTGAAAACCGTCGTTGCTAACCTTCAGCAGGGATTGCGAAAGTGGCTCAAAGGGCCGGGAGGCCCCGTCACGTCGTCCTTTGGAGTGGCCATGCTGCGTCATGGCGAGAGTGTGGCGAGCTGGTTGTCGCGAGCCGATCACGCACTTTATCAGGCCAAAGAATCCGGCCGTGATCGGGTGGTATATGGCGATGATTTCTGAAGAAATTGTCTGACCCCGACACTTCCCTCGCCTATTAATCTGCCTCCGCCTGCGGTTGGTAGCGGAACAAACGCCATCCCAGGAATACACTGGCGGACGTTAAACCGGCGGTAAGCCCTACCCAGAACCCCGCAGCGCCAAGCGAAGGAGCGATCCAGTCGGTAAACGTCAACACGTATCCCAGCGGCAACCCGACCACCCAAAATGAAAACAGCATGATCAACATGGGTACGCGGGTATCTTTATAGCCCCTCAGAGCACTGATGCAGGTAACCTGGATGACGTCAGCGATCTGGAACATGGCGGCAAAAGAAAGTAACCGAATGGTCACCGCTTGGACCTGTGGATCGTTGGTGTAAAGCGCCGCAATAGAGCCGGAAAAAACGAACAGCAATGTTGCAAACACTAAGGCGACGGCCGAAGCCAGTAATAGCGAGCTGCGTGAGATCAGCCGGGCGCTGTCGGGCGCTCGGGCACCCACCAAAAAACTCACCCTTAACGTGAGGGCCATGCCGATACTGAGCGGTAGCATGAACAGCAACGACACAACGTTCAGAGCGATTTGGTGGCCGGCGACGATCACTGGCCCCAGCGGTGCCAGAAACAGTGCGATCACGGAAAACATGCTGGCTTCGACAAAGATGGTAAAGCCGATAGGCACGCCCAGCTTTAGAATGTAACGAATGCCCGCCATATTGGGCTTAACCCGTTCTGCCAATAGGTGAAACTGCTTGAAGGTTTTGCTGCGATTTAAGTAAATCAGTAGAGCAATGGCCGCAATGCCGTTTGATAACGATGTCGCCCAGCCACAACCCACACCGCCCATGGCGGGAAGACCAAGCTTGCCGTAGATGAAAATGTAGTTAAGCGGCAAGTTAATCAGAGTGCTAAGCACCGAGAACATCATGATGACCCGGGTGTAGCCCAAACCGTCCGTGAGCCCTCGCAGCGCATTCATTAACAGCATGGCGGGAATGCCCCAGGCAAAGGCATTTAGATAGCCTTGGGTGATGAGCGCCGTATCGGTATCCATTTCCAGTAAGGCAAGAACCGGGTGCACGTTGGTTAAAAGCAACGCCATGATGACGGTGCCGCCCAGCGCAATGTAAATGCCCTGCCAGGTTGCAGGCATGATTTTGTTGGTGGTGCGAGCACCGTTGTAGCCGGAAATGATCGGCTGAAGCGCCCCAAGCAGGCCCATGAAAAACAGGAACAGTGGCATCCACAGGCTGCTCCCGATGCCAACGGCCGCCAGGTCCTCGGCACTGGCGTGGCCTGCCATCACGGTGTCGATAACGCCGTTAGCCATTTGCGCCACTTGCGCGATCAAGATAGGCCCGCCGAGCAACGCCAAGGTTTTCCACTCGGTGAGTGTACGGCTCATTAAAGGTTGTCGGGTTTCGGGTAACGGCTGGTGTGACTCGTCCATGGTGCTTAGGGCTTTTGCTGCATGTGTGTGAAAAAGCGAGGTTCAAAAAGAATAGGCAATCTTACTGCATTCATGTGAGCGGCGCTTATACGGAGTTGCACCGCTTGGTGCGCTGCACAATGCGGCTAAAACAAGTAAAGTACGACCCCGGATCTTCTAAGGTATTGCGATATGGTTTTTTTGATTCTCGTGACGGTCTTGTGGGCCTTCTCGTTCAGTTTGATCGGCGAGTTTCTTGCGGGGCAAGTGGATAGTGATTTTGCGGTATTGAGCCGGGTATTATTGGCCTCTTTGGTGTTTCTGCCATTTACGCGTTGGCGCGGTGTGCCGACCGGAATGAAACTCAGCATCATGGCCACCGGTATGCTGCAATTCGGCATCACCTATGTGTGCCTGTACCGTTCCTTCGCCTATCTATCGGTGCCTGAAGTTTTATTGTTTACCATCTTTACGCCTTTATACGTCACGTTGATTGACGATGCATTTTTTCGCCGCTTTTCCCCGATTGCTTTAGTGGCTGCGCTTGTTGCAACCTTGGGAGCAGGCATCATTCGGTACGATGGCTTAAGCGAGGACTTCCTGACCGGCTTTTTATTGCTACAGGTGGCTAACATCGCATTTGCCGCTGGCCAAGTCGGCTATAAACACGTAATGCGGAGGTATCCGTTGGATCTTCCTGGCTATCGCACATTTGGGTACTTCTTTTTTGGTGCGCTGGTGATCGCGTTGCCGTCGTTCCTGGTTTTTGGTAACCCCGACAAGTTACCTGCGACCACACTGCAATGGAGCATTCTTGCATGGTTAGGGCTGGCGGCATCCGGCCTGGGCCTGTATCTCTGGAATCGCGGAGCTTGTGAGGTGGATGCCGGCACGCTGGCGGTGATGAATAACGTGTTGGTGCCCACAGGCTTGTTGGTTAATTTATTGATCTGGAACCGGGACGCGGACCTCGCTCGGCTCGCACTCGGTGGCGCAGTGATCGCGCTTTCACTTTGGGTGAACGCAAGGTTCCACCCTCGTGCACGAATGCAGTTGGCCAGTTAATGTCTGAAAATCAGAGGTTTACTTTGTCGCCACTCAGTGCTTGCTATGCCTGCAACATTTCCACGATATCTCGGGGCGCTTTGTACTATGCGTGAAAATCTACCGGTCACCGATAAAGAAATCGACGTGGCCGCTGGCATGCGGCTGATCAGTACCACCGACCTCAGGGGCGTGATCACCTACTGCAATGATGATTTCGAAACCATCAGCGGGTATCCGCGCGATGAACTGATTGGCCAGCCACACAACCTGATTCGTCACCCCGATATGCCGGTAGCGACCTTTGCCAACATGTGGGGTTACCTGAAAGCGGGTAAAGCCTGGATGGGTGTTGTGAAAAATCGCACCAAGTGCGGTGACTATTACTGGGTTAGCGCTTACGTTACCCCTATATGGGAAGCTGGCGAAAAAGTCGGCTACGAATCGGTACGTGTCGCCACCACCCTGGAGCAGGTCGAACGAACGCAAAAGCTGTATGCACGGCTTTCGGCAGGCCGGATGCCGTCGGCGCGTATCAGCCGCATAATGTCTACGCTGCGCTCAGGCGCTCCATTCATCGTATCATTAGGGCTTACGTTGCTGGCGTTACAGCTGACGTCGCCTGTGTGGGCCGTGGTTGTTGCTACTCTGGGGCATGGTTTGGCGGCGTGGTGGATGTATGGTTCGGTGACCAAACGCCTGAAAAGCGTTCTGGGGCTTCGAAAAGACGCGTTTCAGGATCCGTTGATTGCTCAGACCTACTCCAGCGAGCAAGGGCTTTTTTCGAGGCTGTCTTTGGTATTGGTGAGCGAGGAAGCGCGTTTGCGGACGGCGCTGGCCAGAATTGATGATCAGGCTGAGTATTTGAACGATCAGGCGCAGGCTTCACGCACCTTTATTACTGACGGCGCCGGGGCTATTGCTCGTCAGCGCGCTGAAACGGATCAGACAGCGTCAGCGATCAATGAAATGACCGCCTCCATTCAGGAAGTGGCTTCGGCCGTCAACGACAATGCCCAAGAAGCCGAGCAGGCGAATCGTCTGGCCCATGACGGCAGTGCGCGCAGTACCGAAGCTCTGGCAGCCATTGAGCAATTGGTTGATCGGGTTGGCAGTATTGGTGCCTCGGTTAGTCGTTTGGGCGAGTCTACTCAAACCATTGGCGAAGCAGCTAATCTGATTTCAGACATCGCTGATCAAACCAACCTGCTTGCGCTGAATGCGGCGATTGAAGCGGCGCGAGCCGGAGAACAAGGGCGTGGCTTCGCCGTGGTCGCCGATGAAGTACGTTCTTTGGCTCAGCGCACGCGAGAGTCTACGGTTAAGATTCAGGAAGTCATCGAAAGTTTTCGAGCTCAGGTCGAAGAAACCAATGAGGCCGTTCGGGCCGGTGAGGCCATCGCGGGTGACGGGCTGAGCAAAGTCCAAGGCGCAGTTGGTGCGCTGAATGCGATTGTCAGCTCCGTTGATTCCATTTCTGACAGTTTCATCACGATGTCGGCGGCGTTCGAAGAGCAGAGCCAGGTATCCGATGAAATTAATCAACAGATTGTGAACATTGCAGGTCTGGCGGATCAGAGTGACGAGCAGGCGGAAGCCGCTCGGAGCAGTAGTGACAAACTGAGTACTATGGCTCACGGTTTGAAAGACTTGGTTGCCCGTTTTATCGATAAAACCCGTTAAACATCGGTAGTTTGAGAAGAATAAGTGGGCGCCTTCGAGCGCTCCTCAAAAGGCCAGCACTGGCATCATGTCGCCAGTGCTGGCAGAATTCTGCACCAACTGCGACGGTACCTTAAACCGGCGTGCATAAATTGTAGTTTCCTCAGCCAAAAGCACAGGAAGAAAAACACATGACACAGTCTAACTCCGCAGCTGGTTCGCGCGGACTTTGGTCGTCAAGACTCGCGTTTATTCTGGCGGCGACCGGGTCAGCCGTCGGCCTGGGTAACGTTTGGAAGTTCCCGTATGTAACCGGTGAGAACGGTGGCGGTGCCTTTGTACTGGTATACCTACTTTGTATTTTCATTATCGGTATCCCCATTATGATGGCGGAAGTGTTTATCGGTCGAAATGGCCGTCATAACCCGATCGCCAGTTTCCGTCTGGTGGCAGAGCGCAACCTCGCGTCTCCAGCCTGGCGGATATCTGCGATTGTCGGCATGTTCGCTGCGTTTATTATTCTGTCATTCTATTCGGTGATCGGTGGCTGGGCCGCTTCCTACATCGGCCATTCTGCTATGGGCGATTTCACTGGCGGCACCGCTGAAACCGTTGGCAAGCTGTTCGGCGATCTTTTAGCCAGCCCGGTGCAGCTATTGGCGTGGCACACCTTGTTTATGGCCCTGGTGGTATTTGTTGTGTCCCGCGGTTTGAAAGGCGGTCTGGAGCGTGCGGTTACTATTCTGATGCCAGCCTTGTTCGTGTTGTTGCTGGTTGTGGTTGGTTATGCAACCACAACCGGCCATTTCGGCGAGGCAGTCAGCTTCCTGTTCACTCCGAATTTTGAGGCGCTGACTGTTAAAGGTGTACTGGTCGCACTTGGCCATGCCTTCTTCACGTTGAGTTTGGGTATGGCCATCATGATGGCGTATGGCTCGTATTTGAGTCGTGATGTACCCATTGGCCGTACCGCCGTGAGCGTTGCTTTGATGGACACGGTGGTTGCCCTGTTGGCCGGTTTGGCCATTTTCCCCGTGGTGTTTGCCAACGGTCTGGAAGCGGGTGCCGGCCCTGGTCTGATTTTCCAAACGCTGCCGCTTGCCTTCGGCAACATGCCGATGGGTGGTCTGTTTGGCACTCTGTTCTTCGTGCTGCTGCTGTTTGCAGCTTGGACATCCGGTATCTCGCTGCTAGAGCCTGTGGTTGAGTGGGTTGAGGAAAAAACCGAGATGGGTCGTACGTTCAGTGCGATTCTGGCCGGTGGTGCGTGTTGGGCGCTGGGCATTGTGTCCATTTTGTCCCTGAACGTTTGGTCAGATGTCACGCCGCTGGGCATGTTTGCCGCGTTTGAGGGCAAAACTATGTTCGACCTGCTGGACTATTTCACAGCGAACATCATGCTGCCGCTATCCGGTTTGCTGACCGCTCTGTTTGTGGGTTGGTTTGTAACCAAGGAAACACTGCAGTCTGATCTAGTGATGAAAGGCGCTGCCTTTACGCTTTGGCACGTGCTGATTCGCTATGTCACGCCAGTCGCTGTTGTGATTGTGTTTGTCTACAACCTGATGGGTTAACAAGCACTAGTCTGATAAAAGAAAACCCGGCGCTGAGAACAGCGCCGGGTTTTTTTGTGTCTGCTCAAATGACGTTGGTTCGAGCGTGCAGCGGGCTAAACTTTTCCACCGAGCAAAATCCGTACGGCCGTGCAGGCGTCTTCCAGCTCCTCTTCTCTGGGTTCGCGGCCGCCGATAATGTCACTGTAAAGACAGGACTCCGCGATGCGAACCATGAAGTACGACAAGCTCTGAATGTTCATGGGCGGAGTCAGGTGCCCGGTGCGTATTTCATCCTTCAGTAAGCGGGTATTCACTTCTACGGTTCGGGCGTGCAGCGTGGAGTGCGACGAGGTGAGCATCTTCAAGGCGTATTCCGGGTCTTGATGCAGGAACTTTCGCAGTGGTGAGAAATGCAGAATGGTGATGTTGATATGACGAAACACACCAACCACGTAATCAACGCCATGCCCGGGGGTTATCTCGCGAGCTTCTTTGTACAGAGGTTCGTAAAGCGACCATAAAATTTCACCAATCAGCAGATCACGATTGCCCACCCAGCGGAACAGGGTCGCACGGCCGATACCTAAGTCGTCGGCAAGGGCGGCAAGGCTGATCTTTTCCCCTTTTAACCACATTCTTCGAGCCCGTTTGAAGGCATCGATAGGGGTTTTTTTAATGGTTGATTCGGTCACTTTGAACTCTTTGGTAAATGTGATTCCATTCTAGCGGTTGCAAAGGGCTTGGGCTACGGTCACCTATACCCATAGGTCACCGACGGGCGTGTCCGGGCTGAAATGATGAGCAATCTGGGCTTGTAACAGTTCGGCAGTCGCAATGGCATCAATCAGGGCACTGTGGCCGGCGTAGTGAGGCAAACCATAGCGGGTTCGGCTATCGGGCAGGCGGATTGATGTGGGCTTTTTGCCCACGAGTTGTTGCCAGCGCGAAGGCCGCCGCCGGGGGTGCAGGTAAGCCTCGATGGCCATGGTGTCGATGACCGGAAAACGCAGTTGTTCGTTTAACCGCCATTGCAAAGCGGTATTAAGAAAAGGGCGTTCGATATTACGATAATGCACCACCGGTATTCGCCCAATCAGGTGTTCAAACAGAGGGTCGAGCACTTCTTCCAGATCAGGTGCGTCTTGAATTTCAGCGTGGGTGATGCCGTGAATGGCGACCGACTCCTGATGCAACGGCAGTTTCGGGCGTACAATCTGGTGCCACGCTTTGCCAAGCTGGATGCCTTTCAGCGTGAATGGAACCAAGCCGATACTCACGATTGAGTGTTGGGTAACATCCAGCCCGGTGGTCTCAAAATCCAGTGCCAGCAGCGGAACGTCTTTGATCGGCGTTTCCGGGTTGGGGCAACCGGCTTCGTAAAATGCGCGAATTCTTGGGTCAACGGCTTTCTGAACTTGCGTGCGATAATTTTCCGGCCAGTTTTGTTTGCTATTCCGACTCTTGATGTTACTAGGCATTCCTGACCGTCCCTGCGTTGTAGCGGAATCTGAGGAATCTTTGAGCATTGCTGACAATCTGAAAGGCGTCTTTCAGATGGCTTCGTTCAAAGGGGGACAAGTCTTCAGGACGCACGTTGTTGTCGGGCTCGCGACCTTCTTCGATGGCTAAGGCCTGATGGCGAACTCGGACAATGGATATAAATTCCAGGGCATCACGCAGGTTGCCGGCATCGTCATCGACCAGCAGTTTGGTTTCGGCAATGTCTTTCAAGCGCTCAAACGAGTTCTGGGAGCGAGATCCGCAGGCCAGTGCGTGCACGCGGATCAGATCGGACAGCGGCGCGGTGCCCCGCCGCTTCAGGTTGAAGGTTTTTTGGTGCTTGCCGTCTTCTTCCAGCACGAACGTGCGGAAGAAGCCAAGTGGCGGTGTGCGGTTCAAGGCATTGCGTGCCATCAGCGTCAGAAATCTCTGGCTGCTGGAAGCTTTGTCGGCGACCAGGGTTTTCAATTGCTCGGCGAAATTGGTTTCACCGTGAATGCCATCCAGGTCGAAGAAAATGTTGCTGTTGAGTAGCGTTTGGCCGTTAGGATTATCAATCCAGTCGGTGAAGTATTTTTTCCACACCTTGAGGGGCTGGCGCCATTTTGGGTTGGTGGCCATGATGTCACCGGTGCAATAGGTGTAGCCACACTCGGCGAGGCCGTCTGACACGAACTTGGCCATTGCCAGGAAATATTCGTCGTGTTCTTCCGGAGTGAAACTGTCGTCGAGTATCAGGGCGTTATCCTGATCGGTTACGACCAGTTGTTCGTCCCGTGCCATCGACCCCAAGGCCATGTAGCAGTATGGAATGGGCGGGGGGCCGAGTTTTTCTTCCGCCAGTTCCAGCAGGCGCTGGCTGAAACTGCGGCCAATGCCGGCCATGGCGCTGCCGACCATGTGGGAATTGGCATCTTCGTTGACCATGCGCACGAAACTGTCGCGCACGTCTACACTGATTTTCTTCAAGCCCTTCACATTCTGTTGGCGGAAGATGTTGCTGACCAGATAGATACTGCTCTGGCTTTCGTATTTGATGATGTCCGATAGAGCGATAACCCCGCGCACTTCATTGCCGTCCATCACTGGCAGGTGGTGCACGTTGTTGTGCAGCATGGTCAGCATGGCTTCGAAGATAAAGGCCCGGCTACGGATGGTGATCAGCTCTTCCGTCATGATCTCACAGACGGGGGTTTCAGAGGCTAAGGCGTAGTTCACGGCCCGGGTGCGTAGATCCCGGTCGGTAATAATGCCCACTAGTTTTGGTGTGTCGCCGCTTTCGTCCATCAGCGGCAAGGACGATACGCCGTTGTCAGTCATAATCCGCGCCGCTTCTTGCAAACGCACTGTAGTAGGCGCGGACACCAGCGGTCGGGAAATCAGCCGGGTCACTTTCGCCGTCATGAGCTCGTTCGATTTTTCCCGGCGCGAGACGGCGGAGCGCAGACGACTGCGGTCCTCGATTTCAACGAAGTCGGCGAAGTTGTCGTCATGCTCCCAAAGGTAATGAAAGATATGATCGGGAATTTTGTAGATCAGACTGTCTTCGATGGCTTTGACCGGGAAGCGCACTTTTTTGTTCATCATCAGGCCGAACTGACCGAAAATCTCGCCCTCACCAGCCCGGCTGTATAGCTCACCCGAGCGCCGATAGATCTCGACAGCGCCACTGCGAACGTAATGCAGGCTATCGGCTTGATGGCCGAGCTCGACAATGTGCGTTCCTGCACGGACGTAAACCACCTCGATGTTGGTGACGATTTTGTCCAGCAACTCGTCGGACATTTCGTCAAAGGGCGCGTGTTGGGTAATGTGATTTTGAATGTCCAGCAGTTCGGCCTGCATGTTCTCTCCAGCGAATACAAGTTCTGGCCAAACTATAGCAGTTGTGGTTTTTTTTGGTGTACCTTTGGCACCCTTTCTCTCGGGTCTTCAGGAGGCTTGGCATGGCGGTGAAATTGCTGGTAACCGGAGGCATTCGTTCTGGCAAAACGGCGATGGCAGAACAGCGCGCGCAGGCGGCGGAAGCGTCTGTCGTGTATGTGGCGACGGCCACAGCGGGCGACGATGAAATGGCGCAGCGTATTCGCCGCCACCAACAGCAGCGGCCGGCTGGTTGGGGCTTGGTGGAAGAGCCGTTGCATTTGGCTCACGTGCTCAATGATTATCAGGAGCAATCAGCCAAGCCGCCTCTGTTGCTCATCGATTGCATGAGTCTGTGGTTGAGCAATTTGTTGTTTGCCGAAAGCGGGGTGTTTGAACAGGAACGAGCGGCTTTTCTGACAGCCGTGGAGCAGTATGCCGGCTCTGTTGTGGTGGTTACCAATGAGGTCGGGTTGGGCACCATTGGCATGGACCCGCTCACCCGGCGCTTTGCGGATGAGCTGGGTTGGTTGAATCAGGCGCTGGCCCAGCGCTGTGACGAAGTGGTGATGTCGATCGCTGGTTTGCCACTGACTCTCAAAGGTAGCCACACTTAAGGTTGGTGGCTGATCACGCTGCGAAAGATGCCAAACTCGGATTGATCAACCTGTATGCGGCTGCGGCAGGCGTAAGGCACCGCAAAGCCGGTGAAGGATTTCTCCAGCGGTATGCCCAAAACATCAGCCAGAGCCATTCGAATAACGCCACCATGGCAGACCACCAACACCTTTTGCCCGGACAGCTTCTCCTGCCAGTGATGAATGCTGTGGATCACTCGGTTGTAAAAGTCGGCGACCGGTTCACCGCCTGGTGGCAGGAAGTTAATAGGGTCTTTCCAGAAACGATTCAGACGATCACCGTAACCTGCCTCGACCTGTTCCGCGGTCAGTCCTTCCCACTCGCCAAATCCGATTTCCCGAAGCTCCTGTTCGATATGCAGCGGAATGTTCTGTTGCTTAGAAAGGGTTTCCGAAAACCGTTGGCAGCGGGCCATGGGCGAACTCACGATGGCATCCCAGTGGTCGGTGCTGGTGATGGCGGCGTGCATTTGCTGCCAGCCCAGTTCGCTTAACGGATCATCTTTGCTGCCCCGGAACATCGGGCCGCCTTCGGGTTCGCCGTGGCGTATCAGGTCGAGAATGGTGGTCATGGTGGTTTACTCTTCTGATTTTCCGCTGATGTTGGCATCTGCAAAGCTGGCCATTTGATTGTGCAAAGCGCAGGCGGAACGAAGCAGAGGTACCGCGACAGCCGCTCCGCTACCTTCGCCCAAACGCATACCAAGATCCAGCAAGGGTAACGCTTCCAGCGCCTCCAGAACGGCATTGTGCCCGGGTTCGGCTGAGCGGTGGGCGAACAGCAGCCAGTCGCGCACGCGCGGTTGCTGATGAACGGCGATCAGTGCAGCGGCCGACACGATGAACCCGTCCACAAGAACCGGAATACCCCGGGCCGCACTGCCCATAATAGCGCCGACTAAACCGGCGAGTTCAAATCCGCCCAATGAGGTCAGCACCGTCAGTGGGTCTTTGGAGTCACCGTGGCGGGCCAGGGCGCGCTCCACCACGGCGGCTTTTCGAGAGACGCCTTTGGCGTTCAGGCCCGTTCCAGGGCCAACTAACGGCTGTGGGCTGTGGCCCAGAAGAGCGCAAGCTATAGCCGAGGCGCTGGTGGTGTTGCCAATGCCCATGTCGCCACCAATAAACAGCCGGCAGCCAGCTGCTTTAGCACGTTTCGCAGCGTTGTCACCGCTGGTCAGCGCCGCTTCCACCTGTTCGCGGGTCATGGCGCAGGTTTCTGCCATGTTCGCTGTTGACGGTGCGATAATCTCGCTAATCACACCGGGCAGTTCCGGCACGTCTGCAACGGTGCCCAGATTCACCACCTCCAGACTGGCACCAAGTTCTTTTGCCATGACGCTGATGGCTGCGCCGCCATGGGCGAAGTTGGCAATCATCTGCGCGGTAACAGCCTGCGGAAAAGCGGATACGCCTTCAGCGCAAACGCCGTGATCACCGGCGAAAATGGCCATGCGAACCGGATCAACCGTAGGCGTTTCACTGCCCGACAAGCCCGCAAGTGTAATGGCAATCCGCTCCAGATTTCCCAGAGATCCGGGTGGCTTTGTGAGTACTTGCTGGCGAGCCAAGGCAAGTTCTGAATGTGCGTGGGACGGAGTGGGTGGCTGCTGAAGCCAGCTTTGGGGCAGAGGCATGGAGTGTTCCTTGTGAACGGAAAGAGAGGATGGTCTATCTGTGGCCCAATGGTGTCAAGGTAAGGCTTGAGTCGGGTAGACTTGCCGGCATTCTTCATGAGGGTGTGGTCTTGGAAGCGTTTTCGATGTCGGTAGCCGCGTGCTGTGTCGCGGTTTTGTTCGATGTATTGGTGGGAGAGCCGCGTCGCTGGCACCCGTTGGTAGGCTTCGGCCGTGCGGTTGTTTGGTTTGAGCATCGCTTTAATCGTCGGCCGCAACAAGCGGGTCGTAGTGTAGCGCTCGGTGGGATTTCAGCCGTGCTGTTGATGGCCCCAGTGGTTGCCGTGGCAGTACTGTTACAGGAACTGTTGAGTGGTTGGGCGGCGTTATGGGTGCAGGCAGCTGTGCTGTGGCTGGCCATTGCGCTGCGGGGCTTAGCCGAGCATGGCAAGGCGGTATCGGACGCTTTGCTGCAAGAGAATGGAGAGCAAGCCCGTGAAGCGGTAAGGCGCATTGTGAGCCGCGATGCCGAATCGCTCTCCGACAGCGGTGTGGCCGCTGCGGCCGCCGAATCTATGTTGGAGAACGGTGCGGATGCAGTCTTTGCCAGTTTGTTCTGGTTCCTGGTGGCTGGCTTACCGGGTGTGGTTTTGCACCGCCTGGTGAATACGCTGGACGCTATGTGGGGTTACCGTAACGAGCGCTACCTCTACTTTGGACGCTTTGCCGCCCGACTGGATGACCTTATGGGCTGGGTGCCTGCGCGGCTGACCGCCCTTACCTACGCGCTGATGGGCAACACGCGGCTAGGGATGTCGTGTTGGTTTCGTCAGGGAAAAACATGGGACAGCCCCAATGCCGGCCCGGTGATGGCGGCAGGGGCCGGAGCGCTGGGCGTTTCCCTGGGCGGCCCGGCACCCTACGCCAACGGAGTTAAACAACGCCCCCGGTTGGGCCGCGGCCCTGAGGCAAACGCCCAGACGGTTGATGGGGCCGTCGGGCTGGTTCAGCGAGGTGTGGGCCTGTGGTTGATTGTCTTGGCGCTGTTCGCCTTTGGTTTTCTGGCGGGAGGTGCAGTGTGATTCCGTTTCGTTCACCTGAGCGCCCGGAACACGGCGGCAGGCTGGAAGCCGCGGCCCGGAAATGGGGGATACCCCGAGACCAGTGGCTTGATCTTTCAACCGGTATAAACCCCGTGCCCTACCCTATTCCCGAGATTCCGTTAGAGGTTTGGCAACGCCTGCCCGAGCCGGATGACGGTTTGGAAGAGATTATTCGGCACTGGGCCGGGGCACCGGCTGATGCAGTCTGTCTGCCCGTGGCTGGAAGTCAGCAAGCCATCATGGCGTTGCCTGCAGTTCGTAAACGCGTGCATGGGCTTGGCCGGGTGGCGGTGCCCATACCGGGTTACAGGGAACACGGCCATGCCTGGCAACGGGCGGGCTTTGAAGTGGTGGGTATTTCCGCGGAGCAGGCATTGGCGGATGATCTGGACTGGCTGGCTTCAGTAGATGTGATGGTTTGGGTTAATCCAAACAATCCGACTGGGCAGGTGCTGATGCCAGAGCGATTGTTGGCCTGGCGGGAAAGGTTGGAGCGGCACGGTGGATGGTTGGTTGTGGATGAGGCGTTCATTGACGGACTTCCCGATCATACGCTCGACCCATGGGCAGGTTCAGCCAATCTTCTGATACTGAGGTCGTTAGGGAAGTTTTTTGGGTTGGCGGGAATTCGGGCCGGCGCTGTGCTGTTGGAACGTGGGCTGGCAAAACAATTCAACCACGAACTTGGGCCTTGGCCTGTAAGTGGCCCGACGCGATATTTAATGAAACGGGTTTTGGAAGACGAGACCTGGCAAGCAGGAGCATTGGCCAAGCAGCAAGAAGCCTCGATGAGATTGTCCGCTCTGCTTGAACAACATGGTCTGGGATCCCTTTCCGGCACTTTGTTGTTTCAGACGGTACAGCATTCGAAGGCAGCGGAAATTGCAGATCGTCTCGCCCGGTGCGGAATTCTGGTGCGGTGCTTCGATGCTCCCCAGGCTTTGCGCTTTGGTTTGCCCGCCGATGAGGCCAGCTGGCAGCGCCTGGCTGACGCTCTGTCGGGAATTTATATATGTCATTGACCACCCCCACCCCGGTTGGTAGTCTTGCCCGCGATTTCAGGTGCTCTGCATTTTCATTTCAGGCTGGCGATAGTCGGATGAATCCATAGAGTGAAACGGGAAGCTGGTGAGAGTCCAGTACTGCCCCCGCAACGGTAATCAGGTTAATAGCAATCCGTTACGCCACTGTGCCATAGGCATGGGAAGGTGATTGCTCCGGAGCACGGTCTCCGCCTGAAAGTCCGGAGACCGGCCTGAAAGACGGAGTTTCTCAAACTCCGTACACCAGACGTTGCGGAGGGCGACGGCGGTGGGTGATCCGGCTCATCAGCACTACACGCCCTCCACCCCCGTCCGAACACCTTAATTGTCCTTCGCAGTAACCAAGACCGACCGCGCGGGTGCGTGCGGTGAACTGTGAGTGATGATATGAACCCTTCGAAGGCCATTCCGGCGTTAATTTTGTTGCCTGTATTTGCAGCGACAGCCGATGCTAGCCAGCAAGAAACTCAAATATTGAACCCAATCGTAGTGACCGCCACTCTGGCTCCCAGTACTCAGGGCGAAAGCTTATCATCGGTGACGGTGCTTGAAGAGGAAGAAATTACAAGGCAACAGGCACTGCAGTTTTCGGAACTGCTGGAAAGTCAGCCGGGTATAAACGTTACGAATACCGGCTCATTTGGTAAGCAAACCAGTGTGTTCATTCGGGGGCATGACTCGTCGGGCGCAGTGTTGCTGGTAGATGGTATTCGTTTGCGCTCAGCAACTTCGGGTGCTCCAGCATGGCAGCACTTGCCGCCTCAAATGATTAAACGAGTAGAAATTGTTCGAGGTAGTCGCAGTAGCTTGTACGGCGCGGATGCGACCGGAGGTGTGATTCAGGCATTTACCTTGCCAGAGACCAAGCAGTCGGCCGGCGGTTGGGTGGAAGTCGGTGCAGGTAACTTTGATAGCCAGCAGTACGGTGCTGGGTTCTCCTTTGCTGAACGTGACACCAAAGTTAACGTAGGCACTCATTATTTTCGAACTGACGGCGCGCCAGTTGTCATTGGTGGTGAAGATAAGGCATACGACAACCATTCCTCCGTGGCGAGTGCGAGCCATGTATTTTCAAATGGCGTGAAAGTTTCCGGTTTATTCCTCAACGCGAATGGAACGACAGAATACGAAGGTGGCGAAACGGATTTCACTCTACAAACTGCAGGCGCCAGTTTAGATGCCCCGATCACTCGTTATTGGCGTGCAAAATTGCAGGTTTCCGATGCAAGAGATGAAGGCGAATCTTTTGCGCCGGGTAGCTCTCCTACTTTTTTCGATACTCAAAGCCGCACAACGAGGCTAGAGAATTGGCTGACTTGGGGCGTGCATGAATTTGTCGTAGGCGCTGAAAGAATGACGGATCAGGTGAGCAGCACAACAGCTTACGAGGAAAGCAGCCGTGCGAATAACGCCTATTTTGCTCAAGCTTTGCTCGGCTTTGGACCTGCAGACCTCCATTTGAGTATTCGCAATGATGACAATGAAGCCTATGGCAAACATACAACATGGGGCGCTGCGGCGGGCTACCAATTTGATCGTCAGCATCGTGTCCGCGTGAGTGCTGGAACCTCATTCAAAGCACCGTCGTTTAACGATTTATACTGGCCTAATTACGGAGATCCAACCCTGGAACCCGAAGAGGCGATCAGTTATGAAGTGGGGCTTGCAGGACGCTATACATCTTGGTTCTGGGACGTGGCGTTGTTCCAAAGTGACGTGGACGACCTGTCACTGTCCAGCAAGAATGGTGTCGATAATGTTCCTGAAGCTCGCCTACGGGGAGTTGAGGCATCGGCAGGACTAGAAGTAGACAAGTGGCTGATGAAACTGGCTGGAACCTTTGGGGATTACGAAGATAGTCAGACAGGTGATCAGTTAAGGCGCCGTGCAGAGCAATCGATACGCTTAGATGTCGATCGATTGCTGGGGCGCTGGAGTGTTGGCGGTACCGCTCGCGCAGAGAATCATCGTTTTAACGCTGCCGGTGAGGAAGGCCGCCTGCCAGGCTACGGGCTTGTTGACCTAAGAACAAGTTGGTCTTTTGCGCCAGATTGGGTGGCGAAGTTGTCGGTTAAAGATGTGTTCGATAAAACATACCATACCGCTAGTCGATGGACCGGAGATGTCTATACAACCGCAGGCCGCACGGCCATGCTGACTGTCCGCTACGACATTCGATAAACGATGTGATAACAGCGAGGAGGTGCCAGTGATAAAGCTGAAAGCTATAGCAATGGTGTTGAGCTTGATGCTACTGGCGCCATTTGGGTTGGCGGCGCCTGTTTGTGTTACGGATGATCAAGGGGAAGAAATTTGCCTGGATCAACCGGCCAAACGCATCGCTACCCTGTCCCCCGGTGCTACAGAACTGGCGTTTGCTGCTGGAGCGGGCGACAAGGTAGTCGCTGTGGTGAATTACAGTGATTACCCCGAAGCAGCCCTCAAGTTACCTTTGGTGGGCAATCATACCCGAATAGATTTGGAAGCGCTGTTGGCGCTTAAACCCGATTTGGTGATCACGTGGCGAACAGGTAATCCACCCGCGCAAATGGAGATGCTGCAGGCATTGGGTTTGCCCATGTTTGCCATTGAACCACGCACCTTCGAGGGCGTTTCCAAAGTCATTGAACAGCTTTCGATACTGGCGGGCACGGAACAGGAAGGTTTTGCGGAAGCGGAACGTTTCCGTAAAGGGATCGCTGTGATTGCAAAGCAGTACCGCGACGCAAAGCCCATACCGGTCTTCTATCAAGTCTGGCAGACGCCGCTGATGACCATCAACAATGATCACCTGATTGGCAAAGTGGTTCAGCTTTGCGGAGGGGTGAATGTTTTCGGCGACATGCCGCGGCTGGTGCCGAGAATCAGTGCCGAAGTGGTGCTGGCGGCAGACCCTCACGCAATTATTACCGGAAGCGTTGAGGGTATCGAAGATAACCAGCTTGATCACTGGAAGAACTACCCGGGAATGAGCGCTGTGGCAAAAAACAACCTGTTTTTTGTGCCGGCATCACCGATATCAAGGCCGACCCCCAGGCTTCTTGAAGCGAGTCGTGATATTTGCCAAAGGCTGGACGTTGCCCGTGGACGCTAGTAAAACCTGCAAAAACCTGGGTAAACAGGTGCCTGCACTATGACAAGATCTTTGTTGGTGCTCAGTGGGATTTCTTTGGCTGCTTTTATGTTGGCGCTGGCGATAGGCAGCGTAACGATTGCACCTTCGGAACTCTGGGCTGTCATTCAGGGTGAGGGCAGCAAGCTGAACCAGACCTTGCTGCTGGAGTTGCGCCTGCCACGTACCCTTGCCGCATTTGCGACTGGTGGTCTGTTAGCGGTGGCGGGAGCCTTGATGCAGGTGCTGCTACGCAACCCGTTGGCTGACCCGTATGTGCTGGGGCTGTCCGGAGGTGCCGCGGTTGGTGCGCTGTTGGCGATGTTGACAGGGATGGGGGCGTTGCTGATCTCTGGCTCAGCCTTCGCCGGCGCCATGTTGGCAATGGTGTTGGTGTTCGGTCTTGCCCATGGTACCGGCAGTTGGACCGCCTCGCGTCTGCTGCTGACGGGTGTTGTGGTGGCGGCTGGCTGGGGAGCCGTGATTACGCTGATGCTGGCCATTACCCCATCATACAAACTACCCGGCATGCTTTACTGGCTGATGGGCGATGTTTCCTACGCTCGTACCCCTTGGCCAGCGGTGATGGTGCTTGTGCTGGCTATTCTGGTGATTATGCCGCTTGCCAGAAATCTAAACGTGTTGGCGCGTGGCCCGATGCAGGCAGCGGTACTCGGAGTATCGGTTCGCCCGCTTGAGTGGACTATTTATGTGCTCGCCAGCCTGCTGACCGCGACGGCGGTAACAACAGCAGGCAGTATCGGGTTCGTAGGCCTGATTGTGCCGCATATGCTTCGTCTGGTACTGGGCAACGACCAGCGCATTATTTTGCCGGCCAGTGCCTTGGCCGGCGGCACTCTGCTTGTCTTGGCGGATACCCTCGCCCGCACTGTGATCGCGCCTGAGCAGCTTCCCGTGGGCGTAATTACCGCATTACTGGGCGTACCGACCTTCCTGTATCTACTGCACCGGAGCCGTTGATGAGCACGCTGCATACTTGCGATCTGATCATCAATGTACCCGGTAGAGCAGACGGTTTTCCTCTTAATTTGAGTGTGAAACCCGGTCAGACGTGGGGCGTGTTGGGCCCTAATGGGGCCGGAAAAACCACTCTGTTGCATACCCTCGCTGGCTTGTTACCTGCACGCAGTGGCCGAGTTGTATTGAACGATTCGCCGCTGATAGAGCTAAAGCGTCGTGACGTAGCGCAGCAGCTGGGCTTGGTGTTTCAGGAGCGTCAAGACAGTTTCCCTGCAACGGTTATGGAAACCGCATTGATTGGGCGTCACCCATGGTTGTCGCCTTGGGAAAACGAGCAAGCTGATGATCAAACTCGCGCGCAACAGGCATTGGCGACGATGGATGTTGATCATTTGTCTGACCGTTTGCTCAGTACCTTGTCGGGCGGTGAGCGTCAGCGGGTTGCGATCGCAACACTGATGACCCAGAACCCCGACATCTGGTTGCTTGATGAGCCGACGAACCATCTGGACTTACACCATCAGGTCAAAGTCATGCGTCTTCTTAGAAGCCAGTCTGTTACCGGAAAGGCCGTGTTCATGTGCCTGCACGACCTGAACCTGGCCGCACGGTGGTGTAGCCATGTATTGCTGCTTTACCCCAACGGTGATGCTTGTTGGGGGCCCGCTGACAGTATGTTGAAACCATCCGCACTTGAACAATTGTATAACCAAAAACTGGTGACCGTAGAGGCCGACGGCGCACCGGTGTTTGTTCCTGTGAGCTCCGGTTAATAACGATGACAATGGTGAAACTATGAACAAGTTCGTCCCGGCAGTAATGATTACCGGCCCCGCCTCGGGGCAGGGGAAATCCATGGTGACAGCGGCATTGGCCCGTCTACACCGGAATGCCGGGCGTAAGGTGCGAGTGTTTAAGCACGGGCCGGATTATCTCGACCCGATGGTGCTGGAGGTTGCATCCGGACACCCCGTCTATCAGTTACACCCTTGGATGACCGGAGAAGATGAGTGCCGCTGGCGGTTGGCTGAGGCAGCACAAGATGCGGACCTCATTTTGATCGAAGGCGCGATGGGATTGTTTGATGGCGATCCATCCAGTGCTGATTTGGCGAAACTTATGGGTATTCCAGCCCTGCCCGTTATCGACGCAGGCGGCATGGCTCAAACCTTTGGTGCTCTCGTGTTGGGTCTTGTCCGCTTTGACCCGGAGCTATCAATTTATGACGTGATTGCGAATAAAATTGGTAGCCCTCGCCATGGTGAAATGCTGAAAGAGCGGCTGCCTGAAGGTGTTCGTTTGTTAGGGGCTATCCCCAGAAACGATGCCATGAACATACCCGAGCGACATCTGGGGCTAATGCAACCGGCAGAGCTCGGTAATCTCGACCAGAAACTGGATGACGCTGCCCAAGTGTTGAAAGAGGCGGGGCTCGACGAATTGCCAAAAGCGGTGGAGATTCCCGCAGTTGAATCGGTAAATCGGCCCCAAGCACTGCTGGCCGGCGTGCGTATTGCGATCGCTCGTGACGCCGCCTTCAGCTTTATCTATCGCGCCAACACCGAATTACTGCAAGCAATGGGCGCTGAACTGCACTATTTCTCCCCGCTGGATGACTCGGAACTGCCGCCCGCGGATGCCCTTTGGCTTCCTGGCGGGTACCCGGAGCTGCATGGCAATACGCTGGCGGAGAATACTGCGATGGCGAATTCAATTCGTGCCTTTCATGGCGCGGGTAAGCCGATATTGGCGGAATGCGGTGGCTTAATGGCCTGTGCGCAAGAACTCTCGGATAAAGACGACGTGGTGCATTCGCTGTATGGCCTGATACCGGGCCGCGCGGCTATGGCTAAGCGTTTGCAAGGCATCGGCATGCACAGTCTGAAAACGGAGCAAGGCGATTTGCGAGGCCACACGTTCCATCGCTCTACGCTGGATACCTCGTGGCAGCCATCTGCTTATAGCCATAAGCAAGCAGGCACCGGCGGTGAGGCCGTTTTCTGCCAAAATGCTTTGGTGGCCAGCTATTTCCACGGTTATTTCCCGTCAGCTCCCGAATTGGTAGCCGCTATTTTTCGCGGACAGGCGCTGACTTTCTGTACTGACAAGGAGAAGACCTATGCGTGAACGCGCTAAAGACCCAGAACGCCACGCCAAGCGCATGGCGGCCAAGCAAAAAATCATGCAGGACCGCATCGCTCGGGCTCAGAAAGAGCAAGGTGTGTTACTGGTGCTGACCGGTCCCGGTAAGGGCAAAAGTAGCTCCGGCTTCGGCATGGTGGCTCGGGCTTTGGGGCATGGCATGAAGGTAGGCATTGTGCAGTTCATCAAAGGGGCGTTCAGCACCGGTGAAGAAGCGTTCTTCCGGGATCTGCCCAATGTGACCTACCATGTGATGGGCCAAGGCTACACTTGGGATACCCAAGATCGGGAGCAGGATGTTAAGAGCGCCAACGAGGCTTGGGACATCACCGCGGCCATGTTGAAAGACGACAGCTACGACTTGATCTTGCTGGACGAGCTGAACATTGCACTCAAATACGATTACATTGATCTTGATCGGGTGCTGGACGATCTGCAGGGCCGTCCGGATATGCAGCACGTCGTTGTAACCGGCCGCGGTGCACCCCAAGAACTGGTTGATCTTGCGGACACTGTTACAGAAATGGGCGTAGTGAAACACGCCTTCAAAGATCAAGGCATTAAAGCCCAGAAGGGTGTGGAACTGTAAATGCCCACCTTGATGGTTCAGGGCACCACTTCGGATGCAGGGAAAACCACTGTTGTGGCTGCCCTTTGCCGCTGGTTGGCCCGCCAAGGTGTGTCGGTTGCTCCTTTCAAACCCCAAAACATGGCTTTGAACAGTGCGGTAACGATGGATGGCGGTGAAATTGGCCGGTCCACCGCGCTGCAAGCCTTGGCGTGTGGCCTTGAACCGCACAGCGATATGAACCCGGTTCTACTGAAGCCCCAAAGCGACTGCGGCGCCCAGGTGATCTTGAGAGGCAAAGTCCACGGTAATATGGATGCCTTGGACTATCACGCCTACAAGGCTGAAGCCATGGCGTCGGTGATGGCCAGCTGGCGTGCGCTGAGTGGGCGCTACGACGTGATCATTGCCGAAGGTGCCGGCAGCCCAGCGGAGATTAATCTACGAGCCAACGACATTGCCAATATGGGCTTTGCCGAAGCAGCGGATTGCCCGGTGCTGTTGGTGGGTGATATCGACAAAGGCGGTGTTTTCGCACAGCTGGTCGGTACCCTCGAGTTGCTGTCTGAAACCGAGCGGGCAAGAACGGCGGGCTACATCATCAACCGCTTCCGGGGCGATATTGCGCTGTTGGAGCCGGGGCTCGACTGGCTTGAAACGCACACAAGCAAGCCGGTCTTCGGCGTGTTGCCATTCCTGCACGGGTTGGTGGTGGATTCCGAAGACAGTGTCAGCACTGAAGGCGATAGCCAAGCCGGCGCGTTGAACGTGGTGGTGCCGGTACTGCCGCGCATCAGCAATCACAATGACTTTGACCCGTTGCGGCTGCATCCGGGTGTAAATCTCACGTTTGTCGGCCCAGACCAACCCATACCTCCTGCTGATTTGATCATCCTGCCGGGCAGCAAAAGTACCCGTCACGACATGCAGTGGCTGAAACACCAAGGTTGGCCGGATGTTCTGCGCAAACATCTGCGCTATGGCGGCAAGGTGTTGGGGATATGTGGCGGCTTTCAGATGCTGGGGCAATGGGTTGACGACCCGAAAGGCCTTGAAGGCGAAGTCGGCCGCACAGAAAGCTTGGGCTTGCTGGAAATGAGTACGCGAATGGTGTCCGGCAAGCAGTTGAAGCAGGTGTCCGGCACCTTGACGGCGAGCGTGGCCGGGGCGAATACAAGCGTGGCGATGCAGGGCTATGAAATGCACAACGGGATTACCGAAGGCCCAGCACTGGCTCGCCCTTTTGCAGAACTGGAAGGCCGGCCGGATGGTGCGGTCAGTCACGATGACCAGATAGCCGGCACCTATATACATGGCCTGTTTGATGCGCGCGAAGCTTGTGATGCTATTTTGACTTGGGCGGGTTTGAACCAAACGGTTGCGCAGGCGGTAGATTACCAGAGCCACCGTTTACAGCAGTTAGATCGTTTGGCGGATCAAGTAGAAACCTGTTTGGATACCGGTCGGCTAAGGAGCCTGTTGCAGTTATGAGCAACCACAACGACCCGTTTACTGAAGCCCAGCAAGAAGGGCTGTACCGGGCTATTTTTGAACGCCGTGACGTGCGCTCGCAGTTTCTTCCCCACCCTATTCCGGACGATGTTTTAGCCCGAATCCTGAAAGCGGCCCATCACGCGCCGTCTGTTGGCTTTATGCAGCCGTGGGACTTCATCGTGATCGACAGTTTGCCGATACGGGAGCAGGTGCTGGCTAGTTTCAATGACGAGAACGCCAAGGCCGCTGAGAACTACACCGGCGAGCGGAAGGAATCCTATCGGAGCTTAAAGCTTCAAGGCATTATCGAAAGCCCGATCAACCTGTGCATCACCTGTGACCGTTCCCGGGGTGGCCCTCATGTGTTGGGCCGAAACTCGATCATGGAAATGGATCTGTTCAGCACCTGTCTGGCGGTACAAAACCTCTGGCTGGCGGCGCGGGCGGAAGGCATTGGTGTGGGCTGGGTCAGTATTTTGGACCAGAAGCAGTTGTCAGATATTCTGCAGTTGCCCGACCAGGTCTACCCCTTGGCGTATCTGTGCATGGGTTATGTCAGCGAGTTTTTGGATCAACCAGAACTGCAGGCGAAAGGCTGGCGCTCTCGTCTGCCGCTGGAGGAGCTGGTGCACGGAAATGGTTGGGGTAAGCCGATAGATCAAGTTAGCTTGATTGAGCAGTTGAAGAAAATCTGAAATTTTAGTCTGGTTGGCCGTGAGGTTTTTGTTTCTTCTTTAATGCTTCAAACCCAATAATCACATCCATCAACTCGTTGGTGATTTCTGTTTGACGCACCGATCGCATCTCCCCTTTTACCGCCTCAGCGCGCTCATTCACCGATTGCTCTGCCTGCTGCATCAGCGCTAGCCGAGCGGAGTTTTCGGTTACCATCGCTTCCGCGGAGGCGCGAAATACGCTGGCGAAGATGTGGCCATGAATCAGCGATGATAACAACGCGTCTGCCTCCATGGTGTAATCCGGAAGTGAGCGTGAACTCCAGTGCTTTTCACGCTGTAGCAGCAAGGGTGCCAGCGGAAGAAGACGCTGTATGCTTGGCTCCCGTGTGCCATGCTCGCCGCGTTGGGTAAACGCCAGGGTGACAGCCAGATTCTGTAGCGGTTGGTCCCGACTGAAGTGGTCTATGCGAGCAGCAATATCACCTGCAAGACGGCCGATACCATCCGCAGAGGCCGGTGGCAGTAAAACAGCTTCTGGCATCAGACCTTGATCACCGAGGGCATCGTTCATTTGCGCGCCGATACAGAGTAGGCGTTGCCTGCCGATCGTTTGGCTTTGGCAATGCAGCTGCACGGCGTCGGCGAGCACTTCATTGTAATTGCCGCAGAGGCCGTGGTC
Source organism: Marinobacter sp. AL4B (assembly GCF_019916045.1). NCBI lineage: Bacteria > Pseudomonadati > Pseudomonadota > Gammaproteobacteria > Pseudomonadales > Marinobacteraceae > Marinobacter > Marinobacter sp. AL4B. The sequence continues at coordinate 1,064,652 of NZ_JAILWZ010000013.1, forward strand.
GGAGCCGAACACGATGACCAGATGCTCTGCTGCATCTGCGTGTCGCAGATTGATGCCGCCAGTTCGATAAGCGAAGGCGGCAAAGCCCTGTAGTATTGTCTGGTGATAGGCCTCAATAGAGCGGGCCGCGTGCTCATAGGGTGCCGCGTTAATTGCAGACAGGGTTTTCATGGTGTGGACGATGCCGTGAATGCCGGTCAGGGTCTTGCTGTGCCGGGTTAGCGCTTCAAGCGTCTGGGCCATAGCTGCCCCCGTCTGTATATGATGTTTGATCGCTGCGCGTTGCAGACAGCGCGGTGCGAGCGGCGATTATAATTCGGTCGCGGTCTTCTTTGCTCAGTTCTTTGTTTTCGCTGATGCGTTCGCCGATGAACTGAAAGCGCTTCCGGGGAGTGGCACGGATGCGGCTGATAGCATCGCTCAGTTGTTCTTCCGGCAAGGCATCGAAAAGCCCTTCCATTGCCGCAATCAGAACCGCCAGTTGTTCGGCAGCGGGCATGGGGTCACGCTCGGCCTGACGCAGCGCAGTGCGAACGGCGGCACCGCGGGTGAGGCGGGCACGGGTGGTGTCGTCCAGCCGGGTTCCGAAGCGGGCGAAGTCTTCCAGTTCTTCGAACTGCGACAGAGTAACTCGCAAGTTGCCGGCTACTTCACGCAGGGTGCGGCTTTGTGCCTTACCGCCCACGCGAGATACGGACAGGCCCAGATCTACGGCAGGAAACTGGTTACGGCGCACCAGCCTTGGAGACAGGTAAATTTGACCATCGGTGATGGAAATCAGATTGGTGGGAATATAGGCCGATAGATTCTCCGCCTGGGTTTCCACTACCGGCAAGGCGGTAATCGAGCCACCACCGGCTTCTTGAGTAAATTGGCCGGCTCGTTCCAAGAGGCGGGCATGCACGTAGAAAATGTCGCCGGGGAAGGCTTCACGCCCCGGTGGCCGGCGCAACAGCAACGACAGTTCCCGGTAGGAGCGAGCGTGATGAGTGAGGTCATCAAAAATCACCAGCACATCCTGGCCTTGATCGGAAAAGTATTCCGCCATGGCCATGGCGGAATAAGGCGCAATGTAAGCCAGTCCCGGAGTTTCTTCGTCGCCCGCCGACATAACGATGCTGCGGACCATCATGTCGCCCTTTTTCAAGGCTGCGATAACCCTCGATACGGCATCGCCACGCTGGCCAATGGCGCAATAGACACAGGTCACCTCTGATCGCGCCTGATTGAGTATGGTATCGATGGCGATGGAGGTTTTGCCGGTTTGGCGATCACCGATGATCAGCTCGCGCTGGCCTAGCCCCACTGGAACGGCGGCATCAATGGCTTTAAGGCCGGTGGCTAGTGGCTTGAAAATGGCTGAACGGCTCAGAATACCCGGTGCCTCTGCTTCGATAGGCGTTTCCGCTATGGCTTCAATAGGCCCCAAACCGTCTCTTGGGTGGCCCATGGCATCGACCACGCGACCGAGCAAAGCAGGGCCAACCGGCACGCTGACTACCTTACGGGTGCGGCGCACGTCCTCCCCCAGAGTAATGAACTCGGATGGCCCGAGTAGAATCACCCCGAGCCGACCAGGTTCCAAGTCCAGCACGATGCCGTGCACACCACATTCGAACACCAGTAATTCATCGGCCAGTGCACGGGCGAGGCCGGTGACGATAGCAACACCGCCGCCGACTTCGGTTACCTTGCCAACTTCAGTTATTACCGGTTTAGGGGCAGGCATTGCAAGCAGACGTTCCCGCCATGCCTCGAATTGCCCGGCCGAGTGCAGCCCAACGTGCGGTTGAGGCGGGGTTACGGCAGCAAGGGAATCGGTTTTGGACATAGCGGTTTATCTATCCTTATGTGAACAACCGGATTTAGGCCCCGCCGGGCTGAGTTCGCCCGGAAGCTCCGGCAGCCAACCGTTCATTTAACAACGCATCAAATTCTTCAGTGTAGCTGTCCACCGTCCAGGCCACCTGGGCACCGCCAACCCGCAGAACCAGGCCAGGTGACTGCTGAGAGTCGGTGTCAAATCGCAGGTTGATGCCGGGGAGTAGATCCTTGATATCGGCCCGTAGCAGCGCCTGTGCCGCCTCAGGCAGTGTGTCGCGAGTGGTTGCCACCGCTTCCTTGCTGTCGCCCGCCGCTTCAGATAGTTCGCTGGCAATCGGTCGCAATCGCGAGCTGACATGGCGAACGATGGCTTCTTCCAGGGATTCATCCGCGAGATCCCGCAGCGCTTTACGGGTGAGCTCCAGCAGGGTTTCTTCTCCAGCTCGCTGTAATTGCGCTGTGAACTTCTGGCGCTCGTGCTCAAGGTGCTTGTGCCAGTCTTGCTGTTCCTGCTCTAGCGTGGCGCGGGCTTCGGTCAGCAGGCTGTCGCGCTGGTCTTCCGATTCCCTTAGGGCCTGTTTGACCGCAGCATCCTGGTCAGACAAGAGCTGTATTTTCTGCTGGTGAAATTCCACTTCGGCGGCCTGGGCTTTTTTCTCGGCCTCTCCGGCTTCAGCCATGCGGCGGGTTATTTCAGCCTCGCGGGCATCAATTCCGTCGAGAATTGGACGATAGAGAAAGCGCTTCAACAGCCACACCAGTACCAGAAAGTTGGCGATCTGAGCGATAACGGTAATCCAGTCAATGGACATGATCGGCTCTAGCCTCCTGCGGCAACCTGCATGGCATCCCAGAATGGGTTGGCAAAAATCAGAATCATCGCCACCACAAAACAGTAGATGGCGGTGGATTCAATCATCGCCAGACTCACAAACAGGGTTCGTGACAGGGTTGGGGCGGCATCCGGCTGCTGCGCAATGGCGGCAATGGCTGCGGCGGCGGCGCGGCCTTCGCCAAGCGCCGGACCAATGGCTCCGATGGCAATGGTCAGGCCGGCGGTAAATATGGAAATGGCCGCAATAATGGCAAGATCGGTCATGATTTATCCTCTCTCTTGAGCGCTGGGTGGTCTGACTCTGCGGTAGCAGATGAAATATAGACGGTGGCTAGAATGGCGAATATGTAGGCTTGGATCATGCCCGTTAATAATCCCAGCATATCCATGATGACCGGGAAGAAAAACGGTGCGACCGTTAGCAGGATGGCTGCAATGACCGCGCCGCTCATTACGTTGCCGTAAAGGCGGATAGCCAGCGAAATACCCCGGGAGAACTCACCAATGATGTTGAACGGCAGCATGAGAACCGAGGGTTCAATAAAGGTTTTGAGGTAGTGCCCTACACCCCCACTAGCGATGCCGAACACAGGTACCGCCACCAGCACAGACAAGGCCAGTGCCGCTGTGGTGGAGAGCGACGATGTGGGTGGTGAAAACCCGGGTACCACCAACATCAGGTTTGATAACGCGATGAACAGGAACAGAGTGCCGGAAAAGTACATCACATGGCGCGCGGAGTTTCGGGTAACCTCTTCGATCTGGCTCTGAATCAGCTTTACAATTACTTCCAGCGCGGTGCGCCCGCGATGGGGCGGCATATCCGGGCGCAGGTTGCGGGTAATCAACATGGAAATGCCCACCAGCACCGCCATCACAATCCAGGTGTTAACGATGGTGGCGTTGACCTCCCAGCCCGCCAGCGTAAAAACGATAATGTCATCGGGGGTAAGCTGCATTACGCGCCATCCTGTGTTGCTGCTGTGGGTGCCTTGCTGATTCTGGCCCAGCGCACAGCAACAAGCCGCGCCAGCAAAAACGCCAGCGCGTAGCCGGCGATGGCCCAGTTACTGCCAGCAGAAGCCGTTACCAGAAAGCCAGCACCCAGCAGCACCGCTATCCGGCAAAACGAGCTGGCCATCAGCCAAAGCCCGGGCCGGTCAGCGCTCAAGGCGTGTCGCATGCCCCAAGCCAGCCCAACAAAGAACAATGCGCTGACGGGCAAGCCAAATGAAAAACCCAGCAATACTGCTGGCCAGTTTACTGTTATCACCGCTTACCTCCCTTATGATCCGGCCCTTCTTTTTCGATCCAGCCCCAGGCAATGATGCCACCCACCACCACGCAGCCCAGAATCAGTGCAATGGGCCAGGAAAAGTTCTGGGGCGCTACGTCGTTCAGCCACAACCCCAGGAAAGCACCCCCGACGGTTGGCACTGCAATTGACCAGCCAATGATTCCGAAGGCTCCCAGCCCGCGCAGAGGGCTGACCCCTGGCTCATCCCGTGACCGCTTCATGCGCTCGGCACTGCGCCGGATACTTTCTGCTGAGTGGTCGTTTTTCATGCTCATACCGTGGGTTTCTGCAAGTCTCCAAAACGCCGTACTATGCCCGCTTCCAGTCGAGACAAGGCTGAGCGTGCGATACGCTCTTCTTCATCCACTTCGATAAATGCAGCTTTGACGGTTTCATTTAAGGAGTCTAGATCCTTGCCTTGAACGCCGCGACGTATGGCGACGTCTACCTGAAAGCCTATTTTCACCAGCAGCCCTTCGTCGATGCCAAAAAAACGTTCGATACCGTCGACGCAGGTGAGAGTCAATACTGAGGGCACTAGCGCCGTCACGAAATCGGTATGGTTTGGGAGCATGCCGAAAGCACCGTTTTGCGCGGTAGCGAATAGCCGCTGCACATCGCCTTCGAACAGCGTCCGATTTGGCAGGCGCAGCGTTACCTGCATGGATTCGGCAAGGCTCATGACGTTTTCTCCAGATCTTTCAGGGAGCCAATCATGTAGTAGTCGGTTTCATTGTCGTGAAATTCGGTCTGGCTCAGGATGGTTTCGCACCCGTCGAGGGTGTCGCTGATGGGCACTCGCCTGCCGCTGTCGCTGGTCAGCGCACCGACGGTGAAAAAGGGTTGAGTGAGAAAGCGTTCAAGCCTCCGCGCTCGCGCAACGGTGGCCCGGTCGGCAGCCGCAAGTTCTTCCATACCCAGCATGGCAATAATGTCGCGCAGATCCTCGTATTCGGCCAGGGTGCGCCGTACTGCTCGGGCAATGTCGTAGTGGCGTTGGCCAACCAGGGCCGGCGTCAGCATGACTGAGGCGGAGGCAAGGGGATCCACCGCCGGGTAGAGGCCTTCACTGGCGCGCTTACGTGACAACACAACTGAGGCAGAAAGGTGCGAGAAAATATGAGCTGCGGCCGGGTCGGTAAAATCATCGGCCGGCACGTAAACCGCCTGAATAGAGGTGATGGTGCCGTTGCGCGTGGATGTAATCCGCTCCTGAAGTGTTGCCAGTTCCGTAGCCAGGGTGGGTTGGTAACCGACCCGGGAAGGCATACGTCCCATCAATCCGGAAACCTCAGAGCCCGCCTGCACAAAACGGAAAATGTTGTCGATGAGCAGCAGTACATCCTGCTTCTGCTCGTCGCGGAAATACTCCGCCATAGTGAGCGCGGTTTTGCCCACTAGAAACCGCACACCCGGGGCTTCGTTCATTTGCCCGAACAGCATCACAGTTTTATCCCGCACACCGGCGTCACCCATCTCGCGATAAAGTTCTTCCGCCTCTCGCGAGCGTTCGCCAATGCCGCAGAACAGGCTTACGCCCTGATAGTGTTGAACGGTGTTGTTGATCAGCTCGGTGATCAGTACGGTTTTACCCACGCCCGCACCGCCGAACAGACCGGTTTTGCCGCCGCGCTCAATGGGGGACAGCAGATCGATGGCCTTGATGCCGGTTTCCAGGATGTCGCTGTGTATGACGCGGTCTTCCAGTGCTGGAGGCGGTTGGTGAATGGAGCGTCGTACCGTGGCGGCAGGGGCAGGTTTGTCGTCAATAGGCTCGCCAAACACATTGAGCATGCGCCCCAGCACGGTATCACCTACTGGAACCTGAATGGGCATGCCGGTGGCCTGCACCGGCATGCCAAGCCCCAGCCCACGTACGGGAGCAAGTGCCATGCAGCGCACGGCGCCATTATTCAAAAGTGAGTTCACCTCCATCGCCAGACTGCCCGCGTAAACCAGATCGTGAATGCGAGGCGATGTCGTCGGAAACTTAACGTCGACAACGCCGCCGCGAATTCCAACAACCTGCCCACTATCTACGATCTGATTCGACATGCGTAACGGGCCCTAGTGATTAAGAGTTATTGATGGCGCCTTTACCGATGAGTGTGCCTGCGCGTCCAGTCAAAATGTCGAGAGCATCTTCCAGCCGGCCAATGCCGCTGATGCCGCCGAAATCTGCAAAATCAGCAGCTGCGGTCACCTTCGGCCCCATGGAGCCGGCGGGCACATCCAGTGTTCTGGCCTGCTCGGGGGTCACGTTTCGAACGGGTGCGGCGGCAGGCGCGCCAAAGTTACGATAGACCGCATCCACGTCGGTTAGCAGTAGCAAGGCATCGGCGTTCAGTTCTCTTGCCAGCAAAGCACTGGCGGCGTCCTTGTCGATCACGGCTTCCACACCGGTCATACTGCCGTCGTTACGGCGTAGCACCGGAATGCCTCCGCCTCCCGTACAGATAACAACGACGCCCTGATTAAGGAGTAGCTTCAAGACCCGCATGTCAGGGATTTCTTTGGGTGCAGGCGAGGGTACTACTCTGCGCCACTTGTCGCCGTCAGCCGCAATATGCCAGCCGGCGGCCGCTGCCCGGGATTCCGCTTCTGTTTTATCATAGACCGGGCCGATAAATTTGGTGGGTTTTTTGAAGGCAGGGTCGTCCCGGTCGACAACGACCTGAGTGAGCAGTGTTGCCACCGGGCGGTCGTGGCCGAGGGCGTTCTCTATTTCCTGCTCAATCATATAGCCGATCATACCGCCGGTTTCTGCGCCCAGCACATCCAGCGGATACACTTCTTCAGGTTTGTAAGCAGCGCCTTGCAACGCTAGCAAACCCACCTGCGGGCCGTTGCCATGGGTAATGACCAGCTGGTGCCCAGCGCGCACCAGTTTGGCCAGTGACTTTGCGGCGGCCTGCACGTTGGTGCGCTGGGCTTCCGCGGTGAGTGGCTCGCCGCGTTTTAACAGCGCGTTTCCGCCCAGAGCTGCAACAATCAGCATACAGTCATCCTTTATCTGCAATTCGAACCAGCGTCAGGCCCCGAGTGTAGCTACCAGCACTGCCTTGATGGTATGCATGCGGTTTTCGGCCTGATCAAACACGATGGATGCAGGGCTTTCGAAAACGTCGTCCGTCACCTCCATGGCGGTAATGCCGAACTCGGCTTCTATCTCTTTGCCTACTGTTGTTTCGGTATTGTGAAAAGCGGGCAAACAATGCATAAAACGGGCTCGCGGGTTGCCGGTTTTTTCCATCAGAGCGGCGTTCACCTGATAAGGCATTAACAGCTTGATCCGCTCGCCCCACCTCTCTTTTGGCTCGCCCATGGAGACCCAGACATCGGTGTAGACAAAATCTACCCCGGCGACGGCAGCAGCCAGATCCTCTGTAATCGTGATGCGGGCACCGGTTTCTTTGGCGAGTGTGTGGGCTTCTTCTATGATTGCCTGCTTGGGCCAGCAGGCTTTTGGTGCGCACAACCGCACGTCCATTCCCATTTTTGCGCCCCCGATCAACAAGCTGTCACCCATATTATTGGCGGCATCGCCAACATAAACATAGGCCACCTCATGCAAGGGCTTCTCAACGTGCTCTTGCATGGTTAGAAAGTCGGCGAGAATCTGCGTGGGGTGGAACTCATCCGTCAGGCCGTTGTAAACCGGAACTCCGGCATACTCTGCGAGTTCTTCAACAATTTTTTGGCCAAAGCCGCGGTACTCTATGGCATCGTAAACACGGCCCAACACCCGAGCAGTGTCTTTCACGGATTCCTTGTGGCCGATGTGAGTACCGGTAGGTCCAAGATAGGTAACTCTCGCGCCCTGATCGTAGGCAGCCACCTCAAACCCCACCCGTGTTCGGGTGGAGTTTTTTTCAAAGATCAACGCAAGTTCTTTACCATTGAGTTGAGGAACCTCAGTACCGGCGTATTTCGCTGCTTTAAGATCTTTGGATAGCTGTAACAGAAAACTGATTTCTTGCGGGGAGAAATCCCGTAAGGTCAGGAAGTGACGATTCTTCAGGTTAAACGCCATGATTTATATCCTCTACCGTCAGATGGGGTCACGCATTGTGGGGCAGCTCATGCAACGCCCACCGCCGCGGCCACGGCCTAGCTCGGCGCCAGGAATAGACAGCACTTCAATGCCTGCTGATTTCAAGGCTGCGTTGGTGTCGTCGTTGCGGTCGTAGCCGATAACGACTCCTGGGCTTAGCGCCAGCACATTGTTGCCATCGTTCCATTGCTCCCGCTCACGTTCGGCTGGGTCATGACCACCTGTTGCGACAACTTCCAGAGATTGATAACCGAGTACTTCTGCAACCACATCAAACAACGGTCTGGAATCCTGACGGAAAGCTAAGTGCTTATTACCGGTTCCCGGAGTGAGGTCGTAGCAGACCACTTCATCCGCAACCTCTTTGAACGCGGTGACAACGTTGCCGCCGCAGAATGTGAAAATGGTGTCCAAGTGCATGGCGGTTCGTGATTTCGGGATTTGACAGGCAATTACCCGTTCAGCCGTACCTGTTTCGAATAAGGCATTCGCCAGTTGCCCTACAGCCTGTGGCGATGAGCGCTCGCCCATACCCACAAGCACAGCACCGTTGCCCACGGGCATCACATCGCCGCCTTCGAGCGTGGCAAGGCCATGGTGTTTCGTAGGGTCACCCCAGAGCACGTCCACCTTGCCAGCAAATTTCGGATGGAAGCGATATATGCCCGCCATCAACAGGGTTTCGGGTTGGCGCGCAGCCCAGTACATGGGGTTTAGAGTTACACCGCCGTAGATCCAGGCGCTGTTGTCCCGTGTGAACAGGTAGTTGGGCAGCGGCGGCAGTACGAAGCCGTAGTGGCCCAAGTGATTGCCGAATAGTCCGGTAGGGTCGAACGGCAGGTCTCCCACTTCAAGTCCGCCAATCAGGTATTCCGATAGTTTGCTGCCTGGCAATTCGTCCATCCAAGCGCGTAGATCAGAAATCATCCCCACGCCTATGCCGTTCCAAGTAATTCGGTGGTCCAGAATCCATTTTCGGGCTTCTGGGATGTTCAGGGTTTCGGCCAGCAAATCGTTAACATCAAGAACCTCAACACCCCGATCCCGCATCACTCCAGCAAACACATCGTGATCTTTTTGAGCTTGCTTCACCCAGAAAACGTCATCAAACAGCAGAGCGTCGCAGTTGGACGGGGTTAGCCGTCGGTGTGCCAGACCCGGTCGGCAAACAACCACCTGCCGCAGTTTTCCGGTTTCTGAATGTACTCCAAGCTTGTGATCGGACATGGTCTGATCCTCCATTAAATGAGTGCAGCTGCACTGATAACCACCGAAATGAAAATGGTAAGAATTAAAAGCAAAGGCCAGATAAAAGCGATCCAGCGGTCATAGGACACACGGCCTATCGCCAGGCCACCGACCACTACCGCAAAGGTGGGGTTGATCAGGTTCACCAGGCCGTTGGCAGACTGGAAGGCAGTGACGACAAGATCGCGGCCCACATTGGCGAAATCAGCAAGCGGCGCCAGAATCGGCATGGACAGAACCGCCAGCCCGGATGAAGAGGGCACAAAGAAGCTCATGCCTATCTCAATCCAGAACATCAAATTAATAAACGCCAGTTCGGGGAGCCCGCCAAGGGATGTTTCGGCACTGTGCAAAATGGTGTCTGCAATCATGCCTTGGTCCATAATCACCACAATGCCTCTTGCAAGGCCCACTACCAGAGCAACACCCAAAAGATCGCGTGCACCGTCAACAAAACTGCCGGTGAGTTTCTTCTCGCCAAGGCGAGCAATAAACCCGATTACGATCGCTGCACCAAAAAACAGCGCACCCATGCGGGCCATCCACCAACCCTGTGACGAAACGCCCCAGATCATGACGACAAAGGTTGCAGAAAAAATCAGCAGGGCAACAATCTGTGTTCTGGTAAGTGTGGAGTCATCGACTTCATTCTCGTGCTTGCCCAGAAAAAGCCGTCGGTGAGCATCCCATTGCCTGGAAACAACCGAACGAGAAGGGTCTGCTTTTACACGAATGGCGTATCGCATAACGTAAGCTGAGCAAATTATTAGGCCGCCTATCAGCAGAACAAAACGCACGACAATGCCGTCAGTAAACGGAATTTGAGCCGCGTTGGCTGCGATGACCGTAGCAAATGGGTTAATGGTAGAGCCGAGTACACCGATTCCGGCACCGACTAGAATTATGGCCACCCCTGTTACTGCATCGTATCCGGCGGCCATCATTACCGGGATCAAAATGGCATAGAAAGCCAGCGTCTCCTCGGCCATGCCATAGGTTGTGCCGCCAATGGCAAAAAGGGTCATCAATATCGGGATCATCCAGACTTCATGGCCCTTGAGGTGTCGCATAGCGCTGCGTATCCCGGTATCTATGGCCCCTGTGGCGTTCATTACGCCGAGGAAGCCACCCAGGAAAAGTACGAAGAGGGCGACATCAATAGCGTTGGCTACGTAACTGTCCGGATCATAAAACCCGGCTGTGGGTGCGAGCATCACCTCTATAAAACCCTGAGGATTTGGCTCTACTGTCTGGTAAGTGCCGGGAACGGCTACTTCGCGACCGACGTCTTCGTTCATCGCCCGATCGTACTGACCTGCAGGTATAATCCATGTTAGGGCAGCAACAAGGATGATCAGTAGAAACAAGATGGTATAGGCGGTGGGAAACCGCGTAGCCAGATCCTGTTCCGGGTCAGCTTGTGAGTTGTCTGTTGGGAATTCCGGGGGTTGGGTTTTATCATTCACAGCGCATCTCCTTTTATCTACACAGTTCGATGTGTAGAGCTAGTGAAGGGACTCGGCTCCGGCTGAGAACAATTTGCTAGTGTGCAGCGAGGAGGTTGAGTACGATTTCCGGATCGTTAATCCTCAAGTTAATAGAACTGCGGGAAAAATGTTTGAGCTAGGTCACTATTAATACGAAAGCGATGTTAACTTTTGTCAATTTATCACTAAGCCAACGATGAGAAACTATGGGGTTTTCAAAAATTCAGGAACGCGCCATTGCACGTAAAGGCGGCATCGAAGAACTGAACGCCCTCCTGCCCAAAATGCCGTCAGCCGTGGCGCTGGCGGCGCGAACGGACGATCGCTATCTTTCGGAAATAACGCGATGCGTATTCAAGGCGGGCTTTGTCTGGCGGGTGATTGAGAACAAATGGCCAGATTTTGAAGCGGCCTTCGAAGGGTTTGTGCCCGCCTATTGGCAACAGGTGCCGCCAGAAGTTCTGGAAAGACTGGCCGAAGATACGCGGGTTGTCCGAAACTTGCAGAAAATTCGCACGGTGCCAGAAAACGCTCGGATGATTATGGATGTGGCGCAAGATCACGGCAGCTTTGGCCGTTTTCTGGCCGAATGGCCCCACGGAGATCAGGTGGGCTTGTTGATGTACTTGAAGCGCAACGGCGCCCGGCTGGGCGGTAATACCGCCCAGTATTTTCTGCGCCGGGTGGGCTGGGACGGCTTCATTATGTCCCACGATGTGGTGACCGCCTTGACTCGAGCTGACATTCTGGACGCATCACCCACCAGCAAGAAGGGGCTGACTCAGGCCCAGAACGCGTTCAATCAGTGGCACCAGGAAACGGGCTTGCCCATCAGCCACTTATCCCGGATTGTCTCCTTTACTGTGGATAACGATTAAGTCAAAAACACCTTACAAAAACATCAGCAGCACCAGCTCGCTGAACACCACGCTCGCCCCCAGAGCGTCGCCGGTATGACCGCCCAGCTGGCCGCGCAGGTATGCGCCCCAGCACAAGGCCACCAACAGCACCGCAGGCAGGGTGCCGATAATCAACAGAGGGTGCCAGAATGACAGCGTAGCGCTCAGAATCAGCACGAAGGCAGCAGCGATTGTTAGCCGAGCGTTAGAGAATTCGTCTGGTACGGGTTTGGATTTGCTTTTGTCCGGATCGGTGACATAAGGCAGTGTTGCCATGAGCAGCAAGGGCGTTAGCCGGGAAATGGCCGGAGCGGCCAGCAGCGCCAGCCAGATATGCTCAACCTCCATCAGCAGCGCAACCTTGAGCAGCAGGGCCATCACCAGCGCTACGGTGCCGTAGGTGCCGATCCGGCTGTCTTTCATGATCTCCAGTCTTTTCTTAACGGTATAGCCACCGCCCAGTGCATCGATACTGTCGGCCAGACCGTCTTCATGAAACGCCCCGGTGATAAACAGGTGCGCGATGAGGACGAGAACGATGGCAACTAATGGGCTGGCAACCAGCGAGAACAGCGTGAAGGCCACAACGTAAATAATGCCCAGCAGCAAACCGACCAAAGGAAAGTAAAGGCTGCTCTTGTTCATCAATCGCTGAGAATAGTTGATCTGTGCCAGCATCGGAATGCGGGTAAGGAAACCAACGGCCAGCCAGAAGGCCTGCCACTCGTTGTTCAGGGAAGGTTTGGTCGCCATGAAAACTCCGCTAAGTCGTAAACGGAGCATTGTACATTTCAGAGGGTGTGGATTCGCGTTTCTCTGCCCCGTATTATCGATAGCTAGACAAATCGTTTTACGGCTTTGCCGGAAGCCAAATCGTTACACAGAGCCCGTGCTTCCCGTCAGCTCTTCCCTCAAGGGACAACTTGCCTCCGTGGAGTTCTACAATACGCTGGGCGATAGCCAGGCCTAAACCCGCCCCCTGACCCTGTCGCTGATCGAGACGAGTGAAGCGGCTGAGTGCGCGCTCCCGATCTTTCACTGGGATGCCCGGCCCTTGATCGCAGATGGAGACTTTGAAGCCGCCGTTTACTTTACGCATGGTTGTGCTGACCTGAGTGCGCGGAGGGCTGTACTGAATGGCATTGGCCAGCAGTGAGCGCATCATGGTCGTGATGAGCGCGTTGTGGCAGTTGACCATGGCAAGTGGATAAGGGTTATCCAGCTCCGGTTCGATCTGTTTTTTCAGCGCCAGAGGTGCAACATCGGCAATACTTTGCTCCACGAGCTCGGCTAGATTTTGGGGCTCGGAGCGAAAATCGACCCCGGCATCGACCTTACTTAACAGCAGTAGCTGTTCAACCAGATGGACCATGCGATCAACGGCGGCCGTCAGGTTTTCGAATTCGCCGGGAAAACGTTCGGCTTGTTGCTCCAGATTCAGGCGTAAGGCAGCTAAGGGCGTTCGCAACTCATGGGCTGCATCAGCGGAAAAGCGACGCTCCCGTTCCAGAGCCTGATTCAGCCTTCTCAGAAGGCCATTTACGGCATGGACAAGGCCGGCGACTTCGCGAGGGGCCTGCCGGTCATCCAAGGGATGGATGTTCTCAGGCGCCATATTGCGAACGGGTCTTTCCAATTTCCGCAAAGGTTGGAACCCCAGCTGGATAGAGCCCACCACGGCAAGTGCAAGCAGGGGCAAAGCGAGAAGAAAAGGTAGCAGATTGCCCACCGCAATTTCCTGACTGAGTTCATCACGGACGTCTTCTCGCTGAGCGGATCGGATCCAGAAACCGGTTTCCGGGTCGTTCAGGGTGAATGTGCGCCACTGATAGCCCGCCACCTCTAGCCAGTCGAATCCCGGTTTAAGTCCCTGATCATCGTTAGCATTAAGGGTATCCAACACGGGATTACCATCTGGCGTCCATACCTCGAAAGCAAGTTTGCGTTCGTATTTGTGGCCCGCGCCATCGGCGAGAATTTCGTCTTCTTCTTCAGGGCCCTGATACGTGCTTTCAGGCAGTTGCAGGGTCAGCGACAGAGTGCGGGACAGTTGCTCAAATGATTGGGTGTCGGAAAGATGCTCTACAAGGCCCTGCACAATACGTGTGCTTTGCGCGAGTTCTGCATCAAACAGCTCTTCCATCTGGTGATCACTGACGTAATAACCCCAGCCAGCTGCAATTAACGTGATGAAAAAAACCGTGCCGGTTACCAGTAACGTCAGCTTGCGTGTCAGGCTCATTCCAAAGAATCCTTTCCTACAGCGTCGCTGTCCAGAAGATACCCAACACCCCTGAGTGTTCGAATGGCGGTTTTTCCTATCCTCCGGCGAAGGTGGTGCACGTGAACTTCCAATGAGTTGCTTTCCGCGCCGTGCTCCCAACCGTACAATTGATCTTCCAGTCGGCGGCGGGTGGCTACCTGGTCCGGATGGCGCATGAGATAGTGCAGTATCTGGAATTCACTGCGGGGCAGCATTACGGTGTCATTTCCGATGCTCAGGTTTCCTGTTTCCGGGTTCAAAGTGAGGCGACCAACACGAATCCCGACGATTGAATTATCTGCTCTCCCGCGCCGGGTCACAGCTCTGATGCGGGCTTTTAACTCCGCCATGGCAAAGGGTTTGGTGAGATAGTCATCAGCGCCGGAATCCAGACCTTGCAGCTTCTCGTCCAGATCGGTTCTTGCAGTCAGAATGATGATGGGCGTCTGGTTACCGTTCTGGCGGGTGCGCCGGACAATATCGAGCCCATCAACCCTGGGTAGGGTCAGGTCCAGAATGGCCAGATCAAAGTGCTCATCCGCAAGGGCGTTCAGGGCTTTCTGACCGTCATCCAGCCAGTCCACGGTATTCTGATCCTCCCGCAGCATGTCGAGCATGGTGAGGGCGAGCGGGTGGTCATCTTCTACCAAGAGTATGCGCATCAAACGTCGTCCATTTCTGAAAGTGCTCACGTTGAGTGTAATGGAACCTCACGAAAGAAAAGTACTTTACTTGGTCATTCTTAAGCGAGCCTTAATACGATGTTCCGTAAAACCTTAAGACGCTCTTAAGATTTCTACAGTGTTGGCTTAAGGCTCTATTAAGCCTCGTTCTCTAATCTGGCAGCCATGTTCCAAGGCCTTGTGCCCGACTGCTGTTGGAGAACGCATATGACTGACCCGATGACCCTGTCCATTTGTTGCCCGCCCGATTCCCCGGAGGTGTTGCCGACTGTGCGCTGTGCTGGACGTTGGTTTAGCGAGATCGTGCCACAAACAGCCATGGCGGAAACCGTTGCCGGGTTTATCCGTCGCCGGTTTTTGCAAGCATATGGGGCGGAACCCAGTTTGCGTATCCCTTCACTGCTGGCGCTGACCACCGTTCAGGGCAGCTTGATGGCAGCCGTGGGGGTGCGTAACGCCAGTCACGCTCCACTGTTTCTGGAGGATTACCTGTCAGTTCCGGTTGAGACAATGATGCCGGAAACGGGTGTTGATCGAAGCAGAATCGCGGAAATTGCCCACCTGGCCGGAGTGGAAGCTGGTGTCAGTCGTTACTTGTTTGCTTCTCTATCCGTCTGGTTGGACCGCACAGGTTATGACTGGGTGGTCTGCACCGGTACGAACCAGTTGCGAAACAGCTTTCATCGGTTGGGCATTGCCACTTCAGTGTTGGCGAAAGCCGACCCGTCGCGATTACCGGATGGTGGCGCGGGTTGGGGCTGCTATTACGACCATCATCCTGTGGTGATGGCTATTCGGGTCGCTGATGGTATCGCCGCATTGCGTGAGGCCGGCCTGCTGAGTTTGATTCAACACGTTGAGCGCGCGGACCACCTGACTGGCGGGAGGGCTTATGGTTACCCTGCCTGACTTGCTGCTCTCCCGGGTACAACGGCACCCTGACCGCATTGCTCTGAAAGGACTGGATACTGAGCTCAGTTATCAGCAGATGTGGCAATCCATCGAGGAACTGGCTGAGCGGTTGCAACAAATGGGTGTCAAGCGAGCCGGATTGTGTGGCGACAACACCGTTGCCTGGATACTGGCAGATCTAGCCTGTCTTGTGGCGGGGGTGGTCTGTGTGCCGGTGCCTGTGTTTTTCTCGAAAAGCCAGACATCCCATCTGGTGGAAAGAGCCGGGCTGGAATACCTGCTATTCAGTGGCGAAACGGATGGTGCCGAGTCTCTGGGCCAAGGGGTCTGGTTACAGCATTTACCGGCTTCTCTAGCGCCGGCATGGATGCCAAATCAAACAGCAAAAATTACGTTCACCTCTGGCAGTACGGGCACCCCGAAAGGCGTGTGTTTATCCGCCGGACAGATGGCTGCGACCACCCAAGCTCTTCGCGAACGGATTGGAGACGTGGCGCTGCAGCAACACCTCTGTATTTTGCCTTTGGCTACACTGCTGGAAAACATTGCTGGTGTGTACCTGCCGTTGCTGATGGGCGCGACGGTGACGGTTGTGCCACTGAAAACGTTGGGAATGACCGGCAGTAGTGGGCTGAATCTAAGCTGTTTGGTGGCTGGGCTTAACCGGTACCAGCCCCACTCCATCATTCTCGTGCCAGAGCTGGCTATGGCGCTGGTGAGCGCTGCCGAGCAACGAATCTTGTGCGGCGCACCATTTCGTTTTCTGGCGGTCGGCGGCGGCCGGGTTTCACCAGACTTGCTGGCGCGAGGACGTGCCGTTGGCCTGCCTTTCTATGAGGGCTATGGCCTGTCTGAGTGTGGTTCGGTCGTGGCGCTGAATGTGCCGGATGCCGAATGCGAAGGCACGGTTGGCCGGCCGTTATCTCATGTGAACGTTCGGGTGGATGGCCAGCGCCGAATCCTGGTTCGTGGCAACACGCACCAAGGCTATCTGGGCGATGAGCCGGTGGATGACGATTGGCTCGATACTGGCGACCTCGGAGCTATTGATGAAGACGGCTATCTCGTGGTTGATGGCCGGGCCAAGAACCTTCTGATCACCAGTTTCGGTCGCAATATCAGTCCGGAATGGCTGGAAAGTGAGTTGGTTCAGGCGCTTGGCGCCGCACAAGCGGTGGTGTTTGGTGACGGCGAGCCACAACCCAGGGCTCTATTGACCATTCAGGATGCACGTCCCTCGGGGGATTTGCGCCCAGCCTTGCTGGCCTTGAACACGCGCCTGCCGGATTACGCTCAGTTGCAGGCGGTGTACATCCGAAGCATCCCCCTGGCTCAGTCGGAGAACCACATTACCGCCAATGGCCGCCCCGTCCGTCATCAGATTCAAATGGATTTGCCTCTGCTGATAAAGAACTCCCACCCCTTATTTTTGAGCCCCGTCGGGGCAACTTCCACCTCCGGGGATACGAAACCTGGTCACGAAACGAGAGGAATATCCGATATGAATTTTTTCGACAGACTGCAATCCGAAACCGAAGAAGCCCGCGCCCATGTCACTAATGCGCCCGTGGTAGAAGCCATCCGTGAAGGTCGATTTAGTTTGGAAGGCTACAGCTGGTTTCTGACTCAGGCCTACCATCACGTGAAACATACCGTTCCTCTGATGATGGCTTGTGGTGGACGCTTGCCAGAGCATTTGGAGTTCGTTCGCAAAGCTTTGGTTGAATATATAGAGGAAGAGTACGGCCACCATGAATGGATCCTGAATGATCTGGAAGCCTGCGGTGAAAACAAAGAAGAAATCCGTCAAAGCAGCCCGGACACCTCCATCGAGCTGATGGTGGCCTATCTTTATGATCGCATCCAGCGTGGTAACCCGGCCGCATTTTTTGGCATGGTACAGGTGCTTGAGGGCACGTCGATTGAACTGGCCACACCGCTGGGCGAAGCCATCCAAAAGCAACTGAGCCTGCCTGATACAGCGTTCAGCTACTTGTACTCCCACGGCGCGCTGGACCAAGAGCACTTCGAGTTTTTCCGTAATCTGATGAATGATATTCGTGAGCCAGAAGATCAGCAGGCCATTATCGAGGCTGCCCGGATGGTCTACCGGCTGTATGGCGACATGCTGCACAGCATTCCGCTGGCTGCGGGTCATGAGGAGAGTCGTCATGAGGCTGCATGATCGGGCTTTCCTCTTAATAGGTGGAACTGGCGGTATCGGGAAAGCCTTGATAGATCTGTTGCTGGCGGCCGGTGCTCGGGTCGTTGTGGCTACTCGGCACCCGGAGCGCCTGGAAAACCGTACCGGTGTCTCGCCTGTGTATTTGGAATTATGCAGCCCGGAGCTAGATCAACAGCTGCAGCAGTTGAGTGAAGCCTGCCCCGCTATCGACGGGGTTATTCATTGCGCAGGCCAGAACCGGTTTTCGGCTCTCGAGACCATGGCGGTCAGTGATCTGGAAGCCCAACTTAATGTGAACCTTCGTTCGGCCATGCTGGTGGCCAGACATTTTGCTCCGCGTTTCCGAAAGGCGGGAACGGGGGCTTTGGTCTTTGTTGGTTCCACTTTCGGGAGCATTGGTTTTCCGGGTTATACGGCCTACTGTGCCAGCAAGTTTGGTTTGCGGGGGTTTACCGAAGCTCTAAGACGAGAGCTGGCGGATACCTTATTACAGGTTATCTATGTGGCTCCGAGAGCCACCGCAACAGCCATGAACCCGGATGGAGTGATAGAAATGAACCGGGCGCTTGGCAACGCGATGGACGCCCCGGAGAAGGTCGCTGCGGAAATCCTGACAGCCATGACGAAGGATGAGCGCCGACGCTTTTTAGGCTGGCCGGAAAAGCTGTTTGTCGTGATCAACGGTGTCCTCCCGCGGATTGTAGATAAAGCCATGTTGAAGCAGTTACCGCTGATTCGACGTTTTCTAGACTCAGGAGCGGTGTCATGAGATGGATCGTAATGATAGTGGTTTGGCTTGTGGCAGTGCCTGCCTGGTCGGCAGACTTCCAGGCTGAACTCTCGGAAATTCAAAAGCGCTGGGCCGAGATTCAGTACCAGATGCCCGAGAACGATCAGGAAAAGGCCTTCGAGAGGCTAACGACCGATGCGGAGGCATTTGCTGAGCGTTATCCGGAGAAGCCAGAGCCGCTGATTTGGCAAGGTATCGTATTGAGCACCTACGCCGGTGCCAAAGGCGGTCTGGGGGCTTTGGGTTTGGTCAAGCGGGCTCGAGCCGCATTGGAAGCGGCTTTGGCAATAGACGCTAGGGCTTTGGCGGGTTCGGCCTACACTTCGCTGGGGAGCTTGTATTATCAGGTACCGGGTTGGCCGCTGGGGTTTGGTGATGACGAAAAAGCCGAGAAATTCTTGAAAAAAGCCTTGGCCATTAACCCGGAGGGCATGGATGCGAACTATTTCTTCGGGGACTACCTGATTGAGCAAGGTGAGCCTGAGCGAGCCCGGGTGTATCTACAGAAGGTGATCGCCGCTCCCGGACGACCGGGCCGCGATCTTGCAGATGCAGGGCGCAAGGCCGAAGCTAAGGGCCTTCTGAACAAACTATAACCGGATACATGAGTCGATGAAGTGGGGCTGTCTCACGCATTAACCAACAAGCCTTCACCTGATATAGCTATACAGTATATACTTATATTTAAATTAAAGGTCAGGTCAGAGGTATGTGCCATGAGTCAGCCCATCGTTCAACACTTTTTCGATGAACCTACCAACACATTCAGCTATCTGGTGCGAGATCCGGACAGCCAGGCTTGTGCCATCCTTGATTCGGTTCTGGACTTTGATTACGCCGCAGGCCGCACCGATGTTCGTTCCGCCGACACCATTATCCAGTATGTTCGCGACAATGATTTAAAAGTTGAGTGGATTCTGGAAACCCACGTGCACGCGGATCATTTATCCGCTGCCCCGTATCTGCACGAGCAACTGGGTGGTAAAACTGGTATTGGCGCCCGTATTACCGATGTTCAGGAAATCTTCGGTAAGGCTTTTAACGCAGGCACCGAGTTCGCCCGAGATGGCAGTCAGTTTGACCGGCTGTTCAAAGAAGGCGACACCTTCACCATTGGTGGACTGGAAGGGCACGTGCTCCATACTCCCGGTCATACCCCGGCCTGCCTGACCTACGTCATCGGCGATGCCGCCTTCGTAGGCGACACCCTGTTCATGCCAGATTACGGTACGGCCCGCTGTGACTTCCCCGGTGGTGATGCCCGTACCCTGTTCCGCTCGATCCAAAAAGTGTTGGCCCTACCGGAGCAGACTAGAATTTTCCTGTGCCACGACTATAAAGCGCCGGGCCGGGAGGAATTCCATTGCATGACCACGGTGGCTGAACAGCGCGAAGCCAACGTGCATGTGCACGAAGGGGTTTCCGAGGACGAGTTCGTTAAGATGCGCACCGAGCGTGACGCGACATTGGATATGCCGCGTCTGATCTTGCCTTCGGTTCAGGTGAACATGCGGGCCGGTGAGATGCCTCCCGCGGAGGATAATGGTCAGGTTTATCTGAAAGTTCCCCTGAACCTGTTTTGAGCCGGGTATGAACCTGAAACGTTATTTGCCAATTCTGCAATGGGCTCCGGCGTACGGCCGTGGTGAGGCCGCCAGCGACTTAATTGCGGCAGCGATTGTGACGGTGATGCTCATTCCCCAATCGCTAGCCTATGCGCTGCTGGCGGGGCTGCCGGCGCAGGTCGGTCTGTACGCCAGCATTTTGCCGTTGGTGGCTTATGCGGTATTTGGTACCAGCCGTACTCTCTCGGTTGGGCCGGTGGCGGTGGTTTCGTTGATGACGGCGGCGGCTTTGGCACCCTTGGCGGCATTGGGCTCGGCGGAATACATGGCCGGTGCCGTGTTGATCGCCATTATGTCTGGCTTGATGCTCACCGTGATGGGCATTCTAAGGCTCGGTTTTTTGGCGAATTTCTTGAGTCATCCGGTGATTTCCGGATTTATTTCAGCCTCCGGTCTGGTCATTGCAGCCAGTCAGCTAAAGCATCTGTTGGGTGTGCAAGCGTCCGGCCATAACCTGCTGGATATTGGCCAATCTTTGCTGAGTGCTTTTGGCGACATGAATACCCCGACTTTGTTTGTGGGCGCAGGCACGCTGCTGTTCTTATGCTGGGCGCGGCACGGCTTGAAACCGTTGTTGGAAAAACTGGGCCTGACATCCCGCCTAGCTGATATCCTGACAAAAACAGCCCCTATCCTTGCCGTTCTTTCAACGACGTTGCTGGCCTGGCTGTTCAGACTGGATCAGCAAGGTGTGCGCTTGGTTGGGGAGATTCCTTCAGGCCTGCCTTCGTTAACATTACCGAGTTTGGATCCCGCGCTCTGGTCCCAATTGGCAGTCAGCGCCCTGTTAATCAGTATTGTCGGTTTTGTTGAATCCGTGTCGGTGGGCCAAACGTTGGCCGCTAAACGGCGCCAGCGTATCGATCCGGATCAGGAATTAATCGGCTTAGGTACGGCTAATCTCAGTGCCGGGTTTTCCGGAGGGATGCCGGTGACCGGTGGTTTCTCTCGCTCCGTAGTGAATTTCGATGCGGGTGCTGAAACGCCGGCGGCGGGCGCTTATGCCGCAGTCGGTATTGGGCTAGCAACCTTGTTTTTGACTCCGGCGATTGCGTGGTTGCCTCAAGCTACCTTGGCAGCAACCATCATTGTGGCCGTGGTCACCTTAGTTGACCTACCCGCCCTGCTCCGCACCTTCCGATACTCGCGCACCGACTTTGGCGCCATGCTGGCAACCATTGTGCTGACGCTGGTACATAGTGTTGAAGCGGGCATTATCGCTGGCGTGGGCTTATCGATCAGTTTGTTCTTGTACCGTACCAGCCGCCCGCATTGCGCGGTGTTGGGCCGAGTTCCGGGCACGGAGCATTTTCGGAACGTTTTGAGACACGATGTGGAAGTGTGTCCAAAAATCACCTTCCTGCGGGTGGATGAAAGTCTGTACTTCGCCAACGCGCGCTTTCTGGAAGAGACAGTCATCGAGCTTGTGGCCCGGGAGCTGGAGTTAAAAGATTTGGTGCTGGTGTGCCCCGCGGTCAATCTGATCGATGCGTCGGCGCTGGAAAGCCTTGAGGCGATGAATGAACGCCTTTCAGATGCGGGAGTCCGGTTGCATTTGTCCGAGGTGAAAGGGCCGGTGATGGATCGCCTGAAAGGCACCGAGCTGCTGCAGCGAATGGGTGGACAGGTTTTCTTAAGTACTTATCAAGCATGGAAAACGTTGAACGGGCACCATAGTGCGGCAGCGCCTTTCGAAGGCTGAGTCAACGCCACCGGGAATGCTTTTGCAGTTTTCGTTGCAAGGTTCGGCGATGCATATTGAGAGAGCGTGCTGTGGCGGAAATATTGCCATCGTGCTCGTTTAACACACGCTGAATGTGTTCCCACTCCATTTCTTCAACCGAAGGCGGTACAGGCCGCAGTTCCGGTTCGCCTTCAACGGGATCAAAACCGCGCATCAGTTGCTGAACGGTGACCGGTTTGCACAGGTAGTTCACCGCACCGCGACGAATTGCTTCAACTGCGGTGGCAATGCTGCCGTAACCGGTCAGCACCAGAACTTCCAAGTCCGGCTTTTCTTTGAGCAGTTCCGGCAGCAGCTGCAAACCACTTTCGCCGGCCAAGTTCAGGTCCAGCACGCAACGGTTAAAGTTCGTCTCAGTGACGGCTGCCAACGCGGAGGTATGATTGTGGGCCACCGCTGCGGTTATATCCTGGCGGGCAAGCGATCGAACCAGCACCTGAGTAAAAGCCTGATCGTCATCCACCAATAACCATTGTTCTTCGGGCATATTATTGAGCTCCGCTCGTATCGACGGTAATTGCAGGCAGAACGATCGTCATTGTGGTGCCTGACCCGCTGGTTTGGGCTTTCAGGCTTCCGCCAAGCCTTTGAATGGTGGCATTTGATAGAAAGAGCCCAACCCCCAAGCCATTGCGAGAATCGACGATTTCCTCGCCCGGCGCACCTTGTAGGGAGGATTCCAGCCCGTCCCCGTGATCTTCAACAATCAATTCAACCCGACCGTCACCTGACAGCCGGCTGCTGACCGATACCCAGTCCGGGCTTGCGGTCAGAGCGTTGGCAAGGAGGTTAAGCACCGCTTGGTCCAACGTTGTATCCACTTTCACGCGGGTGTCAGGATGGTTTTGGGACCAGTGCAACGGGCCCGAAGGCCACAGCAAAGTGGCTGATTCTCGCAGTCGCTCCAGCCAGCGTTTAACCGATACCGTTTCCTGTTGCGCGGTTTTGGCTTCCACTGCGGTTTTGGTGAGTTGTTGCAAGTGTTCACTGCAGAGCTGCACTTGTTGCTCCAGCATGTCCAAATCTTCAGACAATTCCGGAGTAGTCTTGCTCTGGGTGTGCGCACGGATTTCGTCAATCAGCAGCGTCATTGTGTTTAGGGGCGTACCCAAACGGTGCGCTACTGCAGCAGAGGACAGCCCCAAAGCGATTACTTGTTCATCCTGAAGCCGGCTTTCGCGAAAGGTTGAAAGCTGGCTCTGTTGATGACGAAGGTGACGGGCAAGCGTGCCCACCACCAACAAGAGAATGGCGGCCGTCAGGGCAAAAGTCGCCCACATTCCGATCAGATGCAATTGGGCCAGATCGCCGTCATGGTGATGGAGTACCACCGGGGTATGCCACAGAGCCAATGCGGTGTAGACCGCAATGCCCGCGAGTGTAAGCACAAAACTCTGGCGTGTGGGCACAAGAATAATGGCCACGGCGATGGGTAACAGCAAAAGGGAAACCAACGGATTGGTATAGCCGCCGGTAAAATACAGCCACCCGCCGATCAGTGCCAGATCCATGGCCAGCGTCAGGCTAACGGGTGAAGATGCCTGTGGAGGCCGACGGTTGAACCAGAGCCATCCTAAAGCCGCAAGTACACCGTACAACAGGCAAACCAGTAGCGCTTCAGCCCGGTTGGCCAGCTGAACCATGGTTTCGGCAACAGCAATCGCCACCAGCTGTATGGCTATGATGGCCAGCCGCATGCTCAGCAGATAGCGAGCCGCCTGACGAAAACCGGTTTGAGAGTAAGTGAACCATTCCATGGCCGCATTCTAACAGCAAGCAGCATGAAGGCCCTTGGATAAGGTGCGACTTTTTGTCTCGGATCAAACCGTGAAATAGCACACCAACTGCTGACTAAGAACATCTCCGGTCAGTTGCAAATGACCGGATGACAGGGAGTGCACGTGAACAGCTGCTGTAACGGGGTTGTCGGGTTCTATGGCGCTGTCAGCCTCAGCGGGTCTTAAGCGGTCGGGGTGGTATTGGCAGTGTGGCATGTCCGGGAACAAGGCCCCGTAGGCTATGCCGCTTTCAACCAGGTCCTGAAAGAAGTGAGAACCGTAGGATAAATCAGGCACCATGTCGCCGGCGTTCTCCGATACTTCAATCAGTGCGGCGACGCCGGCAATGTCGGAAAATCGTACGGGTACGCCGAGCTCCGGGCTGCTAGTGCCCCAGCGACCGGGTCCGATCAGCATGGTAGGTTCGGATGACAAACGCATGATTCGTCCAATCAGCCGGGCCACTTCGTAACGTTCGCTGGTGTTCAGATTGGCATAAACCGAAGCATCCACACGAATGATTCGAGTAATGGCGAGGCTGATATTGCCCCCCATAAAATGACCTCGGGTTTGGAACAGCAACCGGGATCTCGGCAAGGAATCAGGAATCTGAACGGGCCCGGTTTCGCCGATGGTGGCCAATGGGCGACATTGCACCAGATTGAACGAAGTTTCGCCTTGGTCATTCAAGTGCAGGGTAAACTCCACGTCTACGGGATGTCGGTAACCGGCTTCAAGAGTGGCCAATAGGCTCGATAATTGGGCAATAAAGCGACTGCCTTTCACTAGCGGTCGAAATGTCAGGCGCCAGACCGGGCCCTCAAGGCCGATTTGTTCCGCTCTATTCGTGGCGGCTCGGTCTAACTCGGCCAAATGTTTCATGGGCAGAGTTTTTGATGTACCAAGAAGCTGGCTTAGCGGACGGGTTTCGAGGTGTCCCGTTTCCAGGTCCAGCAAATCGACCAGATGCTGGGAATATTGGAAATTTTCATCCTGATTGCGAAACGGCTGCCGGGTGGGATGATCCAGAGCCATCACGCAGGCGTGGTCGCCTTCGATGCGGTCAACCGCCCGTGTGCCCAGCCCCATTACCAGCCGAACCATGCCGGCTTTGGGGTCCATTTTGCTGTCCCAAGCGAAGGTGTTACGCGATACGCCTACGCCGGCCGCGTCTGGTAGGTAATACCGGCCATGGAAGCGGCCGTTCACGCGCTGGATCAGCAAAGCCATGGGTTCTTCCCGCTGGTCCAGCCCGCGTCGTTTTCGGTATACCAGCGCTTCTTCGCTCATGGATGAGGCGTAGACTTCCCGAATGGCGTTTTCTAGCGCGGCCAGACGTTGCTCGGGAGAGCCTTGATTGACCAGAAAAACACTGTCGTATTTTCCCGCAAAGGCGTTGCCAAACCCATCTTCCTGTAGGCTCGAGGAGCGCACTAAAATCGGGTATTGCCCATAGTGATCCAGCAGTCGTTCCAGGTCCGCCCGAATTTCATCCGGAAACTGGCCATCCCAAATCCTTTGTTGCAAAGCCGGTGCTTCGCTCAGGTAGCCGCCTTCGGAACGTTGCCGCATGATGGCCGGCCAGAGGCCGTTGTGGACCAAAAATGAATAGTACGCATCGGTGCCCAGATAGTTGGAATCGTGCGGTTCCAATAACTCGGCCCACTGCTCAGGGTCGTCTGTGAACAAGATATTACGAGCCACCAGCATGCCTGTGGCTTTGCCGCCAATATAACCGCTGCCAATAAGCCGGCTGCGGATGCTGAGCAGATCTTCCAGTGTTAAATAGCGCCGGGCCAACTCCAGTATTTGCGGGTCCCGGCTGACCAGCACCTGTAGGACTTGTTCGTGCAACGCGGCGATGGCGCTGGGGTCCTGGTTGGCTAAGGCTCGGCTGGCATCCTGAAACAGACGATCCCAATAATCCAGAAGAGGTTGGTTGTGGAGGCGTTCCTGCTCGAGAGAAGCTTGGACTCTCGTCGCATCGCTACTGTAGGTGATGGGGTGAAACTGCCCATGGAGCTCGCGATGCGGCAAGAACATAGTGGGTGATTGTCGCCGCCAGACCTTGATCGGTTGCACCTGCACATCGTCCCCATGGCGGTGTACATCTAGAAGCACTTGGGTGGTCTGCCGGATACGGTCCAGCGTCATTCGGGAATGACGGTCTGGATGCAGAGCAAACCAGGCAACGGTATCCAATTCGAACAGGAACGGGCAAATCACGCGGAAGAAATTGCCCACCATGGCATCTGTGGCCCAGGCGTTCAGCAGCTCGCTCAGGCTGTCGCTGATGTAGAAAGCACCTCGGCCATGTTGTTCAATCAGTCGCCAAACCCGGCTGGTAAAGCTTTCAAAGCCGCCCAGAGCGTCTATCTCGATGGTGCGCACAGCGGGGTGGTTTTCAATGATCGGCGAATGATCGCCAAAGCGAAGATAGAGAATCTGTCGGCCTGAATTTGCGGCCGCTTCTACAAAGGGGAGGACGAAGCGGCGATAGTCATCGAGGTGGGAAACCCGCCAGACAACGTTATCGCCGATTCTGAGGTGATCCAGAACCTCGTCTAGCCCTGCCAGGCCGGTGGATACCCGGTCCGGGGACTGACGAGACTCTTCGCTGTTCATAGCAGGATCAGATAACGCCCATGGCGTCCATCGCTTTCGCTACCCGCAGGAAGCCGTTGATGTTGGCACCCACAACATAGTTACCTTCGGCACCGAACTCGGCGGCGGTTTCGTAACAGTTCTTGTGGATATCGATCATGATTTCCTCAAGGCGTTTCTGGGTGTAGTTGAAAGTCCAGGAGTCGCGGCTGGCGTTTTGCTGCATTTCCAGTGCGGAGGTTGCGACACCACCGGCGTTGGCGGCTTTACCTGGGCCGTAACAAATCTTGGCTTCTTGGAACAGCAGGATACCTTCCGGAGTGGTCGGCATGTTTGCGCCTTCAGCCACTGCGATACAGCCATTTTCTACCAAGATTTTGGCATCGTTTGCGTTCAATTCGTTCTGAGTGGCGCATGGCAGAGCCACGTCGCACGGAACGCTCCAGATGTTGCCATCTTCAACGTACTTGGCGTGCTTATGGATTTCAGTGTAGGCGCTGATGCGGCGACGCTCAACTTCCTTAATCTGCTTGAGGGCTTTCAGGTCGATACCGTTTTCATCAACGATGATGCCCTGAGAGTCGGAGCAGGCGATAACCTTCGCGCCGAGCTCGTGACACTTCTCGATGGCGTAGGTGGCAACGTTACCTGAGCCGGACACAACAACCGTCTTGCCTTCCAGTGAGTCGCCACGGGCTTTCAGCATTTCGTGGGTAAAGAACACAGTGCCGTAGCCAGTTGCTTCGGTACGGGCACGACTGCCGCCCCAATCCAGGCCTTTGCCGGTAAATACGCCAGACTCGTAGCGGTTGGTGATGCGTTTGTACTGGCCAAACATGTAGCCAATTTCGCGACCGCCTACACCGATATCGCCGGCTGGCACATCGGTGTACTCACCCAGGTGGCGATACAGCTCGGTCATCAGGCTCTGGCAGAAACGCATGATTTCGTTGTCTGAGCGGCCCTTCGGATCGAAGTCACTGCCGCCTTTACCACCGCCGATAGGCAGGCCAGTCAGGGCGTTCTTGAAAATCTGCTCAAAGCCCAGGAACTTGATGATGCCCAGATAAACAGACGGATGGAAGCGCAGGCCACCTTTATAGGGGCCCAGTGCACTGTTGAATTCAACACGGAACGCACGGTTGATGTGGATCTCGCCTTGATCGTCCTGCCAGGGCACACGGAAAATAATCTGACGCTCAGGCTCGCAGATGCGCTGAATAATTTTCTTGTCTGCGAACTCCGGGTACTTCACCAGAACGGGGCCGAGAGTTTCCAAAACTTCGTGGACCGCTTGATGGAACTCCTTCTCGCCCGGGTTGCGGTGAAGGACGTCCTGGTAGATCGGTACCAGCTTTTCGTCGAGTTTTGCTGTCATAGGAATAGCCCTCGGGATACGCGTATTGAAACCCAAAAAAAATTCGGGCGCCCAAAAAAAGGGCAGTGATTGCACCACAATCGCGCACCGTTTGGCAAGTCGATTGGTCAATTCTTGGCGCTTCCCTCATTAATAGGTACCTAAAAAGAGGTGCGGCATCGTGTCTCAAGTCAGGCCGCTTAGGGTCCTTTATGATTTTTATCATCCTCGCAACGTTTTGATGATTACTCCTAAAAGGATTCTTTTGAATGCTGAAAAATCTCCTGCCATGTTCTATTGGCTATGTTGTGGCTGGTTGCACGTTGGCTTTCCCGGCTCTGGCACAAGTTAGTGCAGATGCAGCTGTGTTGATTCGGGTAACCGAAGGTCAGTCGGCAGAAGCTGCTCGCCTTTCTGCTGCTGCAATTCAATCTGAGCCAGTGGCGCGATTGTCGTCCGATGCTTCCGTGTCGCTATCTCGCATGGGGGGGCGAGGTCTGGACCCGGTCGTTCGGGGCCAGAATGAAGACCGCGTAGATGTTCTGTTGGATGGCATGCGCGTAGAAGGCGCATGTCCAAGCCGTATGGACCCGGCGACCAACCGGCTCAGCGTGGCGTTAGCGCCGACGCTGGAGGTACGTACCGGCAACCGCACCCTGCGATGGGGCCCGATTGCCGGTGGCCAGATAGTGGCGACCACGGCAGCGCCAGTATTTGCGGATGACAATGTAACTGCCGGGCATTTAACCATCGGTGGTGCTGATAACGGTGAAGGAAAGTTGGTGAACGGCAGTGTGGCGGTGGGTCATAAAGAGACTTTTCTCCGTTTGGCCGGTGGATACGATGAATCCGGTGATTACGAAGACGGCGACGGCAAAGACGTTCGCAGTTCCTATGAAAACTCTGAAGGCCGCATAGATGCGACATGGACCGCGGAGAACGGTTTCTTTATCAAAGGCATGGCTAGCCGGCAGGAAGAGCGAGATGTCAGTTTTCCCGGCCGGGGCATGGACGCGCCGATCACGGATACTGATCTTTATCGCATGGAAATGGGTGCTCCCGTTTCAGGTGGCAGCTGGAATTTGATGGTTTGGCAGGCTGATGTCGATCACGTGATGGATAACTTCAGTCTGCGGCAGTCAATGATGAAAATGCAGACCAACTCGAAAACCCGCACCCAAGGTGCCCGGCTGGTACTGGATCAAACCATTAATTACACCAAAGATTTTGCTGTGGGTATCGATGTCGAACGTAATGACTGGGATGCCACTATGTTCAATGGTATGAGGCTCGATAATGAGGCTTCCCTTATGTGGCCTGGCGTAGAGCGAGAGCGGTTGGGCGTTTTTGTGGAAGGCTTTCACCAGATTCGTGCAAATGCGCGTTTGGGGGCCGGTATTCGTTATGATCGCATAGAAATGGACGCTACCCGCGCGGAGCAACGTTTCACACCTATGGCGGGCGGAATGATGTCATTCGCACCGGCTGAGTTGTATGCCAATGAGTATGGTGCAAAGACAGTCGCCGCTAACGATGACAATGTCAGCGGTTTTGTGACGGGTGAATGGCGTTTTTCACCGCAGCAGGCTCTTGAAGTTACCGCCAGTCACAGCGCACGCTCGCCCGGTGTTAACGAGCGTTATGTGGCTCGGAAAACCATGTCTGGCTCATGGGTCGGTAATCCAGGTCTGGATGTGGAAAAACATAACAAACTCGATGTAACGCTTTCCGGGCGGTCCGGAAATTGGCATTGGCGTCCGTCGATTTGGGTTGATCAGGTTGATGATTACGTACTGCGCTCTGAAAACCGTTATTACAACGTGGATGCCCGCTTGCTCGGTGTAGAGGGCGTGCTCGGTTGGAGTAACGGGACGTGGAGTACGAACAGTCGCTTTGCCTCGGTTCGTGGAGAAAACCGGGATGAAGATCAAGCGCTATCCCGCATTCCACCGATTCAGTTTAATCAGACCGTGGCTTGGACTCACCAGGGCCATGTCTTGGAAGTTGAGTGGGAGTTGGCCCGCCGGCAAGACCGGGTTTACCTGGAAGAAGACGGTGGTTTAGACCCGGATTCCTCCCCTGGTTACGGTGTGCTCAACCTGACGGGTTCCCATCCCGTAATGAAAAATCTCAGTCTGACTTGGGCGGTGGATAATGTGTTTGATAACACATGGGCTCGGCATGTCAGCAAAGACAATATTTCGGACGGAGGTATTTACCGTGTCAACGAGCCGGGCCGTACCGTTCGCGCCGCTTTAACGGCGCGCTGGTAAGTTTAGATATGGCGGTTGCCCGCTTCTCATAGCCGGCGGGTGACTCTTCCCCGGGCAGATGTTGAGTCTGTCCGGGGTTTTTTTGTTTAACTGCCCTTCCAATACCTCTGCATCTTCATAAACAGGAACGAAGCACTCCAAGTAATCAGCACCAAACCTGTGAGCCCTTCGATTCCGGTCAAAAAACGCAGTGCGCCAACGGGCTCTATGTCGCCATAACCCACGGTGGTGAATGTGCTGAAAGAAAAGTAGACACAGTCCAAAAAACTGCCGTTAAAGTTACCTTGTAGTGAGCCCCAAGTATCGGCGTGGTGCATAAGAAAGTAGGCAATAGCAAACACCCAAACCTGAGCAGTGTGGGCAATTAGTATGCCTAAAACAGCCGTCACCAAGCGTAGGTTGTGGCGAGCGTGCATGATTTTTAACAGGGCACTCAGGCGAACGAGCGCCTCACGGTGCATAAGCACGACAAGCACTACAATGAAAGCATTGATGAGTGTGGCGCTTGGAAGGTTGGCATAATCTGCTGACAACAAACGTATAGTACTCCTGACCGTGCTGTTTATTGCAATCTGGGGATGTCTCTAGGAAGTATAATGCTATTCGTCGCCTTGTTATGGCGGAACTTAATTTACCTTAGCCGGCTAACTCGCTATGTCCAAACGAATTATACCCGTCATTATTCTGATCGCCGGGGGGCTCGGATTTCTCTTTTTGAAAATGACCCGCCCAGAGCCTGCTCAGGTAACTGCTCTCGAGCGTAGCTGGCGGGTGCAGGTTCAAGTGGTTGAACTCGAAACCCACAGGCCTGTGCTACCCCTCTATGGCGAAGTCGTTGCGCCCGGAACGGTATCGGTGGTCGCTGCCATGGCAGGGCGCATTGCGGAGCGACCGGTGGCCGAAGGCCAGAGGGTTGAGCCGGGTGCTTTGTTGGTTGCGCTGGACAGTCAGGATGTCGAGCCTCTGCTGACGCAAGCGAAATCTCAGGTATCCGATCTTGAAGCGCAAATTCGGTCAGAACAGGTGCGCTTCCAGAATGATCTGAGTTCGTTAAAAAGTGAGAAGGCAATTCTGAACAATGCCCGTCGGCAAAGGGATCGTACTCAGGCGCTGGTTGAACGCAAGCTGGCCTCTCGAGAAAACTTGGAGGCAGCAACAGATTCAGCCGCGCGGGCGGCACTTACACTCAATGGGCGGCAACGAGCCGTTAATGAACACCCCGCGCGCTTACAGAGCCTGGAGGCCCGACTGGCGCAAGCGGAAGCCACCTTGGCAAGCACGCAGAGAGATGCCGAACGTGCCCGGGTTGTTGCCCCTTTTCAGGGAGTGGTGACCGATTTACAAGTTGCTGAAGGCGACCAGATAGCTCGAAACCAACCACTGCTGTCGATCTACAACATAAATGGCTTGGAGCTTCGTGCCAGAGTCCCTGACAGATATCGGGAAGAGTTGAGTGCGGCTTTGACTGCCGGCGACCAGCTTGCGGCCTACGACGAGCGGCGGCAGGTTCGTTTTCGGTTGGAGCGCTTTGCCGGGACCAGTGATCCAGCTGGAACCGAAGTCATTCTCACTCCGATCGGCGGAGCGGAGGGGTTGCGCCCCGGGGCGCTGCTGCCCGTTAGCCTTGAGCGGCCCGAGCGGGAGCGAGTGGTAGCCATTCCGTTCAGCGCGTTGTATGGCGCCGACAGTGTGTATCTGATGTCTGGCGAGCATCGCCTGAAGCGGATTAAGGTAAACCGAATCGGCGAAGCTCAAAGCAATAGCGGCGAACGCCGGTTACTGATATCCGGAGAACAGCTAACGCCCGGGGCACAATTGATCACTACGCATCTGCCCAACGCAGTGACAGGACTCAAAGTTGAAGTAGCCGATGCAGCGGGAGGTCTCTCCCGGTGAAACGTAAAAAAGGCGTAATTGGATTTTTTGTTCATCACCGGGTTGCCGGCAACCTGGTGATGCTCGTTATGCTTTTGGGCGGTGTATTGGCACTGACTCGAATGAACATCCAGTTTTTTCCGACTTTCGCCTTGGACATGGTGAGCGTTCGGGTGGTCTGGAGTGGGGCCTCTGCCGAGGATGTAGAGCTGGGCATTACCGATCCACTGGAACAAAAGCTACGAAGTGTAGACGGGTTGAAGAAAATGACCTCAACCTCTGCCCAGAGCGTGTCGTCGATCACGCTGGAGTTTCACGAAGGCACTGACCCGGTCCAGGCCGTGGATGATGTGCGTCAGCAAGTGGATGAATTCAACAACCTTCCAGCGGATGCGGAAGAGCCCCGGGTCACGCGGATAGAGCGGTACGAGCCGGTTGCTCGGTTGCTGGTATACGGCGACGTGGATCGCAGTGAACTGCGTGACATGGTGTATCGCTTTGAAGATGAGCTGCTGAGTCGGGGCATCGACCGGATCAGCATCCGCGGTTTGCCGGAACAGCAAATTAGTATCGACGTGCCGGTAGATCGCCTTGAAACCTTGGGGCTGACGTTGGAGCAAATCGCTGACCGGGTCGCATCAGTATCTAGAGATCTCCCTGCTGGAATGATGGCTCAACAGGATGCGACCCGGGAGCTACGCTCGGTGGAGCAGCGCCGGAGCCCTCAAGAATTTGAAGCGTTACCTCTTCTGAGTAACGATCGTATCCGGCTGCAACTGGGTGATGTTGCCATCATCCATCAAGAGAGTCGCGACAACCAGACGGTGATGGAAAATGCCGGCCATCCCGCCGTTGAGCTGCAATTGCAGCGAGTGGAGAACGGTAATTCTCTGGAGGCAGCCAGAGTGTTGGAGCGTTGGCTGGAGGATACTCGCTCGGGCTTGCCGCCTACTATCAAACTCGACGTTTACGACGAAACCTGGCAATTGCTGGAAGACCGAATTTCCTTGTTGGTAAACAACGGTTTGAGTGGTTTGGTTATTGTTATCACCCTGTTGTATTTGTTCTTGCCCGGGCGTGTGGCAGCTTGGGTTGCTATTGGTATCCCCACGGCATTTATGGCGGCGTTAGCGGTGCTGTGGCTGTTGGGTGGCTCCATCAACATGATGTCGTTGTTTGCATTGATCATGGCGCTGGGTGTGATCGTGGACGACGCCATTGTGGTGGGTGAAGACGCCGACGCCCACGCGCGATTGGGGGAAGAATCTATTTATGCTGCGGAAGGGGCTGCTAAACGGATGGTTTGGCCGGT
Organism: Marinobacter sp. AL4B; assembly: GCF_019916045.1. NCBI lineage: Bacteria > Pseudomonadati > Pseudomonadota > Gammaproteobacteria > Pseudomonadales > Marinobacteraceae > Marinobacter > Marinobacter sp. AL4B. Next base: position 1,097,697 of record NZ_JAILWZ010000013.1, read on the forward strand.
ACTGGCTTCTTCAATGACAACCGTTGCGGCGTTCATGCCGCTGTTGGTGGTGGGTGGAATTATCGGCAATATCTTGGGAGATATTCCGCTGGTGATGATCTGTGTGTTGGTGGCATCGCTGCTGGAATGCTTCATAGTGTTGCCTTCACACTTGCGGCGAGCTTTTATAACCACGACTAAACCAGATCAAGGCGGCGCCGATCACCGGAATCTCATAACTCGCTTTCGAGATCGATTTGAACAGGGTTTTGACCGTTTTCGCCACGGTCAGTTTCGACAATTTTCCCGCAGCAGTCTGGAACACCGAGGCGCCACCGTTGCCACAGCGGTGGCGCTGGCTTTGTTGACTGCGGGTTTGTTGGCTGGCGGGCGACTGGGGTTCAATTTCTTTCCGACGCCGGAACCTTCGGTGTTTTATGCTAACGCCAGTTTTGTTGCCGGCACGGATAAACGCACCGTAGAGAACTTCATTCACGATATGCAGCAGTCGCTCGCAGAAACCGATAAGGCCCTTGGGGGTGGTCTGATTTTAAACGCGGTAACCACCTATGGCGCCACTTTAGGTGCCGAAGGTAGCTCTCGAAACGACGATGAATTGGGTGCGATGTTGGTTGAGCTGGTGCCTTCTGATCAGCGTTCGGTCCGTAATCCGGATTTTATCCGAGAGTGGCGCAGCCGACTGAACTTACCTGCTGGCCTGGATGCTTTGAACATCACCGAACGACAGGCCGGGCCACCGGGGCGCGATGTGAATGTGCGATTGACCGGCAATAATGCGCCCGACCTGAAAAAAGCCGCAGATGAACTGGCGCAAGCCTTAAGTACTTTGCCCGGCGTGCTGGATGTGGAAGATGACATGCCTTGGGGACGGGAGCAGTTGATCTATCAAGTGAGCGCCTATGGCGAGGCTCTGGGTTTGACCACGGTTGACCTGGGCCGGCAGCTTCGAGCGGCGTTTGATGGTCGTGTGGCGCAGATTTATCAACAAGGCCGCGACGAGATTGAAGTGCGCGTGCAGCTACCGCAAAGCCAACGCGAAGAATACTCCACATTGGAACGTATGACCGTGCGTGCTCCGGATGGACGCTTTGTTCCTTTGATGCAGGTGATGAATCTGGATCATCGTCAGGGTTTTCAGGCGTTGCGCCATGCGGATGGTAAGCTAGCTGTGGAGGTGACATCGGCGCTAAATACCCGGATAGCCACCACAGACCAGGTGTTAGAAAGCTTGGAAGCCAAGGTGTTGCCTGATGTTGCCAGCCGGTATGGCGTGCGCTATAGCTTCGAAGGCCGGTCCGCCGACCAGCGTGAAACCATGGATGATATGAAAGCAGGGCTGATCATCGGTGTCGGACTGATGTACGTGGTATTAGCGTGGGTTTTTGCCTCTTGGCTGCTGCCTGTGATCGTCATGGCGATCATTCCGTTTGCCTTGGTGGGCGCGTTGCTGGGGCATTGGTTGATGGGCTTGCAACTGACGATCCTGTCGTTATTCGGCCTGTTTGGCCTGTCTGGAATTGTGGTGAATAACGCAATCATTCTGGTGGCCTTTTACAATCAACAGCGGCAGAAGGGGCTCGAGATTACCGATGCGTTGAACGAAGCAGTCGTTCAGCGGGTTCGCGCAGTGCTACTGACTTCGCTCACTACCATTGGCGGGTTGATGCCGCTGTTATTCGAGACATCACTGCAAGCTCAGTTCCTGATTCCCATGGCCACGTCTATAGCGTTTGGTCTGGCTTTGTCGACGGTGCTGGTGCTGCTGGTTATTCCGGCCCTATTGTCGTGGGTTGAGCACTTCCGGGCGTGGCGGAGCGAACATCGATGATGGTTTCGCCCTGTTCGCTACTCCTATGAATCAGCTCCCTCAGGCGCATGCGCTCTTCTTCTTGCGGTTCGTACATATCAACAATAATCTCGACCCGGCGATTCTTGGCGCGGCTTTCTGGGGAGTCATTTTCAACCCGCGGTTCGGTATCCGCGAGCCCCTTAACGGCCAGCCTCGTGGGCTCAACCCCGCCGGTTGCCAGCAACGCATTGGCAACGGCTGCGGCGCGGGCCGCTGACAAATCCCAGTTGCTGTAAAAACGGGAATTGCGAATTGGAATATCGTCGGTGTGACCCTCGACCGTCAGCTCGCCCGGAATATCCGCCAGTACCTCAGCCATTTCCAGTAGCAAGGTTTCGAACTCCCAGGTTAGCTCTGCCGAACCTGACGGGAAGGACCCTTTTTCCTCAACCCGAATAACGATACGGTGCTGATCTAAGTCGGCTTCGACTGTAATTCGCCCGTCTTCAAGCGCTTCAGCCAGTACCTCACGAATACGTGCTGCGTTGGCTTCGAGCGCTTCCTTTGCAGCCTCTTCCCGGGCTTCCTCCGTCGGGCTCTTGAGCGTCTCCAGCTCGGGTTTCTGATCGGTGGTGGTTTGGCGGATTTCATTGACCACTGTCGGCTCGGGCGGAGCCGGGGAGAACTTGTCAAAAATAGGGCTGGTCCCTTGAGGTATCTCCAAAGCGGGCACCTCGCGCTGCACACCAAAAGCTTTCGATAGCTCGCCGGCAATCTGCTTGAACTTCATTGCGTCGATCTCGGAGAACGACAACAAAAGCACGAAGAAGCACATCAGCAAAGACATCAGATCGGCGAAGGTAACAACCCACGCCGGGATTCCCGGTTTTTCCTCTTCTGGCAGCTCATCCATAGTGCTTATCCGCCGCTCGCCTCTTGCTCAGGTGCTTTATCGCGCTGATTCGGGGGCAAATAGCTCGAAAGCATCTGTTCGATAACGCGGGGGTTGGTACCTTGTTGTATGGCCACCAGAGCGTCGGTGTAGAGCATTTGCATGCGAGCCTCTTCGGTCATCCGCAGCGAGAGCTTGTCGGCAATGGGCGAGGCAATCATGGTGGCGATCATCGCACCGTAAAGCGTGGTTAGCAGTGCTACCGCCATGGCCGGCCCGATGGATTTCGGGTCTTCCATGTTGGACAGCATCTGTACCAGACCGATTAGCGTTCCGATCATGCCCATCGCCGGGGCCACGTCAGCCAAAGCGGTGAAGACTTTGGAACCGGAGCGGTTGTAATCCAGGGTCATCAATCGCTCTTTATCCAGCAGTTGTTTGATGGTTTCGTCGTTCTGACCATCGACCAGCATCTGGATGCCACTGGCGAGGAACGGGGAACTGACCTCCCGGCCCTCCAGACCCAGCGGCCCCTCTTTACGGGCAATGCTGGCAATCTCGACCAGTTCTTCGATGCTGTTCTGAGTTTCCGGAAGTTTGAACTTGAATGCCCGAGCTGCGGCCTTGAAAGCGCCGAGAAACTGGGGAATGCTAAATTTGGCTAATACCACCAAAAGACTGCCGCCTACCACAATCAGCAGAGACGCTGAATTGACAAAAACGTCTGGAGAAACGCCAAGAATCACGGCAGAAGCGATGAGTAAGATGGCGCCGACAAGGCCGATCAGAGTAGCGAAATCCACGAGCGCTCCGGAGAGTTTATTGGTTGCGAAAAGGACGAGAAGTGAGATTACCTTTAGTTAACAAAACGATCAATTTGCTTTGGTCTTTATTCTGGTTTTTCCGACAATTCTTTCCACGCTGCGTATTTGTGAAGGTCCGATTCCACCAGCTTCAGGCAAAGAGCCACTACACCTGCATCGTCGAGTAAGCCAAACCCAAAAATTAGATCCGGGATCAGATCGAGCGGATTCAACACATACAGCAAAGCGCCTGCGACTGCGGCAATGGTTTTCCATGGCACGGCGCGGTAACGACCGTTCCAATAATCCCGGATCAGGGAAAACATCAGTTTGATGTCGGTGCCGAAGCGCTGGAGGCGGCCGCTGCTTTTCACTTTGGCCTCGATCGCCTCCTGCCGTTGCAGCAGTGTTTCCAGATCGTCTTTACGGACCTTGCCCGCTTCTTGATTTAGTTGCTGTTCTGCGGTCCTTTTGGAAAACACTGCCATCGCTTTATACCTATCAGTTTTAGCCTACGAAAATACGTTTGGCCAATCCGGCGCCTTTCAGGCCCTGGATGGAGAGCGTGGTAATTAACCCCCCAATCATCGCGCCCACAAGTCCGCAGGTCAAAATGTCCTGCCCGGTCAGGTACAGGCCGGGGATGTCGGTTTTGGGCTTCAGCCAGCGCTGTTCAAATCGTTCAGGGGTATGGTCCAGACCGTAGAGCTCGCCTTCCTCGTAACGGCAGAACCAGGCGGTTGACAGCGGGGTGGACGTTTCTACGTAATCGATTTTGCCGCGTAGCTGAGGCAGCTTGTCATAAACTTCTTCTAGCAGCCTGTCGGTAATCTCGGTTTTAAGGGCCTCGTAATCCTCGCCGCGCTTGCCCCAGGTACTTCCTTGCCAGCATTCGAACATCTCCCAGGAAGTAGGTGCCACCACCTCCAGCGTTGAGGTGCCGGGCCAGCGATTCTGGTAATCCGGATCTTTTGCTGCGGGAAACGACAAATACACCACCGGGAAAGGTGCGTTGTGTGGGTCTTTCAGGAAGTTGCCCACACTGGCATCGTGGTCGGGCCCTGGATAAATCCAGAAGTTGGTGCGAGGCAAACCGAGTTCTTCCGGTGTTCCTTTGAGGCCGATGTACAGTCCGATATGTGCCATGGACGGTTTAATGTGCTTACGGTCTTGTGGATAACCGACCTTTTCCGAGACTTCTTTTGGCAGCAACCGCTCATAGGTGTTGATGACCCCGGCACCACTGATGATTTTCGGGGCCCGGATTTCTTCGCCATCGGCCATGCGAACGCCTACGGCTTTGCCCTTCTCAATCAGAATGTCGGTGACATCGGCGTAAGTAAATACTTCACCGCCTGCGGCCTGGATGCCCGGGATGATGGTTTTCGCAATTTCGGATGCACCGCCGACCGGGTAATAGCCACCGTGCAAATAATGTTTCGCGATGATGGCGTGAATCATAAAGCTGGACTGCTTGGGCGTTACACCACAGTCGCCCCATTGGCCGGTGATGGCGCCGATGAGTTCTTCGTTATCGGTCAGCTCCTTCAGTACATCGTACGTGGTGCGGTTGAAACAGTCCGGCAGGACTTTATTCAAGCCTTTAGAGACGAAGGGGCTAATCAGCGACGGCGAGAGTTTAGACAGGGTATACCACTGCATACCACTGGTAACCTGATCGAGCAGAGCCACGTAACGGTCGATGGCTTCGCCCTCTTCCGGAAACGCGTTCAGTAAGGAGTGTCGAAGGCCTTCTTTGCCCGCCCGCAAATTAACGACTTTATCACCGAGGAAAAAGCGGTCGTAGTTTTCATCCATCGGAGCCCACTTGAGATTGCTATCGGTGATGTAGTCGAACAAGCGACGGGCAAGCGTGGTGCTCACGCCCATATCACCAATGTAGTGAACGCCCACGTCCCATTCGTAGCCGTTACGGGCGTAACTGTGAGTGTAGCCACCTGCGGTGTAATGTTGTTCCAGAACCAGAACCTTTTTACCTGCGCGGGCGAGACATGCCGCAGCTGTTAGTCCGCCAATGCCGGAACCGATGACGATGGCATCGTAAGGGCCTTTTAAACGGTTAGCTCGGTATCGGGTGCCGATTCGGATGGTGCTGGGTTTGAGTTTTTTTGGAGTTATTGCCTCTGTCACTGCGGTATCCTCACGATCATGGATCGGGGCGGTCTGCGGATGCACTTCCAGTCAGCCGTCTCGGTATTATTTTTAGAATATCTTTTAGGATCCTACGGTTCGTGTTGCTTGTCCAGATACGCGCTCTGAAGCTTTGACGAGCAGCGCAATTACCTGGCTTGCGGTTAGCGCCCTTGTAACATGAAGGTTTCGTACTCAAGCCGGTCAAATTTACGGGACAGCAATGCCAGCCCGATGACCGATGACAGGAGGGTCGCGCCTGCGTATCCGTAACCGTAGAAATTTGCGCCCAGTTCGATGGTGGTTAAGGTGAAAATCAGGTTGCTGGCGAAAAAGATGACGCACAGAGACACGTTGATGTGGCGCGAATCCAGATAAAACAGCACGTTCTGGATCGCCAGCAATATCAGCTGCATGCTCACTGATACCAGATCGATGTAGAACATAGGCAGATACAAGGTGGAGATACCGATAGCGGCGAGAATCTCGTCGGCCCAGATGAACAGAATGATCAGTGTGAAGCTTTGCACCTTACAGATTTCGTAGATGCCGTTGCGCGCTACCCGCACCATCTCATCCCGAAAGCCGTTAATGTGGGCGAGGGTATCGCCTTCTCGGACGGCGGTGTAGAAACGGTCATAGGCTTCAGAAAAATCGGTTTCCATACGGACGAGAAACACCGCCATGCCTGGAATGATGGCCAGATAAGCCAGAAAAATTGAAAGATCGTAGATGGCCGAAGCCCGCAGAGTGCCAATCACGTGCTGCGAGGTGTCCGGGTGGAACCAGAAGATGAACTTGTCGGCCCAGACCGCGGCGTTGAACAACAGCCCGGTTGCAATCAGCGTAGGGAACACTTGTGAGCGCCGGGTGAAGCTGAAATCGATCAACTTGTCGCTGGGGTATTGTCGAATGATGCTGAACAGAAAACTGAACAGCAACAGGCTGTGCCCCAGAAGCAGACCGCCTAATAGACCCTCAAGGCCTAGGCTGGATAACAGCAAAGCGGCGACAATCGCGGTGGTGTAGCCAACGGCGAACAGCACCACAATCAGGTAATAGGATTTCATCCCTGACAGGAAGATGGTAACCGGCCAGAGGTTACACAGCACCACGAAATTGGCCAGCATCAGCAACTTATACAGCGTGCTGGTGTCTGGCAGCAAAAATAGTATTGCCGGCAACCCGCCCAGCAGTGCCAGTAGGGTTGAGAGCCAAAGCACGCCCATCAGATTGGGCAGAATCAGATCGTTGCGCTTCTCATAGAGCCGGTCGGCCACCCAGCGGGTAAACACATGTTGGAATAACCCCGAAAGCACCAGTGAGATGGCCATCAGGTAGGTCACCGACACTAAAAACTGCACGATCTCTAAATCACGGACCGCCAGTGTCAGGCTGACGATACCGATCAGCATCACTCCGAGTACCGAAAGCACCCAAGGGCCTGAACTGATGACGCTGGCAAGTCCGTAGGCGCCGATCAGACTGCTAAGGCTGTCGCGTTTAAGTATGCGTCTGAGTTCGAATCCAATACCCGCCATCAGTCTTCCCGGTTTTCGGCCGATAACGCCGTGTCGTAAATGTTTCGATACGAATCGTACATAGATTCCAAGGTGTAAAATTGTTTAACGCGAGCCAGCCCGGCGGCACTGGCTGTTTGCCAACGTTGTTTGTCCAGCAGAAGCCGGGTGGCTGCTCTGGCGGTGGCTTCCGGGTCTGCGATGGGCACCACCGCGCCACTACTTCCTAAACGTCTGTCTTTAACGGTGCCACCTTCGATTAACTCACGGCAGGCACCCACATCGGTGGCAAGGCAAGGCAGGCCCGCGGCATTGGCTTCCAGTATCACCAAGGGTAAGGCTTCGGAAATCGAGGTCAGCACCATCAGGCCCAGCTTCGGGAGGATGTCGTTTACGTTCTGGAATCCCAGGAATTTGACGCAGTTTTCCAAGCCCAGACTGCTGACCAATTCCCGACACTCTTTCACATAGACAGGGTCCTCTTCTTCCGGCCCGACGATCCAGCCTTCCACGTTGGGGATCACCTCGTAAACGGCGCGCATGGCCCGGATAAAGGTTTTGATGTCTTTGATCGGAACCACACGCCCGACAAGCCCCATTACCATGGGCACTTCATCGGGACGGGCAGCCAAAGCGCCTTCAAACCGGCTGGGATCAATCCCGTTGGGAACGATCTGGGTGAGAGCCGGTTCTGCGCCGTCGGCGAGCTGGCGTTGCTGGTTGCCTATGTAGAGCGAGATGATGGGGTCGGCCATTTGATAGGACATACGCCCCAAAGATTCGAAAAAACGGATCCAGAGTTTGCGAATGTACCCTAAATCATCATTCAGGTTGGTGCTGACCTTATCGGTAACATCTTTGATCCAATCAGCCTGTGACAGGTCGATTTTGCGTTCTTTGGTATAGATGCCGTGCTCGGTCAGAATGTAAGGAATACCCCGAGTCTCTTTTAGCATGGCACCCATCAAGCCTGCGTAACCGGTAGACACCGCATGAACCGCCCGGGTGGGCGGAATGTTCCGGGCAATTTCGGCGATTCGAAAAAGCGGCCCGTGCATGATTTTGATGGTCCAGAAATAATCGATGAACGAAGGGTCTGTGCAATATTTGTTATAACTTTCGTCGATCACCTTCCAACTTTCTTCGCTGTGCAGAAAGTCTTCTTTACTGATGCCACCTTTGCGGCCGAGGCTTTGAAAAATGTCACTGAATACCCCTTTCGGTACAGGGGCTTTGTTACGAAGCTGGCTGTGTAGCTTGCGCTGGGTGTCGAACGCTGCCCGATTGCCTTTGCGGGCTTTCGGCTTCGATTCCACTAACGGGTCCATCAGATAGTGACATTCAAGATGAATCACGTTCTCGGGCAGTTGGTATTGTTGTTCACCGTAATGGCTGCGGTCACCGCCTAGAAAGATCAGCGAGAAACGGTATTGGGGTAAGCCAGAGATGATTTGATGTACCCAGGACGAAACGCCGCCCCGGACAAAGGGATAGGTGCCCTCAAGCAACAATGTAATGTCGGCAATGGATGTTTCCGGTGCTGCCGGTTTTCGCCAGATCATAGCCAACCCTCCATTAATTCCTTTACCGGTGCGGACGGGCCGAAACGTGAACAGTTGGCCAGATGGAAACGCACTTTTTGGAAGTCTCGTGCCAGAAAAGCGACTTCGGCCAGGTACGGATATATCAGCTCGGGGGGGGCGCCGTTAGTCAGCGCGGCTTCAAATGCGTTGCTGGCGGCTTCGGTATGGCCCAGCGCCAACTCAATACGGCCTAGCAAACGCCAGTCGTTGTGAAACGACTTTGCCTCGGTCAGTTTGACCAGAACACGGTGGGCATTCTCAAGGTAATACTGTTTAAGCCCGCCTTGGGCAAGGCCCAGATACGCAATTTCCCACCAAGTGTGGGCGAGTCGGCGGGTCAGTCGGTGCCGGTCAGGATGCTCGGGGTCGTCGAGCAGCTTTTTCAGTTCCTGAGCACGGGTGGCAAGTTGCTTTTCCTTTTGTTCTAGCATCGAATAAGCCAACAGCCGTATGTCGTCGGAAGGGTCTTTGAGTGCTTCTTTCAAAATATCGACGGCTTCCTGATCAGTTAATTGCCGAGACGCGAGCAAAGCTTTCAGGCGTTTTTCGGACGAGCTTGCCTCACGCAGCACTTCCCGCAGACCGCCGTCACTAAAACCCAATTGATCACCCATATCCACCGGTCGGTAAGGCAACTCGGGTATGTCGGTTTCTTGCCAAGGGTTATGTCGCTCGGTTCGGGGCAAGCGAAGTGGCAGCAAAATGCCGGCGAACACGCCAATGCTGCCGATGACGGGCATGGCGAATTGCAGGGTGAATAGAAACAGACCAGATAATATCAGTTTGCGTCTATAGCTGGCGGGTAAAAGTGGCAGGCATACCACTGTGAACACCAATGTTGCCAATGCGTGCGCTGTTAAATAGGCTGACAGCGCCAGCAGTGAAGGCAGGTCGGTAAACAACGCAGCGAGGCCACCGGCCTCCAGCGTTAGCCCAAGCGAAATGAGCCAACCGCTCATGCCAGTTCCTTTTGTTGGCGCTCGAGCCATTCTGTGGGATGGGTCTTCTGTCCCAACGGCAATTGCTGAATGCGGGCGAACGATTCAAGATAACGCCCGGATTGCTGCTGCACGGCATCGGCAAGACGCTGCAAGTAGGCGGCAGCGCCAAGCTCGTCGGTCAGCGGCAGTAATACGACAATTTGGGTGTCTTCCGCTTCTGGGGGCTGAGTAATCACGTCTAAGCCTCGACGCATCTGTTGCATCATTTGGTAAACGTGAGTGGCTGAAGCTGCGCTGTTGAAGTTGAAATGCACAAGCGTGGAAGGCAGGTCGTGGTCGCGGGCGTCGCTATTTACCCGCGCAAGCTGGAACAGGAAGTGACGCCAATCAGCCTGTACTTGACCAGAAACCTGGCTGTGTTCCAGCAACATATCGGTCATGTGTCCCGTCATGATTGCCAGTAGGCGAAGTGTTTTCGGCTGAAAGCTGAAAAAAGGCATGGCCTCGACAGTGACAACGCCGATCATGTGCTGTTCAGAATCAATCAAAGGAAGCGCGAGTAGCAGCTGAGTATCCAGATCGCCGAGGTTGTTGCGGTATTCGGTGTGCACCGAAACCAGTGTTCTTTGTTCCAGTGCATGCACTAACAGAGGGTCATCAGGATCAAGCGGACTTGAGTTGCCCACGGTTGCGATGGGTTCTTTTGCCAGCTCACCTGCGTGGATCGGGTAGATTGCCGCTACCTGTAATTGCCCGTAGCGGACCAGCAAACGCATGATCAGCGCTCCGGTTTCTGCGTTGAGTCCGGTACCCCGGGCATGAGAAATCTCGCTATACAGCCGCCGCAACGCTTCGCGAAGGCTGTTGGAGTTACCGGCAAGCTGCTGCTCGAGACGGTCATGGGAAACTTTGAGAAGGTAAAAGTTACGAGTAAATTCTTCCAAACGCACGTGGCGGTATTGATTGGCGGCGACCAGTTTTTCAATGCGCCGGTCCCAGTAATCCCGAAACTCTCCGGCCAGTAAGCTGGTTGCCAGAATGCCAACCCCCCAGGTGTAAGGCAGCTGCTCGCCCGGCACGACGCTGGCCCGATACATCAGTGCGGCACCGGTGAACATGAGACTGGAAGACACCAGGGCCATCATGAACCCGTATCTCAGGCCAGCAACCAACGCAGCAAGCACCGGCCACGGGAAGGTTTCCCCGATAAACAACGGGTTTTCCGGGTTCAGCCAAACCCCTACAGCGAGAAAGAGCAGGGTCATGAGAATGGTTTCCAGCCACTTCACCCACACTGCCGTTTCTTTGCTTGAGAGACCAAGATCGCCGTATACGTCGGATTTTGTCATGTCGGTTTAACGCGCCGCTTCGATTACAGGCATTTCGTCCAGCAGATCTTCTAGTACTTTGTGGCCGGCAACCGCCACGCCCTCTCGGCCCCAGCCGGTGCGGGCTCCGGTGCCGGACCAGATCACTGAGTTGTCTTCGGCATCACGGAACACCAGCGTAAGGCCAACGGCCGGTTCGCCGTCGAGGCCATTCTTGTAGCGCCATTCATCAACGGTGCCTTCCACGATGATGTCAGCGCCTTGATCCATAGCCGTGGCAATCGCATCTTGCTGGCGATCGTGGTTATCGTAAATCAGTGGATTGTCGTCAGCTGGGAGGTAAAGCTCAACTTCAGAAGCGCCTCGAGCGCGAAGCAAGGCACTGAGAATGCTGGCCGCTTGGTCGCCGGCTTGCGGTGTCTGCGACAGGTTGCCCAGCGGAATCACAGCAAAGCGACTATCGAGATCGACAGGCTCGGATTGGGTTTGGCTTTGCATGACTGAGCAACCGGCCATAAAGGCCAGAGAAAGCCCGAGAGTAAGGGATCGCATGAGCATCATAAAAACTCCTGTTAATGACCTAAATAAAGGGTATACGTAAATTTTGCGTTTGCACGGGGTTGACCGCCCAGACTGTCGGAGCTGTAGCCAGCGGACAGAGCTAATTCGTCATCGCCCAATACGCGCCAGCCCAGGCCGACACGGGCACCAAAATCAAAGCTTGCGTTGGAAAGCACATAACCGGTGTCCAACGCTAAAAAGTAACGAGGCGAAGGCCGGGTTCGATACAGAGCATGAGGTTCACCGTGGGACCATTCGGATGTAAAACCAATGCGCTCATAATCCTCGCTCAGCAAGTCGCCAGGAGCGAGTGGCGTTTCCAGTAGAGACACGGTTTTAGATGACAAATCGTCACCAACGTCTAAAGACTGGTGTTGATAGTTCAGTGACAGACGCCAAGCGGGATCACTTTCGAACAGACGATGGGTGGCTTGCAGATTAGCATTGTACCCGGTGCCTATCTGACCACCGAAGGCTTCATCGATGGTACGGTAATCAAGGTTTCCGCTGACCGTCAGTCTGGACCACGGGGTGTAGCTAGTGGCAAGCGACAGTCGGTTGCCTGAGGTAAGCCACCAGGCCTCGGCGCTGTCGCTGACGCGCTCGTTAAAGGCGGCGCTGGCGGAAAGTGTCACGCTGTCAGTGGGTTGGCTGTCTAGCTTGATCTGGCCGGCTGCTTGCTCTCCGCCCGCGAAGGTGTAGGTGCCGATTTCAGCGGTGAACAAGTGATCCACAAAGTTGTTCTGCCATTGCAGTGTTCCGCCCGTGCCCGGTTTCGGCGTTTGTTTGAGCTGGCCCTGATCGTTGGCGCTGCTGTGTTCCGCCGAAAATAGCCAGCGGTATCGGTCGTGACTGAATTGGCCGGATACGCCAGCAGTGTTCAGAGAGAAACCACCGAGGTCCCGTAGCTCGATACCTGCTTGCAAGGCCCGATTGTCGGATTGGTAAAGCGGTTCGCGAGGTGATTGTTCCGGGTCCCGGAGCTTTGCATAAAGACGGTCGGTCACATCCGGGGGCAGCGTTTCGCGTTCGCTGGCGTGCAGAATGGCCTGTTGCCGCAGCGCGTCGGCTTCCGCATGTTTACCGGTTTCGTAGGTTTCTGAGTAATCGGCCAGAGCCAGCAGTTGGTTTGGTTCATCGGATAGTTGTTGGCGTGCGGCGCTTAACCAGGCGTTCGCTTTCCCGGGCTCCCCCAATGCGAAGTGGCCATAAACTTGAAGGGCGTAATCATTGGCTGCGGGTGAGTCCTCCAGCATGGCTAAGATGCGAGGTAAGCGCCCGGGTAAAAGCTCAGGTTGACCGATCAGGAACCAGCCCCAACTGGCCAGTATTCCGGTGTTCTCAGGTGCTAGGCGATAGGCCTGAACATACGCTTGTTGAGCTGCTGCGGTCTTGTTCTGGTGTTGGTGCATGCGTGCACTGAGTCGCCAGAACAGCGGGTCGCGTTTTGTTTGGCCTAAGCGTTCGTTCCAGGTTTTAAGCGATTTGGACAACTCCTTGAAGCGGCCAAGCGAGGCTTGCAGCTCGGCGGTGATGGCCAGATAGCGGGTTTCTCCGGTTTCCTGATATTGCTCCTCACTCAGACGAAGTGTTTCTTCAGGAGTGCCGAATTGCCAGGAATAGCCAATCAGTTGATCTCTTGTATCGACCGTCAACGTTCCTGCAGGCTGAGTGATGATTCGATGGTAGTACTGCTCGAGAACATCGGTTCGATTCAGAATGCGGGCCAGATCCAGTCGCATGATTTCGACTTCCTGTGCTAATGCTGGCTCTGTAGGCGTGAAATCCAACGCGGCTAAAGCGGCTTCCGGATTTCGAGTGCGCCAATGCAGGTTGGCTAGTTGAACTTGTTCTTCATCGGTCAGGTTCGGCGCCGTTTCCAACAGATCAATCGCCTCAAAAAACTGGCGATTGTTTGTTAACAGGGCAAGTTCACGTTGCCGGAGAGTGGAGCTGGCGGGATATTGTTGGGTGCCTTCCAGCAGGTACCGGTTCGCAGCTTGCCAGTCGCCAACGCTGACCAGTGCATCGGTCAGTTGTATGTAACCCTCTTCGGACAGCTGCCGACGCTTGGCCTGAATCTGATGCAATTCAACCAGCGTCGGCCACTGAAATAAGCCTTCAGCCAGATTGGTGGCTCGGTCGTAAGCTTGCGTAGAGTTGTCAGCCGGGGATTGTTCTAAAAACAGCGTGCGCCAATACGCCAAGGCTTTTTTCGGTTGATTGCTCCATTCATAGAGCTGGGCCAGTTGTTTCTGATCGGTTCGGCTGAGGCTCTGGCTAATGCTTTCCATGCGCTGTGCCGTTTCTAGTGCGTTACCCAGGTTGTTTTGCCCGAGCTGGTGCGCCAGCAACTGACGTTGAATCTCTATGTCTGACGGTTCGGCTTTCGCCAGCTGCGCTAACCAGCGACTGCCGATGTCGGGCTGTCCGGCAAAGTTGGCCAAGCGGATGCCCTGGCGTAATTGTTGTGTATTCAGTTTGTTTTCCCGGTGCAGCGCGAGGAACCGTTGTAAGGCGCGCTGTGGATTGCTAGTCGCCAAATCAAGTCGTATCAGGTTTGCTACAAAGGCCTCTGTTTCCTTGGGTGGCACGAGCTTATAAACAGAATCCAGTGTGTAGGCAGCGTCCCTTGGGTTACCTGTTGCCTCCTGAAGTTTTGCGAGCGATTGGCCTGCCCTCAGCCGTTTGGTCCCGGTTGCCAGTTCAAAGAACTGCTGTCGAACGATCAGTTGATCGTTGATCGTCAGTAGTGGCAAGTTGTCTGCCATGAGCGTTTCTTTGTCGCCAATGGCATAGGGCTGTAACAGGGCTTGCTTTATCGTGGTGGCAAGTTGGTTGCGAACCAGTACTTGTCCTAGCGTCGTTTGAGCGCGAAAAAATTTCCCTCGAAGTAGCTCGGTGAAAGCGGACATAGCCTCGATAGGTACATCGGCTTGCTTGATTAGGGGGGAGAGTGTGCCGATTGCGTTCGTGTGTTCACCAACTTTTTGTTGCATTCGGCCCAGTGTCAACCGCAACACCTGGTTGTCCGGGTCAGATTTGAGCAGGGTTTCTAGATAGGCGAGAGAAATACTGTCGGGTGATTCGAGGTATCCGGGGTCTTCGTAAATTGCCTGCCTCGGAAACAGTAGGTACAACGTCACCGTAATCAGCGCAGCCAAAGCCAGCAATGCAGGTATGCTGAAAAAAGCAGGTTTACGTTGGCGCATGGATCAACGGCACTCCATTTCGAAGCGGCCTGCTTGCTGCGTGTTCGAACGGAAGTGCAGCAAGTCGTTGACGGTATTTTGGCTCAGCTTGGTTCCTGTGACGCGGCATTGCGAGGTGCCCGACAACGCAAAATCCAGGGTCTGGTAGCCGTGTAATTCCATTTGAATATGCCAGCGTCCGTTTTTTCGGCTGCGCTGCCAGCTAACGAGCTGTGCGTTGGCGGAATCCAGCATGGGACCTGGTGACGGTTCAGATGCTAAAACTAGCATCGGGTCGTTTCCGGCGAGATGCACGAAACGCACCTTACCCACATCATGATAGCCCGCCACGCCTCGGCTCAGTGCCAGGTCGGGATACTGATTTTGGCTGATCCGAACGGTGGAAGGTGGCCGAGTGCCACGCCAGCGGTAGCTATTCTCGTCTGGCTGCAACAGAACGGAATAGTACTGCCCTTGCACGCGCTTGGCATAGTCACTCAAATACAGAGGCGTTACCGGCTGTGACAGGGCGTAATCGTAGATTTCTTTTAAGGCTTGAATCGCCTCGGGCTTGGTGCCGGAGTAAAAATGATAGTAGATCCCCAAGGGCTTCAGGCGGTTGTGGGATTCCAGAATCTTGAAGCTTTCGATCACGTTTCGAAAGCCGAAAAACGGGCCAGTCCATAGGTTGGTATACACGTTTTCATTCATCACCGGTGCATAAACCTGTAATTCATCCCCTATTGGCCGTGCATCCGGCCAAACACCGGCCAATTCGGAATCGAAAGGCAGCGGGTGGGTGTTGCCTCCGTTCACGTTCACCAGGCCCAATTCGCGCACGGCTCTTAGGGCTTCTGCCCCGGGGCGGGCATCGCCGGTCCAGAGAAACACCGATGCAGGTTTATTTTTCGGTGCCAGTCGCCGGTTGATGTAGGCGACGGAATCGTTGATTTCACGGTTTACGTTGGGCGTATATTGAGGCACAGCCATGGAATAGCCGTAAAGAGTTTCGTCCAGATTGGGCGCGGTACTGGTATCGCCCTCAAGCCGGGCCCAGAAAAAGGGGTGACTATAGGAGTGTGACGCCACTTCTACCTTGTCCATTGCGAACATGGATCGGGCACTGGCTTCGGCTTCGGCGCTGACATCAGGATAAAGGCCTTTTGGCGAGGTTTCGGCCTCAATCACTGACAAAGTATGAGGAATATTGTAGACCTGCAGGATTTTTTTCTGGATGGCCTCAGAGCCGAGTGGCCGGCCGGGCAGTTCGGCACGTGAAACCAAACCGTCACCGTCAATGTGCGCGGTGAGTATGCGCCGGCCACTTTCCGTAGTGCTATCGATAGCGGGGAACGCGGACAGTTTTAGCGCCTCCTTGAGGAAGGCGAATGGATCAAACAGCCAATAGGCTTGATCATCCGGTCCTTTTTCAAAGATAAAGCCAGCGGTGGCGACGGCACCTTTTTCGTGGGTATAAACCGGGCTGTAGTGTGCGCCGGACGCGTCGGTGACTGTTAGCCATGAATTCGCAGCGCCGGGTTGGGGTAATGGGGCAAAAGCGGCTGAGGGAATACGAGTGCTCTCGAAGTTGCCCATGGATGGGTGGCCTTCGGACACTTTTAGCTCTCCCTGAGGGGCAGCGGTACGACGGCTTTGCATCAACTTGTTGCACTGGATTGCAGTGGGGCGGAGGCCGAACAATACCACCGGGAAATCGGCCGATTGTGCTTTGCCGGCCCAGCGGCAAAAGCGGGATTTTCTTGCGTCAGTTTCCCACCAGGTGACGATGCCAGCGTATCGATCGGTTACCGGCTCTTTCGGCAAAGGCTGTTCGAGGGAGCGGTAAACCGGCACCAGCCCCAGCCGCTCCAGAACAATACCCAGCCGTCGATGGGCTGCGCTGCGGTCGGATTGGCCTTCTGGCAAGTCGTGATAAACCAGAACGTGGCGTTTTTTAACCACGGGGTTGGTTGGGCCAAGGCGGTTCAGGTTGTGGTCAGAGACATACGGAATAAAGCCGTCCTGCCGGAGCTGTTCCGATAATTCGAACGCGTTGGTCTTTGCATGGGCATAGTCGATGGCAATGATCGGTAGCTCAGGGTGTGCTTCACGCCAGTGGCTGAGTTGGCTCGTTAGCCATTCGCGGTCTTGATCAGATACCTTGTAGTATCGGCGCCCACCCGCCTCGAAACCATTGCGCCAAGACTCGAAAGCAAGGGCATCAACGTTGTTATGGGCCGATTCGGGCAAATGGAAGCCGCGATTGATGATGATCCGGCTATCCGGGAAGCGTTCGCGCATCGCGGCGATCAACAGCCCTTGCGCTTCTGCGAAAGCTTCAGGGTTCTCCCGGCCTTCATCGGTCAGAAGATGGCTGTCCAGTGTATCGAGAAAAACACCTTTAAAACCGCGTGCCATGGCCGGAGCCACCAATTGCTCGAGCATGAAATTGCGCACATCTTCTTTTCGGATGTCGAGCACATAGCTCTTCCACGCCGTGTTTTCCCCGAGCACCCAGTCTTTTTTCAGGCTTTGTGCAGCCTGGTCCGAATGCGCCATTTCACCGGCACTTAAGTAGGCAATCGGACGAGTGTTGCCTTTGTGGAGTAAGTTGAGACGGGCGTTGGTGGTCTGGCTGGGTTGGAGCACCAGCCAATCATAAGCATAAAGGTTGCCGATAGGGGCTTCGTGACCGTAATAAAAGCCGACATTCCGGGGCGAACCGGAGCTTGGTGAGCTGGCCGCCAGTGTGTGTATCGATAACAGCAGCGATGTGAGAAACAAAATATATCGATACATCGTGTGCAGAATAAGCTCTCTTTTATGCGGTGGGGCGGTCGTTCGACAGTCCGCCCCTGACTTTGCTTTTACGATCCAATGAGATTATAGAATTAAGGCTGGGTAGACAAGGCACACTGGGGCTCGAGGCGCGACAGGTGGGGATGCTTGCGGAACTAACAGCGACCGATTTGGTCCCTTAGCGAATCGAAAAGAAAAGGAACTGGTATGAAAACCATTCGGTTATGGGATTTGCCCACGCGATTGTTTCACTGGCTGTTGTTGCTGGCGATCGTGGGTGCGGTGATTACAATGAAATTAGGCATGCCCGAATGGCATGGCCGGTTTGGCCTGTTTGCAGTCGGTTTATTGAGTTTTCGAATATTGTGGGGCTTTGCCGGCTCGACTTACGCGCGCTTCGCTTCGTTTGTGCGCGGGCCCTCAGCGGTTTTTCGGTATCTCAGGGGGCAGTGGCAAGGGGTGGGTCATAATCCGCTGGGAGCACTCTCGGTGTTGGCGTTGCTGGGCTTGTTCGGGTTTCAGGCCGTAACCGGCTTGTTTGCTAATGATGAGATATCTTTTCAAGGGCCGTTATATTCGTTGGTGTCGTCAGACTGGAGCGATACCCTGAGCAGCTGGCATCGACAGACCGAATGGTACCTCTACGGTTTGGTCGCTCTGCACGTTCTGGCGGTGCTGTGGTATTCAAAAGTAAAGAAAGACAATCTTCTGCAGCCAATGATCACGGGTAAAAAACAGGTGACTGCTGGTGTCGCATCGGATGCAAAGGGTGGGGGGATTGTGGCTTTTCTGGTGTGTTTGGTGCTGGCCGGAGGGGTTGTTTTGGGTGCCAGCGGTCGATTTGTGTCACCGCCGCCGGCTCCCGAGCCGCCACCCCAGAGTTTGGGATGGTAATCCGCGTTACTTAGCGCGGAAGTTGTCGTGGCAGGCTTTGCAAGTCTTGCCCACGGCGGCAAACTGGCGTGCCAGCGCGGCTTTGTCACCCTCGGCGGCAACGGCTTGAAGCTTGTTGGCTTCACGGCCAAAGTTCATGCCCACTTCGCGGGCTTTTTCCGGTTGTTCAAAAAAATCGGGCTTTAAGCGGGTGTCGTCTGCTTTGTCCAGGGATGACCCTGGGCTGTACAGTGCGCCCATGCCGGAATTAGCAACAGCGGCAATGGCGTTCGCGGCTGCTTTCATCTGCTGATCGTTGTAGGCAACGTCGCCATCGACGGCTTGTGCTTTAATTTTCCCCATGTTCCATGACATGAACTGGTAAGCGCTTTTACGAGCCGTGATTTGGTCTTCAATGCTCATTTGGGCGGCTGCAGGTAGGGCAATCGTCAGTGCCAGAGCAGCGGTGGCGATTAGGCGTGTTTTTTTCATTTTCGATCCTTCTCTTTCTTGATCTGGTAGTAAATGGTAAAAGCGTTTATAAAGGCGTGGTTCTAAGCATGCTACCTGTATAGACTCACCCCATGACAAACGTATGCGTTTAAAGTTCAACCCGGAGACGTTTCACAATGGCAATTTGGACAGTAACCCCCAGTATTGAACAGATGACTGCGGCCAGCAAGAATACGGCGGTCGGTCATATGGGTATTGAATACCTCGAAATCGGTGACGATTATGTGAAAGGCCGCATGCCGGTGGATGAGCGCACCATTCAGCCGTTTGGCGTTTTGCATGGTGGAGCTTCGGTGGTGCTAGCGGAAACACTGGGCAGTATGGCCGCCAACTGTGTTCTGAGGGATAAGGGTACTGTTGCTGTAGGGCTGGATATCAACGCGAACCATATCCGCCCAGTGAGTGGTGGTTGGGTATATGGTACGGCGAAGGCCCAGCATATCGGCAGTGCAACTCAGGTTTGGGAAATTCGCTTGGAAAATGAGCAGGGTAAGCTGACCTGTGTTTCCCGTTTGACCATGGCTGTCACCAAACGCCGATAATCGGGTTGTGCCAGGGGGCAGGGTCAGTCGGTATACAGCGGGATTCGCTCGCGACCCTGCTCTTTGGATTGATACAGCGCCTTGGCGGGCTTTGTCGCTGAACGTTTCGGGTAGTAGCAGTACGAATTTCTCTCCGCCCATTCGGGCAATAAGATCAATTCACGCAACCGTGCTTGCATGGCGTACTAAACGCAAACAAGTACTTCGTCACTAATTAGACAATAGCCGCGCAGGCGATGCCTGATATTTACTGGAGTGATTGCTTTATGGAGGCAGCAAGTTCGTCTGAGATTTGCCCGTGCGGCAGTGGTGCAGATTACTCACGTTGTTGTCAGCCTTGGCACCTTGGCCAGCCTGCGCCCACGCCGGAAGCGTTGATGCGTTCCCGATATGCTGCTTTCGTCAAGCACAACGCCGAATACTTGCTGGCGACCTGGCACTCATCTACTCGCCCTCCGGAGTTGGCGCTGGAAGGCTCGCCGGCGTGGACGTCACTGAACATTATGGATAACAGTGAAAACGCAGATCGTGGAACGGTGCATTTCCGGGCGCTTTATCGGGCCGGCTCAGGTTGGGGCTACCTCGAAGAACAGTCTGATTTCATAAAACAAGACGGGCGCTGGTACTACGTGAGCGGCGCAACGAGTGAGGGCGATCACAAACCGGGTCGAAACGATGTCTGCCCTTGTGGCAGCGGCCGAAAATACAAAGTGTGTTGTCTGCGCAAGTGAGTGATTCATGAACAAGGCAGTTTCGGAAACCAGCAAAGGTGTGGCGTTTGGGTTGGCGGCTTACACCATGTGGGGCAGTTTTCCGCTTTATTTTGCGCTCTTTGAGGGGATTCCCGCCTGGGAGGTGCTGATTCACCGGGTGGTGTGGTCCTGTGTGTTTCTTGCGATGGTTATATCACTGCTGAAACGCTGGTCCCCGGTTAAAACCGCTTTGAAACGCCCAAAACGGTTGGGTTTTGTATTGGGGTGCGCCATTTTCATTGCTCTGAACTGGGGTATTTACATCTACGCGGTGGAAACCCGGCAAGTGATGCAGGCCAGCTTAGGTTACTTCCTGACACCTTTAGTTAATGTGGCCATGGGGCTGCTAATACTGGGCGAACGGATATCCCGGTTGCAGGTGGCCGCGGTTGCCTTGGCTGCCGTGGCCATCGTTTATCAAATCGTTCTGTTGGGCGTTTTGCCGTGGATAACCCTTGCGTTGGCCTTCAGCTTTGGCACCTATGGGCTGATGCGCAAAAAGGTGGATTTGGATGGCCTGTCTGGGCTGTTTGTTGAAACGCTCTTGTTATTACCGCTCGGCCTGCTGGCGTTGGCGTGGCTGTCGGCCCAGGAGTTGTCACATCTGACGGATAGCTCCCGCAGTGCCTTGCTGCTGATGTCCAGCGGAATTGTTACGGCGATTCCGCTGTTGGCCTTTGCCGGTGCGGCCCGTCGGTTGCGGCTGTCTACCGTCGGGTTTCTTATGTACATCAACCCTACCCTGCAGTTTTTAATTGCGATTTATGTGTTCCAAGAGCCGTTGGGTACCGAGAAGTTGATCAGTTTCGTGATGATTTGGGTGGCTTTGGCGATATACTCCTGGTCGGCATGGAATGGCAGGGCTCGGGCATGAAACAGCAGATTGCGGGTTACCACAAAGATGATGAAGATCATTGGGTTGCCCAACTGGCGTGCGGGCATAACCAGCATGTACGCCATGATCCGCCTTGGGTGAATAGGCCGTGGGTCATCAGCCCCAAAGGCCGGGAATCTATGTTGGGGTTCGAGTTGGATTGTAAAAAATGCGATCTTGCCGCCCCGGCGGATGAGCAGCCTTAGGCCATGGTTTCCAGATAGGCTTCCAGCTCGTTTGCCAGCCAGCCGACCACGGCACCCCCTTGGGCTTGCTCCGTTTCCAATGCACTGAAAACCTTCCACCATCGCGCGCTTCGGTGGTTGATGGTTTTCAGTTGTTCTTTTTTCAGTGCCTCTGCAATCAGTGGTAAGGGCAAGTCTGCCCAGCCAGCGCCCTCTATAACCGCATCCCGAATCAGTTCGTATTGTGTGAAAGCGAGATAATTGGCGGTTTCAGGTGACTCCGCCACCAGCTGATCGTCTTTCATGTAGGCCATAGTGACCTCTGTGTGGGCTACGAGCTGATCCTGAGTGACACGTTTCAGCTGGCACAGCGGATGGTCTGGTGCGGCGACGGTGAGCATGCGCACGTCAGCCAGTTCCCGGAACCATTGATAGCCCTCGCTCAACATTTCGGGCATCAAACCGTAGGCGACGTCGACGGATTGGTTTCGGACCAGGTTTGCGAGCTCCCGGGGCGGTGCCAAGTACACCGACAAGCTGGTTTGAGGGAATCTAAGTTTCAGATGTCTCAGAAGATCTCGCCAGATCACTTCTGGTATCGCATCGTCTCGAGCGATGCGCAGCACCGACTCCGCACCGCTTAAATGGTGCTGGCAACGTGACCGAATCTGGCCCGCTACTTGGTCGAAACGCCGGCAATCGGTCACGATGGATTGGCCAATCGCTGTCAGGTGTAACTGGTTGCCGCTGCGTTCGAACAGTCCGACTCCCAGCTCATCTTCCAGGGCTGCCAATACGGTGCTGACGGTGGTGCGGCTGCGATTAAGGTGCCGAGCCGCAGAGGCAATGCTGCCGTGATCGACCACCGATAGAAATGTTTTGATTTGTGATGCTTTCACGATGACTTCTTTCCGACGGATTTTCCGTCGCTCAGTGACTCACGCCGACGAATATATCCCGATAATATGGCCGCTTATTCACAGGAGGTCAAAATGTTTACTTCTCTAGCGCGGGAAAATATGGCGCTGAAATTATCTGCGGTCGGCGCCGGTTTGTTTGCGGTTGCCGGTATCGTGTGGGGCCTTTGGGTCGATTCTCTGGTTGTTCTTTTCGATGGCGCCTATTCGTTGGTTAGCTTGGCGTTATCCCTTTTGTCGCTGTATGCGGCACGCTTTATCCGCAGCCCCGCAACGGAAGACTATCCGTTCGGTATGGGTGCCGTAGAGCCGCTGGTTATTGCGGTTAAGGGACTGGTTATTGGGTTGGTGTGTGTGCTTTCGTTTGCATCGGCGGTGGTGTCTATTTTACAGGGTGGCCGCCCGGTGGAGGCCAGCATGGCGCTGATTTTCGGCGCTGTCAGTGTTGTGGGTTGTTTGGTGGTTTGGGTTTATTTGCGTTGGACCAGTCACCGCAACGGCTCTGGCCTGGTGCTGGCCGAGCAGGGGCAGTGGCTGATGGATACGGTATTAAGTGCTGCGGTAATGCTCGGCTTTGCTATCGCATGGCTGATAGAGCGCAGCGAATGGTCCGCGTTGGCGGTGTATGCCGACCCGGTCATGATGTTGCTGATCTCCGGATATTTCATGACCGTTCCCGTGAAAATGGTTCTGGGTGCCGTTCGAGAGTTGTTGCTTGCTGCGCCTGCAGAGGAGGCCATGGATGACATTCACAGCGCCCTGAAAGATCTCGGTGTGAATCCCGAGGCAGTGAAGGTGGCTAAGCTAGGACCAAACCTGTTACTAGAGGCGAAATTGGTGCGTATGGGCTGAGTTTGCACTCCGAGGTGAAAATTTGGTGAGAATGCGCTTAAGATGCGGCCATAATGGTCGATACCTATGACAACTAAAGCCGCCCATTGGCTATCGCCCACACCAACAATAACTCGGAGTCTCCGATATGCCCCTGATAAGCGCCCTGCGAATACGAACTCGATTGTTAATTGGTGTGTTGGTGCCGGTACTTCTCACCGCGGGAGCTATCGCCTGGATCACGGCTATGGAAATTAACGCCAATGGCCAGGCCGAGCTGGAGCGGCTGGAAGCCGAGTTGTTTGCAGCAAAGAAGCAGGGGCTTGAGGATCTGATTGAAGCCGTTAACGATGTCGTTGAAGAGGCTAAAAATAACCCCGCGCTCTCACCTGAAGAAGCCAAAAACGAGGCGCGAAAGCGTATTCGTACCATCTCGTTTGGTGAGTCCAATTACGTGTTTGCGTACACCCGGGATGTCTTTAATCTGGCGTATGCACCAAGCCCTGACAAAGAAGGCCCGACCACCAATCCTAAGGTTCGCCGGCTGGTAGGCGATCTGTTTCAGGCGGCAAGCCAAGATGGCTTTTTCCAGTACGAGTGGCCAAACCCGGCTTCGAACGGCGCTATTGAAGCAAAACTGTCGTACACCACGCTGGTGCCGGGGTGGGACTGGATGATCGGTGCAGGTGTCTATGTTACCGATATTAATCGGGTGCTGGCTGCGGCCGAGCGAGATATTGACGACACCATATCCGAGGCCATGTTATTTACCTTGGTTGCAACCATCGTTGTTGTGATCGTTGCGCTGATTGTGGGGTTGTTGATTGGTCGCACGGTGACTGTGCCGCTGAAGAACGTCAGTGACATGATGCAGGAAATCGCAAATGGCGACGGCGATTTACGCCATCGCCTGCCGGAAGATGGTACGGATGAATTGGCGGAGTTAGGGCGTCGGTTCAATCAATTTGTCATCAAGATGCAAACGACTATTCGCGAGGTAGGTATCACCACCGACCAGGTGGCCTCCGCCGCCGAGGAACTCAGTCGAGTGGCGAATGAAACCAGTCAGTCGGTGCAGGAACAAGGCTCTGAAACCGATCAGATTGCCTCGGCGATTAATGAAATGGCCGCCACCATTCAGCAAATTTCCGGTAACACCAACGAAGTAGAAAGCGCTGCATCGGATGCAGATCGCATGGCCCGTGAAGGGGGCGAGACCATCGCCAGCGCCCAAGGTGCGGTCACACAATTGTCGGGTGAAATCGAAAGCACCGCTGCCAGCATTAATGCGCTGGCTGATAAATCCGGTGATATTCAGCAGGTGTTGGATGTGATTCACGCGGTAACAGAACAGACCAACTTGTTGGCATTGAACGCAGCAATCGAAGCCGCTCGAGCGGGGGAGCACGGCCGTGGTTTCTCGGTAGTCGCCGATGAAGTGCGCCAGTTGGCGCGCCGGTCAGCGGAATCGGCGGATCAGATTGGCGAGATGATTGGTGGTTTTGTAGCGGAAACCAAAGCCTCGGTTGATCGGATGAATCATTCGCGGCGAAGCTCCGAAGAAACGGTTGAGCGGATTAACCACGCCACATCTGCTCTGAACACGATTGTCGGTTCGATCGCACAGATTCATGATCAGGTGACCCAGATTGCCACTGCGGCAGAGCAGCAAAGCCAGGTCGCGGAAGAGGTGAATCAGAACGTGGTGCGCATTGTTGATGCGGCGCAGCGAAGCGATACCGGTGTGACTCAGACCAACGAAGCCAGTCACGAATTGGCACGCTTGGGTGAGAGCCTGCGCGAGTTGGTCGCTCAGTTTAAGGTGTAATGCCGGCAGCAGTCTTGCCCATAGCAGCTGAAAGGGCGAGACTGTCCGTTTATTGTGGTTTAATAACAGGTTACTACATGTGATCCAAAGCGATAATAACGGAACCCTTTACTATGTTTATGCGTAATACCTTTATGGCAGCCCTCGCTGCGGTTGCTGTTCTCGCCAGCCCGTTCGCGGCAGCCGACAAAACCTACACCATTCGCCTGGCGGAAACTTGGGGCCCTAACTCCGGACTGCTTGGCGATACGTCCCGCAATATGGCCGCCATGGCTGAAAAGATGTCCAATGGCCGATTAAAGTTTCGAATTGATTCTTCCAACAAACACAAAGCTCCGTTTGGCATCTTCGATATGGTGCGCAATGGTCAGTACGATATGGGGCACACCGCCTCGTACTACTACAAGGGCACCATTCCAAACGCCATGTATTTCACCACCACACCGTTCGGCATGATTGCGCCGGAAATGTACGCTTGGTTCTACCATGACGAGGGTATGGAGCTGATGCAGAAGGTGTACGAGCCGTTCGGCTTGTTGTCCTTCCCGGGTGGTAATACCAGCAACCAGATGGGCGGCTGGTTCCGTAAAGAGATTAATTCACTGGACGACCTGAAAGGTCTGAAAATCCGGACGCCCGGGTTTGCTGGTGAAGTTATGTCCGAGCTGGGTGTCGCGGTTACCAACTTGCCTCCGGGAGAGCTGTATACCTCACTGGAGCGCGGTACCATTGACGCAGTGGAATGGGTGGGTCCGGCGCTGGATCTGAGAATGGGCTTCCACCAGATTGCTGATTATTATTATTCCGGCTGGCAGGAGCCGAGTGCCGAAGTTCAGTTCCTGATAAACAAGAAAACCTGGAACAAGCTGCCGGAGGACCTCCAAGAAGTCCTGCGAGTGGCGATGCGCACAGCAGCTTATGACATGTACATTCAAAGCACCCATGAAAGTGGGGCTGCCTGGGCTAGCATGAAAGAAGAATATCCGAATGTGACCCACAAAGTATTCCCGCGGGAGGTGATCGAAGCACTTCGCGAGACCACGAACCGTTTGCTGAACGAGTTCGCAGCGGAAGACGAGCTGGCAAATGAAATCATCACGTCTCAACGCGAATACCTGAAGCAGGTTCGTCCCTGGACAAACATTTCAGACAAGGCGTATTTGAACAGCGTAGCTGACCAGTAAACCGTCCTGTAAGGCCAAGGGGCGCGGGGTTGTGGAATACCCTGACGCCCCTTTTTGTTGGCCGGGGTTTCTGGAAAAATACGCTGCTAACTTTTTAGGCGGCGGCCAATGAAACAGACACTGCTTTCTTTGAGTAAACTCTCTAAGCAATTTGATGACCGCAAGGTATTGGATTCGCTGGACCTTGAGATCCTTGATGGTGAGTTTATAACGTTGCTGGGTCCTTCAGGCTGTGGAAAAACCACGCTTCTGCGCATGATGGCGGGGTTTGAACACCCGGATGATGGTTCAATTACCCTCGGTAGTCAGGACCTGACCCATACGCCTCCTGAGGCTCGTCCTCTGAATACCGTATTCCAGAATTATGCGTTGTTTCCGCATATGTCGGTTTTCGACAATGTTGCCTACGGCCTGAAAATGGAGAAACGCCCGAAGCCGGAAATTCAGCAACGGGTAGAAGAAGCGTTGGCCATGGTGCAGCTGGAGGAGTTTGCCAAGCGCAAACCGCACCAGCTTTCCGGTGGTCAGCAGCAGCGGGTCGCCATCGCCCGGGCGGTGGTCAAGCGCCCAAAAATGTTGCTGTTGGACGAACCCTTATCCGCGTTGGATTACAAACTGCGCCGCACCATGCAAGTGGAGCTGAAGCGTTTGCAGCGAGAGCTGGGCATTACCTTCGTGTTCGTCACCCACGATCAGGAAGAAGCCTTGTCTATGTCTGATCGCATTGTGGTGCTGAAAGACGGCCTGATTCAGCAGTTGGGCACCCCGCGTGAAGTCTATGAACGCCCTGCCAACCTCTTTACTGCCCGGTTTGTGGGTGAAACTAACTTCTTCCCGGGCCGCGTAGATTCCCTTAATGAAGACGGCACCATTATTGTGGATGTCTTCGGTTTGAAACGCAGGTTCCGTAAACCAGACTTTTCCGTTGTAGAAGGACAATCCTTGCACGTATTGCTGCGGCCGGAAGACATCCGGGTGCTGGCGCCGGGTGATGACGACGGCGTAGCCGGTAAGGTGGTGGAGCGGAACTATAAAGGCAGCACCCTGGATTCGGTGATCCATTTAACTGACGGCACCGAAGTGCTGGCGTCTGAATTCTTCGATGAGGATGACCCGACGTTCGACTATCGTTTGGGCGAGCCGGTCCGAGTCAGCTGGGTAGACGGCTGGGAATGGTTGTTGCCGGAAGAGCCGACGGTTGTCACCGAGGAAGGCTCCATTGATGGGTAACGCATTGCAGCAACCGTTCAGAACCGCCGTGTTGGTTCTGGTGTGGGGTTGGTTGCTGTTTTTGGTGTTTACCCCCAACCTGTTGGTGGTTGGTGCCAGTGTGATGACCCGGGACCCGAGCAACTTTATTGCTTTCCCGCTTAATCTGGATGCCTACCGCCAACTGCTAAACCCGCTCTATCTGGATGTGTTTCTGCACTCCCTGTATATGGCGGCTATGACCACGTTAATTTGCTTGCTGATCGGCTACCCGTTTGCGTGGTCCTTGTCGAAAGTGGCCAGAAAGAATCGAGTGTTATTGATCTTCCTGTTGATCGTGCCTTTCTGGACCAACTCCTTGGTGCGCACCTACGCCCTGAAGCTGATTTTGGCGACCAACGGATTGCTGAATAACGGTCTGATGGCGATGGGCATCATCGATGAGCCCATGCAGATGTTGTACACCGAGGGCGCCGTCATCATTGGCTTGGTGTACCTGTTGTTGCCGTTCATGATTTTGCCGTTATACACGGTGTTTGAGGATCTGCGCGAAGATTTCCTGCGGGCTTCTCACGACTTGGGTGCGGGCCGATGGTCAACGTTCGTCCATGTCATCGTGCCATTGACCCTGCCGGGCGTTTTGGCCGGCGTCATGTTGGTGTTGTTGCCGGCCATGGGCTTGTTCTTCGTGCCGGACGTGTTGGGTGGTTCGCGCAACTTGCTGGTGGGTAACGTGATTAAAAACCAGTTCCTGGATGCCCGAAACTGGCCCTTTGGTGCAGCGGCTAGCATCATGTTGACCTTAGCTATGGCATTTTTAATGTTTGCCCACAGGTTAAGTAAACGCCGAATCGGGGAGGACGGCGTATGAGCCGCTGGCTGCCCCGGACCTACCTGACTCTCGTCTATCTGCTGTTGTACGTGCCCATTGCCGTGCTGGTGGTGTTTTCGTTCAACGATTCACGCACCGGCTATGAGTGGGGTGGGCTCAGCCTGCGTTGGTATGAGGCGTTGTTTAGCAACCGCGCCATGGTTCAGGCCATGTGGAATTCCCTGTGGCTGGCGCTTTCGGCTGCGACGGTGTCTACCCTGATAGGTGCGCTTACGGCACTGGCCTTGCATCGGTACCGATTCCGCGGCAAGCAGGTACTGAACGGTATGTTGTTTATCGTGATGATGTCGCCGGAAATTGTGCTGGCGATCTCGCTGCTGGGGTTGTTCCTGATGGTGGGGTTGCAACTGGGTTATGTGTCCTTGCTGCTCGCGCACGTTACTTTCTGTCTGCCCTTTGTGGTCATCACGGTGATGGCTCGCCTGAGTGGTTTCGACGAGCGCTTGCCCGAGGCGGCCCGCGATTTGGGTGCCAGTGACTTCACCATGACCCGCACGGTGTTGATTCCGGTGATCATGCCGGCACTGCTGGCGGGGTGGCTGCTCGGTTTTACTCTATCGCTGGACGATGTGGTGGTGAGCACCTTTGTTAGCGGCCCCAGTTATGAAATTTTGCCTTTGCGCATCTACTCTATGGTGCGAGTGGGTCTGAAACCGGAAGTAAATGCTCTAGGTACCCTGTTGCTGGTGTTTTCACTGGTGATGCTGATGTTATCCCAATGGATCCTGTTAAGGAGTAAACGATGAAGAAACTGGCACTGGCCACGATGCTGGCGGTTGGCCTGACTGGCTGCAGCAGTTCTGAAGAAACCCAAGTGTTGAACCTGTATAACTGGTCGGAGTACATGCCGCAGGAAGTCCTCGATCGTTTCACCGAGGAAACCGGCATCCAGGTGGTTTACACGACGTACGATAGCAACGAGGCTATGTATGCCCGGTTGAAACTTCTGGACGACGGCGCAGCCTATGATTTGGCTGTGCCATCGACCTATTACGTCAGCAAAATGCGTCAGGAAGATCTTCTGATGCCGATCGACCGCAGCAAAATCGAAGGTTTTGATAATATCTCCCCCGAGTTGGTCAACCTGGACATCGACCCGGAAAACGCATACAGCGTGCCTTTCTTGTGGGGCACCACCGGCCTTGGTGTAGATACCTCAGATGTGGAAGGCGAAGTAACCGCCTGGGCAGACCTGTGGGATGAGCGCTTCGAAGGGCGCATCGTGCTGACCAATGACATGCGTGAAGTGTTCCACGTTGCTTTGCGTGTGTTGGGCCATTCTGGCAACAGCACCGATCCCGAGCAAATTGAAGAAGCGTATGAGAAGTTGACCGAGCTGATGCCGTCGGTTCGCACCTTTAACTCTGACGCCCCGCGTATGCCCTTCCTGGAAGGCGAAACCGACATTGGCATGATCTGGAATGGCGAAGCCGTAATGGGTCGTGACGCTTTGCCGACTCTGGAATACGTTTACCCGGCCGAGGGCATCATTGCGTGGCTAGACAGCTTCGTAATCCCGAAAAATGCGAAGAATCCGGAGGCCGCGCACAAATTTATCAGCTTCGTACTGAAGCCTGAAATTTCCGCGCTGATCAGTGAAGACATCGGTTACGCCACGCCAAACCTCGCAGCTCGTGAGTTGCTGGATGAATCGATTGCCAGTGATCGCGCCAGCTACCCCACCGCGGAAGACATGATTAATGCCGAGTTCCAGACCGATATCGGTGACGAAGCGTTGCAGGTTTATGCGAAGTACTGGGAAAAGCTGAAGTCTGGTCTTTAAGGCGTTTTCGCACATTGAATTGAAAAAGGGAGGCCTCGGCCTCCCTTTTTCGTGGGCCGTTTTCACACAACCGTCATATATGGTCTATAACTTCCTGATAACAAGAAGTTAGCGAAGTGCTTCGCTACAAAAATCAGAGGAAGGAACGACCATGAACGCGAATAAAACACGGAATGCGGCACTGCTGTGTACCTCTCTGTTGGCCGTAACAGCTGCCAGCCCGTTGTTAGCTGAAGAGCTCCGGCTTATTACATGGGGTGGCTACGCGCCGGACGAGGTAGTGGCGCAGTTTGAAGACGAAACCGGTATCGATGTGAAGATTACCTTGTCGAACAACGAAGACATGATTTCCAAGCTTCGGGCCACCGGCGGTGCCGGTTTTGATCTGGCTCAGCCGAGCCAAGACCGGATCGTGGGCGTTCAGCGTCAGTTCAATGTCTACAAACCCATCGATTACAGCCGAATCAATACCGACCAACTGCAGCCGTCTATGGTGAAGGCAACTCAGGAAGCCACTGCCTTAAATGGTAAGTCCTTCGGTGTTCCGGCCGTGTGGGGCACCAGTGGTTTGATTGTGCATAGCTCTGTGGCGGATACGGTTAAGGATTACACCGACCTGTGTGATCCGGCGGTCGCTGGCAAAGTGAGTTACCGGCTGAAGCGCCCCACCCTGATGGGCTTCGCGTTTGCGATGGGGATGGACCCGTTCGCGGCATACAACGATCGTGACGAATATGCGTCGATCATGGCGAAGGTCGAAGACAAACTGATCGAGTGTAAAGCCAACGTGAAAACCTACTGGACCGGTGGCGATCAATTGTTGTCGCTTCTGCGCACCGGCGAAGTGACCGCAGCCATGGCTTGGGATGCCGGTGGCTGGAAACTGAATGCAGAGAATCCGGAGATACAATTTGTTGCTCCGGAGTCCGGTGCTTTGGGTTGGATTGATACCTTTGCTATCCCACGTCGCAGCGAAAATGAAGAAGCGGCCTATAAGTGGATTAATTTCGTGATGCAGCCGGAAATTGCCGCGAAGATTACCAACGCCTCCGGTAATTTCACCGCGTCTAAAGCTGCGGACGAATTTGTGAAGGCGGACCTTCGTGATGCTTACCGCGCCAGCTTTGGCGAGCAAGCCATCACCAACATCAAGTGGTACCCACCGGTGCCACCAGGGCTGGAAGCCACTGAAGGGCAAGTGCTGGATCGTGTTCAAGCGGCGAACTGATCTGTATGGCTACACAATCAGATCTTTCCTGTAACGGGCTGGTGCGGCGCTTCGGCGCCCACAAAGCCGTCAATAACATTTCACTGGACGTGCCGGCAGGCACGTTCTTCTCCATTCTCGGCCCTTCCGGTTGCGGCAAGACGACGCTGCTGCGTCTGCTGGCAGGCTTCGATAAGCCGAACGAGGGTGATATCTATATCCGTGGGGAGCGGATGAACGATGTACCGCCCAATCGCCGGCCGGTGAATATGGTGTTTCAGCATCTGGCTTTGTTTCCCACCATGTCAGTGGGCGACAACATCGGCTATGGCCTGAAACGCCGGAAAGTGCCCGCGGCCGAACGCCGGAAACTGACCTCAGAGGTGCTGGAGCAGGTTGGACTACCCGGACTTGAACACCGTAATCCGATGGAATTGTCCGGTGGCCAGCGCCAACGGGTGGCTCTTGCCCGGTGTTTGGTACTGAAGCCTACCCTGTTGTTGCTGGATGAACCGCTCGGTGCGCTTGATCTTAAACTACGGGAACAAATGAAGGTGGAGCTTAAGCACCTTCAGAAGCAATTCGGTACAACCTTCGTTTACATTACCCACGATCAGTCGGAAGCCATGGTGATGTCGGATCAGGTGGCAGTGATGAAAGACGGCCGCTTTGATCAGGTGGCGCCACCAGAAGAACTCTACCGGGAACCAGCGACCCCGTTCGTGGCGGGCTTTGTTGGCGATAACAATCGACTGGCGGGAGACGTCATCTCGCTGGCCGACAATTTGGCGCAGATTCGGCTGGAGAACGGCGAGCTGGTGCGCGGGCGCGTGGCCGCAAGTGACCTTCAGCTCGGCGAACGTGCAGAATTGTACATCCGCCCTGAATCTCTGGTGTTCAACGATTCTAGGCCGGATAACCACTATTCGGTGATGCAAGCCAGAGTGAAGGCGACACTTTTTGACGGCGCGAACAGTCGGGTTGAAGCGGAGAGCAGTGGCAGCCCGATTTATGCTCGGTTGCCTCAAGACGGTTCGGCGCCGGCCTTGAACGCCGATAGTGCGATCAAGCTGGCTTGGGACCCTATGCTGGCTCGGGTGTTCAGAGCAGATCGGTCATGAAGTCTTCGGCGAGTCGTTTGTCACTCTGGCTGTTGCTGACACCCTTCCTGCTGTGGATTGTGTTGCTGGTGTTGGTGCCGCACATGCAGATGCTCAGGGTCTCGTTTCAGGTTCGCGAGAGCTGGGATACGCTGGCGTGGGGGCTGGAGCAATACCAGAATTTTTTCACGGAATCTTATTACTGGCGAACCTTTGTTCGCACCGGGGTAATGTCGCTGTTCACCACGTTTTTAACACTGCTGGTGGCTTTCCCCGTAGCCTGGTACATCGCCAAAATGGCCCGAGGCCGCAGCAAAGGCATTCTGTTTCTGGCTTGCCTGATTCCGTTTTGGGCCAGTGAGTTAGTACGTACTTACGGCTGGATGATTCTGCTGCGTGAAAGTGGCTTGTTCAGCTCCTGGCTGCAGGCGTTGGGTTGGGCCGATGGCCCAGTGGAAATGCTTTACAACGATGTCGCGGTCATTATCGGTCTGGTGTACAACGGCTTGCTGTTCATGGTGGTGCCTCTGGTGACCACGCTGGATGGCATGGATGAGAATCTGGTGGAAGCCGGCTACGACCTTGGCGGCGGTCACGCCACGGTGCTGCGGGAAGTCGTGGTGCCCTGGGCCATGCCCGGTATTGTTTCCGGGTGCATAGTGGTGTTCATGTTAACGCTTGGCAGCTATTTAACCCCTGTTTTGATGGGAGGCAAAGACAGCGCCTGGTTCACGGAACAAATCTTTACCCAGTTTATTACCCGTTTTAATTGGGAACAGGGGGCCGCTTTAGGGGTTCTGTTGCTGCTGCTGTCGTCGGTGATGGTGTGGTTGGGGCTCAAATTGTCTGGTCAGTCTCTTCGTAAGGTAATGGGGTAAACCTATGATTCGCTCCGTACCTCGTTCCCGTTTGTTTGATGGCCTCTACCTAGCCTATTTAGTGACTTTTTTTATTTACTTGGCCATGCCGCTGTTGGTGACCGCCGCCTTTGCGTTTAACGATTCCCAGTTCCCCTCGTTGCCATGGAAAGGGTTCACGTTGGATTGGTATTTGGCGAATGGTAGCGAAGGTCGAACGGGCCTTTTCCATGACAATGGTTTGCTCAATGCTTTGTGGGTGAGTACGAAAATTGCCTTTTGGGTGACTTTGGGCAGTGTGGCGCTGGGTTGCGTCAATGCCGTGTTATTTGAACGCCTGCAGTTTCGAGGCAAGGAATTCTTGTATTTGCTGATGCTGTTGCCACTGGTGATTCCCGGTGTGATTCTGGGGGTTTCTATTTTGGTGTTCTACAGCGGTACCGCGAACGAAGTGTCCCGGTTGTGGGGATTTGAGCTGGATGTCTTTCGACCGGGTATGACGCTGGTGGTGATGGGGCAGGTGGCCTTTATAACAACACTGGCTACGTTGGTAATTGGTGCGCGGTTGCGCAAGTTTGATCCACAACTGGAAGAAGCCGCACTGAACTTGGGTGCAACGCCATTGGTGGCTTGGTTCACCGTGACTTTACCTTGGTTATTACCATCAATATTCGGGGCGGCGGCAATGGCGTTTCTGATGTCGTTCGAGAACTTCAATACCACGGTCATGCTTACGGGTAGTGACACTCCACTTACCGTAGCGCTATTCAATCGGTTGCGAGAGGGATCTACGCCGGTACTCAATGCGGTGGCGTTGTTCTTGATGGCCGTATCCGGCTTGTTAGCGATGCTGACTTTGCGGCAAAAGCGAGGGGACCAATAGATCGCGGAAAGGAAAGAGTTGCCCTGCAGCTATCACTGGAAAGCTGCAGGGCATTACACATTAGCGCCAGATAGTGCTGTCGATTTTCTCGTCCAGCTCTGGGTAATCTGCGGATTTGAACTGCGGTACTACACCTTCTTTACGCTGAGCCAGATAGTCTTTCGTCAGCTTAATCACGGTGCCTGACAAGAGCACAATGGCAATCAGGTTGATCACCGCCATCAGACCCATAGACGCATCTGCGGCATTGAATACGGTGACGACGGCTTCGTAGCCACCCCAAATCACCATGCCCAAAGCAGCTAAGCGGAGAATGGTCAGGCCCAGTGTGTTGCCGCCTTTCAAGTACACCAAAGCGTTTTCAGCATAGGTGTAGTTCGCAACGATGGAGGTAAAGGCAAAGAACAGGATGGCGACGGCAATGAAGTAGCTGCCAAACTCGCCGAGGTGAACTTCCATAGCCTGCTGAGTCAGCTGGGTACCGGTCACTCCTGAACCTGGCTCCAGAACACCTGCCAGCAAAATCATGATGGCTGTGGCTGTACACACAACAATGGTGTCAACGAACACGCCGAATGCCTGTACCAGGCCTTGCGATGACGGGTGGTGCGGTGCCGGTGTGGCTGTAGCCGCAATGTTGGGCGCCGAGCCCATGCCGGCTTCGTTGGAGAACAAGCCGCGCTTGATGCCGTTCAGCATAGCCGCTGTGACGGAGCCAACCGCACCACCGGCTGCTTCTTCAAGGCCAAATGCACTTTTTACGATCAGCGCCAGAATGCCCGGAACTTCCGTGATGTTCATGGCCATCACGCCCAATGCTAGCAGCACATAGGCTCCGGCCATAAAGGGCACCACGAATTCAGCAAAACGAACGATCTTGCGCAGACCACCGAAAATCACCACACCCGCACAGGCTGCAATCACTACGCCCACGCCGAGCTTGGGCGCGCCGAATGCGCCTTGCATGGCATCGGCAATAGAGTTGGCTTGAACGGCGTTGAACACCAAACCGAAGGAAATAATCAGGCAAACCGCGAAAATGGCAGCAGCCCACGGTGCGTTCAGGCCCTTGGCGATATACACAGCGGGCCCCCCGCGGTATTGGCCTTTGCCGTCACGAACTTTGTAGAGTTGAGCCAGGGTGCTTTCCGCATAGCCTGTGGCCATGCCCACCAGAGCGACCATCCACATCCAGAAGATAGCTCCGGCGCCGCCCAGATAAAGAGCAACTGCTACACCGGCAAGGTTGCCGGTGCCAACGCGTGAGGCGAGGCTGGTACACAGAGCTTGGAATGGGGAAATACCGTGAACGTCGCTTTCGCGGGAACCACGGATGGCGCGTACCATCTCTCCGAAATGACGGAACTGCAGAAAGCCGAGGCGAACGGTGAAAAAGATGCCTACGGCGAGCAAACCGTAAACGAGAACATAGCCCCAAATAATAGAGTTGAGAAAATCGACAATTGCGGTCATCGACAAGCGCCTTGTGATTTGTGAATGTAAGGTAACCTAGAGGCGCGGCAGTTTAGCACGGTGAAATTTCACGCAGCTTGCGGATATCCGTGATACCCCGACAGCCAAAAATCTGCTGTCGGGGTTGTTCAGAGTGGCGCGAAAAGCGTCATACGACCAGTACGGGGCATTTGGCTTGGGAGGCCACCCGGTGAGAAACGCTGCCCAAAAACATGCCGTCTTTGTCGCTGTTGGTGCCTTTGGTACCGACCACGATGAGGTCGGTCTCCTTTTCCTTGGCGAACTTCACAATCACCTTGGAAGGCCTGCCCGCTTTCACGAAACCGCGCACTTTTGTGGCGCCGTGCTCCTTCGCAAACTCTTTCGCGTGGTTAACCACCTCTTTAGCGTATTCCGACAAAACCTTATCCGGGATGTCCATGTCGTCGGGCCGCCCGATGGATAAGGAGGCTTCGAATAAGCTGTGATGCTTGTAAACGCAGATGATGAAAATCTCAACCTCTGGTAACAGCCGTTGCAGTTCGATTGCCTTGTCTAGTGCCCGAAGCGATGTTTTGGAACCATCCACGGCCGCCAGAATTCGATTAAACATAGCAGTCTCCTGTTATTGGCCGGGTATCCGGCTTACTGCGGGTAAGCCAGATCCCTCAGGAACAACGCAATTTGCGGGAAGGCGATGATCAAGCCAGCGGCTGCCACCAGCATGAAAATGAACGGCGGCGTGCCACGGATAACTTCCAGGTATGGCCGTTTGAAAATCGCAATTGCGGTGAATATATCGCAACCGAAGGGCGGTGTGGCAGAGCCAATGGCCACCTGCAAAGTGATCAGAACACCCACCAGAACCGGGTCAAGGCCCGTAGACTGGATCGCGGGCGCGAAAATCGGAGTGAGCACCAGAATCACCACGATGGGGTCAACAAACATACAGGCGACGAAAAACGCGACACAAATCGCGATCAGAACCCCGACAGGCCCCGCTTCGTTGACGCCAACGGATTCGAGGATGGCTTGCGGAATCTGGGCAAAGGAGATGATCCAGGAGAAACCGTTACCTACAGCAACGAGAATGAAGACCACGGCGGTGATCAGGCCGGTTGATTTGGCAATCCGGTAAACATCGGTAAGTTTCAGCGAACGGAAAATCACGAATTCCAACAGAAATGCATAAAGCACGCACACGGCGGCCGCTTCCGTAGGGCTGAAAATGCCACCGTAAATACCGCCGACAATAATGACCGGGAACATCAGTGGCCAAGAGGCATCCCGTACCGACAGTGCACGCTGTTTCCAGCTGGCTTTTTCTTCCGTGGGCACGTTGTTCTTGTACGCATAAATCAGGCAGTACACCGAAAACATAAACAGGATTAACAAGCCCGGGCCAATGCCTGCAATGAACAATTCGGCAATAGAAGTTTCCGAAATAACCCCGTAGATAATCATCCCGATACTGGGCGGGATTAGAAACGCGATGTCACTGGCGTTAATGATCAAGGCCAGGGTAAAGGAATCAGAGTAACCGGCCTTCAACATCTTCGGGCGCAATGGCGAACCCACTGCAACCACAGTTGCCTGAGTTGAGCCAGATACCGCACCGAATAAGGTGCAGGAGGTAGCGGTACTGATCGCCAGCCCGCCTTTAACGTGACCGATAAACGACATGACCATGTTGATCAGCCGGTCTGCAGACTGGCCACGAGTCATAATGTCGGCTGCCAGAATAAACATCGGTACTGCGATCAACGACGCCGGCCGGATGCCGCCCATCATCTGTTGGATGAAGGTGCCCATCTGGCCGAAGCCGTCAAACATCATTACAAAACCAACCACCGCAGCGGTGATTAGCGGAATCATCATCGGGAAGCCCAGAAGCAGCAGCCCGATCATGATGAGCATCATAATAGTTGCCATAGTATGCGTGTCCTCAACCTTCCAGGTTTGTGCTGCTTTTAAACTTCCGATTCTGTGTCGGCATAACCGTCAACTACCCCTGTTGAAAGGTAAACATCCTTGCTGGTGAAGTTCTTGATGGCGGTGAGGAAGTACTGAATGCCTGTTATGGCAAAACCGATAGGTGCCCAGATATAAATCCACCAGATGGGAAGGCCCAAGGCTGGCAGGATTCGGCCCCGGCCGTGCAGTGTTTCGATGTAGCCGTATGAGTAGTAACACAGGAAAAACATAACAACGGATGTGAAGAGTGCGATGACGATCATCAGAACTTTGCGGCCACTGGCAGGAAAAGCATCGTAGACCGCTGACATGCGAATATGGCGACCGTGCCTAGCGGCATAACCAATGCCGGCGAAGGTGATCAGAATAATGAGGATTCGGTTGATCTCGCCGGAGAAAAACAAACCTTCTCCGAAAACAAAACGGCCTATAACGTTAATGCAGGTGTTGATGGCCATCAGGATAACGCCAGCAGCCAGCATGACTGCTTCGGTTTTGGCTATCCATTCGTCGATGGTGCCAAGGATGCCGGGTAAACCGGATTCATAGGTGCCGGTATCGTCTTCAACAGCCTCTTGAGGATGCTCAGACATGGGTGGTGCTCCACAACTAATTGCTCCCGGCCGTTAAAGCACACGACGGGGCAGATTTAAACCTTAGCCGGACAACAAAGGGTGGCCAGAGCCACCCTTTGAAACCTGCCGTTTATTCGCCTTTAACAGCTTCAAGGTCGGCTTTGAATTGCTTGAGGAGTTTCTTGCCGCCGTCGCCAGTCATCTCGATGAATTTTTCTTCAACTTGAGGTGCCCGTTTACGGAACGCTTCAATCTGTTCTTCGTTCAGACGGGTAACGGTAACGTCATCACCTTTTTCGACAATCTTCTCAAGTGCTTCATCTGCCAGGCCATCGATGTGTTCGATGATTTCTTCAAAGGCGAAGTCAGCGGCGTCTTGCACCAGCTTTTTGTCTTCGTCAGACAAACCGTTGTAAAAGTTTTGGTTTGCCATCATGGCGGTGGTGAACCAGCCGTGGCCAGTGAAAACCAGGTTTGGGGATACTTCGTACAGGCCACCAGATTCAATCCAGAAAATTGGGTTTTCTTGACCTTGAATCATGTTGGTTTGCAGCGCGCCGTAAACTTCACCCCAAGGCAGAGGCGTGGGGGTGGCACCAAACGCGGAATAGGTTTCAGACAACAGCGGGTTAGTCATCACCCGGATCTTTTTGTTCTGAAATTCTTCTGGCGATGTCACCGGCTCATCCACGGTGACCACGAATTCGCCTTCCGGGTACATCTTCAACAACTCCAGACCTTGTTCGGAATAGAGTTTGGGGAAATCTTCGTTGATCGCCTTGGACTCACGGAAAAAGTCGATCACCGTACCCATGTCGGTCGGCAGCAGGTAAGGGATGAAGAAGATCTGAGCTTCAGGAATCAGTGAGCCGGTGAAGCCAGGGGACTGATTCACGAAATTCAGGATGCCTGCCTGGGTCTGCTCCATGATGTCATCAGATTCACCCAGCTCACCAAAGCGGAAGACCTGCAATGAGTGGTCTGAGTTCTCTTCGATGTACTCTTTGAATTTGTAGGCGTAAACGTCTTGAACATCACCCTCGTATTCTTCGTGGGCGTAACGCCAGTTGGCGGCATTTACTGCGTTGGCAGCGGTCAGCCCGGCAAAAGCCAAAGCTGAAATACCGACCAGTTTCCGGAATTTGTTTGTGCTGTTCATTACGTGATCTCCGCTCGCTTTTTTTAGTTAGTTCCTTGTTAACTTTATAAAGACTGGCAAAACAAAGCGGTTTTCGCAAGGAAACAGCCAAAATTAGAATAAATGAAAAAGCGAATGGCGGGAGTGTGCAACGCTCTGATTTTAGTCCGGATTCTGTTCTACTAGACACGTTTTCAGGAACCGCCGAAACTCTCCCGATACCCTGCCTACGCTGTTTTCAAGCCGATGTCCGTCGGCTAAAACCAAGGTTTCCAGCTGCTGTTGATGGGCGAGCTCAAGAACGGGCATAACCGGCACAACATCGTCGTTCCAACCATGAATGATTTTTACGTGTTCGGCCTGAAGGGTCGGGCTGGATTGCGGGTACTTCGCCAAGGCAAGCGCCGGGGCCAGGAGAAAACAACCCAGTACCGGCGTGTTGGCACTGGTTTGGGCACAAACCCAGCCGCCCATGCTGGAGCCGGCCAGAATGGTGCGTGCCGGAGTGGCC
This sequence comes from Marinobacter sp. AL4B, assembly GCF_019916045.1. NCBI lineage: Bacteria > Pseudomonadati > Pseudomonadota > Gammaproteobacteria > Pseudomonadales > Marinobacteraceae > Marinobacter > Marinobacter sp. AL4B. The sequence goes on from NZ_JAILWZ010000013.1 coordinate 1,137,335, forward strand.
CCTGCGGCGGTCATAGCGTCCCGCATTTGTTGAAGGCGGGTTTCCGGGTCTCTGGTACTGGTGTGGTCGATCGCCTCAGCGATAACGCCGGGGAATTCTTCAGCGACGGCTTTCATGGCTAGAACTTTTGTGCCTTTCGGGCCGCTTTCCAGCCCGTGAGACAGAAACACGAAAAAGCGATCATCCTTCATTGGATAAACTCTCGGCTAGAATGTTGAGTGCATGTTGGCGTTTCTCTGGCTCGTAAATATCGACGGTAAACATCAGTTCCTCGACTTCGATATCGGACAGCAAGGTATCAAGCTGTTGTGTAATGTCGGCCGAGTTGCCGAGTACTTGTAAGCCTAGGAAATCTTTGACACCGGCTTCTTCGGCGGTGTTCCACAGGCCATCCATGGAGTCGACGGGTGGCTTCATCCACAACGGCTGCCCGCGGAACAGTGCCAGAATACGCTGGTAACTGGTGGTGGTCAGGCGTTTGGCTTCGTTCATGGAGTCAGCCGGTATGGCCGGAATCGCCAGCATGGCGTAAGGCTGTTGGAGCTGTTCCGAGGGCTGGAAGTTGTCGCGGTATACTCGCAGAGCTTCCCGGTACAAACGCGGCGCAAAATGCCCGGCGAAGGCATAGGGCAGCCCGCGCATGGCGGCCAGCTGTGCGCTGTACAGACTGGAACCCAACAGCCAGATGGGTACGTTGGTACCGGCACCCGGAATGGCTTTGACTTGTTGTCCGGGCTGTAATGGGCCAAGCAAATTTTGCAGCTGTGCGACATCTTCCGGGAACTGCTCGGCACCAATGCCATCCCGGCGCAAAGCGCGGGCGGTAATCTGGTCGGTTCCTGGCGCGCGGCCAAGCCCCAAGTCAATGCGGCCCGGGTAGACACACTCCAGCGTGCCGAACTGTTCGGCAATGACCAGCGGCGGATGGTTAGGCAGCATGACACCGCCGGAGCCGACTCGAATACTCTTGGTTTTGCCAGCGATGTGGCCCACCAACACCGAGGTCGCGGAGCTGGTGATGCCTTCCATATTGTGATGTTCGGCCAGCCAGAAGCGTTTGAAACCCAGGTTTTCAGCGTGCTGGGCGTAGGCAACGCTGTTCGCTAATGTGCTGGAAACGGAATCACCTTCGCGGACGGAGGCCAGCTCAAGTAGCGAATAGTCGAGTTTTTTGGTCATGTAGCTCCCGGATCATGAGAAAGGTGTGACGTTACCATCTCAACATGGCGTCGATGGGAAAACTCTTCAAGGGCTCCACTGGAAATGGTTAGTCGAGAATCCGCTACTATATATGTATTGCGCAAGCACTTGCCCCAACGATAGTTTGAAAGTCTTCCGCGCTCATTTGTTGAAGGACAGGGTTGATGATCGAATTTACCGAAGTCGTGGTCGAGCAATTAAAGAAAAACCTTGGGGATACGCTGAGTGCCTTTGGCGGCCATGAGTATGAATGGCGTGAGGTGGGAGCGTACGTTCTCAGTCAGATGCTGATTTCGATTCTGTATTTGGCTTTGTTTTTCGGGGTGTACTTGGTGTTGATTGGGCTTATTCGGCTGGTGGTCGGTAAGCGCAATGTTAATAGCTCTACCTTTAAACACGGGAGAAGCGGGCTAAGGTATTTAACCGGGCTGGGTGCCTTGTTGGTGATACTGGCGCAATTCGGAGCGGGAGTTGAATTCTTAAAAGCGGTCGCGAGGGCGGGTTTGCTGGCGCTGGGTTTCTACGTGGCCTGGTTGGTTATCCGTCGCGTGACCGCCGAAACGCTGCGCCGAAACCGGTTGGATGCATCTATTCAGCAGTTGGCGGGCAATGTGTTGTCGGTGGTGATGACGACCTTTGCGGTGGTCACTATCCTCGCACAGTTCGGTTTTGACCTGTTGTCGATTGTGGCGGGCCTGGGGATTGTCGGTATAGCCGTGGGATTTGCAGCTCAGTCGACGCTTTCTAACTTTATTGCCGGTATTACTTTGTTGATCGAGCGACCGTTTCGTATTGGTGATTGGGTCACCATTAATGGCCAGGATGGCAAGGTGGTGAAAATTGCGCTGCGCACCACGTGGCTGCGGACTCGCGACAATATCTTCACCATGATTCCCAATGACAGTGTCGCTTCTTCAGAGATCGTTAATTACAGTGCCGAAGGCGCTACCAGGCTCAATATTTCGGTGGGTATTGCTTACAAAGAATCGGCCAAGGCGGCAAGAGACGTGATTATGCCGGTGCTTATGGCGCACCCGGAAGTGCTGCAGTCGCCGGGCATGGAGCCACGGGTGGTGCTTAAAAATCTGGGCGATTCCTCGGTGGATCTGGAAGTTAAAATCTGGATTACACCGGATAACCTGGATGTGCAGCCAACCATCATGGCGGACGTGTTGGAGCAGATTAAAGAGACACTGGATGAGGCCGGTATCGAAATACCTTTCCCGCATCTTCAGCTTTTTGTTGATGAAGCTAAAGGCTTGAAGCCGCTGATCGAGCCGCTTTACTCCAAAAATTGCATAGATCGTGCCACAGAGTCCGGAGGTGATAACGCGTGAGTGAACGGTTCTACGATGCCGCACCCAATGCCACCCGGGTCGCGCCAGCAAGGCCTGCCCCAAGAGAGTATCCAGCGAAGCCCGCCGAGGTGACACTGTTTGGAACCTGCGTGGTGGACCTGTTTTTTCCTGAAGCCGGGCTGGATGCCATTCGTTTGTTGGAACGCGAAGGTATTCGGGTGCATTTTCCACAGGAACAATCCTGTTGCGGTCAGCCGGCCTGGACCTCCGGTTATGTGAACGAGGCGAGAGACGTTGCCCGTTCCCAACTGGATGTGCTGGATAACGGCTTGCCGGTGGTGGTGCCTTCCGGATCTTGCGCCGGCATGTTTCGCCAGCACTATCGTGAAGTCTTTGCGGAGGAGCCAGAAACGCTGAAACGGGTCGAGGATTTAGCTGGCCGAACGTTTGAGCTGATCGAGTTTTTGCTGCATGTGTGCAAGGTTGAATGGAAGGATTTAGGCCAATCAACGCAGATTGCCTTGCACACGTCTTGCTCTGCTCGCCGGGAAATGAACACCCACCTGCATGCTCGGGAATTGCTGGCCAAACTGGATAATGTGGAAAGGCTGGAGCACAACCACGAAAGTGAATGCTGTGGTTTTGGTGGCACCTTCTCTGTGCGCATGCCGGAAGTGTCTGGCGCGATGGTACTCGATAAAACTCGCGCCTTGCGGGACAGCGGGGCAGCCGAAATGGTGACCGCCGATGGTGGATGCCTGCTGAATATCAATGGCTCGTTAGATAAGCAAAAGCAGACTTTCCGAGGCCGGCATCTGGCCAGTTTTCTGTGGGAGAGAATCAGTGGCGAGGGTGCATCATGAGCCAACGCATCCCCATGACAGAACTCACCAGCAGCTTCCGGGGCCGCGCCACAGAAGCTTTAGCGGACAGTCAGCTGCGGACCAATTTCCGTGTCGCTATGGACTCGTTGATGCAAAAACGAGCCGACGCTTTTCCTGATGAGCAGGAGCGTGAGCGGTTGAGGGAGCTGGGCAATCACATCAAAGCCCGAGCCTTGTCCCAATTACCGGATGCGCTGGAGCAACTGGAAGACAAACTCACAGAAAACGGCGTCCACGTGCACTGGGCTGAAACCACCGAAGAAGCCAACCGCATTGTCCATTCCATCATCGAATCAAAACAGGGCTCGCAGGTGGTAAAAGGCAAGTCCATGGTCAGCGAAGAGATGGAGATGAACGACTATCTGGCGGATCGGGGTATCGAGTGCCTGGAGTCCGATATGGGGGAGTACATCGTCCAGCTCGATGGTGAGAAGCCATCTCACATCATCATGCCCGCGATTCATAAAAATAGGCGGCAAGTGTCGCAGCTTTTCCACAATAAACTGGGCGTGGAAGAAACCGACGATGTGAACGAGCTGATTCAGATTGGCCGACGTACGCTGCGTAAAAAGTTCCTGGAAGCCGATGTAGGCGTATCGGGCGTCAACTTTGCCATCGCGGAAACCGGCACCCTGCTATTGGTGGAAAACGAAGGTAACGGGCGCATGAGCACGACGGTTCCGCCGGTGCATGTGGCGGTCACCGGGATCGAAAAGGTGGTGGCCAACCTGCGTGATGTGGTGCCGCTATTGTCCTTGTTGACGCGCTCGGCATTGGGCCAACCGATCACCACTTACGTCAACATGATCTCGGGCCCCCGCAAGCCAGACGAACTGGACGGCCCGGAAGAGGTGCATTTGGTGCTTCTGGATAACGGCCGAAGCGGGGCCTTTGCTGACGCGCAAATGCGCCAGACTTTGAACTGTATCCGATGCGGTGCCTGCATGAACCACTGTCCTGTGTATACGCGGGTCGGCGGCCATACCTATGGTGAAGTGTATCCCGGGCCGATTGGCAAAATTATCACGCCGCACATGGTGGGCTTGGATCATGTGCCTGATCATCCCAGCGCTTCATCATTGTGTGGCGCTTGTGGTGAAGTCTGCCCGGTGAAAATTCCGATTCCGGAATTGTTGCAACGACTGCGGCAGGAGAACGTAAAAGGCCCGGACGAACCGCCGGTTGTAAAGGGAAGTGGGACCAAGCACTCCCGCAAGGAACGCGCTCTTTGGCGTATCTGGGCTGCGCTGAATAGTCGGCCAGGGTTGTACAAAGGTTTGCTTTGGGCCGCAACTCGCTTTGGCAAGCTGACCCCCGGCAAGCTTGGCCCTTGGACTGAGAACCACACCGCACCGATACCGGCCCGCCGGTCCTTGCATGATTTAGCGAAAGCCCATCTTAACGCTGAGCAGAATCAGGGAGGGCAATCATGAGCGCCCGCGACAACATCTTGAACAAGCTCCGGGCTGGTTTGGAAGGAACAACACCAAGGCCCGACGAGTTCGACGAAGCGCTGGTAACTCAGCCCTGGCAGTACCCGCCGGAAGACCGAATCCAACGCCTGCGCAGTCTGATGGAAGCGGTTCATACTGAGGTGTACACGCTGGCGGCGGCGAATTGGCCGGCGAAGGTGCAGGAACTATTGGCTAGCCGAAAGCTCGCTAACCTGCTGTACGCACCGGGTACCAGACATGGGCAGCAGCTGGCGGAGTTCTGGGCGAAAGCCGGTGCCGAGCAAAACCTGCTGGCCTACGACCGCCCGATCGAGGAGTGGAAAGAAGAGCTGTTCTGGCAAGTGGATGCCAGTATCACCGGCACCGCAGGCGCGATCGCCGCAACCGGCTCCTTGGTGTTGTGGCCAGACCGACATGAGCCACGACTGATGAGCCTGTTGCCACCGCTGCATATCGCCTTGCTGAAGGCCAGTGAGATCGAAGATAACCTGTACGGCATGATGGAAAAACAGAGTTGGTCAGCGGGCTTGCCCACCAATCTTTTGCTGATATCGGGGCCTTCGAAAACCGCAGATATTGAGCAGGTGTTGGCTTACGGTGCCCATGGCCCGAAAGAGTTGGTTGTCCTCATCCTTGAGGACGCTTGAGTGCAGACATACCGGTTCGGTACTTACTTAATGCCGAATCCGCGTTTGTTCAAAAACTCTTTCATGTGGGCGCGCAGCTTACTGGTGAACAAGGGCTTCAACTGCTCGGACCAGTTAGTGTTTTTATTGCCGCCCGTACGCTCTTGGTAATAACGGGTCATGGTGTCGTCAAACTCGGCAACCTGAATTTCATCGTCAGAGTCGTCGTAAACGTCTTGTTTCAAAATGCTAGTCAGTGGCAGGCGCGGCTTCACTTCCGGGTTTTGGTCCGGGTAGCCCAGGCACAAGCCGAATACTGGATAGACATGCTCGGGCAGCTGCAATAGTTCGCTGACTTCCTGCGGATTGTTACGAATGCCGCCGATGTAACAAATACCCAGACCTTCCGACTCCGCCGCAACCACCACGTTTTGGGCCATCAAAGCAACATCGATACTGGCGACGAGTAGTTGTTCGGTCATGCCACGGGTGACCTCTGCACCGGATCGTTCGGCAGCTTCAGTCGAGCGTTTCATGTCGGCACAGAACACCAGAAAATCGGAGGCGCTTTCGACATAGGGTTGGCCGCCCGCCAGCTCCGCCAAGCGCGCTCGGCTTTCTGGGTTTACCACATGAATTACGGTGTAAGCCTGCACGTGACTGGACGTGGCTGCGCTCTGGCCAGCCTGAATCAGCTCCTCAAACAGCTCTTTGGGGATCTGCTGATCTTTGAACTTGCGGATGGAGCGGTGCGACTTCAGAAGTTCGATTGTTGGATTCATAGCCCCTCATCGGTTGTGATTAAAATCGTAAGCAAGGTTCCTATCCTCGGCTAATTGCGTGTACTATGCTACTGTATAAATATACATGCATTTAACGACTGCGAGGACGCCTCATGGCAGTGCAATCATTATACTTTTCTGATCGGGACGGACTGGAAATGGCGCTAAGCAACCCAGACACCATGCTCTTTCAAAGTAAGGCTGAAGCCGATGCCCGGGACAAGGTGCTGGAACTGGCAGAGAACGTAGCGCTCTGGTTGGAGAAAAACGTAGAAGGGCTTTCTGAAGACTTGGCTGAGCAGTGCGCGATGAGCATTGCCGAGCACAAAGACCTGTTCGCGAAAGCCATGAAAAAGCCGGAATTGCTGGCCGAGGCTACCGAGCCCGAGCCTGCGGAAAGCTGAGAGGCTGGTTCAGCGCCAGCCGGGGCAAACTATTAACGGTTCAGTTCGTAAGTCGCCATATTCACGGCTGAGGCCAGATTCAGGGACTCAATCGCCGCCGCGCCAGGGATGCTGTATCGATGGGCGTTGAGTTTGGTTAAAGCTGCGGCAGGGATGCCACGGGCTTCGTTACCGAACAGGTAACAATCGTGGCTTTGAAAGCCGGGCTGGGTAAGTTTGTCGCCGCCGATGTCCAAACAGGCAATACTCCGGTAACGCTGACTCAGAGCATCCAAACTGATATCGGTTTCCAGAGGCACATGAAAAATAGCTCCCATGCTGGAGCGGACTACCTTTGGGTTGTAAGGGTCAACACTGCCGGGGCTGAGCACGCAACGCATGCCGCCAAACCACGCCAGCGTGCGTAAAATGGTGCCCAGGTTGCCCGGGTCCTGAACTTCGTGCAGGTAAACGGCTTTTTTGCCGTCTACAGAATCGATGCTGGCGGCGGGGGGCAGAGGAACCACCGCGAGAATGCCTTGCGGGGTTTTGGTGTCTGCCAGCTGAGCCATTTGCCGATCACTGATCACCTGCTTGGGCCAAGGGCTACGCCAGTCTTGGTAAGTGCTGGTGACAAGCAATTGAGCCTGTTTCCAATGCGGGTTGCTGGCCGCCGCCTTTTCCAGTTCGAGCACCAGGTGCTCGCCTTCCACCAAGAAATGCCCCAAGGATTGGCGATATTTCTTTTGATGCAATTTCTTGATGTCGTCCAGCTTCACGGTTGGCTTCCAGTGTTAAGCAATGCTTGGCGTTGTGATGCCATTGTACTGGTGCGCCTGATGCTTGTCAGGCGCTTCGCGGCTTTTGCGGTCGCGTAGGCAGCGGCGTACAATGGCGCTTTCCCGCAGTAAACAGAAGACTATTCCGATGGCCCGTTCAAAAAGCAGTAACCGCTGGCTCGAAGAGCACGTCAACGATCCCTTTGTGAAACAAGCTCAGTTGGACGGCTATCGCTCCCGCGCCAGCTATAAGCTCCTGGAAATAAACGACAAAGATCGCCTGATTCAGCCCAGTGGACTGGTGGTAGACCTGGGTTCTGCGCCGGGCGGATGGTCGCAGGTGGCGGCGAAGCTGGTGGGCCACAAAGGCCGGGTGCTGGCATCGGACATCCTTCCCATGGATAACATCGCCGGCGTTGAGTTTATTCAGGGCGATTTTACTGAAGAATCGGTGTTTGACGAACTCATGGGCGCATTGGACGGAGACAAAGCGGATGTCGTTATTTCCGACATGGCACCCAATATCAGCGGCGTAAATGCTGCGGACCAGGCCGCGTCTATGTATTTGGTGGAGCTGGCGTTGGATATGGCGTGTCAGGTTCTGAAGCCGAAAGGCAGCTTTGTAGCCAAAGTGTTCCACGGTGAAGGCTACGATGAGTACGTTAAATCGGTACGCGCAGCTTTTGATAGGGTGTCGGTGCGCAAACCGGATTCCTCAAGAGCTCGCTCCCGTGAAGTTTATTTGGTGGCGAAGGGGTTTAAAGATGGCTGATGGGGATCTGCTCTGCCTGCTTCCCCAATCCTGAATTCCCTTGAGGTATTGTATCCCCCAGCCCCTGCGTTGGGTGGAGCCAATAACTGTTCTATCTCTCTTTCCATTGTTCTTGAATTTCCCCTCCGAGTTTCATTCTGCAAAACACGTTCACAGAATGTTTAGTTATTTCTTCTCTGATTTCTGGCTGCCTTTTAACTTAATGAATTTATTGGATATTTTTTTTCCTCTGAAGAATTTGTTCGTTTTCAGATAAAAACACCCTAAAAACCAAGTAAAAACCATTGATTGAGTGGGTGGTAATGCTTAGTATTCTGCTGGGGTTGAGCCTCAACTTTTGCATTTCCACATTCCGCTGGATGGAGAACAAAAACAATGTCCTTACAGAAGAGACCAACGGGCGGTGAGCAGCCGTCGACGTTAGGGGCGTTAAAATTACGCGTGCCCTTCGTGCACTACAAACTAGAAATTCCGGATATTCTGCAGGGTGCGATTCTTTGTGTTGTCCCTTTGAGTATCACCGCACTTATGACGTCCGTGTTAGGCATTCCGTTTGAAATCGCGGTTGCTTTCGTACTCTTCAACAACATACTTTACTTGTTGCATACGCACTTTGGTGACCCAACGGTGGCCGGTTGGATTACAGCGGGTATTCCTTTGTATGTGGCATTTTTGATGGGTTATCCCGAGGGGGAAGCCAGAATACTGGCGCTCATTGCGCTCCAGTTGACCGTTGCCCTGGTTTTCTTAGGACTCGGGGTTTTTAAGGGGGCGGATTCGTTAGTACGAAAAATGCCGATGTCTCTAAAGGCGGGCATCCTTATCGGGGCGGGGGTCTCTGCGGTGATGGGGGAATTCGCTGCAGACGGTCGTGTTTGGACCATGCCGATCACTATTCTGACGGGGGCCGTCCTCGGCTTCTTTATGCTCTTCTCTGAAACGGCGGGACCACTGCGTGCACGCTATGGCTTTTTCCGTTTTGTGGCTCAGTACGGTATAGCGATTCCATTCTTGATCGCCTACGTGTTCGGTCTGATCATCGGAGAGGTCGAAATGCCCGTGGTCGAGTGGGGCTTCACGACAATTCCGATGGGGACAATCCTTCAGGAATACAGCATCATCGGTCTAGGCCTGCCGCCGTTTCAGTACTTTATTGATGCGATTCCACTGGCTTTAGCTGCCTATATTATTGCTTTTGGCGACATCCTGGTTATGGACTCGCTGTTCAAGAACGCTGATAGTGTCCGTAAGGACGAAAAACTCGTTTTCAGTCCGCGCCGCAACAGTATCATCGTAGGGATTCGAAACACTCTCCACGGCATTTTTGCCCCTTTCATCAGCCTGTCTGGACCAGGTTGGACCGGCGGTCAAGCGCTCGTTATCAATCGTTATATGAACAACCCGCGTTCGGTTATGGACAGCTATTGGGGTGGTGCAACCAGTCTGTACTGGGGGATGACTATCGCCATTGTGTTGGTGCCCGTTGTGACCTTATTTAAGCCAGGGCTCAACATTGGTATGGCATTGACGTTGCTGATTCAGGGTTATTTGTGTGGATATCTGGCCATCGAAATGCTGGAACGTGAAACCAATCTTGAACGAGGCGTTGCGATTATTGTTGGGTCGGTTCTCGCCGTTAAAGGCGCAGCATGGGGGTTAGGTATCGGTCTCGTGTTATGGCTAGTGTTGGAAAAAAACTGGTTCGCAGACGCCTACAAAGCAACACATCACCAAGATGACGAACCTGCACCGGATACAGATGCTGTCGTCGACCGAAGTTAAAGGCAGCAAAGCGTCATCTAAGGGAACAACAAGAGGTTAAACGAAATGGAAAATATGTTTGAGGTCGGACTCGATAAAACAGAGGCGAATTATACGCCTCTGACACCGATCACCTTCATTCAGAGAACGGCCCTGGCGCATCCTTCGCGCACAGCGGTTATTCATGGGAACATCCGCCGGAATTGGCTGGAAACCTATGAGCGCTGCCTGAAAATGGCCTCGGCGCTGCGCAAGCTCGGGGTGCGTAAAGGCGATACGGTCGCTGCCTTGTTACCGAACATCCCTGAAATGCTGGAATTGCATTTCGCGGTGCCGATGATCGGTGCGGTTTTGAATGCCCAAAACACCCGGCTTGATTCAAAGACCATGACCTTCATGCTCAATCATAGTCGTGCCAAGGTATTCTTTACCGATAAAGAGTACAGCGACCGAGCTCGGGAAGCGCTCCAGGGTTGTGATGCCAAACCCACAGTCATTGATGTCGACGACCCGAACTTCGACGGTGGTGAACTAATTGGCACCTTGACCTATGACGCTTTGTTGGCGACCGGTGACGATGATTTCCAATGGGATATGCCTGACGATGAATGGCAGGCTATTGCCCTGAATTACACCTCTGGCACTACCGGTAACCCCAAAGGCGTTGTCTATCATCACCGTGGCGCAAATTTGAATGCCATGAGCAACGTCATTGGGTTCGGGCTCCCTGCAGGTGCTGTTTACTTGTGGACTCTTCCGATGTTCCATTGCAACGGCTGGTGCTACCCGTGGGCAGTGACCGCTGTGGCGGGCACTCATGTTTGCCTGCGTTCACCGCAGCCCAAGGCCATCTATGAGGCGCTTTCAACACATGGTGTGACACACTTTTGTGCCGCCCCGGTGGTTATGAACATGCTCATTAATGCCCCCGAAGAAGACAAAAAACCGTTTGACCAGCACGTAACAGCCGCAACTGGGGGGGCAGCGCCCCCTGCCGCAACTATTGAGGCTATGGAAGCCATGGGTGTGCAGGTGGTGCACTTGTATGGCTTGACGGAGACCTACGGTCCAAGCCTGATTTGCGAATTCCAGGACGAATGGAACTCGATGGATGCCAAGAGCAAAGCGGCCAAGATGGCACGGCAAGGCATTATCTCTTTGTCTATGACCGATATGATGGTTGCAGACCCGGTTACGCTTGAGCCCGTTGCAAAAGACGGAGTGAGCATTGGCGAGCTGTTTGTCCGAGGCAACTCCGTGATGAAGGGTTATCTCAGTAACCCAGAGGAAACTGCTAAGGCCTTTAATAACGGTTGGTTCCATACAGGTGATTTGGGGGTATGGCACAACGATGGCTATGTGGAAATCAAAGACCGTTCCAAAGACATTATTATCTCCGGCGGTGAGAATATTTCGACGTTAGAAGTCGAAAGTACTCTTTATGAGCACCCGGCGGTACTGGAAGCGGCGGTGGTTGCAGCCCCGGATGACCATTGGGGTGAAATTCCTTGTGCCTTTATAACTCTGAAATCCGGGAATGAAGGTTTGACGGAAGAGGATGTGGTGACTTTTTGTCGAAGCAAGCTGGCCGGTTTTAAAGTGCCTAAGAAGATCGTATTCGCAGATAATCTGCCGAAAACATCAACCGGCAAACTGCAAAAGCATGTGTTGAGGAGTCAGCTGACGGCATAGTGGTAGACTTGTTGTAATGCTGTAGCTATGTTCCCCCGGCCTCGGCCGGGGGCTTTTTTTTGGTCCAAAAAAACCCGGCTAGAAGCCGGGAATAAACAATGGGGTGGGAGGTTAAAGGGCGAAGCCCCCTAATTTGGTTTCCAGATATTCTTCAATGCCTTCCTGAGCCCCTTCCCGTCCGAGACCGCTGTTCTTCATGCCGCCAAATGGCGCGGCAGCGCTGGTGGGATTGATGTCGTTAATGCCAACAATGCCGAAATCCAGAGCTTCAAACGCTCGCATGGCGGTGGTCATATTGTTGCTGTAGATATAGGCAGCTAGGCCATACTCGGTGTCGTTGGCCATAGCGATGACATCATCTTCTGAACGATAGGTGATGATCGGAGCAACCGGGCCAAAGGTTTCCTCCCGATAGATTTTCATCTCAGGGGTTACGCCGGATAGCACGGTTGGGGCGTAGAAGTAACCGTCTGACAGGCCGTTATTCATCAAACGCAGGCCACCGGTCTCTACCTTTGCGCCTTTGGCAACGGCGTCTTTAATCTGGCTATCAACCTTTTGGATGGCCTGGTCGTTGATCAACGGGCCAATACCCACGCCTTCGGTCATACCGTTACCGGCCACCAGACGGTTGGCGCGGCTGGTGAGTTCTTTAATGAACGGTTCAAGGTGATCTTCGTGCACGAAAATACGGTTTGGGCTGATACAGGCCTGGCCAGTGTTCAAGAATTTCACCAGAGACAGGCCTTTGGCGGCATGCACTGGATCGGCATCAGGGAAGACAATGGCGGGCGCATGGCCGCCGAGCTCCATAGAGACACGCTTCATGTTAGCAGCGGCCAAACCGTTCAGTTTTTTACCGACAGGCGTCGAGCCTGTGAAGGTCAGCTTGCGAACCCTCGGATCGGTACAAAAGGCATCGCCCACCCGGGATGGATCCTGCACGGTCAGCATGTTAATCACGCCAGCTGGGAAGCCTGCTTCGGCGAAAATTTCCATCATAGCCTTTGCACACAAGGGTGTGCTTTCAGCTGGTTTCAGGATGACGGTACAGCCGGCGGCCAATGCGGGAGCAAGCTTGCGGGTAATCATGGAGATCGGGTAGTTCCAGGGCGTGATCGCGCCGACCACGCCAACCGGTGATTTCTGTACCATAAAGCGCTGGTTTTCCCTACCGGAAGGAATGCTTTGCCCGTATACGCGTTTGGCCTCTTCGGCAAACCACAGTAGGAAATCTGCACCGTACTGAACTTCGTTAAGGGATGCTTTCAGGGGTTTTCCCTGTTCGCGAGTCATCAGCTCTGCCAGTTCTCGCTTCTGCCGGATCATCAGTTCCCAGGCCCGGTAGAGCAATTGGGAGCGGTGATACGCCGTGGTTTTTTTCCATTCTTTAAAAGCACAATCGGCGGCCGTGATGGCCGCCTCAATATCCTGATCTGTGCAATCGAGCACTAACCCGATGACGTCACCTGTTGCAGGGTTGGTTACCGGGAGCTCAGAGCGTCCGGTTAACCATTCTCCGTTAATGTACATGAGGCGATACCTCTTGGTTGTTATTAAAAGTCTGTTTCCGATAGCGCCATGATGGCGTCGTCCCCGGATCGAATCGAGCTCAGGTGCGCAGTGCAGCGAGGCAAGATGTGATCGACGAAAAAGTTCGTGGTGGCCAGTTTGTTTGCTGCAAAAGAGCTTTGGTCAGCCGGATCATTTTCGGCGGCGGTAGCGGCTTTGAGCATCAGCCAGCCTGCGGTCACGATGGAACTAAGCATCAGGTAGTCGAAGGCAACGGCACCTGTGAATTGGTCGTCATTGCCGCGTTCCAGAACGATTCTGGTGGCATCTTCGAGGAACGCCACCGCTTGGTCAAATTTAGCCTGACGGTCAGCAGAGAGCACGGAGCGACTTTGCACCGGACCGGTGGACGGGCGAATATCATCCATCAGCTCGGCCATGGCTTGGCCATTGTCCCGGATCGTTTTACGACCGATCAGATCAAGGGCCTGAATGCCATTTGTGCCTTCGTATATGGGTAAAATTCGAGCGTCACGATAGTGCTGCGCGGCGCCGGTCTCTTCGATGAAGCCCATGCCGCCGTAACATTGAATGCCCAGGGAGGTAACTTCCTGCGCGATTTCTGTACACCACCCTTTAACCAGTGGTGTCAGCAGGTTAGCCCTTCGCGTATAGCGACTTTTGATGTCGTCAGGCAGACTCTCGGCGTTGGCATAATCCATCGCCACACAGCCTGTGTAGGCGAGCCCCCGAGCGGCTTCTGTCAGGGTTTTCATGGTCATCAGCATGCGGCGGACGTCCGGGTGCTTGATGATCGGTGAAACACCTTTTTCGCCGGGCGCTGTGCCTTGAGTTCGCTCGAAGGTATAGTCGCGCGCTTGTTGGTAGGCGCGCTCGGAAATGGAAACGCCCTGCAGGCCAACGGTCAGCCGTGCATTGTTCATCATGGTGAACATACAGGCCAGGCCCCGATTCTCCTCGCCCACCAGATAACCGATGGCGCCTTCGTTGTCGCCATAAGCCATGACGCAGGTAGGGCTGGCATGGATACCTAGCTTATGTTCCAGTGACACGGCGCGGCAGTCGTTTCTTTCCCCCGGTTCTCCGGACGCATCCGGGAGATACTTGGGTACGGCGAACAATGATATGCCTTTGACGCCGGGAGGCGCATCGGGAAGGCGAGCAAGCACAAGGTGGATGATGTTCTCCGCCATGTCGTGCTCACCCCAGGTGATGAAAATCTTTTGACCTTTGATCCGGTAGACATCGCCGTCCGGACGGGCTTGGGTACGAATATTTGATAAGTCTGAACCGGCCTGTGGTTCGGTCAGGTTCATTGTGCCGGTCCAATGCCCGGAAATCATTTTCGCCAGCAACTGCGCTTTCAGAGCGTCGCTGGCGTTCTCGGAAAGCGCCTCTACGGCGCCTTGAGATAACAAAGGACAGAGCCCCCACGCCATGTTGGCGGCATGCCACATTTCCTGAACCGGAATCGCCAATGAGAACGGCAGGCCCTGACCGCCAAACTCCGGGTCGAACTGCAGGCTGGCCCAGCCGCTGTCTGCGTATTGCTGGTAAGCTTCTTTAAAGCCTGCCGGGGTAGCCACTTTGTAGTCGCCATCCAGGCGTACACCGGTTTGATCGCCGGTGACGTTCGTTGGAGCGATGACGGAACCGGCAAAACGAGCGGCTTCTTCAAGAATGGCGGAAACGACATCCTCGGAAGCATCTTCGTAGCCGCAGGCTTTCGTCATTTCTGAAAACCCCGCGACGTGCTTCAGGGTAAACGCCATCTCACGGGTGGGTGCTCTGAACTCTGTCATGGTGTGCTCCCTTAAGCCATGTACTGGCCGCCGTTAACCGACATGTTGGTGCCGGTCACGAAGCTGGCTTCATCAGCTGTCAGGTAGGCTACGGCTCTGGCGATGTCTTCGGGCTTGCCAAGGTGGCCAACCGGGATGCCAGCAACAATGTTGTTCAGGACTTTTTCGGGTACCTGGCGAACCATAGGGGTATCGATATAGCCAGGGGAAACTGAGTTGGCGGTTACGCCTTTGCGAGCACCCTCTTGAGCAATGGATTTGGTGAAACCATAAATGCCGGCTTTGGTTGCGGCATAGTTAGACTGGCCGAACTGCCCCTTCTCGCCATTCAACGATGAAATGTTCACGATACGGCCAAATCCACGCTCACACATGCTTTCAAATACCTGTTGGCACATGTTGAACATAGACGTCAGGTTTACGTTGATGACCTGGTTCCACTGTTCGGGTTGCATTCTTTTTAGTGGAGCATCATTGGTGATGCCGGCGTTGTTAACAAGAATGTCGATTGGGCCAAGATCTTGTTCAACGGCGGCAACAAATGCTTTGCAGCCGTCAAAGTCGGTGACGTCTAGTGCGTAAATGGCGGCATCGATGCCTTCCTCGCGGAGGTTTGCCTGCCAGTCATTGGCTTGCGCCTCTTCGCCGGGCAAGTGAGTGCCTACTACTTTGCGACCCTGAGCGGCCAGCGCTTTGCTCATGGCGGTACCCAGACCACCGTTTGCTCCGGTAATAACTGCGATGCGATTAGTCATGGTGTTCTCCTTTCGTTTTACGGTTTGTCTATTTCAAGAGTTTCTTGATGTGTGATGACTGGGAAATGGTTCCCTCTGCTGTGTATTGCATACTGCGGTCAACAATCTTCGGAAGTTCGTACAGGTAATTCACCATCAGGCCGGCGGATTGCTTCAGGCCCTTGTCTGAGGTGTCAGCCATCCAATTCAGTCTCGCAACCTGAGCGCCGTTGCTTAAATGGAAGTGGGCTACCGGGTCGTTGGCCCGTGGCTTACCGGGTTTCAAGGAGCATAGGTAGGACGCCGCCAATTTCATGATGGCTTCTTGCTGGGCGCCGGTGGCATCAGCTTGGCCTGCTCGCACTGGATCCCGGGGTGGAGGAGTGTTTAGCCATTCTTCTCCGCCCGGCAGTTGGCTTAGCTGATCCGCCGGTGTGTTCTCCAACCAGCGACGGAAACCCGGAATGGGTGAGAGAGTGGCAAACTGTTTTAGCTGGGGGAACTCCACCTGAAGCTTGCTGACCACTTGCTTAATCAGGAAGTTGCCGAAGCTGATGCCTGCCAATCCCTGTTGGGCGTTGGAGATTGAATAGAAAATCGCGGTATCCGCTTTATCGATATCTTGAGTGGGGGCGTGTTCGTCCAGAAGCTTTTGAACGTTATCAGCGAGGCCGTTCACCAAAGCCACTTCGACGAAAATCAGCGGTTCGTCTGGCATATTGGGATGGATAAAGGCAAAGCAGCGACGGTCGAAATCAAGGCGGTTCTTGAGGTCGCTCCAGCTCTTGATGGCATGAACGGCCTCATAGGCGATTAGTTTCTCCAGAATGGCCCCGCTAGAATTCCAGCTGATTTCTTCCAGTTGCAACAAGCCGATGTCGAACCAGGTTGCCAGCAGATCGCGGAGGTCGGTTTCCAGCGGTTTCAGTTCCGGATAGTCTTTGCAAAGCTGTAACAGCTCTTCACGCATATCCACCAGAAACTTGACTCCGGAAGGCACGCCGTTGAATTGCTTCAACAGCGCGGTTCGGCTAGGAATTAATGCCTTGCGTAACGCCTGTGCGGCTTTGGTTTTCTCGTTGGCTTTGGCGTTATGCCATTGATCTATGGCGCCCTCTACGCTGGTTTCGTTCACGCCATAGTGTTCTGCAAGCAGGCCCAAAAAACGGGTTCTTCCTGTTATAGACAGTTTTAGGTAGGCCCGGCCGAGCAAGGCTGCGCGCTTGCGAGCTTCTACCTGGCCGCCGTTTTCGGCAAGGCAGTCGTCAATCCATTCCTTAACAGTGGCAAGGTCCGACTCCGGCAAATCTTCGGCGATGTTCATGATGTCTGAGCCGCGACGGCCCATTGATTCCAATCCGCCCGGAACCAGCTTTTTAAAGGCTCTTTCAAAAATGCTAACCGGTTGCCTCTGCATAACCGCGACTCCCTATGTACAAAGCGGTGTTGTCTTTGTGGATGACAGAAGGCTACCAGAGCATTTTCTAAAAACCAAGTAAAAGTACTTGGTTTGATGGATATAAACCAGTAATGTAGTGGGTGTATGGATCAATGAGAGGAAGAGACAATGCAAGAATTACACGGCTATTACCTGGAAGACCTTGAAGTTGGAATGGAGGCGTTCTACGCCAAAACGATCACCGAAGCAGATGTAGTGTTGTTCGCTGGTATCAGCGGTGATGACAACCCGGTGCATATTAATGCTGAGTATGCGAAGACCACGCCATTCAAAGAACGCATTGTGCACGGCATGTTCAGTGCAGCGCTGATTTCTGCCGTGTTGGGTACACGTATGCCGGGCCCTGGCGCCATCTATATCGACCAGCAGATTAAGTTCAAAGCGCCGGTTCATATTGGGGACACCGTTGTCGCCTCGGCAAAGATTATTGAGATCAATGAAGAACGACGTCGAGTGAAACTGGAAACCGTCTGTAAAGTGGGCGACACCGTAGTCGCTGAGGGCGTTGCTACGAACATGGTTGACCGCCGCCCGGCGTAAGTCTGGAGAGTATTATGTTAATGGATCAAGAGAAGTGCATCGTTGCCGTGATTGATGTGCAGGCCCGCCTGTTGGGCGGGGTGCATGAAAACGAGAAGCTGGTAAACAACTGCAGTTGGCTGGTACGCCTTGCCGGGTTGATGAACGTACCGGTGATTGGATCTGAGCAGTATCCTGATGGCTTGGGCCATACGGAAGAGGGTTTACGGGAATTGGTGGGGCCTGCCCACATCTACGGTAAGACTTTCTTCGCGTGTATTGATGACCCGGGTTTTGAAAAGGCGTTTCAAGCGCATGATCGCAAGCAAGTCGTTTTGTGTGGCATGGAGTCTCAAGCTTGTGTGATGCAATCGGCGATAAGGCTTCTGGAGAAGGGGTTGGAGGTGTTTGTGGTGGCGGATGCTATTTCCGCGCGCAACGCCTACGATACGGAAGTAGCGCTACGCCGGATGGAACAGGCCGGAGCCAGAATCGTGACCAAAGAAATGGTCGGATTCGAATGGCTTCGCCGCTCGGACGCGTCCCAATTCAAGGCCTTCAGCAAGGAATATTTGCGCTAGGCCGTCGCGGGGCCCAGGCACGCTGTGGCCAAGGGCCCCGGAGACCTTCAGAATAGGGGCTGATTAACGCAACCCGAGCTCCAGAGAATCTTATAGCAATGAAAAACCGCACCCCGGAAGAAGGGCGAACTGCTCTGACGGACGATGCCGAACGTAACCGCTTGTTGGCGGAAATGGCGGAACAATCTACTGACATGATCTCCCGGCATACCCCGGAAGATTGGCGGTTTATCTATGCTTCTCCGGCGGTAACGCACTTGCTGGGGTATTCGGTTGAAGACATTGTGGGTATCTCCGCCTACGACCTGTATCACCCCGATGACGTGGAGGATTTTCGCTTACGGGCGCCTACGGTTAACTACGACCGGGGTTTGTATACCCACACCTATCGGTTTCGGTGTAAAGATGGCCATTACACCTGGCTGGAAAGTACCAGTCGAACCATTCGAGATCCTGAAACCAATGAAATTCGGGAAATTCTGGTGGTGTCCCGAGACGCGAGCCACCGAGTCAAGGCGGATAAAGCCAGCCGTCGGCTAGCGCGAGTTCTGGAAAGTACTCAGGATCTGGTTATTTTTGCGAACCTTGATTTCACGGTTTCACATCTGAATGAAACGGCTCGAAATGCGTTGGCGCTGGAGCATACCGACTATAGCGCTTTCCCGCTTTCTTGCTTTGTGACCGAAAAAGGCCTCGGGACTTTGATGGAAGAAGGGTTCCCTACCGCAAAAAAAACGGGGAACTGGCGTGGCGAACTGACCATGCAGAGCCTGAAATCCGCCCGTATACCGGTCATGCTGGAATTGCTTGCCCACCGTTCTTTGCATGGGGATATCGAGTATTTCTCACTGGTCGCCCACGATCTGACAGAGAAGAAAGCCGCGGAAGAACAACTCAAGCAATACCAAGCTGATATCAATCACGCGAGCCGGTTGGTCACCATGGGCGAGTTGGCGTCTAGTCTTGCCCACGAGTTGAACCAGCCACTCTCGGCGATGGTGAACTACCTCCGGGGCATTGAGCGACGGTTTGCGGATAAGCCCACTCTTACCTGGAAAGATGTAGAGTTACCCATTACCAGAAGCATCAAGACAGCGTTGAGAGCGGGAGAGATTATTCATCGAATGATGGACTTTACCCGCAAACAGGAGCCGGTTGTTACCCGTCTTAATTTGTCGGAGTTGATCGGTGAAATGATCGATTTTTGCGAGAACATGGCGGAACGGCATAACGTGCGGATCGTGTTTGAACAACCTTCAGAGTTGCCGCTTGTTAAAGGCGACAAGATTCAGCTGGAACAGGTGTTATTGAATCTGGTTGTGAATGCAATAGAAGCAAGCCTATCAAAAGACGATGAAAAAGTGACCACCGTGACAATCAGCGTTAAGCCCCATGAGAACGATCAGTTGCGGGTTGAGGTGGATGATCAGGGGCGGGGCGTTTCGGAAGCGGATCGGTCTCGCCTTTTTGACCGCTTTTTTTCAACCAAGGAAGCCGGTCTTGGAATGGGGCTGGCCATCAGCCGTTCATTGGTAGAGAATCTCGAGGGTGAACTCTGGGCAGAAAACAACCCTGCCGGAGGAGCTCGCTTTTCATTTACTCTTAATATTGCTGATTGATCACTCATGAACCCGAATAAAGATGCACAAACAGTTTTCGTTATTGATGACGATACGGACGTAAGAGACTCTTTAAAGTGGCTGCTTGAGTCTGTTGGCCTTAACGTGCAGTCCTACGAAAATGCGTTGGCTTTTTTCGAGGGTTTCGATGCGCGTGCGAGCGGTTGTATTGTGATGGATGTGCGAATGCCCGGTCTTAGTGGTATTAACGCTCAAAAGAAGTTGCCTGAATACAATATCGAACTGCCTGTAATCATGATTTCCGCCCACGGAAATGTGGATATGGCAGTGACAGCGTTGACGCAAGGCGCGATTACGTTTATTGAAAAACCGTTTGATGATCAAGTGCTTATTGATCACGTTCACAATGCTCTGGAGAAAGATCGGGCCCGATTTGCTCAGCGTCGCTCGCAGTCGAGGATCCGGGAGCGCTATGACAGCCTGACCCGCCGAGAACGCCAAGTTTTGGAGCTGATTGTGAAAGGTCTATCGAATCAGGATGCGGCCGATGAACTCGGTATCAACAGGAAAACGGTTGAAGGGCACCGGGCGAACATGATGGCTAAGATGAAAGTTGATTCATTCGCCGAACTGGTGCAAGTAGCCATTGCCTTGGGGCTCGTTCGGGGCATAGCTCAGTAATTCAGTCTAATCGGTGCCTGCCCCTGCCGATCTCTGTGGGCACCGTATTTTCTCAAATTTTGTAGCTCACCTCCCTGGTGCGTTTTCAATTTTCTCCCATGACCGACGACGTGCACGACATCCTGAGTGTTTGCGCTCGGCTGCTTTTGCCTTTACATCGTTTGAGGCCTGATCTCTTGAAATTTATCAAGTAAAAATAATTGGTTTTTATTTCGATTACCGAGTACATGTACTCGGTTTTGTCCTATGATGTTGTGAGAAAACAACAACAGTAAGAGGCTTGATCGATGAAACCTGAGCATAAAACCGAAGGAACCCTGACCAGCAGCCATTGGGGAACCTACCGTGTTTGTACCAAAGATGGGCGTGTTGTCGCGCTCAAGGGATTTGAGAAGGACGAAGATCCTTCTCCCATTGGTCAAGGTATTGTGGATGTATTGGATGGTCCGACACGTATCAAGGCGCCAATGGTTCGACGCGGATGGCTTGAACATGGCCCGGGCCACGCGGATGGGAAGCGCGGTGCCGATGAATTTGTCGAAATTTCATGGCCTAGGGCGATCAAGCTGGTCGTAGCAGAGCTAAATCGCGTTCGAAATCGCTACGGCAACCCAGCCATTTTCGGCGGTTCTTATGGGTGGTCTAGCGCAGGGCGGTTTCATCATGCACAGAGTCAGCTCAAACGGTTTCTCAACTCGATTGGGGGCTATACGTACTCACTGAATACTTATAGCTATGCCGCTGCAGAAGTCACGTTGCCGCACGTACTTGGAGACTTCTACTCCATGGTAAATGGTGCAACCAGCTGGGATGTTATTAAGGAACACACGGATCTGTTCGTCGCGTTTGGCGGGGCTCCGACAAAGAATGGCCAGGTAACGAATGGCGGAGTAGGTCGTCACGTGCAGAAGCGAGGCATGCGGGAGGCCGCTGCCAATGGAACGAAGGTGGTAAATGTCGGCCCGTTGCGCTCAGACGTTCTCGAGGAAATGAATGCTGACTGGTTAGCAATTTATCCTTGCAGCGATGTTGCATTGCTGCTCGGCATTGCTTACACCCTCCAGGACGAGGGGTTAGCCGACACAGAATTTCTCTCCAAGTATACGGTTGGTTATGAGACGTTTCAGGCATACCTGGTGGGAAGGACCGATGGTATAAAAAAAGACGGTGACTGGGCTGCGGTCAAAACGGGCATACCTGCAGAGCGTATCCGCGACCTTGCGCGCGATATGGCTCGCAAGCGTACGATGATCTCTGTGAGTTGGTCCCTGACACGTCAGGACAACGGCGAACAACCCTATTGGGCTGCGATAGCGGTCGCATCAATGTTGGGGCAACTTGGGCTTCCAGGCGGTGGCATCGGCTTTGGTTACAGCGCCATGAATGCTATCGGAGCTAATTACCAAGGCATTCCCGGGGCGGCCCTGCCCCAAGGAAGCAATCCTGTAGAGAGTTTTATTCCCGTTGCTCGAATTACCGACCTCCTGATGCATCCGGGTGAGACTTTCGAATACAACGGGAGAACCGGAACCTATCCTGAGATCAAACTGATTTATTGGGCGGGCGGAAACCCGTTTCACCACCATCAGGATCTCGTTCGAATGAGGGCTGCGTGGCAGAAACCGGATACGGTGATTGTTCATGAATGGTGTTGGAATGCTCAGGCGAAACACGCGGATATTGTGCTGCCGGCAGCGACGTTTTTGGAGCGCAATGATATTGCATCTTCCAGTCGAGATCCTTTCCTTGTCTATATGCAAAAAGCGGCGGAGCCCGCGGGCCAAAGCCTGTCGGACTATGACATTTTTAGTAAACTGGCAGAAGAACTTGGAGCACGAGAAGCCTTTACGGAAGGTCGGGACGAAGAGCAATGGTTGAACGTGATTTACAACGAAACCCGGGAAAAAGCGGGTAAGAACGGCATCGAATTACCGGGTTTTGAGGCGTTCAAGAGTAAAGGCTGGTTTGAAAATGCGATGCCATCAGAACCTCAGGTTCTTTTAAAAGCCTTTCGCGATGACCCGCAGGCAAACCCATTGCGAACACCCAGCGGAAAAATAGAGATCTTTTCTGAAACGGTGGCAAGTTTCGGCTATGAAGAATGCCCGGGATACCCTTTCTGGAATGATCCTGAGGAGTGGTTGGGGCAAGAAAGCCCTGAATACCCGATGCACCTGATTTCTAACCAGCCAAAAACGAAGCTGCACTCTCAGTTGGATCACGGTTCTCTCAGCCGAAACTCAAAGATAAACGGGCGTGAACCGGTTGTTATTCACCCGATCGACGCAGCGAATCGGGATATTCAGGATGGCACCCTGGTACGTATCTTTAATGGCCGGGGCGCTTGTTTGTGTTCAGCGGTAGTGAGTGACGAAGTGCGCCAAGGTGTTTTACAGGTAAGTACCGGGGCTTGGTTTGATCCGCCAGAATCGGGCAATTTGGATGTGTCTTGTCGGCACGGTAACCCGAATGTTTTGACGCGAGACGAGGGAACCTCGCGTCTGTCGCAAGGCCCGAGCGCCATGACCTGCCTGGTCGACATTGAGGCATACCGTGGTGAGGTGCCGCCCATGAAAGCGCACACACCACCAGTGATCAGGCGCGATACCTAAAGGCGCTAAAGCCCTCGACACCTCGTGAGGCCGAGGGCTTTAGTCTGTTTTCTTAAGCTTCACTATCATTTTGGTATAGCCGCGAACAAAGTTCGACTGCACGTACTCAGGCTCTTCCAACACTTCAATGTCGTCGAAGCGCTTCAGGATTTCCTCCCAAAGAATACGCAATTGCATTTCCGCTAAACGATTGCCCATGCAGCGGTGTACGCCAAAGCCAAAAGACAGGTGTTTGCGCACGTTCTTGCGGTCAATGATGAACAGATCTGGATTTTGCTCGAACGCCCGTTCATCCCGATTGCCTGAGGCGTACCACATCACCACCTTGTCGCCTTTTTTGATCGTTTGGCCATTCAGTTCAACGTCCTGCTTTGCAACGCGACGCATGTAAGCCAAAGGCGTTTGCCAGCGAATAATCTCCGACACCATGCTGGGGATCAGGCTTGGATTCTGTTTGAGCTTGGAGAATTCGGCCGGGAATTGATTCAGTGCTAGCACCCCGCCGGTCATGGAGTTGCGAGTGGTGTCATTGCCGCCCACGATTAGCAGTACCATATTGCCCAGAAACTCCATTGGGCGGTTAATCATGGTACGCGTGTTCTCATTCGCCAACAGCAAGCTGATCAGGTCGAATCCGGGCTCTTCGCCAGCGGCTTTCCGGGCTTCTTTCTCCCGCCACAACAACGACATCTGTCTGGCCATGTCAGCGGATGCTCGGAAGGATTCGTCGATGTCGGCGGTGCCGCCGGTCGATTCCGGTGGGGCTGCGGCCATATCTGACCAATACGCCAGTTTATGACGTTGGTCATAAGGGAAGTCGAACAGGGTAGCCAGCATGCGGGAGGTCAGATCGATCGACACGTGTTGCACCCAGTCAAAGGGTTGGTCTATCGGCAAATGATTCAGTACATCCGCTGTCCGGCTGCGAATCAGACTTTCCATTTGCGCCAGATTTTTAGGCGCCACCACGCCCTGAACCGCCTGACGTTGAATATCATGCTTGGGTGGATCCATGGCAATGAAGGTTTCGATTTCCAGGCCCGGCGGCGGTGGGCCCAGCGAAATAATGGGTTCCGCCGAGAACAGTTCATGGTGGGTATCCACGAACATGATGTCTTCGTAGCGGGTTACCGACCAGAAAGGGCCGAAAGGGCTGTTCTTCTGATAATGCACCGGGCATTCGTCTCTCAATCGTTTGAAGTAGGAATGCCATAGGCCTTGCCGGTACAGAAACGGGTTGCTGACATCGATGTCCTCCAACGCGAGTGAAGACACATCGGGTAGCGGAATCTCTTTGAAAACAGGCGGGTTTTCACGTTTTCCTGCGCGTTTCTTGAGGTTTTGAAACGTGTGCATACCTTTGATTTGCCAGTGGATAGGTACCGCGGCAGCGGCTTTGTTTGCTACAGGTTCAAGTAAGGGGCTAAGTAGGCTCATGCAAACCTCCGGGGTCAGCTTTTTTTATTGAATAATGATCATCGAATAAAAACCGGTTTCGTGGGTGCGTGCCTACATTTGAAACTCCGGCAGCCGCACGACCAGCCCGTCCAAGGATTCCGAGAGGGTGACCTGGCAGGACAAGCGTGAAGTTTCGGATTTGTCGGGAGTGAGTTGCAGCATGCCCAGCTCATCGGCATTGATGTTACCGGTGGCCTGAATCCAGTTGTTGTCCACAATGACATGGCAGGTGCCACAGGCGCAGGCTCCCCCGCAGTCTGCGTCGATTCCGGGAATGCCGTTATCCACGGCTGCCTGCATCAGGGATTGGCCCTCTTCAATCTCCACCACATGTTCTGCGCCTGTGTGCTCGATGAACGTGATCTGCCCCATAAACACCTCGTTTGTGTTATTTCAAGGAATTGTTGTTCTCAGCGCAGGTTACGTTTTGCTGTGTTCCTCAGGCAGGTCATTACTTGACAGGTGGGGGTCATTAAAAGACTCTTGATTAATGTGTGAGCGATAAGCTGCACGTTTCAGCAACACATTAACGAACGGATATAACAAACATGACGAGCGCAGTTGATGTTGATGGGCCCAGCATTCCCTCCAGCTATAGCCGCTTAGCTGCGCGAGAGTTGGGCTTGCTGTCCCGTGACGTGTCGGAGGTCCTGCTGGGTACGCAGCTGTCTGTGGAGCAGTTTTTACAGGAAAGCACGTTGCTGACGCCGTATCAGCAACTTCAGATTCTGAGAAACTGTTTACGGATTGCTAAGGATGACGCCTTCGGGCTGCGTTTAGGTCAAAGGTTGACCTCACCCACTCATGGCGCACTGGGTTTTCTGGTGAACAGTAGCCCGGATTTGCTCACGGCTCTGCAGGCGTTCCAGGCCTATTTGCCAACGCGTATGAATCTGGCTCGGCTTGATTTGGTCGTTGAGGGCGAATGGCTGGAACTAAGCTGCGAATACGCCGTGGAACTGGAAGAGGAACTTCTTCGCCTACTGAGCGAGATATTCACCGTGATTTTTTTCGACACGGCCGAGTTCATCGTAGGGCGGCCGTTGCGTGAGGCCTGTATCAATTTCATGCACCAAGAGCCTGCATACTCGGCGCGTTATGCCGTCGATATTCCGGCAGCCATCGGATTTGGTGCCGATGCCTATGTGTTGAGAGTCCCTCTTGATGTCTGCAAGGTCCCGAATGCTTCTGCCAACCACGAAAGTTATGTCATGGCACTGCGCCATTGCGAGGCGATGCTGGCGCAGTTGAATCCGAATAAAAGTGCCTGCAAGTATCAGGTGCAGAAGATGATGCTGTCGCACCCACCTGGCGTGTTGAATGAGGAGGAGGTTGCAGCGGCTCTGTTTATTTGTAAGCGCACGTTGGCCCGGCGGCTGAAGCAGGAAGGCACCAGTTTTCGAGAGGTGCGGGATGATATTCTGTCGAAACAGGCGGTGGGGTACTTACTGGACAGTACACTGTCGGTGGAGGCGGTCGCAGGGTTATTGAATTACCACGACAGCGCGAATTTTCGGCGGGCGTTTAAACGCTGGTTTAGCCTCACACCGGACCAGTATCGCCGTCAGTATTCGGCTTCTGAGAGGTGCGTGTTGAACTGATTTTTCAAGAACTATGTTGGTTCTGCCTGCGATACTCACCCGGTGACACGCCCATCCATCTTCGGAATGCGCGAGTAAAGCTGGCCGTATCGGTGTAGCCCAAGTGGATGGCCAGCTCATCCAGCTTCATTTCGCTGCCGCTGAGTATTTGAGTGGCAGTTTGGCGCCGTTCTTCTTCAACGATTGCCCGAAAACTGCTGCCTTCCTGTTCCAGTTTTCGGCGCAGGCTACGGGGTGACATAGCGAGTTTACTGGCGACTTCGTCGAGCGTGGAGACCAGTCCTAACGAACCCAGTACTTGTTGCCGCACCAGTCCTGTCAGGCCGCTGGTTTGCCTTTGTTCAAGCTGGATTCGACACTGATCGTCCAGCATGCGAACGAGTCTTGGGCTAAACGTGGGCAGAGGTTGGTCAGCTGCTTCCGCGGAAACTAACATGGCGTTTCGGCTACTTTGGAATCGGGGTGCTACGCCCATGGTGTCCGTGAACAGTTCTGCATAGTCGGGCGGTGAGCCCTGCAATTCGGCGGCACAGATGCTTAGCCCAGATAGGCTAAGTTCTTTCAGTAGATTGATTCCGGTGGCCAGATCTCGTTCAAGCAGGAACTGGCTTAAATGAGAGGGGATAGGTTCCGGGTCCAGGCCTATTCCGAAACAACCATCCTCTTCAAACGTGTACATACGGCAGTAGGCGGTGCTTAAGGGTAGGTAACGAAGTGCAGTGTTGGCGGCATCCCGCAAAGTTCGGCTGGTTCGCAGGGCGAACCCCCACACTCCGAACGTTGACACGTTGTACTGCAGTCCCAGCTTGAACCCTAGGGCGGGCTCCTCCGGGATTGCCTGAATCAGGTTCTCGATCAGCCGAATTTCCTGTGCCCGAGTAATCAGCGCTTCCCCGTCCTGTAAATCCTCGCGAGTGATGGTCGTTCCGTTCAGGCAAATGTTCTCCGCGATACCGTGACTGGCAGCAAAGTTAATCATGACCTGGCTGATGGCAATTGGGTGAAGCGTGGGTTCTTGTTTTCGCATGGGCAAAGTGTATCGGTTTAGGTGCCTGCATGGTACTTGGCCTAAAGAGTCCCGTGATTGGCCATAGATGCCCTTGGGCAAAGTGTCGCGGGTGACTAGATTGATGGGGTGTTCGAATCCTTCCCATGAGACCAGAGCTATGTCGCAAGAAAATAAGAGTCCAAACCGCGAAGCGGTAAAATTTGCCAAACTTTATATGGGCGAGATGGCGTGGCCAACGGTGGTGCTGGTTGTTTTGGTGCTAGCGGGCTACGTGACCGGGTTGTGGTTGTTTGCGATTGGCTGGCTGAGCCCGGTGCCGGCAGTGTTGGTGTTGGCGGCGTTAACGTACATGTCGTATACCCCGGTGCACGAGGCCGTGCATGGCAATATTCACGGTGAACACGAGAACTTGCGTTGGCTAAACGACGCTTGCGGCTATCTGATGGCCCCCTTGATTGCTATTCCCTACGCTTCCCATCGCCTGGAGCACATGACTCACCACCGGTACACCAATCAGCCCGACAAAGATCCGGATTATATGATCAGCGGAATGGGCAAGGGGCTGAGGGGGGCTGTGGTCACTGTTTTCCGCTTTCTCTGGCTGCAAAACACGTTCTTTTTTCGCACACACTGGCGTAAAGCGACCCTCAAAGAACGTTTGGTCTATGGCACCGAAATTGCTATTTCACTGGGCTGGCGAGTGGTTTTTGTCATGCTGACGGATGCGGCTTATGCCGGTTGGGTGCTGTTCGTGAGTTATTTTATGGGCGGCTTTTTCACTGCCTACTGGTTTGCCTATCGGCCGCACATTCCCTATCAGGACCCGGCCCGTTACCGCAATACCAACAGCTTGATCATGCCGGTCTGGATGAAACCGTTGGGCTGGTTTTGGCTAGGACAAAATTTGCACTCCATTCACCATCTCTTCCCGCGTGTGCCATTTTATCGGTATCAAGCTCTGCACGATGACATCGAGCCGGTCTTAAGGGAGCAGGGCACGCCAATCGTGGGGATATTCAGCCGCAAGCCGGTGCCCGAGCGGCCCGCTAGGTAGGCGGTCCCAACTCACCCCGGAAGAGAGAAAGTGATGGAAATAAATGCGGTAACTGGCTAGATTCGGAAGGTTAGTCGGGATTTATAATAAGAGCCAAGAAACCATTTGAGAGGATCAATGGCCGCCAATCGCTTCCGCACCGCCAAACTTACTGACGACGAGCCCCTGCGTCTACGTGAACTGAACAAGCTTAGGGTGCTCGACTCCCCTCCGGAACGTCATTTTGATGACCTGGTCGAGCTGGCCGCTCAGATCTGTGAAAAACCGATCGCGCTGGTGTCGTTGGTCGATCGGGACCGGCAGTGGTTCAAGGCGGCCAAAGGAGTTTCGTTCCAGCAAACAGGGCGTGACGAATCATTCTGTGCTCACGCTATTCAGGGCTCCGGTATCCTGGAAGTGTTGGACACGAAGGCTGATGAGCGTTTCGCAGAGAACCCGTTGGTCATTGGTGAACCGCATATTCGGTACTATGCCGGTGCTCCGCTGGTCGGTCGCGCGGGTTTTGCCTACGGCACTTTGTGTGTGCTCGATACTTCGCCGAATCGCCCTCTTACGGAAGCACAGCGGGCTGGCTTGGAGCGGCTGGCGTTACTAACCGTTGACCGCCTTGAGGATTGGAGCTATCAGCAACAAGCGGATGTTAGCTCGAGAATCTTGTCGACTCTCCTCGATTCGATGCCAGACGCCGTGGTTTCCTGTGACAGTGACGGCAATCTCAGAGAGTTTAATCTGGCCGCAAGGCAGTGGCACGGTGTTGATCCAAGATTACTGGCGCCAGAACATTGGGCGAAGCATTTTGATCTGTATGAACCCGATGGCAGTGCTTTGCTGGCCACGGAAAAGGTACCGCTTCTGCGCGCCTGGCGGGGAGAGCTGGTTCGTAATGCGGAGCTGATGATCCGAGCGAAGGGTCAACCACCAAGAGTGGTTCTTTGCAATGGTCAGCGCCTCGTGGATGCGTTCGACCGGCCAATCGGTGCGGTTGTGACCATGAGCGATATCACTGAACTCAGGGCCGCCTCCAGTGATCTGCAACAGACGCGCGCCTATCTAGAGTCCGTTATCGACGCGTCTGTGAGCGTTGCCATTATTGCTACCGATACCCGTGGTTATATCTCACTTTTTAACTCAGGAGCAGAGAGGCTGCTGGGATATAGCTCCGAAGAAGTGGTAGGAGCCCAGACGCCTGCGCTATTTCATCTGGAATCCGAAGTAGCGGCACGGAGCGCAGAGCTTTCCAAAAAGTTCGGAAGGCAGGTCGAAGGTTTCGATGTGTTTGTCGCGTCGGCACGTGAAGGCATTCCGGAAACCTCAACATGGACGTATGTCCGCAAAGATGGCGAGCATCGTACTGTGCAGTTGTCGGTGAGCGCTCTTAAAGATGATGAGAATGCAACGACTGGCTATCTGGGCATGGCGGTTGATGTGACCGACCAGAGGCGGGCGGAACAAGAAGCGCAGCTTGCCAACGAGCGGTTTGGTGAAGCATTCAAATCTGCGGCCCAGGGCATGGCTCTGGTGTCACTGGAGGGGCGCTGGATGGATGTGAATGAAGCCATAACCAAGCTGTTTGGTTATTCGCGCGAGGCGTTGCTGGGGACCGACTTTCAGACTCTGACACACCCGGAAGATCTGGTCTCAGATCTGGCGTTGCTGAACGATTTGCTGGCTGGTCGAATTGATCAATATCAGATGAAAAAACGCTACTACCGTCGCGACGGTTCGGTCATGCACGCCTTGCTATCAGTAGGCTTGGTTCGCGATGAGAATCGACGGCCGCTGCATTTCGTGTCGCAGGTTCAGGACATCTCTGTCGAACACCAGGCCCTGCAGGAATTGGAGGAAAACGGTGCTTTTCTGCTGCAGCTATTCGATTCTCTGGCCGATGCGGTACTGGTGATCGACAGGGACACCCAGATTGTGGGCCACAATCTGGCGGCCGTGACGCTTTTCGAGCTACCGACTGATGCCACCGGCTCGCTTTTGAGTGCTCGTTTGCCAGAGTTAACCGAGCGACTGGACGGATCAAGCGGTCAGGGCTCTGCAGGATTGCTTGCGCGCTGGAATACGACGCTGACAATCGTGGGCAAGCAGCCCCTGCCCTTGGAGCTCAGTCTAACGCAGGTGCTGAGTCCCAGCGAGCAGAATCCAAGGTGGGTGCTAGTCGCCCGGGATTTGTCCGAAAGCCAGCGAAACGAATTGCTTAAAAATCAGTTCGTTTCGACAGTTAGCCATGAATTACGCACACCGCTGACGTCCATTTCCGGGTCATTGGGCCTGATTGCCGGAGGGGCGCTGGGGGAAATTCCGGAGCGGATAGGTGGCATGCTGCGCATTGCTCAACAGAATACGCAGCGATTAATCCAGTTGGTTAACGATCTGTTGGATCTGAATAAACTGTCGGCCAACGAAATGAACCTCGAAATACAACGCATTGAGGTTGCGGCGATTCTGGAGCAGGCCATAGACCAGATGAAAGGTTACGCCATACCTTACGGCGTGGAGCTTAGAATCACCGGTGATACTTCGGGGCACGTCAACGCCGACCCGGACCGGCTCTTGCAGGTTTTGTTCAACCTTGTGTCTAATGCCTGCAAGTTTTCACCGCGCGGTGCAATGGTGGACATCCATTGTGAACCCAATGCAGAGGATGGCGCCTTGATTAGTGTTGTGGATAGCGGCCCAGGTATACCGAAAGCGTTTCGGAGTCGCATATTCGAGCGCTTTGCGCAGGCGGATTCTTCAGAAAATAGAGTCAAAGGTGGTACCGGTCTGGGCCTTGCGGTCACCAGAGAGTTGGTTGAGCGAATGGGTGGCGTGATTGGGTTCGAATCGCAGGAAGGTGACGGGGCGCGCTTCTGGTTCCGGTTTCCGCGTGCAGAGGTACGCCTACCAATGGAGTCTGTTGTTGCCCGAGTGCTGCACGTGGAAGATGACGACGACCTGGCAGCGGTGGTCAGGGGTCAACTGGCTACAGTCGCACGGGTCGATCGCGCGGAAACGTTACGGGAAGCACACGAACGGCTTCGGCAGGTTTCTTATGATTTGATTCTTCTGGATTTGAAGCTGGAGGATGGCGATGGGCTATCGCTCTGGGAAACATTGCATCGATCTCAGCCTGACGTGCCGGTTGTCATCTTGTCAGGGTACGAAGTGCCAAGGGCAATCGCAACGAAGGTTGCCGCTGTAGTACAGAAAGCATCGGTCACGCCGGATGAGCTTGAGACTCGAGTGGTTGCTTTGCTCAAGAATAGAAGTGAAACCTAACCGTATTTGAACTTGGGTCGAAGACTCTCCTGACGGTTCATATAAAAAGCGATACCCCAAGCTTCCTGGTTGGACAAAGAGTTGGGCTGCCCCAATGGCATGAAAAAGGCGTGAGAAATGTAAATGGCTGGCAGAACGACGGCCTGCCATGCTCCATTACGCCCAACCCCGAGAAGATCTATCGTCCGTAATCCGGATCATCTCCTTACCGACTCTGAAGTCGCGTCAGCAGGGAGCCTTTGAAGTCTGTTATGGGTCCTTGAGCAGGGCCATCCCTGCGCCTGCCGGATCGGGCGACCATGTATTTAGAACGTGAACGTCCTGATTTTCGGGTTCAGCATTTGGCCAGACATTTCAGGCGGCATGGCAACGCCGACGCCGTCGATCAGGTCATCTTTGCCATACGGGCTGTTGGGCAGGTAGAGCGCACAAACCTTTGCTTGGCCGCCTTGCTTGAGAAGACTTCGTAGCATTTGCCCCGGGGTCACATTCTTTGGCTTGAGCGCCGGCGCTTCGTATGACTTCAGCGCCAGATCCCCGGCTTGGTCGCAAAGCAGTACGTTTACCTTGGCCCCTTGTTGGGCCATGGTGTTTGAAAGAACCATGGCCATGCCTTGGGTTTGCAGGGAATCGCTGGACAGAATTACCAGCACTTCTTCAACGCTGCCGTTATGGCTGTCGGCTTGGACACCGAAAGGTACGGCGGCAATCAGCGTAGCCGCGGCCAAGGCTTTAATGGATTTGAACATGGGGAAGCTCCTCAAGGAAATTTTTAAATACCGACTGCCTTTAGCTGTTGGCCTCCAAATTGGCCACCGCTTTAGATTGCAGGGTTAGGCGGTTGTAGGCTTGCTTTCACCCTGTAACGGTACTTTGGTCGTTTTACACCTTTCTCTAGACTCGTTTTATGATCGTTTTTTGCAGGTCTTTATGCCGAGCAGTGAGTAAGCAGGACAATTGCCGGCCGCAGCGGTTACTAGCGGGATAATCCCAATCCAGCCCCAGGGTGTCTGCGGGCCAAAGAAAACGAGCGACAGAAGTAAAACGCCGACAAGAGCTCGAATGACACGGTCTGCTGATCCCATATTGATACTCATTGTGTGCACTCCAGTGTGGTTGAAAGATGATATAAAAAGTGTAGCGCCGACTACTAAGCTCAGTCAGTGATAAAGTCACACAAGCTCTAGCCAGCTTTGATAACCGAGGTGCGGTTTTTTCATGGGAGTCCCGAGGGTGCGCCATAGCATTTTTGATACGTTGCCCGAGAGCTTGCGCAGCGAGATATTGGGTGTTTTTCAGACCATGCATTTTGAGCATGGAAAAATTTTGTTCCGTGCGGGAGAGCCCTGTTCTGGTCTTCCCCTTGTGTTGAGCGGAGTCGTAAAGGTTCAAATGACCGGGTTGTCCGGCAATAATATAGTGCTTTATCGAATGGGTGCAGATGAAATCTGTACCTTGTCTATTGGGTGTCTGATGACGGGCGAGGGTTTCAGGGCAGAGGCCGTCGTTGAGGAAGACACGGAAGTGTTCATGATGCCGAGAGATGTTTTCGACCGCCTGATGGATCAGTCAGTGGGCTTTCGGCGCGGCATTATGGATTCCTACGGTCGTCGCCTGAATGATTTGATGCTTTTGGTTGAGGAAGTCGCATTCCGACGTATGGACGAACGTCTTTTTTGCTGGCTTGAAGCCCGGGCTGGGCAGGGATTTCTCATGATTACCCATCAAGAGCTTGCCACAGAGCTGGGTACTGCCAGAGAGGTGATCAGTCGCCTGCTGAAGGAATTGGAACGCAAAGGCAAGCTGAGACTCGCCCGCCGGAGGATTGAATTCACCCGTCAGTTTTTTGATTGACATGCACTTACCCTGATCTGCATAGCAAACGAGCCTCCGTAGGCTATGAGTATCCACTGCACCGGGATAAGTCCAGCTGCACTTTGCGCTTGTACATGAAATGCTCAAGTTAATGGTTCATCAGCCGATACGTGATTTGGTACCTAATGAGCTTTGAGGTAAGCAGCTGCCATGATCGTATCCAGCCAAATATCCTTTCTTCAGGGGAGCTCACGCCAAGAGACGGCTTTTAGCAAAAGCCAACTGCGGATTAACCAGCAGCCCCTTTCCAGCGGCCTTCCAGATGCGCAGAGTGGCGGTAGGCAGCTCAACCTTGTGCGTGATGTCAGTTATCGCTACAGCAGTCAGGAGCGCCTTGGGTTTGCGAGCTCCGGTACAGTTAGTGGTGGCGATAGCAATAAGGTGTATTCCAGTGCGGAGCTGGTAGAGAAAACCACAGACTTATACCTCCGTGGTCAACAGGCTCTCAGTGTAGGTCGTGCCGCCTTGAGCGGCGATGCCACTACCCAAACGAGTGGCAGTATGTCCATTGAAGCGAATCGCTACATGTTCTATTCGCAAAGTGAGACCCGGTCGTTTACCTCTACTGGAAGCATCTCACTTGAGAATGGTGAAACCATTGATTTCACCCTGTCGCTTCGCCAGTCGCAATCGCAAACCTACGAATATTCCGAAAACCTGCGGATTGAAGAGCGTCCGATGACGGATCCATTGGTGATTAACTTTGGCAGTGCCACTGCACAGTTGACCGACACACTTTTCGAATTCGATATGGAAGGAAACGGAGAAACTGCGCAGTTCGCCAGCCTCGGAAGTGGCAGTGGTTATCTTGTGTTTGATCGAAATGGCAACGGCGAAGTGGACGACGGCACGGAGCTGTTTGGGCCACAAAGTGGATCGGGCTTCAGTGAACTTGCAAGGTTTGATGACGACGGCAACCAGTGGATTGATGCCAACGACGACATGTTCTCTTCACTGTCTGTGTGGGTGCAAGCGGCTGATGGCTCTGAAACGCTAAAGTCGCTAGCGGAAGTGGGCGTGCAAGCATTGTATGTAGGTAGCGCAGAAGACAGCTTTACCCTGACGAATCGGCAAGGCATTCCCTTGGGGCAGATACAGGCCTCTGGTATCTACCTGACGACAGAGGGCGAAGTTCGCACGCTCGAAGAAATTACCCTGGCCGAGCAGAATACGGAAGAGATTCCTTTGGCCGTTCAGCGCATCGGTAGCAACGGTGCCGTCGTACCAGAGGGTGGTGAAGGAGAGGGCGAAATTGGTGGGCTCTTAGGTGCTCGTATCGAAGCCATTCGCGGTGCGCTGAAAAAGCTTAACGAGATTCGAGAAAAGCAAAAAGCCTTTATCGAAGAAACCAAAAACGCAGGGGAACAGGACTCACCCCTCGACGGCTACATGCTTATTATCGACCGGTTAAGGCTAGAGCTATTAAACAGCCAAGACGAGAAAAAACAGGCCGCCAGTCGATATCTGGAGTTTGCTAAGGGCTGACTTTCAAATGCTAACCTATTCCCATTCAGCAAAAAGATTCTGCGATTCCGCGTAAGGCCTTGAGATCTATGGCCTGCCCAAGCAGAGTGCCAGAACAAGAAGCGCAAGACGCGCCCCGAGATCTTTCTGGAGCGGTTGGACAATCTGATTCCGTGGAAGCCGCCGGAGAAGAAGGTAGTCCGTTATTTACCCCAAGGGTCAGGACGAACGGCCTCCGTATCCCTTGTCCGTCATGCTGCGTGAAGGCAGAATTGTTGATGCCATCATAATCTCAGCACCAAGCTCCACGAAGAGCAATAGCCGGAGGTTAGCATCTAAATTTTCGATTTATTGCCGGCTTATGCCGATGTCGGTGAATCTTAGCTGTTAGTCAAACATTTCCAAGGTAGTATGTTTGAAAATTTTAATTGTGGATGACCACCAACTTTTCGCTGATGCTTTAACTCTCACAATAAAGAACAGCTATGCTGATGCGATTATTGACACCTGTCACCAGCCCGGGTGGTTACTGAACAAACGGCCTTTATTGCGAGGATATGATCTGGTGATCCTTGACCAGGCCATGCCGCACTTGGATGGCCTGAGCCTGTGGCACCTGATTGGGGGGGGGATGGCCGATGCACGCGTGCTGGTGTGTTCAGGCTCTGCCACGGAGGTTACGGTTCGTCGTGCGCTGCAACTGAAGGTCAACGGCTTTGTAGACAAAAGTGAACCTGTGGACAGGATCCTGTTTGCCATCCGTGAGGTAATGGCTGGCAGAAGCTATTTCTCAGAGTCCTTTCTTCTGATGTCTGGCTCCACTCCAGAAGAAGCGCTTACCCTGACTCGTCAGCAGCTGGCGATTCTGGTGATGATGCAGGAAGGTCACAGCAACAAGGAAATTGCACGCCAGTTGTTTGTGAGTCTTAACACGGTAAAGACCCATTTGCGGCTTCTGTACGAAAAGCTGGAGGTCGTTAACCGTACTGCCTGTATAGCAAAAGCCCGCAATCTGGGGCTGCTTTAGGCGGCTCCCCGCAGCGACAGCATTTCCGCCAATTTTGCCGTCAGTGCGTCGGCAGTTACAGGTTTGAACAGCACATCAATATCATCCGGTAGTGTCTGGATAAATTCAGGGCTGGTATTGCCTGTAATGATCAGCGTTGGCACTGGCTGGCGAAACAGGGCAGTGATCGCTTCGATCACAGAGCCTGCATTGGTGGTCGGACCTATCTGGTCATCGGTAATCACTACCGAAGGCGGGTGGCCTCTCTCGTTCAGTGCCTGAAGAGCCGATTCCAATGAGTGGTGGGCTGAGACTGTGGCCCCCCGACTTTCCAGTAACCCGCCAAGTGCTTCGGTGATGTCTTTATCATCATCAATCAGTAGCACTGTGACTGTTTCGAACAGTGGCAGGTGCTGGACCAGATTGTCGGCAGGCTGAGGCTGATGGGTTGCGGCAGCAGCCAGTGATAGGGTGAATGTGGTTCCTGCCCCCTTGCGTGACTGCATGTTTACAGGGATATCACACAGGACCGAAAGTTTACTGACGATGGCCAGTCCCAGCCCCAAGCCGTTCTGGAGGGAGCTGTGATCATCGTCGATCTGCATGAACTCCTCGAATACCATGGACTGATAGGCTTCGTCGATACCGATACCTGTGTCGCTGATATTTAGCAGCAGCTGATTCCCTTCCTGTCGTGCACTGAGGCGAATCTGCCCTCGGGGTGTGTATTTGAGGGCGTTGCTGAGCAGGTTACGGACGATACGGGTGAACATGACCGCATCTGTAAAAATGTGCTGGTCATCCAGGTTATTCATTTCCAAGGTCAGGCCTTTGGCCCGGGCCTGAGGGGTGATTTCGTCGATGACGGGTTGCAGTGTTTCGGCAAGGTTAATGATCCGTTTACGGGGTTTCAGCCGCTGGGACTGAAGCCGTGAGAGCATTAACAAATGTCCAAGCAGTTCATTGCACGAGGCAATGGCACTATCCAGTTTGCGAACAATATCCGGCTGGGGTTCCGGGTTGTTCTTGAGCATGGCGGAATACAGGGTGGCGGCCTGCAAAGGCTGGCGCAGATCGTGGCTGGCGGCAGCGAGAAAACGGGTTTTACTGTCACTGGCTTGGTGGGCGAGTTCGCTGGCCTTCTCCGCTTCAATTCGCAAGGCAATGGTGCTGATCTGGGATTTATGAACGTAAAGACTGAACAGCACCATGGAAAGCAGGTTGGCAAGGGGTATAACCTTGATAATAAAAGGTGATTCCGGAACAAAAAGTAGGATGAAAGCCAGCCAGGCCAGAAAAACCGGAGTGATAAAGCTGATAAAAATATCCGGGTAAACACCCATGGAAACAGAAGGCACAGAAGTGGCCACGGATAGGAGCACCAGGCAGGTCAGCAGGATGACAGGGGTAGTGCCCTGAAGGAAAAGATAAGGAAATGCAGACCAAAGGATGGCCCAGATCAGGGCCAGGTAAAGATTGATCCGGTGCCATTTTCCGGTTTTCTGTGATTCCTGTTCCCTGTTGCCATTGTAAAAACGGGTAATTGCAAAGGACTGTATCCCAACGCAAAAGAGCAGCGCATACCAACCAAAAAAAGAGGGCTCCTTGAGCATATCCATAAAGAAAAGGGGAAGTGCCGCGGCGATGCAGAATGACAGGATCATGCGAGACCCAACCTCATTCATGAATAGGTTGTGGCGCTCCTGAAGAATGCGTTCGCGATTATCTGTCATCTCATGTCGGAAGGACTTTGGCATGTTTGGCGCACAAACAAAATAAAGGTGCTCAGTCTAGCCCGATTCTATTCTCCTGTAAGTGTTTTCTGAAGGAATTCACCCATCAGGGTGAAGAAAAAAAATTCGCCCCGGTGCTCTAATGAATCCTTCTTTGGGACAATCAGGACTGTCGGGGTAAACGTGATGAACAAGAAACAACTTTCCAAACTGGGAGCCGCCATTGCGGTAGCAACCATGATGACTGCATGTGGCGGAGGCTCCTCGGGTTCAGGTGGGGGAGGTTCTTCCGAGTCAAACACCGGAGAGACTGGCACCACAGTGACAGAAACCGGAAATGGTTTTGTAGTGTTTCCTGCTGCTGAGGCGAGTAGTGCTGTGGCCATTGCCAAAGTCAGCACTCGGGCCAACGTCAGCCCTAAGGCCGCACTGCCTGCTGAGTACCTGTATAAAACTGATGGTACTGCCGCCGGTACCGTCAAGATTGTTGATGACAATAACAACGGTTTTGAAGTGGGTCGTTATCGCAGTGGTTACATGGCGGAGCTGGACGGCACGTTCTACTTTGCAGGCAAGGACAGCAATGGTGATGTAGAGCTGTGGGCCACCGACGGCACCGGCGCGGGCACCGAGCGTGTGGCGGATATCTATGCCAACGGCAGTGCCCAGCCGTACGATATGGTGCCGGCGGCAGGGAAGTTGTTTATGAATGCAGTGGTGGATGACGCCAGTGGTGTGGGCCGCGAGCTGGTAGTTTTCGATCCTGCTTCCGATGCTCACCAAGTACTGACGACGATTGTTGGTAATGACGATCTTGAATCTCTGACCGCGGTGGATGGCGGCTTGTTCTTCTTTGATGAATCGGCCAGCAATAACGATGTCTACTTCACCGATGGTACAGTGGCTGGGACCGTGAAAGTCGCTACCGAGGCTGGCGCCGCCCCCGCTGGCAGCCCGCTGTCGACATACCCGCATGATATTTATGACAGTGATTGGCTGGGTTACAACGGCAAGTTACTGTTTACCGGGTATAAAGACTCATCAGATTATAAAAAGCGCCTCTACGAGCTGGATCAAGATGGCAACATCAAGGAAATTGCCTTTAATGATGGTGGCAGCACGGTGCAGCTTGAGATCACTGAGAATGTGGTGACTAGCAACGATAAGGTCTATTTCGTTGCGGATAAGGGAACCAGCACCTCAGACCTGAATATCTTCGAGTATGACGGCAGCACGGTGACCAACCTGAGCGCCAGCGAAGCCAACAAGCCTTATGAAGATCGGCTGGTAGGCACGTCACTGGGTGTGTTTATGTACGTGGAGCAATCCGGTGTAACCCCGTATCTTTTGCGCGTGAACAATGCCAATAGCCCTGCAGGCATTGCTGCGGCGTTGCGTAGCACGGGAGATTATTCCTTCTCTGATGTGGAGTACATGGTGGAGGCTAACGGTACCGTGTTCTTTGCGGCTGATACCGAGGGCACCGGTGGCGCTGATTTCGGTACCGAACTGTGGAAGACTGATGGCACCTCCCAGGGAACGGAGCTGGTCAAGGATATCAATGACACCGGGGTGGACGAAGGTTCGGAGCCTTTCCCGCTGACGTTCATGTATCAGGTGGCTCCGGCCGTGAATGGCGACCTGGGTAGCAAATACCTGTTTGTTGCGAATAATGGCAGTGACGGTTATGAGCCTTGGGTATCCGATGGCTCGGAAGATGGCACGGTTATCCTGAAGGATATCAGCGCCGGATCGGGGAGCAGCGTTGGCGACTGATTCCCCATGTGAAAAAGGTAGAAGTGCGCATGTAGAGACTTTGTAGAGACCTGTTTCTACAGTGGGCAGAAAAATACCCCGGACAGTATCCGGGGTATTTTTTTATATGGATTCGGAGTACTGAGTCTTGTGTCGGAAACTATCAGTATAGGGGGCTTTGAGTGCCTTAATGGCTGTGCTACGCGTGTTAAAACTTTCGCAGTAAGAAAAAGTAATTTAAATCTTGGACACCATAAAACAAAAGGCCCTACGCTTTCACGTAAGGCCTTGAAATCTATGGCGCGCCCGAGAGGATTCGAACCTCTGACCTCCGCCTCCGGAGGGCGGCGCTCTATCCAGCTGAGCTACGGGCGCATTCGAAACCGGTGAGTGCTCATCAATTTCGAGTGCGCAATCTTACGTGCGCACGGGGTTTCTGTCTAGCCCTTGAGCACAAGTCGCGTCGTCATTGTTGTGGTAAACGTTGCTCCGGTGTGATGCTCACCAGAGCTTTGTCGTTGCTGAACGTCACCTCGCCATCCTGAATAGAAACCTGAAGTGTCATCGACCGCTCTGCCAAAGCGGCCAACTCAATCAGAGGGTCGGCTGGCAGGTCGACAATTGTCAGGTTGCCAAATCTCTTTAGCTTGTTATGGTGTTTTTCCCACCACACGGGCACCGCTCGACTGCCGTAGGTGTAAAGTATGACTTGTTGCGCGCGGTTGCAGGCTTTGCGGATGCGGTCTTCGTCGGGCAAGCCCAGCTCTATCCAGAGTTCGATTTCGTCCGACAGGGA
This sequence comes from Marinobacter sp. AL4B, assembly GCF_019916045.1. Taxonomy (NCBI): domain Bacteria; kingdom Pseudomonadati; phylum Pseudomonadota; class Gammaproteobacteria; order Pseudomonadales; family Marinobacteraceae; genus Marinobacter; species Marinobacter sp. AL4B. The sequence goes on from NZ_JAILWZ010000013.1 coordinate 1,177,485, forward strand.
CTTTTGCCAAAGCTCCGGCTCGTCGTCACTGCTGAGCCCTTTGGTAAACTCCAGTGTGTCGTTGGCATTCAGGGCGAAGGCTAATAGCCGGATCATCATGCGCTCGTCGGTTTCTGACGGGTGGCGCGCGACGGTCAGGTGGTGATCGTTGTAGTAATGCCTGTCCATATCCGCAATATGGAGTGTGGCTTTGAAGATAGTGGCTTTTAGTGCCATTGAGAATCCTGTCTGTTAAGTCGGGCAGGGCGTAGTGTAAAGCAAATTAGATGAGGCAGTGCATAGCAGTATGGTGATGTTGCGCGGTTTTCTGGTTTTGGTGGTGTTCTTTTTATTGGGTGAGGCGTTGCGATTGATCGCTGGGCTGCCGGTTAGTGGTGGTGTGCTCGGAATGATCATGGTGACGTTCACATTGATGCTCCGCGGAAAAGTCAGTGACGAACTCGCTGAAGCCAGCCGAGGGTTGATCTCGGTTTTGGTACTTCTCATTACACCGGGGGTCGTAGGCGCCTTTTTTATCGTGGACCAGTTCAGCGGGTACTGGACAACCGTTTTGGTCGCGCTGATCCTGGGTACCTTGCTCAGTGTCTTTACGACGTTGCTGTTGATGAAGACAGTTGCTGGCGTGGTGGAAAAAGGAGGTGAGCATGACTGAACCATCACTAACCAAGGATGCATTGGCGGCGTTGACAATTGGGCCTATGTTGTCCGTTGCGTTAACCCTTGGTGCGTTTATCGCTGCGCAATGGTTGTTTGCCCGTTTCCGAAAACCCCTATGGATGCCGCCGGTATTGATTGCGGCGGTTTTATTGGCCGTGGTGGTGGCCGTCTCCGGGCTGGGATTTGAGCGATATTACACGGGGGCTGCCTGGCTGACCGTCCTGCTGGGGCCAACCACCGTGGCTTTGGGCGTGCCTCTGTACCAGCAGATGCACCACATTCGCGCGCTCTGGAAGCCTATCGTGATGACCTTACCTGTTGCGGCCACGCTGGCGGCGGTGTATGCGCTCGGTATTGCCTGGCTGATGGGCGCAACGCCATTGGTACTGGCCTCCCTGGCGCCTAAATCCGTGACCGCACCGATCGCCATGGGGATCGCGGAACAGGTCGGCGGCTCCATTTCACTCACGCTGGGCGCATTGCTGATTACCGGTGTGCTGGCGTCGTTGTTCGTTGACTGGATGGCGAAGTGGTTGAACATCAAAGATGACCGGATTATCGGTTTTGCGCTGGGCTTGAATGGCCACGCAATTGGCACTGCCAGGGCCTTTGAAATCAGTCCCATGGCCGGTGCGTTCGCGTCTTTGGGGATGGGGTTGACTGGGGTGTTCACGGCGCTATTTTTACCGTTAATGTGGAGTTTGAGTTAGCGCATAGACTTTCGGCTGGCCGCTCCTTGGTTCATTGACTATTGTTAAAGCAATAACCAATCAATCGATCTCGTGCATGTTGCGAGTAGTCAATGTCAACGGGGAAGGCCATGGCTGACACAGGATCCCTCCTGCCGGAGTGGCTGGATATGACGTTCATGGGGCATGGCCATTGCTACCTCTGGCGTTCTGACCTCTTAGCCCTTCATGCTATTTCCGATACGCTCATCGCGGCCGCCTACTTTACCATTCCCCTGGCTTTATACGTGCTTCTCCACAAACGCAAAGACATCGAGTTTGAATGGATGTTTTTGTTGTTTGCGCTTTTTATATTTTGTTGTGGCGTGACCCACCTAATGGCGGTCTACAACATCTGGAACGGAGCCTATTATCTCTCCGGGTTTCTCAAGGCGCTAACGGCGGTGGTTTCCTTGATAACCGCGGCTCTTGTTTGGCCTCTGATCCCACGGGCGTTGGCTTTGCCTCGACCGGCAGAATTGCAAGCTGCCAACATGGGATTACAGTCGGAAATTGTTCGCCGCACTGAAATAGAACAAAACCTTGAAAAGGCGCGATTTGATCTGGAAGGGCAGATCGAAGAACTGACCCGCACCAAGCAAAGGCTGGAAGAAGAAATTGAGCAGCGCCGACGCCTGGAGAAACAGCAGCAGCACCAGACGCGTGCGCTTGAACGTTCCAACGAAGATTTAGAGCAATTTGCTTTTATAGCGTCCCATGATCTTCGGGAACCGCTGCGAAAACTGATGGCGTTTACCCAAATGCTGATGACCGGTAAGTACGGAGAATTCAACGAAAAAGGCGAACAGTTTGTACGGTATATACGGGAGGCGGCCGAGCGTATGGATGCCTTGCTTAACAGCTTGCTCAGTTACAGTCGAATCAGTTCCAGCGACGAAGGTCACGGAGAGCTGAGCTTGCAGCAGGTTGTTGAAGACGCAACCCGGGATCTTCAGCTCCGTATCGAGGAGAGCCAAGCGACGATTAAGGTGGGTGACTTGTGCTGGGTTCGCGGTGATCCAGCGCAGCTTCGGCAGCTGATGCAGAACCTGATCGGCAATTCATTGAAATATTGCCCGCCCGAGACCCCGCCGGTGATCGAGATAACTGCTCGCCCGAGTATGTTGCCCGGTCGCTGCGAGGTGACCGTCACAGACAACGGGATTGGGTTCGACGGCGCCTATAAAGATCAGATCTTTGACGTGTTTAAGCGGCTACATGGTCGGGGTGAATACGAGGGGACCGGAATGGGCCTTGCCATTTGCCGCAAGATTGTGGAACGGCACGGTGGCTCAATCATTGCTGAGAGTGAGGAGGGTAAAGGTGCCCGCTTCCGGTTTGACCTGCCGCAGGCTGCTGGCTCGGGAGACAGCTTTTGAAGTCCGTACCGATTCTAATGGCTGATGACGACCCGCTCGATCAATTGCTGACGAAAGAGGCCTTTGAAGAGGCAAAGGCGGTGAATCCACTCTACTTCGTCGATAATGGCGTTGAGTTGATGCGCTATTTAAGGCGCGAGCCGCCGTATACCAATGAGGTTGAGTATCCCATGCCGGGGCTGATCCTCCTGGACCTGAATATGCCGAAAATGGATGGGCGAGAATGTCTTACTGAAATCCAAAAAGACCCGCGTCTCCGGTTTCTGCCGATCATCGTGATGACCACCTCTAATAGAGAAGAGGAGGTGCTCAAAAGTTATCAGTTGGGAGCCAATTCTTACATTGCCAAACCAGTGGATTTCGAAAAACTGGTGGCCCAGGTGAAAGCATTTCACGCCTATTGGTGTTCAGTAGTGGAGTTGCCTAGTGGTAAGCAATAAGAAAACGATTCGGGTTCATATTATCGACGATGACCCCGCTGATTTCCTTATTCTGGACGAGTTGCTCCTAGGCTCGACACGTTATCGGTTTCAGTTGTGCCATTTTGGCACGCTGGACGAAGCGCGCCAGGAATTGTTGGCGCCGGAATGCGATGTGTTTCTGGTGGATTATTTTCTGGGGCGGGAAACCGCCTGTGACATCCTGCGCGAAGCCCGACGGATCCATTGCGAAGTTCCGATTGTGGTTTTGACTGGGGCCGATTCGCAAACAATAGACGATGAGGTGCTCGAACTGGGCGCCGCCGATTTTTTGCCCAAGGGTGAAATCAGTTTGTCGTTGCTGGAACGTACGATTCGCCATGCGATCCGGCACAAAGAGGCTGAGTTAGAACTTCAGAGTTTGGTGAAGCGAGACCCGTTAACAGGATTGGGCAATCGCCTGCTGTTTGAAGAAATTCTTGAAAGCTCGCTGGCACGGTGCAAGCGCTCAGGCGGTAAATTGGCCGTGCTGTTCCTTGACCTCGACCGCTTCAAGGAGATCAATGATTCGCTGGGCCACCCCACAGGTGATTTGTTGTTGTTGTTGATATCGGATCGCTTGAAAGCGGTTGTTCGTGAGTCTGATTTCATTGCGCGGATTGGCGGTGATGAGTTCACTATTCTCATCGATGATCTGCACAGTGTTGGTGATGCCTTGGCCGTCGCCGATAAAATCGTACTTGCCTTATCACGCCCGTCACCGGTGGGCGCTCACGAGTTAAATATCACCGCCAGTGTAGGTGTCGCGTTGTATCCGGAAAACGGCGATACACCGATCAAACTGATGCAAAAAGCGGACATTGCGCTTTATGAGGCGAAACGAAACGGGGTTAGTAAGATTCAGTGCTTTACGGCCAATTTGCAAACCCAGCTAGAGCGACATCTCTATATCGAAAAAGGGTTGCGGTACGCGTTGGAGCACGACCAGTTTGAATTGTATCTGCAGCCGCAGTGGGCGCTGGAGGACCAGCGTTTAACGGGGTTTGAAGCTTTATTGCGCTGGCATGTGGGTGCCGATGAGATGATATCTCCGTTCGAATTCATTCCGGTTGCCGAGAAGACTGGCCTGATTGTCCCCGTTGGAGAGTGGGTGGTATCGAAAGTCTGCGAGTACTTGCGAGAGTGGTTACAGCAGGGTGTATCGGATTGCCGAATTGCCCTCAACGTATCGCCACTGCAACTGAAGTCCGGCAGGTTTGTGGATGCGCTAGAAACGCTGGCGGCATCAAACGGGATAGCGCTGGAGCAGCTTGAAGTTGAAGTCACCGAGGAAAGTTTGCTGGACAGTGGTGAGGAACATGGGCGGGTAGCAAACGAGCTGGTTCGGTTGCGTGCCCTGGGCGTTAAAATAGCCATCGATGATTTTGGGACCGGGTACTCCTCCCTGCGTTATCTACGGCAATTCCCAGCTGACATCGTGAAAATCGACAAAAGTTTTGTATCGGAAGGTTCGGTTGAATTGAAGGAACCGGAGATCTGTACCGCAATTGTGACCATGGCAAAGTCCTTAGGCATGGAGGTCATAGCCGAGGGCATCGAAACACCCCAGCAGTTGGCGTCCCTTCGTGAAATAGGATGTTCGCTGGGTCAGGGATACCTCGTGTCCGAACCCCAGAATTTTAAAGAAGCCAGTGAATGGGCTTTGCGGGGGCGGGCGGACGGTAAGGCATAGTGACGACCCAGGCAGAAAGTTAGGGAGAAACGATGTTATATCCACGGAAAGCCGGTTTGAACGTGTGGTTGATTGCCGCGAGCAAAGAAGGTGACGACCTCGAAGAAGCATTGCGCATGAACGCCTTGGGTCACAATCTGACGGTGATGGCTAGCGAGGGGGAGTTTGATGAGCGTGTCGCTGATCTCTCAGAGGATTCCGATGCGTTGCCGCATTTGTTGATGTACTTGATCAGGGACGAGGCGGCCGGTGTCGATGATTGGCTTATGAAAGTGAAATCATCGAAGCGATTCAGTCACGTGCCCGTGATCATTTTTTACTCGGAACAGGCGACATTTGACCTCGCCAGACTGTATTCGAACGGCGCAGCGTCAGTGATCCGAGTTCCCGTCCGTTTTCAGGGGTTGGTTGAGGTTATGCGTGTGATTGAGGCCTATTGGTTCAAAGTAGCGCTAACCGCATAAGCTACAAACACATAGAACAGGCCCTCGCCGTTTCATCCAGCCAGACTCCTGACGAATAATTACTATTGATGTAATGTGCTTTGCCAGCTAGCTTTGAGCTTAGACGTCGAATGCATATAGAGCATCGATGCGTCCAAAATTCTTATAATGATGATGGGATACGCGATGAAAAAATTATTAGCAGCTTTTGTTGGTTCCATGGCGCTGGCGGCTGCGCCGATAGCTATGTCCGCCGAAGCAACGAAAGAACTGAAGATAGCGTACGATTCCGACCCGGTTACACTGGATATCCATGAGCAACTGTCTGGCGGTATTTTACAGTTGTCCCACATGGCATTTGATCCGCTCGTGCGTTGGACAAAAGATCTCGGGTTCGAGCCGCGTCTGGCTGAAAGCTGGGAGCGTGTTGATGAGAACACCATGCGCTTTACCTTGCGCAAAGGCGTGAAGTTTCATTCTGGTAACGAGCTCACCTCGGCGGATGTAAAGTTTACTTATGACCGCCTGAAAGAAAGCCAAGACTTTAAGGCCATCTTTCAGCCGTTCAGCGGCATTAAAATCATCGATGATTATACCTTCGAGCTTATGACCGCTGAGCCGTTTCCGCTTCTGCTGAACACGGCGACCTACATTTTCCCGCTGGATAGCCAGTTTTACAGCGGTGAAACCGAAGACGGCAAAGATAAAAATGCCATCCTTAAACACGGCAACTCCTTTGCTTCCGAGAACCTCTCTGGTACTGGGCCTTTCACCGTTGCGGATCGTCGCCAGGGTGTGCGCGTTGAATTTGAACGCTTTGACGACTACTGGGACACCGGGTCCCCGGGCAATGTGGGCAAAATTGTCCTGACACCGATTAAGGAAAATGCAACTCGTGTATCAGCTTTGTTGTCCGGCGGTGTGGATTTCATTGCGCCGGTGCCGCCGAACGATCTGGACCGCATCAAGCGTGATCGCAACAGTGAACTGGTGACCATGAGCGGTACCCGCATCATTCTGTTCCACATGAACCAGGAACGGGTTGAAGCCTTTAAAAACCCGAAGGTGCGTCAGGCGGTTGCCTACGCCATCAACCAGGAAGGCATTGCGGCCAAGATCATGAAAGGCTTTGCCACGCCAGCAGCCCAAATGTCACCAGCGGGTTATCAGGGCCACAACGAAAATCTGAAGCCGCGATTTGATGTGGCCAAAGCCAAGCAGCTGATGAAAGAGGCAGGTTACGAGGACGGCTTTACCATCACTATGATGTCGCCTAACAACCGTTACGTGAATGATGACAAAATTGCTCAGGCGGCTGCAGCAATGTTGGCTCGTATTAACATCAAAGTGGATCTGAAAACCTTGCCGAAGGCGCAGTACTGGCCGGAGTACGATAACCGCTCAGCGGACATGATGCTGATTGGCTGGCATGCCGATACCGAAGACTCAGCGAACTTCTTCGAGTTCCTGACCTTCTGCACAGAATCCGATTCTGGCGCTGGTCAGTACAACGCGGGCAACTACTGCAACCCGGAAATCGACGCACTGGTGAAGAAAGCCAACGTCGAAACCGATCTCGACAAGCGTGCTGCCATGTTGCAAGAAGTTGAGCAGCGCTTGTACGATGACGCCGCTTTTGTACCTTTGCATTGGCAGGATCTGGCCTGGGCGTCTAAGAAAGGCGTCAACATTGCACCTGTACTCAACGTGATGAACTTCCCGTATTTGGGTGATCTCGTTGTTGAATAACAGGCACTAGTTCCTGCATTCAAACCCTTCTCCCGCAATGGGAGAGGGGTAAACTAGTACTCACCAACGGTAAAACCTCCATGCTAGCGTTTTTGGTTCAGCGGATATCCCAGGCGTTGCTGGTCATGTTTGTGATCAGTGTGATTGCCTTTGCCATACAGGATGGCCTCGGGGACCCGCTTCAGGAAATGGTAGGCATGTCCGTTTCAGAAGAGGAACGGGAAGCCATTCGAGAAGAATTGGGATTGAACGATCCTTTCTTGGTCCAGTATTTCCGGTTCGCCGGGAACGCTATTCAGGGCGATCTGGGCAACTCTTATTTTTACAGCAAACCGGCACTTGAGGTCATTGCCGAGCACCTGCCTGCAACGCTTGAGCTCGTCATCGGCGCCAGTTTGATGATTATACTTTTATCGGTTCCGATCGGGGTTTATGCGGCCATACGGCCACAAGCCTGGCTGTCTAAATTCTTCATGGGTGTGAGTACAGTGGGGATCTCGATCCCGGTGTTTCTCACGGCCATTGTCTTGATCCAACTGTTCTCCATCGGCGTTACCGTGAATTGGTTCCCGAGTGACACCGGGTGGGGCCAATGGATGAACGAATTTCTCACCACCGAAGGCGGCTTGCCTTCCTACGGCCGCGGCGATGATCTCGTTCATCTGTTCGGCACCTGGCATTCTGGATTGTTTACCCGCGAAGGGTTGGCGCACCTGTTGCTGCCGTGCATCTCTCTGGCCTCGATCATGTTGCCGTTGTTTATCCGCTTGATCCGCGCGGAAATGATGGAAGTGTTACAGAGCGACTACATCCGTTTTGCCCGAGCAAAAGGTTTGAGTGCCGGCCGGATTAACTTCCTTCATGCTTTGAAGAACACCATGCTGCCGGTGATTACCGTTGGCGGTGTGCAGATTGGCATCATGGTGGCTTATACAATTCTAACCGAGACGGTGTTCCAGTGGCCCGGATTAGGGCTGATGTTCCTGGAAGCCATCACTCGCAGTGACATCCCGCTGATCGTGGCTTATCTGATGGTGGTAGGTCTGATCTTCGTGATAACCAATACTCTGGTGGATTTGATCTACGGATTGGTCAACCCCACCGTCAAACTGGCAGGAAAGAAAGCATGACAACGGCAACGGTTTCCCGCTGGGACCGCTTCCGCGAGTCCTTTTTCTGGTACAGCTTCAAGCGCGACAAGGTGGCTATCGCCAGTTTTATCGTCTTGCTGCTGATGGTGTTGGCGGCGGTGTTCGCGCCCATGCTGGCGCCGGCTGACCCTTATGATCTGGCCCAGATCGACATCATGAATTCTGAGTTGCCGCCGGCCGGGCTGGATGGCTCCGATCCGGCATTCCCTTTAGGTACCGATGCCCAAGGCCGGGATATGCTCTCGACCATTTTGTACGGCACCCGGGTGTCGCTGATGATTGGCTTCGGCGCGGTCTTGCTGCAATCGATTTTGGGTGTGCTGTTCGGCCTGTTGGCTGGCTATCTAGGGGGTAAAGTTGATGCGGTGCTGATGCGTATTGCTGATGTTCAGCTGTCCTTCTCGACTCTGATGGTGGCCATCATCGTGGGTGCGGTCTTCAAAGCCAGTTTCGGTAACCTGATGTTCGGTGAAATCGCCATCTACATGTTGATCTTCATCATCGGTGTGGCCGAATGGCCACAGATTGCCCGTACCGTGCGCGCCTCGGTGCTGGCGGAGAAGAAGAAAGAGTATGTCGATGCCGCCAAGGTAATGGGCTTTGGCACACCGCGCATTATGTTTCGTCATATTTTGCCGAATACGCTGTCGCCGATTTTTGTTATTGGCACGGTGCAGATCGCCAACGCCATTATTTCAGAAGCGGCGTTGTCGTTTCTCGGCCTGGGTATGCCGGAAACCCAGCCGTCGTTGGGCTCCTTGATTAAATCCGGTTTTGACTACATTCAGAGTGGCTCCTGGTGGATCACATTGATTCCGGGGTTAGTGCTGGTGGTGCTCGTACTGGTCATCAATCTGTTGGGTGACTGGTTGCGGGATGTAATGAACCCACGGCTGTATAAGGGGTAACGCCATGGCACTGTTGGAAGTAAAAAATCTGGATGTGCGTTTTGCTGTGCGTGGTGGTGATTTAACGGCCTTGCGCGGCATCAGTTTCAGCCTGGATAAAGGCGAGCGTCTTGGGTTGGTAGGGGAGTCCGGTGCCGGTAAATCGGTGGCGGCGTTCTCTATCCTGAACTTGATCGCCAAGCCTGGCTACATTGCCGGTGGCCAGATTCTGTTCGAAGGCAAAGATTTGGCGGCCATGAGCGAGCGGGAATTGCGCAAGATTCGTGGCAACCGTATTGCGATGATCTTCCAAGACCCGATGATGACCCTGAATCCAGTGCTCACCATTGGCACGCAAATGGTCGAGGCCATTCTGGCGCATCGGAAAATCAGTAAGAAAGAAGCTCGTGCGATTGCCTTGGACCGGCTTCAGAAAGTGCAGATCCCGTCGCCGGAGAAACGGTTGGATCAGTATCCCCACGAGTTGTCTGGTGGCATGCGCCAGCGCGTGATCATTGCCATCGCCCTGTTGCTGGATCCGGAAGTCATCATCGCCGATGAGCCAACCACCGCGCTGGATGTCACCATTCAGGCCGAAATCATGGACTTGCTGCTCAATCTGTGTGAGCAGGAAAACGTCGCACTGATGCTGATCACCCACGATCTGGGGGTGGTATCTCAGGTGACGCAGCGGATGTTGGTGATGTATTCAGGCCGAATTATCGAACAGGGCCCGACCCGCGACATCATCAACAACGCTCAGCACCCCTATACCGGTGGTTTGATCAGCGCTTTGCCACAAATGGGCGAGCCCGGAGCAAGACTGTTCCAGATTCCAGGCTCGATGCCGTCCCTGAAAAAAGTACCCACCGGTTGCCCGTTCCACCCTCGTTGCGAATATGCGACCGATGAGTGCCGGCAGGTTATGCCGGACTATGTGCAGGCAGGGAAGGTGGACGTGGCATGTTTCGAAGTCAGCAAACGGATTGAACAGGAGAAACACATGCAGGAGGAGTGCCCATGACCTCCCCCTTGGTTGAAATTCGTGGCTTGGAAAAACAGTTCGATCTGTCCGGCAGTTTGCTGGAGCAAATCACCTTCAAAGACGGGCGCTTCCAGCGTAAACAGGAAGCCGTTCATGCCATTAACGGCGTAGACCTTCAGGTGCACAAAGGCGAAGCGTTGTGTGTGGTGGGTGAATCGGGTTGCGGCAAATCAACGGTGGCACGTACCGTGATGGGGCTGCTATCGCCGACTGCCGGCGAAATTCACTATGACGGTAAGCGCATTGATAACCTGACGGGGCGTGATGCGCTGCCGTACCGTCGTAAAATGCAGATGATTTTCCAGAACCCCTATGCGTCATTGAACCCGCGTATGACCATTCAGCAAACTCTGGAAGAACCGGTACGCTTTCATCAGCCGGATTTATCTCAAAATGAAATACGCGCCAAGGTTCAGGAAGTGATGCAGTCGGTCGGGATTGATCCGGATTGGGGCGCGAGGTTTGGGCACGAATTCTCTGGCGGTCAGCGCCAGCGTATCGCGATCGCTCGCGCGCTTGCGGTAGATCCTGAGTTTATCGTAGCCGATGAGCCTATTTCCGCGTTGGACGTTTCTATTCAGGCGCAGGTGCTCAACCTGATGATGGAAGCGCAGGAAACCCGCAACCTGACTTACCTGTTCATCACCCACGACTTGGCGGTGGTTGAGCACTTTGGTACCCGGGTGGCGGTGATGTATCTGGGCCGGGTGTGTGAGCTGGCGGACACGAAAACCTTGTTCGCTAATCCTCGACATCCTTACACGCAAGCATTGTTGTCTGCTATTCCAAAATTGGAAGATGAGCGGCCCAACTACATTCGTTTGCAAGGAGAAGTGCCAACGCCGGTGAATTTGCCTTCAGGGTGCGTTTTCCACGGCCGTTGCCCGCACGCCAACGAACGCTGTCGCATCGAGGTGCCGAAGCTGATCGCGACCGATGCCAGCGTTCAGGTTGCTTGCCACGGAGTGGAAGAAGGACGGCTGTAACAACCCCAGGTTTTACGGAAGGCAGCAGGGAGGCTCTCTTCAACGACACTAACTGAACAGGAACCCGAGATGCCGGACACCGATTTGCTGATGCTTCAGCGAGATCACATCAAAACGCTTCAAACCCGATACCAAGCCGCGTTGGCGGAACACGGGTACGATGGGTTGATGATCAGCTCCGGAGCGTCGCCTCTGCAATACGGTGACGATCAGGGTTGGGTGTTTCAGGGCTATGGTCCGTTCTTGCACTGGACTGGCTTGGCCGGGTTTGAACACGCTTGGCTGTTGATCCGGCCGGGGCGCAAACCGTTGTTGTCGTTGTATCAACCGGTGGATTTCTGGCATGCGACCTTGGAACTGACAACGGAGCCTTGGCACGAGGAAATTGAGCTCACCTACCGCGACCATCGTGCGGCGCCGGAATTCGATGACGTGAGTGAATTAGCCGTTATCGGCGATCCCAACCTGCTCGTCGGTTTACCCGGCACTCACAACCCAGAGACATTGTGTGTCGCACTGGATGAAGCTCGAGTGCACAAAACTCCCTACGAAATCGCTTGTCTGGCCAAGGCCAACGTAATAGCGGTGGCGGGTCACCGCGCCGCACGCGATGCCTTTTTGGCGGGTGCCAGCGAGTTTGATATCAGCTTGGCTTACCAACAGGCAACCCGGCAGCGTGAAGCTGAAGCGCCGTATAACAGCATTATTGGCATCAACGAACACGCCGGCACGCTGCATTACCAGTACTACGATACGGCAACCCCGACTAAATCTCGCAGCCTGTTAATTGATGCCGGTGTGCGTTACCGGGGCTATTGCTCTGATATTACCCGCACCACCGCCGGGGTAGAGGAAGGTCGTTTTGCCGCTTTGGTGCACGGGCTTGAGCAGCTGCAGTTTCGTTTGTGCGACATGGTCGCACCGGGCGTGGAGTATGTGGATATTCATCGCCGCACTCATCAGGGCATTGCGGCCCTCTTGAATGCCGCGGGTCTGGTGACCGGGCTGAGCGACGAAGACATGGTGACTGAGGGAATCACTCGGGCATTTTTCCCCCATGGCATTGGTCATTTTTTGGGAGCGCAAGTGCACGATGTGGCCGGTAAGCCGGTCCCACCTCCGGACGACGCTCCGTTCCTTCGTCTAACAAGAACATTGGAGCCCGGGATGGTTGTGACCATCGAGCCTGGACTGTATTTCATACCCTCTCTGCTTGAACCGATACTGGAAGGGCGTTTGGGACAGTACCTAAACCGCGAACGGTTGGGTGAACTGAGGGGCTGCGGAGGTATCCGCATCGAAGACAACGTGGTGGTGACCGAGACGGGGAATCGCAACCTCACCCGCGAAGCCGAATCCTAATTTGGCATATCGCACAAAAATAACGCAACTGGGGTTGCAATTGGGGATGTGAATGACAATAATTATCACTAACATTGTTATCGTTAGTGAGAGCCCTCTATGTACGTATGCCTTTGCCACGGAGTTACCGACAGAGACATCCGCGAAGCCGCAGAAAACGGTGTTTCCTCTGTGCGCCAGCTTGGCAAAGAGCTGGGCGTGGGCACCCAATGCGGCCGCTGCGCCAGCATGGCCCGAAGCATTCTGAAAGAGACCCGTTCTTCAGACTATCTTGCGATGGCCAACCTGCTGGCGATGCCAGCCTGAGGGGTTTTTTACCCCTCTGATTTCGAAATAGGTTCTAACACGCTATCCTTGTCTCGTACTACGCGAAATCGAAAAGAGTTCGCTGAACCCGAAACAGCCGCCGGTCACCGTTTACAGCTTGAAACGGCCGCGGCGATCAAGGAGCGCTGCAATGAAAGGTGATAAAAAAGTCATCCAGTACCTGAACAAGGTACTCGCTAACGAACTGACGGCCATCAACCAGTATTTCCTGCATTCACGCATGTACAAAGACTGGGGCATCACCAAACTCGCCGCCAAAGAATACGAAGAATCCATCGATGAAATGAAGCACGCCGATCAGCTGATCGAGCGTATTCTCTTTCTCGAAGGCCTGCCTAACCTGCAAGACCTGAACAAGCTTTTGATTGGTGAGCATGTGCAGGAAATGATCGAATGCGACCTGAAAATCGAACACATCGCTCACGTTGATTTGAAAGAAGCGATTGCCTACTGCGAGCAGGTGAACGATTACACCAGCCGCCAACTGTTCCGCAGCATTCTGGACAGCGAAGAAGAGCACATTGACTGGCTGGAAACTCAGCTGGAAATGATCAAACAGATGGGCATCCAGAACTACATTCAGCTTCAGTCATCCGCAGCGGAGTAATTACTTACAATGGATCTGTCTTGCTTTAAGGCCTATGACCTGCGCGGCAGCGTGCCGGAGCAACTGAACCCGACCCTGGCCGAGAAAATCGGCCGAGCGTACGTCGAAGTCACCGGAGCGAAAAAGGTTATCGTTGGATACGACATCCGCTTGTCCAGCCCGGAAATCGCCGAGGCATTGAGCTCCGGTCTGATGGCTGCCGGTGCCGATGTGCTCGACATCGGCTTGTGCGGAACTGAGTACGTGTACTTCGCAACCAGTCATTACGGTGTGGACGGCGGCATCATGGTCACCGCCAGCCACAACCCCAAGCATCACAACGGCATGAAAATGGTGGGCCCGGAATCCCGGCCCATCAGCTCAGACAACGGCCTTAACGAAATCCGTGATCGGGTAAAAGAGCCGTTTGGCGATGCTCCGGTGCAAGGCAAATACGAGACACTGGAAGTCACCAGCGCCTACATCGACCACCTGTTGGGCTACATCGACGCGGCAGCCCTGAAACCGATGAAAATCGTGGTCAACGCCGGTAACGGTGGTGCAGGTTTGGTGATCGACGAACTCGAAAAACACCTGCCGTTCGAATTCATCAAAGTGCACCACCAGCCGGATGGAAACTTCCCGAACGGCGTGCCGAATCCTATCCTCGAAGAAAACCGCGCAGCCACCGCGGATGCCGTCAAAGAGCACGGAGCCGCCATGGGCATCGCCTGGGACGGCGACTACGACCGCTGCTTCTTCTTCGACGAAAACGGCCGCTTCATCGAGGGCTACTACATCGTCGGCCTGCTGGCAGACCAATTCCTCAGAAAAACCGGCCCGGGCAGCGTCATCCACGACCCCAGACTGGTCTGGAACACCCAGGACTTGGTTGAAGCCGCAGGCGGCAAAGCCATCGAAAGCAAAACCGGACACGCCTTCATCAAACAAAGAATGCGCGACGAAGACGCCGTGTACGGTGGCGAAATGAGCGCTCACCACTACTTCCGCGACTTCGCCTACTGCGACAGCGGCATGATCCCGTGGCTACTGATCGCCGAACGCCTGTGCCAGTCCGGCCAAACCCTGTCGTCCCTCATCGACGCCAGAATCGAAGCCTACCCGGCCAGCGGCGAAATCAATCGCACCATCAACGACCCAGCGAAAGTGATCGCAGCCATCGAAGAGAAGTACTCCTTCGGCGCGAAAAGTATCAGCTTCGTAGACGGCCTGAGCATCGAATTCGACAACTGGCGCTTCAATCTGCGCATGTCGAACACCGAACCGGTAGTTCGCCTGAACGTAGAATCCAGAGCGGATATCGCTCTGATGGAAGAGAAAACCAAAGAGCTGCTAGAAGAAATGGAAAAGCTGAACGCGTAACGAATGGCGTCCAGCACAAAGGTCGGGGCCGAGGTATCGGGTACACTGTCTAAAACATTCAGGGAAACCACGTTTTCCGTTTTAGACAGTGTACCCGATACCTCGGCCTTACTCTTTTGCTTAGCGAAGTGTTAGAGCCAGTCGTTCAACATTATCCCAATGCCAAACCGCTCAATCCGCACGTTATAGTCAATCAAGCTCTCCCCATACCCGTTGTAATACTGGAAGAACCCCTTCAACGAATCCCCCATAGGAAAGCTATACCCAAACTCAACCGACGTCCGATTATCTGACCGTAAATTATTCAACAGCTTCAAAGAAAACGTACGATCCTCCGTCAGCTTATACACCGCATGATAGCTGGCGTGCCCCAAATACCGCTCAATGTCTGCATTATCATCATCACTGCTTCGTTCAGGAAGTCGCAGCCAAGGCTTTACCATAAACAGCCATCGGTTATAGCTGTAAGCCGCTGAGCCGATAAGACGATTCCAGCTTCGCGAACGCGGATCCGCCTGCCCATTGGACTGATGATTCAGCCCTAACGACACCGTGTTTAACGTACCCGGACCAATGTTCCAATTCAGTTGATGGCGAAAAAACAACTCCGGCTCATAATTGGTTTCCCGAAACGGAGCCGATTCATCTTGGTTATACACCTGCCAAAGTGACTTCTGGGTATAGCCAAACCAGAACGTGGTCTTTTCATCGAAAATCCCCGTCAACAATGGAATCTTGAAGCTAAGTTGGTATTTCGCCTCCTCTCGGGTGAGATCATAATCGTAAAAGGTATGGCCTAACCGGGGGCTGTAAGGAGTGTAATTCGGGTCTTTCACCCAGGTCAGGGGCAAAATGTAATTGGGCTTGTGTGACACAAAACTGCCGGTGAAGTGGAACAGGCTCTTCTCTGCTTCTAGGTAACTGCTGACCAGCGAATCCATAACGCCGGCATCCGGATCATCCTCCAAAGCATTACCCACGATCTCCTCACGCTTCTCCTTGTCTATGGCCAAGACATCGGCACGTTTGTTTGCTTGCTCGACAGATTCCTCCTTTGCGTCTTCCCGAGCCGCCTTCGGATTGTGTTGAGCATCGTAACAAGCAAGCCGGCGAACGCCGTCTAGGATGAGCGCGCACTCCACGTTGTCCGAGTTTTTTTTATTGTCGGCCCAGGCGGGTAGCGCCGGAGCCAGAGTGACAAAGCACAGTGAAAAGGCAAGGTGAAATCGAAACGTCATGGGGGATTCCTTTAGCGGGCGTTGAGGCTAATCCATGTGTTGCCGATGCCGAACAGCCAAACACCCAGCAGCGTGATGGCGAGTAACGTAAAAATCACCTTGTGGCGGCCACGGCGCTCATCGGTGACGGCCGCGACCCAGCGTAAATACATCAAACCAATAAAACTTAAAAAGACACCGAGGCTGGCGATTGCTGGAACTAACAACCAGGCCGGACTGATAGGGTTATCGGCGTTGGATTGATTGCTGAACCAGCCCATCGAAAACAGAAGAATCGCCAAAGAACTAAACTCGAGAATCAGCAGGGGCTTGCGCCGTTTATCGGGTTGCTGGTCAGGTATTTGGGGCATATTTAGGCTCACAGATCGTGAAGGGTGGTACAGTAGTGCCTATGGTAACCGGAAACGAATAGCATTGGGTTGCAGCCTACAAAACTGTCATTAAATGGGTTGAAATCAAATTCTGATTCTGCTGTTTGGTTTTTTTGCAGGGGCTCAATCGCTATAATGCTGCGACCGAAATATTATAACGCTCAAATGCGAGGTGCATTGTGAAGATGAAGAGAGTCCTGGCTGTTGGTTTGCTTGGCTTTAGCTTGGCTGCCGGTACGGCACTGGCAAGTGTCGAAGATGAAATCCGTGAGCGCATCAAACCGGTAGGCGAGCTGTGTTTGCAGGGTGATGATTGCGGACAAGCGGTTGCCGCTTCGGCCAGCTCCGGACCGCGTTCAGGCAGTGAAGTTTATGAAGCTTCCTGCACGGCATGTCACGCTACGGGTGCTGCTGGTGCGCCGGTTGTTGGTAATGCCGATGCCTGGGCTCCTCGCATCGAGAAAGGCTTGGAAACCTTGTTTGAACACGCGCTCAACGGTTTCAATGCCATGCCTCCGAAAGGTGGTTGCGCCAGCTGTGGGGATGAAGAGATCACCGCAGCGGTTGAGCACATGGTCGAGTCAAGCCAGTAAGATTGGCTTGCAATGCAACAAAGCCCCGCAATGCGGGGCTTTGTTGGTTTATAGGCCAAGATCTCCGATCAGTGCGCTGAGAGTGGCCTTGCCTTTTTTCTGATTGGCCTCTTTATCCTGATCGCCCATGCCTTCCCACTTCACGTCTTCTTCCGGTAACTCGTCCAGAAAACGGCTGGGGATGGTTTCCAGCTTTTCGCCGTATTGTTTCCGTGAGGCGGCATAGGTCAGCGACAGAGTTTCTCGCGCGCGGGTGATGCCCACGTACATGAGTCGCCGCTCTTCCTCGATATTGCCTTCTTCAATACTGCTCCGGTGTGGCAGAATTTCTTCTTCAAGCCCCATAATAAACACGTGCGGAAATTCCAGCCCTTTCGAGGCGTGCAGCGTCAGCAGCTGTACCTTGTCGCTGTCATCTTCCTCCTCCCGCTGTTCCATCATGTCGCGCAGAATCAGTTTGGCGATGGCGTCTTCGATGCCCAGCTCGTCCGCAGTACCTTTGCCGTCGTCCAGCATGCGCTGGATGGACTCCACCAAATACCAGATGTTTTCCATCCGACGCTCCGCTTGTTTCGGGCTGCCGGAGTGTTGGTGTAGCCATTCTTCGTATTCAATATCAGTGAACAGCTGCTTGACCACCGGAATCGGATCTTCCGAAAACAGCCGCTCGCAGGTTTTGTCTACCCAATGGGCGAAACGCCGAAGGCGATCCAGCCCTTTCTCGGTAACGTGGGTTTCTGCGCCCATGTCGCTAAGGGCTTTGAACAGACTCACGTTGCGAGACCGGGAGTAATGGCTCAACTGTTCCAGCGTGCGAGGGCCGATTTCCCGGCGAGGTACGTTCACCACTCGCAGAAACGCCGCATTGTCGTCCGGGTTAATCAGCAACCGCAGGTATGACATGGCGTCTTTGATTTCGCTTTTGGAAAAGAAAGACTGACCGCCGGATAACCGATACGGGATCTGGTAGGCCTGCAATTTCATTTCCAATAGACGGGCTTGATGGTTACCCCGGTAGAGCACTGCAAAATCCTGGAAATTCAGTCCATTTTTAAGTTTTTGGTCCAATATTTCGGTGGCAACGCGTTCCGTTTCCGCATCTTCGCTGCGGCACCGGATGATGCGGATTTCCTCACCGATGGTGTGGTCACTCCACAGTGCTTTCTCAAACACGTGCGGATTGTTGGCGATAACGGTGTTGGCGCTGCGCAGAATCCGGGCCGTGGAACGGTAGTTTTG
Source organism: Marinobacter sp. AL4B (assembly GCF_019916045.1). NCBI lineage: Bacteria > Pseudomonadati > Pseudomonadota > Gammaproteobacteria > Pseudomonadales > Marinobacteraceae > Marinobacter > Marinobacter sp. AL4B. Next base: position 1,195,760 of record NZ_JAILWZ010000013.1, read on the forward strand.
CTCCAATTTAACGATTTTCAGGCTCGGGAAGTCTTCTTTCAATTGCACCAGATTCTCTGGGCGTGCGCCCCGCCAAGCGTAAATAGACTGGTCGTCGTCGCCGACCACGGTAAACGCGGCGCGCTCGGCTACCAATTGCTTGACCAGCTCATACTGGCAGACGTTGGTGTCCTGATACTCATCCACCAGCAGGTAGCGAATCTTCTTGCGCCACTTCGCCAGTACGTCCGGGAAATCCCGGAATAGCTGCACGGGCAGCAGAATCAGGTCGTCAAAATCAACGGCGTTGTAGGCCTTCAGATACTCATTGTATTGCTTGTAGATAATGGCAATGCGTTGTTCCCGTTCGTCGGCGGCTTTGCTGTAGGCCTCGGCTGGACTGCGCAGTGCGTTCTTCCAAGACGAAATGGTCATCTGCACATCGTTCACTTCGTCGCCAGCCTCGGCACTACCGCCACGCATCATCAGATCTTGCAGCAGGGCTTTAGCGTCTTCGGCATCGAAAATCGAGAAGCCGGGGTGGTAACCCATATGCGGGTGTTCATCCCGAATGATGTTCAGGCCTAGATTGTGAAAGGTCGAAACAATCAGGCCTCGAGCTTTTCCACGGTCAACAATCTTGCCGACTCGCTCTTTCATTTCTCGAGCGGCTTTGTTCGTAAACGTCAGCGCGGCGATGTGGCGTCCGGGAATGCCCAGATCTTCAATCAGGTGGGCGATCTTTCGGGTGATCACACTGGTTTTGCCACTGCCTGCACCAGCCAGTACCAATAGGGGGCCGTCTGCGTAACGAACCGCTTCTCGTTGTCTGGGGTTGAGCTTGTTCACAGTATTGAGGCCAAATAAAAGAATCGTGCAGGAGGAGTCACTGTTTTTCTATTCTACACCAGCCCGGCAGTATGTACCTTCGGGATCTATACGCTATGCTAGAAACTACGGACGTTTCGCTTAACGATACATGGATCCCGTGCGATGACTTTGCCCCCCGACAGCAGGCACGACCGCCTGCGTCTTCTTGTTTTGACCCCTGAGTACACAGATTTTTTGTGGTATCAGGACATGCTGAGCGGTGATGCGGAACTGAGTCCCGATGCGACTTGGTGCCCCGATCTAATTGATTGTGACGACCTGATCTATAACGCCAGTTTTGATGTCATCGTTTGGGATTGCGTGTTTCATGCCGGATGTGAATCTTCCTTTCTTCAATATTTAACCGTCTCCGGTGGTGATAAGCCGGTTCTGGCGATCAGTGCTGAATCCAGCGAAGACAAGGGGCCGGAGATGCAAGCTGGCGGAGCGGCGGATTATTTGTGCCGGCAAGGTTTGGAAGCTTGGGGTTTTCGGCGTGCTGTAAAGTGCCTGTGGTATCGGGAGCAGCTTTCGGGGTTGTCGCACGGTCAGTTAGGTCGTGAAGTGGCCTCCGGCTTTATCAATCGGGATCTGTTTTTTGACCGTTTGCAGCAAGCTCTGTTACGCGCTGAGCGGACTAAAAGCCGGCTCGCGCTGATGCACTTGAATGTGGACAGCTTTCGCAGCATCAATGACTCCTTTGGTTACCAGAAAAGTGACCAACTCATTGTCCAGCTGGCTGATCGGCTGAGGCAGAAGTTGCGGCGCGTGGATTCTTTGGTCCGTATTGGCGGTGACGAGCTGGCGATTATTATTGAGAAAGTCGAGGATGCTCTGGATCTTAGTCAGGTCATTCGAAAGTTGGTCATGACTGTGCCAGAGCCAGTTGTGATTGATGGCCAGAGTATTGTGATCAGTGCCAGCTTGGGAGTGGCGACCTATCCGGAAGCCGGCGACAGTCCCGAGGAATTAATGCGCCGAGCAAATCGGGCTATGTTTGAGGCGAAACAGGATACCGGCACCAGTTACCGTTTTTATAATCGTGAATTGCACATTTCGACCGGGTATCAACTGCGGTTGGAAACCGACCTGCGCCATGCAATCCGGGCGCAGGAGCTGGAATTGTATTACCAGCCGCGGATAGACTTGGCGACGGGTGAGGTGCGCGGAATGGAGTGCCTGCTGCGCTGGAATCACCCGAAGCGAGGCATGATCGGGCCCGATGAGTTCATCCCGGTGGCAGAGCGCAGCGGGCTGATTGTGCCCATTGGCTACTGGGTGATCGATCAGGCGTGCCAGCGCTTGCAGGAGAGCGCCGAACTGGGCTTTCCCGGGTTGGTACTGGCGGTGAATTTATCGTTCCGGCAGTTCCACGATCCCAAAATGACCGAAACCATATTTCGGATTATTTTCAACGCCAATGTGGATACCAGTTTGCTGGAGCTGGAACTCACCGAAAGCGCCATGATGCACGATCCTGAATACGCCCAGCGTTGCCTGCGTGAGCTTAACCAACTGGGCGTTAGCTTTGCGCTGGATGATTTCGGTACCGGGTATTCTTCCTTGAGTAACCTGCAGCACCTGCCCATTTCATTGGTAAAAATCGATAAATCGTTTATTCAGGACTTGGGAAAGTCCGCGGATGCCGAGCACATTATTCGAGCCATTATTACGCTGGCCCACAGCCTGCACATGAGTGTCGTAGCTGAAGGTGTCGAGACTAAAGAGCAGCTGGCATTTCTGCAGCAGCAGCATTGTGACGAAATTCAGGGTTATTACTTCGCACGCCCCATGCCGTGGGATGATCTTGTTCAATTTTTGACCCAACAGAACCGGTCCGCTTGCCTGTAAGAGTAAGCCGCTGTACCTTTGCGCTTTAATTTCGCAAGCGATATCACAGAGGTTGCATGAACAGTATCTCCCAGCGCATTGCTGAAGAACTTGGAGTACGCGAGCAACAGGTTAACGCCACGGTTGCTATGCTGGACGAAGGAGCCTCGGTTCCGTTTATTGCCCGCTACCGGAAAGAAGTGACCGGCTCGCTGGACGACAATCAGTTGCGAACCCTGGAAGAGCGCTTGCGCTACCTGCGAGAACTTGAAGATCGTCGCGGGGCGATTCTTAAAAGCATCGATGAGCAAGGCAAACTGACAGATGAGCTGCGCGCCAGCATTGGCTCGGCCGACACCAAAAACCGGCTCGAAGATTTGTACCTGCCTTATAAGCCCAAGCGCCGAACCAAAGCTCAAATAGCTCGTGAGGCGGGTTTGGAGCCTTTGGCCGATGCCCTGTACGACGACCCCACACTCGATCCCGAAAGCACCGCTGGCGGTTACCTGAATAGCGAAGCCGGCATTGATGACATCAAAGCGGCTTTGGATGGGGCACGCTACATTCTGATGGAGCGGTTTGCCGAAGACGCAGAGCTGTTAGGCTCACTGCGAAGCTTTGTTTGGCAAGACGGGCAACTGAAAGTAACGGTAGTAGCCGGTAAGGAAACCGAGGGGGCCAAGTTCCGTGATTATTTTGATCATGTCGAACCGCTCAAGAAGGTGCCGTCGCATCGGGCACTGGCCATTCTGCGCGGCCGTAACGAAGGCGTGCTGACGTTTTCTATTGTCATGGGCGATGTGGAAGACGATCGCCGCCAGCCGCACCCGGCTGAACAGCGCATTGCCGCACATTGGAACATTCGTGATAACGGTCGAGCCGCTGATAAGTGGCTGGGCGATGTGGTGCGTTGGACCTGGCGTGTGAAACTGTCCACCCAGATCGAAACCGACCTGATGGCTCAGGTGCGCGAAGCCGCCGAGGCCGAAGCCATCAATGTATTTGCCGCCAACCTGAAAGACCTGCTGCTGTTGGCTCCTGCCGGGCCTCGACCTACGTTGGGCTTGGATCCCGGCCTGCGTACCGGTGTTAAAGTAGCGGTTATCGACGGCACTGGCGAGGTGCTAGATCACGGTGCGATATACCCACATGCGCCGAAGAATCAGTGGGATCGTTCGATCGCCCAGCTGGCGGCTTGGTGTCAGAAATTCAAGATTGAACTGGTCGCCATTGGTAACGGCACGGCGTCCCGCGAAACCGAAAAACTGGTGGCCGACCTGACCAAACTTCACCCGGAATTGAAGCTCGCACGTATTGTCGTGAACGAATCCGGCGCCTCCATTTATTCCGCGTCGGAATTTGCCTCCCGGGAGCTGCCAGATTTGGATGTAACCATCCGTGGCGCAGTCTCCATCGCCCGCCGCTTGCAAGATCCGCTGGCGGAGCTGGTGAAGATCGAGCCGAAATCCATCGGGGTGGGTCAGTACCAGCACGACGTGTCTCAGGTGCAGTTATCCCGTAGTCTGGACGCGGTGGTTGAGGACTGTGTAAACGGCGTCGGTGTGGATTTGAACACCGCATCCGTTCCGTTGTTGGCAAGAGTGTCGGGCTTAAGTCAGACCATCGCGCAGAATATTGTGGATTTCCGCAGCCAGAACGGCGTATTCAAAACCCGTAAGCAGCTAATGAAGGTTGCCCGCTTGGGTGAGCGCACATTTGAGCAAGCCGCGGGCTTCTTGCGCATCGCCAGTGCAGAAAACCCGCTGGACGGCTCTTCCGTGCACCCGGAAGCCTACGGTGTGGCCGAAGCGATCGCCAAGCGCAACAATCGTAAGGTGGAAAACCTTATGGGTGACACCAGTTTCTTGCGTAGCTTGAACCCGCAGGACTATGTCACCGAACAGTTTGGTTTGCCCACCGTGAAAGACATTATCGCGGAGCTTGAAAAGCCGGGCCGGGATCCGCGCCCGGAATTCCGCTTCGCCAGTTTCGAAGAGGGTGTTGAAACCCTGAACGACCTGAAGCCTGGAATGGTGCTCGAGGGCTCCGTCACCAATGTGACCAATTTCGGGGCTTTTGTGGACATTGGGGTGCATCAGGACGGTTTGGTACACATCTCGGCTTTATCTAATACTTTCGTCAAAGATCCCCGCGAAGTGGTGAAGGCGGGTGATATTGTGAAGGTCAAAGTTATGGAAGTGGATATTCCCCGTAAACGGATCGCCCTGTCTATGCGCATGGACGATCAGCCGGGCGCTGATACATCCACCAAGGCTTCCAAAGGCAATGATCGGGCGGGTAAACGTTCCAGTAGTAAGCCGCAGGGTAGCCAAGGCCAGGGTGCCATGGCTGGTGCGCTGGCTCAGGCTTTGGCCTCGGCGCGAAAAGACGGTCGCTGACCCCTATACATGATTCAGGTGGCATGCCTAATGAAAGCATGCCGCCGCTACAGGAGCTTACGATGGCTGATTCCCGCCACTCCCTGTTTTACCAGTTTTCCGCTTCCGATTGGGGCGGCTTTCTGAAAGGTGTCGAAAAAGAAGGTTTGCGGGCAGATGCCAACGGCTTTATCGCCCAAACACCGCACCCTTCCGCTCTGGGGGCCGCATTAACGCATCCTCAGATCACTACGGACTACTCTGAAGCCTTGTTGGAGTTGATCACGCCGGTGTTCGGTAACACCGAGGACATGCTCGCGTCGCTGCGGGATACCCACCAGTTCGTGCAGCAGAATCTCAAAGATGAGGTATTCTGGGCGGCCAGTATGCCGTGTGAGATCAACGGCAATGAGAGTATCCCGATTGCTGAATTCGGCACTTCCAATACCGGCCAGCTAAAACACGTCTACCGCCAAGGCCTAGCCGTGCGCTATGGCCGTATTATGCAGAGTATTGCGGGAGCTCACTACAATCTTTCGCTACCCGATAGCTTCTGGAAAAAATGGCAGGAAGTGACCGGGAATACCGGTGCGCTGAAAGACTTTAAATCCGAGCAGTATTTCTGGTTGATTCGGAATTTCCGTCGCCGGAGTTGGTTGTTGATGCTGTTGTTTGGAGCTTCGCCGGCACTGGATGCCAGTTTTGTGGCCGGTGTGAAACACGATCTTAAGCGTTTCGACGATCGCACTTGGGCCGGCACGTATGCGACCTCGCTGAGAATGGGCGATCTGGGGTACCACAACAATGCCCAGGCCTCGTTGAACATTTGTTTCAACGAGCTGACCACCTACACTCAGACGCTGGATCAGGCCATTCACACCGACTGGCCAGCCTACGAGACAATTGGTACGCGCCGGAACGGTGAGTTCATACAATTAAATACCAGCATCCTGCAGATTGAAAACGAGTACTACAGCGCCATTCGTCCCAAGCGTACGGCGGAACGTGGCGAAAAGCCGATTCAGGCGCTGGATGCCCGCGGAGTGGAATACATTGAAGTACGGTGCCTGGACCTTGACCCGTTCTCGCCGATTGGCATCAATCGGGAGCAAGTGGATTTTCTGGATCTGTTCTTGTTGGATTGCCTGCTTTCAGAATCTCCAGTGATCGGCAAAGACGAGTGCGACCGCTTGGATGACGGCTACAAAGACGCTGTTGCACAGGGTCGCTGGCAGGATTTGACCTTGTGTCAGGACGGTACGCGGGTGTCGGTAGGCCCAGCAGCCAAAGAGCTTCTGTTGCGTTTGCAGCCATTAGCTGAACTGCTGGACAGCTGGCAGGGCGGTGAAACGTATCAGGCGGCGCTGTCTGCCCAGCAAGCTAAAATTGAGGGCGACGACTGGTCAGTGCCTTCGGCGCGGGTGATGGAAGCCATGAACGCTTCGGGGCTAGGGCATCGTGATTGGGTGCTGTCTGTGTCGCAGCAACATAAGCAGACACTGACCGAAAATCCGCTGCCAGCGGAAACCTTGGCGCGCTTTGAAACCATGACCCGAGATTCCAAAGCCGAACAGGTCGCTATGGAAGCCGCTGATACCCAATCCTTCGCTGAGTTTTTGGAGGATTACCTGAAATCCTGAGCAGTACTGTGCGTCACAACTAAAAAGGGACGTGACGCACAGATTGCTGATCTGGGTTTGCGGCCTCAGTTACCTACTGTTACGTTGTGTAATACAAAGTAGGGAGACACGTTATGGCAAAGGACGGTGGGCTCGGTTGGGATGTCGAAGCGCTTAACAAAGCGTATCGCCAAGGTGCGATGGCTGGGTCTATGGGGATGGATAAGTCCCGTTGCCCTTATCGTGGAGAGGTGGTGATCGCAGCATGGGAAGCAGGCTGGGACGATGCGCAAGAGGCTGCGAAGGCTCAGAAACAGCAGAAGAACGACAACCTGTTCGCACGCATCGCCTGAATCAATGCGTTAACGCTGAACCACAAACTCCGTAAACAGCACCCCGGTGATTTGCTCCCCGGTTTGTTGCTCTTCAAGTACGCTGTTAATTCTTCGTGTGGCTTCTTCCCGCAAGGCTTGTTGCCCTTCCATCGATGACAGCTCGTCTAAATCCGTCTGTTCCCCAAACAGCATCACCAGTTCATGGCGCAGCCTTGGGGTGTGGGCTTCTACCTCCGGCCTTACCGACTCTCCGGAGGCTCGCAGAGTAACCGCGGCCTTCAGGTAGTTTATTTTGTTGCCCGGTTTGCCTATGTGGGTAACAAAAGCAGGTTTCATTTCGATGTAGTCAGTTACAGCCTTCTCCGCCGAAGCGTCTTCCTCTGTCTCCTCAGCCACAGCGGCGTTTTGCCACAAACTCACCGTGCAAAGTACCAATAGCAGGCGTAAGAAAAAAATCCGGTTCTTGGTCATGTGCTTAGCGTTATTCATAGGTTACGATTGGGTCCATCGAGTATTTGTACCTAACATCATGATTCCGAGGTGACGTTTTGACAAGCAGATGGGTGTTCGGCTTTGTGTTTTTGCTGTGTGCGGCGCTTTTAGGCGTAGCGTTTTATATGGAACACATCATGGGAATGAAACCGTGCCCACTTTGCTGGTTGCAACGTTTCGCTTTTATGGGGGTAGGCTTGGTCAGTTTGATCGCTTTTCTGCATGGTCCCGCAGAGATAGGCCGCCGAATATACGGGTTCCTCCTGGTCATCACGTCGGGTGCAGGTGTGGGTATCGCCGGTCGGCAGCTTTGGCTGCAGAACCTACCAGCGGATCAGGTTCCGGCGTGCGGGCCTTCGGTTGATTACCTGTTGCAGGCTTTGCCTTTGCTCGATGTCCTCAAAACCGCGCTCCGAGGCACCGGCGATTGCGCCGAAGTGGTATGGCGTTTCCTTGGTTTAAGCATTCCGGGTTGGACCGCTGTATTCTTTGCCGGGTTGGTTCTGATGGGTTTGGCTATGTTGTTTTGCCCACGCTGGTTCGGCCATAAGTTGCAGAACTGAAATAGTTGCGACTCACGGTAGCCTTGGGGTAACTTGATTAGACGAAAGCGAAGCCACTCGAATAATAAAACCAGTGAACTGGTTGCTTGGTCGAAGGGAGACAGGCGTCATGTTGGAGAATTGTCGGAATGCCAAGGAACGCTGGGGCGGCGTCAGTGAGCTGATTGACCGCTGGTTGAAAGAGCGGCAGCAGCTGCTGGTGCATTACTGCGAGTTGTCCGGCGAAAGCGAGCGCAGCCCATCAGAAGCGCTGAGTAAAAAGTTCATCCGGTTGTGCGAAGCGCTGGTGGATTATGTGTCGGCTGGCCACTTCGAAGTCTATGAACAGTTGATACAAGAAGCTCGGGACTTTAACGACGGTGGCTTGGAGTTGGCTGGCAAAGTGTATCCGGAGATTCAGAAGACCACCGAAGTGGCGTTGGCTTTCAATGATCAAGTGGATGGCCGAATCCTGACGCAAGAAGACATCGATACTTTGTTTAATGATTTGTCGCGCTTGGGTGAGGTGTTGGAAAGCCGGTTTGAGATGGAAGATTTTCTGATCGAGAACTTACACGATGCCCACGCGGAAAAGGTAGCCTCTGCCTGAGGCTGGAATTGCGTTGAGGCGTTGTTGAGTTCAATAAAAAGCCGGTCCGGGGTTGCCCCTCAGACCGGCTTTTTAGATGCTGATCGCGATTATTCGGCTTCTGGATTAATTTTTAGAAGCTCAACATCGAAGACCAGAGTTTCGTTCGGCGCAATGGCTTGGTTACCGGCGGCACCGTAAGCCAGTTCGGCCGGAATATACAGCTTGTAGCGAGCGCCCTCGCTCATCAGCTGCAAGCCTTCAATCCAACCAGGGATCACCTGACCAACGCCAAAGGTTGTCGGCTTGCCACGCTCCCGTGAGCTGTCGAATACTTCACCGTTGAGCAGCTCGCCGGTGTAGTGCACTTGAACACGGTCTGAAGCCGTTGGCTTTTCACCTTCGCCTTCTTCAATCACTTCGTATTGAAGCCCGGACTCTGTGGTTTTTACTTCGTCACGCTCGGCGTTTTCAGCCAGGAAAGCTTCACCGGCTTCTTTGTTCTTCTGGGCCAGCTCGTCGTACTGTTCTTTCTGCTGGCTTTGCAGCTCTTCCTGATAGGCCATAAGCGCGGTTTGGATTTCTTCGCGAGTCAGACGTTTGGCATCTTCTTCGCCAGATTGACCATGCTCAAAGCCTTGGATGAACTGTTCCAGTTGCAGGTCGGGCAGATCATTGCTCATGCGCTCGCCCATCACCAAGCCCATGCCGTAGCTGACTTTCTCGGGTGTGCTCTCCAGCGAAGGATCTGGCTCGGTGGTTGAACAACCGGCAACAACACCGGCCATGGCTACGGCTAAGAGTGTTTTTTTCATGAATCGTTCCTTTGCACATGTTTCAGGGCTCTGCGGCCCTGTTGGAAATTTAGGGTCAACAACTTAACGGGTTCTGTAAGAGGATGCTACTGAACAAGTGTTAAGACTGCGGCATGATGATTGTCATGATTCTCTTTTATAGGCGGGGCTGTTCAGCGAGAAGGGTGCGCTGTAGGGCGTCTGCCAATCACCACCTGCGTTGCCAGCGGGCGTCTTCTTAGAGGAAGGTTCGCTGCGCTCGATGGCCAAAGCGTTCCACTGGCCCTGGGCGGGTGGTTGATCGGCGTAGTGCCAGTGGCCGTCCGTGTCTTTCCACTTGAACACGATATCAGGCCCATTAGCCGGGACTGGAGAGGGAACGAGCCCTTCGAAGGGTGGCAGTGTTTCCTGAGTTTCTGCGTTGCGTACCGGCTCGGCCACGTTTTCAGGATCGCCCAAACCGAAAAAAATCAGTAATAGCAGTAAACCAAGAGCAGGAAACGATAACCGTATCAGCCATTTCATTAACATGGCTCGATGCTCCGGCGAGAGTGCTCAGCCAGCAGGCCGGCAAGTTTGGTGATTTGGGTCATTGATTGCAATTCCCGTGTCGTGAGTGGAGCTGCGGTAAGTAAATTCTGCACGGTAATCGCCGTGCAATTTTGCATGCTCGCAACTTCCGGGTTGCGTTCATAAAGCGTTTGCCATGCAAGCGCCAATTCTGTTTGCTCTGCTTGTAACTCAGCTTTCGCGAGAGCGTTCCGGAGTTCATGAGTTGGGCCATGGTCCCGGGGAATCGATTTCCGTGTGGAGCGAATGCGACCGGTTACATGCTCGCGCCACTCTGTTACCTTAGCGTCCTCGATACCGGTGAAGGTACGCCCGTTCACGCCTAACCAGCCAGCGCAAAGGATACGGGTTACGCTCCAGCCTTGCGTTTGAAGACGCAAGCAGGCTTCGGCCAATTCCGGTTTTTGCCAGCAGGCCAGTGCATATCGCCAAAGGGGGTTGTCCGGTTTCATTAAGGCCGGCAGAGTCAATGGATCTGTCTGCATAATGGTCACGGTAGCCCTCTTCCTTGGCTGACATCCATGAATTAAAGTTACTCTATGTTAACGATAACCGATCTCAGTTTACAACGGGGCGGCGTCTGGTTGCTAGAAAACGTCAGCGTGACGGTTCAGCCGGGCCAGCGTGTAGCCATTGTCGGCGCCAATGGTGCCGGTAAATCCAGTTTGTTTCAGCTCTTATTGGGCCATTTGAGCCCAGAGCAGGGCAGCGTTTCGTTGCCGGGTGGGTGCCGGATTGCGCACATGGCGCAGGAGGTGGCCTCATCGTCCCGGTCAGCGCGGGATTTTGTGCTCGATGGCGACTTGGAATTGCGGCGACTGGAAGCTGAGCTGGAGGTTGCCGAAGCTCGCGGAGATGATTACGCCGTTGCGCACATTCACGGGGAGCTCGACATCCACGAGGCTTGGTCGGCTACACGCCGCGCTGAGGCGCTGATACGTGGGCTGGGTTTTGCCGACAGTGATGCAGACCGCCCGGTTTCTGCTTTTTCGGGTGGCTGGCGTATTCGTCTCAACCTGGCTCAAGCGCTCATGCGCCCGTCGGATCTGCTTTTGCTTGACGAACCAACCAACCACCTTGATCTGGATGCCTGCCTCTGGCTTGAGAACTGGCTGCGCAAGTATCAGGGCACCCTTCTGTTCATCTCCCATGACCGGGATTTCATGGACCGGGTTTCTACCCATCTGGTGCACTTCGACCAGAAGAAACTGGAGCTTTATACCGGTAATTACTCAGCGTTTGAGATTCAGCGCAGTGAGCGGTTGGCCCAGCAACAAGCAAGCTTTGAGCGGCAGCAGGCGCGCATTGCTGAAATTCAGCGCTTTATCGATCGATTCAAAGCGAAAGCCACCAAAGCTAAGCAAGCGCAAAGTCGAGTCAAATCGCTGGAACGTATGGAACGGATTGCGCCTGCACATGTGGACTCGCCGTTCAGCTTCGAATTCCCGGTTGCCGACAAGGTATCGAGCCCGTTGTTATCGATTCGTCACGGATCGGCGGGTCATGGTGATACTACGATACTAAAAGACATCAACATATCGTTGTTACCGGGTTCCCGTATTGGCCTGTTAGGTCCCAACGGCGCTGGTAAATCGACTTTTATGGATGCGCTTCGTGGTGAAGGAACTCTGATGTCGGGTGAGCGCGCAGCAGGTGAAAACCTGGCCGTCGGCTATTTTGCCCAGCATCAACTCGAGTCTCTGGATTTGGATGCCAGCCCGTTCCTTCACCTACAGCGCCTTTCCCCTCAGGCATCTGAGCAGAAGGTGAGAAACTTCCTCGGTGGCTTCGATTTCCACGGTGACGAAGCGCTGAGTCCGATCCGTTCATTTTCCGGCGGTGAAAAAGCCCGGGTAGCGTTGGCCGTGATTGCGTGGCAGAAACCCAATCTGTTGCTGTTAGACGAGCCCACGAACCATCTGGATCTGGAAATGCGCCAAGCACTGACCATGGCGCTGCAGAATTTTGATGGCGCTATTGTGGTGGTGTCTCACGATCGTCATTTGCTACGTAATACCGTCGATGAATTTTGGCTGGTATACGATGGCACGGTGCAGGAATACGATGGTGATCTGGAAGATTACGAGCGTTGGCTGGCGGATCGGCGAAAAGACGACGAAGAGCCGCCCCAGCGGCAGGTTGTGGAAGAAAAGACGGGTAATAAAGCTAGCCCGGCTACTCTGAGCGCAGACGAACGTAAAGCCAGGAAACGGCAAGAAGCAGAGGTTCGTAAGAAAATCAGCCCGTGGCGCAAAAAACAGAGCACACTTGAAGCGCGCATGGATCAGTTGCAGGAAAAGCTGACTTCGGTTGAAGCGTCGCTGTCTGACCCTTCGGTCTACGAAGACAGCAACAAAGTGCGCTTGAAGCAGTTGTTGGCGGAGCAAGCCGGATTCAAGCGCGAACTAGAAGATGCCGAAGCAGAATGGCTGGAGGTCAGTGAAACGGTTGAGAGCCTCGAAGAGGAATTGACGCTCAGCTCTGCTGAGTCCTGATGTCCAGAGTAAAATTTTGGCGGGCAAGATAATCCTGCTCGTTGTAAAGGTCGGCTAGCGTCAGCGGTCGCTCGTCCAGCCATCCTTCAGGAAACTCGACGGTGAGTTTGTCTTCTTCTGCGCGGAGGATGAAGTCAGGGGCCGGCTCCAGATTTCGGGAGTGCTGGATGACCACCGCCAGCCTCAGCAGGATGCACAGGTACCGTAGACGGGGTTTGTCCTCTGGTTCCACGTACTCGAAGACGGTGGGTGCCAGTTTGCGCCGGTGCCCGCGCACTAAAGTGGCCAATGCTTTTTGGGATTGTAAAGTGAAGCCCGGCAAATCCGAGTAATGCAGCAAGTAAGCGCCGTGTTTGTGGTATTGCGAGTGGGAAATGGTCAGGCCGACTTCATGCAGTCGGCAGGCCCAGCGCAGGGCGTCTTCGTCTGCCGGGGTATGTAAATCCCAAATGTCTGCAACTTGCTCCCAGGCGGCAAGCGCGGTGTGTTCTACGGCGGTGCCATGAGCCTGATCGACATGATAGCGTTCCTGCAACGCGGTAATGGTTCGCTCACGAACGTCTTCATGCTGAATTCGTCCGACCAGATCGTACAGCAGGCCCTCCCGAAGCGCGCCGTCGGCGAATTCCATCTCTTGAATGCCCAGTGCCCGAAACGCGGCCAAAAGAATGGCAAATCCAGCCGGGAAAATGCTTTGTCGGTCTTCCCGAACGCCCAGCTCCGCAAGCTTATCGATATTGCCCATATCCACCAGACGCGTGCGAAGTTCGTCCATTGCGTCACGGGTGATTTTGCCATCTGTGAGTTTCAGCGTGGCAAGAACACTGGCTATGGCTTTGATCGAGCCGGAGGAGCCAACGGCACTTTGCCAGCCAACTGCTCGATAGCGCCGCCAAATGCTCTGCAGTTCTTGCTCGGCGTGGATGATCGCTTTATCCATCTGTTTTCGAGTGATCTTGCCATCGGGAAAGTACAGATTTCGGAAAGATACACACCCCATGTGCATGCTTGACAGTTCTTGCGGTTCGAAACGCTCGCCGATGATAAATTCGGTACTGCCGCCGCCGATATCGATCACTAGCCTACGGCCTTCGTCGTCCGAAAGCGTGTGGGATACGCCCAGATAGATCAGTCGCGCTTCCTCTCGGCCGGCAATCACCTCGACAGGATACCCAAGTACCTCTTCCGCTTTGTCGATAAACTCTTGGGAGTTACGGGCCACACGCAGTGCATTGGTGCCGACAATCTGCACGCCCTCGGGGGGCGTTCCCTTGAGCCGTTGGGCAAATCGCCGCAGGCATTCAATGCCTCTCTGTTGTGCTTCTTCGCTCAGATTGTTGTGCTCATCCAGGCCCGCGCCCAGCTGAACTTTCTCTCCCATTTTCTCTACGGTACGGATTTCACCGTGGACCAGGCGGGCCACAACCATGTGGAAACTGTTGGACCCCATATCAATGGAAGCCAGCAGGTCCGGAGTGGGGGTGTCGTACTCGGCAATAGATGCGGCCGTCACGGTGATAGGCGTCCTGTGTAGAGTGAACTTGGCTGTACTATAAGGGAAACATCAGCAAAGTGTCAGTAGCCGAATGCGGACAATACTGACACCAATCAAACTGGCCGTGGATACAACTTACTTCACATACACGCCGCCAATCGCGTAAAGTATCGCTTATCGACTTTCGGGTAGACGGCTTCCATGAACAGAAGATTAACTGTCTACTATAGCCAACAGCGACTCCATGGCTGATACGAAAACAGCTGGGGCGCCTGAATCAGGAATAGGTAATGAGCGGAAATATCGTTAATGTCACCGACGCTTCCTTCGAGCAGGACGTATTGAAATCCGACGTTCCGGTACTGGTAGATTACTGGGCTGAGTGGTGTGGTCCTTGCAAAATGATCGCGCCGGTTCTGGAAGAAATCGCCGACGAATACGAAGGCAAGCTCAAAGTCTGCAAGCTGAACATTGATGAAAACGAGCAGACGCCACCCAAGTTCAACATTCGTGGTATCCCGACTCTAATGCTGTTCAAGAATGGCAACGTGGATGCGACCAAAGTAGGCGCGCTGTCCAAGTCACAGTTGGCCGCCTTCCTGGATAGCAATCTCTGATTGCAACCGGATAGCCTGAAAACCGCCCAAGAACTAAGTTCTTGGGCGGTTTTTTTATGGGCTGCTCAAGCGTTATAGATGACCTGCCCCAGCTCACTTATGTCGTAGCCGCCCAAGGCTTCGGCCCTTTGAATGAAGCGCTCACTTCTGGCGAATGCCAATAACCGTTGCAGCGTCGGTTCAAAGTAGTGACGCCTGCGCATGGCCAAGTCGAAGTGTTCCTCCTGAAGAGGAATGAATGCCAGCCCCTGACGCCTGGCAGCGGCTTCAATTCCCACCCCTATATCCGCTTCGCCCTGGCGAATAGCCAACGCAAGATCATCTTCACTAAGCGATGGATGAGCGGCCCATGCCAGTTTACTGGCATCGATGTGGTGGCGAGCCAGCAAACTCTGCAGCAAATGGCTAACACCGGCATCGGGTTGGCGATGCGCAATGCGCAGGCCGGGGCGAGTAATATCCTCCAAGCGGTTTATTTGATGAGGATTGTCTAGTGTTAAAAGCAGTCCCTGCTGACGTTTGGCCCATCGGATCAGCACCAGATCGCGCATTCCGCTTAGCCCCAAGGTGGCTGGCTCATTGTAACGCCGGGTGCTGGCGTGCCAGATGTGCATGCCGGCCACCATGGCGCGGCCATCAACCAATCTCTGTACACCGTCGCCGCTGCCTTGGCACAGTAGCGCCAGTTCCGCGCCGCTTTCTTTCACAGCCCATTCCAGAAGCGGGTCCTGACTGCCGGCCAGTACCGGGGGTGTGGACGAGCTGACAGATTCGTCGCTCTCGAGATGGTTCATCAGCCAGAGATCAATACGCTGGCGCGGAAACAAAAGCTTTCCCGTTACCCGCACACAGGGAATAACGCCCTGGCTGACCAGGTCGTAGATTTTGCGCTCTTTCAGACGCAAATATTCAGCGGCTTCGGCTGTTGTGAGGTACGTGGGAAAGGGCATCGCTTCTCCTGATGTCCGGCAGTGCATAGAGCTGTTTTTTGTTGCATCTTTTCCGAAAGGCTGTGCAAAGCGTAGTTATAAACGCCACGATGCTCAAATAATAACAAGGAGACGCACCTTTGGAAGATAATGCGTTCTACGTGGCACTCTCACTTCTTGCCAGCCTGGATGCCTCGTTGTTTCAGATCGTGGTGCTATCGCTGAAGGTATCCCTTATGGCGGTGCTGATTGCGGCAATCTTGGGTTTCCCGTTAGGGGCGGCGGTGGCCTTGTGGCGTTTTCCCGGTCGCGGCGGGATGATTGTGATGCTCAATGCCTTGATGGGCTTGCCTCCCGTGGTGGCGGGGCTTGTAGTGTATTTGCTGCTGTCTCGGGCAGGGCCGCTGGGAGAGCTGGGGTTCCTGTTTACACCGGGCGCCATGGTGATTGCTCAGGTGGTGTTGGTGCTTCCGATTTTGGCCGCACTATCGCGTCAGAAAATCGAAGAAATGCTAGGTGAATATCGAGAGCAGTTTGTTTCCCTCGGTATGTCACGAGCACGAATGATGCCTACTTTGCTGTGGGACGCTCGTTTTGCCTTGTTGACCGTTCTGCTTGCTGGCTTCGGCCGTGCCAGTGCCGAAGTGGGGGCGGTGATGATGGTGGGTGGCAACATCGACGGGGTGACCCGGGTCATGACCACCGCTATTGTGTTGGAAACCGGTAAAGGTAATCTGCCTCTGGCGCTCGGGTTGGGCATTGTTCTATTGACGTTAGTCATGCTGATTAACGCCGCAGCGTACCTAGTAGGTGAAGTGACCCGGAGGCGACTCGGATGACGTCGCTGAACGCTTCATGCCTCTCCTCATCGGCCCTTTTGGCGCCGCCCGCATTGTATTTTCACGATGTCTCTTATAATCATGAGAATAAACACCTGCTGGGTCCTTGTTCGTTCACCCTGGATGGTATTGGTCCTACTTTGGTGATGGGGCCGAATGGTGCAGGAAAAAGTCTGTTGCTGCGATTGGCCCATGGTTTACTGTCCCCAACTCAGGGACAAATTTCCTGGTCAGGCTCTGATGGCTGCCCACGGCAAGCGATGGTCTTTCAGCAACCGGTGCTTCTGCGCCGCTCGGCAATTGCCAACCTCATACATGCACAAGCAGTCAATGGTGTCCGGCGCAGCGAGCGCATGAGGCGTGCGATGGAAGCGCTCGAGCGTTTTGGCTTGACGGCCTGTGCCAAAGTGCCTGCCAGAGTGCTTTCCGGCGGGCAGCAACAGCGTCTGACTTTAGCGCGGGCCTGGCTACTTTCGCCCCAAGTATTGTTTCTGGATGAACCCACTTCCGCACTTGATCCCGCTGCGATCAAAGCCGTAGAAGCGGCCGTGCTCGAATTTCACCGTCAGGGAACGCGAATTGTGATGACCACCCACGATATTCACCAGGCTCGGCGACTTGCCGGGGATGTGCTGTTTTTTTCCGGCGGAAACCTGTGCGAACACACCTCTGCCGACACCTTTTTTAACCAGCCGGTTTCTTCGAAAGCACAAGCATTTGTGGCCGGAGAACTGGTCGAGTAGATGTAACCAACGAAGCTGTTATCCGTCAAAAGGAGAAGACAAGATGAACAAGACTTTGAAACTATTGCTCACGGGTGTTCTTGCGATGGGCGTTGTGCTCAGCGCGCACGCGGAAGACTACATCACGCTGGCCTCGACAACCTCCACCGAGAACTCCGGATTGTTTGATTCCATCCTGCCGAAATTTAAAGACGCCACTGGTATTGAGGTGCGCGTGGTGGCGGTGGGCACCGGGCAGGCGTTTGAAATAGCGCGCCGGGGCGATGCCGACAGTCTTCTGGTGCACGATACAGCAGGTGAACAGCGCTTCGTGGAGAACGGCTACGCGAGCGAACGAGCCGATGTTATGTACAACGATTTCGTGGTGATTGGGCCCGCAGAGGATCCGGCGAGTATCCGTAACACGCAGAGTGCTGCTGCCGCTTTCTCCGCCATTGCCAAGGCCGAGGCTCCATTCGCGTCACGGGGCGATGACAGCGGCACCAATCGCGCCGAGTTGCGCCGATGGGAAAGTGCCGGCGTTGAACCGGGCGGGGACTGGTACCGTGAACTCGGCAGCGGTATGGGGCCTACCCTCAACACCGCAGCGGCCATGGATGCCTACGTCATGTCTGATCGCGCCACCTGGGTAGCCTTCGGAAACCGTCAGAATCTAACGTTGCTTTTTGAAGGCGACAAGGTGCTGTTTAATCAATACGGTAGCCTGCTGCTTTCTGAAGAGAAACACCCGCATCTAAAGCATGACCTCGCCAAGCAGTGGCATAGATGGCTCCTCTCCGAAGAGGGACAGAAAGCGATTGCCGACTTTGAGGTTGATGGGCAGCAGTTGTTTTTCCCGAATGCCAAATAGACGAATCTCTGGCATGATCGTTACATATTCCATTCTGTGGCGATCATGAAACGGCTATAACAAAAATGACGATTGAGCCCATATATCCAGACCCGAAAGACCCTCGTCTGTCCCGTGGCGTTGAGGGCGTTGATGAAAACGGCAAAAACAAATCCATCAGTGTGATCGAAGAACGCCCGCTGACCATCTACCTGAATAGTCAGGAGATCGTCACTGCCATGACCATCGGCGATCATCCGGAGTACCTGGCTCTTGGTTTTTTGCTGAACCAAGGCATGCTGAAAGAGAGCGATCGGGTTACCGGAATCGACTTCGACGAAGAGCTTGAAGTTGTCGTGGTGCGCACGGCGGGCGTAACCGACGTTGAAAGCAAGCTGGAAAAGAAAACCCGCACCTCGGGCTGCGCCGTGGGTACGGTTTTTGGCGACATGATGGCGGGGCTCGAAGGGCTGTCATTACCCGATACACCGGTCCACACCAGCACTTTTTACGAGCTCTCCTACCAGATCAACCACACCCCTAGCCTGTACATGGAAACCGGTGCCATTCATGGCACGGCCCTGTGCCAGGGGCGCGACATTCTCGCTTACATGGAAGACGTCGGTCGTCATAATGCTGTTGACAAGATTGCCGGCTGGATGCACCAGAATGGCGTGCCGGCCTCCGACAAGGTGCTCTACACAACCGGCCGGTTAACGTCTGAAATGGTGATCAAAACCGCCCTGATGGGCATTCCGACACTGATCAGCCGATCAGGCTTTACCGCTTGGGGGGTCGATATTGCCCGACAGGTTGGCCTGACGCTGATTGGGCGCATGCGCGGCAAGAAGTTCACCTGTCTCAGTGGCCAGCATCGGCTGGTGTTCGATCAGGATCTATCGCAGGTGCCTGATGAAGAGAAAAAGCTGCGCCGAAAAGGAGCAGGGCATGACTGAGTGCGCGGTGATTCTGGCCGGAGGTCAAGCCAATCGCATGGGCGGTGGAGACAAAGGGCGATTGATGCTTGGGAACCGGTCATTAATTGACCGTGTTATCGAGCGCATCACCCCGCAGGTTGAAGCGGTAGTGCTGAACGCCAATGGTGACCTGAGTCGTTTTGATGATTTGAGCCTACCCGTGGTGGCGGATTCTATCCAGGATTTCCCTGGGCCGTTGGCCGGCGTGCTCGCGGGCATGGATTGGGCGGCCGAGCAGGGCCACGAATGGTTGATCAGCGTGGCGGCGGATACGCCGTCTTTTCCACGGGACCTGGTGCAGCGGCTGGGCGGTTACGATACCCCGGTGGTGTTGGCCGCGACTCCGCACCCCGAGCGAGGCCGGCTGCCTCAACCAACCTTTGGCCGCTGGCAGGTTGCCCTGCGGGAAGAGCTGAGAGCTGCCTTGAATGACGGCGTGCGCAAAATCCGTCAGTGGACGCAAGCCCAGGGGGAAACCCTGGTGATTTTCAACGAAGATGATTTCTTCAACATCAACACCCCAGACGATCTGGCTTGGGCGGAGCAACATCTTAAGTGAATGTTATCGGTATTGTGGGCTGGAAAAACTCCGGGAAAACAACGCTGGCCAGCGCGTTGATCAGTGAGCTTTCCGCGCGAGGCATGACGGTCAGCTCGATTAAGCATGCGCATCATCTGGTGGATGTCGATCAGCCTGGTACGGACAGCTACAAACACCGCAATGCTGGTGCCCGGGAGGTCATTTTGGCGGGCGGTCAGCGTTTCGCCATCATGCACGAATTACGAGGTGCCAAAGAGCCAACGCTGGATGAATTGCTGGCCCGGCTGGGCCCTTGCGACTGGGTCGTCGTGGAAGGCTACAAAAGCCACTCACACCGAAAGATCGAGGTGCTCCGGCAAGAAAATGAACGAACCCCCTTGTATGTTGAAGATTCCTGCATCGTCGCGGTGGCTTCGGACTATGGCGTCGAGTTCGCAGGCCCCGTTTTTGATCTGAACGACGTATCCGGCATTGCTGACTTTGTTCTGAGTTGCGAATAACAAACATCGGGAGAACCATGAAACCGCTCCGTAATGACTGTTTTGCCTTGCCCCCCGGGGTTAACTGGACACCGGTAGACGAAGCGCTTGAACGTTTACGCGCTCGTTTGCACACGGTGGTGGACGTGGAGTGTTCGGTTCCGCTGTCATTGGTGAGCGGCCGGATATTGGCAAACGATGTTTATGCGCCTCGGGCTCACCCCCCCAGCAATAATTCCGCGGTAGATGGCTATGCCCTTGCCGGACCGTTAACCAAGGTGCCCTGTACCCTGCCTTTAGTTGATGGCCGCAGCGCTGCCGGGGAACCCTACATGGGGCAGGTTCCGAAAGAGCATGCTATCCGGATTTTGACCGGTGCGGTGATCCCGACGGGCACCGATACGGTGGTGCTGGAAGAGGATTGCGAGGTTATTGGTGGGCAGCTGCATTTGCAAGGCACCTTAAAAGCGGGAGCCAACGTGCGTAAGGCTGGAGAGGATATTCATGCACACGACAAAATTCTCACGGAAGGTACTCGCCTGACACCAACCGAGATTTCGGTTCTTGCCAGCGTGGGTGTCGAGTCAGTTGATGTTTATCAACGGCTCCGGGTTGGTGTTCTATCCACAGGTGATGAAGTGAAGCCGGTCGGCTCGGTTGTAAGCGATTGGCAAATCTACGATGCCAACCTTCCGATGCTGAGCGCATTGATAGAGCAGCTTGGTTATGAGCTGGTAAACCTTGGCCACGTGCTTGACCGGGCTGAGGATGTTAGAGCTGCTTTGGGGCGCGGGGCACAACAGTGTGATCTGATCCTGACCAGTGGCGGCATATCCGCAGGCGACGAGGATCATGTGTCAAAAACACTAAAAGCCCACGGTGATATCAGCAACTGGCGGATTGCAATAAAGCCGGGCCGGCCCCTTGCGCTGGCCATGTACCAAGGTACGCCAGTGCTGGGTTTACCGGGCAATCCGGTGGCTGCGTGGGTCTGCGCGCTACGCTTCGGTGCTCCGGCTATGGCACTGCTAGCCGGTAGAGGGTGGTTTGAACCCCAGGCCTACGTCATGCCGGCCAACTTCAGCAAGAACAAAAAGCCAGGGCGCAGCGAAATGTTACGTGCCCGGGTGCGGGATGGCCAGGTCGAAGTTTTCGGTTCTGAAGGCTCGGGCCGAGTGACCGGTCTGGCTTGGTCCGAGGGGTTGGTCGAGCTGGATGAAAGCGCTCAGCAAATTGAACCGGGAACCCCGGTTCGGTTCATGCCTTACGGCAGCTTCGGGCTGTAATTACTCAACACTGCCGTGTACCGCAAAGGCCTCTAACGATGCCTCTTGTGGGGCTCGGGAGCGATAAGTTTCCTCCACTCCCAATTCGGTCAGCCGGCGGCTGACCATGAGCAGGGTATTTTCCTCGAAGTCCTCACACATTTCACACATCTGGTCGATTTCTTCGCTGGCGACAGGGTAGGCCGCATCAAGGTTTGGTGCGCCATAATGCTCGACAAAGGTGTGCGCCAGCGTTTTCTTGAGCTGTTCTAATTCGCTGTCGGTGATTTTGCATACGCCAACAAAGCTGGCTCGGCCGCCAGATTCGATGCTGTACCAACCATTGCTGAACGCTTGTCGGGCTTTGCCGGTCAGGTTCGCCTCTGTCCAGTTGGAAAACTCGAATCCTCCTGAAATCGCCCATTCACCGCTAGGAGCTGGCCATTCAAAGACGTTTTCATCCGATATATCCAGGCGCAGGGTTCGGGCGAGTTTCATACGTGCTCCGCGAAAGTAATTAAGCTCAATGTCTCGGTCATGGCACCCTGGCGCAGCAACATCCGTCCTTTATCATCCAATCCGACAAAGGTGCCGGGTTTGGGATAGTCGATCACTTCCCCCAAGGTGTCGCAGCGTGGCCGCCACTCGTTGTGTACGCGCTCGAAACCGCTATCCATGAAGTAGGTTAGCCACAATAAGGTGTGTTTGGACCAGCTTTCCAGCAGTGCCATCGGAGTGATGTCAACGCAGCCTTCTTCGGTAAGACAGGTCTGGTTAGGGTTCTCGCCGGGTTCGTTCCGAGCTAGTTGGAAAGGTACATCAATGCCAATCACCAGCCAGCTGGGCTGAGCCTTGGGGTCTGCTGCATCGGTTGCAAAGCGAACCTCGCCACAGAGTGCACCGTTGACCTTAATGCGGTCAGGCCATTGGAAGTGCACAGGAACTTCCGGTGGTGCCAGCGCACCGAGGCTTTCGGCAAGGCCAATCTGGGCGACGTAAACGGCTTGGATGGCTTCCTCGAGAGGTGTTTCAGGTGCCAGCACCAGAGCTGCCCGTAAGTTTTCGACCGCGTCGGAGTAGAAGATGGTGCCGGAATCGATGCCCGCCATGGCCCGGCTCACAGCTTTGTTAAACGGGTCCGTGTGCTGGGGGACGACTTCTCCCGTCAGGAGCGGAGGGAACAGGGGAGATTCGATCATAGAACGGCCCGGGCGTAGACGTCAGAAGCGGTGACCTCGTCGGCGATGCGCTGGAAGGCTTTCGCTTGCGGGCTTTCCGGTTTTGACACCACGATAGGTACGCCACCGTCTGAGCCGACACGGATGTCCAGATCAAGAGGAATCTCGCCCAAAAACGGAGCCCCAATTTTTTCGGCTTCGGCTCGGGCGCCGCCGGACCCGAACGGATGGTGCTCTTTGCCGCAGCCGTCACAGACAAACGAGGCCATGTTTTCAATCACGCCGAACAACGGCACATCCATGCGGTTGAACATGTCGATGCCTTTGCGAGCGTCCATCAGCGCGATGTCCTGTGGTGTTGAAACAACAATGGCACCGGCGACAAAAAACTTTTGGCTGAGCGTCATCTGAACATCGCCCGTGCCGGGCGGCAGATCCACCAGCAACACATCCAGCCTGCCCCAGTCCACTTGGTTCATCATCTGCTCCAGGGCGCCCATCAACATGGGGCCGCGCCATACAATGGCTTCTTCTTCGGAGGCCATCAGGCCCAGCGACATCAGGGTCACGCCATGATTGCGCAGGGGCAGGATGGTGTGCCCATCGGGGCTGGATGGGCGACCCGAAACACCCAGCATACGAGGCTGGCTGGGGCCGTAAACGTCGGCATCCAGGAGTCCCACTTTCAGCCCCTTCGATGCCAATGCTACCGCCAAATTGGACGCGACGGTCGATTTGCCCACACCGCCTTTACCTGACGAAATAGCGATGATGCGGCTGATTCCCCTTGGGTTTTTGTCTTGTGGCCTGGGCGCATCTGTGCCGATCAGGTTTGGTTTTCCGACTTCGGTGTATTCAACCATGCTGTACCCTGTTTAATTATTAGCTGTCTAGGTAGTCATCGCTGGTGCGAACCCGAGGGCGATCGCCCCCTGCCATCGGAGCCCGATCGCTATGGAATTGGGCTTTCACACGGCAGTTATCACACATTCTGATGAGTTGAACATTGTCAGAGTTCTTGTACATCCAGTGCTGGTTTTCCAGCTTTTCAATAATGCGGTTTATGGTGCTGGCGACACCAAACGGAGTGCCGCAATTGATGCATTCGTAAGGCTCCTCGCTATGAAGTGGTCGGGCAGTTAGGGCATTCTTGGACAGATCCAGCTGGGGAATCAGCGTGATGGCTGTCTCGGGGCAGGTGCTGTCGCAGACCCCGCATTGGACACAGGCGTTTTCGGTGAACTGAACTTCAGGCCTATCGGGGTGGTCGCCAAGAGCGCCGGTAGGGCACAGAGACACACACGCCAGGCAGAGCGTGCATTTATCGGAATCAATGTTGATTGCTCCGTAGGGTGCGCCCACGGGCAGAGGAACGGGAGCCTCTATTTTGTCGGTCATAGCGGCAGCCGTCACGCGTGTGACGTCCCGGCGGCCACCGACCAGCAGAACGGGATCGCTCACTCTGCCGGCGTTGTCGCCTGGATTGCAGAGCTCGATCGGCTCGATAACCCGAATCCGACTCGGTGCGTTGTGGGTTCCTTCAAGCATGGCCTGAGCCAGTTCGATTTCTGCTGCCACTGCCCGGCGGTCTATTTCGTTATCGACCAGAATCAGAACTTCGGCATAGCCTGCTCCGAAAGCAGCCATGATTTCCGCATGGCCAATCCGGTCTGTATGTTCCAGCCCCATCGGGATTAAATCATCGGCCAGGCCATTATCGTATCGGGCGAGGTAGGTGATGGCCTCGGCTCCGGCGCTGAGGGTGTGGAACACCAAACGCGGGGATTGGTGGGTATGCTCGCGATACACCTTGGCCATGACCTCCAGAGCCTTGGTCAACGCCTCGAACGGGGTTTCGGTCATACTGATGGCAGAGGTCGGGCAAACTGCCGCACAAGAGCCGCAACCGGCGCAGATATCTGAATCAATCTGGACATGATCTCGGGCTGAGAAGATGGCTTCGGTTGGGCAAACATCCAGACAGCGGGTGCAGCCGGGTTTGTTGGCCCTAGAATGCGCGCACAAGGATTCTTCTAATCGGAAATATACGGTTTTTTCGAATTCACCGACACGATCCCGGGCCGTTAGCGCAATGCGCTCCAGCTCTCCCGTTTTGTTCGGGTCGGCCCAGAAATACCCGTTGCGTTTTTGGTGACTGGGGAAGGCTGGGTTGCCTCCGCGCAGGTCGATAAATACGTCGCAATCGCTTCGGGCGGTGGCTTTTACTTCGCCGTAGCCCGGTTCGCCTCGGCCAGCCGGATTCAGTGCTTGTAGCTGGGAAAATTCTAACTGGAAGTTGCCTAGTGCGCCGTAAGCCGACGCGAGCTGGCCTTTCGCGACATCGTACGCCGCGGAAGGCAGCGTCACAGGGCCTGCATCATTAACGATGCACGTGACCCCCAGTTCGTCTTTGACCAGTTCAGCCATCCTGAGGGCCTCCTCGGTCGGGCCGATAATGCAGCACACGCCGTTGGACTGAATGGTTTTCGCGGGGGCTATCGGTGGGGGCAGCTGAGCGGCGGCAACCAAAGCTGCCTGCTTGGCGGCCAAGCGCTCGGGCTTGGCATCGGGTGAGCTCCAGCCCGCCCGATCCCTGATGTCGATGGTGTTGAGTGGTGCCGCGTGTTGAGTCTCGGCGTAAACATCCTCAGCGAGGCGCTCAAACAAGACAGACTGCTGACCGCAGGCGATAAGCACTTTGTTGTTCGCTGACAAGTGTTCAGCGGCAATGCCCAGATCGTTGCCACATAATTGATTCGCTTCGACCACGTGTTCGGCGCCTGCGGCTGTCTGCAGCAGCTTCGAGTCGAAGCGCTGAGTCTTGTCACAGGAGCATAACAGTAAGGTTTTATGTGCTGTCATCAGGAATCCAGCCCGTTTCGTTGTTGTTATCTGTATGCGAATTGGCTTTACTTCATGAGCATGCCACAGCCATTTACTTTTGGACAATTGGTTAAGTGTCGGATCCCTACTAAAGTCAGTCGATAATAAAAGAGAAGGGTCATGAGCAGTCGAACAGAGCAGTGGAGACGCGAGTTACAGGTCGGGGCCGTGGTTCGCCGCTCGCCTGGCGTAACCCGTTGGGAGCGAGAAATCTGGACACCGGTCGCGATTATTCCCGGGGCACCGCAAGCCTTTTGGAAAGAACTGGTTCACGAAGGCGAGGTGATTGATTACCACGCGGGCACGGTGACCATGGAATTGTACCGTGCGGATGTCGAGGGCTATCTGGTGTCGCTCAACATGGAGGTACCCTCCGTTTGGGTCATCATGGATAAAGACGCAACCAGTCAGTCTCCATCGGGGTGGGTTGTCAGTTCTGTGACCGCCAGCGCCCACGAGGCATTGGATTCTCTGGACAGCGGCGAGAGCATTGTCGAAGCGGTGCCGGTTCCAGAGTCCTTAGCGGCCTGGATTAAAGAGTTTATCGACATGCACTACATCGAAGAGCCTTTCAAAAAACGCCGCCGTGACGAGATTCGTGTAGATGGTGTCGAAGATGCGAAAGGCGACCCGCGTATTCGCCAGGAAAGCGATGTTTATCGTGCGCCCGCCAACATGAAAAAACCGAGGTTTCAGTGATGGCAGAGTCACGTTTGCAGCGGTGGTCACGCTTAAAAACGCAAGCCGACAGAGAGTTGGAGTTGCCACCTGCCCAAGCGCCCTCGCCGAAGGCTGACCTCGCTCCGGAGGAGCAAGAGTTGGCCCGCAACGAGGCTTTGTCTGAGCAGGACATCCTTGAGAAATACGGTTTGCCCGACCCGGACAACATTGAGCTGGGCACCGATGTGACCGGGTTTATGCGCAAAGAAATCCCGGATTTTCTTCGCCGAAAAGCGTTGCGATCGCTCTGGAGATCCAATCCCGTGCTGGCGGTACTGGATGGGCTCAACGACTATGACGAGGATTTCACGGCCGCAGGCCCCACCGTCAAAGGCGCGCAGACGCTATACAAGGTAGGGCAAGGGCTGATTGATAGAGCAAAGAAACCGGATGAACGGCTCGATGAGCAAAGCGAGGCACCGGTGCAGATTCCGGATGTGGTTCTACCTGATACAAAGACAGAACCGTTAGCGCTCAAGGCTGAAGAGGAAGCTGAGTCCGCTCCCGAAAGACTGCGTACGGAACCCGAAGTGGGGGAGCCTGAGCCTGAAGTCGCGCAGCAGTATCGCCCCAGGATGCGTTTCGAGTAAGCGCCCAGCGGCGGAGTTGCGTTGGCGTTGGATCAGGGCTATAACGATGAGTAGTACATAATTCAAACAACAAAGGCTAAGGACAGACTCTTGGTTAATACAGCTGAGGTTCAATGCCCTCGCTCAATCAGTGATGAAGACCGAGCGAGGGCGCAAATATATCAGTTGCTGGGTACCTTGCTCGGCAACCCGCCTTCAAACAAGCTGCTTGAAGGATTAGCCTCGTTGCAGGGCGATGACACCCCTCTGGGCTCCGCATCCAGACATCTGGCCGCTCTTGCTGAACGCACCTCTCCTTTTGATGCCGAGCGCGAGTACAACAATCTGTTCGTTGGGCTTGGCCGCGGTGAACTGTTGCCCTACGCCAGCTATTACCTGACCGGTTTTTTGAACGAGAAACCCCTCGCCGAATTGCGAACCGACCTGATGGCCCGTGGCATTAGGGCTCGTAACGACATCAAAGAACCGGAAGATCACATCGGCACGCTTTGCGAAACCATGGCGGGCATTATTGCCGGCGATTTCCCATGCGACAGCGATCTTGCTTCGCAAAAATCCTTTTTCGATGCGCACCTGGCAAAGTGGGCCGGGTTATTTTTTGCCGATTTGGAAGAAGCGCAAGGCGCTATTTTCTACGCGCCTGTAGGTTCGCTTGGGCGAGCTTTTATGGCCGTTGAAACGGATGCTTTTGCCATTCAGTAACCGGAGCCAGTATGGCTCCTTAGCCCCTGGGGAGGGTCCTATGGATAGCCCGAAACATGAAAACAGTCGCCGCCGTTTCTTGCAATTGGCGGCTACTGCAGCCCCGGCGGCTGTTGCAATGGCGGTTGCACCAAACGCCGCAGCTGAGGTCGTCAAAAACGACGCGCCCAAAAGCCGGGGACTGCGCGACACGGAGCACACACGAAAGTATTTCGAATCGGCTCGCTTTTGAGGATGTGTGAATCACCCAAGGTTGCGTGATGCTCTTGGGTGATAACGCCTCCTAATAAAGAGAATAAAAAGAGAGAGGTAAGAGACATGTTAAGGAAGAAGACCAACGGGGTTGCGAAAGGCCCCCGTGCAGGATCTTTGCTTTCATCTCTCGCTGCTAAAACATTGGACCGCCGCCAGTTTTTGACGGCTTCTGGTGTTGCAGTGGGTGGCATGGCCGCTTTATCGCTGACGTCAGGGCGGGTTGAAGCGGCAGCGCCTTCAGCCGAAGGCGGAAAAATTGTTCGGAAAAAGTCTGTGTGTACCCACTGCTCAGTGGGATGTACTGTCGAGGCGGAAGTCCAGAATGGTACCTGGATCGGGCAGGAGCCAGGCTGGGACAGTCCCTTCAATTTGGGCTCGCACTGTGCCAAAGGTGCGTCAGTGCGCGAGCACGCTCACGGCGAGCGTCGTCTCAAATCCCCGATGAAAATGGTCAATGGCCAATGGCAGAAGATTCCCTGGGATCAGGC
Source organism: Marinobacter sp. AL4B (assembly GCF_019916045.1). Classification (NCBI taxonomy): domain Bacteria; kingdom Pseudomonadati; phylum Pseudomonadota; class Gammaproteobacteria; order Pseudomonadales; family Marinobacteraceae; genus Marinobacter; species Marinobacter sp. AL4B. The sequence goes on from NZ_JAILWZ010000013.1 coordinate 1,223,783, forward strand.
GATCAATGAAATTGGCGACAAGATGCTGCAAATTCGCGACGAAAGCGGCCCGGATTCGGTCTATTGGCTGGGCAGCGCAAAGTTCAACAACGAACAGTCTTATTTGTTCCGAAAGTTTGCTGCCTACTGGGGCACCAACAACGTTGATCACCAGGCGCGGATCTGCCACTCCACTACGGTAGCCGGCGTAGCCAACACCTGGGGCTACGGGGCCATGACCAACTCTTACAACGACATCCACAATTCCAAGGCGATTTTCATCATTGGGGGAAACCCCGCAGAGGCGCACCCGGTTTCGCTACTGCATGTGCTGAAAGCCAAAGAAGAAAATAACGCGCCGCTGATTGTGTGTGATCCCCGCTTCACGCGCACCGCAGCCCACGCGGATGAGTACGTCCGTTTTCGGCCCGGCTCAGATGTTGCGCTGGTGTGGGGCATTCTCTGGCACATCTTTGAGAACAAATGGGAAGACACGGAGTTCATCCGCACCCGAGTTTGGGGAATGGATGAGATCCGTGAAGAGGTAAAACAGTGGAACCCGGAAGAGGTCGAACGTGTAACCGGTGCGCCGGGGGCCCAGCTTGAGCGTGTTGCTCGAACTCTGGCCAATAACCGCCCGGGCACCGTGATCTGGTGTATGGGAGGGACTCAGCACTCGAACGGCAACAACAACACGCGGGCCTACTGCATCTTGCAGCTCGCACTGGGCAACATGGGGGTACCAGGCGGCGGCACCAACATCTTCCGTGGCCACGATAACGTGCAAGGCGCGACCGATCTAGGTGTTCTGGCAGACACTTTGCCGGGATACTACGGCCTGAGCGCGGGTGCTTGGGCCCACTGGACGCGGGTCTGGGAAGAAGAGCCCGACTGGCTTAAGGGCCGGTTTGCCGTGTGGGACAAAAACGGCAAGTCCAAAGCAATGATGAACGAAAAGGGCATTCCGGTGTCCCGTTGGATTGACGGGGTTCTGGAGGCAAAGGAAAACCTCGAGCAGCCCGACAACACCCGAGCTATGGTTCTGTGGGGCCACGCACCCAACTCCCAGACCCGTATGCTTGAAATGAAAGAGGCCATGGAAAAGCTGGATCTGCTGGTGGTGGTCGACCCTTTCCCGACGGTTTCTGCAGTGTTGCACGATCGCAAGGATGGCGCTTATCTGCTGCCAACGACCACTCAATTCGAAACCAGTGGTTCTGTCACCGCCTCGAACCGTTCGCTGCAGTGGCGTGAAAAAGTGGTTGAGCCATTGTTCGACTCAAAGGTTGACCACGAAATCATCAAGCTGTTTTCGGACAAGTTCGGTTTTACTGATCGCATGTTCCGGAATATCGCCATTGAAGGCGACGAACCGGTGATTGAGGACATCACCCGGGAGTTCAACCGTGGCATGTGGACCATTGGTTATACCGGGCAATCGCCTGAGCGCTTGAAGAAACATATGAAGCATCAGCACCATTTCGACCGGACCACCTTGCGTGCCAATGGCGGGCCTTGCGATGGCGATATCTATGGTTTGCCGTGGCCTTGTTGGGGCACCGCAGAGATTAATCATCCGGGCACACCGAATCTCTACGATATGTCGCTGCCTGTGTCTAAGGGCGGCCTCACCTTCCGCGCCCGGTTCGGTGTTGAGCGTAACGGCGAGAACCTGCTGGCCGAAGGCGTTTACTCGAAAAACTCGGACATCAAGGACGGCTACCCCGAGTTCACTATGCAAATGTTGATGGATCTGGGCTGGGATGGGGATCTTACCTCTGAAGAACGTTCTTCTATAGATGCGGTGGCTGGTCCCGAGACGAACTGGAAGACGGATCTGTCGGGTGGCATACAGCGTGTTGCGATCAAGCACGAATGTGCACCTTTTGGTAACGCCAAAGCGCGAACGGTGGTTTGGAACTTTCCTGACCCCGTGCCGCGTCACCGCGAGCCGCTTTATACGACGCGTCGTGACTTGGTTAAAGACTACCCGACCTACGAAGACAAAACGTTCTGGCGCGTTCCGACTTTGTATGAATCTATACAGAAGAAGGATTTCAGTAAGGACTTCCCCATCATTCTGACCTCTGGTCGTCTGGTCGAATACGAAGGTGGCGGTGACGAGACACGCTCGAACCCATGGTTGGCTGAGTTGCAGCAAGACATGTTCATTGAGGTGAATACGCGGGATGCGAACAACCTGAATATTCGTGATGGCAAGGATGTCTGGGTGACCGGGCCGGAAGGAGGGCGAATTAAAGTCAAAGCGTTGGTGACAGAGCGAGTTGGTGAGGGCGTAGCCTTTATGCCGTTCCACTTCGGTGGGCATCTGGAGGGCAAGTCTCTGAGGGATAAATACCCCAAAGGCTCTGACCCCTATGTTCTGGGTGAATCTACAAACGTTGTTCAAACATACGGGTACGACTCGGTCACGCAGATGCAAGAGACCAAAGCCACCCTGTGTTCGATCATGCCGGCATAACAGGAGGTGTAGACCATGGCACTTGAAGGACAAGCGCGCGCAAAATTCCTTTGCGACGCCGAACGCTGCATCGAATGTAATGCCTGCGTGACGGCCTGTAAGAATGAGCACGAAGTCCCTTGGGGCATCAATCGTCGGCGAGTGGTCACCATCGACGACGGGAAACCGGGCGAGCGTTCGATCTCGGTTGCTTGCATGCACTGTTCAGACGCGCCTTGCATGGCTGTTTGCCCGGTGGATTGCTTCTACCAGACCGAAGACGGCATCGTGTTGCATTCCAAGGATCTATGCATCGGTTGTGGGTACTGTTTCTACGCTTGCCCCTTCGGCGCACCTCAGTTCCCCCAAGCGGGTAATTTCGGTAGTCGGGGCAAAATGGACAAGTGCACATTCTGTGCAGGTGGTCCGGAAGAGGATCATTCCGCGGCCGAGTTCTCCAAATACGGACGTAACCGTATCGCAGAGGGGAAATTGCCTCTGTGTGCGGAAATGTGTTCGACCAAAGCTTTGTTGGCCGGTGATGGCAACGAAGTGGCGGACATCTATCGCCAGCGCGTGGTGAGCCGTGGATTCGGTTCGGGCGCTTGGGGATGGGGCACAGCCTACGAGAGGAAGGGTGCATAAGTTTGCCTGAGTTTTCCGGGGCCCTGGGGCCCCGGAACCCATTGAGGCAACGAATGCTTCTTGTTTATTCCGTTGGAGCGCTCTCATGAATGCAAAACTATTGGCTGCCGCTCTGTTTATGCTGGCAGTCCTGTCGTTCAACTCTGCGTGGGCAGAAACTGCGGTGGACCGGACAGCAACCGGGGGTGCGCAAACCCTGGAAGACATCATGGCCCGTCAACAGCAGTTAAAACTTGACGAGTCTTTTCGGTCTGAAAATCTGGGCGACCCTGCCAACGCTGCGCCTGCCAGCGAGCAATTGGGCACTCGGGGCGGGGTTTCACTTTCAGACACCTACCGATCCATTCGCTATAACGAATTTGATGCCAACACACAGGTGCGAGGGCCCGCGGCTGACGTCCTGATCCAAGACGGAGGCATGCCGTGGCTTAAACTGCGAGAGGGGCCCATCATTACCTATGGCGGTGGCGCGCTTCTCGTATTTATCGCCGTGCTGGTGGTGTTTTACCTCATCCGTGGAAAAATCAGGATTGAGGGTGGGCCGTCTGGTGTGACGATCCAGCGCTTTAAAGCCGTTGAACGGTTTGGTCATTGGTTGTTGGCAGGGTCGTTCATTGTATTGGGTCTAACCGGGCTCATTACGCTGATGGGCAGGAGCTTTCTGATTCCCGTTTTCGGGGTCGATGCCTTTGCGACTCTAGCGGCCGGCTCCAAGTGGATACACAACAACATCTCCTGGGCCTTTATGCTCGGTTTGATCATGACCTTCGTGATGTGGGTGGCGCATAACATTCCCAACAAATTAGATTGGCAGTGGCTCAAGGCCGGGGGCGGAATTTTCAGTGATTCACACCCGTCGGCAAAGAAATTCAACGCCGGTCAAAAAATCGTTTTCTGGACGGTTATGGTGCTGGGCGTTTCGGTGTCGTTATCCGGTTTGTCGCTGCTATTCCCGTTCCAGATGCCGATGTTTTCCGATACATTCAGTGTCGTTAACAGTGTATTTGGAACTGACCTCGATACGGCTCTGACCCCGCATGAAGAGATGCAGTATGCCAATATCTGGCACTCGATTGTGGCCTTCGTCATGATGCTGGCGATTATCGCCCATATCTATATCGGCACCGTCGGTATGGAAGGTGCCTATGATGCGATGGGGAGCGGTCAGGTAGATACGAAGTGGGCGCGTCAGCATCACGATCTTTGGGTGGCAGAAGTCGAAGCGAAACAGGGCAAAGGAGACGTTCCGTGAAAGTAATGATTGCTGCATTTGCAGCGGCTTTATTGATCGCTTTCACAGCTCAGCTGGTGCTGGGCCAACTCGGGTGGTCATCAGCCGAACAAGGAAGCAGCACAACGAGCGTTCGTCTTGACTGAGCAAACGACAGCACACCAAATCGATGCGATCGGTTTGGTGTGCCCGCTCCCGATTTTGCGCTTCAAAAAGCGTATACGGGGGTTGCCCGGTGGCACGCAGGTTGAATTCTTGGCCGATGATCCAACCAGTCGCCGGGATTTGCAGGCCCTTTGCGACATGGTTGGTCACAGGTTGGAGTGGGTTCGGGAAGAGGACGGAGGCGTTCTGCGTTACGGTATTTGCTTGGCGGAATGAAGGCTAGGGAGCTATTTGCTCCAGGCTTCGCCCCGGGCAACATCCGAAGCTTTTTGCTCAACCCAGTGCTCGCCTGTTTTAGAGAGTTCTTTCTTCCAAAACGGCGCGGAGGTTTTTAAGGCGTCCATAATAAACGCGCACGCAGCAAACGCATCTGCCCGGTGGGCACTGCACACGCCGACAAACACAATTTGATCTTGTAGTTGCAGCTGACCGACTCGATGAATAACCCGGGCTTTGCGCACGTCCCAACGTTGCGACGCGTCTTCGATTAAGGATGCAATCACGTGTTCGGTCATGCCCGGGTAGTGCTCCAGAAACAACCCGGAGACATCCTGGGTGTCGCCAGAATCGCGAACCAGCCCGGTAAAAGTGGCAATCGCTCCTGTACCCGCACCACTGTCGCGAAGGGCTGTGTACTCAGCGCCCGCATCGAAATCTTCGGTCTGAATGCTGATCATGTTAACCCCCGGTTACCGGTGGAAAAAACGCAACTTCGTCTCCGGCCTGGACCGGCGCAGTGGATTTCACCATTGCCTGATTGATGGCAATCATCACGGGTTGGTCGCCTTGAAGCTGCGCCCAAGGACCGCCACGGCTGGCCAGTTCTGCCAGCAGATCCCCGGCGGTCTGATGCTCGGTGGCTGTCAGTGTGAGTTGCTCTGTCCCTAATTCTTCGCGGAGGCGGGCAAAAAAACGGACGGTAACGGTCTTGTCTGTCATATCAGCTCTGCAGCTCCGTAAACGGGTAATAGGTGATCAGGCTGCCTTTGGCAATGGTGCTGTGCTCTGGAATAACGGCCAAACCGTCAGCCCAGCAAGCCGAGCTCAACATGCCTGAACTCTGGTTCGGGTACGCGCTGACTTGAGTCTGGCCGTTCACCGATTCTGTGCGTGCACGGACAAATTCTCTGCGCACGGACGGTGCGTCAACGTCAAAGCCGGCCGGCATTTGCTGGCCGATCGGATGAACCCGCTGTCGCCCTTGTCGGGTGCGAATATAGGGCATTACGATCATCAGAAAGGTAACCAGTACCGACGCCGGGTTGCCGGGCAAACCGAAGACCGGCGTTGCATTAACGGAGCCAAACGCCAGAGGCTTGCCGGGCTTGATCGCAAGACGCCACAGCGACAGCTCGCCGAACTCTTCCAGCGTCGCCCTAACGTGGTCCTCTTCGCCAACCGAAACGCCGCCGCTGGTGATGACTAAATCCGCTTGTGCGGCAGCTCTCTCCAGCGTTTCCCTGGTTGCTGCCCGAGTGTCGCGCAGGGTTTCACACAACACAACATCACATCCGGCTTCGGTCAGCAGAGCGTGCAGGGTGTAACGGTTCGTATTGTAGATCTGGCCCGGGCCCAGAGGTTTTCCCGGATCGACCAGTTCATCGCCGGTGGACAGAATGGCGACCCGGAGCTTTTTCACCAGCGCAACCTTTGCCAACCCCAGGGACGCTAAAAGGCCCATTTCCTGAGCGCGAATTTTTGTGCCTTTACTCAGTGCCAAACTGCCTTTTTTAAGGTCTTGGCCCCGCCGGCGGATATTCTGGTCCGCTTTTACATGGGCATCAATCAAAATGCCGTGTTCGGTCACCTCAACGCGTTCCTGCATGATAACCGTATCGGCCCCCTCGGGAATTTCCGAACCGGTAAAAATGCGGGCAGCGGTCCCGGGTTCCAGGGGGGGCGGAGCAGAGCCTGCTGGAATCCTGTCAGAGACAAACAGTGCCTGGCCTGGAATGTAATCCTCGGCACGCAAGGCATAGCCATCCACCGAACTGTTGTCGGCCGGGGGCACATCTGCCGGAGCCTGATAATCTTGTGCCAGTATCCGGCCATGGCTTTCTATGAGCGGTAGAACTTCTGTCGCCTTGATGACAGGCGCTTGATCGAGCAGGTGAACCAGGGCGTCTTCGAGCGACGTGAGCGGGGCTGTCATAATGCGTGTCTCCGTGTGCTGAACTAACGTGTCGCGCGATTTCCAATAATGTCCTGAAGCCGTTCGACCGCGCGCTGCGGCTTGCGGCTAACCAGAGTCGAAAAGTTGCAGGGGGCGTGGCGGCTGTCTAACTGTGTATTCAGAATGCCGTTCCAGCCGGTGCGACATGCGCCAGTGGAGCCGGGTAGACAGAAAATGACCGTATAATTGGCGAGACCGGCAAAGGCCCGGGACTGAATGGTGGAGCTGCCAATTTCCGAAGCCGATAGACGTCGGAACTCTTCGCCAAATCCTTCAATCGATTTGTCTAAAAGCGGAATAACCGCTTCTGGTGTGCTGTCCCGTTCGCTGAATCCGGTACCACCTGTGATGATGATGGCGTGGATATCCGGATCTGCAATCCAGGAGGACATCGCGGCACGTATCAGATAAACATCGTCAGGCAGGATGCGCCGTGAAATCAATTGATGGCCGGCCGCCACCGCACTGTCTTCAAGAAATTGACCAGAAGCATCTTCATCAAAGCCGCGAGTATCGGAAACGGTAAGAATCGCTATATTGAGGGGGGTGAGTTCGTTCGTGGGCTCAGTACTCATGGAAAAGCGCTCCGAAAATCACAGAGGAAATATAGACTCTCAGTATCTCTTCCAATCGCGGGTAATGGAAGGGAGCAACCCGACAGAGAGGGCATTCTGAGCTTGAACGCTGGCATTTTGGGCAAAAGTTGATGTTAATTTGTTCAGTGCACTTGACAGATCCGGTCAAGGTGGTCGATTATGCTGACTGCCCGGCGAACAGTTGTTCCCACTCTACTGGCACAAGCAATTATATCCGGCTTCCCTCTGCACCGGATGCTCCATCGGCCAGCACCTTGTTTCAATATATATTTTTATGATCAACGCGTTCAGGGGCATCCCTGCAATTTCAACCGTCGTTTACTTCCATTCCTGAAAAATCCTACAAATTATGAATCTTACTGAACTCAAGCAGAAATCTGTGCCCGAATTGCTCGAAATCGCGCAAGAGATGGGCCTCGACAACCTCGCCCGTTCGCGCAAACAAGACGTCATCTTCAGCATCCTGAAGAAGCACGCGAAGAGCGGCGAAGACATATACGGTGATGGTGTACTGGAGATTCTGCAGGATGGCTTCGGCTTTCTACGTTCTGCTGACGCGTCCTACCTAGCTGGTCCTGACGACATTTACGTGTCGCCCAGCCAGATCCGCCGTTTTAACTTGCGGACAGGCGACACCGTTGCCGGCAAGATCCGCCCACCAAAAGACGGCGAGCGTTACTTTGCTCTGCTGAAAGTGAGCGAGATCAACTTCGATAAGCCCGACAACGCTCGCAACAAGATTCTGTTTGAAAACCTGACGCCGTTGTTCCCGGATGAACGTTTGGTGCTGGAAGTGGGTAATGGCAGTACTGAAGACCTTTCTTCACGAGTGCTCGACCTGGTATCGCCGATCGGTAAAGGCCAGCGTGGTCTAATCGTATCACCACCCAAAGCGGGTAAAACGCTGTTGATGCAGGGTATCGCCCAATCCATCGTCCGGAACAACCCAGAGTGCCACCTGATGGTGCTCCTGATTGACGAGCGTCCGGAAGAAGTCACCGAAATGCAGCGGACTGTGCGCGGTGAAGTGATTGCCTCTACCTTTGACGAGCCGCCAGCCCGTCACGTTCAGGTAGCTGAAATGGTGATCGAAAAAGCCAAGCGTCTGGTTGAGCACAAGAAAGACGTTATCATTCTGCTGGACTCCATGACCCGTCTGGCTCGCGCTTACAACACCGTGATTCCGTCTTCCGGTAAAGTATTGACCGGTGGTGTGGATGCCCACGCTCTGGAAAAGCCGAAGCGCTTCTTCGGTGCTGCCCGTAACGTTGAAGAGGGTGGCAGCTTGACCATTTTGGCGACCGCGCTGGTAGACACCGGCTCTAAAATGGATGAGGTCATCTACGAGGAGTTTAAAGGTACCGGTAATATGGAAGTCCACCTGGACCGTAAGATTGCCGAGAAACGCGTTTATCCGGCCATCAACGTGCGTCGCTCCGGTACTCGCCGTGAAGATCTGTTGATGTCTGAATCGGAAATCCAGCGCGTTTGGATTCTGCGCAAGTTGCTGCACTCTATGGATGACGACACCGCATCCCTGGAATTCCTGCTGGACAAGCTGCGGGATACCAAGACCAACGACGAATTCTTCCAATCTATGAAGCGTCGTTGAGTTTGAACTTCGGAGTAGGGCGAATTCCGCCAAAGTGCGGAACCCAAGCCTAATACTGGAAGAGCTAAGCCGGGCGAGGGTGCCAAAATATTCAGGAAAACCACGTTTTCCGTTTTGGCACCCTCGCCCGGCTTGGTTCTAACTCCCCAGTCCAAACACTGACTTTAGCCCTCCGAACGCTCAAAGCATGGAAGGCTAAATGCGGAGCATAAGATGAAATACAACGACCTGAGAGACTTCATTGCCCAGCTGGAAAAGATGGGAGAACTAAAGCGCATCAGCGTAGAAGTTGACCCTCATCTGGAAATGACCGAAATCTGCGACCGCACCCTGCGGGCAGGTGGTCCGGCGTTGTTGTTTGAAAACCCTAAAGGCTATGACATGCCCGTGTTGGCCAACTTGTTCGGTACGCCGAAACGGGTTGCGCTGGGAATGGGGCAGGACGATGTCAGTGCTTTGCGAGAAGTCGGCAAACTGCTGGCGTTTCTGAAAGAGCCGGATCCCCCTAAAGGCTTTAAAGACGCGCTGGAAAAATTGCCCATCTTCAAGCAGGTGATGCGAATGAGTCCGAAAGTGCTCCGCTCTGCACCTTGCCAAGAGGTGGTGATCGAAAAAGACCAAGTCGATTTGTACCAGATTCCGGTTCAACATTGTTGGCCCGGGGATGCCGGTCCGTTGGTGACCTGGCCGCTTGTCATTACCCGCGGGCCCAATAAAGACCGCCAAAATCTAGGCATCTACCGGCAGCAGGTGATTGGCCGTAATCGGTTGATTATGCGCTGGCTCAGTCACCGTGGCGGCGCTTTGGACTATCAGGAATTTCGCAAAGCGAATCCCGATAAACCTTACCCGGTCGCGGTGGCGCTCGGTGCCGACCCCGCCACCATTCTCGGAGCCGTAACGCCGGTGCCGGATAGCTTGTCTGAATACGCGTTTGCGGGCTTGCTGCGCGGCTCACGTACCGAGCTGGTGAATGCAGGGCTCAGCGATTTGCAAGTACCGGCCAGCGCCGAAATCGTGCTGGAGGGCTTCATCTATCCGGATGACACGGCGCCAGAAGGGCCGTTTGGTGATCACACCGGTTATTACAACGAAGTGGATGAATTTCCGGTGTTTACCGTTGAACGCATCACGCATCGTAAAAATCCGATCTACCACAGTACCTACACCGGCCGTCCGCCTGATGAACCTGCTGTGCTGGGCGTGGCTCTGAACGAAGTGTTTATTCCGATTCTGCAAAAGCAGTTCCCGGAAATTGTGGACTTCTATCTGCCGCCGGAAGGCTGTTCGTATCGGCTGGCGATTGTCACCATGAAAAAACAGTACCCGGGCCATGCCAAGCGCGTGATGATGGGCGTATGGTCGTTCTTGCGTCAGTTTATGTACACCAAGTTTGTGATCGTGACTGACGATGATGTGAATGCTCGCAGCTGGGAAGACGTTATCTGGGCAATGACCACCCGGATGGACCCAACACGAGACACGACCTTGGTGGAGAACACGCCCATTGATTACCTCGATTTTGCCTCGCCAGTGTCAGGGCTCGGCTCCAAAATGGGGCTGGATGCGACCAACAAATGGCCCGGTGAAACTGATCGTGAATGGGGTGAAGCCATCACCATGACTGATGAGGTGAAGCAGCGGGTGGACGATATCTGGGAAAGCCTCGGGATTGAAATTCCGGAAAACTCCCCAAAATGAAGAGGTAGTCACCTTGCATTGCGTGCGTTTGCGCCCTGCAGATCTGAGCTACCCGGTCAGCAGCACCAACGATATGCTATCAGCCGCAGTAGAAGCGGGCATTCAAGCGCCGGCGGCATGTCGTAATGGCGTTTGTGAGATTTGCGAAGCTCGCTTGATTAGCGGGCAAGCGCTGAACACCCGCAATCAGCAACTCATTTTAACTGGAGGACGCCTGATGATGTGTCGAGCACAGGCTCTCTCCGATATCGAATTGGAGATACCCGCCGTTATGGCAACAGGAAATCATCAGCCCCGTCTATATCAAGCCAAGGTGGTGGACGTCAGCTCCATCAACCACGACGTATATCGGGTAGAGTTGAAGTTGCCTCGGCGCCGGGATGTGAGCTTTCATGCCGGTCAATACCTCTCCGTTAATCTGCCAGACGCAGATCCCTGTTACTTCTCGATCGCCAGCAGCCCTGCGGAGGAGAACATCGTTCTGCACATACAAGCCACGCCGGAATGGGTTTCGGCGCAGAAGGTGATTGATGCACTGACCTCAGGTGAAGATGTCTCGGTGCAGTTGCCGCATGGCAAGGCTTGTCTGGGGGCAGCCCCGGATAAACCGCTAGTGCTTGTGGCAGCAGGTACGGGCTTTGCCCAGATGAAAAGTTTGGTAGAGTACCTGAAGGGTACAAATTTCAGCCATAGCATCAAGCTGTTCTGGGGAGTCCGTAAACACGAAGATATGTATCTGCGTTCGTTGGCCCAGCGCTGGCATGACGAGTGGGATGCCTTCAGTTTTATGCCGGTGGTCGGTGATGATGAAGACAACGACTGGGGTGGCCACCACGACCAGTTGGTGCGAGCGGTACTGGCAACAGGCATTGACTGGAGCACGGTAGAAGTTCACGCCAGTGGTTCACCCACCATGGTGTACTCATTGATGGACGCGCTGGTTGATGCGGGGCTTTCTGAGCAGGACTTCTTGTCGGATGTGTTGGAATATGCCCCAAGGGCCTGAGAAATCAGGCCTTGGGCATAGGTAGCTCGGGCAGGGCGTTGTCTGATTCAAGCTCTTGCATGATCAGTTTAACGCTACTTTCTTCCTCGCCCATATGGGCATTCAGTCGGCTTAATTCGGCCATGGTTTCACGATCCCGCTTCAGCTTCAGGCTGGCGGTAAAGTATTCTTTGGCTTTGCCCCAAAGTTGATTCCGCAGGCTTAAGCGCCCCAGCGCCAATAACAGTTGCGGGTTGTTGGGGCGATCTTTGTACCATTGTTCTGCGGTGAGCAGTTGTACTTCGGGATCGTTGCCTTCCAGCCGCCCGTAGAGGTTTATCAACTCATCGTTCCAGTGGTTTCTAAGCACCTTGCGCAGCAGGGTTTCCGCTTGCTCTTCGTCGCCCAAGCGAGCGAGTAAGCGTGCGTAGTCATGAATGGTGTGTTCGTCTCGGCGCACGAAGCGGGGCAGTTCGTCCCACAAGCGGGTGAGGAGCTCTAAAGAAGCTTCCGGATCGCTCTCACGTTTGCGCTCGCAATCTTCGGCGGCCCGTTCCAGTAAATTCTTCCACACTTCGCGTTCCAGGTCGTCCAGTTCACGTTCGGTGAGCACGCTGCGCTTACGCAGTTCTGGCACAAGCTTGGACAACTCTTTCCAGTCTTCCAGCCGCAAGTAGGTGGTTTTCAGCAGCTTTAACACGAAAGGATGGTGAGGCGCTTCTTTGCGCAGGCGAAGCAGTGTTGCTAGTGCCTGCTCCAAACGGTTGGCGGACAGCTGCAGCTGGGCTTGGGTGATACCAACGGCAAGGCTGGAGCCCGGAGTGCTTTCAAAGGCAAGTCGCAACAACTCATCAGCACCTTCATGATCACCGGTTTCCGAGGCTGCTTGGGCGGCCGCCAAATAGTTGATCAGGGGAGTATCGGCGTGATTCGCTGCACTGGATAGTAGTTTGCGAGCTCTTGGCCAGTTGCCTTCGGCCAAGGATAAAAGCCCCTTGGTGGTGCGACGCCTGGCTCGGCGTTCATGACCCCGGCTAACCCAAGTTGCCATCAGGCTGGTGCCGTTGCGGAATCGCTTGATGGTATTGATCACCAGCAGGCTCACAACCACTAGCAAAACAATCAGTGTCAGCCCGACCCAGAAATTGGTTTCGACCAGGTAGTTGCCCAAGCTGATGCGGATGTAGCCCAAATCGTAGGCCAAACCAAGGGATAGACCGGTTCCGATCAGCAGCGCGGCCAGAATGATCAGCAGCAAGACAATCATGAATCGTTACCTTCGCTGTTCGTTGCCAGTCGGCCGGCCAGGCGTTCTTTAAGCAATCCGAGCGATCGGCTGACATCCGGCAATTTGGGGTCAACGTGTTTATCGGCCAGCCCCGAAAGGATATCAGACAAGCCTTGGACGGCCGGGTTGCTCGAGTCGTACCATTCGCTGACGGTGCGGCGGGCTTTTTCAAGAGCGCGCTCGTAAAGCGTTTGGTTGCCCCGAAGTACGGCCATTTCTGCTTCTTCCAGCATGAGTTGGAGGTTCAGGCGAGCCCAAGCACTTTGATCCGGCGACATTAAGGGTTTGACTGTTTCATCCATCCTGCGCACAACAACGACGTCTTTCAGTGTGCTCAGGAAGCGGTTCCAGCCCCGGGTGAATACATTGCTGCCATCTTCAGGGGCGTTGCTGTCTTCGGTCATATTAAACCCCGGCGCCTGATCGTGGATGAGCGCTTGAGTTGTTAACTCGCCCACACTGGCTATAGCCGCTTCGAGCTTCAGGTATAGGCCAGTGCGATCCACATCCTGAATACTCTTGAGGGCTAGGATTTCCTTAGCCAGCTGTTCCCGAACCGGGTATACCCCAATGTCATCGGACTCTGCCAACACTTCATCGGCGGACTCCAGCGCGGAGAGCGCGCCCCGAATGTCTTTCTCAATCATCAGGCGCTGGTTGCCCACGCGCAGAAGGTATTCGGCTTCCGCCAACAGCCAGTCGGTGCGAGTACGATTGCCGGCTTCCAACAGTTCCCGAGCGTTGTGGTCGATTTGCCGTTGTTGGGTGGCAATCAATTCGCGCTGTTCGGCTAGTTTGCTTTCAAGGGTTTGAATGCGTTGGCTTTGCTCGCTGCCACGACTGCCGTAGAGGCTCTCGAGTTGTTCAGTGTCTTGTTTGAGATTCTGCAGTGCCTGCAGGCTGCTGTTTTGCCTGTTCCACTGCTGCCAATTCCAAAGGGCAAGCAAGATCACAAGGATCAAGGCAACGATGGCAATGATCCAGACAGGCCAAAGGCGCGGTTTTTTGGTGTCGGTTTCTTCAACCGGGGCGGGCAATTGGTTCGTTGTCTCAGTCACGGGCATCCTTACTCGGTTATCCGTTGTTGTTAGCTTCTCGCTGCAAGCGTTGACGCGACACTGACTACCAGATTTTGATCGTCTAAACCGTCAGGTACGATCAGATTTCGGAATCCAGCTTTCTCGGCCTGCTGAGCTACTCGTTCGGCCGGAACCACCACCAGAGTACGGTGCAAGCTGGCGTGGTAATCAGGCGCAAGTGAATTGAGATTGTTCAGGGTTTCTCCGGAAAGCGCAATCACCACTTCAGGCCGGAAATCGCCAAAAATCTCATTTACCTGTTCTGGAGGATAGTACGGCTGAGCCCGTCGGTACAGTGGCATAACGGAGACTTTTGCGCCGCGCTGCTCCAAGGTCTGGCGAATGAGCTCCCGGCCTTGCTCGCCTCGAGCCAGTAAAACCTTGTCCCCGCCCAGACTTTGCAGAGATGGAAGCTCAAGCAAAGCCTCGCTGGTCCAGCCTTGCTTGGGCTGGCGTGTTTTCAGGCCGTGGCGGGCAAAAACCGAAGAAGTGCCTGAACCTACACCGTACCATTGCAGGCCCATCGGGATTTGCGGCCACCAATTGTCAATGTGATCGAGTAACAGATTAGCCGCAAAAGGGCTGACAGCAATGACGTGGCTGAAGTTGTCCAGTTCCTGAAGCAGCGTGCGCTGTTCGGGCGTCTCGGGTAGCGGCTCCCTGATCAGCAACGGCAGGGTACGGCATTCAGCGCCGGCGGCACGGAATGCCTCGGCCAGTCGCGAGGCTTCCGGCTCCGGCCGGCAAATCAGAATGCGGCGCTTCGCCAATTCAGGGAGGCGTTGCTGTGAGTCAGGTTGGGGTGTGGCCATACACTTCAGCCAACACTTTATCTGCACCCATGCCCAAGAGTTGTTCCGCGAGCTCACGGCCCAAGCGTTCGCCTTCCGCTCTCGGTGCGCGTCCTTCAACCCGAAGAATTTTCGTGCCATCTACGGAGCCTACCAAGCCGCGAAGCCACAGTGTGTCGTCGTCCAGCAGTGCGTATGCCGCGATCGGCACTTGGCAACCGCCTTCTAAACGGCGGTTCATAGCGCGCTCTGCTTTTACGCGGTCGGCAGAATCAGCGTGATTCAGAGGGTCCAGCAGTTCCCGTAGTTCGTTGTCGCTCAAGCGACATTCAATACCGAGCGCGCCCTGACCGACGGCCGGTAGGCAAAAGGTATCGGGCAGGCAGTACCGGATGCGGTCGCTGAAACCAAGACGCTTCAAGCCGGAGCTTGCCAGGATGATGGCGTCATAGTCACCGGCATCAAGCTTGGCCAAACGGGTGTTGACGTTGCCGCGAAGCATTTTGATTTCGAGATCCGGGCGATTGGCGCGAATTTGCGCTTCACGTCGCAGGCTCGATGTTCCGACCACGGCGCCAGCAGGTAGTTCGTCGATATTGGCGTAGTGGTTGCTGATGAAGGCATCGGTGGGATCTTCACGCTCGCAAATGGCGACCAGGCCAAGACCTTCGGGGAACTCCATCGGTACGTCTTTCATGGAGTGAACGGCCAAGTCGGCGCGGCCGTCCAACATAGCTTCTTCCAGTTCTTTGACAAACAGGCCCTTACCGCCAACTTTCGCCAAAGGCACATCAAGGATTATGTCGCCTTGAGTCTTGATTTTGATCAGTTCGACGGTGATATGGCTGTGAAGCCTTTCCAGTTCGGACTTGATGAATTCTGCCTGCCACAATGCCAGGGCGCTGCTGCGGGTTGCGATGCGAAGAATACGTTTGGACATTGCACTCACTGTCGTTGAGAAAAATGTATCTACAAGGTTACCTTGAGAGATTAGAAAAGTCCCGTAAGGTGCCGGGATGTACCTCTTTTGGGTATTTCGAACACCCCGTCAGGGGGAGGGCTGGTGCTCCTGCAGCCACTGGCGTACTGCACTGGCGTGTCTGCGGCTAACGGCGAGTCGGTTGGCTACGCCTCGCAGTTCGAGTTCGTTCTGGCCATCGGCGGTACGCCGCAGGGCTTGAATGTAACGCGCGCCCACCAGCGTGTGCCGGTGGATGCGTAATAACTGTTCGGGATAGGCCTGTTCCAGTTCTTTCAGGGTGTAGTCACACACGGTTTCACCGCGGCTATGATGCAGGGTGACGTACTTCTGGTCAGCCTCGCAGTAGTGAATATCCGCCAACTCGATTAATTCGGTGCCGCGATGAGTGCGAACCGCAATCTGTTCACCGGTTGTTTCCGGTTCGCGGTTCAACGCCTGAAGCTGTACCCGGTTGATCTTCCCGGCCCGGGCCAGCGCGTCCGCCAAAGCTTCGCGCCGCACAGGTTTTAGTAAGTAAGCGACGGCGTGTACCTCAAAGGCTTGAATGGCGTAATGATCATAGGCAGTACAAAAAATGATGGCCGGCGGGTTGTTCAAGTGGCTCAGTTTTTCGGCTGTTTGCATGCCATCCAGCCCGGGCATGCGAATGTCCAGCAAGACGATGTCAGGCTCAAGTTCGGCGACCTTGTGCAGCGTGTCGTTGCCATCGGCGGCTTCGCCGCACACCTGATAGTCGCCTTGGGCCTCCAGTAATCGCTGTATGCGTTGGCGGGCAAGCGGTTCGTCGTCAGCGATGAGGATGCGCTGTGGTGCTGTGCTCATGATGACCCTGTATCTTTAACGTTGGCTCTGTTGATTGGCCGTCCGGCGCGGCAGACGCAGCGTGACGGTGTAGATGTCGCTCTGGTGACTTTGCTTAAGTATGGCAGGCTCGCCAAACAGAGCTTGCAGGCGGGCCCGGGTGTTGGCCAGAGCAACCCGATTGCCTTGGTGATGTTGTTGGTCGCTATCGGGTTTCGGATTTTGCACCATCAAATACACAAAATTACCCTTTGCGTAAGCTTCAATGCGAACGGTGCCTCCGGCTGCTCGGGGTTGAATGCCGTGGTAGATAGCGTTCTCCACCAGCGGTTGCAGAGTCAACGGGGGGATGGCCTGGTGCTCTAGGCCGGTTTGTATCTGCCATTCAAGGGTTAGTCGGTCCCCCAATCGTAACGTTTCGATGGCTAAATAGCGTTTGCACAGCTCCAGCTCTCGTTTCAGCGGCACCAATTGGTCGTCCGTGCGAAGGCTGGCGCGAAACAGCTCTGACAAATCCAGAACCGCCTCTTCCGCCCGGTCTGGGTTGCTGGCGATCAGGCTGGCGATGGTATTCATGCTATTGAACAGAAAGTGGGGTTGGATCCTGGCCTGCAGTGACGTGAGTCTTGCCTGCATCTCTGCCTCGGTTTGCTGTTGCCACTGGAATTGCAGGTAGAAATACCGGAGTACCATAAGTGAAATCAGTAGCGCCAACAGGAGTTTCTTGGCAATGCTTTGCCACGGCGTGGGGGTATGGTCCGGGTGCAGAACACTGTCGGCGAATAAACTGAAAATCAGCACGTCAAGCAGCACAATGCTGACAATCACGACAGTCGCGTGAGCAACACTCCGGCGGGCCAGCCAGGGCCGGAGCAAACAGATTAGTGCGGTACTGGTGAGCGTGGTCCATTGCACGAATAGCGACAGTAGGCCGAAGTAGTTCCAATCGATCCAGCTCCGTTCGGCTTGCACGATGGCAAGCACCAATACCAACAGTTCGCTGGTAACCAACAGCATGAACACCGCTCGTACCCGGCATAAGTCGGGTACGAAAAAGCTGGCAGTGCTAGAAGCTGGAGAGGCATTGCTCGGTTTCAGGGAAGTCTCCTTAACCCGGGTCGGAATGTTATACTGCCCAAAATTTCATGTACCCACGGCCGGCGTGATGATAGCCGGGCTATCAGCAGGAAAGATAGACCATGACGGATCAGAAAAAACCTGACCAGACCACATCCTCCGAAAAACCTTGGGGCGGCCGCTTCAGTGAGCCGACCGATGCCTTCGTTGAACGCTTCACGGCATCGGTGGGTTTTGATCAGCGTCTTTACCACCATGATATTACCGGCTCCATCGCCCACGCCACCATGTTGGCCAAAGTAGGTGTGCTGACCGACGCCGAGCGCGACCAAATCATCGAAGGCTTGAAGGGCGTTAAGGAAGATATCGAAGCCGGTCGTTTTGAGTGGTCTGTGAGTCTCGAAGATGTGCATATGAACATCGAAGCCAAACTCACCGAACGCATTGGTATTACCGGTAAGAAACTGCACACCGGCCGCAGCCGGAATGATCAGGTGGCTACCGATATTCGCCTGTATCTGCGCGATGAAATTGATGTTATTGCCGAAGAGTTAACGCGACTGAGAGCTGGGTTGCTGGATCTGGCGGAGCGCGAAGCCGCTACCATCATGCCGGGCTTTACCCACCTGCAAACTGCCCAGCCAGTCACCTTTGGCCATCATCTTCTGGCTTGGTACGAAATGCTGGTTCGGGATGCCGAGCGCCTGCAGGACTGCCGCAAGCGAGTGAACGTTATGCCGTTGGGCGCGGCGGCGCTGGCGGGCACCACCTACCCGATCGATCGCAACATGACGGCGGAACTGTTGGGCTTTGACCGTGCCTCCGAAAACTCGCTGGACTCAGTCAGTGACCGGGATTTCGCTATCGAATTCTGCAGCTTTGCGTCCTTGTTGATGACGCACCTGTCGCGTTTCAGTGAAGAATTGGTGTTGTGGACATCGGCCCAGTTTGATTTCATCGATCTTCCAGACCGTTTTTGCACCGGTTCGTCCATCATGCCGCAGAAAAAGAATCCGGACGTTCCGGAATTGGTGCGTGGCAAGACCGGCCGGGTGAACGGCCATCTGATCAGCCTGTTGACCCTGATGAAGAGCCAGCCGTTGGCTTACAACAAGGATAATCAGGAAGATAAAGAACCTCTGTTTGATACCGTGGATACGATTAAAGGCTGCCTGAAGGCTTATGCCGATATGATTCCGGCGATCAAGGCGAAAGCGGACAACATGCGAGTGGCAGCCAAACGTGGCTTCTCAACGGCGACGGATTTGGCGGATTACCTGGTCAAAAAAGGCGTGCCGTTCCGCGATGCTCATGAAATTGTCGGTAAGTCTGTGGCGTTTGGCGTTGCTGAAAACCGCGACCTGTCGGAAATGACGCTGGAAGAACTTCAGCAGTTCTCTGATGTTATCGGCGAAGATGTATTTGAAGTGCTGACACTGGATGGCTCAGTACAAGCTCGTGACCACTTGGGTGGTACGGCGCCGAATCAGGTGCTGGCAGCGGTTGCCCGTGCCAGATCTGCGCTTTAACGCATAAGTGTCTGATGGAATACCGGCGCCCATTGGGGGCCGGTATTCCATTACCCTCCAATTCGCCCGGTGCTTAACTCCACCACTGCGGGCGTGAGATCTTCCAGAGGTTGAGGTCGTGCCAGCCGGTAGCCCTGCCCGAAATGAATGCCCAGTGAGCGTACTTTTCGAAGGGTTTCGTCGCTCTCGATAAAAGTGGCAACGGTTTCTTTACCCGTAGTTTCGGCAATTCGGTGTAGAGCATCTACCATGATCTGTTGAACTGGGTCACTCTCCAGCTGATGCATCACCCGCTTGTCGAGTTTGATGATATCAACGGGGAGATTTGCTGCCAGACTGTAGCTTTCCACCGAGGCTCCCGCACCTTCCAATGCCACTCGGCATCCGATCTGATGCAGGGCGTCACAAAGAACTGCAACTTCGTCGGGATACCGCGTCGCGTGGGATTCCCGAATCTCCAGATAAAAGCAACTGGCGGCAAAGGGCGTCATAGCGACAGCGTGTTCCATAAAATCGGTAAAAGTGTCATCCAGAACCGAAGCCAGAGACAGGTTGAAGCCGCAATATTTCAGGCGAGGCACCAGCAAACGATGTTGGCTGAGCCAGGCTAGAGTTTGCCGGATAACCTGCCGATCCAACATTTTGGCCAAGTCGTAGCGTTCGGCCACCGGCAGAAAGTGCTCGGGTTTGAGTGGATCGTTGTTCGGGCCAGCTGGTATGCGACATAAAATTTCGATGTGATCGCCCCAGGTCACACTGGCCACGGGTTTCAGAGCCTGGAACTCCAACACCAAAGCCTCATCGTCCAGCGCCTGACGCAGCTGTTGTAATCGCAGCTCGCTCCCGCTGTCGTTGTCCTTTTCTGTCGGTAAAGCATGCGCGGTGTGAATCCGGTCCCGGCCGGAAGTCTTCGCGGTGTGGCATAAATCGGCAGCTTGGCTCAGGAGTATGTCGGGTTGTTCCGGGGCATCTTTGTCAATGACGAGCAAGCCGCCGCTGACGGTTGTTTGAAGTACGGTTCCCTGCCATTCGAATTGAAACTGAGCGATTTGCTCTCGGACTTCATCGGCAATTCTCCGCGCGCGGGATTCCGGGCAGTTTTCGATAAATAAGGCAAAGGTATCTCCGCCCAAACGCGCGAGTGCGTCACGCTTTCGTACTCGTAGATTCAGTGTGCTGGCCAATTCACGAAGGTAGCGGTCACAGGTTCCCGTGTCAGCGATCTCGCTGAAACTGTCAAAATCGTCAATGTCGAGAAACAACAGGCTATCGACCTGCTGGCGTTTATGACGATGACTAATGGCGCGCTCAAGATGGACACTGAAAGCGCGGCGGTTCATTAGGCCCGTGATCGGATCATGACGCATGCGATGATCACCACCACTGTTTTCCAGAGCACCACAGCTAATGTCTCTAGCAATACGCACGGCACCAACAACTTCGCCGTTATCGTTGCGGATTTGCTGAAAATGAAGCTCGAATAAAGTGGACGACGCTCCGTCACTGAATAGTGGCATCTCGGCGATGAAGTGTTCACGTTCGAACGCTTTCTGCCACAAACTTTCCATCAGGCGACGTTCATTGGGGAAGCCCTTGAGGAGCGCTTTTAGGTTGTCTCCGGGCTGAGGATCCAGGTCGAAGGCGGTTCTGAATTGCTGCTCCCAAACGGCATTAAAATGCAGTAAGTCAAAATTCGTGTCGATCGCTACCACCAGGTCAGGAGTGGCGGTTGTCATGGCTTCGAGCAGGCGTTGAGCTTGTTGTTTTTGCTCGTCGTGGTACATGGCAGAGCTATGATTGACAAGCACACCGCCTATTCGGTGCGCTCGCTCGCCACTTTTTAGTGCGCGGCCGGTTAGTGTGGCTCTTACCAGTCGCTGCTGGCTGGTGATGATTGGTAACTCAATGCTGAAGGATTGGCCTGAGCGGATACATCGGCGAATCAACGCTCGCACGCGGTTCTGATGGGACTGGCAGTAAAATAACGCTTGTTCGGGGGAAAGGTCCGTCCCCACGCGCAGCTCTAGCAACTGATACATGGCTTCAGACCAGAACACGTCATTGGAGGCTACGTCGAGTTCCCAAAAACCAAAGCTGGCACTGCGTTCAGCGAGCGCGAGCAAGCGACCGTCTATTTGTTGGCTGTCTTTTTGAGTAATGGAAGCGCTGGTTTCAGGATTGCTTAGCAGTGTTTCGAGTTTTAGACCAAGCGATGCTGTGAAGAAGAAGCCCTCTTTGTGCTTGAACGTGACCAGTACGGTTTGACCGTTGGCCAGGCGGTGGCGGTGGGCCGGCGCGAAGGGGTCATCCTGACGAGAGGCGAGAATGTGTTGCACGGACAGCCGCGGGAGTTCACTGGCATCGTACCCGAACATAGTTTCTGCGTGCCTGTCCGCGTGAACGATGCGGCCGTCAACGTCCACTCGGAGCAGCGTTGGGTGAATGACAGGCCCGGAAGGGTCGGGGCGATAGCGTTGGATCAGGAACTCTTTCAAAGCGCGGGTGCCTCATGATGATCTAGCGGTGCCGGAATTCGCCCGGAACCGAGTGTTCTTATGGTTGTTCGCCTGAGTTACGACCAAAGCCTCATCATACTGGCTATCCAGATGAAAAAAACCTCTTGGCCAAGGCGTTGTTTTGATATGGCGGTGACCTCGCGGTACGGGAGGGGACTCGGGTATACTTCGCCTATTATTCACGCAAGGGTAAACGTATGCAGACGATGAAAGCGCTTCGGTTCGGCTATGCGACATTGTGTCTGCTAGTCATATTCGCCGTGAGTGGCTGCGGACAGAAAGGCCCACTGTACCGGGAAGCGCCGGTGGCAGTAGACGCTTCCGAAATCGCCTCGAAAGAGCCGGCAAGAGATTCGGATGCCCGTGATGATCAGCAAAAGACGCGTTGACGTTTACCTCACTTAACGAGTTCAGGAAAAGAATGGATTATTTTAATTATCGCGATGGCGAGCTTTACGCCGAGGATCTTCCGGTTGCCCGGATTGTCGAGCAGTTTGGCACTCCGGCTTACGTGTATTCACGCGGGACTTTGGAGCGACACTACCGGGCCTACGACGACGCCCTGAGCAATCGCCCTCACTTGGTGTGCTACGCCGTAAAAGCGAATAGCAATCTGGCCGTGCTGAACGTTTTGGCCAGGCTCGGTGCCGGTTTTGATATTGTTTCGGCCGGTGAGCTGGAGCGAGTGATTCGGGCAGGCGGCGATACCAGCAAGGTGGTGTTCTCTGGTGTGGGCAAACAAGAGTGGGAAATGAAGCGGGCGCTGGAAGCCGGTGTACGCTGCTTTAACGTGGAGTCCGATACCGAACTTGACCGGTTGAATGCGGTGGCCGGTGAACTGGGCGTGAAGGCGCCGGTTTCCTTGCGGGTGAACCCGGATGTGGATGCCGGCACGCATCCCTACATTTCCACCGGGCTTAAAGAAAATAAGTTCGGTATTGATATCGCGGAGGCACCGCAGGTATATGCTCGTGCAGCGACTTTGCCGAACCTGGATATTAAAGGTGTGGATTGCCACATCGGCTCGCAGCTGACCACTGTTGAACCGTTTCTGGACGCACTGGACCGGGTGTTGGCATTGGTAGATGGCCTGGCAGAGCAAGGCATTAACATTCGTCACCTCGACATGGGCGGTGGACTGGGTGTGACCTACGATCAGGAATCACCACCTGAGCCGTCTGAGTACGTGACGGCTTTGTCTGAGCGTATGGGGGACCGTGAACTGGAGCTTATTCTGGAGCCCGGTCGCTCCATCGCCGCGAACGCCGGTATTCTGGTGACCAAAGTGGAATTCCTCAAGTGCACCGAACATCGCAACTTTGCCATTATTGATGCGGCCATGAACGATCTGATTCGCCCGGCACTTTACAGCGCCTGGCAGGCCATCGTGCCGGTTCAGCCCCATAATGATGGTGAGCAGAAAGTCTGGGATCTGGTAGGTCCGGTTTGCGAAACTGGCGATTTTCTTGGGAAAGATCGCCCGTTGACCTTGAAGGCGAACGACTTGCTGGCAGTTCGCTCAGCCGGTGCTTACGGATTTGTGATGGCTTCTAACTACAACACACGCAACCGTCCGCCCGAGTTGATGGTTGACGGTGATCAGGTACACGTTGTACGCCGCCGGGAGACGCTGGACGAACAGCTGGCGCCGGAAAGTTGCTTGCCGGAATGAGCGGGGAGCCGGATATGACGCAGCAAAGGCGAGGGCAAGGCCCGTTGCTTCGGTTTACCAAAATGCACGGGCTGGGCAACGATTTTATGGTGGTGGATGCCATCAGCCAGCAGTTTCGACTGAACTCGGAGATGATCCGTGAACTGGCTAACCGGAATTTCGGCATCGGCTTTGACCAGTTGTTGGTCGTTGAGCCGCCAGGGCTGCCGGACGTTGATTTCCGTTACCGTATTTTTAACGCAGATGGCTCGGAAGTGGAACAATGTGGCAACGGAGCGCGATGTTTCGCCCGCTTTGTCCGGGATCAACGCTTGACGAACAAGCGGGTGATTCGAGTGCAGACCGCGAAAGGCATCATTGAGCTGCGTGTTAGCAAAGACGGCCAGGTGTTGGTGAATATGGGCGTGCCGGAGTTGAATCCGCCGGCGATTCCCTTTGCCGCCAATTGCCAGAAAACCGTGTATACCGTTGATGTTGACGAGCAGACGGTGGAGCTTTCAGCGGTGTCCATGGGCAACCCCCATGGAGTTCTGGTTGTTGAAAATGTCGATACTGCGCCGGTGTCTACCTTGGGGCCATTGCTGGAAAAACACCCGCGTTTCCCGGCTCGGGCCAACATTGGTTTTCTGCAAATTATTGATCGTGGTCACGCCCGGTTGAGGGTGTTTGAACGGGGTTCTGGTGAAACTCTGGCGTGCGGTAGCGGTGCTTGTGCTGCAGTGGTCGCCGGCCGATTGCGTGGTTTGCTCGATGAGCGGGTGAAAGTGGAGCTGAGAGGTGGCCCTTTGGTGATTGAATGGCAGGGGGAAGGGACCCCTGTTATGATGGAGGGCCCCGCCTCAACAGTCTTTGACGGCCAGTTGCGGCTGCCGGGCGATACCCCGCCCCGCCGACGGAAAAGCTCAAGAGCGTATAAAAACAGGGCCTGACGGTTCAGGAGAACGTGATGACAGAACAAACGGCCCGCCAGAAGGCCGGCGAACTTACCCCGGAGCAGGTTGCGGATTACCTTCGCGCTAATCCTGATTTCTTTCTCGACCAAGATGAGCTGCTACGGAGTTTAACCTTGCCCCACGACAGTGGCCGCGCGATTTCGTTGGTTGAACGCCAGGTTCACTTGTTCCGGGAACAGCGGGATACTTTGCGCAGCGAAATGATGGAATTGGTCTCCATCGCTCGCCATAACGATCGCTTGTTTGAAAAGAGCAAGCGGTTGTTGATGCAAGTGATAGAGGCCAAGAATTTGCAGGACATGGCTTCGGCCATCGACGACAGCATTCGTGGTGACTTCGGTTTGGATGCGGCGTCAATTTTATTGTTCGGTGACGTGAATAAGCTGGGTCAGTCTCATGGTGCTCTGCACATTGTGGGTAAAAGCCAGGCTGAGCAGCGGCTGGGTGCATTACTGGACGGTGATCGGGCAGTGTGCGGTCAGTTCCGGGAGACGGAGCGGGCCTTCCTGTTTCCGGACCGTGATGAGCCTATCGCCTCGGTGGCTGTGGTGCCACTCCGGTACGAAGGCTTGGTGGGTGTTTTTGCGGTCGGCAGCTGTGAACCCGGTTACTTCGATCAGAACATGGGTTCGCTGTTTCTAAGCTACATCAGCGATACGCTCAGCCGCTTGCTGCCACCGGTGTTGAAACGGCATGGTTCCGATGCCGCAAAAGTTGCCGAGCTAACCGTGGAGAGTGGTCAAGGGTGACCAACGCCGCTTCCGAAGAGCAAATGTCAGAGGCGCTTTCCGTTCCTCTGGCAGATTTTGCAACGCATTTGTCTTCTGAAAAACGTCACTCCCCCCGCACCTGCGAACACTACCTCCGAGATTTAAAGCGTTTAGGTGCCTGGCTCACCATAATGGGTATCGATCAGTGGTCCAAGGTGACCAATCACGATATGCGTCGGTATGTTGCCAGCCTGAGTAAAAATGGGCTATCTGGCCAAAGCATTGCGCGGCATTTGTCTTCAACGCGACGTTTTTACCAGTTTTTGCTCAGAGAAGGGCGCTCCAAAGATAATCCGGCTCTGGATATCCGTGCCCCGAAAAGTGGCCGTCGTTTGCCAAAAGTTGCCGATGTAGATCAACTCAACCAGTTACTTGAAGTAAACCCCGATGACCCGTTGGAAGTGCGTGACTTGGCGATGTTTGAACTGATGTATTCGTCCGGTCTTCGGCTGTCAGAATTGGCCGGTCTCAATCTGGATGCTGTGGATTTGGTCGGCGGAGAGGTCCGGGTTTGGGGCAAAGGCAGTAAAGAGCGGCTGTTGCCGGTTGGGGCGAAAGCGGCAGCAGCGATTCGTCGGTGGCTTAAATGCCGTGCCCAGTTTGTGGTGGGCAGTGAGCTCGCTATGTTTGTTAGTCAGCGGGGTGGTCGTATAAGTCGGCGCAGCATTCAAGCGCGTTTGGCGCGATGGGGTTCGCAACAAGGAGCCGAGCAACGGCTGCATCCTCATATGCTCCGGCATTCGTTTGCTAGCCATATGCTGGAATCGAGCGGAGATTTGCGAGCGGTGCAAGAGCTGCTGGGGCATGCGGACATTGCCACGACTCAGGTCTATACTCATTTGGACTTTCAGCATCTTGCCCGGGTTTATGACCAAAGCCACCCTCGGGCACGTCGGCGTTCGGGAGCGCATACGTCCGACGCGGTTGGCAGCGATTCGGCTGGCCAATAATGGAGCACGGCATGGCATCGGAGCAATCCTGGAAGAACAAATATCAACAGGTTCTAAAAGAAGCAGAACAACAAGAGCAGCAATGCAAGGAACAGCGCGACCTGCTAGAGCGAATGTTGGTGCGAACCAGTGTGGCCTCCGAAGGCCAACGGCCTGAATTAGATCGCTTGTTAAATCAACTTAGGGCCGATCTTCGCCGAAAAACACTGAACGCGAAAAAGTGGCTCCATTTGCAGGAACAGATTGACCGTCAGATCGCACTATTGGATGAAAAACCTGCACCGCCCCATGATGAAACGGCTGCTCCAACGCCGTCTTTTCCGGCGCCACCCAACGACGGTATAGACATTTCAGATCAGGATCATCGCCTTCTTATTGCTCGGCACGTAGGGCAGTTGCTCAGCAAGGTGTTGGAACAGGTCACGCTTGAACCTGAGGCGGAAGCAAAAGCCAAAGAGCTCCAGCAGACCCTGCTTTCCAGTATTGATTGGAGCACATTGCGTACGAGTTTAGAGTCGGTATCCGAACTGTTGATCCGGGCGATTACCCGTAATCAGCGTGAACTCGAGGCTTTTTTAACACGCCTTAACGCCCGACTCGAAACTCTGCGGGAGCATTTTTCCCAACAGTCTGATTGTAATTCGTCACGTAAAGATGACACGGCTATTCTCGATCGGGAAATTCGCGGAGAAATCGATTTGGTCAGCGAGGACCTCCGGGTTGGTGCAGATTTAGACACTCTGAAGTACTCGGTGGGGAAGCGACTTGATCAGATTGCTAGTGCATTAGGCCGTTTCAAAGATAAGGAAACTGAGCGAGAAAGCTGGATGGCGGAGCAACTCGAATCCATGCAGCAGAAAATGGCTGCAATGGAAGCAAGCTCCGAGCAAATGCAGGAACAAATTCGCCGGGAGCGTGCTCGCGCTATGACGGATCTGCTGACTCAACTGCCCAACCGTGAAGCGTGGCAAGAGCGGCTGCATTTTGAGTATAACCGGTGGCAGCGATATGGCCATCCGTTAACCGTATCGGTGGTCGATATCGATTTGTTTAAACGGGTTAATGATACCTACGGACACAAAGCCGGCGACCGAGTGCTGCAATTGGTTGCCCGTGAGCTTCAGGGGCGCTTGAGAGCTACTGATTTTATTGCCCGTATTGGTGGCGAAGAGTTTGCACTGCTGCTACCGGAAACCAGCATGAACGAGGCGGTTTCAGTACTGAATAAGCTCAGAGGTTATGTCGAGAAATTACCATTCCATTTCGGCGGTAATCCGGTCAGCATTACGTTTTCTTCCGGGTTAGCGCAGTTTGTTCGTGGTGACAGTGAAGACAACGCCTTTGATCGTGCTGATCGGGCACTATATCGAGCCAAAGCGACGGGGCGGAATCGAGTCGTAGCGAATTAATGAGCCGCAATGGTGGCTCCATGAGGGTGTGCAGTGACGTTTTTTCTCCAGCTCGTGTTGTTCCTGTTGGTAAGCTTCTCAACCGCAGCGGCGCAAGCTGACCCCCCACAAGAAACCCCTGCCCCAGTTTTGAGTCTTGAAGACTTGCTGTGGCTTGGAGAGCTCGACCGTATTCGAGTCGGTATTCGGCAAACACAGATGCCGTTGATTTTCGAAAGCGGGAACGACCAGTTAGTGGGCTTGCTGGCGGATTATCTGGATCTTCTTTCCCGAAAACTGGACCTTCCAGTTGAACCCTTCATGCTGGATGAGCAGGAGCAGCCTGCCGATCTCACGTTGACCACCCGTGTTCCGGGTGCGCCCGTGATACCAGGATTGCGGCACACCACACCGATCATGAGCCTCACTTACGGCGTGTTTGTGAACGCGGGTGATGCCGGTTTTCGCACCTTAAAAGATCTGGAAGCCGCCAATGTTGCGATCATCGGGGACGACCCAAATCAATTTCCTTTACTTGATCCCGTTAATAATTTTACCCCTGTACCGGTGGAAGATCTGGGCGAAGCCATCAGTCAAGTGCTGGCGGGTAACGCCGATGCTTTTTTGGCACCGGTGCCGGTAGTATCGGATTACCTTGAATCAACAATGGTCAATGGCATTGGATTGGCTGTTTTGCTGGATAATCGGCCTGTGGAAGTGGTGCTTCAAGTGCCAACCGATAAGCATCAATTATTTCGAGTCGCCGATAGAGCTGTGTTATCGATTACTCATAAAGAGCACCGCGAAATCCGACAGGCTTGGTTACAAGGCGATATACCGATGATGGAAGGTCGGGGCGTTGCCTTGACCGCGGCGGAAAAAAGTTGGCTCGACAAAAATCAGGGGCTTGAAGTGGGGTTGCGCAGGGATTGGCCGCCGTTTGAGTTTCAACAAGATGGCCGGCCGGCAGGCTTGGTTGCCGACTTGATTGGCCGGCTGGAAGAAAATCTCGGGGTACGCTTCAACAAGAGGATTATGGACACCCGGGCTTCCGCTGAAGAAGAGTTGAAGGCGGGAACAGTGGATATTCTGCCTGGGTTGTCCCGCACTCCTCGCACCGAGCAGGAGTATCTGTTTACCCGCGCTTATGTAACCGTACCCATTGCCTTGGCAATCCGTGACAGCGGCCGGTTTATCGGCGATCTACGTGAGTTGCGCGACGAAAAAGTTGGCGTTGTTAACCGACAAGCCAGCCATGATTACTTGCTGATTAACCACCCGGATCTTGATCTCTACCCTCAGGCCACGGTTGCCGATGGTTTGCTGGCGTTATCTAACGGTGACCTCGATGTGATGGTGACGCATATTCCTGCCGTCAGTTATACGGTTGCACGGCTGGGGTTGTCGAACCTCAGGATTACCAGTATCACTCCCTACCAGTACGATTTGCGCTTAGCGGTGCGCAAGGACAGCCCGGAGCTGCATCGTATTTTGAACAAGGCGTTGGGCGGTTTGCCCGAGTCTGAGGGCGAAGCCGTCTACAATCGCTGGATTCATTTGGATATTGAACAAGAAACCGATTACACGGTTGTCCGGCGAATCATTCTGATTGCCATCGTGGTTGTGCTGATCTTCCTGTACTGGAACCGAAAATTATCGCTGGAAGTTGATGAGCGTATTCGCTCGGAAAACGCGCTGCGTCGCAGTGAGGATGAACTGCGCGCAGCCAAACTGGAAGCCGAACGACTGGCTCGGGAAGCCGAACTGGCCAACCGTGCGAAAAGCGAATTCCTAGCCAATATGTCCCATGAAATTCGAACGCCGATGAATGCGGTGATCGGTTACAGCGACTTGCTTTATAACTCCGTAACCGATCCCCAGCAGCGAAATTATCTGAACGCCATTCGTGCCGGCAGTCGCAGCCTGCTGATGTTGATCAATGACATTCTGGATTTGTCGAGGATTGAGGCAGGTAAAATGCGATTGGATTTTGCGCCCGTCTCTGTACGGCGCTTGCTAAGCGACGTTCGTCATATTTTCGATCTTCGGGCAACGGAGCAGGGCATTGCTTTGGAAGTCAGTGTAGGCGCCGGTTTGCCATCAGCGATGATGCTCGATGAAACCCGGCTGCGTCAGGTGCTGTTTAATTTGGTGGGAAATGCCATTAAATTCACCCATCAAGGCGAAGTCACCGTTCGTGTGGTCGCCGAACTTCTGGGCGACCAAGAGGACAGCGACGGCGATGCCCGATACTACCGAATGGCCGTGACGGTAACGGATACTGGGATCGGCATAGCTCCGGATCAGCAAAGCAGAATTTTTGATGCCTTCGAGCAACACGAAGGACAAAGCTCAAGGCGATACGGTGGTACCGGCTTGGGGCTAGCCATCAGCCGCAAACTGGTGGAAATGATGGGGGGGGAGTTAACGCTCGAGAGTGAGGCCGACGCTGGGTCGACCTTTACCATTGTATTGCCCCGGGTTGCAGCGACCGGAGAAGAAGCGGAAGAAGAAGGCGCACCAGAAGAATCCGAGCGTTTGCTGGCCCAGACCATGAGCATGCAGGAGCGAGGTTGGCTACGGGAAAGCCTTGCGAGGGACTTTGGCAATGAATGGCAAAACGTTCGGGAGAGCGGTGACCCGGAGCAAATGAAAGAGTTTGCCTTGAGAATTATTGATTGGGGACAGCGTCATCGTTCACTGTCGGTTACTCGTTACGGCGAAAAACTGTTGGCGGATGTGGAAGCTTTTAATCTGGATGCAGTGAACACTGCGCTGGAGGCATTTCCCCGTATACTGGGGCAAAGCTAGCGTTGTTATAGACAATCGAACTGAGATTGCCGATCAAAAGCCACGGAGACCATGTCGTATCCGGACTCTGACAGCGATTGCATCAGTTGCTGATCCCTAAACAGGGTCATGCATACTTTGTGTACCTTGGCTTGCAGCGTCTGTGTCGATGGCAGGTTTCCTTTAAAGCGAAAATCCACGATCAGGTATTTACGGTCGACATCCGCACTTACGGGGATGTCTTCGCGCTCTATGCTTTCATAGCCGATGTAGGTGGCTTCTGCAGTTGGGAAGACCTGCTGCATAAGAACGTCCAGATTTCCGGCTTGCGCATAGGAGCTTGTCGCGCCGAACAGCAGTGCCCAAGACAAGATGAAGGTTCGAATTCGCATAAGCGTATCTCATTGGACGTTTAAAGCGACACCGTAACCAAGTGTAAATTTTGGTTACAATTAATTATCGCAGAGAGCGCCGGTTTTTTCTGCTTAAAACGGTGGTATTTTTCAATTGTTTGCAATGCTGACACAATCGAAGCTTGAAGGTCGAGCGCATTGCCTTGAGCGCGTCTCCTGCCATCGTGTTTTCAGCTATGATAAAACCGGGCTTCCTGAAAAGAACAAATGAGGTAACGTCATGTTCCAGCTCGTATTCAAGGGCGAGTGTACGTCAGGCACAGATTTGCTGACTGCCCGTGCCAATGCCAAAGCGTTGTTTAAGGCCAGTGTCGAGCAGCTGGACCGCATGTTCAGTGGTCAGGCGGTGGTGATCCGTAACAAGCTGGATCAGGAACAAGCCGAGAAATACCAAACGGTACTCAAGAAACACGGCATGGTGGTCTATGTTCAGGCAATGGCCGTTGCTGGCGGGCAACCATCAGCTCCCTCACGCACGAGCGCGCCCGAAACGCAGCCGCGGGGCGCGTCGTCGGATCATAAAAGCACGCTGAATCCCAACGCAGGGCCTGGCAAAGTGCCGGAGGTAGAGCCCGGTGACCGTTTGTCTGTCGCTGGTGAGAAAGTGGATGAGATTCTCGCTGGCTCGGGTCTGAGTCTGGACCCGGTAGGTGTCACTCTTGCGGAGCACCAGGAGATCGAAACCCCTATGTTCGAACACCTGGACGATTGGAGTATAGCGCCTCCGGGCACTGATTTGGGCGTTGAGCGGGAGACTCCCCCGCCCATCGTGCCTGATACCTCTCATATATCGTTGGTCGACGATGATAAACCCAACTAATCTGCACTGAGATATTTTGCAAATTCTATTCAGACTTTCCGTCTTTTTTGCTGTCGTGGTGGTGTTTGTTGCGTGGCCAACTCTGAGTGCTGCCCAAGAAAGTCGCCCGAAAGTGGGGTTGGTGCTGAGTGGGGGCGGCGCCAAAGGCATGGCCCATGCTGGCGTGCTCCGGGTTCTGGAAGAAATGAAGGTGCCGGTGGATATGGTTGTCGGTACCAGCGCAGGCTCTGCGGTTGCAGCTTTGTATGCATCCGGCATGTCGGTGAACGAAATTGAACAACGTTTCATCGATCTGGACTGGCTGTCCAGCTTCAGCGATGACCCGGGCCGCGCTTACAAGCCGGTGCGCCGTAAACAGTCCGATTGGCGCTTGCCAATCACACCGGGCATTGGAGTCGATACCGATGGTATCCATGTCGGTGGCGGATTGGTGACAGGCCAAAATCTTGGCCTGATTCTGAACGAGCTCACTCGCAATGCTGCACTGGTTGATGACTTTGATCAGCTCCCCATCCCTTTTCGCGCGATCGCGACGGATCTGGAGACCGGCGTTGAAGTCATCATTGATAGCGGCAATTTGGCGGAATCGATTCGCGCCAGTATGAGTATTCCAGGTGTTTACGCGCCGGTGGAACGCGGCGGTCGTTTGTTGGTAGATGGCGGGATCGCCAATAATTTGCCCGTCAGTGTGGCCCGGGATATGGGGGCCGACATAATCATCGCGGTGGACATTACGGATCCGTTGCTGAAAACCGACGAGATCAAGGAAGCTTTTTCGGTTGTAGGTCAGTTAACGACGCTCCTGACCCGGCGAAACACGGAAGATCAGCTCGCCTTGATCACCGATAACGACGTACTTATTCGGCCCCAGTTGGAAGGGTACGGCTCTGCTGATTTTTATGATGGGCCGGTATTGTTCGAGTTGGGTGCTACCGCTGCCAGAGAGCACGCGGTGGAACTCAACCGTCTGAAGGTGTCAGCGGAGGAATGGCGGTCTTTCCGCGAGGGGTTGGAGCAACGGGCAGTGTCGGTTGCGCAGGTGGCCCGTATTGAGTTCGCGACTGGGCGCCGATTATCGACGGCGTTTTTGAAAGAGCGAATACGCCAGAAGGCGGGCGAACCTCTGAATGTCGAACAACTCGAATCGGATCTGAAGCGTATCTATGGGTTGGGGTATTACGAAACCGTGTCTTGGTCTTTGAGGCCCTCAGAGCAAGGTCCGGTGTTGAATATTCAGGCACGTGAGAAACGATGGGGGCCGAATTATCTTTCATCGGGGTTGAGCTACGAAGATAATTTCAGTGGCGGCACCCGTTTTAATCTTGCGGCCGGGCTTCGAATGACAGAACTGAACAGTCTGGGGGCCGAGTGGCATGTCGGAGCTCAGTTAGGCACTCAGCCCTGGTTTCGTACCCAATGGTACCAGCCGCTGGATTTTGGTTACGAAAGATTTGCAGTGATTGGTATAGAGCACGAGCGTGATGACTACCGTGTGTATGAGGACGGTGCCCGTATTGCAGAGATTGATGTCTCACTGACGCAGGTCGATGCGGCAATTGGCATGGAGCTGGGCGGCGACGGTGAAGTGCGTATCGGTTATGTGCGAGGCTCTGCGAGATTGGAGGATTCGATCGGTGAACAAGTGGCGCCATCGGACAGAGTTCATCAAGGCTACGCTAAAGTTCAGTTGGTGCACGACTCGCTCAGTGATTCGTTCTACCCGAAATCCGGCGGTTTTGCGGGAATACGGGCGCGTTTTGAACGTCCCGGACTGGGTTCAGACCGCGACTTTGATTCCATCACGGGCATGTTGTTGGGAACGGCCAGTTGGCAACGATTCAACGTCACCGGTTTGCTGTTTACGGAACAGGTTGTTAGCGGCCAGTCTGGCATAGAGAATGCCGCGCGTCTGGGCGGATTCCGGCGGCTGTCGGCCTATGCGGCCGGAGAACTAAGTGGTAACGACGCAGCTTTGGCGGCTGCCTATGCTCGACGCGAGTTTGGCGGCCCTTTCATGCCTTGGTTCGCTGGGGTCGGCTTTGAAACGGGTAATACTTGGGATCGCATCGACGACGCGCGCTGGGGCAACTTGGTTCGATCGTGGAGTGTGTTTGCGGGTGTCGATACGTTCGTTGGGCCGGTCCAGTTCTCAGTCGCCTACAACAACGAAGATGATTGGACGGCCTACATGAATATCGGTTTCTCTTTTACCCAGTTGTTCTACTGAGCTAAAGCCGTCAGTACCTGCTGACATTGTTGCAGGGCGTAGCGGTGCAGAATCGCGGTTAGAGCTTGTTCATCCCGAGCTTCGATCGCTTTTATGGATTGCTCCATATGGGCCAAATTGTCTTCAATTACTTGCTTGCCGCCGTGGCGGAAGGCCACAAATGCGCATCGCTTTGCCGAAGGCCATAAATCGTCAATGGCCGAAACGATGAAGTAGTTGTCTGCATAAACCAGCGATGCCTGGGTGTACTCTATGCCTAGCTCCAAAAACGCCAACAGATCGTTTTGCTCGTAACAACGCTGCATTTTATCGCGCAGGGAAACCAATCGTTCCATATCCTCTGGCTGCCACTGTCTGACTAATTTCCGGCCCGTGTGGGTGAGGTACAGTTCCAGGGTTTCATACAAGCTGTGTACAAAATGCTCATCGAGGGTGGTCACAAATGCGCCTTTGCGAGCAACGTTTTTTACCAAGTGCCGTTTCTCGAGCAACAACAAGCCTTCCCGCACGGAGCCCAAACTGACATTCAGTTCCTTGGCCATGGCACTTTCGTAAATTCGTTCGCCCGAGCGCAGCTGCCCGAAGGCTATTAGGTTCTCAACGTGGCGGGCGACTTGCTCGGTCAGGGTTTCTTTCGGCTTGAATGCGTTCATGTTCGTTCTGTGGCTACTTCGGAGTTGTCAGAAGCGCCATAGTCGCACAAGCCCATACTGAGGACCAGTTCAAAGCAACGGTGCGAGCAGGCGAACGGTACGGCACCACAAGCGGAACAGTAAAGAGCGATCTTCGTAATCGCTTTCGGTCATTAGCCTGCTGTGCTTCAAGTCGTCTTCCAGCATGGCCTCAACTTCTTGAATGAAGCTAGGGCTCGTATTGATCGCCATAATTTCAAAGTTCAGTCGCATGGAACGGTTATCGAGATTCGCGGTGCCAATCGATGCGTAGCGATCGTCTACCAAAACGACTTTTTGATGCATAAAGCCGGGTTGGTAACGGTAGATGCCGATTCCGGCTTGACGGGCCTGAATGAGATACGAATAGGCTGCCACTCGGATGAGTAAGCTGTCGGACTTTTCAGGGATCAGAATACGAACATCCACCCCGCGCAGCGCCGCCAATTGAAGTGCGTTGATGATCTGAACGTCGGGCACGAAATAGGGCGAGGCAATCCAAACGCGGGTTCGGGCGTTGTTAATACTGTTGAGGAAAAATAACGCACAGGTTTCCCAAGTGTCCGCCGGGCCAGTAGGCAGCACCAGCACCTTGTCGTCGCCGGGGGAGTTAAAGCTCGGGCACCAATTTAACTTCGGTTTGGTGTCGCTGGCCCAGTGCCAGTCTTCCAGCCAGGCCAGTTGCAGGCCGGTGACGGCGGGACCGTCGATTCGACAATGAGTATCACGCCAAGGTTCCTGGTCCATGGCGGTGCCCAGGTACTCATCGCCGAGATTAATACCACCCACGAAGCCTGTAACGCCATCACAAACCAACAGCTTCCGATGATTTCGGAAGTTGATCTGAAAGCGGCGACGGCGAATGTTGCCTTTGCCAAACGAAGCAACTTTGGCTCCGGCCTCCGCCAATTCCTTCAGCCAACGGCGAGACAGCGACAGGCTGCCGATGTCGTCGTAAAGCAGCCATACCTCCACGCCTTCAGCCAACTTGCGTTCCAGAACCGTTTTGATGCGCTGGCCAACGCGGTCAGAGCGGACGATGTAGAATTCCAGAAGGATGTAGCGCTCAGCGTCTTCCATAGCTTGAAAAAGCGCATCGAAGGTGGCTTCACCATCTTTCAGCAACGTGACCTTGTTATCGCTGGTGAAGGGCTGGCGGCTCAATTTACACAGAACCTGTAGCTCATCGCCGAACTCTTTCTGATTCGGATCCGGTATTGAGGTTGTCCGGCATTCGAACTCTTCGAGAAGGCCGCTGAGGGCTTTGTTGCCGGAGCGTCTTGCCTTCATATAGCCGCCAAAACGATATCGGCCGAATAGAATGAACAGGGGGACGGTTACATACGGCAATGCGATCAACGTGGTGATCCAGGCGATGGCGCCTTGAGTGGTACGGTAAGTCAGCAGGATGCGATAGATGCAGGCCAGCGCGGCCAGATAGAGTAGCCCAAGCGGGATCGCCAGTAAGGTGAAAGTATCCTCGATCATGATGAGCTGCCCTTATGTTCGGCTCGAAATTGGGCCGGCGCAACGCCGGTCCAGCGCTTGAATGCACGGCTGAAGGCGCTAAGTTCGGAAAAACCAAGTAGAAAAGCAATCTCACCCAGCGCGTATTGATCGTTTGCCACGTACCGGAGTGCTTTGTCACGGCGGACTTTTTCCACCAAATCCTGAAAGCTTAACCCCTCTTTTTTTAAACGGCGATAAAGGGTCTGCCGGCTCATATGACATTGACGGGCCAGAGTGTCTGCGTCAATTTTGTCGGTTGCCATCTGCCGGGAGATGAGCCTTCGCACCTTGCGGCTGAATGAACGCCGAGTTTGGAGTTTCGCCAGCACAGCGTTGACCTGCTGCAATACAGCGGAATACACGTAAGGATTACGGTGTGGAATGGGGTGCTCCAGGTGCTCGCTAGAGAATGCGATCCGGGTAATGCCGCAGCCGAAGAAAACGGGGCCACCGAACAGTTTTTGGTATTCCTTCGAATAAGGTGGCTCAGGGTGCGCGATTTCGAGCCAATCTGCGGTAATGCCTTTGTGGATAAAGTGGCGTGTTCTGCAGATCGCCGCTGCAAGGGTGCGATCCATATCAAGGCGAGAGTAATACGCAGGGTTGTCAGGCTGCCAACTCAAGATCGCCTGAGTGGCTGTTTGCTCAAAATGGAGCGTGACCGATTCGTTAATCAGCCGGTACAACCGGACATATTGGATAACCGCTTCGCCGAGGGTGTCACAATTGAAGAATACATGCCCAACCAGTCCCATTCGCTCGGGGTCGATAACCTGGCCCGCGTGCAAACCCACTCCGGGATCTCGGGTGAGCTGCTCTGCGAGCTCCCAAAGCCGGTAGTGGGCGGTGGCGGGAATGCGTAGGTCAGGATCTTCCAGAGCGTTGAGCTGAAGGCCTGTCTCACGCTCTATCACTGGGGAATCAAGAAGTCCTCTCGTATCCAGATAATGCACCAGCGCGAGCGTGCTTGAAGCCGCAACGTGGGGGATTTCTGTGTTTTCTGAAGGGACATCGGTCATGCCAAGGCCTGAAATCAGTGGTTTTGTGAAAAGTGTTACAAAATGTCAAGCAAATGGCACCGCGCGTCAACGGCCTATCACCGTTTAAACGATAGCATGTGTGGCAACAGGTTGAAGTAACCTTAAGGTCATGGTGGAGGAATTGTATGCAACAGGAAATCTTTGTACCCCATAGCCAAAGCGAACGTGAGAACGTTATGGCTCTTGCAGAGTACCTTGGTGGTATTTACTACTGCTAAGCGATCAGGCGTACGGACGACATGATTATAGCCGGGCTACATGCCCGGCTTTTTTATGGGCGAACATCTGCCGAAATTTGCTCTTGCCTCGATATCTGGCGATGGTAGTGTAGTTGGCTATGTTTTGTAAGCCGGAGACTGCCGCACTATGAGTGTTGAACTGAATCACCGGATATCCGGGCAAGGTGAACCGTTAATCCTGCTGCACGGATTGTTTGGTTCGCTCGAGAACTTGGGGGGTGTTGCCCGCCGACTTGAAGACAGCTGGCAAATACATGGTCTGGATCAGCGCAATCACGGCAGCTCTCCACACACGGACGAAATGACGTATCCGGCGATGGCTGCCGATGTGGTGGCGTACATGGATGCCCAAGGCATCGATCAAGCTCACCTGCTTGGCCATTCTATGGGTGGTAAAGTCGCGATGCAGGTGGCGTTAAGCTATCCGAAGAGGGTGCGAGCAACCATCGTTGCGGACATTTCCCCCGTCAGTTACCAACCCCGACACGATGCCATTCTTGAAGGCATGAACAGTTTGGATCTTCGGGGCGTAAAATCACGAACCGAAGCGGATGCCCGGCTGGCCGAGTATGTTGAAACGCCCGGTGTGCGTCAGTTCTTGCTGAAAAATCTTGAGCGCATCCCCAAAGACGAGGTCGAACAGGGCGATCTTCTGTTCCGGTGGCGCCTGAACCTACCTGTGATAGAGGCAGCCTATACGAACCTTTTAGCCGCACCGGAAGGCAACGGGCCCCACGAAGGCGAGGTTTTGTTTCTCAAAGGGGCAGATTCCGCCTACATTCAGACTAAGCATCAAGACACTATTCAGACTCTGTTTCCGAATGCCGAGCTCAAAATCATCGAGGGCACCGGGCATTGGTTGCATGCAGAAAAAGCGGACACCTTTGCGACCTTGTGTCGGCAATTTCTGGAGCATTAACTGCGGACCATTCCTGGATTTGTTGAAGATTTTGATGGGTAAGGAGCCCTAATAAGTCGCTGCAAGGCGTAAGGAAGAACAATGATAAAAATAAAGGGTTGTGCATTATGAAGTGGTTGTTAATTGGCGTGCTAGCGTTGTTTCTGTTGTTTGGCGGTTTTTTATTAACGCCGTCCCCTGTTGATAGCGAAGCCTGGCAGGCGCCAAAACCACCACCGATGACGGGTGCTTATGTACCCAATGGGCATTTGCACCAAGCCGAGTTATTGGCGAAGGGGCAGGTGTATGGCCCCGAGGATACCACTGTCGGAGCTGACGGAGTTCTGTACGCCGGCACTCAGGATGGCAAGATCATTCGAGTGTTCCCGGACGGTAGGGTGGATACCTGGCTTGAAACCGGGGGCCGGCCACTGGGTATGGTCATGGATGAACAGGGCAATCTGCTGGTGGCAGATTCCGGGAAGGGATTGTTATCGATTACGCCGGAAGGCGAAATCAATGTGCTTAGCCGGGAGGCTGCCGGTACGCCGTTCCGGTTTACCGATGATGTGATCATCGCACCCGATGGACGAATCTACTTCACCGATGCCAGTTCTCGTTTTGGTCAGCAGGACTATCTGTTGGACCTGTTGGAAATGCGCCCTCATGGTCGCTTGCTTCGGTACAACCCGAAAACCCGAAAAACCGAAGTGCTGCTGGCTGATTTGCACTTTCCCAACGGCGTCGCCGTTTCCCCCGCAGGCGATTACCTGCTGGTTAACGAAACCTGGAAGTATCGCATTCTGAAATATTGGATTACCGGCCCGAACGCAGGAAAAACCGAAGTGTTCGCCGATAACCTGCCGGGGTTCCCGGATAATCTGGCCATCGACCATGAGGGCCGATACTGGGTTGCCTTCCCAACGCTACGAAACGCCCAGATTGATGCTATGCACGCCAAGCCCTGGCTGAAGAATCTGGTGGCAAAACTGCCTGACGGCTTAAAACCCAAGCCTCAAGAATACGGTCTGGTGGTTGCCTTTGATGCAACCGGCAAGGCACTGCTTAGCCTGCACGACACCAAAGGCACGCATTTGCAGGAAATTACCTCGGTGAATCCTCACAGTGGCTATTTGTATTTTGGCTCGCTGCACAACGACCGCATCGGAAAACTGTCGCTAGAGGCCATTCCCGATGTCGAGGGAAGCCATGAGTGAGCGGAAAACGCGCCGGGTAGAAATTCTGCTAGGCTGAACTTGAACACGATCGCCTTTGTAGGCATCTGATGCAAACCCGTCTGGAGAACCCCATGGCCCCCACTGAAGCAACGGAAGTCGAAACGATGCGCCAAGTGGTTTACGACCGATTTGGCGACAGCGATGTGCTGCAGGTCGTTGATGCACCGATTCCGGAGCCCGGTGAGGGCGAAGTGCTGATTCGTGTTCATGGTGCGGGGCTCAATCCGATCGATTGGAAAACTCGCCTGGGTATGGGCTTTGTCGCGACTCAAATTGAAGACGATCTGCCTTGGGGGCCGGGTTACGATGCCGCCGGAGAAGTTGTAGCGGTGGCCGACGATGTCACCACCCTTGCCAAGGGCGACCGGGTGATGGGCATGATTGGTTTCCCCGTAGCGGGCGGTGCCTATGCGCAGTTTGCCGTTGCACGCGCCGATGAATTAGCCATTGTGCCAGAAGAGCTGGATTTGGTGACTGCAGCCGGCGTGCCTTTGGCCGCGCTCACCGCTTGGCAGGGTTTGTTTGAAATTGCTCGCTTGGAGCCCAATCAAAAGGTGCTCATACATGCGGGTGCCGGCGGGGTTGGCCACTTTGCGGTGCAGTTTGCGTTGGCTCGGGATGCCCACGTGATTGCCACCGCGTCTGCCAGCAATCGGGACTTCTTGGCGGAATTTGGCGTTCACGAAGTGATTGATTACAAAACCATGGATGTTGCCGATGAGTGCTTCGGGCTGGATGTAGTGTTGGATCTGGTCGGGGGCGAGGCTGGCAAACGCTCCTTGCACACGTTAGGCGCGTCCGGTGTTTTAGTCACCATCCCGACGGTGACCGCCGATGACGTTATCAGTACGGCTGAAGAGATGGGAGTTCGGGCTCACGGAATGCGTGTGCGCCCTGATGTCTTTCACCTGGAAGAAATCGCCGAGTTGATTGAAGACGGAGACGTGCGAGTACACATCGACAAAGTGTTCACCATGGATCAGGTGCGTGAAGCCCATGACCTTCTGGCAGAAGGTCATGTTCGCGGCAAACTGGTGCTCGATTGTCGCTAATCCGCGCCAGGGTGGCGCTTTAATCGTCAGCTTTCTCGCCTGAGTTCTGGCTGGCATTACTGTCCCGTTCTTTCTGGGGCTGCGGGGGCACAAGACTGATCAAGACCCAGTCGTCTTCAGGTTCTAATGAATCCATGTCTTTCACCGGGTGAATGTGCTCTTTGCTGTCGATGATAAACAGCACCAGAGCCTGTTGCTGGTATTGCTCCAGAAACTGCTGGTAGCTGAATTCTTCGCTCAGCTGGGTAGTTTTCACGTTGTACCCTTGGCTGACCAAACTGGCGAGCTTGGCGTAGCTCACCCCGTCAAAAATCCCTCTGGTTCGTTGCACCTTACCGGCCGTTTGAAGCCGGGCTTTCTGGTCCTGATCGCCCTCGGTTAAACCAAACACCGAGGTGTCGCCAAACCAATCTATGAAGTGGTACGTGGCCAGGCTGTTCATTTGCTTGTACGGCGAAAGAATCAGCAGATTACCGATGCCCGTCAGGTCCATATGGGTTGCGGCGTGCTCGGAAGCCGGGTTGCCAAAATAAACCGGTAAGTTTTCCATTCTGGATTGGCGCACGTTCTCCCAGTTGGTGTCCGACAGCATCACCGGAATCTCGTGTTTCCTCAGTGACTGTGCAATCAATCGGGCAATGGGGTTCGCGCCCAGAATCAGGAAACCGTGTGCCGGCGGTTCTTTTACGCCCAGAAGCTTGGCAATCGGACGGGCTGTCAGACTTTGCAGGGTGACGGTGGTGATGATTAACATGAACACCAGTGGCACCAGAGTTTCCGCACCGTCATAACCGAGTCGTTCAAGCTGAAAAGCGAACAGGGCAGAAACTGCAGCGGCCACAATGCCCCGCGGCGCAATCCAGCTTAGGTAGAGCTTTTCACGAAAGTTCAGCGACGTGCCGATGGAGGAAAGGAAAATACTGATCGGGCGAGCGATGAACATCAAGCAGGCGAGAACCGCCACCAGCCCCCAGCCCAGATCGAGAATGGCTGAAAACTCCACGCGAGCCGCCAGAATGATGAACAGCGCCGAGATCAGCAGCACGCTCAGAGACTCTTTGAATTCCAGAATGCTGTCGATGGGAACCCGCTTCATGTTCGCCATCCAGATGCCCATCACGGTCACCGTCAGCAGGCCGGATTCGTGAGCTAGTTCATTGGAAATGGCGTAAACACCCAGCATGAAGGTGAGTGTGCCAGCATTGTGCAGGTACTGTGGCAGCCAGTGCTTTCGCAAGGCCTGACCGTTCAGATAGCCGGCAACGGCACCAATGATGAAACCGACAACCAGCGTTTTGCCGAAGATATAAAGGGAGTGGCCGAACACATTGCCCTGGCCCCAGGACACAATGCCCTCGAATACCAGAACCGCCAGCAGCGCGCCCACCGGGTCAATAATAATGCCTTCCCATCGCAGGATATTGGAGAGCTTGGCCGTGGGACGAACGGCGCGAAGTAACGGTGCAATCACAGTGGGACCCGTGACCACCGAAATGGCGCCGAATAAAAGCGCAACTTCCCACGACACCTCCAGAATCCAGCGGGCGGCGAGTGTGCCGATTGCGCAGGTGACAATCGAGCCCACGGGCACCAGATTGCGCACCATTTTGCCGTGACCTTTAATCTCGTCGTAGCGAAGCGTCAGGCTGCCTTCAAACAGAATGATGGCAACCGCAAGAGAGATCACAGGGAACAGAAGATCGCCAAAGACTGCCTCGGGCTGAAGAAATCCCAATACGGGTCCGGCAATAATGCCGCCTGCGAGGAGAAAGAGAATGGCGGGCATGCGCACGCGCCACGCGAACCATTGGCAGAGCAGAGAGCTGATACCGATACCGGCAAGAATTAGAGCAGTACTAGCGGCCATAAGGGCTTCCGGTTGAAAAGTTTATAGGTTGGCTCGGCGAGCGATTCGGTTCAAAAGTCTGGAGGCTGCAAAAAAACCGAAGCTTGCGGTGACCGGACTAGCAGCGCCAAAACCCGTGGCACAATCGAGCCGGACCGGGCCTTCCGTTGCAGGCTTCTGGTGACAGACTTCGCCATCCGCAGCCGGATACGTCAGCTGCTCTAACGAGTATACGGCCTCAACGCCAAATCGGCGCTTAGGATTGCGAGAAAAATTATATTCGCGGCGCAGTAAATTGCGCACTTTCGCCAGTAAAGGGTCCTGGGTGGTTTTACTGAGGTCGGCTACTTGAATCTGTGTGGGGTCCATTTGCCCTCCGGCTCCACCGGCAACGACCACGGGTATCTTCCGGCGATGGCAGTGAGCAATCAGGCTAGCCTTGGGTTTTACGCTGTCGATAGCATCTACCACGCCGGTGATGTCGTCGGTAATCAGCTCTTGCACGTTTTTTGCGGTTAGAAATCCGAAATGCACCCGAATATCCGCCATAGGGTTAATCGCCCGCAGGCGTTCTGCCATGGCCTCGGTTTTGGTCTGGCCGTACTGACCTTGCAGGGCATGTAACTGGCGATTGGTGTTGGACACGCAAATGTCGTCCATATCAATCAGCGTAAGCGTGCCAATCCCGCTTCTAGCCAACGACTCGGCGGCCCAGGAGCCCACACCACCTAAACCCACCACAACAATGTGTGCGTGCCTGAATGCGGTCAGCGCTTTGCGGCCGTAGAGCCTTTCGATGCCGCCAAAGCGAAAGTTGTAATCGTCGGGCTGCGGAGAGTCAGAATTCATTCAGGGCTCGTGGTGTCTGGTTGAACTTAGGGTGTGTTTAAAAGAGGGGCAGATTGTAACGCAGGGGCTGCGGTAGGGGCTATTCGTGATGAGAATCGAAACGGCGAAACCTGAAAAGGGTCGCCGTTTCGATTAGTGGTGAGTGTGGTGTTTAATTTGGAGTTACGTCGACTAACACTGCCAAGCCGAGCTCATCGTAGTCTACGGAATTGGTTTCCAGGTAGCCTGTTGTGAAAATGCCCAAACTGGCGTCAGCATTGAAGAAACCTTCGAGTATTGTTTCCCCGCCAGAGTCGGGAATGGTTATGGTTGTGCCTCCATTGCTACCAACTTGGATGTTGAATGCTAGGTCGGATTCTTGGTGAACCTCGGCCTGAATGTTATCACCAAGACCTTGCGCTTTGCTGATCTCGGAGAAGTTACCGTTAATTTTACCGGCGCTACCGCTTTCCATTGTTAGGAAGGTGTTGAACTGGCTGGCGAACATGGCAATGGATGAAGATGCGCCGCCCTCAAGATGTGAACTGACCATCATGAGCCGGTATTTCTTTCCACTGACACTTGGAGCCGAGTCGCCGAGCTTTACGAGCATGGTTTTATCAAAGTCTGCGAAGCCGTCCATGTTGCTGCCGGCGTTTTCGGAGAAATCGACATACCACGCGTCTTCGCTGACAAACCCTATCGCGCCT
Source organism: Marinobacter sp. AL4B (assembly GCF_019916045.1). Classification (NCBI taxonomy): domain Bacteria; kingdom Pseudomonadati; phylum Pseudomonadota; class Gammaproteobacteria; order Pseudomonadales; family Marinobacteraceae; genus Marinobacter; species Marinobacter sp. AL4B. Next base: position 1,267,408 of record NZ_JAILWZ010000013.1, read on the forward strand.
CCATCAGGTCCATCAGTGATCGTACCGTCAGAGCTCACCGTTAATGTGAACGTTTCTGAGGTCGTAGGCTGGTCGCCATAGGAGGCGGCGCCACTGCTGTTGACGATGATTTCACGCTCTATGCCTGCGCTAAGGGTGCCGCTGAAGCCAGATTCAAAGGTTACCGTATTGTTCGCGCTGAGTAGCTCGATACGCCCGGAACTGAGGCTAGAACCAAAATACACCCGCCCATAGTCGCCTACCATCGCCGTATCCGCTAAGTTGGCGGGCTTTCGTGCGAAGACTTCAAGTGTACGAAATACCTCATCGCCTTGCTTGTCATCAGGGTCGATGGCGTCGTAAGTACCATCGTTGTCGGAATCGATGGTGCCATAGCGAACGCCAGCTTCGTGGTTGAGGCCGAAGAACAGGCCGGTATCGGCAACCTGTTGGAAAACGTAGGTCATGGCAGGAAAACGCCAGCCGTATGGCTCATCTCCGTCGATTTCTTCTTCAAATTCACTCTGTACGGCTAGAATCCCCCGAGTATTGAGTGATCCGTCAAAAGTTTCTTGGTTGTCGCCGTCGTCTAGCTCGACGTTATAGTTAACCGAGCTGTTTTCTATAGCGGTTCCCGAAAGGTTAGCCCAGGCACTGTCCTCAGATAAATAGGTGATATTAATCGTACCTGTGCCTCCATTAGCGAACGTAAAATCACTTAGCCACATCTCATGGGCAAACGTGCCGTTGCTCCCATCGTCGTTGTCGTGCAGCTGGAAACCGAACGCTGCGTTGTTATAGTCACCGGCTATGCTGCTGACATCGGCACCGTTCGCGGAAACCGAGGCCACTTCCGTCTCAACGAACGCACCAACTTCCTGTTCAAGCACATCAAACATTTGTTCCAGATTTGCGCCAGCCGTGAGGTCGAAAGCCTCCACTTTACCGTTCAGCTTGACTACGTCAGTCACAACGAGCTGATCTAAATCTGCCCCGGACTCGATGAATTTACGCAGAACGAATTCGGAAACCGGCGATATATCGACATTTTTCTCAACAACCTGGGCCCTAAGTTGATGATTCGCGCCGGTTATGCGGACAATCAGGTTGCCAGCCAAACTGACACCGGTAGGCAGCGTCAGCGTGTAGTCACCGCTTATAGATGTGCTGGTTTTGGCCAGCACATCGCCTACTTGGTTGCCGTCATCATCAACCCGAATGAGCTCTACGTCAGCGCCCTTGATGGGTTCAAGCCCGGTAATCGCTGCCGCCAGTTCCGGGACAACAAAAGAAAAGGCGATCTCCAGTGCGCTGGGTTGGTTAAGCTTTGCTACGGTCCCGCTAGGTGCAGATGCTTTGCCTGATACAGTTTCTCCATTAGCGTCGCCGCCACCAGAGCTACCGCTATTACTGCAGCCAGTGACCGCGATCACGCTGGCGATAGCTGAGGCGAGTGCCACTCTTTTAACGTTGTGCATAAAGATCTCTCCAAGAAATAGGCGTCCGTACGAGTGAAATAGGCCGGAGCGGCATCAACATCCGGCCTATAATTTATAGGCAACGCTCTTGGTGTCGACGCACCCCATATGGGTAGGAAAATGCGACAAATTGTATGCCAAGTGTAATGATGGGGTTTTTGTATATGTGCCCGGCGTGGACTAACTTATGTCGCAAGGGGTGACGTAAGTTGAGGGCTGGATGGGCAGGGAACAGCGCGATAACGATGTAGATTTAGTCAAACTGATCGGTCTGATTTACGACGCCATTTCAAACGATGTTGGTTTTTACCCGTTTCTGGCGGAATTGGGTCAGTCTATGGGGCTCGGTGGTGGTTTTATTGTGTTAAAAAGTCGAGTGCACACGATGCCAACACGGTCTTGGGTTTTCAATCTTTCGGCATCAGTCCCAGATTATTACAGCGATGAACTGACTCCAGATAACAGCGGGAGCATAAGCTGGCAAACCCGTCCGGGGATAAGTGAAATCGTTGTCGCGGTTTCAGCGGTAGAGCTTGATACGGTCTGTTTGTTCGGTGTGCAGTGTCAGAAAGGACAGGAGCATTTGTTTGAGCATGAACTTCGTATGCTGGAAACCATGCTCCCCCATATTGAACGTGCAATCGCGATATATTGTAGATTGATCGGATACCGCGCACCGGCTGAGCTCAGCACGGATCGACTCATAGAAACGTTCGGGCTTACGCGTTGCGAATCACAGATTGCCGCACAGCTTGTAGCGGGGAAATGTCTTACGGAAATTGCGCAAAGCTCCGGTCGATCGCGTGAGACAGTGAAATATCATCTTCGTAACCTGTTCCGAAAAACCAATACCAAGCGGCAGTTAGAGCTAGTGTCTTTGCTCATTCGTTATGGTTCGATCAGGTCGCCCGACCACGAATAACAGGCCAAAAAAACCACGCAAAAGCGTGGTTAAACGAAGATGCCCAACGATCGGTTATCTGTCGTTTTATCCCATCCAGTGTTCGTCCTCGAGAGCCATTAGGCTGTCTTTACCTGACACGATATCCGCTAGAAGCCAGTCGATCTCAGGCATCAGTTTTTCGAAGTAGTAGCGGGCCGAGATTTGTTTGCTTTCCAGTAACGACCGCTTGCCTTCACCGGCTTCGAGTTGACGATTCGCGACGCCCGCCATGCGTGACCAAAGATAGCCAATCACGGTCAGCGCCATTACCCGCAGATACGGTGCTGCCGCGGCACCCGCCTGCTCCGGATCTTTCGGCGCGTTTTGGGCCAGCCACAGGGTAGCTTCTTCCAGCTTCTTGACTCCGTGTGTGAGTTCGTTTCGGTAGGGCGCGTCCGGGTTGTCTTTCAGGTAGCCCGAGAGCTCCGAGAATAAGGTGCGAACCAGTTGGCCCCCCTTAAGTGACAATTTCCGCCCCACCAGGTCCATTGCCTGAATGCCGTTGGTGCCTTCGTAAATTCGGGCGATACGGCCATCACGCACCAGTTGCTCGAGTGGCCAGTCTTGGGTGAATCCGGAACCGCCCAATACTTGTTGGCCCCAGTTGGCGTTGTTGTAGCCTTCATCGGTCAGGAAGGCTTTCACCACAGGCGTCAGCAGCTGTACGAGATCATCGGCATTTTCTCGAGTTTGGGCATCGCCGTGGGCAACCGATAAGTCCAGTTGAAGGCCGGTATACAAGGCCAAAGCGCGCATTCCCTCATTCAAGACTTTTTGGCGCATCAGCATGCGGCGCACATCTGGGTGCACGATAATCGGGTCTGCAGCGCCTGCGGGATTCTTTGCGCCGCTCAGAGACCGGCTTTGCAGACGTTCTTTTGCGAAGGCGAGGCTTTCCTGATACGCCATTTCAGCCAGACCTAACCCTTGCATACCAACCATCAGGCGCGCCTCGTTCATCATCGTGAACATGGCGCTCATACCTTTGTTCGGCTCGCCCACCAACCAGCCTTTCGCACCCTCAAAATTCATTACGCAGGTGGCAGAACCCTTGATGCCCATTTTGTGTTCCAGACCGCCGCAGAAGGCCGGGTTGCGCTCGCCAGATTCCGGCAGCATTTTCGGTACCACGAACAAAGAAATGCCTTTGGTACTGTCAGGCGCACCGGGGAGTTTCGCCAACACCAAGTGCACAATGTTATCGACCAGATCGTGCTCACCGCCGGTGATCCAGATTTTCGTGCCGTCTATGGCGTAGCTTCCGTCTTCGTTAGGAGTAGCTTTTGTGCGAATCAAGCCCAAGTCGGTGCCGCACTGGGGCTCGGTCAGGCACATGGTGCCGGTCCATTCGCCGGAGATCAGCTTTTCCAGATAGGACTGTTTCAACGCCTCGGAACCGTGGGCGTAGAGTGCGCTGATTGCGCCATGAGTGAGTCCGGGATACATCCCGAGTGATAAATTTGTGGAACACACCATTTCATCTACAACGAATTTCAAGGTGTGCGGCAACCCCTGACCGCCATATTCGATGGGTGCATCAAGCGCTGTCCAGCCACCTTGCACGAACGCCGTGTAGGCTTGCTGGAAACCATCCGGTGTTTTGACGGTTTTTGTGTTCGGGTCGTAGGTGCAGCCTTGCCGGTCGCCTGTCTGATTGGTGGGCTGGATGACTTCACTCGCCAGCTTGCCCGCCTCTTCGATCACCGCTGAGATCAGGTCGGGGGTAGCATCCGCGTACTTGTCGAGTTCGTGCAGTTTGTCTGCTCCCAAAACATCAAACAGTAAAAAGCGAAGATCATTCGCAGGCGCCTGATATTGCATGGACATTCTCCTGTCGTTACGAAATCGGCACAGTTTGCCGTGGGTACTGCGCTTTTAATGACTGCAAGCGCGAATAAGCTGTCTGTGGGTTCATACGTGCGTTTGAATAAACTGGCTCACCGAGAATCAACCTAATGAGAGCCCGAGTGCGTATTACCTTTAGATACGACCACAATTTATTCGGGAGACAGAACGATGACCGTCGTTATTGCCGGAGTTTCGGGTGCCATTGGCAGCGCGCTTGCAGAACGGTTTCTTGCCGAGCAGCCAAGCGAGCCGCTCATTGGACTGGCCAGAAAGATTGATGCCGTGGATGCTCGTCTTAGGGAGCATCCGGGCGTGCACTTGATTGAATGGCAGGCAGAGCTCCCTCTGGACATGGTTCGATACCCCGACGCCCTAAAACTACTGGAATCTGCCAACGGCGGAATATCGGTGATCTACGCCGCTGGGCTTCTGCACGATGACGCTGTTGCTCCTGAAAAGCGCGTAGAGGATATGAGCCAGGCCAGCATGATTCAGGCGTTTCAGGTGAATTGCCTTGGCTTTGGCTCGTTGGTCCAGGCCCTTGCACCATGGTTGCGGGGGAAAAGGTTAGCCCGTGTTGCAGCCATTTCGGCGAAGGTGGGCTCGATCGAGGATAACCGGCTCGGCGGGTGGTATGCCTACCGATGTTCGAAGGCTGCTTTAAATATGATGGTAAAGAATCTATCCGTGGAGTTGCCCCGGAGGTATTCGCCGATTACCTGTGTGGCCTTGCACCCCGGCACCACTCGTTCCAATCTGAGCGCTCCGTTTAGCCAATCGCTGGCAAAGTTGACGGTTCATGAGCCTGATGCGACGGCAACGAATTTGTATAGGGTTTTAGCGAGATTGTCGGAGGAAGATAACGGTCGCTTTATTAGCTGGAACGGGCAGGATTTGCCATGGTGAAAGCCCGGCAGGTGTCGCCGCCTGCCGGGCCGTCGTATCAGCCAATAAATGGGTTTAGAAGTCGGCCAAAAGGACCGGTCAGTTTCAAGGGTGCGCTCAGGATCGAAAGTGTTATGCAGTCTTCGTGACCGATGGCGACCGGTTTGTGAACATCTTTATCGGTCAGTACAACAAAGTCCCATTGATTAAACACACCTTTCGCGTCGGAAAACGCACCTTGAAGCACAAGGGTTGTTTCCATGCCCCGATGGGTGTGTGCCGGGGCTTTACCGCCGGCTACCAGCTTCTGGAGAATGACCCGTTCTGATTGACCGGGAAATTTGTCGGTGATATCAACCACACTGACATCCCGCAACTGCCGTTTCCAGGGCAAGTTGCTTATGTCATCACCGAGCAACTTTTGAAGCGGACTTCGCTGAGGTTGAGCCTGTGCCGGTCGCGCATTTGGTACCTCTTCTATGCGTGCCAATAACTGCTCGAAACTGGTATCTGATACAGAAACATCCGGTTGCTGTTCCATCATGACAGCCCCGAGGCTATTCAAGGTATCAACCCGACTACGGCAATGACCGCACTGATCCAGATGCAAACGGATGCAAAGCGCATGAGGTTCGCTCAGGTTGCCGGCGCTGTATTCCATCAGGCTTAGACTGTCTGGATGATGTCGAGTCATACGTGCTGGTCCTGCAAAATCACTTTCAATTTGTTCAATGCCAAGCGAACCCGGCTTTTAACGGTGCCCAGGGGCAAGTTCAGTTCATCAGCTACCGTCTGATGTGATTTATGCTCCATATAAACTTTAGCAATGACCGTCACTTGTTCTATCGGCAGCTGGCTCAGTGATTCGCGAATCCGGCGTTCTGAGGTCAGTCTGTGCAACGATGTAACCGGGTCATCGTCGTTTTCTCCCGGAATCTGCCAGAGATCTTCCGTTTCTATCGTCATCTCTGCACTTCGGCGCTGCATCTTGCGCAGCATGTCGATGCGCTGGTTACGGGCAATGGTGAAAATCCAGGTGGACGCAGCGGCCTTGCGCCAATCGTATAGGCTGGAGCGTCTCCAGATCGCAACGAAAACCTCTTGAACGAGCTCTTCGGCATGACTCGCGATGCCATTCGAGATGGCGTAATACTTAATTTGTGGTGCAAAGTGTTCGAACAGCGCGTGATAGGCGGCTTTGTCCTGATGCCGCCCCACTTTCTCCAATAAAGCGCCCCAAGGGTCTTTTCGGCCCTCGCCTTTTGCTGGTTGCTGCCCCAGTGTCGTCACTGGACGCTCCTTGACTGTCGCTTGATTTAATTTTGCTACGGTCATGATTCTATGCACTCACCACGTTTTTGTCAGTGATTGATTTACGCTTAAAGTGGTGAACTGGATCGTTGGGTTCGCAAAGATTTTCAGGATTGGCGGGCCGAAGAGAAAGTAAACCAGCTGCGATTTTACAAAAATTGTCTGGATTCACCCATTTTGCTGGCGAATCCGGTTGCCTGAGGCGCGAATGCGAGGAACAATTGCGAAACCTGCATGCAGCTCTTTCCGTATAAGCCTACTCCTCCAGATAGGTGTAGCCGTCGAGCCCGGCCTCCAACTCTGCCAACAGTGTTTTCTGCAGTTCCGGCTCGAGGTTGCTTTCCTCGAATTTGCGTCGGTACGTGTTCAGTATGCTGACCGGCTCGAAATTAACGTACCTCAAAACCGTAGCCACGCTGTCGCCAGTAATAGGCTCGTTGATAACGTAGTTGCCGTGTTCATCCAGCCGCACATCTACCGAATGTGTGTCGCCGAACAGGTTGTGCATGTCCCCGAGAATTTCCTGATAGGCACCGGTCATGAAAAAGCCGATAAGCAAAGGCTCGTCAGGGTTGTGCTCGGGCAAAGGCAGAGTGGTTTCTATGCCTTGGCCGTCTACGTATTGATCGATACGTCCGTCTGAATCACAGGTAATATCCTGTACTACGGCACGGCGGTTTAACGGCCGATTTAATCCGTTGATCGGCATGACCGGAAAGATTTGATCAATACCCCAAACATCCGGCAGTGATTGGAACAACGAGAAGTTCACAAACAGCTTTTCAGCCAGTTTTTCGTTCAATTCGTCGATGATTTCACGGTGCGCCCGGTTGGCGCTGTCTAGCTGCGCTCTTATCAATCGGCAGCAGCGGGTGTACAAGGTTTCTGCCTGAGCGCGCTCGGTTAAAGACAGCAGTCCGTGAGCGAATTGAGCGTGCGCGTCGGCCATGGCGTACAGCACGTCGTGGTAGATTTCTGCTAGCGAGCGTGGGCAGTGATCGTCCTGAAGGCTGTGAAGGTCCCGCCACAAATCCTGCAGTGGTGAGGGTGCGGTGATGGCTGGCTCAGAGACACCGTGCTGAACGGGGATTTCCCGGTCAATCACGTTGGTGATCAGCACCGAATGATGAGCGGTCAAAGCCCGACCGGATTCGCTGATCAGATCCGGGTGCGGTAAGCCCAAACGATCACATTCGGCCTGCAGTACGTGCACCACGTTGTAAGCGTATTCGAAGACCGTGTAATTCATGGAGCAGCTGCTGCGCGAACGCGTGCCTTCGTAGTCCACACCCAGGCCGCCACCAATATCAACCGTTCCGATGGGCGCACCAAGGTGGCGCAGCTCACTGTAAAATCGGGCGCACTCTTTCAAGCCCGTTTGAATGTCCCGAATATTGGCAATTTGTGAGCCCAAATGGAAATGCAGAAGCTGCAAGGTGTCCAGCGCGCCGGCTTTCTTTAAGGTCTTGATGACTTCCAGTATCTGGCTGGCGGATAACCCGAATTTTGATTTTTCACCGCCGGTATTTTGCCAGTTGCCTTTGCCAATGGTGGCTAAACGAGCACGTACACCAATCAGCGGCGAGACGCCGAGATTTTTTGCTTCGTCCAGAATCAGCGGTAGCTCAGACTGTTTCTCAACAACGATAAAGACCTGATGGCCTAATTTCTGGCCGATCAGCGCCAGCCGTATGTACTCGCGGTCTTTGTAGCCGTTGCACACGATCACCGAGCCACTTTTACGAGCGAGAGACAATACCGCCAGCAGCTCTGGTTTGCTGCCAGCTTCCAAGCCAATTTGGTTGTTTGTTGCTGCAGGTTCGGCGGCCACCAGTTCTTCGACGACCCGTCGCTGCTGGTTCACCTTGATCGGATACACCGCCGTGTATCGGCCTTGGTAGCCTTGCTCGCCGGTCACTTTATTGAACGCACCGCAGAGTTTGTTCACCCGGTCGTGAAGAATGTCGGTGAATCGGACCAGCACTGGCAGAGCCAAGCCGGCTTCGGTCAGGGACCGCGCTAACTTGGGCAAGTTGATGTGCGCCGCGCTCCGGCCCCGGTCTGGGCAGATCTCTACTTCACCTTCCGTATTGACGGATATATAGCCGTCACTCCAATGGGCGATGTTGTAAACCTTGTGTGCCGGTGATGCGGTAGAATCTGCCATTGTTGCTATCCTGTCAGGAAACCCGGGTCGGCGGGAAAACCGTTGAAGGCTGCATTGTAGGAGCTGACTGCTGCGCCTACAATACGCCTCTTTCGAGATGCCTGGGCGCGGTGCAGCGGCATACAGTTGGAGAGTGATATGACAGCATTGAATGAAGGCTGGTTTACCGAGATATTTCAGGATCAGGGCACGGCCTTTTCCTTGCAGGTAAAGAGCAAACTGCATGAAGAGCAGACACCGTTCCAAAAGCTGGAGATCTACGAAACCGCGACCTTCGGCAATCTGATGGTGCTGGATGGCTGTGTCATGCTGACCACGCGAGATAATTTTCTGTACCACGAGATGATGACGCACCCGGCGCTGTTCACCCATAAAGACCCGAAGAAGGTGGTGATTGTCGGGGGGGGTGACTGTGGCACTCTGAAAGAAGTTTTAAAGCACCCGGGCGTAAAAGAAGCCTGGCAGGTCGAAATCGACGAGCGGGTAACCCGCATGTCTGAAAAATATTTCCCAGAATTATGCGAAGCCAACGGCGACCCACGGGCGAATTTCTTCTTTGGCGACGGCGTAAAGTGGATGCGGGAAGTTGAGCCAAACAGCATCGACCTGCTGATTATCGATAGCACCGACCCGGTCGGCCCGGCAGAGGGCTTGTTTGCACTGGACTTCTATCGCGACGCGATGGTGGCGCTGAAGGATGGTGGTATTGTGGTTCAGCAAAGCGAGTCACCGCTGCTGCACACCGAATCGATCATCAAGGATATCCATACCGACATGCGCAAAGCTGGCTTTAGCCATGTGCAAACACTGCCATTCCCTCAGCCGGTATACCCCACAGGCTGGTGGAGCTGCACCATGGGCAGTAAGGACAACCCTTTGAAATATTTTCGTGAAGAAGACGTGAACGATCGCCCGTTCGTCACCCGTTATTACAACTCAGGTATTCACCACGGTGCGCTGGCCATGCCGCAATTCATGATTGATGCGCTGGAAGATCAGGTGCGACCGGAAGAAGGTTAACTGGGGTAGGGTTGTGGTTTAGATAACTTAAAAAGGGCGCCCGAGGGCGCCCTTTTTTGGTCTAGCAGGCAGGATTACTGCTTGTTGCTGCCAAACTCGGGGTAGGCTTCGAGGCCGCACTCGGCAATATCGACACCTTCGTACTCTTCTTCAGCGCTGACTCGAATACCCATTACGGCTTTCAGTGTGCCCCAGACAATCAGGCTGGCGATGAACACCCACACGAATATGGTCAGGGCGCCAATCAGCTGTCCGCTGAAGCTCGAGTCACCATTGGTAACTGGTACCAGCATCAGGCCGAGGAAACCACACACGCCGTGAGCAGAGATGGCACCAACGGGATCATCAATGCGCAGCTTATCGAGCGCGACAATGCTCAGCACTACCAGGCCACCGCCCAGAGCTCCCCAGAGGGTAGCGGTCAATGCACTTGGTGTTGACGGTTCTGCGGTGATGACTACCAGACCGGCGATGGCACCGTTCAACAGCATAGTTAGATCGGCCTTACCGAACATCAAGCGGGCAACCGCCAAAGCTGTGATGGCGCCACCGGCTGCCGCAGCGTTGGTGTTCAGAAACACCATGGCGACCGAGTTGGCACTGGCAATGTCGCCAAGCTTCAGTACAGAGCCACCGTTAAAGCCGAACCAGCCCATCCACAGAATCAAGGTTCCCAGCGCCGCTAGCGGCATGTTGGCACCTGGAATCGCGCGGATCTCGCCGTTGGGGCCATATTTGCCTTTACGAGCGCCCAGCAACAACACGCCAGCCAGAGCAGCGGCAGCGCCGGCCATGTGTACGATGCCTGAGCCGGCAAAGTCACTGAAACCAAGGTCGCCCAAGTTATACAGTCCAAATACGTCTTTGCCACCCCATGTCCACGCACCTTCCATTGGGTAGATGACGCCGGTCATGACTACTGCAAAGGCCAGGAAGGCCCAAAGCTTCATGCGCTCAGCAACGGCGCCGGAGACGATCGACATCGCAGTGGCAACAAAGACCACCTGGAAGAAAAAGTCGGAGGCGCCAGAGTAGATCGAGCCGCCTTCAAAGCCGTCTTCACGGCTGGCGAAATCACCCAGCACGGCATCGACATCGACATCGCCAATACCAGCAAGGAACAGGTTTCCGCCATACATGATGGCGTAGCCGCAGACCATGTACATGGTGCTGGCAATCGCAAACAAGGCAACGTTTTTGGTAAGAATTTCAGTGGTGTTTTTAGAGCGCACCAAACCGGCTTCGAGCATGGCGAAACCGGCGGCCATCCACATGACTAATGCGCCGCATATAACAAAATAAAAAGTATCTATAGCATACTGCAGGTGAAAGACATTGCTTTCCATAGGAAGCCCTCCGCACAAGGCCTGTCAGATATTTAGTTTTTTTGCGTTGGCTGGATCCGGGGATCAGGCCGGTATCAAACCGCCTCTTCGCCCGTTTCGCCGGTTCGGATTCGGATCGCTTGCTGCAATTCGGTCACGAAAATCTTGCCGTCGCCGATTTTGCCGGTATTGGCTGCCTTGGTGATGGACTCGATCACCTGATCCAGCAGGTTATCCCCAATGGCGATTTCAACTTTTACTTTTGGCAGGAAATCCACCACGTATTCGGCGCCGCGGTAGAGCTCGGTGTGGCCCTTCTGGCGACCGAAACCTTTCACTTCCGTTACGGTTACACCTTGCACGCCTATTTCGGATAGTGCCTCTCGGACATCATCCAGTTTGAAAGGCTTAATGATCGCTGTCACAAGTTTCATTGCTTTCTCCTTGGTAAAGCCATCTCAACTGTCTTTGTGGTTGAGTTCGGGATGCTGCCACCTCGCACATCAATTGTGCGGATCGTGTACAAGGTTTAGCATTAGGTATGCCAACGCAAAAAATAATAATAAAAACAACATATTGCTTGTTTTGTGTTCCGAGGTGATGCAGATGCTTGCACCAAAACGGGGCGCCGCGCCCCACTCTGATTCAGGGTTGAACCACCAGTGGGCAAGGCTTAACTCCATTATACTGCCCAGCGGGTACAGTATGGCAGGGGCAACGGTGTGATACACTCCCAACTACATTAGTATTCGATGGGTTATTGGCCTGATCGAGCACAAAGATTGAATTCACGAGGTATCACATGAAAGGCCCCCAAGACTTCTTTGCCCAGCTTCAAGGTCAGTTTGGCCAGTTTGTTCCGGATATGGCGCGGGCCGCCCGGGAAGATTTTGAAACCCAAGCCAGAGCAACGGTGATGTCTGTTCTGTCCAAGCTGGAACTGGTTACTCGCGAAGAATTTGAAGGCCAGCAAGCCGTTTTGATGAAAACCCGCGAGAAAGTCGAGGCTTTGGAAAAGCGAGTTGCCGAACTGGAGCAAAAAGCTCAGTCGTGATTTTCTGTTGATGCCGGCGCAGGACGCGCCTGGTAAATACCAGCCCACCATGGAAGGTGACCATGTTAGCCATTGTCCATTCACGCGCCAGTATTGGCGTGTCTGCCCCTGAAGTAACGGTCGAAGTACACCTGTCTGGCGGTTTGCCGGCGCTCTCGATTGTCGGTTTGCCTGAAACCGGTGTACGCGAAAGCAAGGACCGTGTGCGTAGCGCTTTGCTTAATGCCGGTTTTGAATTCCCCGCTCGTCGAATAACGATCAATCTTGCGCCTGCGGATTTGCCGAAAGAAGGTGGCCGATTCGACCTGCCCATTGCGCTTGGAATTTTGGCGGCGTCGGGGCAGATTCCGCCCGAAAGCCTCAAAGCCTTAGAGTTCATGGGCGAACTATCGCTCGATGGTGCTTTGCGGCCACTAAAAGGCGTGTTGCCCGCGGTGCTGGCTGCCCGAGAAGCCGGGCGATCACTTCTGATTCCACAAGCCAATGCAGACGAAGCCGCACTCGCAAGCCAGGGCGATGTATTGGCGGCAAGCCATATGCTGACTGTGTGTGAGCACCTGACCGGTCATGCGAAATTGGTGCCCGTGCCAAAGCCTGAAGTAGATGCTATCCATGCGGCGGAAGCTGAAAATGCGGCCGATCTAGCCGACGTTCGGGGTCAACAGGTACCTCGCCGGGCTTTGGAAGTGGCCGCAGCGGGTGGCCATAATTTATTGTTTTTTGGTCCTCCGGGGACCGGCAAAAGCATGCTGGCCAGCCGGCTTCCGGGTATCCTGCCAGCGTTAGACGATGCTTCGGCAATGGAGGTGGCCAGTGTCCACTCCGTGGCGGGCCGACCACTTCAACCGGGTGGGTGGCGCCAGCCACCCTTTCGATCGCCTCATCACACGGCTTCCGCAGTGGCCTTGGTTGGTGGTGGTAGTAGACCTAGGCCGGGTGAAATCTCTTTGGCGCACCGCGGTGTGTTGTTCCTGGATGAGTTGCCCGAATTTGAACGGCGTGTGTTGGAAGTTCTACGTGAGCCTATGGAAACGGGGGAGATTTCGATCAGCCGCGCGGCTCGGCAAGTCATTTTTCCCGCGAAATTCCAGGTGGTCGCAGCAATGAATCCATGCCCATGCGGTTACAGCGGTCATCCGAGTATTGAATGCCAGTGTACGCCCAGTCAGGTCATGCGCTATCGCTCCAAGATATCCGGGCCCTTATTGGACCGGTTCGATCTACACGTTGAAGTGCCGGTTCAGGCAGGGGACGTGTTGCTGCGTCAGGGCGAAGCCGGCGAGAGCAGTGCCAGTGTAAAGCAACGGGTGTTGCAAGCCAGAAATCGCCAATGCGGCCGTGGCAGCTTGAACGCTTCACTTGCGGGCAGGGCTTTGGATCGGGCGTGCCGGATAGAGGCCAGCAGCGAACAATTATTGGCTCAGGCTATGGAGCGGTTGGGGTTATCCGCTCGAGCTCTACATCGAATTCTGCGAGTGGCGCGCACCTTGGCAGATCTGGATGGACAGGAAAACCTGTCGAAGCAGCACCTGATAGAAGCGCTGGGGTACCGGCAATTAGACCGTCAACAAGGGCAAAGTGCTTTGATTTCCGCTTGAAGCCTCGGACTCTGTTAAACTGTTCGGTAAATTTCAGCAATCAGATCCGCAGTGGCGGTTGAGGACAGCAAATGGCCGACCAGAACGACTCGCAAGACTCCAAAGGTGAAAATCCGATTACCACTCGCCGTGGTGTTCGCAGCTTTGTACTACGCCAAGGTCGGATGACCGAAGGTCAGAAGAAAGCCTTCGAGCGGAATTGGCCGAAGTACGGGCTGACGCGGGAAGATGGCGTGATTGATCCCCGAGAAGTGTTTGGCCGCGACAGCATGCTGAATCTGGAAATCGGTTTCGGTATGGGCCGGTCACTGGCTGATATGGCAGAAGCGGCGCCAGAGCAGGATTTTATCGGTGTGGAAGTGCATCTGCCCGGTGTGGGCGCGTTGCTCAAAGAAGTGGATGACCGCGGTCTGGAAAACTTGCGGGTGTATAACATTGACGCCAATGACGTGATCGACTTGTGCCTACCGGAGGCCTCTTTGGACCGTGTAATGGTGTTCTTCCCTGATCCTTGGCACAAAAAGAAGCACCACAAGCGCCGGTTGGTCCAGCAGGAGTTCGTGCAGCGAATTCGCCATAAATTGCGTGTGGGTGGTGTTTTGCATCTGGCCACGGACTGGGAGAACTACGCCGAGCACATGCTGGAAGTCATGGACGCTTCGCAAGGGTTTGCCAACGCGCAGGAGCAAGGCGGTTTTTCACCGCGCCCGGACGACCGTCCGATTACCAAGTTCGAGCAACGTGGCGAGAAACTAGGGCACGGGGTTTGGGACCTGCTATACCACCGCACCAACTGAACCCCTGAATGAACCCCGGCGTTACGAGGCCGGGGTTAACGGTTGCCGGCGGGCTGCACGAATAATAATAAGCCCGGCCAAGCCGAGTAATAACCCCGTAAATTTAAGCAACGAGAAGATGCTGGCAACCATGCTCAGGCTGTTATCGGGAGGATTGAAGTTATTAAGCAGGGCAATATTCTCGATAACATCACTGGTGCCGGCCACGATAAACAGCATGCGTACCCATTTGGCGATGATTCGTTCCCGTACGCCGGGGCGGTCCAGTGAGAACCTGCGGGTCAGCTGCAGCAGCATGGCCAAATACGCTGCGATGAAGGCAAAATCTACCCACAGTGACGCTCGGGCCACCGACACGCTATCTGGCCGCCAGCTGGCTAAAATTGCCTGAGCCTGTTGTGCCGTGCCTGCCAGCTGAAAACTAATCATCCCTTGCGGTGCGATGGCGGTTTTAAGCGGCTGGTTCATTACCAGAAGCGCTATAAATAACGCTGCACTGATGACCAGTGAAGCCACCATGGCTAATCCAAGGGGGCGCTTGGGAGTGTGCCGGGCGTGGTCCATCAGAGAAACGTCTCCAACAAGCTGTTGAGATACCGCTGGCCCTGTTCGGTCGTTTGGATTCGGTGACTGACCAGCAGATTTTGCTTCCGCAACTGCTCAAGTTGTACCTCAACCGGGCTCAAGGGTAAACCTGTACGTTTCGTGAACAGTTTCTCTTCTACTCCGTGTTTAAGCCGCAACACGTTCATCATGAACTCCAGCGGTCGCTCCTTGGGTTCAATCTCTTCGCTGCCTGCCGTGCGAGAACCAATGCGGTTCAAATAAGCCTCCGGTTGGCGGGTTTTCCAGTATCGGAGGATCCGGCCATCGGCCAGGCTGACCTTGCCATGCCCGCCGGCTCCGATAGTCAGATAATCTCCAAACTCCCAATAGTTCAGGTTATGGCGGCTTTCGCGATGGGGCAGGCTCCAGGCTGATACCTCATAATCATCGAAGTTATGAGCGCGGAGATACTCGGCGCCTTGCCGATAAATCTCCCAAAGGCGGTCGTCGTCTGGCAAATCCGGTGGACGGGAGAAAAACTCGGTATTGGGCTCGATGGTCAGTTGATACCAGGAGAGGTGCGACGGCCGGTGGTCCAGTGCTTGCTTTAGATCCTCCAAGGCTTGTTCCGGTGTTTGCTCTGGTAAGCCGTGCATCAAATCAACGTTGAAGTTGCTAAACCCGGCCGCTTTGGCTGTCTCTATGGCCCGGTGGGCTGCGTCGGCATTGTGGATGCGGCCAAGCGTTTTGAGATGTTCTTGATGAAAGCTCTGAACGCCGATGGAAAGGCGATTAATGCCCGCTTGACGGAAGCCTTGATAACGGCCTTCTTCCAAGGTGCCGGGGTTGGCTTCTAGCGTGACTTCAGCTCCGGGCGCAAAACTCAGACGTTGACGAAGACCCTCGAACAAACGCTGATAGAAATCGCTGGTCATGAGCGACGGTGTTCCGCCGCCGATGAACACGCTTTCAATCGGGCGATCGCGCACGAAACTTAAGTCGTGCTCAAGATCTTCCAGCAATGCGGCGAGGTAGGCTGCTTCAGGAATGTCTCCGCGGACAGCGTGAGAGTTGAAGTCGCAGTATGGGCATTTCCGAACACACCATGGTACATGGATGTACAGCGACAGCGGCGGGCAGACGGCTCCAAGCGGTGAAGAGGGCACGTTTAGTCGGTACCCTTGAGTTGGCCCGGCAAGTTGGCTAAAGCGCGCCCGCGATGGCTAATGCGGCCTTTTTGCTCGCGGGTGAGTTCGGCGGCGCTGCAGTGGTGTTCTGGTGCGTAGAACACCGGATCGTAGCCAAAGCCACCGTCGCCCTGGGTCTCAAAAAGAATTCGGCCCGGCCAGCAGCCGTGACAAATAATCGGTGTTGGATCATCCGCATGGCGCAGATAAACCAGAACGCAGTGAAACTGAGCGCTGCGCTCCTGTTCGGGTACATCTTTCAGTGCTTCTAACAGCGCTTCAACATTGTCTGCGTCTGTTGCTGACGTGCCAGCATAGCGGGCGGAGTGTACGCCAGGCTGGCCGCCGAGCGCATCGACTGCCAGCCCACTGTCGTCGGCCAGAGCGGGTAGGCCGGTTTCACGGGCAGCGTGGCGGGCTTTCAAAATGGCGTTTTCAACAAAGGTAACGGCCGGCTCTTCGGCTTCGCCAACACCGAGCTCGCCCTGAGCGACGGGGCTGAACCCCAGCGGGCTGAGTAGGTCCGTCAGTTCGGCAATTTTGCCTTTGTTGTTGCTGGCAATAACGAGTTTCTGAGGCATGGTCTAGTCGTTAAACAAGGAGTGGGCGAAGCGCACTTTCAGGCCTTGGGGATAGCCCGTGGGTCGTGCCGTAATGTTGAAGGTCATCAATTCCGCCGGGCGATATTGATATTGGGCGATGAAGTAAACCGCATCGCCCTCCTGAATTCGGCGGAAGGCCAAAAACTTAACCTGTTGGATGTCGTTAGCTACTTGCCCTTCTACCTGCCCACCTAGCGGTTGTGGTTGACCGTGTTCGTTGTCGGTCATGATGGAAATATTCACCACGCCGATGCTTTTACTGCGTTGCAGGTTGTTGGCTTTGGCAACTTCCGGGGTCAGCATGGTGCTGGGGAAAACACTCCAGTGCAGCTGATAATCGCCAAAATCTTTTTCACCGGCCTGACCGTGGCTGGTCAATAGAAGCAGGCCAAAGGTGAGGGCTATAAAGCGGGTGACAGAACGAATGATCATCAGGTGTTCTCCCGTGTGATTCGGTAAATCGCAATCTCGCCCAGCAGGTTTGGCCACGCACGGGCCAGCCAGCTGTTTTGATGTTGGCCGTCGACGACTCGGCGGCTTTTAATTTTTACCCCTTTCTGCCGGCACAAGGCTTCAAAGTCTTTGAAGGTGCACAGGCGGATGTTAGGGGTGTTGTACCATTTATACGGCAAAGCGTCTGATTCCGGCATGCGGCCGCTAAGAGCCAAGCCCCAGCGCAAGCGCCAGTGAGCAAAGTTAGGGAAGGTGACAATGCCTTCGCGGCCAAGCCGCAACATCTCGTCGATCACTTTGTCGGGCCTGCGCACGGCTTGCAGGGCCTGGGTCATCAGCACGATATCGAACATGCCGTCATCGAAGTTGTCCAGGCCTTGAGTGTCCAGGTTCTGCTCGATCACCGACACGCCTTTGCCCATGCACGTGGTGATGTGGTCTGGGTTGATCTCTAGACCGAAGCCGGTGGCATTGCGTTCGTGCTGCAAATATTGGAGCAGAGTGCCGTCGCCGCAACCCAGGTCGAGTACGTGGTGGCCGGGTTCTACCCATTGCTGAATGATTTCTAAGTCGGCTCTCATGCGCCCACCTCCCGTGCTACCCGGTCCATGTACGCTGTGAACGCGTTGGTGTATCGCGGGGTTGGGATCAGGAACGCATCGTGGCCCCAAGGCGCATCGATTTCGGCGTAACTGACTTTCTTGCGAGCGGAAATCATGGCATTCACCATTTCCTCAGAGCGGGCCGGCGAGAAGCGCCAGTCCGTGCTGAACGACAGCACCAGATATTCGCATTTAGCCGGCGCAAGCGCTTTGGACAGATCACCGCCGAATTCGTAAGCGGGGTCAAAATAGTCCAGAGCGCGGGTCATTAGGAGGTAAGTGTTCGCGTCGAAGGTTTCGGAGAAGCGTTCGCCTTGATAGCGCAGGTAACTTTCAACCTGAAATTCGGCGTCGTATCCAAATTTGAACGCCTCTTCACGCAGTTCACGACCGAACTTCTCGCCCATAGCCGCATCCGACAGATAAGTGATGTGCCCGACCATGCGAGCCAGCATCAAACCGCGCCGGGGTAGAGTGCTGGCCTCATCATAACGGCCTTCATGAAAATCGGTGTCAGATGTGATGGCCTGGCGGGCAACTTCGTTAAACGCGATGTTCTGAGCGGTCAGTCGCGGTGTAGAGGCGACGATCACCGAGTGTCGAAGGCGATCAGGATAGTCCAGGCTCCATTGGAGCGCTTGCATGCCCCCAAGCGAGCCGCCAACAACCGCAGCCCACTGTTGAATGCCGAGGCGGTCAGCCAGTCTGGCCTGACTTTTTACCCAATCGGCAACGGTGATGACGGGGAAGTCCGGCCCGTAAAGCTTGCCTGTACCGGGGTTGATTGAGCTGGGGCCGCTGCTTCCGTGACAACCGCCGAGGTTGTTCAGGCAAACCACAAAAAAACGGTTGGTATCGATCGGTTTACCCGGGCCTATACAGCTGTCCCACCACCCGGGCTTTTTATCATCATAGGAGTGATAACCGGCGGCGTGGTGATGACCACTAAGTGCGTGGCAAATGAGAACCGCGTTGCTGGCTTCGGCATTTAGGGTGCCGTAGGTTTCCACGACCAAATCATAGCTTTCCAAAGATTGACCACAGGCCAGTTCGATGGGGGAGTCGAAATGAATGGTTTGCGGGCTAACTAGGCCCACGGAATCCGTAGGCAGGGAGTCGGGCATGAGCGTGTTGATATCCTGATCCAGTCCACATGAGTCAGGCAATAGGCCTGAGGTGGCGCAGAAACTGGCGCCGATAGAGCAGTTTAAAGGCGGGGGGGTGGTTGCTGCAACCGGCGCGTACCGGCTGCAGCAACTTGGGGATCAGGCTGAGCCGTAAATGTTGACGACTTTTTGCTGGATCATGGTCGGTGCAGGCTTGCGAATGTGGCGGACCATGTTGTCGGCCAATTCGAGTTGTTTGCGCAGGTCAGCGATGGCGTGCTGCAAACGCACCCGTTCGGCACGGCTGTCGCGGTCGTTTCGCACAAGATCTCTTAGCCGGCTGATTTGATGCTCTAGCAGCTGCTTTTGCTCCATCGAGTACTGAATAATTGGCAGTAAGGCTTCGTGTGGCCAGCGCGCAACGTCGGATCTGGCTCGGCAGTGCAGTGTGCGGGCTTCGCTAACCATCACATTGAAGAACCGGCGAATGAGCATCGATTGCTCGGACATTAAATTCTTGGGGCTGATGCGGAAGCGACGTGCTTTTTTGCGTAACTCGCGGATGGCGATAACATGGCGCCCGGCCCTTAGTGGGATAGGTTCCAAGTGCCTGGCGCGAGAATCTTCGTTATAGCGTCGGTAAATCGAGCCGACCATTTTCTCGGCCAATTGGCCCTCGGAAAGCAGGTTGCTCAGATCAATTTCCAGCAATTCGAAGAAGTGATCCATCGCGCGAACCATGCCGGCGGTGGACCAGCTTTTCATCATGATCTCACGCACTTTCTCAGCATGGGCTTCGAAGCGCTTTTCGCTGACCAAGTTGTTTAATATCTCGCCTTGGGAATCCATCAAACGACGTGATGAGCGCAAAGTGATCAGTTTTTTATAATAGAAGTCGTAGTCTTTCTGTGCCCGTTCTGCCAGCCGGGCGAGTGCGGGCTTATCCAGTGCAGAGCCGGAGCAGGCCGCGTGTTCTTCTTCCAGCGATTTAAGCCGGTACTGCATCGCAGCCTGGCTGTTTTGCAGCATGCCCAAAAGATCGCTGATAAGGTGCTGAGTAATTAGTTGCTCTTTGTGGGTCAGGATGCGCTGAACAATCAACTTTTCCAGCAACCCGAGATTCGAGCGTTTGAATAGGTCTGAATCGTTTCGTACCCTCGCCAGCAAGCCTTGCTTGGCTGACAGCGGAAGCACATCGTGCTGATTCATGCCGAGGTGCTCGGCGGTGTAAGTGCGCACGCGTTCGATGGAATCGTTGGTGTGGATTTCACCCTGAATATCGTCCCATAACACATCAACTTTATTCAGCACGGCAAAGCGGCCGGCGCGATGGTCAGCATGGTCCGTGTTGATGTGTTCTTTCCAGATGGTCATGTCGCTGGCGGTAACGCCGGTGTCTGCACCCAGAACAAAAATCACAGCATGAGCACGTGGCAGCATGCTCATGGTCAGTTCGGGTTCTGAACCTAAAGCGTTCAATCCCGGCGTGTCGAGGATGCGCAGACCACGTTCGAACAGGGGATGACGAATACTGATTTGGGCGTTTCGCCAGGCCGGTACCAGTACATTGCCCGAAAGCCGCGGGTCTGATTCCAGCATGTCTTCATCAAACCCTAGCTTTCGAGCTTCACCGATAGAGACGCTTTTCACTCGGGCTACTTCGGAGAGTACTTCACGCATCACCGTTGGATTGTCTTCGGCCAATTCGTGTCGAACCCAGTTTTCAGGCCGTTTGCGCTGTTGCTGAAGAGAAAGCTCTCCGGTGCGTGTTTCGATCGGAAGCAGCATGAGATAGCTCTCATTGCTGGTACGGTCGAAGAACAATTCCGTGGGGCACATGGTGGTGCGGCCAGCCTCGGAGGGCAGCATCCGCTGTCCGTAGCTGGCAAAAAACAGTGCGTTAATCAGTTCGGTTTTGCCGCGGGAATACTCACCAACGAAAGCGATGGTCAGCTCATCCTCAATCAGAAGCTCCAACCCGTGACGGATGCGGGTGCTGATGTCTTCTGAAAAAAGATTGTTGTCCTGAAGCCACAACCGGTATCGGCCAATCTGGCGTATCAGATCTTTCTTCCAGTCGTGGTAGGCTTCCACCTGCTGCGACAGTGTTCCCTGCTGGCTCATGAGGTCATCCTTTGGCGCGACGTTTGGGAGGCTGTTCGTCCCAAATTAAATGTCGGCAATAATAGCCCTATTATCCAGCTGTGGTATGGCCGCTTTTAACCGTTGTAACGGGTTGGTGCAAAATAAAAGAAAAAAAGGCCGACTTATCAAAGAGTTGATAGGTCGGCCTTTTGAAGTTTAAAGTCTTGGTATTATGTAACGATATGTATATTTGTGATGCAGGTTACATGCCCGCGCCAAGAAATCCCATGCCAGCAGCAATCTTCATATGGTTTAACACCACATCCAACACATTCAGAATCAGGAACACGATAATCGGCGATAAATCGAGCCCGCCCATGGAAGGCATGATGTTGCGGACAGGGCGCATGACCGGTTCGGTGATCTGTGCAACCAGTTGAATTGCCGGGTGTCCGCTTTGAGGCGCGATCCAGCTAACCACCACGACGGCGATGACCGACCAAAAGTAAATCTTTACGATCAGGCTGAGAACATTCAAGGCGCCCCATACCAGCAAAGTGAGGGGGTTGAAGGCGGGCATCCCCGAGTTGTAAATCAGCAACATGAAAAAGAAGGTGATGGCTTGAATCAAGACGGCCAGCACCAGTGCTGCTCCATCGATGCCACCCCAACCCGGGATGATTTTGCGCAGCGGCCGTAATGGCGGATTGGTGACTTTCACTACGAACTGGGAAATCGGATTGTAGAAATCGGCCCGTGCCAGTTGTAGAAGGAATCGAAGCAGCACCACCGACATGTAAAAGGTGGATGCAATCATCAGGATCGTGATTAGTATGTCTGCCAGCATGTAGCTGTGTCTCCGTAACGGTTACTGTTTGTCTGCCAGCTCTTTTGCCATCTCTTCAGAGCGAGTGAAAGCGGCATCATAAGCTTTTTTCACCAATTTACGCATGCCGCCGTCTTCAAACGTGTTAATCGCCCGCTCGGTGGTGCCCCCCGGGGACATAACATTGCGCTTAAGTTGGGCTGGGTCATGTTCGCTGCGTGCAGCCATTTCAGCCGCGCCCGCCATGGTTTGGATCGCCAGTTTACGAGCGGTGGCGGGTTCCACGCCAGCATCCGTAGCAGCACTTTCCAGTGCTTCCAGTATCAAAAAGAAATAAGCCGGGCCACTGCCGGAAAGGGCGGTTACGCCGTGCAGCAGGTTTTCGTCCTCAACCCAAAGCGCGGTACCGATGCTTTCGAATACGGTTTGTACCATGGTTTTTTGTTCGTCCGACACCTGGTCGTTGGCAAACAAGCCAGCCGCCCCTTTACCGACCAGCGATGGTGTATTCGGCATCACGCGAACCATCGGCAGCCCGCCGCCGAGCCATTGTTCGATAGTGTCTGCGGTCAACCCTGCCGCAATGGAAACAATCAGCGGGCGGGTGTTTTGCACAACCGGTGCAATGTCCCGGCACACGTCGGCCATTACTTGGGGCTTTACCGCAAGAACAACGATGTCGGCCTGTTCCACGCAGTAGCGGTTGTTTGTGCTAACGCTTACGCCAAATTGGTTGCGAACAGCTTGTAGGTGGCTGTCGTCGGGCGCGCTGACCCAAACATTGCTGGCTTCGAAGCGGTTGTCCAGCATGCCTCCAATAATGGCGCTGGCCATATTGCCTGCGCCGATAAACGAGATGACGGGTGATTTGCTCAAGGTTCGCTCCAAGTGCTTGCTCAGTAAATGGTATGTTCCTGATGATAACAGGAACGCATGGATTCGGCTTAGGCACTATTTGGCCGGGCGAGCTCCAAACAGGGCAGAGCCAACTCGAACCCAGGTTGCACCTTCTCCGATAGCCGGTTCCAGGTCGCTCGACATACCCATCGATAGCGTGTCGAGCTGCTGCGCGCCGGGTAGAGTTTGGTGGAGTTGGGTTAGTGCGTTGGCCAGTTTCTGAAAGCTCTGCTTTAAATCGGCTTCGCTCTGGCTCGGATCCGGAATCGCCATTAACCCTCGTAGAGTCAGGTGGGGCAGTTCGCTGATGGTAGCGGCAAGTTCCGGTAGCTCAGTTAACAAACAGCCGGATTTACTTTCTTCAGCGTTGACGTTTACCTGCAAGCAGATGTTCAGCGGGCCGAGGCCATCCGGACGCTGTTCGCTGAGCCGGCGAGCAATTTTCAGGCGATCAACGCTGTGTACCCAAGAGAAGGCTTCGGCGATTTGCCGGGTTTTGTTGGACTGAATCGGGCCGATGAAATGCCATTCAATATCAGCCAGATCCTTAAGCACTTCAATCTTGTCCAACGCTTCCTGCAGATAGTTTTCGCCGAATGCGGTTTGGCCAGCCTGTGCCGCTGCACGAATATCTTCCGGTGGCCGAGTCTTGCTAACTGCCAACAACCGCACACTGTCGGGCTTGCGACCCGCCTGGTGTGTTGCTTTTTGTATGCGTCGGGTTACGCTTCTGATGTTGTCTGCTATGCTGCTCATAGTGTGAGTTTGCCGCGTCTGTATTAAAAGAAAAAGCCTTCCGAGGATCCCTATGGATATTACTGAACTGCTTGCCTTTTCGGCCAAACAAGGTGCGTCGGATTTGCATCTTTCAGCAGGCCTGCCCCCCATGATTCGTGTCGACGGCGATGTACGCCGGATCAACCTGCCTCCGATGGAGCACAAAGAAGTGCACGGGTTGATTTACGACATCATGAACGACAAGCAGCGCAAGGACTACGAAGAATTTCTGGAAACCGACTTCTCGTTCGAAGTTCCAGGGGTCGCTCGTTTCCGGGTCAACGCCTTCAACCAGAACCGTGGTGCTGGTGCCGTGTTCCGGACCATCCCATCGAAAGTACTGACCATGGAAGATTTGGGCATGGGTCAGGTTTTCAAGGATATCGCTTCTGTGCCGCGGGGCCTTGTGTTGGTGACGGGGCCAACCGGTTCGGGTAAATCGACCACGCTGGCGGCGATGATGGACTACATCAACGATACCCGCTACGAGCATGTTCTGACCATTGAAGACCCCATCGAGTTCGTGCACGAATCCAAAAAATGTCTCGTGAATCAGCGGGAAGTCCATCGGGATACCCTTGGGTTTAACGAAGCCCTGCGCTCCGCCTTGCGGGAAGATCCAGACATCATCTTGGTGGGTGAGCTTCGAGATCTCGAAACCATTCGTTTGGCACTGACCGCGGCTGAAACCGGTCACTTGGTGTTTGGCACGTTGCACACCACCTCAGCCGCAAAGACCATCGACCGGGTGGTAGACGTCTTCCCGGCGGAGGAAAAATCAATGGTTCGGTCGATGCTGTCCGAATCGCTGCAAGCGGTTGTTTCTCAGACTCTGATGAAGAAGATGGGCGGTGGCCGAATTGCGGCACACGAAATCATGATTGGTACCCCGGCTATTCGGAACCTTATCCGTGAAGATAAGATCGCGCAGATGTACTCGTCTATCCAGACCGGTGGCTCCCTGGGTATGCAAACACTGGATCAGTGTCTGGAAGGCTTGCTCAGAAAAGGGCTGATTTCCAGAGAAGATGCCCGTATGAAGGCGAAAATTCCGGATAATTTTTGAGTGTTAGCAACGATATCGAAACCAATAGGTATGAAAAATGGAATTTGAAAAGCTGTTGCGGCTAATGGTGGAAAAAGGCGGTTCGGACCTTTTTATCACCGCAGGTGTTCCGCCTAGCATGAAAGTGAATGGCAAGGTGTTGCCCGTCACTAAAAATGCGTTGACGCCGGAACAGACTCGAGAATTCGTCTATGGCGCGATGAATGACAAACAACGCGCTGAGTTCGACGAAAGCCATGAGTGTAACTTTGCCATCAGCGCCCGAGGCATCGGGCGTTTCCGGGTGAGTGCGTTTTTCCAGCGCAACCTATGCGGCATGGTGTTGCGACGCATTGAAGTGAAAATCCCGCAAATTGATGAGCTTTCATTGCCGGAAGTGATTAAAGACCTGGCCATGACCAAGCGTGGGCTGATCATGTTTGTAGGCGCTACCGGTACAGGTAAGTCCACCTCTTTGGCTGCCATGCTAGGGCATCGTAATCGGAATAGTCGCGGGCATATTATTTCCATTGAAGACCCGATTGAATTTATACATCAACACCAAGGCTGTATCGTCACTCAACGTGAAGTGGGCATAGATACTGAAAGTTTTGACGTGGCGCTGAAGAATACCCTGCGGCAGGCTCCGGATGTCATATTAATTGGTGAGGTGCGAACCCGTCAGACGATGGAGTATTCGGTACAGTTCGCTGAAACTGGCCACCTCTGTCTGGCAACTTTGCACGCGAATAATGCTAACCAGGCACTGGACCGGATTATTCAGTTCTTCCCGCCGGAACAGCACAACCAGATTTGGATGGACTTGTCGCTGAATCTGAAAGCCATCGTAGCCCAACAGTTGGTGCCAACACCGGACGGTAAAGGCCGAAAAGCGGTTATTGAGGTGTTGATCAATACGCCTCTGGTGGCCGACATGATTCGCAAAGGCGAAGTACACAAACTTAAAGAGCTGATGTCGAAATCGAACGAAAGTGGCATGCAGACGTTCGATCAGGCGTTGTACAAGCTTTATTCTGAAGGCTCAATCACCTACGAAGACGCCCTGGCCCATGCGGATTCGGCCAACGATTTGCGTTTGATGATCAAGCTTGGCAGCGATGCAAAGGGAGCCGACAGTTTATCGTCGTCGGTTGATAAGCTGACCATTCAAGACGACTGAATCTCTCTGGCAAAAAGCCCCCTACTGGGGGCTTTTTGCGTTTTAAACGTGGCAGAAACGATTAGCTTTGCAAATAAGTAGTTTTGGCATTTGAGGCCATAACCCACTGCTGCGTATACTCCGCGCAAACTAATAAGGAGACACCATGCATAAGAATGCCAACGTACTCGTGAAGGCCATTCGTTTGGCCTCTTTGGCCGCTGTTGCTGCCCCCGCAACCGTTATGGCCGGTGGTTTTTCATTGAACGAACAAAGCGCCAGCCAGATGGGCGTAGCCAACGCCGGCGCCGCTGCCAACCCCGAAAACGCAACAACGGTTTTCTTCAACCCAGCCGGTATGAGTCAGCTGTCTGGCACCAATATTTCTTTCGGTGCGGCGCTTTTGGATATTGATGCTGAGGCGAAAAGTGCCTCTGCTAGAAACTTTTTCGGTGAAGACGTACAAGGCTCCAAGGGTGGGGATATCGCTGATTTGGCGGTGTTGCCAAACTTCTATTTGACTCATGAAGTGAACGATTCCATCGATGTGGGTTTCGGGATTCATGCTCCGTATGGCCTGGCAGCTGATTATGATGACGACTTTGTTGGCCGCTACTTTGCAGATAAAACAGAGCTAACGGCAATATCCTTCTCTCCTTCCATCGCCCTAAACAATGGGAAAGGTCTGTCGATGGGCCTCGGCGTTAATATAATGTATGCCGAAGGGCGCTTAACCAAGTTTCAAGATGTTCGGGGCGGCTTTCTACAGGCAGGTATAGCTCAGGCCATGGCGCAGGCTGGTGTATCAGACCCATCGATGCTCCCTCCAAGCACGCTGGCCGCGATTCAAGCTGGAGCTAGTGCCCAAGCTGATGGATACGAGCAAGCGTACGGCACTCCCTATGCCGATATAGAAGGTGACGATGTAGCAGTAAACTTTCGCGTGGGCTTCTTATATGAGATGAATGAGCGTACTCAGTTTGGCTTGTCTGCCCAAACTGGCACTGAATTCAATCTGGATGGTGACGTTAAAATCACCAAATTCCCGGTTCGCGATGGGCAGGGTGGAGTTTCACCTACGACACTGTCTGAAGACGTAACCGTGCCGTTGGCAATTCCAGAGAGCATCACCGTTGGCGCAAGACACCAATTGACTGACTCTGTGACGGTGCTGGGGGGAGCTACATACGCTCGTTGGGGGCGCTTCGAAGAACTGGATATTAACTCCAGAGAAGGCGCGAATGGTGACGTTTCAAGCGCGACCGGCCGCACAGGCGATACGCCCATCACCCACATCACCGAAAAGTGGAAAAACACTTGGCAGTTCAACGTAGGTGGTATCTGGCAAGCCACTCCAGAATGGGCTTTCAAGGCAGGTTACGCGTTTGATGAGTCGCCTGTGGATCAGTTCGTGACGGCACGTATTCCATCTGAAGACCGTCATTGGCTAACGCTGGGTGCGCAGTGGAATGATGTAGCGAGTGGCTGGACTGTTGATGCAGCAGTTGGAACGCTGATTTTCGCTGACGACGTGAAGGTTAATGAGTTTCAGTACCAGCACGACGCGCCCGCTCAGAAAGACCCGAATGCAGGAGCATCCAACTACACTGGCGAATACGAGCTCAGCGCCTGGAGTGCTGCGATCGAGGTCAGCAAAGCGTTCTAAGAAAGCGTTTAGCTAACCGCAATAGAAAACGCCCGGTAGAGGAAGCTCACCGGGCGTTTTTTGTTAGTGGGCTTGGTCCCAGTTATCACCAACACCCGCCTCCACAAGCAGCGGTACGTCGAGTTTGGCGGCCGCGGACATGCGCTGGACCAAACCGTCCCGAACTTTATCCACTGCTTCTTCGCGAACTTCGATGATCAGTTCGTCGTGTACCTGCATGGTCATCACAGCATCGTCAGCGTGGTTTTCATACAGCCATTGGTCCACATCAATCATCGCGCGCTTGATGATGTCGGCGGCCGTGCCTTGCATGGGGGCGTTGATGGCAGTGCGCTCGGCAGCCTGTTGCAGCTGTTTGTTCCGTGCATTGATCTCCGGCAGGTACAGACGGCGTCCATACAGCGTTTCAACATAGCCGTCTTCGTGGGCCTGTTTGCGGATATTGTCCATGTAGCGCAGCACGCCCGGGTAACGCTCGAAGTAGCGGTCGATGTATTCCTGTGCGACTTTCCGCTCAACCCCCAGCTGTCGGGCTAACCCAAAAGCGGACATGCCGTAGATCAATCCGAAATTAATGGCTTTAGCGCTGCGGCGCTGGTCGGAGGAGACTTCGATCAGGCTTACCCCGAATACTTCTGCGGCTGTCGCCTTATGGATATCTTCGCCGTGCTCGAAGGCTTTCAGTAGGCCTTTGTCTCCAGACAAGTGCGCCATGATGCGCAGTTCAATCTGGGAATAGTCCGCTGCCAGCAGTTTGTAGCCTTCTGGCGCGATGAATGCTTGACGAATCCGGCGGCCTTCCTGGGTTCGAATAGGAATGTTCTGCAAGTTCGGTTCAGACGATGAAAGTCGCCCTGTAGCCGTCACGGCCTGATGGTACGAGGTATGCACTCGGCCAGTGCGGTGATGGATAAGCTCTGGCAAGGTATCGGTATAAGTAGACTTAAGCTTGCTAAGGCTACGATGTTCCACGATCAGCCGGGGTAGTTCGTGGTCGTGAGCGAGCTCTTGTAGCACGGGCTCTGCGGTCGAGGGTGCACCTTTCGGGGTTTTCTTGATCACCCGCAGTCCCAGTTTATCGTACAGAATAGCCTGCAGCTGTTTAGGGGAGCCCAGATTGAACGCCTCACCGGCAACTTCGTGGGCTTCTTTCTCAAGCTCTGCCATGCGTTCGGCCAGCTCTTGGCTATGCTGTCGCAGCGTACTGGCGCTGATCAGCGTGCCTCGTTGTTCCATGCGGGACAGTACCGGCACCAAAGGCAGGTCGATATCCCGATACACGGATGCTAGCTTGCCTGTTTCTTTGAGCTTGGGGCTTAGGGCGTGGTGCAGGCGTAGAGTGATGTCTGCGTCTTCGGCAGCGTAAGGGCCGGCTTTCTCCAAATCGATCTGATTGAAGGTCAGCTGCTTGGCACCTTTGCCCGCGATGGATTCAAAGCTAACTGTATCTTCGTCCAAATAGGCTTTGGCGAGACTGTCCATGTCGTGGCGAGAGGCTACGGAGTTAAGCACGTACGACTCCACCATGGTATCGTCGCTGATACCGTCGAGATGAATGCCGTGGTTAGCCAGTACGTTTTTGTCGTACTTCAGGTTCTGGCCGATCTTCGCTTGCTTTGGGTTCTCCAAAAGCGGTTTAAGCTGGGCCAGTACTTCGTCCCTGTCCAGTTGGTCGGGCGCGCCCATGTAGTCGTGGCCAACGGGCACGTAAGCCGCTTCGCCGGGTTCAATGGCGAACGAGACGCCGACGATTTCGGCATCCATGTAGCGCAAGCTGGTGGTTTCGGTGTCGAAGGCAAACTGATCCGCGGCTTCCAAGCGTTTGAGCCAGGTATCGAATTCGCTTTGCTCGGTGATCACCGAATAAGTCTTTTCAATGGCTTGTTTGGGCTCTTCAGGGGCAGAGCCTGTGTCTGGTTGTTCCGTATCGCGGCTCTCCAGTTGGGTAATCCAACCCCTGAATTCGTATTCCTTGAACAGTTCCAGCAGTGCATCGTGGTTCTGTTCGCGGTCTTTTAAATCTTCCAGACCAAATTCCAGTTCCACGTCCAGTCGGATGGTGGCCAAATCACGGCTCAAGGGCAGGGTGTCGATGGCTTCCCGCAGATATTCGCCGATCTTGCCTTTGATCTCGCTGGCGTGGTCGATCAGGTTTTCCAGATCGTTATAAGACTGCAGCCATTTGACCGCGGTTTTCGGGCCGCATTTGTTAACGCCCGGAATGTTGTCTACTTTATCGCCAACCAGTGCCAGGTAATCGATGATTTGCTCCGGCGTTACGCCAAATTTCTCGATCACGCCGTCGCGGTCCATGGCCGTTTCGGTCATGGTGTTGATCAGGGTAACGTGGTCGCTCACCAGTTGGGCCATGTCTTTATCGCCGGTGGACACCACCACATCAATGCCTTTGTGAGTGGCCTCATGGGCCAATGTGCCGATGACGTCGTCGGCCTCGACACCGGGCACGATCAAAAGTGGAAGCCCCATGGCCTTAACGATTTCGTGAATGGGTTCAATCTGGATGGCCAGGTCTTCGGGCATGGGTGGACGATTGGCTTTGTACTCTTCGTACATCTCGTGACGGAAGGTTTTGCCTTTGGCATCAAACACCACCACAACCTTGGATTCCGGAAAGTCCTGATCCAGTCGGCGTAGCATGCTGACCACGCCTTTGATGGCACCGGTGGGGTGGTTCTTGCTGGTGGTTAGTGGCGGGAGCGCATGGTAGGCACGGAACAAATAGGACGAACCGTCTACCAGAACCACGGGCGGAGTCTTTTTCTCAGTCATGTCGATGCAAATCCGGATTCTGATTGAAGCGTGGGTTGGCTTGTGCAACTCTTAGAGAGAGTGTTGTTCAAAGCCTGAATGATGAGTCAGAGGGTACCATGAAAATGAAGCGAATCGCCTGTTCCGCCCTGTTGTTGGGCTGTTTCTCTGCGCCGTTGATGGCTCAGGATGACGGGGCTTTGGATACTACGCCGGTGGAAACACCAAAAGAGCCGCTGGTGATCACAGACTACCAGCCTCCTGGCGGCGGCACCGAGATTGTGATTCGTCCGGGTGATGGCGAAGTATTCTATGAATACCGGGTAAATGGGCAGCTTATGGAGATCAAAGTGGTGCCCGAGGTCGGGCCAGAGTATTACTTGGTGCCTGCCGATGGTGGTGGCTGGGTGCAGGACACGGATTCGGACCTCCTTGTCCCCAGCTGGGTGCTGTTCCGCTGGTAGCGATTCGTTTCCTTTTCGCGTCGCTTAAATCAGGTTAATTTCCACCGACTCTGAGCGGCGGCTTTCCAAACCCTCAGCGTCTACTGTGGTTATGGCGAACTCGTAAGCGCCGGGGG
Organism: Marinobacter sp. AL4B; assembly: GCF_019916045.1. Lineage (NCBI taxonomy): Bacteria > Pseudomonadati > Pseudomonadota > Gammaproteobacteria > Pseudomonadales > Marinobacteraceae > Marinobacter > Marinobacter sp. AL4B. The sequence goes on from NZ_JAILWZ010000013.1 coordinate 1,298,113, forward strand.
GAAGCCCTTTGAGTGGGTATCTGGTGTTGCTGGTGTCGGTAATCGGGATCACGTTGAATCGGTCTTTGTACTTCAAACGATAGTAGATTTTGTATTCTGCAATTTGCCCCAGAGCCAGCGAGGATCCGTCTTCGCGGGTCAGTGGCGCACTCCAGACCAGCGTTTTAGGCTGCATTGTGTTTTCTGTGCCTTGATTCTCGAATGGCTGCTTTACCCCAGAATCTGTGGCCTGGTATGCGGTTTCGGTCGTTGGATCGGAATTTCCGCCGCCGTCCTGGCAGCCCGTTAGAATCGAAGCACCTAGCATCAATGTCAGTGCGGAGGTGGCACGCAAAGGCGCATGCACCGGGGTTGGCAATAACTTCATGATTCACTCGCATACGGGGCCTGTTAGAGATGCCCCTTTGATACAGTTTGTATGGAGCCTGAATACGACAGGGAGACGGGCCGGAAAAAACTGTGGGCAATTATGCCTGCGGTGAAAAAGTGATCAAGTGACAATTTGGTAAAGACGGGGTAATCATTTTTAGTATGAACATTCTAATTTTTATCCGTAACTTGTGAGGTGAAATCTACTAAAGGCCACCGGGGTTTCCGGTTCCAGGCCGAAAGAGACCAACTCAAGGAGAGTTATTATGGGTAAACTTAAATCTTATCAAGAGCAGCTCCAGGACATCGTTGAAAAGGGCATCAGTACTGCAGAAGAGCAGCAGAAGAAGCTGGCAGCCAAGCCTTTCGATTATGCTGAGAAGCTGGAAGCTGAAGTTCGTGAATACACCGTTCAGACTCTGCGCGAGCGCTATAACGGTTACTCCGACACTTTGTTCAATCAGCTGCGCAGCCTGAACACCCGTTTTGGCGATTTCGCTGCCGAGCTGGTTGCCAAGCTTGAGAAAGAAGCCGCTGAAGGCGCTGACGCTGTAGCAGAAGCTGCGGAAGACGTTGCTGAAACTGCTGAAGATGCTAAGAAGTCTGTAGCCAGCAAGAAGCCGGCGAAGAAGACTGCCGCTAAGAAGAAAACCGCTGCTTCTGCCTAATCATTTAGGTTATTGCAGTAGTGAAAAAGGCGCTCCACGTGAGCGCCTTTTTTGTGCTTTCTGACCTGCCGGAATGCAAGCGAGTATTACTCGGAGCCGGCGGCTTCTGCTTCTGCATCGTTCAGTGGCAAGGTGCGCTCTGAGCCGGTGATTGCTTCAAGTCGTTCGATATCGGATAGAAAGCGTTTGGCAACCGCATCAATTTCCAGCCGCTGAGCCGCAATTTCTCGCTCGATATCGCGAACCTGGCCTTCCAGCCGGTAGATTTTTTTCAGTGTCGCGTCAGGCACGTTTCTTCCGGCCCTTTCCATCTCGGCGGCTCGCCGTTGTTCGTTGTCGAGCTGGCTGGTCAGCACCGAAATGTTGCCCCGCTTCAAGGAAATGAGGCCTTCCAGCTCCTGTACTTTCCGATGCATGGCCCGTACAGCCTGATCCGGATGACTAAAGCGTTTAAGAAGCAGGCGGTCTTGTTCTAGCTGGGCTTCTTGCTGCTGTTTGCGCTCTTTTTCAGCCTCTCGGGCGGCGAGTTCTTCGGCGGTGGGGGCGGGAGCTATGGTTTCAATGACCCGCCCGCGGTCACTGATGATCTCGTAGCCGCGTTTGGTGGCTTCCTGCGGGATGGTGTTGCTGATCACCAGTTGGCCGTTGTTGTCGGTATAGCGATACATGCCCGCCTGCAGGGAAGCAGAGGTTAGCAGTCCCAAGGTGATGAGACCGGCAAGAACCGGGGCTTTGGTGAAGCGGTGTTGCATGTATCAGACTCCGTAACGGTCCCGATAGATGGCTACATTTTCGGCGTGGCCGGAAAAATCGGGGTTAGACTTAATGTAGTCTAGTACTTGTTCCAGTCGAATGATGCTTACTACAGGGATGCCGAACTCTTGCTCAACTTCCTGAATGGCGGATAGCTCGCCGTTGCCCCTTTCCTGACGGTCCAGAGCAATTAATACACCGGCAGGTTCCGCCCCGGCAGCACGAATTATGTCGATGGATTCCCGAATGGCGGTGCCTGCGGTGATCACGTCATCAACAATCAATACTTTACCTTGTAGGGGGGCGCCTACAATGTTGCCACCTTCGCCGTGATCTTTCTTTTCTTTACGATTAAAGGCAAAAGGTTTGCTGTTACCTTCTGTCGCAAGGGCCATGGCAGTTACCGTTGCCAACGGAATGCCCTTATAGGCGGGTCCGAAAATGATGTCATAATCCAAACCACTTCGCTCGATAGCAGCGGCGTAAGCCTTGCTCAATTGCAGCAGATCGTCTCCGGTGTTGAACAGTCCGGCATTAAAAAAGTAAGGACTGGTGCGCCCGGATTTGAGGGTGAATTCTCCAAAACGAAGAACATTTCGTTGAATGGCAAACTCGATAAAATTTTTCTGATAGTCGTGCATGACAAGGCTTCTGGCGGAGTTTGACTTTAAATAAGGTGTAAAACCGGTATCATACACAGAAACCGAATCAGGGAACACGTATGCGCGTAGTATCCATTAGCGTCAATGGTCTGGAGCAGGCTGTTGAGAAGGGCTTTTTTGACTGGCTGGCAGAGCAGGACGCCGATGTGGTGTGTGTTCAAGACCACCGCATGCGTGCCTATGAAGTCGAAGACAAAAATCTGATTCCAGAAGGTTATGAGGCTTATTTCATTGATGGTGAGCTGAATGAGCATGGTGGGGTCGGCATTTATACCCGCCACTTCCCCAAGGCGATCATGTACGGGTTTGCTAGTGAGCAGGCCGATCGTGAAGGTCGGTTTATTCAGGCCGATTTCGATAAGGTCTCTGTGGCTTGTGTGCTGGCGCCATGTGCGTTAGGGCGCGAGGAAGAACTGACCGGCGATGACGATCTGACGGTTCTGGACCACAAAGACGAATTCCTCGATGCGTTTGGTCTGCATATGCAGAAGACTTTGCGTAAGCGTCGTCAGTTTATTTTCTGTGCCAATCTGCAGTCTGCCCATCATGTAACAGACGCCAGTCCGCTTTATCATAAGACCGATTTTTCCGGCTTTTTACCGCATGAGCGTGCTTGGTTAGATCGTTTGTTTGATGAAATGGGCTGTATTGATGCGTTCCGTGAGATCAATAAGCAGAGTAATCAGTTTACTTGGTGGCCAGAGCAAACCGAAGGTTCTCGCAAAAAGGCGGGGATTCGGGTGGATTATCAGTTGCTGACACCGGGGATTCGCAAGACCATCAGCGATGGTTGGATTGATGGCAGTAGCCGTTTCTCTGATCACGCTCCGGTGGTGATGGATTACGATATTGAGATTGGTTTCTGAGCCGATAGATTTTGCTTCGGGAGAGGGCACCGTTTCGGTAAGCCTTCCCCAGAACCGCTACTAGCACATCCATGTGCGCTTTTCTTCGGCCATCCATGGCCTACGAAATTCTGGGGAAGGCTTACCGAAACGCTGCCCCAGAATTTTTGCTTAGCCTTCTAAAGCTTCTTTCTGGATTTCAAACAACTGGTTGATAGCCGTGCGTGCCAAGCCAAGCATGCTGTCCAGTTCTGTCTGTTCGAAAGGTGCGCCTTCCGCAGTGCCCTGAATCTCGATGAAGCCGCCTTTGTCGGTCATGATGACGTTCATGTCGGTTTCGGCTTCTGAATCTTCCGGGTAGTCCAGGTCCGCAACCGGTGTGCCTTTGTAAATGCCCACAGAGATTGCAGCAATCATCTGCTTCAACGGGGATTTTTTCAGGCGTTTGGTTTCTACCAGGTGGTTCAGGGCGTCTACCATTGCTACGCAACCGCCAGTGATAGCTGCGGTGCGGGTGCCGCCGTCAGCTTGGATGACGTCGCAGTCGATGGTGATGGTGTGCTCACCCAGAGCTTGCATGTCGACTGCGGCGCGCAGGCTGCGGCCGATCAGGCGCTGTATTTCTACGGTTCGGCCACCTTGTTTTCCTCGGGCAGCTTCACGGCCCATGCGGCTGCCGGTGGAGCGGGGCAGCATGCCGTATTCGGCGGTAATCCAGCCTTTGCCTTCGCCGCGCAGGAAGGGCGGCACTTTGTTTTCCACCGAGGCGGTGCAGATCACTTTTGTGTCTCCGAACTCCACCAGCACAGAGCCTTCGGCGTGGCGGGTGTAGTTGCGGGTGATCCGGACGTCTCTGGGTTGCTCGGGCGTTCTGCCACTTGGTCGCATAGTGTGTCCTGTTTTCTGAAGATGAATGTCCGGCGAGCGGACGGTCGGTGTTTTGAAAGGGCGGCGAGTATAGCACGGAGGGGCGTGGGATCGGGTGAGTGGTGTCCGCTATTGGTATGGGTCGCCGCTTGCGGCAGTTGCCTGTTAAACTCGAGTGATCATCGATTGGTATTGGAGTCTTTATGATTCGCAGCATGACTGCTTTTGCCCGTAAGGATGCCCGCGGTGACTGGGGCGCCCTCACTTGTGAGATTCGCACAGTGAATCATCGCTATCTGGAGCCTTCCTTCCGTTTGCCGGAAGCGTTTCGTGAGATGGAGAATCGGTTTCGGGAGGAATTGCGCAAGGGGTTAAAGCGGGGGAAAGTCGATGTCTCCATGCGCCTGCAATCGGCCGAGAATGAGGTTCAGAGTTTTGAGATTAACGATGAAATCGCCAATGCAGTGAATGAGGCAGCGAATCATATTAATCGGATGTTGGACAACCCCGCACACATCAGCGCGCTGGATATTCTTCGGTGGCCCGGAGTGATGTCGTTGCCGGAACACGATTACAGTGCCGCTCAAACTGCGGCGGCCGGGTTGTTTGCGGAGACGGTGGCTGAATTGGTAAGTGTTCGCGAACGAGAAGGTGAGCGATTGCGGCCGTTGTTTGAGGATCGTTTGGCCACCATTAGCAGTCTGGTGGCTGATGTGCGTAAGCGTATGCCGGAATTGCTGGCAACTCAGGAGCAAACGCTGCGGGATCGCTTTGAGAAGGCGAAGGTTGAGCTGGAGCCGGAGCGGGTTGCTCAGGAGATGGTGATGCTGGCGCAGAAGAGCGATGTGGCTGAAGAACTGGATCGGCTGGATGCCCACGTCGGTGAGGTTCAGGAGACCTTGCAGGGCGATCAAGCGATCGGTCGTCGTTTGGATTTCTTGATGCAAGAGTTAAACCGTGAGGCCAATACGCTCAGCAGTAAGAGTATTGATGCTGCGATAACCCGGGCCGCTGTTGACTTGAAGGTGCTGATCGAGCAGATGCGAGAGCAGGTTCAGAACCTGGAGTAAGTTTGATGCCGGGGCAGGCTGTGCTGACCCGGCGTTCCCTTCCGTTGGCTATTCTGTCGGCTTCATCGCCAGCAAATCCGTACGCAGATGTGTGAGAACCTTTTCTGCTGTGTTGCCGATCACTCGCGCTGCGAGCCCGGTTTTGCCTGTTGTGCCCATCACCACCATGTCTGCTTTGATTTTGTTCGCTACGCTGGGGATCACCTTCTGTGCGGGGCCAGACACGATGTGCACTTGCTCCGGTTTCATATGCCAGGTGTTGCGTAAGTGCTCGATTCTCGGTTTGAGTATTTCTTGTCGTTTGCGTTCGTGGGCGGCCGTGTCGATGATTTCCAAGTCAGCCAGTACCACGGAGGTATGCAGGGCATGAACCAAGTGCAGTTCGCTGCCCATGGCTTTGGCCAGGAGCCAGGCCTGGTCAATGATGCGGTTGTTCAGAGCCTTCTTGGCGGGTTTCTCTGTGCTGAGATCCACCGCTGCAAGAATGGGGTGGGCCTTGTTCCACTTGAGCTCGGCCAGCAGCATCACCGGAGCCCGGCACTCGCGGATCAGATGCCAGTCGGTCGGGGTGTACAATAGGGTTTCGGAGCGGCTCTCTGTTTTGATCACTGCACTTACAGATTCTTGCTGGCAGTAATTAATAATCCATTGATGAATTTGTTTTTCCCAAACCACGCGGACGGTGACGTTCAGGTCTGTGCAATCGGTGATGGCCAGCATTTGCTTCAGCCATTTTTCCCGCATTTCAATCAGCGCTTTCTTGGCTTTCTCCTGAACCACGGGATCGTTGGGCAAGGCGTCAAGGTATTCATGTACAAACGCCACGATGTTCACGCTGGCGTCCGTTGCTCGCGCGAGTTCCACGCCGCGCGAGAGTGCAATCTGGTGTTTGTGCTGAGGGTCCATGACGATCAAGAGTTTATCCATGCGCTTTATCCGTCCTTTTCAGAGAATTAAGCCCATAATATCAGCTGCCAATGGGGTGGGGTGCGGAGGTAAGTCAAACCTCGTATAATTGCGCGCTTTCTGGCCGATTCAAAGGCCGCCCATTGATGTGCAGGAGAGGTTGAACCATGAGTCAGGCCGGTGGACAGGGAACCCTGTTTGTGATTTCGGCGCCCTCGGGTGCAGGTAAAACCAGTCTGGTGGCGGAAATACTCCGTGCAGATTCACTGTTGGGTGTCTCTGTGTCGCACACCACTCGCCCGATGCGGGAAGGCGAGCAAGATGGCGTGAACTACCACTTTGTCAGTCGCGAGCAGTTCGAGGAAATGATCAATCGTGGCGATTTTCTCGAGCATGCTGATGTGTTCGGAAATTATTACGGCACGTCTCAAGTGTGGGTTCGGGAAACTCTCGCGAAAGGTCGGGATGTCATTCTGGAAATTGATCAGCAGGGTGCCGAGCAAATTCGACGGTTGGTGCCAGAATGCGTGAGCATTTTTATCGTGCCACCTTCCGCGGAAATTTTGCGCCAGCGTTTGGTTGGCCGGGGTACCGATGCGCCGGAAGTGATCGAGCGCCGGTTGGTCGAAGCCGAAGCCGAGTGCAGCCATGCAGTCGAATTTGATTATTTGGTGGTGAACGACGATTTTGATGTGGCTCTGGCAGATTTGTTGGCGATCACCCGCAGTTGCCGGTTGAAAATGTCGGTGCAGCAAGTGCGCTTTGCGGATTTGCTGAAGGGGCTCACCGGGGTAAGCGAATAGCTATCGGAAAGATACATAGATAACGGTTTGCCGCTGTATACAAATTGAACCGGCAGCAGTAAACTACGCGGTCTAGTTAAAGTACTTGTTATTTTCGGGGAACATAATGGCACGAGTTACCGTTGAAGATTGTCTGGAACATGTAGATAACCGCTTCCAGCTGGTTATGCTGGCTAGCAAGCGCGCCCGCCAGATCGCCACCAAGGGTTTTGAGCCAATGGTGCCGGAAGAAAACGACAAGCCAACGGTTATCGCATTGCGCGAAATCGCCGAAGGAAAAGTTTCTCGCAGTCTGCTTACTGAAACAGAAGAAGACTAAGCTCTAAATCACCGGGTATAAGAAGAATTACCTGTTGGAGAGCGAGAAGCATTGAAATCTGTCTCTGCGGTTTTATAGTGTAACTATAGAAGCCAGCGGGAAAGGCAAGGAAGAGCCCGGATGTTCGCATTCGGGCTTTTTTGTTCCTGGCATAAAGAACTTAGTGGAGGCGCGGTGTCGGTAGAGGCAACGGTTGAAGAACTGGCTACAGAGCTCGGTTCATATTTAGATACCAGTCGCATTAATCAGGTGCGAAGGGCCTACTATTACGCCGAACAAGCCCACGAAGGGCAGATGCGTAAAAGTGGCGACCGCTACATTACTCACCCACTGGCGGTCGCCCACATTCTTGCCGAGCTGCGGCTGGACCATCAAAGCCTCATGGCCGCGATGCTACACGATGTTATCGAGGACACCGGGATTCCCAAAGACGCGCTGTCCGACCAGTTTGGTGATGATGTTGCCGAGCTGGTTGATGGCGTGTCGAAGCTCACCCAGATCGAGTTTCGTTCCCGGGCTGAGGCGCAAGCCGAAAACTTCCAAAAAATGACGCTGGCGATGGCCAAAGACATACGCGTTATTCTGGTTAAGTTGGCTGATCGCCTGCACAACATGCGCACCCTTGGCCCCATGCCCTTCGAAAAACGCCAGCGCATTGCTACCGAAACACTCGATATTTACGCGCCGATTGCCAATCGCCTGGGTATGCACTCGATCTCTACCGAGTTGGAAGATCTGGGTTTTTCCTCGCTGTATCCCATGCGGTCCAAATACATCTCCAAGGCCATTCAAAAGCTGCGCGGCAATCACCGGGAAATCATTGAGGATATCCGCGGTAAATTGCAGGAAAAGTTGGAGGAGCGCGGCCTGCCGGGCCGCATCATGGGTCGGGAGAAGCATTTGAACTCCATCTACAGCAAGATGAAGCTCAAACAGAAATCCTTTCACGAAATTATGGACGTGTATGCGTTCCGTATCATCACCGACAACGAAGACGACTGCTATCGCATACTCGGTGCCGTACACAGCCTTTACAAGCCGCTTCCCGGCCGGTTTAAAGATTACATTGCCATGCCCAAAGCCAACGGCTATCAGTCGTTGCACACCACGCTGTTTGGCATGCACGTGAATATCGAGATTCAGATCCGTACCGAAGAGATGGAGCACATAGCCAACAACGGTATTGCGGCCCATTGGATGTATAAAACCGAAGAACCGGGCGTAAGTAAGGTGAACCAGACCCGCGTTGATCGTTGGGTGAAAGGCTTGATGGAGATGCGGGAGCGGGCCGATGACTCCATGGAGTTCATCGAGAACGTGAAGGTGGACCTGTTCCCTGATGAAATCTACGTGTTTACGCCGAAAGGGCGGATCATGGAATTGCCGCAAGGGGCTACGCCAGTAGACTTCGCATACGCCATCCATACCGATATTGGCAACGCCACCGTTGCTTGTCGGGTAAACCGCAATTTGGCATCGCTCAGTCAGCCCCTTCAAAGTGGCCAGACGCTGGAAATAATCACTGCGCCCGGTGCTCGGCCTAACCCTGCGTGGCTTAGTTTTGTCACCACCGGTAAAGCGCGCAGCAGCATTCGCCACGCTTTGAAAACCCGCAAGCGGGCAGAATCTATGGCGCTGGGTAAAACGCTTCTTAAGAAATCTCTGAATGGATTTGATGCCAAATTGGCCGACATCACTGATGCGCAGAAGCAAGCGGTGGTGAGTCACAATCAGGTGAATAGCTTTGACGACCTGGTCAGCGATATTGGCTTGGGCAACCGCATGGCTTATTTGGTCGCTCGACAATTGGTTGCGGGCTATGAAGAGCCGGAAAAAGAGCAGAGCTCCGAAATACCGCAAATCGAGGCTTCTGGCCCGGTGATGATTCGCGGTGCAGAAGGCATTTTGTTGAAGTTTGCGTCTTGCTGTAAGCCAATTCCGGGCGATCCCGTGGTGGGCATTATGGATTCCGGTAATGGCATGATCATTCATACCGACACCTGTTCAAAGTTGCCGGAAGACGACGAAGGTCGCGCTCGACTCACCCATCTGAAATGGGCGAAAGACATTACCGACGAGTTCTCGGTTGAGCTGCGGGTTGAACTGGAGCGTCAGCGCGGCGTGATTGCCGAGATCGCCAATGCCGTAGCCATGGCTGACGGGAACATCGAGCGTATCAACGTGGAAGATCAAAACGCCCGATTCGGCATTGTTAGTTTGGTTGTCCATGTAAACGGCCGTCGCCATCTGGCGCGGGTGATGCGCCGAGTGCGCAATATTCGTGCGGTTACCCATATCAGCCGGGTGCGCTACTGATCAAGACCTTTGGCGTAGTTGACAGGCGCTACGCAGAAGGGTGACGATGGTCGTTTTTCTTCAGAGGAAATAGAAGGTCATGACGAATAAATCTGTCATCCAGACCGAGAACGCTCCACAGGCGATCGGTACTTATTCTCAGGCAGTGAAGGCGGGCGATACCGTGTATCTGTCGGGTCAAATTCCACTCGACCCGAAAACCATGGAAGTGGTGGCCGGTGATTTCGCGACCCAAACCCGTCAGGTGTTTGAAAACCTCAAAGCCGTTTGCGAAGCCGCTGGTGGCGAGTTAAAAGACATCGTCAAACTGAATATTTACATGACGGACCTGGCCAATTTCGCAACCGTCAACGAAGTGATGGCAACCTACTTTCAGCAGCCTTATCCGGCGCGCGCCGCCGTTGGTGTAGCAGCGCTGCCAAAGGGTGTGCCTGTAGAAATGGAAGCCGTGATGGTACTCAGCTAAGGCTGTTGATCATCTCCCGGTACCCTGTCCGAAAATCGGGGTACCGGAATCCAAACCCGCTGGCCAGCAACCGCTGGTTACTGCAACGCTTACTTCCTGCCCGGCCGCCTTTGCGCGCGCTTTTCACCGGTGCCTTACACGGTGTCTGCTGCTGAACCCACGCTACGACTTCATCCAGTCTGACCGGCTCGCAATCGGTCACGATGTAAACATCTTCCAAATCTGTGCCTGCTAACGCCAACTCGCTCATGTAAGTGACTGCCCGCACGGCGTCTTGTTCGTGAATTCGGTTGCTATAGGGGGCTGGTGGTTGGGGGTTCATTCGGCCCTCAAGTACTTCTTCTAAAAAGCGCTGGCGAGTTGGGCCGTAAATACCGCTGAAGCGGACAACGGTAGCGGGGTGAATACTGTCCAAGGCCGTTTGTTCACCTTGCAGAATATGCTTGCCCGTGAACCTACTGGGTTCTGTCGGGCTAGATTCGTCTACCCAGCCATCGTCGTTTTGTGCATAAACGCTGGTGCTGCTGACAAAAAATAATCGAGTGAGGGGCCGATCGCCAATGGCATTTAGTAGGTTCGACAAACCGGTAACGTAAGCGTCTTGGTAGCCCTGTTCGTCGTACGATGACGGTGTCAGGCAATAAATAATGATGTCCAGATCGTCGGGAAGCTTGCCTTCCAGAGTCTCGGGTTTGGTCAGATCGGCGCCAATGCCGGTAATGCCGGCTGGAACTTTCTCAGGACTTCGGCGCAGACCGAACACCTGCGCGTTGTGGTCAGCCAGTGCCAGGGCCATGTCCCCGCCGAGCTTTCCGCAGCCAGCCACCAGAATTCGCGACAATTGCTTATGATTCGTCATTGCCATAGACAATTTCAATCCTTATCCTTTGGTTGATAAAGTAAGTGCAACTTCGACCTGAACAATCCGACCGGAGCCGACGATGACCCTCACCGAGTTACGATACGTTGTTACGCTTGCCCGGGAAAGGCATTTTGGCCGCGCCGCAGAGCGTTGTCACGTGAGTCAGCCTACCTTGAGCGTGGCAGTAAAAAAGCTGGAAGAAGAGCTTGGTATCTCGTTATTCGAACGCAGCAAAAGTAGCATTCGGGTGACCGAGGTCGGGCAGCGGATTATTGAGCAGGCGCAAACGGTTCTGGACCAGGTGGGCGTGATTAAAGATCTGGCTCAAGACGGTAAGAATCAGCTGAACTCGCCTCTGAAGGTAGGCGCAATCTACACCATCGGCCCCTATCTGTTCCCGCACCTGTTACCGGAGCTGCGCCGGGCGGCACCAGAGATGCCGCTGTTTATCGAAGAAAACTACACCGCAAATCTGCGCCAGAAGCTCAGGCACTCCGAACTGGATGCGATTATCATCGCGTTGCCGTTTGATGAACCAGAGGTGGTGACCCTACCGTTGTATGACGAGCCCTTCGTAGTATTGCTGCCCGCTGATCATCCGTTGACCGAGAAGGACGAGATCACCGCCGAAGAAATGGCCGAAGAACAGTTGCTGTTACTTGGCCCTGGTCACTGTTTTCGCGATCAGGTACTGGAATCCTGTCCGCCGCTGGTGGATGCCATTACCCGCCGGGCGGGCGAGAGTCAGCCGGGTTTGGTGACTGAAGGCAGTTCGCTGGAAACCATTCGCCACATGGTCGCCTCTGGCTTGGGTATTACAGTGTTGCCGTTGTCGGCAGCCACTGCGATTAAATATCAGGAAGATATTCTGGCGGTGCGCCCGTTCGCAGCGCCGGTACCCTTCCGAACCGTGGCATTGGCATGGCGGGTAACCTTTCCGCGCCCTAAAGCCATCGATATGCTCTCACTGGCGGCCAGCCAGTGTCGCGTGATTGAACGGGCCAAGGCGGAAACCCCTGCAGCCGTGCCTAAAAATTGAGGTAAGTCATGGCGTCACTGGATGACATCTCCGTTACCGAGATCAAAGGCGTAGGGAATGCCTTGGCGGACAAGCTGGCCAAGCTTGGCATCCAGTCCATACAAGACCTGCTGTTCCATTTGCCGCATCGCTACGAAGACCGCACACGGGTGGTGCCGATGGGCAGCCTTCGGGTGGGCGATGTGGCCGTGGTGGAAGGTGAGGTAATGAAGACCGACCTAGTGATGGGCCGGCGCCGTAGCCTGCAGGTGACCTTGAAAGATGACAGCGGCTTTCTTGTTCTGCGTTTTTTTCACTTCAATGCCGCCCAGAAAAACCAGCTCAGCGAAGGCACCCGAGTGCGCTGTTTTGGTGAAGTTCGCCCTGGCCGGGCGGGTTACGAGTTCTATCACCCCGAATACCAAACCAGCCCGCCTCCTATGCCAGCGGCCAACGAAGCCACGCTCACCCCCGTCTACCCGTTGACCGAAGGCATTCAGCAACCCCGGGTTCGAAGCCTGTGTCAGCAAGCGCTGAAATACCTTGAGCGTCATCCGATCAAAGATTGGCTCCCCCCGGAGTTGCTGGCAGACTATCAACTACCCTGTATAACAGAGGCAGTGAAGTTGGTGCATTCGCCTCCTGCGGGCGCGCCAGTGCCCCTTTTGATGGAGGGTCGTCATCCGGCGCAGCAGCGTTTGGTGATGGAAGAATTATTGGCGCACCAACTCAGTTTGTTGCAAGTACGGGAGCAAATTCAGGCACGAAAGGCTTTACCTTTGTTGCCAACCGGTGACCTGACTGAACGCTTTCTGGAAGAGTTGCCGTTCAAACTCACTGGTGCTCAGCGCCAGGTCACGAGTGAGATCCGTCAGGATCTAAGCCAGCCGATACCTATGCTGCGGTTGGTGCAAGGAGATGTCGGCTCCGGTAAAACGGTTGTAGCCGCGTTGGCGGCCTTGCAGACCCTCGCCGCAGGAGCACAAGTTGCCTTGATGGCGCCTACCGAAATACTCGCTGAACAGCACTACAATAACTTCAGAGCGTGGCTGGAACCCTTGGGCATTCCCATTGCGTGGTTGTCCGGTAAAGTCAAAGGCAAGGCCCGCCAACAGGCTCTGGAAGCCGTTGCCAATGGAGAAGCCCAGGTTGCGATCGGCACGCATGCCTTGTTTCAGGATGAAGTGGCGTTCAAACGCTTGGCGCTCGTCATTGTGGATGAGCAGCATCGCTTCGGTGTTCATCAGCGTTTGGCGTTAAGAGAGAAGGGCGTGGGTGGCGAATTGGCCCCGCACCAGTTGATTATGACCGCAACTCCCATTCCGAGGACGCTGGCCATGAGCGCCTATGCTGACTTGGACACCTCCATCATTGACGAGTTACCGCCTGGCCGAAAACCGATTGAAACCGTGGTGGTGCCAGATAGCCGGCGTGAAGACATCATCGAGCGGGTGCGCAGTGCGTGTCGCGAGGGTCGGCAGGCCTATTGGGTGTGCACCTTAATTGAAGAATCGGAAGCCTTGCAGTGCCAAGCGGCCGAAGTGACTGCTCAGGAACTGACCGAGCGGTTGACTGAACTGAAAGTGGGTTTGGTACACGGCCGCCTAAAAGCTCAAGAGAAAGCGGAGATGATGGCTCGCTTCAAAGGCGGTGAACTGGATCTTCTGGTGGCGACTACGGTCATTGAGGTAGGCGTGGATGTGCCCAATGCCTCTTTGATTATCATTGAAAACCCGGAGCGCTTGGGGTTGGCCCAACTACACCAGCTTCGTGGCCGGGTGGGGCGAGGAGAGCAGGCTAGCTTTTGTGTGTTGATGTACCACCCGCCGCTGTCGATGAATGGAAAGGCACGGCTGCAAGCATTGCGAGATAGCCAAGACGGTTTCGTGATCGCCGAGAAAGATCTCGAAATACGGGGCCCCGGCGAGGTGCTGGGTACCCGTCAAACAGGCTTGATGCAGTTCCGTTTGGCTAATTTTGAACGCGATAAAGGCTGGATTGAGCCGATCAAGGAAATGGCGCCTTCGCTTATGGGGCAGCCAAAGATCGTAAAAGCTCTGATTCGTCGGTGGCTGGGCGAAAAAATTCGTTATGGCGACGTTTGATCAATACGCTTGATGATAAGCGGTTCATACTGTTCACAAGAAAGGCCTATTAATAGAAACGCGTTAATTGCAGAATGAATGTATACGGATTTCAAGGCTTCATAAGGAGGCATGTATGGAACTCCCGGGAGTTGTTCAGCAGGCGCTAGGAGAAAGTGCGGTCGATGTATCGCTTCGCAGCGTGGGGCAAAATAAGCCCAAAGACATGCTGCGGATGGTTCTTCTGACGGACCGTGAAGGGAATCTGCAAGCTATTCTCCGCCGCGACGACCTGCTTGACCTGGAAACCCTGAATAAAATTCTAGGTCGGGACTTAAAACTGGTGCAACGTACTGAACAAGTGCGCGTTCGCCAACGCGCAGGCTTACAAGAGCTACCCGCACTGCCGTCGCTGACGGGCTGGCCGACCATTATCGATCGAAGGGTTGATGAGCTTGAATCCATAGCCCTCTATCTGGTGGAGCAAAATCTAGCCATTACCATGCCTTTGGAAGACTTCCGGAATCTCACGGCCAAAGCAGACCGCAACAGTTTCGCCATCGATGCACAATCGGTGTCGGTTAACCTCAGTAATGGACAAAGCGATCGGGATGAGCTGCACAACGCTCTGAAAAAATTCACAGGCCGCCGTATTCAGCAGCGGCTTGAAGATACCCTGGAGCTCCCGCCCCTCCCGGAAACCGCTCAACGTATTATTCATTTGCGGGTGAACCCCAACGCCGTGATGGGCGATTTGGTGGACATAGTGGAAAGCGACCCCAGCCTTGCCGCGCAAGTAGTGAGTTGGGCTTCATCGTCATTCTATGCGGCGGCGGGGCAGGTGCGCTCGGTTCACGATGCCGTGTCACGCGTGCTGGGCTTCGATCTAGTGATGAACCTTGCCATGGGCTTGTCGCTTGGGCGCGCACTCAACGAACCAAAAGACCATCCGGATGGCTACGTAGATTACTGGCAGCAAGCGATATGGCAGGCTCAATCGGCAGGCATCTTGGCGGGCATGATGCCTCGGGGCCGGCGGCCCCTGTTCGGGCTGGCTTATCTGTCTGGTTTGCTGCACAACTTTGGCCACTTGGTGTTAGCACAGGTATTCCCACCACATTTCAAACTGGTTTGCCGGTCGCTCGAAGTGAACCCGAATATTGATTCCAGTGTAATCGAGCACCATTTGCTGGGTCTTACCCGCGAACAGATTGCCGCGACCTTAATGGAAAACTGGGGGATGCCGGATGAAGTGGTGATGGGCATTCGCTACCAGAAAAACCCGAGGTACGAAGGCGAACACCAGGTGTACGCTCGTTTGCTTTGGTTGGGGCGCCAGCTTTTAACCGCGCGGGGCGTTGCCCTTGGGGCTGGCGAGCCTCTAGGCGATGAAGTGTTTGAAGAGCTGGGCTTGGACCGTGAAAAGGTTGAAAGCCGCTTTGATGAGCTGGTCGAGAATAAAGACAGCGTGATGGCAATGGCTGGAATGATGTCGCCTAGTTGAATAAAAAAAACCGGCCCGGAGGGGCCGGCAATGATGTCCGAAAATTGCAGAGTCCGTCTTACCAATCAGGAGAAAACACGAACAGGGCTTCGAGCGAAGTGACAAATTCCGTAACCCTGCTTTAAATTTAGCTAATGCTTCTCAAAAGGAAAGTCGTGGCCGCGGAAAACAGAATGTGACGCGGCTCTCATTTTTTTCGCTTGGCTAAAGGTGTTGAATTATAAGGCTAAAGCCGAGGCGACTTCTGATCTCTTGTTACAAATCATTACAAATAATGTGTGGGTCACTCGAAACGAACGTGACGGATGGCGCTCGCCGCTTGGCGAATACGCTCCGCATATTCCTGTTCTATGGCGAAACGTTCAACATCCATCTGCTGCACCATTTCCGTGTCTGCAGCCTTTCGCGCCCGATGCGTGGGCATGTGTTCCAGTTTCTCATGCACGACTTGAAACACGTTATACGGTTCCTTTGACAGCAGTTCCGGTGCGACGTAATCGAGTAACCCCTTCAAGCGCAAACAAGCCTCGGAGTACTCAACCTGTTCCTCTTCCACGGCAATGGCGATAATCCGGATGCTCTCTAGCATTTCTTCCTTACGCTTGGCTTGAAACTCCTCGGCTTTTTTCTGACGCAACCGCTCTTCATTGAGCAAACGTGACTGCCGCCAGATATAAAATAACAACAGCCCGATAACCACCAAGCCGATAACGATGAACGTTAACTGAAGCCCTCTGGGCATTTCAAATCTCCCCGGTACATAGGATGTCGCCTGAGCTTTGCAGGCCTGTATTGAATAACGCTTAGTTTGCCAGAGATTGGGGCAGGGTGCTTGCGAGGTTTTTAGAGGGGGAAATAAAAAGGCCAGCCCGGGAGGGCTGGCCTGAGAGGTAAAAGAACCTGTTAGCTTACTTACTGAGAAGCGGCTTGCTGCTGCTCGTATTGGGCTGGGAGGTCTTTTACTGGGTTGGTGATGAAGTTCAGGTAAGCGCCGCCAACCGGAATTTCTAGTGGTAAGCGTATTGTCGCAAGGCCTGCACTTGCAATTCCGAGAGCATCTGCGGTGACCAGCAATTCATCCTCAAGGCCGACACGGTTTGTGTTGATTTGTACAATCTGCATTCGCCCATCGTCAAAGAATGTAATGTCACCCTTTAATTCGAGGGTAAAGGCTCGACCGTACAAGTCATGAGTGCCGCCTAAGGGAATCTCCATATCGGGAGCATCGATCAACAGTTCTGCTTGTGTAATAAATACAGGCTGCCCTCTGTCACCTTTTGTGATTACGCCAGGGATGAGAGACTTACGGCTACAGTCGGTTTCGCAGGAAGGATCGTCTTTCGTATACCGCATGCGCAAAACCTGGGTATTAGTGATCGACTCCTCTTGTAACAGCAAGCCCAAAACTTCAAGTTGTGTGAACACGCTAATGGAACTGGTGGTAAGTAGCGTGGGGTACAGATCAACCCTGATTCCTTCGATTTCATCGCCACTATTTGGCTGTTCGGGGGTTGGGTCGTAAGTACCAGGCCCAAGGACCTCGGTGTTCAGCGCGTACGTCTGGTAGATGAATTTATTGCGAGGGCAGTCGGGGTGAGCATCGCCTCGGGATATGATTGAGCTGCCTGTCGTTCCGGCTTCACACCCTACCCGCGCGTCGGGATCGACGAGCGGGATTCCGCTGGATCCGGTATCAAACAGCTTGGCTGTAGCCTTACCTCCAATGACGGCGAGCTTCGTGGAGTTTGCGGATGGACCCCAGCCTTCAGCATCATTGCCAAGGCCCGCATGAGCCGCTTCGAAAGGCTCTACGCAGTTCGCATCATAGTTGTCGACACAGTCAATCAGGAAGTTTGAGTTAGTGTCACGAACTGGGAAGTTACGGAGAGCTGTAAACGCAGTTTCTGATTTTTCAGTACCTTTGAAGTAAATGACTAAGTCGTCAGCGCCATTTGCGCCATCGCCATCATCTATTCCTTCAAGGATGTCAGTTTTGAGTGCAAGTTTATTCACGCCACATACGGAGGTAGGGGTTTCATGTTCACAAGTGGCGGAATCTTCATCTTGTACCGATTTCATGGTGTAGCGATAAAATTGACCTGTTTCCCACGGGGTTTCTGGGAAGAACCGGAGTTGCTGGTTATTCAGCTCAAGACGACCATCGACGATTTCACCATTACCGACAGGTTTGCCTGTGATTTCGTCAACGGAAACTTTCTCAACAATGAATGTTCCGCCTTTTCCTAGTTGGAAGGACTGAGGATTCATTGATTGAGAAAATACGACCGTAATAGGGCGATCTGCCGGCATGGCATCAATCGGTAGGAGGTCAACTTCGATACGTGCGTTCCCTTTACTATGCCCTGCTTCTCTTATTGAGAAGCACTCTCCCAAATCGCCTTCAAGGAGGTTCATGTTTGTGAAATCGGTTTCACAAGGGTAACCAGGGTAAGTAGTAAGCGCCAGTGGCGGCCTTTGAGTGACGGGGTTGGTGGAGGAGTCGATAGGATCTAGTTTGAACTCCAGAGAAGCCTGGGGCGCAATATTGCCTGCCAAGTCTGTCAGGCCATTGATCTCAACAGTATATTCGACGCCGTGTTCAAGCCCGCCTTCAGGGTTTAATGTCAGAGTCGTTCCGTCGAGCTTGGAACGTAGGTTGGAAACAGGAGAATTGTCGGCGTATAAGGTTACTCCGTTTGCGGTGGAAGCCGAATCAAGCGGTTCATCAAAAAACAGAATCACCGGATCTCCCGGACGCTGCATCGACTGGCGAGTAGCGGGGTTGGCATTCTCAGCGCCTGGCATCCAGCTCAGTAATTGAGGTGGGGTGTTGTCAAACTTACGCAGCACGTCGGCATCAAGTACCGAGTCGACATCGGTCGCAGCTTGCAGGTGGAAGGCGATGGTGGAGTCGGTAAATTCTTGGCCGAGCAAATTCGGCTCAACCATGCCAATGGCATCGATTGTCAGAACGCCGTCCTGAACGATTGCGATACCGCGAAGCTCTACGCCCATCAGATCTTGAGATAAGCCAGCGTTTGGCATGGCTTCGGCGGTGTTCATGGATACATCCATAAACAACGTGATGTGACGAGGTGCGTTGATGTCGTCGGTATAAGCGTTCGGGCTCATGTAACCGGAAGCATCAGATAGCATGGTCACCTTAATGGTGCCGGTTTCCTGGTTGCTGCCGTCGTCAATGTTCAGTACTTGGACCTTCCCGCCAACCTTGATGTTGAGGCTGGTGCTTTCCAGAATGCTGCCTTTCGGAATTCTCAAAGGTAGCGCCTCATCGGCTTCGAACGACGGTGCGAAAGCCAATTCAGCAAACAGTGAACCGGTCTGCTGGGAGGAGTCGGTAACGCCCTGCAGCACGGAGTTTAGTACAACACCATTAATGGATTGACCGTTCAATATCGAGGTAATGTTGCCGCCGTTAGAGGTGACAGCTTTTTGCTCTAGCAGCACCGTCGGGCCAGTGGCACGGGGTGTGAACGTGTACGATTTGCTCAAACGCACACCGTCCGGGCCGTTGGTCAGGCTGGCAAGGTTGTTCAGATTGAGCGTATATTCTTGGCCGGCATCCAGGATGTCGTCTTTGCTGCCGCACGCCTTCGGATCTTCAGTGACGCATGGGTCAACGGTGACGCGGTTACCCTTCACCAATACGGTGGCGGGAACCGCAGTGCCGTTTTTATCCAGAAGCTCAATTGAGCCTCCGTGCTTTTGCCATTCCGGGTGAACCGGGTGCGTCAAAGCGAGACGAAAGGTAGAGAAGTTCACTGCTTCAAAGGGAGTGTCGCTTGCCGGCACTTGCCAAGCTACGGCGAAGTCGCCTGAGGTTTGCGCTAACTCTGCAACGCCACTGAATTCGCCTCGAGTATCGAATTGGATGCCCGGCTCGCCTACCGCATTGGGCGTGGTGATTTCGCGACCGCTTTCGGTCAGTAGAGGCTCGTTGAACGTGATGGAGTAAGTTTCGCGACTGGCTAGAGCTTGTCCTTCAGCGATCTCCAGCTTGAGACTTTTTCCACCATCAATTTTCGTAACCGTAAATGCCGGGCTGCCGTTACTGGACTCAACCTTGATTTTATCAGTGAGCGTCGCCTCATCGTCCCCAATGACATGGGTGAAACGAAGTACGATATCGGCTTTCGGGCTAACATCCGCCTGGCCGTCCATTGGGTAGGAATACACCAGCGACACAGACTGATTGGCATCCTTGACGCTCTGCTTGATGTCTTGCTCATCACTGCCGCCACATGCGGCAAGCAGCATGGCGGGAATCAGCGCTAACGTTTTAAATTGTTTCATGACCTGCTTCTCCTCAGAACTTCAGGGTGATGGAGCCGCTGATTACATGGATATCACCGTCGGCAGTAACGTTGGTTTCGTTACCGTCAAAGTCGACCAAGGTGAAGTCCCGCTCTTGTAGTTGTTGGTATTGGTAGCCAAGGTCCAAACGAACAGGGAAGGCCAGCAGTCGTGTGCGGTTATAAGTGGCGCTTACACCCAAACCGACGATGATCTTATCGGTGTCCAGGTAGTTGAGTTCCGGGTTTCGAGTGGTCTTAAGGGGAGACTCTTCGTACGCGATACCACCGCGAAGGGCAAAGTTTTCGTTCAATTGGTACTCGGCGCCCAAGCGAGGCACGAGGATGTCGTCGAAACCGATGCGGTTGCCAGCTGAGACAGACTCTTGGTCTTTGATGCTGTCTCGATCAAACTCATCCTCCAGTTCCGACCAGTTCTGTTGTTCGATGCTGCCGCCAATGCGCCAACCGTCACCGGCATACTGGGTGCCCAAAACGATAGTTTCGGGTTGGAACGAGTCGATGGTTGCAACCGTCAGGCTCAGCCCGGGGTCAGGAATGGTCTGGGTTACAACGATATTGGAGCTCACGGAGGTTTTAGCAGACGATTTGGTGCGGTAGGTCAGTGCCGCTTCCCAGCCGTCAAGGAAACAAGCTTCGTCTCCACAGAAGGTGCTGCCGAAGTCGATGTTCGTGCCCAAGATAGTTTTCAGAGATGGCTCAGCAGTGACCGATAGTCTCTCGCGGCTGGTTTCACCTCCTAGAGTGGACACCGCATCCAGTTGTGCGGCCGCTTCCAGAGTAATTCGTACAGACGCACCGGCAGAAATGCCGCGCCAGATCGGAGTTGCACCACCAAGGTTAAGGAACAGTGGTTCCTTGCCGTTTTGCAAATACTGACCGGTTTCTGAGGTTTCAGATTTAAAGGCCAGCATTTCCTTTCCGTACTTTTCAACACCGGCAATGAATCCCAGATAAATAGGGTGATTAAACCGAGTTAGGGAGCCCAAGTTAGTCTTCATGCCGACCAGCACGTGCTGACTTGGTGAGCTGGAAACTACATCGCCGTTGGCATTGGGATTGTCTGAACGAAGCTCCTGTTCCGCGTGCAGGATGCCGGACGTCAGTTCGCCACGGGTATCGCGAGTCAGGGATGCCGGGTTGTAGTAAGTCGCCGAAACTTGGTCGTTAAACATTGAAAGCGATTGGGCGGTAGCAACGTCGATCGGCATTACGCCGTAGGTGGTGCCAAGGTTGCCCATGCTCGCAGTCACTGGCATGGAAAGGGTGGCGGATACAGCTGCAGCAGCAAGGGTCGTTGCCCGTACAGAAAATCGGGAAGGAAGAACCATTTATACACTCCGTTCGCTCTTTGTTGTTGTATACAGCCCCGGCGAGTGCGCAAGGAGACTGGTACGATTGTTCAGCTTGCAGTTTATGGTACTTGTCACTTTAGGACGTTGGCATTTTTGACAGTATGTTATGTCTGTAATACCACGTACTCACAGTATGCGTGTTAACCACAGGGTCTGTGTAGATGATAAAGGCGACAGAGTGTGTCGTTTTTGTTGCGGAATGTATCGGGGAAGAGTGCGATGTGGCGGGGGCTAGCGATTGCCAGCCCCCGGTTTTCTACAGACCTACGGTGGTATCAAACTCTGTTAATTTGACGGCACTGATGACGTACTTCGAAGCCACTTCAACTGAGCCATCATCCAAAGCCGTTAGCGGCGCTAGTGAAACTGAACTGCTGGTAAGCTCAGCTGGGAATCCGCCCGGGCCTTCGACATCGACAGACCATAACACTTCAAATGTTTCAGGATCACGCCGCTGAAGTGCGCTCGCGGTCACAACCAGCAACCGGCCTTGCGCATCTAGTGCCAGGTCGAAAATATCAGAGCGTACGTCCTGGCCATAACGCCAGCGTTGGTCAATAAGCGCCGTTACATTTCCGCTGTTGGTGTCTACGCGATAAACGCTGTAACGGGTGATTGCGTCAGATCCGTTGACGATATTATCGTGGATGCTGAAGTAAAGCTGGTCGCCAAGCTTACGGAAAAAGCTCGACGCAACGATCTGATTGCCATCGCGTAGAACGCCGATTTTTCTAGTCCAACTAATCGCACATGTGGGGCTTATTTTGCTCACCAGGCCTTCGTTGCCACTGAACGTGAAGGAGTATATATAGCCATCATCCCCAACAATCACCGTCCCCTGTTCTTTAGCTGACGCGATCCGCGCCCACCAACTTGAACTCACGCCACTGTAGTTGAGTGCCATGTAGCGGTTTTGATTCGGCCCCATGGTTGCAGAGCAAAGTTCAAGGCCTTGCCCATCTTGCAGTGTCAGAGCTCCTGAGGTGGTCTTGAATATCATATCCGCTGCGAGAAAACTGGATGTCTTTCGCTCGAGGGTTCGGGAGGCTGCTTTTTGAAATCCGGATGAGTCTGCCGTGTACATAGCGATGGTTCCGTTGGCTTTAAAGCCAAGTCCGCCGCCACTCAGCGTATATTCCCCACTTACTTGGTCATGGCGGATTCGTTGCACCCCTTCTACCGAGCTGTACGGTTTTTGTGACGAACTGCTCCAGAGGGTTTTTGCCTCACCGTTATCTAATCCAGCCGATTGAAGGTCCGCATTGTCTATCTTCACTTGGTCGATAGCTTCACCCGCAGAATTAACCCGGCCTAAATAAATGCCATCTTCGCCGTTTGCCGCGCCTGTTGCGCTGTACATGTAGAATTTTGGGTTTCCGGGTTGGGTATCATAAATCCAGTCAATGTTGGTATTGCTTGCGAACTGATTATTAAGAATTTGGTTTTTATCCAGCTTCCCCGGGAATGCTGCAACTTTGGGATCAGATCCCGGCGTAATCATTGGGCCGTCACTCAGCGGCATGCCGATTATTTTGTAAGTGCCAGCGTTTCCTTCGCCGGAGCTCGTCGTGGCCGCATAGGTACCTGAGTCGGCTGTGCGAGGAGTCAGTAGGAACGTGTCTGTAACGCCAGTGGCGTAATTAAGTGTGATCTCATATTGAGAGCTGCCCTTGGGCTTCCAGCTGTAGCTGTTAAAGTCGTTGCCGCTGAACCTTCGACGGTCACGGGTATTAAATCCGGCGGGTCCGTAGCCTGAGGCCTCTGTGGATGACGGCGCCATAAACAAAACCATTTTGCCTACATTCGTTCCGCTGCCGGATGAAGACTTAACCGTCATCTCAATTTGAAGGTTTTTAGGATCATCAGGCCAATTATACCCGTTGGCTCCTGTGTCTGAGCTGCCTCCGGAAGAATCACCACCACCACCACCACCACCACCACCGCAAGCGGTTAGGGTTATAGCTAGAAACAGCAAGGCCACGAGAGAGTGCGCCTTGTACAAGCGAGTAAGTGTCGTCATTGATTGCAGCTCCAAATGGAAATCCGTTAAACCGAAGAGGCGGGCAATCAATAGCTTACGCAAGGTGTCCTGAAGCAAACCACCCTCATATGAGGGTAATTAAAAGTGACTCTAATGGGCTTCTTAGAGGGCTTTATAGTTTTGATAAGAAACGAAAGTGTGTTCTGCGCATCAACGCAAAATTGATAAAAGTATTGCGCTAATCAACTGGCCTTGCCGGTTGTATCCGGTTTTTTGAAAGACCTGTTTCAAATAGCTTCGAACGGTTGCTTCACTTTTATGGTGATGTTCGGCGATATCTTTCAGGCTTAACCCGGCCACTAGGCCTTCACAAAGTTTTCCTTCTGCTGCAGAAAGCGGGAAGTACTTCACTATTTCTTCGGCACTTGGGAGTGCCCGTGCTTTAAGGTCAACGATGGTTACCAGTACGCCACCGGAGAGTATTTCGTTGTGTTCTAGAGGGCGTATGGTCATGACCAATGGCGACAGAGCCTCGTGTCGTTTGATAATCAGAGTTTCTGGTAAGTATGCATCAGCAGTGCATACAGCTGCGGCTGCCCGTGCCATCGCTTTGAAAAAAGCATTTTGCAGAGTGCTAGTGTCAAAGCTAAAGCGTGAATGGCGAATCTTAATGTATTGCTTCTGCTTCAGAAGTTGTTCGGCGCGTGGGTTAGTGGCTACGAGTGTCCCCCGGTTATTCAGAATGAATGCGGGCTCGGTAATGAGGTCGGCAATGCTGCTTAGGGTCTGAGCGGCCCCGGGGTGTTGGTGAATCTTTTTTGCTAAACCGACCGTTTGTCTAATGAACGGCACCAGGCGGTTCATGGCGGCAATTTCGCGTGGTTGGTACCCACCTTGGGCGTACGTCCGCTGAACGGTCAATAAAGTGATATGAGAGTCGCTGGCTTCGACAACCAGCCACGCTGAATCAAGCATGTTTTGGTCAGATTCCCATCGGCTGTATTCATCCCCGGGCGGTCCATCGAGTAGCAGTGGTAATGCCGAGCTGAAATTGCCGGCTTCCTGAGTAATAGCGTGATTGGTAACGGCATCGTGCTCGATCATGTTGTTATCGAGATACCAGGTTAAGAATTCGTCTGATAACCCAGCATGCCAAATATGTTCAATAGCTCGGGGAGTCCGGCGGATAAACGAGAGTTGTGCTGCACAACCACCGACAGAATCGACGAGCAGTGAAAGGAACCCGTGAAAACCAGCTTGGTGTTCTAGTGAATCATAAAGGCATTGAATTAACTCAGTCTCGTTTTGGAGAAACGAATCAGAGCTATCGCTAGGGTGAACTGCCTTTGATGTCATCAAGTTGTCCTTTGGGGGCCTGTACAACGTTGTCGAGGCACCCGCCAAACTATAGAAGAACATGAATTAATATATAAGAGGTGGCGGCCAATATGGCCTGTTTTTACGCGGTCACGTTAGGCTGAGAGAGGTCCGATGCTAATCGTTGGGGCGATGTCCCAAGAGTATCCCTTGTCATGGCCCAGAAACAACAAAACCCGCAGCGAGGCGGGTTAAGTCATTGAATCTTATGGTGGGCCCACCTGGACTCGAACCAGGGACCAAAGGATTATGAGTCCTCTGCTCTAACCAACTGAGCTATAGGCCCGATAACAAAAGCGGGCGCCATTATACCCATGAGGGTTGGCGCCCGCTACTGTGTTTTCGGATTTATGCGTTGCCTTGGTCGTCGATAAAGCCGCGCAGGTGATCGGAGCGGGAAGGATGGCGCAGCTTGCGCAGTGCCTTGGCTTCGATCTGACGGATACGCTCACGGGTTACATCGAACTGTTTGCCGACTTCCTCAAGGGTGTGGTCGGTGTTCATTTCGATACCGAAACGCATGCGCAGTACTTTAGATTCTCGAGCCGTCAGGCCGGATAGCACAGAGCGAGTGGCTTCACGCAGGCCTTCAGCGGTGGCGGAATCCACCGGCGACAGGGCCTGAATGTCTTCGATGAAATCGCCCAGATGGCTGTCTTCATCATCCCCGATCGGTGTTTCCATGGAGATCGGCTCTTTGGCAATCTTCAATACCTTGCGGATCTTCTCTTCCGGCATTTCCATGCGCTCGCCCAATTCTTCAGGTGTAGGCTCGCGGCCCATTTCCTGCAGCATCTGACGGGAAATGCGGTTGAGTTTGTTGATGGTCTCAATCATGTGCACCGGAATACGGATGGTGCGCGCCTGATCCGCAATAGAGCGGGTGATGGCCTGACGAATCCACCAAGTCGCATAGGTCGAGAACTTGTAGCCACGACGGTATTCGAACTTGTCGACCGCTTTCATCAAGCCAATGTTGCCTTCCTGGATCAGGTCGAGGAACTGCAAGCCACGGTTGGTGTACTTCTTGGCGATAGAGATAACCAGACGCAAGTTCGCTTCTACCATTTCTTTCTTGGCCCGGCGGGCTTTCGCTTCACCGATAGAGACGCGACGGTTGATCTCTTTGATATCGACAACGTCCAGGTCCACTTCCACTTGTACGTTGTGGATGCGTTTCTGCAGACGGACGATCTCATCCAAACGCTCAGCGATAGCCGCAGCGTAAGGTTTTTTGCTCTTGGCAATCTTCGGAGCCCAATCCAGGTTTACTTCGTTGCCCGGGAACTCTTTGATGAAGTCTTTGCGCGGCATTTTGCTTTCGCGAATGCAGATTTGCATGATGGTGCGTTCGTTCTCGCGTACCAGATCGTTGGTGGAGCGAACTACGTTGACCAGCTCTTCGAAGGCTTTGTTGCCCAGTTTGAACGGTGCAAATACGGCACCCAGCTCGTTCAGAGCTTCCTGGGTTTTCTTGTGGCCGCGACCATGCTTCGCCAGTGCTTCGTTCGCCGCTTCCAATTTTTCTTTCAGCAGCTCAAAGCGAAGGCGAGTCTCTTCGGGATCCGGACCGCTTTCCTTCTCTTCTTCTTCGTCGTCGTCCTCCGCATCCTCAGCATCGTTGCTTTCGGTTTTGGTTTCTTCAACGACTTCTTCGCCCATGAACGGCTCGGCATCGTCGGGATCCAGGAACCCGGTAACGATGTCGCTGATACGGCCTTCGTTTTCAATGATGCGGTCGTAGGCCTGAATCACTGTGCCAGCCGTGCCCGGGAAGTGGGCAACAGCAGCCATGACATCACGAATGCCTTCTTCGATCCGCTTGGCGATAACGATTTCGCCTTCACGGGTCAGCAGCTCAACGGTACCCATTTCGCGCATGTACATACGAACGGGGTCCGTGGTGCGGCCAGCGTCGGTTTCTACGGCAGCCAGAGCGGCAGCAGCTTCGGCGGCAGCGGCTTCGTCGGCTGTGGAGTCACCTTCGGTCATCAACAGGGTATCGGCATCGGGTGTTTCTTCACACACCTGGATACCCATGTCGTTGATCATCCGGATAATATCTTCAACCTGATCCGGATCTGCAATATCTTCCGGCAGGTGGTCGTTTACCTCGGCGTAAGTCAGGTAACCTTGTTCTTTGCCTCGAGCGATGAGGTCTTTTAAACGTGATTTCTGCGAATTGCCTGACATAGACACCCTGTGAACTCGCTTTTAAAGAGGAAAAAAGTTAAACAGCCATTATAGCTGTCGCTTATCTGGTCTGCCAATGAACGGTTAGATGGTGATCAATGGCATTAGTTTCAAGTGCTCAATGCTCTGCTTTCGGGTTTAACGTACCCGCGCTGAGCGTTCGTAGCTCTTCCCGTTGTTCCGGGTTGAGCTTGGCCAGGTTCCGGAGCAATGTTGCCAGTCTTTGCTGGCGCGCGGCTTCTTCGTTCGGGCTAAGTAGCTCTCTGGCTGCTGCCAGTGTGCTCTCCCGTGCCGGGATGTGCTCCAGTCCGTCGAACAGGTTGTAAAACCTGTCGCGGGCCTGTTTTTCTGTCGCTAACTCCGCAATCAGTTCTTTGCGGGTTTGAATGTTTTTATCCAGAATCCAGCGGGCAAATCGTCCCGCTTGCTCCAGTTGCCGTGTGCCGTCGGCTTGTGCCTTGATTTCAGTGGCCAGCTCAGGCGCTTCCAGCAAGGCTAAACACAATGTACTGTCTTTGCTGAGCTTTACGTCCACCCGCTCTTCGGTTGGGCGGTGCTGGCGTTCTCCGCGCCAGCCTTTTGCTTTGTAGTTTTTACTGTTTTGCTGGCGGCTCTGCCACTGATTGCGGCCGCCGCATAACCGCAGCATTTCGTGCCACATAGCGTCCCGCAGTGTGCAGCGGGGCATTTTGTTCAACAGTTGTTCGGCTCTGGCTCTGAGCTCACCCCGGTGTTCTGGGAGTTCGAGATCCAACCCTTCGCTCTGGCGATCAAACAAAAAACGCGAGAGCGGTGTCGCACCTTCAATTCGTTTTTGGAATGCGTCTGCGCCTTCCTTTCGGACGAGTGTGTCCGGGTCTTCGCCTTCGGGCAGCATCAAAAACTGAAGGTGCAAGCCGTCGGCGATCAATTCCAGTGCGTTTTCCATGGCCCGATCAGCGGCTCGGAAGCCTGCCTGGTCGCCGTCAAAACAAAAGACAATGTGCCGTACTTGCCGAAGTAAGGCGGTCAAACTGTCTTGGTTGGTCGCGGTGCCCAGTGTTGCAACGGCGTAATCGATGCCGTACTGGGCCAGTGCGATGACATCCATGTAGCCTTCTACTACCAGCAGTTTATCCAGCTGGCGTGTGGCTTGCCGGGCTTCGTGTAGGCCGTAAATCTCGCGACTTTTATGGAATACGTCTGATTCCGGCGAGTTGATGTACTTGGCTTTATCGTCGCCCAGTGTGCGGCCGCCAAACGCGATGGTTTTGCCGCGAGTGTTCCGAATCGGGAACATCACCCGGTTGCGGAACAGGTCTCTTGGTTTGCCGTACTTGTCGGAAACGGTTTTGGTTTCCAGCAAGGGCTTTTTCAGATCTCTCGGTGCTGCGTCATACAAAGCGGTGCCAGTACCTGGTGCAAAGCCGATCTGATAACGTGCGATGATGTCATCGTTCAGACCGCGTTGATTCAGGTAATCCTGTGCGTAAGTGCCTTGTTGGCTGGTGAGCGCCGAGTGATAAAATTTGCTAGCGAAATCCAGCGCGTCGGTCAAAGTCCGGGCTTGCTGCATTTCCTGTTTGGCGACTTTGTCGTAAGGCACTTCCATGCCAGCACGTTTCGCCAGTTCTTCTACGGCTTCTGTAAAGCCAAGGCCTTCGAATTCGCGGATAAAACTGATGGCATCGCCATGAGCGCCGCAGCCAAAGCAGTGGTAGAAGCCTTTGTCGGGCCGAACGTTGAACGAGGGTGTCTTCTCGTCATGAAATGGGCAGCAGGCTTTGTAGTTACCGCCGGCTTTCTTGAGAGTGATGCGTGATCCAATCAATTCTCCTAGATCAATTCGATCCAGAAGGTCTTCAACAAAGCGTTGAGGGATCAGTCCGCTCATGGTGGCTCCACTTCATCCGGGACGCCGGATACAAACGTTATTCACCATAGCCAAAAATGCCGCCGAAGCCAGGCCTCGGCGGCATTTTCAGTTTGCCAGATAAGGCGAAAAGCCGTTCCGGCAATCAGTCTTGCTGTCGAAGCGGTCTGAACTCAGTACAGACGCTCGAACTTACGCTGTTCACGCTGAAGCTTCTTGAGATGACGCTTAACGGCAGCAGCAGCTTTGCGCTTACGAACAGCCGTCGGCTTTTCGTAGTGCTCACGACGACGTACTTCAGAAAGTACACCGGCTTTTTCGCATGAACGCTTGAAGCGACGCAGTGCTACGTCAAACGGTTCGTTCTCTTTCAGTTTAACAGCTGGCATTCGACAATCACCTACCTGATAGATTCGGTTTCAAATTGTTCCGCTGGAATAGATTCTCGCGGCTCGATCCCTGGTCAGATTGGTTATAACTCGACCAGTGCATAATTAAGGGCGGCAATGATAACGGCTGGGACACTTCAGGTCAATCATTGTTCAACGAAAGTGACGGGAGCCACCGGCTTTCTGATAAAATCACGGCCGATCATTCCAACCCCGCAGACACGGCCCTGATTTATGCTGATTCTTGGTATTGAAACTTCTTGTGATGAGACTGGCGTTGCCTTGCTGGACGATGAGCGCGGCCTGCTGGCCCATGCCTTGTTTAGCCAAGTAGAGGTGCACGCTGACTATGGCGGCGTGGTGCCGGAGTTGGCATCTCGCGACCATGTGCGCAAGCTGCTGCCATTGTGTGATCAGGTTTTGGCGGATGCGGGCATGTCCCGAACTGATATAGAGGGAATTGCGTACACGGCGGGCCCCGGTCTTGTGGGGGCGTTGATGGTGGGTGGCTCGGTGGCCCACGCCTTGGGTTATGCACTGGATATTCCGGTACTCGGAGTGCACCACATGGAAGGGCATTTGTTAGCCCCGATGCTCGAAGACAATCCCCCGGCTTTTCCTTTCGTAGCTTTACTGGTGTCGGGTGGCCACACCCAATTGGTGCGAGTAGATGCGATTGGTGAGTACGAGATGTTGGGCGAGTCGGTGGATGACGCGGCGGGCGAAGCCTTCGACAAGGCCGCGAAAATGCTGGGTTTGGATTACCCTGGTGGCCCAAGAGTGGCCGCGTTGGCCGAACACGGTCGAGACGGGCGTTATCGCTTCCCCCGTCCGATGACGGATCGCCCCGGTTTGGATTTTAGTTTTAGTGGCCTGAAGACTTTTACCTTAAACACCGTGAATGCAGCGAAAGACGCGGGTGAGTTGGATGAGCAGGTAAGGGCAGACATTGCCTTGGCCTTTGAAGCTGCGGTAGTCGATACCCTGACCATTAAGTGTCGCCGGGCATTGGAGCAAACCGGCTGCAAGCGCTTGGTCATCGCCGGTGGTGTGAGTGCAAACAAGCGTTTGCGCGCCGGGCTTGAGAAAATGACAGCAAAACTGGGCGGTTCGGTGTTCTACGCGCGCCCGGAATTCTGTACCGATAACGGCGCTATGATCGCTTATGCTGGTGCGCAGCGTTTGAGGCAGGGACAGAAAGACGGCGAGAGGATTGTCTCGGTGCCTCGTTGGCCTATGGATACCCTGCCTTCCGTAAACGAACCTCGCGCTAACGGTTTGGTGGACTGAAAATCTTAAAGCCCCGTTTCCCTGCCTTGGGCCAGCCGAATCAGGTTATTGCGGTGGCGTACGACGATAAGCAGCGTTAATAAGCCAAAGAGCGGCAGGGTTTTCGGTTCCAGAATCGCGCTGATTATGGGGCCGGAACCAATGGCAATGATCGACGCCAGCGCACTGATCCGCGAGCGCCAAATGACCAAAAGCCAGATGGCGGCCATCAACAATGTGGTCAGAGGTGCGAGGGCTAACCCTGCTCCAAGTGCGGTGGCAACACCTTTCCCGCCTTTGAATCGGAAAAAAACCGGAATCATGTGGCCGGTCACGGCGCTCAAAGCGACGATGGCCTGCACCATGATGGACATACCGGCCTGATTGGCCAGCCAAACCGGTAGCCAGCCTTTCAGGGCATCGAGGGCGAGGGTGGTGAGCGCCGGTTGCCATCCTCCAGCGCGAAACACATTCGTGGCCCCCGGATTGCTGGAGCCCTGGGCGCGTGGGTCTGGAAGCCGCCATGCGCGGCAAACCGGGATGGCAAACAGCACCGATCCGGCGAGATAGGCTCCAAAGCAGAGCAAAACGATGAAGATCGGTTGGCTAGCAGTTTCCATAGGTGTTTCACATGGCGCGCAGACGGCATCAGGTATTCTGTGAGAAAATAGCTGCCCCAAATTCAGGCGAGCAGGCGAAGGGCCACAGTATCGCTTGTCTGTTTAATATTCAATCAGCCAAGAGTGTAAGCCTAGGGAGTCTGGTTTGGCAGATGTGGTGTTAGTGGAAGGTTTGGCCGTCGAAACGGTTATCGGTGTATACGACTGGGAGAGGGAAATTACTCAGCGGCTGCTTGTGGATCTGGAAATGGCATGGGACAACCGGGTGCCGGCCGCAAGCGATGATGTGGCCGATGCCCTCGATTACGCAGCCGTGAGTGAAAAGGTCGGCCAATGCATTCAGACGCTGCAACCGCAATTGCTCGAGACGGCCGCGGAAGCGGTTGCCGCCATGCTGCAGCGGGATTTTGGCGTGAGCTGGCTGCGGCTGACCATCAATAAGCCCGGCGCGGTTCCGGCGGCCACCTCTGTGGGTGTTCGGATCGAGCGAGGTCAGCGCTGATGGCGAGGGTGTTTCTGGGTATCGGCAGCAATGTTGAGCGCTACCGGCATGTGGGGCTCGCTCTGGGTGCCTTGCAGGAAATGTTTGGTGAGTTGTCGGTGTCGCCGGTATACGAGAGCGAGCCGGTAGGTTTTGCCGGTTCCAACTTCCTGAATCTGGCCGTCGGTTTTCATACGGAGCTGCCCGTGGCCGAGCTATCCCAGCGGTTGAAGCAGTTGGAGTTGGATTTTGGTCGTAGCCCGGATGCTCCCCGGTTCAGCCCGCGGACCTTGGATTTGGATATCCTCACCTACGGTGATGAAGTGGGGATGGTGGCGGGTGTAGAGTTGCCCCGAGGTGAAATCCTGAAGAATGCATTCGTGCTGAAGCCGTTGGCGGATATTGCACCGAGGGAGACGCATCCGGTGAGCGGCCGGTGTTACCGTGACCTCTGGCAAGACTACCGCACCGGCCAAAAGCTTTGGCCGGTGGATTTTAACTGGCAGGGGCGTCAGATATCAGCAGCGATTAGCTGAGCGGAACAAAGCGATCAGGTTATCGGTTGCGCTGTCGCCGGCGCTACTGACGTCTTCAACATCAACCAAGCGGGGAAGAATTTCATTGCCCATTTGTTTGCCAAGCTCTACGCCCCATTGATCAAAGCAGTCCACATCCCAAATCACGCTTTGTACAAAGGTGCGATGTTCATAAAGTGCCACCAGTGCTCCCAAGGTTTCGGGTGCCACCTTCTCCATCATCAGAATATTACTTGGCTTGTTGCCGGGGATGGCTTTGTGAGGAGCCAGTTCTGAAGCGGCGGTTTGGTCTAGGCCACCGTTGATGAGTTCTTGTCGGGCCTCAGTCTCGGTTTTGCCGGCCATCATGGCGCGTGCCTGGCTCAGACAATTCGCAAACAGTGTGGCGTGGTGATGGGCCAAGGAATTGTGCGAGGTAAGCGGAATCACAAAGTCGGCAGGAACCAGCCGTGTGCCCTGGTGAATCAACTGGTGATAAGCATGCTGGCCGTTTGCGCCAACGCCACCCCAAAGAATCGGCCCGGTTTCGTAATCCACTGCCGTACCTTGTTGAGTCACCTGCTTGCCGTTACTTTCCATATCCAGCTGCTGCAAGTGCTCGGGCAGGTGTTTCAGGTACTCGTCGTAAGGCAATACGGCGTGACTTTGGGCGCCCCAGAAGTTGTTGTACCAAACGCTCAGCAGTGCCATTACCACTGGTAGATTTTGCTCGGCTGGTGCTTCTCTGAAGTGGCAGTCCATCGCGTGCGCACCGGCTAGCAGGGCGCGGAAGTTATCCATGCCAACCATCAATGCAATGGGTAAACCAATGGCCGACCAGAGTGAGTAACGGCCGCCCACCCAATCCCACATCGGGAAGATGTTATCTGGATGAATGCCGAACCGTACCGCTTCGTCGGAATTCGCCGTAACCGCCATGAAATGGCTGGCGACAGCATTCTCGTTGCCACCGTTCGTGAGAAACCACTCTTTGGCAACCAGGCTGTTATCAAGGGTTTCCTGTGTGCGGAACGATTTGGATTGCACCAGAAATAAGGACGTTTCGGGGTCGAGTGACTTCAGGGTTTCAGCGATGTCAGTACCATCGATGTTGGCAACGAAGTGACACCTTAAATTGCCTTGCCAAAAGGGAGTGAGGGCTTCTACCGCGAGCTTGGGGCCAAGGAAGGAGCCGCCGATACCAATGCTGACGATGTCCGTGAAGGCGCGGCCCGTATGTCCGGTTTTTGTGCTGTTTTTAATGGCTTGATCGAGCTGTTCCATGCGAGCCTGAGTGGCGTGGATCTCAGGAGTGATGTCGTTGCCATCGACCCATACAGGCTCACCCAAAGGTTGGCGCAATGCCGTGTGCAGCGCAGGCCGATTTTCAGTGCGATTAACCTTGGCGCCCGTGAATAAGTCTGCAATGCGTTGTTGCAAACCGCACGCTGATGCCAGATTGGAGAGAGCAAACAGGGTTTTATCTGTCAGACGGTTGCGCGAAAAATCGAGAGTTAGCCCCGCACCTTTGATTAGATACCGGTCAGCGCGTTGCGGGTCTGTTTGAAACAGATCGCGCATAAACACGTTCTCCAGCTGCTGTTTTTGCTGGAGAAGCGCGTGCCATTCGGGTTTTTCAGTCAGCGGTGCCGAAGCGGGTGGCATCAGAGTGTCCTTTCTGTTCGCTGCCGCGCAAACACGAGGCAGCGAGTCCGGTGTTTAGCGAGTAACAGAGATATTGTCGATCAGCCGGGTAGTTCCTAAAAAGGCGGCCACCAGCAGGGTAAGTTCTTTGTCGGCTTCGGAGGCCGGCTTGAGCGTCAGGCTGTTCACAATATTGAAGTAATCAGGGCGTAAGCCCGCGTTTGCCAGAGTATCGCGAGCCTCTTGTTCCACCCCAGCGAAATCACGGCTGCCCGCTTCCAGTTGCTGGGCGGCATGAGTCAGTGTTTTGTAAACGACGGGCGCAATGGCTCTCTCTTCTTCTGACAGGTAGCCGTTACGAGAGCTTTTCGCCAAACCGTCTTCTTCACGGACGGTGGGTGCGCCAATAATCTCGATGGGCATCATCAGGTCAATAGTCAGCTTGCGAATCACTGCCAGCTGCTGAAAGTCTTTTTCGCCAAAAAAGGCCATGTCCGGCTGGATCATATTGAGCAGCATGGTGACGACCGTGGCCACGCCTTCAAAGTGACCGGGGCGGCTTGCGCCACAATGGCCTTCACTGACTTCGGGCACCACCACCTTGGTTTGGTTGGCAAGTCCCTCCGGATAAACTTCGGAAACCGACGGAGCAAAAATCAGAGTGTTACCAGCCGGGGCCAGCTTGTCCTGATCGTCTGCGAGCGTGCGCGGGTAAGCGTCCAGATCTTCGTTAGCACCAAACTGCATGGGGTTGACGAAGATGCTGGTAACAACGATGTCAGCTGCTTCTGAGGCCTTGCGCACAAGAGAAATGTGGCCTTCGTGAAGGTTGCCCATGGTGGGCACCAGCGCGATGGTTTTTTCCTGTTGGCGATAGGATCTCAGGATGCGGCGAAGTTCTTTGAGTGAATGTACAGTTCTCATGCCTTGAACGTATGCTCCTCGGCGGGGAAAGTGCGTGCTTTAACAGCCTTGGCGTAGGCCTCGATGGCTTCCGGGATAGACGACGTCTCAGCCAGAAAGTTTTTCACGAACCGGGGTTTACGGCCCGGTGTAACACCCAGCATATCGTGTAATACAAGCACCTGGCCGTCTGTGTCAGAGCCGGCGCCAATACCGATAACCGGTGCTTTCACTGCCTGAGTGATGCGGGCGGCGAGGGGTGCGGGAACACATTCCAGCAAGATGATGTCCGCGCCGGCTGCTTCCAGTTCGCACGCGTGCTCGATCATGGCTTCTGCGGTTTTGTCGTCTCTACCCTGGACTTTGTAACCGCCGAATTTGTTCACGAACTGGGGAGTCAGGCCCAGGTGAGCGCATACCGGTACGCCTCGTTCGCTCAAGGCTTCGATGGTGTCTCGCATCCAGTCGGTGCCTTCCAGTTTCACCATATGTGCACCAGCGCGCATTAACTCAGCGGCGTTATCCAATGCATCGGCAACCGTGCCGTAAGACATAAAGGGCATGTCGGCCATGATCAACGAGCCTGTGTTTCCTTTAGCCACACAGCTGGTGTGGTAGACCATATGATCCATGGTTACGGGCAGTGTGCTGTCGTTGCCTTGAAGCACCATGCCGAGAGAGTCACCAATCAGGATTACATCCACGCCTGCTTCGCTGACCACTTGTGCAAAGGTGGAATCGTAGGAGGTTAGCGCCGAGAAGGCTTCGCCTTTCTGTTTGAGTTCCCGCAGGGTATTAATGGTAACTGCCATAAGATCCTTGCCTTTTGGGTGGATGGGCCAGTAGTGATCCGGGGTCTTCCGGTGTTCAAAGAAGTATAAGATTAACGACGAGGTGTGTCAGCCACAAGGATAGCATGGAGTTTGTGCCCTTGGGCTAGTCTGATCCGACCATTGGCGCTAGCTTGCGCAGCTGGTTATCCGGACACTGCGTGCGCAGCTCAACGATACGGCGCCCATCTGGCAATTGAAGTTCTGGGTTCAGGTCCAGTAACGGTTGCAGCGCGAAATCACGGTTTTCTAGCTCGGCATGGGGAACGGTGAGTCGTTCGTCGCTGATGACTTCGGTGCCAAAAAGAAGCACGTCGAGATCCAAGGTGCGTGGGCCCCAGTGCCTGAGTCGTTCACGTCCTTGGGCCAGCTCGATGGCCTGCAAATGGTCCAGCAGTTGGTGCGGTGACAAGCTGGTGCTCAGTTTCACCGCGCCATTAACAAAGTCGGGCTGGTCTTGTGGCCCGACCGGCCTGCTGGCATAGAAAGGCGACTGGGCCTGCAGGCTAGTTTGAGGCAGGCGTGACAGTGCCATGACGGCTTGGCCCAGTTGGCGAGCAGGGGCTTTTAGATTACTGCCCAGCCCTACGTAAGCTATTGTGCTCACGACTGAGGGGGCTTTTTGTTGGGGCTGCGTTTACGACCACGCTTGCGGGGCCCGGCTGCGGCGCCCACCTGAGACAGCATTTTTTCCTGCCCGCGTTCGTCCGTTCTTTGGAAGTCCGTCCACCAAGCACCAAGGCCGGGCTCCAGCTCGCCGGCAGATTCGCGCACCAGCAAGAAGTCATATGCGGCGCGGAAGCGGGGGTGGCTAAGTGTGGCAAATGCTCGTTTGCCCTGGCGGCGGGGAAGTCGAGTCTGCAGTTCCCAGATTTCTTTCATTGGTCCGGAGAAGCGCTTGGGAATCGACGTAGCTTGTACCTGGCGGCCAATTACTTTACCGATTGCGCCGTGCAAAGCCGGCTGCACCGGATCGCCGTTATCCTGTCTAATGCGCCATTCTGCTTGCAGCGCGGGCCACAGCATGGCGGCAAACAAGAAGTAAGGTGTGACCGATTTGCCTTGGGCGATGCGAGCATCGGTGTTGCGTAAGGCTTGGTGGATGAGTTCGTCCGATTCACCGTTATTAAGGGCGCGCACGGTTTCCGGGAACAGCATCTCCAGTAGGCCATAGTCCTTCAGCAGTTCGTAGGTGGCTTCACCGTAGCCCGCCGAAAACAGTTTAAGCACTTCGTCGAACAGACGGGCCGGTGGTATGTGGCCTAAAAGAGGGGCCAGCTCACGAATAGGCGCTTCGGTTTCGGGTTCGATCTCGAAGCCAAGCTTCGCCGCGAAACGAATAGCGCGCAGCATGCGCACCGGATCTTCACGGTATCGGGTTGCCGGGTCACCAATCAGGCGTATTTGCTGGTTCTCGAGATCCTGCATGCCGTTTGCGAAGTCGATAATGCTGAAGTCGCGAATGCAATAATAAAGAGCATTGATGGTGAAATCGCGGCGCAGAGCATCGTCCTCCAGATTGCCGTAAACGTTGTCGCGCAGCAGGAGACCGTGTTCGCTGGTTTTGTGTTCGTGATCAGAGTGGTCTTCGTTCGAGGCTTCTGCGTTGCCGCGAAAGGTGGTTACCTCGATGATTTCGCGACCAAAGACCACGTGCACGATGCGGAACCGGCGACCGATCAGCCGAGAATTACGGAACAGATCGTGTACTTCTTCCGGTGTTGCATTAGTGGCAATGTCGAAATCTTTGGGTCGGCCACCCAGAACGATGTCCCGCACACCCCCACCCACCAAGTAGGCTTCGAAGCCAGACTTGTTCAGGCGGTTTAGCACTTTCTTAGCGGGTTCGCTGATCACCGAGCGAGACACATTGTGTTGGTCTCTCGGGATTTCTTTACGCTGGTAATGTTTGGCTTTCTTTTTCCCGGTGCCGGGCATGAAAGAACGCAACTTATCTACAAGTCTTTTAGGCATGGAAGTCCGTGTTTGCGCAGAGCAAAAACGTGGATTTTAACGGTTTGCGCAGGAATTGCACATGTTTGACTGATATTAGGTAGGAAATGATGAGTTTTTGTCTGATGTGGGGGCAGGATTTGGTGAAGACCAATAATCAAAAGGCGGATCCGTTCTCACGAATCCGCCCTGAAAGCTTCGACGATCTGCAATTATTTTTGTTTTATGTCGGGATTCTTTTTAATGTTTTGCCCCACTGCGTGCCCAAGGTTCGGGCTTCAATATTATGCAAGCGGAAAGCTTTGAATACATGGTGTCGTCAATAGCATGGAGCGGGTTATTGGGCAGGTGTAGTGTCGTCTGAAAGACGATTCTTATCCACATCTACAACTCGCGCATGCTGAGGGACCACAAAAAAACCTAGCACCCAAAACACTCAGTTCGCTTACGTCCTATTTTTGTTTTTGTTGATGGACGTTTTCTTGCAGCTTTTTGTTTTTGTTGTTGGCGCTGCGTTGTCACTCTTGTTTTTGTTGTTGTGCGCTAATAATAGTGCAGAGGCCGTGCCAGATTTTGAAAGATGTTTTTTATCAGTCAGTTACGTGAATCACGGAAATAAGTGTTACCCCGTACTTCGGAGAAGTGTTACCTGTATCGCGAAAGCTGAGGCGGAAGTGTTACCGAGGGGAACGCCCGGTAACAAGTGAGTCTGGGTTCATTTGTTACCGAGTGTGTTTTAGTTACCGCTGGTTTTTTTGCGAGGAATGCCTAAGCGTTGCCTGCGCTCCCAAAGAGATTTCCGGCTGATGCCCAGTTTTTGAGCCAACTCGGTTTCGCTCATACGATCCTGGTTCTCGATGACGAAGTGCTGAAAGTAGTCTTCCAGAGACAAGTCGTTGGCGGAATCAGCTTCTCGGGTGGGGGTGCTCTCGTTATTGCCTTCCACCAGGGTTTCAGGAATGTATTCATCACCCGAGTCGCTGTCGAGATCCAGAACGGACGGAGTAATGGTGTCGCCATCGACAAGAATTGAGGCGCGTTCAATGGCATTTTCCAGTTCCCGAACGTTGCCGGGCCAACGATACCGCTGCAGAGCTTGCATGGCTTCAGGGCTCAGGTGCAGATCGGGTCGGTCGAGCCTCTGGGCTTGCTGTTTCAAGAAACGCCCTGCCAGGCCCAGAATGTCTGCACGACGTTCTCGTAGGGGCGGGAGGCGGATTTGCATCACGTTGAGCCGGTAATAAAGGTCTTCCCGGAACTCGCCGGTACGAGTCATGGCCTTGAGGTTTCGGTGTGTGGCGGCAATCATCCGCACATCCACTTTCCGGCTCTGGGTAGCACCTACCTTGCGAATCTCGCTTTCCTGCAATACCCGGAGCAACCGGGCCTGAGCTTCTGCGGGCAGTTCACCGATTTCGTCGAGAAACAAGCTGCCGCCGTCGGCGGCTTCGATCAAACCCGTGCGAGCAGATACTGCGCCGGTAAACGAGCCTTTCTCATGACCGAACAGTTCGGACTCTATCAAGCTCTCGGGGATCGCAGCGCAGTTGACGGAAATCAGAGGCTTGGAGGCGCGGGGGCTCAAAAGGTGCAACGCCCGGGCGGCCAGTTCTTTACCGGTACCTGATTCACCGTTGACCAGAACCGTGGTTTGGGTGGGTGCTACTTTGCGAATAAGTGTGAACACCTTTTCCATCGGCTCGCACTGGCCAAACATGATATTGGATGGATCTGGCGCTTCGCCTCCGGAATCGGCAGCGTGCTCGTTGCTGGCAGGCAAGGCGTTTTTTCGCGCCAAAATACCTTCGACGGCCGCGAGCATTTCATCATGATCAAACGGTTTGGCGATGTAATCCACCGCGCCCATTTTCATGGAGTCTACGGCCGAGCGCAGGCTGGCGTAGCTGGTCATGATCAGTACCGGCGTATTGGGTGCCCGGTTGATCATTTCAGTGCCAGCGGCACCGGGCAAGCGGAGGTCGGTAATGACCAGATCAAAGGTGTCGGGTTCCAGTTCTTCCGCAGCTTCCACTGAAATGGCATCGGCCACCTCGTAGCCAGCATGCTGGAGCAGTTTGCGGACTGCAGACCGTATGATGTCTTCGTCTTCAACAATCAGAATGCGGGGCATAGTACGTTCACGACCTTTCGTTCGGGCGACTCTCAGCATCGGTGTCGGGTTCGTAAGCTGGCAGGCGAAGCCTCATGCATGTTCCTTTGCCGCTCATGCTCTGGGCGGGGCTCTCTACCTGAATGTTGCCATAGTGTTCTTCAACAATGCTGTAAACAAGGGAGAGGCCAAGTCCTGTGCCTTTGTTGGATGCTTTTGTGGTAAAAAAGGGTTCAAAAACATGGTCCTGTTGATCCGAAGGGATACCAGTACCTTCGTCAATTACCTCGATGATAGCGGAGTAGCTATCGCGCTTGCCAGTCACCTGTATTGTGCCGTCCTCTGGAGAGGCATCTCGGGCATTGGCCAGCAGATTGACGAATACCTGTACCAAACGCTGCTCGTCGCCGAGTATTTGCAGATCCGCCGGGCAGTCGTTTTCATAGTGTATGCCTTTGCGGTTTTCGCCCAGTGATAGCAAATTGATCGATTCCTCCACGCACCGGTGAAGGCTGACCGGTTCGTAGCGTGTGGCATGGGCGTGATTGCCCGTACGCGAGAAGTTCATCAACGATTGCAAAATGGCCGAGATCCGCCGTGTTTGTTGCTGGATCTGGTTGGCCGTGTCCAGAATCTCGGGGTTATCTGTCTCCAGTTTGAGATTTTGGGCCAGCGACGAAATGCCGGTGACCGGGTTGCCAATTTCATGAGCGACACCGGCCGCTAGTCGACCCACCGATGCTAAACGCTCACTGTGCATTAATTCGTCTTCAAGTAGCCTGGTTTCGGTCTGGTCTTCTACCAGAATGATCGATCCGCCTTCCGGGTGATCGGGGCCATTCAGCGCCGCTTTATGCAAGTTCAGCCAGTGCGGTTTGCCGCGCAAATCCAGACGATGTTTGTATCGGTGAGGATCGTTGCCGCTATTAAAGTCGTCCAGTAGCGCGTGCCAGTGCTCTGGTAGCGCCATGAGCTTGGCCCCGACCACTTCATCGGCGGAGATGCTCGTCAGCGCTTCCATGGCGTGGTTCCACATCAGTATTTCGCCATCGTCTCCGATGGAGCTGGCTGGAATCGGGAGGTTCTGCAGAGTTTGCCGATAATGACGACGCAGGTTGTCCAGCTCACCAGCCAGGCCTGTGAGCTGGCTTTGGTAATCGCCGAGCGCTCGTTCGACATAGCGGATATCTTGTCCGGTGCCGCCGTGAGCCATGGGTTTGAACCCCAGATGCCGTTTGACCATGTCTCTGGCGATGGACGGCCCAAGCAGTCCAGACAAATTGGCTTCAATCCGGTCCCGTAGTCGCCGCAGCTGATAAGGGCGGAACTCCGAAGGTGGCAGTTTGAGTTGAGATAGCGCTTGTTGCACCTCACGGCGTGCAACGTTCACACCCAAGGGCTCGGCCAGATGATGAATAAAGTCGGCCGATGAAGAGGCAAACAGCTCGCGACGCTGGGGGCGTGAGAGGGCTCCCATGGAGCAAGCTTGAGCCGCACTGGCTTCTTCGGGGGTCGCAGGGCTGATAATAGAAACCACAGCAAACATCGCAACGTTGGCTGTCAGGCTGGCGAAAGTTACTACGTGCCAGTTGTCATAGCCGGCAGTGACAGGCATGCCTAGCAGCGACAGTAGGTCGAACGTATAAGAAAAAGGAAGCACGAGAGTGAGACCCCAGATCGATAGCCCGGTCACTAACCCTGCGATCAAACCACGACGATTGCCTTCGGGCCAGTAAATGACTCCAAGCACTCCGGGCAGCAGCTGCAGTGTGCCTGTTAGCGAAATCGCGCCGAGAATGGAGAGGTCGAGGCGTTGGCCGACGAGTTCGTGAAACAGCAGGGCCATGAACAAGATGGCCGCGATCAGCAGTCGTTTAACCCATTGTAGCCAGCGGTATATGTCGCCCTGATCTTTTGGGGTTTTTAATGGGAGCACAACATGGTTGAGAACCATGCCCGCCAGCGCCAGCGTGCTGACGATCATGAGTCCACTGGAGGCGGAAAGGCCAGCGATATACATCATAAGAGTCAGTAGTGGGCTTTCCAGTGCCTGAGCAATGCCAATGCTGAAGAATGCCGGCGGCCCGGCCACTCCGAGCGCCTGGCCACCCCATACAATCAGCGGCACAGGCAAACCTAGTAGCAACAGATACAGCGGCAGGCCCCAGCTGGCTTTCCCTAGTGCTCGTGGAGACGGGTTTTCGCTGAAGGTCATGTGATACATGTGGGGTAAAACCAGAGCCGCTGCAAATGACATCAACAACAATGCCCGCCAAGTGCTGTCGTTCACGTTCATGGCCATTGGCGCTTCCAAACGTGACGTATCGGCCAGCCAATGTTCCAGCCCGGCGCTCCCGTTAAATACGCCGAATAGAATCACGCCACCCAGCACCAGTAAGGCGCCCAGTTTTACTATCGAATCGAATGCGATTGCCAGAACCAATCCCTGATGGTGGCCAGATGACTGATGTCGGCGAGCACCGAATAGGACCGCGAACAGCACGACAATCAGGCAGAAGAGTGTGCTGATAAACTTGGGGGATGTGTTGGGTGCAAGTAAGCTGGCAGAGACGGAAACTGCTTGAATCTGCATGCTGAGCAGGGCCATGATCGCTGCCGCCGAGCAGAGTGTGACGAGGGTGCCCGCCCATTGGCTACGGTAGCGGTAGGCGAACAGGTCGGCCAGCGAGGTAAGCTGATACGCCCTGCTGATCCGCAGAATCGGATTTAATAGTACGGGTGCCAGCAAAAAGGCGCCGCTGATTCCTAAATAGTATGCCAGATACCCGAACCCCGATTCCGCTGCGAATCCGATAGCGCCGTAAATCGCCCAGATACCGGCGTATACGCCGAGGCTGAGGGTATAGGTCAGGGGGTGATGGACCCACTGGCGAAGTAGCGTTCCGCGTTCGGTTGCCCAAGCAATGCCGAATAGTAGGCTTAGATAAAGCAGGCTAGCCAGTAACAGCCCGGGTGCGCTAAAACTCATTGGGATCTCGACGCCATTCCAGCCAGAAACCGATCGCAACCAGGCCGCCCCAAAAAATGAACGGGCTGTACCAAGCGTTACCGGGGCCGGTCCACCAACTAAGGATGTTTGGTGAAAAAATATAGATAGCCAGCACCAGTAGAAAAACCAGGCGGTAGATATACATCAGGTTAGTGGTCCAAGTGCGATTGTGTACTTGGGTTTATACCACGGGCTTGCTGGGATGTCAGGGGAATGGCCGTACGTTTCCAGTGTGTTCGGGCCCATGCCAGTACCTCATCGACAGTGGCGCTGAAGAGTGATTCAGGCGGTTGTTGGCCGAGTGCTGTGAGCGCGTGAACCAGATTCGTCGTCGGTTTTGAGTCATCAATGGCCGGCGCGCGATTCTGTTTGCTCAGTTTCTGGCCTTGCTCGTTGAGAATAACCGGTATGTGTAGCCATTGAGGGGGCGAAACGCCCAATGCCTCGAATATCTGTTGTTGCTGGGCGGTCATGTCCAAAAGGTCGTCACCCCGAACGACATGGCTGATACCTTGGTCAATGTCGTCCACGGCGACCGCTAGCTGATAAGCGTAAAAACCTTCTTTTCTCTGCAAAACCGGGTCGTCCAGTTCGGCTCGAACGATTTGGTGTTGCGGTCCCAGAAACAGATCCTGCCATTGGCAATGTGCATCGGTGAGCGCAAAGCGAATCGCATGGGCTGAGCCTTCGGAGCCGGCTTTGCGGGTTCGACACTGGCTTGGATGGCGCCCTCCATGAGCTAGTAGTTGTTTGCGGGAACAGCTGCATCGATAGGCCTTTTCATTCTTCAGCAGGTAAGCGATGGCTTTCTGGTAGGCCGGGTGGCGCCGGGATTGGAAACGTATTGGCTCGTCTGAGTGCAAACCGTGGGCATCAAGAGAGTGAAGAATCTGGTCAGTAGCTTCCGGCGGTTCCCTGAGAGGATCAAGGTCTTCTATGCGAACTAACCAGTCACCATTAGCCGCTCGGGCTTCCAGCCATGTGGCAACAGCGGTAACTAAGGAGCCAAAGTGAAGTGGGCCTGTGGGGGAAGGCGCAAAGCGTCCGCGGTATCGGGTGTGCTCCATAACACCTCTGTAAGCTGGCGGTTAGACCGCCAGCTTGCTGGTAAGGGGCAGGTCAGATGCCGGTCTGGCGTTCGCGAATTTCTGCCAACGTTTTGCAATCGATGCAAAGTGTCGCAGTCGGGCGAGCTTCCAGTCGACGGATGCCGATTTCTACGCCGCATTGATCACAGAAGCCATAATCGTCTTTGTCGATACGATCGATGGTTTTGTCGATTTTCTTGATCAGCTTGCGCTCGCGATCCCGGGTGCGCAGTTCCAGGCTGAACTCTTCTTCCTGGGTTGCGCGGTCGCTGGGATCCGCGTAGTTTGCAGCGTCTTCCTGCATGTGGTGCATGGTGCGGTCGACTTCTTCCATCAGTTCCTGCTTCCAATCCAATAGCAGGTCCTTGAAGTGCTGCAGCATCTCTGCACTCATGTAGTCTTCACCCTTTTTGATTTCGTAAGGGGTGAAGCCGGTAAAGGTTTCGCTTGGTGCTTGCGCAGTCTTCTTTGCCATTGAGCCCTGGCCTCTTGTTTGTACTTCTACTCGGGCGCTTTGTTATCCGTGCCAGCACCTGTGCCGCACGGTTTTACCCAGACGCCCTGTAATGGGAATTTGCGGAAAATAGCAGATAAGTCTCAGGGGTGCCAGCTCTGTGACCTCGGCTTATAGTGGAGAGCATATGAAGTTTTCAGAACCATTGATAGAGGGGCGCCTGATTCGGCGCTATAAACGCTTTCTTGCGGACGTGCGCTTGTCCGATGGAGAAGAGGTGGTTGCGCACTGTCCGAATACCGGTTCCATGCGTAACTGTCAGCCGGAAAATGCACGGGTGTGGTTGAGCGAAAGCAATAACCCCAAGCGTAAGCTGCGGTACACCTGGGAGCTGGTTGAAACCAGCCCGGGAGCGCTGGCATGTGTGAACACTGCACGCCCAAATGCCCAGGCCAAGCATGCGATCGAAAA
Organism: Marinobacter sp. AL4B; assembly: GCF_019916045.1. Lineage (NCBI taxonomy): Bacteria > Pseudomonadati > Pseudomonadota > Gammaproteobacteria > Pseudomonadales > Marinobacteraceae > Marinobacter > Marinobacter sp. AL4B. Next base: position 1,342,454 of record NZ_JAILWZ010000013.1, read on the forward strand.
ACGTGTGATCTCAGAACTTAAAGGCTACAGCGAGTGTCGCAGTGAAGTTCGGTATGGCCAGGAAAAAAGTCGTATTGATTTGTTGCTCACGGGTCATGACAGCCAGTCTGATGCGTGGGTCGAGGTGAAAAACGTCACTCTCGCGGAGGGGGGGCAGGGATATTTTCCCGATGCCGTGACCGAACGGGGGCAAAAACATCTGCGCGAGTTGATGGCACAAGTCGCTAATGGCGATCGGGCAGTGTTGTTGTTTGTGGTAAACCACACAGCCATCGAACAGGTGCTGCCAGCGGATCACATCGACCCGCGATACGGCCAACTATTGCGTCAGGCTGTTGAAGCAGGGGTCGAGGTGCTGGCTTATCGGGCTGCTTTGATGGGCGTTGACGGAAATCCGAGTGCCCGGCTCGATTTAATTGACCCGGTCCCGGTTAATTGTGAACCCTGACTTCGATAAGACCGGCGCGCTCGCGCACATCCAGCTCCGTTAAGGCATCGCCCTGACAAGGCCCGGCAATGCACTCACCGGTGCCGGGTTTGAACAGCGCGCCGTGGGTCGAGCATTGAATGAACAGATTGTCGGCATCCATAAAACGGCCGGGCATCCAGTTCAGCTCAATGCCCAGATGCGGGCACACGTTCAGGTAAGCCCGAGGTGTTCCGTTGTCGATAAACACAAAGCCGGTTAGCGGCATGCCTTCGGGCTCAACCGCTTTTTCTTTTAGCCGGAATTCCACGAACTTGCCCGGCAGAAGGTCGTGTGCCGGGCAAGCGGTTTGCCATTGGGGTTGAACGGTTTGCATCAGGAGCTTGAACGAGGGCCGAGGCCAAGGTGCTGACGGATTCTATCCGCTACTGCCTCGGCCACATGCTCCTGATCGGTATGCAGGTGAATGGTGTGGGTCTTTTCATCGGCCGTAAGGGGTTCGAACCACGTTTGCTGAGCATCCAGCATTTCTTCGGTGGCCTCTGAGGCATCGCCTTTGCGTTTGCGCACCCAGTCCCGACGCAGGTCTTCTGGCGCTTCGGTGTGCAGCAGGGCGAAGGGCACACCTTGGTTCTCGGCGACTTTTGCAAACAATGAACGCTCGCTTTCCTTCAAGCTGGCGGCATCGACAATCACCGGCAGCCCCGAAGACAGCAGCTGGCCCGCTAATGTAGCGAGATGTTTGTAGGTTTGCTCAGTGGCTTCAGGGCTGTACAGATCCGTCCCCAAGCCGGATTTGCTGTCATCCAATGGCGCTAGCCCGTGCAATCGTTTGCGTTCAACGTCGGAGCGTAATCGAACCAGCTCCAATTCTGCCGACATGGCGGCACTGACGCAGGTTTTTCCAGAGGCCGAGAGGCCGGTGGTCGCCAGCAGGTAGTGGTTCGGGATGGCGCCGTAATCTTCGGCAAGCTGTGCGTAACTGCGGTAGCTCTGCATCAAACCTTCACGTTCGCTGTCGTTAAGGCTCGGGTTGCCCAACGTGAACAGCGCGATCTTGGCCCGCACCATAGCCCGATATGCTTTGTACAGCGGCAGTAACGCCAGTGCTTCAAAGTCACCTCGGTATTCCAGGTAAGTATTCAGAACCAGATTGGCGAGTGCGGATTCCTGTCGTGATTCCAGGTCCATCAGCAGGAAGGCGAGATCGTTGATGACATCAATCCAGCGGAAGGGTTCGTTGAATTCAATGCAGTCGAACACGGTGACCTGCTCGTTAAACACAGTGATGTTGGCGAGATGAAGATCGCCGTGGCACTCGCGTACTAAACCGTTCGCGCGACGCTGGGCAATCAAGTCACGGTTACGTTCGAACGTGGTTCGGGTCCACTCTTCCAGCGCGTCCAACTGCGTGAGCAAAGCTTTGTCATCCAGCAGAGGCCGAATCTGGTCAAAGTTTTCCTGCATCGCAGCGTGAACGGCTTCCGGGGTGCCCAGTGGTTTTTCATCCGGGACTGGTGGCAGGCTGTCGTGGAACAGGGCCGTTTGGCGAGCAACACTGGTAAGCAGCTCCGGCGCGAGGTCGCCACGTTCCTGGCGCTTGTCGAACAGTTGGCTTTGTTCAAACTGGCGCATACGAATGGCGTATTCAAACGGCTCGCCTTCGCCTTCGAGGACAGGCTGCTCAGGGCTGCCGGTAATGGGTATAACGTCAAGATAGAGATCAGAGGCCAAACGACGATTCAGGCGAAGTTCTTCTTCGCAGAAGTGCTTGCGGCGCTCCAGAGTCGAGAAATTAAGAAAGCCAAAATCCATGGGCTTCTTGATCTTGTAGGCGTAGTCGCCGGTTAGAAGAACCTGAGAGATATGAGTTTCGATCACCTGAAAATCGCTAACCGGGTGGTCGTATAACTCTGGGTTCTGCAGTGCTTTAACCAGTGTGTCGGGGGCGCGTTCGCTCACATTTTGCTCCTGGATTCCCTGAACTCGTTGATTTCGTTTGTTCTATGATAGACGGCAGATTACAGAAATAACACATAACAGGCCTGCCAGTCGCCTCCTTGGCTTCGTTATAATCGCGGGATGAGTAAAACAACGAAATCCCGTAAGAAATCATCTGAAAGTCAGCCAAAGAACCGCCGGTCGGGGCTTTGGCGTTTGTGCATCCGATTAGCGCTTCTGGGCCTGGTGGTGCTCGCCGGCTGGATGGTGTATCTCGACGCAGTGGTAACCTCCCGGTTTGAAGGTCGGCGCTTTGAGGTGCCTTCCCGGGTGTATGCCCGTCCCCTGGAGCTGTATGACGGTGCCAGTGTCAGTGCATCCGGGTTGGCTCGAGAGCTTGAATTGGCGGGTTATCGGGCGGGTGATGGTGTGAAACTGGGAACCTATCGTCGCAACGGCGGCCGGTTTGTCATCAGCGCCCGGGGCTTTGTATTTCCGGATGGAGAGGAACCCCGTCGTCGTATTTCTCTGGTGGTGAGTGGCGACAAGGTCCGGTCGTTCTCGGTGGTCGCTGGGCCTAAATCGCCCATCGTTCGGCTTGAGCCTGCGCAGATTGGCGGTATTTATCCGGCCCACCGCGAAGATCGGGTTTTGGTGCAGCTTGAAGAGGTCCCCGAGTTATTGCCCAGCACCTTAATGGCGGTGGAAGATCGGGAATTTTATAGCCACTTTGGTTTGGCTCCGCTATCGATTGCCCGGGCTATGTTGGTGAATATCAAAGCGGGCAGAGTGGTGCAGGGCGGCAGTACGTTGACCCAACAGCTGGTGAAGAACTTCTTCCTGACCCGCGAGCAAACCCTTTTGCGTAAAGGCAACGAGGCCTTGATGTCGATCCTGCTCGAGCTGCATTACGAGAAAGATGACATTCTTGAAACGTACCTGAATGAGGTTTATCTCGGCCAAGCCGGTATGCGTAGCATTCATGGCTTTGGTCTGGCCAGCCAGTTTTATTTTGGCGAGCGTCTGAAAGACCTGGCTCCGCATCAAATGGCTCTGTTAGTGGGTATGGTGAAAGGTCCCAGTTACTACAATCCGAGGCGCCACCCGAAACGAGCGACCGCGCGTCGTAATCTGGTGTTGGATGAAATGGCGGAAGCCGGGCTGCTGACTGAGCAAGAGGCGAAAACGGTGAAGGCCAAGCCTTTGGGCGTCAGCGGCAAGCCTTCGTTTACAGACAACCGTTACCCGGCCTACATCGATCTGGTTCGCCGACACCTGGCACGGGATTACCAGGAAGAAGATCTGCAAAGTGAGGGTTTGCGGATTTTCACAACGTTGGACCCGGCGGTTCAGCATGCCTCTGAGGCCTCTGTTAGTAAGACGTTACCCAAGTTGCCTGGCTCGGATGAGCTGGAGGCTGCCTTGGTGGTCACGGCAAAAGACACTGGCGAAGTGCTGGCTTTGGTTGGCGGTAAAGATCCGAGTTTTGCCGGTTTCAACCGGGCAGTGGATGCCAGGCGCCCGATGGGGTCCCTGATCAAGCCGTTTGTGTATCTGGCCGCGCTTGAGCAGGCTGAACGGTATACGTTGATCACTCCGGTTAAAGACCAGGCGTTTACGCTGGAATTCGATGACGGCAAATTGTGGCAGCCGAGAAACTTCGACAAGCAGGAACGGGGCGAAGTGCCTTTGCACCGCGCGCTGTCCAAATCCTATAACCTGCCGGCGGTTCGAGTGGGTCTGGATGTCGGAATTCCTAAAGTGCAGGAAAAACTGAGAGCGTTTGGCATCACCAGCCCGATATCGGATTACCCCTCAATGCTGTTGGGTTCTGTGAATTTGGCACCGGTGGATGTGGCTCAGCTGTATCAAGGTCTGGCAACTTCGGGCTTTAACACGCCCTTGCGTACCATTCGTGAGGTAACGGATGCCGACAACGAGCCGCTGTCACGCTATAACCTGAAAGTGGATCAAGTGGCAGACCCGGCTGCGGTGCATTTGGTGCAGTACGCTATGCAGGAAACCATGCAAGAAGGTACCGGCCGCTCGGCATATTACACCTTGCCGGATCAGCTAACGCTGGCAGGCAAAACCGGCACCACCGACGACGGGCGGGACGCCTGGTTTGCCGGCTTTAGCGGTGATTTGCTGGCGGTCGCCTGGGTCGGCCGGGACGACAACGGCTCAACCTCGCTCACCGGGGCTTCGGGGGCTTTGCCCATTTGGTCCACAATGATGGCGCAGATTCCCCAGCACGGGTTTTCACCTGTCATGCCAGACGGGGTGCAGTATCATTGGGTGGATACTGAAGCCAACGCCCTGACGGGGGAAGGGTGCCAGAATGCACGCCTGATACCCTTTGTGGCCGGCAGTGAGCCCGACACTCACACCGGTTGCAACGGCGATTTTGGTGGGCAAATACGCAGTTGGTTTGAAGGATTGTTTCGATGAAAAAAGTAACGATAACGCACGCGGCCAGCTTCGCGTTCATGCTCGGTTTGGCCGGTTGCACGGCGCCAGGCGGTGGCTCTATTTATGTGCCCATGGGGGGTGACGGGCAGTCGAAAGCACCGGAGCCGCCCAGAGCGTCTAAGCCGGAAACGTCCGAACCTCAAGTCTGGCGCAAGAGCGAGCAGTCCGACGTCAGTGAGCCTACCCCTGCGCCAGAACAGCCTACCCGTTCGCCCAGCTATCGCGAATCCGGTGATGAATTGCCTGCCGCGGCAGTCGCTCTGATTCGCGATGCCGACCAACGGTTGCGGCAGGGTGATTCTGCTGGTGCTATTTCGCGGCTAGAGCGGGCCCAGCGCGTAGCGCCGCGGTCGGCGGAGGTTTATTTCAAACTGGCGGAAGCTTACGTGGCTGGAAATAATCTGGGCGCTGCTGAGCAGTTTACGTTGAAGGGCCTGTCGCTGGCGGGTAACGATTCCCGAATGCAGCGGTCTGGCTGGTTGCTGCTGGCGGACATTCGCAGAGCGCGAGGTAATGTGGCAGGGGCTTCCCAAGCTGAAGATCGGGCGAGAGCGCTTTAATGGGTAGAGGCCATCCTTGGCCTCTTACAGTTTCACGGCTGTTTACAGCGTGGCCATTACCTTACGGGCGGCCGCCAAGGTGAACTCGATGTCTTCGTCGGACAACGCCGCACACACGAAGCTTGCTTCGAAGGCGGAGGGTGCGAGGTACACACCTTCTGCCAACATGCCCTGGAAGAACTTCTTGAAGCGTTCGGCATCGCATTCCATCACTTGAGCAAAGCTGGTGACCGACGATTCGTTGGTGAAGAAGAAACCAAACATGGCACCGGCAGATTGCACTGCGAGCGGGATACCCGCTTCGTCGGCCGCGACTTTGATGCCGTCGCGTACCTTGTTGGTTTTTTCGATTAGTCGGTCGTGGAAGTCGGATTCAGATATAGCGTTCAGAGTGGTCAGGCCTGCGGCCATTGCCAGCGGGTTGCCGCTCAAAGTGCCGGCCTGATATACGGGGCCCAGCGGTGAAATGTGTTCCATGATTTCACGCTTGCCACCAAACGCACCCACCGGCAGACCGCCACCGATAACTTTGCCCAGAGCAGTCAGATCCGGAGTCACGCCGAATAAGCCCTGAGCGCCGCCCAGAGAAACCCGGAAGCCGGTCATCACTTCATCAAAAATCAGTACCGTTCCGTGCTCGTCACATACCTCGCGCAGACCTTCGAGGAATCCCGGAACCGGCGGAATGCAGTTCATGTTTCCGGCTACGGGTTCCACGATAATCGCCGCTATTTGATCGCCCATTTCCTCGAAGGTTTTACGCACGCCCTCGATGTCGTTGAAATCGAGTGTGAGTGTGAGTGCGGCCAAGCTGGCGGGAATGCCCGGGGAGTTAGGCTCGCCCAGTGTCAGTGCGCCGGAGCCCGCTTTTACCAGCAGGGAATCCACGTGGCCGTGGTAGCAGCCTTCAAACTTTACGATCTTGTCGCGACCGGTGTAACCGCGCGCCAGACGAATGGCGCTCATAGTGGCTTCGGTTCCGGAGTTAACCATCCGCACCATATCGATTGAAGGCACTAATTCGCATACTTTCTTTGCCATCTCGGTTTCAATAGCGGTTGGGGCGCCGTAGCCTACACCAAGGTCAACCTGAGCGTGCAGGGCGTCTTTGATGCGAGGGTCTGAGTGGCCCAGAATCATCGGGCCCCAGGAGCCGATGAAATCGATGTAGCGCTTGTCGTCTTCATCGTAGAGATAAGCGCCCTCGGCATGCTTGAAAAACACCGGGGTACCGCCCACGCCGCGAAATGCCCGAACCGGAGAGTTGACACCACCGGGGATGTATTTTTGCGCCTGTTCGAACAGTTCTTCAGAATGACTCATGGTTTACTCCTGTCGATTGGAATGTGTCGATAGTGGGTGATGTGAAGTAACCAGTTGGCTGAACAGCCTGGCTTTCGCTTCTATGTCTGCGGGGCTACCCCCGAACAGTCCGCCCACTACTGCAATAAGGTCAGCACCGGCACGAATCAGTGGTTCCGCGTTATCGGTTGTAATGCCACCAATGGCCGTCACTGGAAGCGCTAAACGCCGTGCGTCGCTCAACACGTTAACGTCCGCACGGGGTGCGCCGGGTTTTGTGCCAGAGTGGTAAAAACGACCAAAGGCCAAATAGTCGGCCCCTTCGGCTTTGGCGATGTCGGCCAGCTCCATCTGGTGGTGGCAGGTAATGCCAATAATGGCATCTTGCCCCAGCAGCTTTCGGGCATCGGCCAAGCTCCAGTCGTCTTGTCCTAAATGTACGCCTTGGGCACCCACCCGGTGCGCCAATTCCGGATCATCATTGATGAGTAACGGCACGCCTGCATTCTGGCAAAGGCTAGCCAAATCCGTCGCTTGGCGCAGCCGTTCAGTTGTCGATGAAAGCTTGTCCCGATATTGGACCAACACTGCGCCGCCCGCTAGCGCGGCTTCTACGGACTGCAGTAGATGATCCGGGGGAGTAAGGCGATTGTCGGTGATGGCGTACAGGCCGCGCTGAAGAGATGGTTTCAGCGTTCCCACGGAATGCCCCTGTTGGGTACTCTTTGGCCATGGCCGATATTCAACGCACTCAAAAGGGTGCGGCTGACGTAATTCTGGGCTTGGGATATAGCCGCTCGAGCAGACAGCCCGCTGGCAATGCCGGCTGCAATGGCTGCGGCCAGCGTACAACCGGTGCCGTGGTATTCGTTGACACCAATGCGCTCAACCTGCCAGTCCTTGGGCTCATGCCCGGCGCTGTACAAGGTGTTGATGATGTGATGACCGGTTCCGTGACCACCGGTAGCCAGTACCGATTTGCAGCCAGCTGATAGCAGTTTGTCGGCGGCTTGGCTTTCGCTGTCACAGTTGCCCAGCTGCAGAAGCTCAACCCCGTTCGGTGTGATCATTTCGGCTCGGGCAAACAATGAGGCTTTCATCGCTTTGACCAGTTCGTCATCGGCTAGGTCTCCGCCGCCGGCTGCCTTGATCACTGGGTCCACGATAAGCGGTAACTCCGGGTGGCTATCGAGAAACTCCATGAGAACGTTGACCACTGCGGCGTTGCCCATGGCGCCCGTTTTTACCGCGTGTATGGGGATGTCTTTGTCCAGACACTCGAGTTGCTGCCGGATGATTGCCGGGTCAATGGCTTGGGCGCCGTACACATTTTTTGTGTCTTGTACGGTCAGGCAGGTCAGCACGGGCAAGGGGTGCCCGCCCAAAGATGTAATGGCCTGGATGTCTGCCTGAATGCCTGCGCCGCCGGACGGATCCAGCCCGGATAGCACCAGAACATGGGGGCGTGAGTAGCTGTTAATGATGAATCTCCTTAGAAAGGCTTAACAACGGCAAGAATGACAACCGCGATCAGAATGAATACGGGCAGTTCATTAAACCAGCGGTAAAACACGTGGCTACGGGTGTTGTTGTCGTTTTGGAATACTTTCACCAGATGGCCGCAGTAGAAGTGATACACAATCAGCAAGGCTACCAAGGTTAACTTCGCGTGCAACCAGCCCTGACTGAAATAGCCCGATACATTGTAGCTGAGCAGCCACACGCCAAAGATGACCGTGGCGATCATGGAAGGCGTGGTAATCCCCCGGTAGAGTTTACGCTCCATGACCTTGAAGCGCTCTTGCCCCGGCTTGTCTTCGCACGCTGCGTGGTAAACGAACAGGCGAGGCAAGTAGAAAATGCCGGCAAACCAGCACACCAGTGAAATAATATGAAACGCTTTAACCCATAACATGTGTTAACTCCGGCGGTATTGGTAGTAACTTTCAATATCGGATTGCAACACAACACCATAAACTCGCTGGATCATGGGTGCGACATGGCGCTGCACGTAAAGTGCCTCTGCCTTGGTTTGCTCAAATTCGTTGAGGGCTTGCTCTAGCGTGGCTTGATATTGCACAGGCGCAACGTCTCGCCGGTTGGCCGGGATTTGCATCAAGTCCAAGCTCTCGGGCTGTTCAGGTGCATCTTCGGAGTTTACCTCGCTAAGCTCCTCAAGGTATCGAGCCAGATCAACAGCAGGTAGCAATGAGGTGGGACCGCTGTTGCCATCCACCAAGAGCCACTTGGGTTGTGAAGATAGCGCTTTGCGCGCTTCCTCTAGGGTGAGTTGGCGTTCAATGCGTAGAATGTTTCGGTCCATGATAGCGCCAACGGATACCCGCCTCAGCGCTTGCGTGACCGGTGAGTTCTGGTAGCTGAGTCCTTGGCTTTTCAGAACGGTGATGAATAACGACTTCTTGCCGAACGCTTCGCTCGTGACCAGCGTGGCGGTGGTAATAATCAGCATGCCTGGCAGAATGATGTTGGGGTTATGGGTGAGTTCCAAGAGAGCCATCAACGCCGCTAAAGGCGCCTGCAATACCGCGCCCATCATGGCACCCATGCCGAGCATGGCGTAAAAGCCGACAGACGATGCCACCTCGGGGGCAAAGGCTGCTCCTATCAGACCCATGGCCCCGCCCAGGGTTGCACCAATAAATAACGTCGGGCCGATTACCCCGCTTGGCATGCCAAGGCCGATAGAGGTTCCTGTGATCAGCAGCTTGGCGCAGCCAACCCCTAATAATAACCAGAAACCGAGTACTCCATTAATGGTGTGACCCACGGTGTCGTAGCCAATGCCCATTGTTTCGGGCACGAAGATAGCAAACGGAACCATCAAAAGGCCGGCTACGAATATGCGCAAAATCACCGGGCGATGGTGATAACGCCCCAGGCTGTCTACCAATTGGATGAAACCGGCGGCGGCAATGCCGATGATCACCGCTATCGCGAGTATCCAGGGGATTTCCAGCAAGGAATTCATGGTCAGCGCCGGAACGCTAAAGGCCGGTTCGGTGCCGTAGACCACTTGGGTGACGATGGCGGCGCTCACTGCCGACAAGATAATGGGCGTAAAGCCGGCGATGGTGTACTCCATCATCACCACTTCCATGGCGAAGATGACACCGGAGATCGGGGTGTTGAAGGATGCGGAGATAGCCGCGGCGCAGCCGCAGGCGACGAGGGTCCGAATGCTGTTGTTGGGTAAGCGCATCCATTGACCAAGTATGCTCGAGAAAGCCGCACCGAGATGCACTGCTGGCCCCTCCCGGCCGGCGGACTGGCCGCTGACCACCGTGGTAACGCCGGCGATGAATTGAACGATGGCGCTTTTGAGTGAGATATAACCCTGGTGGTAATTGAGGCGCTCCATGACATGGGCGATCCCCACCTTGCGGTCATGGATGCCCAGTTTGTGCAAAAAAAGCCCCAACGCGACCGCGCCGGCAAGGGGTAAAATTCCTCGGGTAAGGATGTCCAGATCTTCGAAGTTTTCTGAGCCGTTGCCCGGAAAGAAGTAATCCAGGGGCCATTCAATAGCAAAACGAAACAACAGGATCACGGCACCGGTGACAATGCCGGAAAGCAAACCAAGGACGGCAAGCTGGGGAAGGGCATCCACGCCGGCGAGCCTTCCTCGGAAAACGTGTATCAGGTTTTCCGTAACCTGTTGCCTGATATTGCGCATGTGGGCTGAATTCCGGTTGTTCGAACACGTTGTTCAAAAAGAATGGGACTCCATTGTAGCTTTGGGCGGGCTGGCTGCAATAAGTCCTTGGTTTATCATGTTAGACTAACGCCAAATTCTGACCAGATTACGTTGGAGAAGAGAGTGATTAAATTAGGCATCGTTGGTGGTACCGGGTACACAGGCGTGGAGCTGTTAAGGATTCTCGCCGTTCATCCTGAGGTCGAAGTGAAATGCATCACTTCGCGCTCCGAGGCAGGTATGCCCGTGGCGGATATGTACCCCAATTTGCGAGGCCACTTTGACCTGGCGTTCTCCGAGCCTGACCCTGAGCAGCTGGCGGAATGCGATCTGGTGTTTTTTGCAACGCCTCATGGTGTGGCGGCTCGCATGGTACCGGAGCTGATGAAAGCGGGCACTCGTGTGGTGGACCTTTCCGCAGATTTTCGCCTTAAAGACCTCGATGTATGGGCGAAGTGGTATGGAATGCCTCATGCAAGTCCGGAGTGGGCCGAGAAAGCCGTTTACGGGTTGCCGGAAGTGGCCCGTGCAGAAATCCGCAAGGCCCAGTTAGTGGCGAACCCCGGGTGTTACCCAACAGCCGTTCAGCTGGGCTTGCTCCCACTTCTTGAACAGGGTTTGGTGGACCCCTCACGGTTGATCGCAGATGCCAAGTCGGGTGCCAGTGGTGCCGGCCGTCAGGCGAACGCCGGGATGCTGCATGGTGAAATCGGTGAAAGTTTTAAAACCTACGGCGCATCCGGTCACCGTCACTTGCCCGAGATTCGTCAGGGCTTGGGTTGGGCTGCTGGTCAGGATGTGGGTGTAACCTTCGTTCCTCACCTGTTGCCGATGATTCGAGGTATAGAAGCAACGCTCTACGCAGAATTAACCGACGTTGCTGATTTTGACCGTTTGCAAGCTCTGTTTGAAGAGCGTTATCAAAATGAGCCTTTCGTGGATGTCATGCCGTTTGGTAGCCACCCTGAAACCCGCAGCGTGCGTGGTGCCAACCATTGTCGTATGGCGTTGCACCGTCAGGAACAGAGCAATGTGGTGATTGTCACCTCCGTCATTGATAACTTAGTCAAAGGGGCCGCCGGCCAGGCAGTCCAAAATATGAATATCATGTTCGGGCTGGATGAGCGGCTGGGGCTGAATGCCCCTGCCATGCTACCCTGAGGTTGATTTGTGAGCGACGCGCCTAAGCCTTCAGAGGAATACGTTGTTATCCGGCATCGGCGGGGGTATCGCCTGCGTCGGACGTTAATTCTGCTCGGATTTACGATTGTTGCGGCCATTTCCGGTTACATGGCCGGAATGGCGCAGGGTGGGTTCCGGTTTTCATCGGCGGAAGAAAGCAAAGAGTTGCTGGTCCACGAAGTGGATAACCTACGAGAACAGTATCATTCGGCGCGTCAGCAGGTGATTAATCTGGAGCGGGGCCGTGCAATTGATGAGCAGGCCATGCGCGATGCAAGAAATGCAATTGTTGATCTGGAAACGAAGATTTCCGAACTGAACGCAGACCTGACGTTTTACCGCAACATCATGGCGCCGACAGAAGTCAGCAAAGGCCTGCAGGTGGATAACTTCACGCTTTCGCCGGCTCGTGGTGATGGGCGCTATAGTTTTAAAATGGTGCTGACCCAGGTCGGTAACAATAATCGCTATGTGTCAGGGCTCGTGGCGGTGAACGTCATCGGCACGGTTGACGGTGAAAAGCAGGTAATTGCGCTGCGGGATTTGTCAGAAGATATCGATGATCTCGGGGTGAAGTTCAAGTTTCGTTATTTTCAAGATATTGAAGGTAGCTTAAGCTTGCCAGAAGAGTTTGAACCATTGGAAATACAGGTTGTTGCCCAGGCAGGAGGCCAGAAAACGGCGCAGGCAGAGAGTACATTCGACTGGGAACAGGTAACAGGAAACTGAAATGTTTAATAAGAAAAAGCAGGCACGACACCGCTCGTCTAACCGTTTTGACACTTTGATTTCGGCACGCACGACCATTGAAGGCGATATTCGCTTTTCAGGCGGGTTACACGTGGATGGAAAAATCAAGGGTCGGGTGATCGCTGAAGACGGTAGTGATGCGGTTATCCGCTTGTCCGAGGTGGGGCAGATTACCGGAGACGTGATTGCGCCGCACATCATTATAAATGGTACCGTGCACGGAGATGTGCGTTCGTCCAGCCATTTGGAATTGGCTGAGAAATCGAGTGTCAATGGAAGTGTTTATTACCAGTTGATCGAAATGGCTATGGGGGCCGCAGTAAATGGCAACCTGATTCGCCAGACAGAGACAACCGGGCTCCTTTCTCACGAACAGTCCGAAACCGTTGATCCCGAGCTGGAGAGTGAGGGAGCGTTCGAATAGTTGACTGTTTTAGTCAGGAATACCATAATCGTGCAAATATCTTTTAGTGCCGGAGGCAACCCTTGAGTGTAGTCCAGCAGCAAATGGCCTCGCCGCTGTTTTTTAGTGACAGCGCGGTTGCCAAGGTGCGCGAGTTGATCGAAGAAGAGGAAAATCCGGAGCTGAAACTACGGGTTTTCGTGACGGGTGGTGGCTGTTCAGGCTTCCAGTACGGTTTTTCTTTTGATGAAAGTCAGGAAGAAGATGACACGGTCATCGAACGTGATGGCATAAAGTTACTGGTCGATTCTATGAGTTATCAGTACCTGGTTGGTGCCACCGTGGTTTATCAAGAAGGGCTTCAGGGTTCTCAATTTGTAGTTCAAAACCCCAACGCCAGCTCAACCTGTGGCTGCGGTAGCTCCTTCTCTATCTGATTTTTAAGCGGGGTAGATTGCCCCGAGTACCCTTTCCCCCGAAGCGCCGGTCACTTCCGGTACATTGCCCGGTAGGCCTTTCAAGGCCTGCCGGGCAAGCCAGGCGAACGCTACCGGCTCTACCCATTGTGAATCCAATCCGAGCTCTGCGGTTGTTGCAAGTCCAACCGAGCCTAGACCCATCCGCAATTCGTTCATCAGCAACGCGTTAAACGTTCCGCCTCCACAGGCATATACCGCCATGTTTGCCGTTTCTTGAGGTAACTGTTGCAGGATGGTGGTGACGGTCAACTGCAGGAGTGTGCGCTGAACGTCTTCCGGAGCCAAATCCGGGAAGCGTTGGAGGTGGGTGCGAATCCAATCGAGATTAAAGCGTTCTTTGCCGGTACTCTTAGGCGCGGGCTTACTGAAATAAGCATCCGACAACATGCTGGACAGCAGCTCTTGCTGCGTGGTGCCTTCGCTGGCCAAGTGCCCATCTTCGTCGTAATGGCGGCCGGTTTGATCCAAGCACCAGGCATCGAGTAGTGCGTTGGCAGGGCCGGTATCAAATCCAATGATGGGTTTCCGGTTGCCGGCAGGCAGCCAAGTGATGTTGGCGATACCGCCGAGATTCAGAATGCAGCGATCCTGTTCCTTGGATTCGAAAAGCCATTTGTGAAACGCCGGCACTAAGGGTGCGCCTTGCCCGCCGGCTGCGATGTCTCTGCTACGAAAATCCGATACCGTGGTCACGCCGGTTGCTTCCGCGATGAACGCGGAGCAACCAATTTGCATAGAGAAAGGGGCGGAGCCGGAGGGTTGGTGCCGGATAGTTTGTCCGTGGCTGCCTATGCCGGAAATGTCGCTGGCGGCTATGCCGGTTTGTGCGATCAGCTCCGAGGCGGTTCGCGCGAAACACTGCCCAACCAGAGTGTCCAGCTCACCGAGTTCGTCGGGAGTGCCGTGATCTCGAGTTGCTGAGATCAGTCTTTGTCGAAGGCTATCTGGATAGGTGAGAGAGTGCGTGGCGTGAATAGTCAGGCTCTGGGACTCGAAAGACACCAGCACGGCATCGACTGCATCCATGCTGGTGCCTGACATAAGGCCAAGCCAGTAGCCCACTGTTAGTTGTCCGTAGCAAGAGCCAGCTGGTTTTGGCTCTCTAGGAATACGTTGAGTTGAGCAAGGCTTTGACTGGTCACCTGCTTGAAGCGAGCCAGTTCAGACTTCGGAATAGGCTGTGCATCCGGCAGCTTGATGGTACGTGAGTTCTTCGCGACACCGTTAACCCGGAATTCATAATGCAAGTGAGGGCCGGTTACCATGCCTGATGAGCCCACATGACCTATAGTCTGCCCTTGTTTGACGCGTGTGCCATTTTTGATGCCTTTGCCTAGGCGGCTCATGTGCGCGTAAAGGGTCGTTATGTTGTCGCCATGCTTGAGGACTACGGTGCGACCGTAACCACCTTTCCAGCCAGCAAACTTTACCCGACCATTGCCGGCGGCTTTGATCGGCGTGCCTGGAGGGGCTGCGTAATCAGTGCCTTCGTGTGGGCGCACGATGTCCAATACCGGATGACGGCGCTGCAGGTTAAACGGTGACGAAAGACGGGCGTTAATGGGGACGCGCAAGAATGCCTTGCGCATGCTTTGCCCGCCGGGCGTGTAGTAGTCGCTTTCACCGTTCGAGTCGGTATATAGGAGAGCGATGTTCTCGTCGCCACGGTTGGTGAACTTGGCGGAGAGGATGCGGCCTGTGCTGAATTCTTCGCCGTCGATGTACAGTTGTTCGTAAACCACTTCGAAGCGATCGCCTTTGCGAACGTCATAAACAAAGTCGATGTCCCAACCGAAAATGCCGGCTAACTCCATGGTGAGTCGATCATCCATGCCTGCATCGCGCGCGGCAAGGTAAAGGGAACCATCGATCTCTCCCGCAGCAAAGGCCGGACGAATTTCAGGTTCACGAACTTCGGTTTCGCCGGCATAGCCGTTTTCGGTCTTTTCGATTTTAAGGGACTCAAGGCGGCTACGCTGAAGTTCAACGGCTACCAAATCGCCTTCATCGTCCAGGCCAAACCGGATGTCTTCGCCGGCATACAAGCGTTGAAGTTTATCGGCCTCGCCTTCACCGTGAATGACCGACAGCATCACACCGTCGTTAAACCCCGCTTTTTTGAACAAAGACGACAAGGTGTCGCCCGATTTAATGCGAAACTCTTTCCACTGAACTTCTGGCGCTTCCGGAGCAGCAATGGCGGCGGGTGGAGCCTTCGTGGCCGCAAGAGCTTGTTCAACGGAATTGCTCGGAATTGGGATTTCAGCAGCCTGTCGGCCAGTGCTTTGGTTCGTTGGAGCGGAAATTACAGGAGCGCCAGACCCGGAAACAGTGCCTTGGTTAAGGTCAACCGGGTAGGACATGCGCTTGGCTTCAACGTCTGAGCTTGGGCTCATAAGCGCGGCCGCAGTTACAGCAATTGTTGCCGCAGCGGCGAGCGTTAAATGTGATTTGGGGAAGGTTTTAAGCACGGTGCTCACCCATTATGATCGAAATTCCGGGTAGTTGTGTCGGCTAATTAAAGCGCCTGATCAAGTATAGACCATCAGATTACCGCATATAAAAGAATCAGGACAGTGGCGAACATTACGGTTACCGCTTCGGGCGGGCGTACAAAAGCCGCTGCCACTGATATAATGCCGCCCCTGATATGCAGGGTTTGGTCAAAAACTGAGCATACACTTTATCAAGTAGCGCCGGAAAATCGCAGCATTCTTTTGTAGAGCTGTGTAACTGGCCGCTTCTACCGTTTTGCAGTCAAAGCTGGGGAAACTAGGTTCATGGCATCACTAGATGAAGCATTAGCCATCATTAAGCGCGGAATAGATGAGCTGATTCCAGAAGAAGATCTGATCGCAAAGTTGAAAGAGGGGCGTCCTTTAAGGGTAAAGGCTGGCTTTGATCCAACTGCACCTGACTTGCATCTAGGGCACACCGTGCTTATTAATAAGTTGCGGCAGTTTCAGGATCTGGGTCACGAGGTCATTTTTCTGATTGGCGATTTTACCGGAATGATCGGTGACCCCAGTGGTAAGAGTGCAACTCGGCCACCGCTTAGTGAAGAGCAGGTGATGCAAAACGCCATTACCTATAAAGAGCAGGTGTTCAAGATTCTGGATCCCGCTAAAACTCGGGTGGTGTTCAACTCCGAGTGGATGGGTAAGTTGAGTGCCTCTGAGATGATCAAGCTTGCCGGGCAATACACTGTTGCTCGTATGCTGGAGCGTGATGACTTCACTAAACGTTTCCGTGCTGAGCAGTCCATCGCTATTCATGAGTTCCTTTATCCTTTGATACAGGGTTACGACTCAGTAGCGTTGGAGGCTGATGTTGAGTTAGGTGGTACAGATCAGAAGTTCAACCTGCTGATGGGGCGCGTGCTCCAGAAGCACTATGGGCAGAAGCCCCAGGCTGTTATCACTGTTCCGATCCTTGAAGGTCTGGATGGTGTGCAGAAAATGTCCAAATCGCTGGGCAACTATGTAGGTGTGAATGACTCGCCAGGAGAAATGTACACCAAGCTGTTGTCGGTGCCCGATGAGTTGTTATGGCGTTACTTCGAGTTACTCAGCTTCCGCCCTATGGCGGAGGTGGAAGAGTACCGCGCCTCTGTGCAAGCTGGCGCGAACCCGCAAGACTATAAGAAGGTACTGGCTGAAGAGCTGATCACCCGTTTCCACGATGAAGAGGCGGCGAAGTCAGCTCATAAGTCGGCAGGCAATCGGGTGGCGTTGGGTGAGATTCCGGAAAACGTGCCAACAGTAGAGGTGTCATTGGAAGGGCAGCCCGGAATGCCGATGGCGTCTGTGCTCCGGTTGGCTGGTCTGGTGAAAAACGGTGCGGCAGCTCGTGATGTGTTGGGGCGCGGTGCGGTGTATCTGGATGGCCAGAAGTTCGAAGGTAATCGTATGTTTGTTAAGGGTGATGACTGCGTCATCCAGGCGGGTAAGAAGAAGATCGCGCGGGTATTGGTGATCGACTGAAAAGCCTTGGATCGGCCAATTTGAGTTTTTTTCAAATTGGCCGTTGACACCCTCAGGGATGTCTGTAGAATGCGCATCTCGCTTGAGGGGCTAGCCGCTAAACACGGTCAGCAACGAAGCGGTAACTGCTTGAAAGATTTGAAGAAAACGTTTTAAAGATTCTTCAAAAAGCAGTTGACAA